>JAEUWC010000023.1 GCA_016786465.1 Bdellovibrionales bacterium | reverse complement strand
ATTTTGAAACTGGGCCTGAACTATCCACGCTTGGATGAAATTTATTATTTCATGGGCTTTTACCAAAGCGAGATGGGAAGTACCGCAGAAGCCCTAAAAAGCTTCAAGATCATTGCCGATCGGTATTCATCAAGTCCATTTGCGTCTGAAGCCTATCGTGAACTTGCCGATGAAGCGTTTCGAAAGAATGATTTCCGTAAGGCCGTCGGGTATTACGAAGCCGCCGCCAAACGCGCGGTAGCGCAAAAATCAGAAAGCACTCCAAGAATTCTTCACCGTTTGGCTTGGGCCTATTACCGCACGCGGCAGTTTCCCAAAGCCGTTCAAGCTTTAAAGGATGCCATCGCGCGAACGACCCAGGATCAAGAACGATTCATTTCCTTAAAAGAAGAAGCCATGCGTGACATGGCCGTTTTCATGACGGAACTGGGGCAAGTCGATGAAGCGATTACGTATTTTCAATCGATTGCGTCTGAACAGAATTTCTATCCCAAGACCTTGGAAAGATTAGGCCGTCAGTACGAAAGAAACGTCGAACTGGCTAAAGCCATGCAAGTTTACGAATCTTTGCTGAAGACCCATCCCGAAGACGAAGCGGCCTTTCGCGTGCGGGTGAAGCTGGTCGATTTGGACCTTCGTAAGTCTAGGTTTAAGGAAGCTTTGAACCGCCTGAAATCTGCAAAACTTTACACCACTGGGGAATCAGACACCCAAACATCCTGGCAGAATCTTCGCGCGATGATCCGTCGGACCGCGACTGAAAATCACGAATCGTTTCGAAAAAAGGGGACCCGGGCAAGCCTTGGCATCGCAGAAGACTTTTACACCGCTTACTTGACCCAGATTCTTCCGCTGGAAGATGCGCGTAACGAAACCCCGGAAATTCGGATGTACCTAGCCGACGTCAAACGTGAACTGGGTAAGGCACGGGAAGCCAGCGAACTTTATCGCGTGGTTTTAGAAGGTGGAGACAAACGTTACGCCAAAGAAGCGGGCGCACTATGGACGGCAAGTTTGTCTGAAGCGATCAAGAAAGCGCCTCAGTCCAAGTCCAAGACCGAACCCGGTGAACTGGAGAAAGAATTCATCGACGCTGCTGATCGGATGCAAGAAGCTCTTTCAGAACTTCCAGAAGGAAGGGAAGCCGCACTTCGCGCAGCCCAAGTCTTGGCGGGATATTCGGGAACACGAAAAGAAGCGATGGGTCGTTTAGAAAAAATCGTCGACAAGGCCCCGGGTTCTCAGCAGGCCGTCACGGCTGCGCGCCTTTGGCTTCAGATCCTTTCGGATCTTGCGCCAGCGAATACCCAGCTTTCGGAATCCAGCGAAGGATCTGATCTTAAGGAAACTGCCGAAAAGCTAACGAAGAATTCAGCGCTGATGGCGACTGATAAAGCGCAGGGCGGAAAGCTTGCGGCGCAGGTTGCTGAAATTGAAACCAAATGGAAGGTTTCAAAAATCGCAGTTCTTGAATCTGATAAAAGTTATGAAAAAGCCGGCGCTGAATACGAAGCTTTTGCCGCTTCTTCAAACAAATTGGAAATCATCGACAAAGCATTTGAAGGGGCGATGAATTCGTATTCATTGGCCGAAAATTCCGAAGCTGTCGATCGCGTGACAGACGCTTGGGCAAAAAGGGTTCCGAAAAGCCAGAAACGCACGGACGCCTTGAAGTCGATTGCGACTCAGTCCCTGATCCGAGGCCAGTTTTCGTTTTCCGCCGTTTTGTTTGAAAAAATCGGCAAGCAAGAAAAAGATCCGGATTCTTTGGAAACGGCAGCTAGGATCTTTGAAGGGGCGGGCGAAGCCGCTCGCTCGCGAAAAATTCAAGAAACCTATCTGGAACTTTTCCCTAAAGCGCCCCGGCGCTACTGGATCGCGCTTTCACTTGCTCAGGATCTAGAACGTTCGAAGAACGAATCGCAGGCGGCGTCTTATTATAAGTACTGCATGACCGGCGGCGGAAGCCTGGAAGCGGAATGCGGGGCTAGGTTGGGCGATCTTTACTTAAAGACCAATGACATTGTTCGTTCAAAAGAAGTCTTTAAGCGAATGGGCCAGATGAAGGTTGCTGCCGGCGTCAGTTCACCTTTCATCGCCTATGCGCGGTTTCGTCTGACGGAGTTTCTTGAAAAAGAAACCCAGTTTGAACCCCTAAAACTACCTGAATCCGTCCTTAGGAAATCGCTAGCCCAACGCCTGCAGTTTCTGGAACCTTTAAGCCGCGGCTACCATTCGGCTATGGAAGCGGGCGGTCCGTGGGCAATTGCCGCTTTGGATCGCTTAGCCGGGTGGGCCTATAAATTTTCACAGGAACTTGAAGCGGTTCAGCCGCCGTCGCAGTTCACCGACATTGCGCTAAAGAACTTTCGCGCAAGTCTTCGCCAAGTATCTGAACCTTTAAGGCGTAAAGCGCTGGATACCTGGAATGATTCTTACCAAAAAGCCAATGATCTAGAACTTCTTAGCCCGGTCATTCCTTCGATTGCAGATCGCTTGGCCCAGCTGAAACGCCCGGGTGTGTACCGTGCCCAAGGCTTTCGCGGGCGTTTCCGCATTGCTGGAATTTCGTCAGATGGCGGAAGCTTAGGGCAGAAGGAAGCCTTGGTTCAAGTTCGTGAACGCTTGCTGAAAAACGGAAAAGACGCGTTGGCGTGGCTGGATTACGGCAATCTTCTTTGGGGAACCGCTAAGCCTGTTTTGGCCCGAATCGCTTACGAAAGAGCACTTTCGATTCAGCCCAAAAACTTGGGAGCCTTGACCAATCGCGCGGTGGTGCTGCTGAGCCTTCCGACCGTGAACTTTATGGGGGAAAACCCCGGAGATTCCGAAGGCGATTGGCTTCGGGCTTTGGAAGCCAACGAAGCGTGGAAAGAAGTCTTGAAGATCGACGAATTCGACTTGGCAGCGAAAATGAACCGCGCCTATCTGCTGAACTATTACCGGCTCTTTAAAAAATCTAAGGTTCTTTTGGATCAGGTTGTGGGCCGCGTGAATCAGCCCGACGTTCTCGCGTCCTACGCGATAGCCTTGCAGGGAATTGGGCAGGCAGGGCTTGCCGAACAGAATTTCAAAAAAGGCAGTGACTTAGGTCGGATCGATGCAAGCGGCTTTAGCGAGTACTATCACCAGGCCGCGCGGCTGTCGGATTTAAAGTCGGATTATTCGGGGGCTTTGGATGCCCTTTCTGAAATTTCAAAAAAGGAACTGGGTGGGTTTGAACTTTTTTCGTTCACCCGATTGAAGCAGTCCTGCGAGAAAAAGGGAGAATCCCCATGAGAATTTTTAATCTTTCCGTTTTGGGTCTTTTCTTTGTTTCACTGGCGTATGGGCAGAAAAGCCAACCCAGAGTTGTGTACCCGAAGAAAACAGATTTGGATTTCACCGGACAATCGATTGAAGGAGAAATTCGAAATCCAGGCGAATTTTACTTTCAACATCGCCCGGAAGAAAAAATGGATTCTTTGGTGAAGCGACGAAAGAACTTCCATCGTGAAATGCTCAGGGATGTTGTTTTAGGGAAATAAGGGGACGTTATGTCGAAAATTAAGTCGAATCCAAATCAGGTTTCTCGTCCTCAGTTTCTGGACCTTCCTCGGCAGATCGTTGTCCTGAAGGCAAAAGATCGAAGCTACCGATTCCACAAGGACCGTTTAGTGATTGGATCGGTTGAAAGCGCGGACTTAAAGCTGGCCGGAGAAGGAATAGCGCCAATCCATGCGGTGATCGAAGTGATCAATCCCAAGCCTGGTGATGTCCTGCCCGAGGGCGTTCCGCCCAGTGGTGGAGTGGTCATTTATGATCTTGCCAGCGAAACGGGTGTTTTCGTCAACGGCAAGAAGACGATTACCCAGGTCATTCAATCCAAGGACCAAATTCAAATTGGACGCTGGAACCTGGAAGTTAATTTAGAATCGCCCGATTCCGCGAAGTCATCAGCAAAGTCTTTAGAAGGTCGTTCGCTGATGGTCGATCCGAAGCTGGACATGGGGGCGATGCTTTTGGAAACGGAAGGGTCATCTTCGGATCTTTTCGATTTTGCGCCTTCAAGTCAGATTTCGTTGGAAGTCGTCATGTCTTGGCGTTCTAGTATTTTGAACATCGAACATTTTTTGAGAAATCAGACGGTGGTTGTCGGAAGCGACCGTTCGGCGGATTTCGGAATTCCCCCGATTCTTTCAAATTCACGATTTCCTTTTGTCGAAGCAGGGGCCGAAGGCTGGACGTTAAATGTCGATCCCAAGATGAAGGGTGTGATTCAACGTTCGGGACGGCTTTTCACTTTAGACCAGGCTGTTTCAGGAAGTTCTGGAAAGCTTCACCTGACTGACCGGGACTTCGCCAAAATCACTTTGGGCGAAGTTGATTTCTACCTCAGTTTTACTCCGGCACCGCCACGCCTAAAGACCCGCCGGATTTTTGAACGTGACCCGCTTTTTTTACAAGTCCTGGGCGGATCCATGGCGGCATCCGTTGCCCTGGTGATGAGCTTTTCCAAGATGACGATTTCTCCGGCCATTGAAGCCGAACAACTTCCAGAAAGAATTGCGACGATTCTTTACAAACCGGAAGCCTACACGTCCAAGGTCAAACAGTTCGAACCCAAGCGTGAAGAACCTAAACCCATTGAAACCGAACAACCCAAGCAGCCTGACCCAGAAAAGGTCACCAAGATCGACGTGAAACCCACGGATCAGAAGATCGATCCTGAAAAGCAGCTTCCGAAAATTGCGGATTACGGCAAGAAGACTGAAAAGCAAAATCAGGCTTCAAAGACTCAAGGAACCCAGGGCAAGAACGCTCAAAGCGAAAGCAAGCAAGGCGCGGGCGCGAAAGCAAAAGGGGAATCGGGCACGCGGGGTGGCAAAACTTCCAAGAATACAGGCGATCCACAGCAGTTGGCCAAGCGCACATCGCCCACGGGGGGGGATGGACGCGGTTCGGGCGCAAGTCAGGTTCGCCAAGAAGGAAACATGGATTTGATGAAGGGGATCGGCGGAAAGATCGAAAACCTTCTTGGAAACAGTGCTGAAAAACTAGGCAAGGGCGGCAAAAGCTTAGAAGGTTTTGGCGGATTCATGACTCGTGGCCAAGGGGGCTTGGCTTTGGATGGCGAAGGCAAAGGTGGCGGCGGAACCGCAGACAGCTTGGGCGGACTTGCGAAATCCGGACGCGGCGGGGGCCGAGTCGGAACGGGCTTGGGTGCCACAGGCAGCGGCGCAGGAATCGTCGGTGGAAAGACTCGGGTCGTGATTCGTTCGGGCGGTCCTGAAGAAACGGTTGTCATGGGTGCGATCGATGCAGATGCGGTTGAACGCGCGCTTTTGGCCCACAAAGATGAATTTCGTCTTTGCTATGAAAAAGAAATCAACGCCGAAAACCCAGGCGCTTCGGGCCGCGTCGGAACTTCGTTTGTGATTGGATCTTCAGGGCATGTGACCCAGGCCGGTATCGAATCCAGCAGCCTGAAAAATGCAAACGTCGAGCGATGCATTTTGGCCGTCATCAAGCGAATCGATTTCCCGATCCCTCGCGGCGGTGGAGTCGTGCAGGTGACCTATCCGTTTAAGTTTTCGTCATCGCCGCGTTGACGCACCGGGCATCAAAAGGTGCTCAGAGCACTTCGCGTTCGCGCGGGTCGATGGCTTCGACGTCAGCGACGATGGTCCGGGATGGGTCATTGGGCCAGCATTGGCACCCCAGTCGGTAGCCTTCGGCGATTTGCCCTTCAGAAAGATGAAGGCGTTCGGCGCTCGTCACCGGGGATAACCGCGACTGGTCCTTAGGATCAATCCGAACCCGGTCCTTGCCACATTTTCCGTGGCCGCCGCATTGCGACCCAATAAAGATTTCTCCCAGCTGGGAATGCGCCAAGACGTTCAGCTGAGTTTCAATTTCGACTTTGCAGTCGGGCGCCCCTTTGCGCCGAAAGATCAAATCAGCCGCCATCTTTAGACTGAGCCAAGAAGCGGAAGACTCGGTAGCCGGCGGCGCCCGAAGTGTACATGATTTTTCGTAGCGTATCGTATTCGATTCGCTTATCCGCCTGAATGGCCAAGATTCCTTCGAAGGGAAGGGGTTGGCCTTTTTCGTCGCGAGCCATGGATTTGGATCGAAGAAGTTCAGACTTTTCTTTGGCCTTCATCAGAGCATCGTAAAGCGGGATGATTCGCGCGCCGCCTTCATCTAAGTCCGTCTTTTTTAGTTTATATCCGCTGGATCCGTCTTCTAGGGTCTGAGCGGTTTGAACAAAATCCACGATGCGTTCGTTTTCAAACGTCATTCCTTCGGGGGTCACAATCACCTGAAGCGACTGGGGTGGAATATCACGGCCCACCGAATTCGGAAGTTGAATCCCATTGACGGTGCTGAATTGAACGGAACTTGCCGAAAAATTTTTCAGAAGAAAGATCAGAATAATGACCAAGGCGTCCATCAGACTGGTCAGCTGAAGTTCGAAGCCTTCATTTAGCTTCTTTCTACGAAAGCGATTTCGAATGGATCCTCGGTTGGACCGCATCAGGAATCCCCCAAAAGATTTCCAAACACGATTTCGGGAAACAAAGTCTTTGTCTGTTCATCCAAGCCCGTCTTCGGATTCTTGCTAAAGATCGCGGCGTCGGTCGCATCTAAGATCCTGACTGAATCCATGATCGAAACAATCACGTCGTAATTCGTGGTCGGGGTAGGGACCAAGACGATCTTCGTTTCAGAAGGGAACTTCTTTTTCACATCGACCAAGAACGCATGAATCTTCGCCAAGTCCGGCTTTCCGGGTTCCGAATCGGCGATCTTCAAGGGTTGAATCTTTGCAAACGGGCTCCAGATTTCGACGGCGTTTTCCTGGAACGACAAAGTCAGCTGAAGCGGTTTTTCATCCACCAGTTTTTGGTTCTGTTCAGACGAAACCATCGGAAAAGGCGTTTCCACCGAAACCAGGTTCACAAGCGACATGGTCATCATCAGAAACGCGATCAGCGTGACCAATGAATCCAAGATGGGAACCAGGTTCAGTTCCACTGGCTTCTGAAGCGAATTTCGTCGCGCAGAAGGACGATGCATTAGTCGTTCGAACCTTTTTCGCTGCTGTGGCGGTACTTACGTGCCGAAAGCAGGTCCATCAGTTTCACGCCAAATTCGTCGATTTCTTCGGTGATCTTCGATGCGCGGGCTGCAAGCAAACTATGCGCTGACATCGCCATGATCGCAGTCACCAGACCAAAAGCGGTTGCGCTCATGGCTTCCGAAATACCGGCCGAAAGAAGCGCTTGCTTCTGCGCAGGGTCTGCTTTTTCCAAAGATTTAAACGAAGCGATCAAACCCGAAATGGTTCCCAAAAGTCCTAGCAACGTCGAAATGTTTGCGACGGCAGCCAGGTAAGGGATTCTGCGTTCCAGTTTCGGAATGGCTTCCAGGCTCGCAGCGTCTAGCGCGTTTTGAATCTGCGATTCATCGCGCGAAGCTCGCTGAAGTCCGGCCTTTAAAACTTTGGGAAGAACCGCATTTCCCGAGCCGTTGCAAAGGCGGATCGCGCCGTCTAGGTCGTTGGCCAAGACGTGCTTTTGAATTTCGAACATGAAGGCCGAGCCGTCTGTGTTGAACTGGAAGAAGAGTCGCAAAGTGCGCTCAAGTACAATGCCAGCCGAAAGGGCGAAGCAGAATAAGATGGGGTACATCCAGACCCCGCCATTCTTCCAAAGTTCAACTACCCGACTGAGAAAATCCCCTGATTCCATAGGTATCTCCAACTGAGGTTGTAACTGCTGAACCTCATTAGGATAACCGAGGAAACCAGTCTACCCAAGGTGTTTTTCGATGGTCTGAACGAATGCTTCTTTCGGTTGGTTGCCGACCAACTGGTCGAGCACTTGGCCGTTCTTGAAAAGGATGACCGTAGGAATACCGCGGATGTGGTATTTGCCCGGAGTATTGGGGTTCTGGTCGACGTCCATTTTGAAAACTTTGACTTTACCCTGGTACTGATCGGCCAAGCCTTCGATGGTAGGGGCAAGCATGCGACAAGGTCCGCACCATTCGGCCCAGAAGTCGACTAGGGAAAGAGCCCCCGACTTCAGAACGTCGTTATCAAAGGATTGGTCGGAAACTTCGCTAATATTTTTTGCTTGAGCCATGGGAACCCCCTTAAATTTGTCTTCAATACACGGTATCTCTCGAAACATGTCAACACCAGATCAAAAGCCAGCCACAAATCCTAAAGCCTATCTTATGGCAACCTTCCAAGAAATGCGCTCGATCCAAGAAGCCTTCGTCACCGATCACGCCGAAGACCTGGTCCAAGGCGCAAAGATGATTGGTGAAAGCATCCGCAAAGGCGGAAAGCTTTTGATTTTTGGTAACGGAGGATCAGCTGCTGACGCTCAGCATATGGCCGCCGAAATGGTCGGACGCATGCTGATTGACCGTAAGCCCCTGCCAGCGATCGCATTGACCACCGACAGTTCAAACTTAACCGCCGTCGGTAATGATTTTGGTTACGATCTGGTCTTTGTCAAACAGGTGCAGGCGCTGTGCAAAAAAGAAGACGTGGTTTTGGCGATTTCAACTTCGGGAAACAGTAAGAACGTCCTAGTAGCGGTTGAAGAAGCCAAGAAAATCGGCGCAAAAGTCATTGGATTGACGGGCGGAAGCGGCGGGAAGCTAAAATCTTTATCTGACCTTTTTCTTTGCGCACGCCTGGGAAAAAATTCGAGTAGAATTCAAGAGAGCCATATTTTTGCGGTTCATTCGCTGGTCGACGTTTTGGATCGGTTTTTTCTAGAAGGCTAGCCGGGCGCAGCAAGCGTCGGGCAGGGGACGCATGCACCTGATTTGGACGCTACTAGTCACAGAACGCGGGGTCGGTGGACGTACCGCTTTGACGAATCGAATCGTCGCCAAAGTCATCGATGGCGTCATCATCGTTGCGACTTCGGCCATCTTGCCATACCCGCTTGGGCCGCTTCTGGCCTTTGCCTACAGCCTTTTGGGTGATGGAATGAACTTTGGCCCTTTCAAAGGGCAAAGCATCGGTAAGCGCGCCGTGAAGCTTCAAGTGATTCACGTCAAAACCCGAAAGCCCGCTAGCTTTAAGGATTCCATCCTTCGAAACGCACCTGTGGGCGTTGCCACTTTCTTTGCCATCATCCCGATCTGGGGTTGGTTGATCTTGGGCGCAGTGGGTTTGCCGCTGAT
>JAEUWC010000014.1 GCA_016786465.1 Bdellovibrionales bacterium | reverse complement strand
TTTCTGAAGGTAATCCTTCGTCCACTTCCTCAGTGCTCCCAAATAGTCTTCGTGATTGATTAACTGGCGTTGCCCTGTTGCGACTTTGAGTCTTCGCTCGGTCTTATCCCATTCGTTTAGAAGATCGTCCCAGAGTATTCCACGAGACTCGATCTCTTTGACCTGGTCTTCGCAAATTCGTCTGAGTTTCTTTTCAACTTCATGGGCTTCTTGCAGTGTTTCGATACTTCCTTTTTGTTCGGTGATTCTAAGATTTGGATTTTTGCCGCTTCTTACAAACACACGAACCCGGTAACGAGTTTCCCCGTCTGCCGTTTGATACGTTTGGATCATGTTGATTTCCTCCTTTGGTAATTGGAGGATTCAATGAACCGATCGAGACCTTCGCGGTCGAAACGAAGATTTCTTCCTAACTTGCAGAAAGGAATCTTTCGTCTGTACACAAGGTTTCGAAGCGCACCTAAAGATGGAAGTCTCAAATATTCCACCGCTTCACGCGCATTCAGCCACTTCGGATTTTCAAAGAACTTTGGTTTACATTCGCCATCTATCGACGACGAATAATTCAAGTTTAGCACAGAAATAGCGTCTTTCGGAGAGGGTTTCTCCGTCTGAATAGTGCAACGCTTTGTCATGACAATCTCCCTCGGATAAAACAAAGAAGAAGGGGCTTTTGATCCGCTTGCGGATTGAGACTAGCGTTAATTGCAGATGTACCCCCTTAAACCCCCAGTGAGTCAGAGGTGAAAGGAAGTTTTAAAAATCTTCGTGTGCCTAATTTTTCTGAATGGGTTCAGAGACTTGATTTGAATTGAGAGGGAGTGGCTTTTCGGTCGATCTACTCAGGGCTTGAGCAGGGGGTTGAGTAGTCTTTTTCAAAGAGAGCGCTGAAATCGAAGTCGTACCGCTTGAATGATGTAAGTGTGTGGTTAACGGTTTAACGAGTACCTCTTCCATGGCACTCCAAAGCAGAAGAGGTTTTTTAGAGTCGTGCCCAGCGCTTCTCCACTCCGCTTCAAAGGATAGAAGCTTTTCGCCCATTCTTTTCGTAGGAACGACGTACCAGACTCTCCAAAGGCTCTCTTTATCCCGTATGTACTTTGACCAAAGTTCGAAATAGCGACGTTTCGCTTTCAAAGTCAGCTCTAGTTCAAGCGCTACAAGCTTTTCTCCACTAAGGGCTGAAAGCTTAAACTCGCCATCCGGCATTAAGAAATCAGAGGAGAAAATTCCAAGCCTCTTGTCCTGTGGAGTGAGCTGATGCCTAAAGTGAAAAGATGCTTTGAAACCCGAAACAACACCGGTTGATTCTAATTTCGATCTTAGCTCTGAAACGGTGATGTCGTGAGAAAGTGTATTCTGATTTGCTCTCCCGTAAGAAAAAGGAATCTGAAGCTCCTGTTTCGATTTTTGGGTGATGCCCCAGGCGGCTAGACCGAAATCCAAGAAGCCTACACGCCTGATCCACTTTCTTTCTTCAAGAACTCTCAGCCGTTTAAGAACAACGGTTCTCTTTATGGCACCGAAAAAGAGTTTATGAATCTGAGCGCTCGACAGAACTCCGTATGATCCCAGAGTTTCCAAAAAAAGAAGGTCTCGTTTGGTTAAACGAAAAAGAGAATTCACAGCAGTTCTCCTTCTTCAAAGACATCCAGGTCTTCATAAACGCTTTCGGCAGGAGGAAGCTCCTCAGGTTCATTGTCTTTCCGAACCTTTTCAGAAATCTCTTCGAAGCTTTTTTCACTAATTCGATACCGAACTTTGATTCTCTCGATTATCTCATTGAGACGTTTCCGTTCGTCGAACAAAAACTCGAACTCTCTGGATCGCGTCGATAGTGCGCTGTTAAGACCTCGAATCTCCATTTCAAAATCAGGAATTGTTTTGCTCTTGGCTTCTTCGATCCAAGCGCGGTTCTCTTTTAGCTCTGTGTAGATCTCAACTCCCCAAGAAATGAGAAGCCAGAGAAAGGCAGCAGCAAAGAGTGCGATAAAACCAACTAAGAGCCACGACGCAATTACTTGAAGAATCTTCATCCAAGGGAGACCGTAACCCACGATCGCAACGGCAACGAAGCCAAGCGTGTGTGGCGTATTGTTGTTAGATGAGTTTGTATTCAATCCAAACCTCGCTTTCATAAAAGCCAAGGTGGGAAGCCGGTTCCGCTGGTACTCGGTATGTAGGACCTCACATCACTGTAAGCATCTCTCAATCACTTATCATCAAGCTTTGTGCCAGTAGTCCTTTAAAGACTAAGCAAAGCAATTCAGTGACTTAGGAAAAAAAGCACTTTTAAAAAGTTTCGGTTTTCCGAAATCCGAGACAAAATTTTCGGCAAACCGAAACTTCCCAGTCCACTCACTGACTCCTGTCATCACATATCAGCAACGTGCATGCCAAATGGTCACCCCGCATGAACCCGAATAAAACCAGTGGTTTAATAAAATATGTGTAAATTTCAGAGGTTCAAAATTCTGAATTTTGAACCCGAAAATTCAAGAAATTGAATTCCAAGCCAACTTTAACGTGGTGCGCAGTCTTACATTTTTGTCATTCGCCTAAGATGGCCGACTTTTGGTAAAGTTAAATAATGCGACTGCTTTTGGTTGAAGATGATTCGAAAATAGCCAAGTTTCTCGAAAATGGCTTAACTCAAGCCGCCTTCGCCGTTGATCTCGCAACAGATGGAGAGATGGCTCAGGACTTATTAGGGGTCAACTCCTACGATCTTCTCATTTGCGACATCATGCTTCCAAAGATCGATGGGCTTACTTTGGTGGAAGATTTTAGAAAAAAAGATCAAAGGACACCGATCCTCTTTTTGAGCGCGAAGCGTTCAGTCGACGATCGCGTTTTAGGTCTGCAAACCGGGGCAGATGATTACCTCACTAAGCCTTTTTCTCTTTCTGAACTCTTGGCGCGAGTCACTGCCCTGCTTCGCAGAGTCAACTCAACATCGAACCCCACAACTTCATCGACTCCCACGGCTCTTATGGGTGGCGGGGTTGTCTTAGATCTCATCAGCCGGGAGGTCAAACGAGATGGAAAGAAAATTGAACTCCAGCTCAAGGAGTTTTCACTTCTTGAGTATTTCTTACGCAACCAAGGACGGGTTTTAACGAAGTCTCAAATTTTAGAGCGAATCTGGAACTATCAGTTCGACCCCCAAACCAATGTCGTGGATGTTCTTGTTTTCAGGCTTCGGACAAAAATTGATCGCGAATTCGAGAGAAAACTAATCCAGAACATGCGGGGGGTTGGCTATGTTTTTCAGTCGGATTAGTTTTAAAATCGGCGTTTGGTACTCTCTCGCATTTATTGCCAGCGCGATTTCTCTTTTTGCGCTCACCGCTTATCTTTTAATGACTTCTCTTCAGCGCAAGGATCACGATCTGTTGAATGAAAAACTTCAAGAGTACTCCGTTTTGTACGCAAGAGATGGTGTGAATGGATTGAAGTTCAGAGTTTCTAGCCAAGAGATCAAGAGAGCCCGTGATTTCATGGTCAGACTATCTGACAAATTCGGAAAAACACTCTTCATTCATTCACCTGACCGAAGCGATGACGAAGATGCGCCTACTTTGACCCACATTGATACCTTCCTGCAAAAAAACAAGGTGAATAGCGGCTGGGTCGTGATTCCCGGCGGTGGTTTTGGCGACGATGTGGAGGTCGCTTCAAGAGTCTTACCTACTGGCGAAACTTTACAGGTTGGAAAAGATACTGAGGATCGTGAAGAGTTCTTTCAGAGCTTTTCTAACGCTTATCTCAAGGGGTTGATTCCGATTTTTCTGCTCGCAATAGCTGTGGGCGTGTTGATCTCGCACAGACTTTTAAAACCAATTCGATGGCTCACTCAAACCGTTGAAAGTATCCGATCTGGAAATCCAAAAGCGCGAGTTCCGATTCATCAGGGTAAGGACGAGCTATGGAGGCTAGGAACTCTTTTTAATCAGATGCTAGAGCAGAACGAGAAGCTTCTACAAGGAATGAGAGACACTGTAGATAACGTGGCACACGATCTGCGAACCCCTATTATGAGATTACAGAACGCCGTGGAAGGTGCTTTGGCTGGCAAGGTCGAAGTGAGCCGACTTCAAGAAGCATTGATCGACTGTCAAGAAAGCTCGGAGCTTCTCTTAAAACTCGTTGATGGGATCATGGATATCGCAGAAGCAGACGCAGGTACTCTTTCATTGAAAAAAGAACGACTGAACTCGTCTGAACTAATTGCCAACGCAATCGACTTGTATGGTTTTGTCGCAGAAGAAAAGAATATTGAACTGACTACCAATCTGGATCAGTCCTTCACTCTCTCGGGTGACCGTGTGCGGTTACTCCAGGCAGTATCCAATCTTTTAGATAACGCGATCAAGTATTCACCTGAAGGAAGTACCATTACCGTAGATTCGCGGATTAAAGATGGCCAGGGTGTAATTAGCGTCACTGATCAAGGGATTGGGGTTCCTGAAAACGAAATGAGCAGAATCTGGGAACGGCTTTATCGCGTGGACTCTAGTCGCTCATCTCGTGGGCTAGGATTGGGCCTAAGCCTTGTAAAAGCCATAGTTCAGGCTCATGGGGGAACGGTGGGCGCTGCCAGAAATCCATCTGGGATTGGCACCGTTTTTTTTGTGAAGTTCCCGGCCTAGTTTCTCTCCGTTTAAGACTTACAAAAATGTAATGATCGGGTTGCTCTTCTGTCATTTTCATTTTCGATCCTGTGGTGAGGAGGATCAGGAAAATGATGAAATCAAAGTTAGTATATTTATCGACACTGGGCTTATTTCTTTGTCTAGGACAAATCGAGGTCTTTGCTAAAAGCCGAACCACAATCGAGGGAAGCATTTCCGTCAAAGGAAAATCAAAGTCGGAGTACTCTTCGCTCGCCAAGATTTCTTTGCAAGATGCAATTGCAATAGCTACCAAATCTGCGCCAGGAAAAGTCATCGAAGCTGCCCTCGATCGCGAGGATGGTTTTCTCGTTTATGAAATCGAAGTGATCGCCACCCCTGGAAAGAAAGAGCTTTTGATCGACGCGGGAAACGGGAAAATCCTGCTAACTAAAGAAAAAGGGAAATCCACGGATGACGACGAAGATGAAGAATAAGTGGTTCAGCTTCGCACTGATTCTGTTTGCCTCCACCGCACACGCTCGTCATTTCACAGAGATCGAGTTCGAAGGGCTTGAGGCAACAAAACAGGCCACTTTGATGGATTTACTACCGCGAGCACTACCAGCCGAAATCTCTGATGACGAATTGAGGGAGTTTTCAAGGCGTGTAAAGAACCTGGGACTATTTGATCAGGTCATGACCTCCGAAGAGGGCTCGAAAATCAAAGTCGTTCTCAAACACAAAAGTACGCTTTCACCGATCGTTAGTTTTTCTTCCGGAAAAACACTCGAGGACTCGTCTGCGACTTTTGGTTTGGTGGATTATGATGGTTTCGGGCGCGCTACCCGTGTCGGAGCGAAGATTGCCTATGCTGAACGTGGAATTAACTTTGCTGCCTGGATTGACGAGCACACCTATAGTCCTAATTCGTGGGCTCAGGAAATCGAGGTCTACCGCACTAGTTCTGGATTTCGATTTCAAGATAGTTCGACGAGTTGGAGTCGCAATAGACTGGGTGGATTCTTAGAATGGGTTACACCGTTTAAATACGGTTCACGTGTGATCTATGAAATTCAGCCGGCGGTCTATTATGAGAATTTTTCTAATACGAACGGACAAAGCCCCAGAGATGGATACTATTTTGGGTCTCTCTTTGAAGTCATTTATGATGCTTACAAATGGGATGATCTAGCACCTCATGGTTACAAGGCAGTGCTTGAATTACGTCCTGGCTATTTTACTGACGGAAGTTTCCGCGGTGAAACGAGGGGGAAATTTTCGGCAGCTCACGCGTTCAGTGATCGAACTGCTTTTACGATGTTTCTCAATTCGAATATTGTGAACTCTGGAAACGTCAACCACAGCATTTTGATTGGGAGTCAGCAAGGTGTACGCGGTTTACCGGATTCGCTCTACCGATGTTCATTTGTCAATTACGGGAACTTCGAACTAAGGCATTCAATTGGGATTGCCCCGAGACTTTTCCTGCAACCAACACTTTTCGCCGACGCTGCTGTTTTTCAGCCCATGAACTCTGGTGGAAGTGCCGAACCGTGGGTTCAGGCACTTAGTACAGGCGCAGGATTGAGAATTGTTCCAACTGGGTTGACTCAGCTCTTAGCAAGGCTCGACCTAGCAAAACTACATATACCAAACGATGCTTGGATGGTTCAGTTCGGTATCACGCAATATTTTTAGAAAAATGAATAAGTATGAGCGAAGTCTTAAACGCGAATTTTGCGTTTAAGCGTGTCTATTTGTCCTGTCAGAGAGTTAATTTCGATTTGAAACGTACTCATTGCACTTCTTGCGTTTTTTCTCTGCGCTATTTGAAGTCCTGCCTGAGCTTTTTCAAGATTGCCCGTCAAGGTAGCTATTGTTGCCTCAACATTTGCACGGTCAGTTCGTTGAGTGACTCTCATTGGCTTATCGAGACGAAATTTGTCTACATTCCAGCGTCCTTGAGCAGTCTTGCCTCGCCAAGCATGTTGAGACTTATCAAGATGCTTATCAATGAAATGCAAGAATGGATTAAGGACAATTAGTCGTGCAATACGTTGTTTAAAACCAGGCCAGTATGAACCTTTCCACTGATTACAATGCCTGCACGCGTAGAGTAGGTTAGAGTATTCGGTTTCGAGCTTTGGAAAACGGTTTTGAGGCTTATAGTGCTCAACACAAAAAGATTGGACCCCTCCAAGCTCTGGCTCTCGAATATCGCAAAACGTACATGAGTGCCCAAACTCGATCCGAAGAAAACTCTTATAGCGGGTGTAATCACTATACTGGGGTGGACTTTGAGTCCGAACTTTTGAAGGCACCCTTACTTACTCCCCCGACAGCGTCTCGAAGCATCTAGTAAGGCGTGTCTCAGCGGCGAGTATGATTGTTTTTAAGTCGTCTTCACTTGGTAAATTTGGCTCTTCCAAAGCATGAATATGAACATCCAGTTCGTTCAGCTTTTCATCGATATGCCGAAGCTTTCGTTTATATATAGGATTATAATATTTAAACGGATTATCCAAAATTACGTTGCGAAGAGAAATGTAAGGCTCACGCAATTTTAGCAAATACTCCAAAGGCAAGATCCCTTTTTGAGTAGTGGAAATCACCATCGCATCTATCTCTGGTTTTGCTTGAGTAACTTGATCGCGACTAGATACAAGTGAGTCTTCCGCTGGCCGAGGAGAAATTCTTCTAATTGTTCTCGTCTTATTGTTGACCGTGAACTCCGAAAAGCCGTCCATCGATAGAGATAAACTCATTTTTCTACCTCCATCAGTTGCCGTGTTTTATCGGTGAGTAAACTTTCAAAAATCAACTCAAGCGTATCATGCGCTTCAGTAGCTAACCGTTTAACGATGTCTAAATCGGGAGAAATTTCGCGCTGACAGTAGCAATCAATATCCAAAATGAATCGTGTACCAGTTTCACCAGATCTCAACGAATCAGTTGTAAACTTAGTTCTAACTTCAAATTCAGAAGCATCTACCCCTGATGCCGAACGCAACTTATTTGAAAAGGTTAGATCGAAGCCTTGTAAATTATTAAACGTCGCTGGGATGGCCATTCCCAAGTTAAAGTATTCAGATATATTTACGTTTTCCGACGGAATCGAAAATCTATTAATATATCTCGTTCCCAAACGAGTGATGAATCGGGGATTAGCAACAGCGACATAAGCGCCTGTAATATTGCTAATTGCGGGCACAAAATCTTCCCATGAAGTGTATTTGATTCGATTTGCTGCCACTATCCCTGGACCAACCTGCACTAACTCAGAGTCATCTTCTTTCCAGGCCTGCATAACAGGTGCCTGAGGAGGCAAATGTGGTTTTGTGTGAATATCTGCTGAGCCCAAGACAAGAGTAATAAGTTCCAAGTTTTTTTTCTTTGGAAAGCTTCCCTTTACTCGTTCAAATACTTGGCCCGCTAGGGCTGTATCGAAACCATCATAAAGAAACTTCGCTTCAAAAATAGCTTCTTGAACCGTTGGCTTCTTATACTTTCTTTTTACGAATGGTGATTGTTTGGCCATGCCTCGAATGTAGAATATACTACTTAGTCCGATAAATCACTCGTAAACTACCGACTTCAAAAGGCTTTTTCTGTTTGGTAAGACACTAACGATTTCAACAACTAAGTCCCTCTGAAGTTAAATCGAACGACGCATTACCTTTCAGCCTTCGGAATGTCTCTATACTCAAGAGCTTTATTTAGAACTCGAAGCTGCACGAGACCTTTTCGCTGAGCACTTGCCGCATTCTTCATCATGTCATACGTCGCCTCGCCAATTCCTCCGGCCAATGCGATCGTCCAAGCCAATCTAAACGCAAACGTCATGATGTTACTCATTGTCTTGCTCCGTTCCTTCGAGATCGCTCGATAGCGCAGAGAGTGCATTCGCAAGATCGGTCACGTGTAACCAGGCTCTTTGTGCATCGACAGCAAGTACGCGAGTCCACGAACTCGCAGACTCATTTCAAAAAGTCTTTGCGCAGGTGTTTGATTCTTGTTTTTCATCAGGGTCTTTCCTTTCGTTAAGGCCCTCTGAAAATCCAAAGTGATTGAAGCACGTCCCGTGTGACTGAGATGTGCCCCAAATGTGCTGATGATGCGTGATGAGCGGTGATTTTTTGAGACGACCATCTTCGATGATTCGAGATGGGTTCAAAGAATCCCTATACTTAGAAGCTTTGTGCTTCTAAGTGGTTATGTTTTTTGTTTCAGGTTTATAGTTTTGAGCTTCTTTAAAAAGTGGCGGAGAAGGAGGGATTCGAACCCTCGTTGCCCTTTCGGGCAAACACGCTTTCGAGGCGTGCGGTTTCAACCACTCACCCACCTCTCCGCAGCCTGCTGAATTTGAACGAGTTCCAGACCTACCTTATTTGAGTTTGGATTCCAAGACTTTGCACTGCTCGTCCAGTTTCTTGCTTAGGTCCCCGATTTGAATCTGCAAAGCGGTCATCGAACTGCCATTCTCTTTGGCCTTTTTCATGTCCCGCATCATTTCGGTCAGGGTGACCTTGGACTGCTCTTTGATCATATGCCCTTCGGCCTGGTTCAAATACCTCGAGCCCAGCCGTAGGAGCGACTGATGGGTTGCCCGACCAATTCCATCCGGCGTCTCTTGACCCGTTACATCCTTAAATTCCTGGCTTTGTGCCACCGCCGCTTCCAGCGCCTTCAGGGTCACGCGACCGGTATAGCAGGACTGCCAAAAGCCATAGGCATGGCTGACCATGCTTTCGTAGTCTTTCTTGGACATAGATAATTTGTACTTATCCATTCGCGTCGCAAACCGGGCCTTGAACTGGTCTAGGGTCACCACCGCATCCGATTTCGCCGCATGCTCTAAAATCTGCCCGCAAAAAAACTGGCGTTCGTTTTCTTGAATGCGACGGATGCCATTGATCTGCATGCAGCGTCCAACCACCTTGCTGACATATTCATCCAAATTGGACGTGGCTGGATAAAAAGCATTCGCCCGTTCTTTTTTGTCGAACTGATTCAATGCTCGGTTGGCCTTACTTTCGGCTTGGGTCTTTTCACGAACCGCGCGATCCACTTTTTTGTCGATTACATCCATGGTCGGCCCGTAGCCCGAATAAAGGGCCGCTTCGATTCGCAAAATCTGATCCGCGTTCAAAGCGGTCCGGACCCTTTCGATGTGGGATCCTACCCCTTCTTTCTTCCAAGGATCGCAGAATTCCTTCATCGACTTGCGCGATTTCTTCAACCAAAGTTCCCGAAGAATCTTTTTCGCTTTGACGGTATCGACGACGCAATCTTTTTTGCCGTCTTTGTTTTCGCCAAAGCTCATCACTTCTTTCAAAATCGCGCCGTAGTCCTGCTCGGAAAGTGCCAGCGACATCGCCATCGTTTGAAGATCACTTTTGTCAAAATCATGAATTCGATCCAAAGCAGAATCAAACTGATCCAAGGCCATTAAGCTGAAGCTGGCGTCCGCCAAGGTGTCGCGGGTCTTGGTCATTCGTTCGCGAAACTGCGAATAGGCCGAAAGCGCATCTTTGAATTTTTCGTACTTAATTTCTTTCGACTTGCCCGAAATGACATCGCCCATGGCTTTAAAGACTCCAGAAATCACGGTCGTGATTCCCAGCGACGTCAAAGAAAGAAACTTGCTCGCTAGGCCCAATCCCAGACCAGCGGCAGTTGCTCCGCGGAAAAGACTTTTCACGCTGAACCCTTGCTTCACAGTGTCCATCACTTCAGAAACTTGTTTCCGCCAAGCGGATGATTCCTCTTTCAAGGTATTCAGGATTTGATTCACCAGATTCTGCGCAGTCGCAGTTAAAATCGCGATCTGATTCTGGATAACCGTGACGGTATCTGACCACTGCTGTAGTGCGGCTTTGGTGTTGGCGTCGACCATGGCAATGGCTTCGGCGATTTGTTGCGAATATTGGTTGGCGATGGTCTTCGCGTCTTGAAACATGACCTGGATCATGGCTTTGGCTTCGGTGATCTGATTGCTCATTTGCTGAGCGATCTGAATTCCCTGATCCAAAAGCCCAACAGCTTTTTCAATCGTGGGGCGATAACTTTCAGCAACGTCTGCAATTCGATTGCCCGCAGCGGCGGCATTGTTGATCGCGATGTTCGCTTGAATCAAGACTGGCAGTGTCGCATCGATTGAAGCGCGAAGTCCTGCCATTTCATCTGCGATTCTTTCGATAGTTCCACTTTGAATCAGGCCTTGAACAATCCCGTTGGTCGTTGAAAGCGTGGATGAAAGATTATTGCTGGCGTTGACCAAGTCGGCCATCGCGGTTGAAAGATTCTGAAGTTCGGTGATCAAGGTAGCGATCTGCTGCGGGTCCAAGGACGAAAAGCCGCCCGGACCCAAGTCCAAGCCACCGCCACCGGTGCCACCGCCCCCCGGCAGTCCGCCACCAGCGCCGCCCCCCCCAATGGGCAGCCACGGAAACTGTGCGTGCGAAAGCACCGCGACCGAAAAGATCGCCCAAGCCGTCAGTAAATTGACGAAAACCGAACCGCGTTTCACGGTATACAGATCGGCTCGCTAGCCGAAGAAGATGAATTTACTTGGGTGAAAATCGGGCCTTAGCTGGCCTTTTTTCGACGATGAGCGCCCTGTGGACGACGACGTGCCGGCTTCTTATCTTGGCTGCGATCGCGAAAGCGGGCTCCGCCTTCCATCGCCAATAGCCACATCGAAAGAACCATTCCTGCCACTGCGCCGATTTCTAACCACATCGTTCAAACTCTCCTATTTATTCTTTTTCCCAAACAAACCACCCAAGAATCCGCCGCCTTTTTTCGTGGTGCTGGTGCTTGAAGTTCCGGTGTTCTTCTTTTTGAAGATACCGCCCAAGAAGCCCTTCTTTTCTTTGGTGGTTGTCGTGCTGGCGGGACTTCTATCTTTCTTCTTGAAGATACCGCCCAAGAAGCCCTTCTTCTTCGGCGTTCCATCGGCGCTCACTGTCTCGTCGGTTGCCCCAGTCTTTTTCTTGAAAGGGTTGATCTTGTTCAATGCGTTTCCAACCGTGGAACGCTTTCCTTCTTTGCTTGCGGTATTTGGATCCTTACCTTCTGCAATCAACTGCTTCTTTTCACGATCCACACGGCGCTTAGTCGCAATGGCTTCGCGGTCCTTCTTGGCCTGAGCAATGCGTTGTTCACGATCCATTTTTGAACGCGCATCTTTCAAGCGGCGTCTTTCATCCGCACGATCTTTTGCGGCTTTACGGGCAGCGTCTTTTGCCGCAATCCGATCCAGCTGCTTCTTTAGCTTTGCGTTTGAAACCGAAAGTTCTTTATCCGTTCCCTTGGATTCTTGGATCTTCTTCGCAAGCTGGCGCTTGAAGTCGCGATTGTTTCGGGCGTTGATGCTGACATCATTTTCAAGTGTTTGCGCATTTCCCGCAGAATCCTTGTAATTTGTATTCACTTTGGTCGAAAACGAACTGACCGCACGCCCCTGAAGCTTGTTACCCTGAGGATCATAGGCTTGCGACTTGAACCGGGTGACGCCCTGGTTATTCGTGTGACTTTGAATGACCGTCGAGCCCATGCCCTGGCCCTGAGATCCATAATTAAAGTACTGAGTCGTCGCACGACGCTGGCTACCATCCCTGCGGTAGTTCACGTTTTCAATCTTTTCGGTGCGACCCACGACGGTAGTACCATCATCACCATAAGTGAAGTTTTCCGAAGTACGGTTCATCGCCCGGGCGTTTTCTTTTTTCTGACCCAGGCCCAAGAATCCATTCGAATACTTCTTCGTGGTGGTTTGCTTACCCACCTTGTTTCCGTTCTGGTCGTAGACTTCCTTTTGGGAAACCTTCGTGGTGCCTGATCCCAACTTCTTGGTCTCTTCACCGTCAAAATCAGCAACGCCCCAGCCAGCGCCGTTTTCTTTCCACTTTCCGCCGGCCGCTTCGATTTCTTCCTTCTTTTGATCCAATTTCGTCCGTCGAACGAAAGTACCTTTTTCCCGATCGAACTTTAGGTTCTTCGGATCCATGGATTCTTTCAGTTTCGCGCTGAGTTCCGCGTTATTCTTTTGAACGATCTTGTCTAGCGCCGAAGTCGGCGACGGACCCGGCGTTACACCCGTTCCTGTACCTGTATTGGCAACTTTAACTTCGTTTGGATTTTCAAGATCAGTGGTTTTAACTTCTTCAGTGTCTAAATCTTCGTCTTCATCGCCGGTGTTGACTCCCAACATTTTGCCGACTTTTTGCTTCACGGCTTCGGTCGCTACTTCCTTCGCTCCTTCGGCGATATTGGAAGCAGTCGCGCGAAGTAAATTGCCTGCGACTGTGCCTTTTTTGCCTTCGCCACCTTCGCCGCCTGCGACTTCACCTTCGCCGCCCATGCTGCCGCCAGTACCGTTAGGGTCCCCAGCCTGGCCTGGCTGCTTAGGTGCAGGCGCAGGGATGGTATTCAATGGCCCATACATGGTTTGTGACCACGCACGCGGCGCGACTAGGCTTAACGCAACGATCCAGACGATCTTGAATTTCCCCTTCATGAATCACTTCCCCTACCTGACCATTCTACTCGGGTATTAGAAGGAGTGCAAAGGGATCTCCAGAATTCTGAACCTAATGTTAAGATATTGAATTTATTCAACTTTGAACTTTACAACGGGGTCGCGACGGCGACTATTGTCCAACCATATGAACAAACAGTCTGAATCTTCTCTATTCCCGAACACGCTGCGTCGGGCCTATGCTGGGTTCATACAAGCACATTACTAACGAAAGAGAGGCTTAGTCCCATGAAGTACAACTTATCCATTCTGATCTTGGCTTTGGCATCCCCAGCTTTTGCTGCTCCTTACGCTTTGGACAAGGACCATTCGTCGGTCGACTTTACGGTCCGCCACGTGGTTTCGAAGCAAAAAGGCAGCTTCCGTAAATTCGACGGAAGTTTCGAATTCGACGCCAAGACCAACAAAGCGACGAACATCAAGTTCAACATCGACGCAAGCAGCGTCTTTACCGACAACGAAAAGCGCGATGAACACCTGAAAAGCCCTGACTTTTTCGATGTCGCCACCCACAAGGAACTGACCTTTGTTGGCAAAGACTGGAAGCCAGCAGGGAAAGGCAAATTCAAACTTTCAGGCGACTTGACCATTCGCGGAGTCACCAAGCCCGCAACTTTTGACGTCGAATACCTGGGCGCAGGCAAAGACCCATGGGGTAATGACAAAGTTGGATTTTCCGCTGTATCGAAAATCAAGCGCCAGGACTTCGGCGTGAGCTGGAACAAGATGGTCGAAAAAGTTGGCGTCGTCGGCGACGAAGTCAGCATCGCGATCCAGATTGAAGCCAACCAAGTCAAAGCTGACGCTGCTAAAAAGTAAGGCGTTTTTAGCTTAAAAACTGAGCCCTCGGGGATTTTCCCCGGGGGCTTTTTTTTGCAACCGCTGCTGGGATGCCTTTATCGATTCGAAGCCCCCTAAGAAGGTCCAGTAGCGAATGGATTGGATTCATCCCCCGCTACAAGGACCGCCGTGACGGCCGCCTAAGAATTTTGAACCGCGGTTCGCCCGAAAAAGTCGATCTGGATCCCCGCGTACTTTTTCAGAAAGTCTTCAATCTGGGGGCGCACGGGTTCATCTTGGTTCACAACCACCCTTCGGGCCGAACTGACCCTTCCCAGGCTGACCTGATTCTGACCGATCACCTGATGCGTTTAAGCCTAGCGCTTGGGGTTCCTTTACAAGGCCACGCGATCGTCACACGCACGAAGGACTTCTGGATTCAGCTTCCGGAAATCTGTGATACGGACGATCCAAATGACTTCCAGACGTAGGCGCCGCCCCCGACAGAAAACGGGGCGTCTTAAGACCTCTGCTTTCTCAGGACCCACTTGCACGTCGTGCGGAAAACCGCTTGAACCCGTGCCCCTTTGTATTTGTGGGCTGGCGAAACCGACTGCGATTTCGCGTCGGGTTTTGATCCTTCAGCACCCGCAAGAACCCGATAAGGTTTTGGGGTCAGCGACATTGGCGCATCGGATGCTGCCTTCTTCGCGTCTGGTGGTGGGTTTGTCGTGGCCCAATCTTTCGGCCGCTTGGGGAGAACCCGTCGATCAAAAGCGATGGGGAGTTCTTTACCTGGGCAGTGGTCCAGTGTTCGGCGATGCCGTCCCGGGCGAAAGTAAGGGATCAGGTGTGGGATCGAAATCGGGCCCCGGCGCGATTCCAAAATCTTTATCAGGGGTCATCGCCGTCGACAAAAAGGGACGCGCGTTGGACGTGGATCCACTGCGGTTGGGACGCGACCTAGACGGAATTGTGGTTTTGGATGGAACTTGGTCACAGGCCAAGGCCATCTGGTGGCGAAATGCCTGGATGCTGAAGCTTCAGCGAATTGTGTTGGTTCCTCGGTCGGTGGGCCTTTACGGTGACCTTCGGCGTGAACCTAGGCGCGAAGCCGTTTCAACGATTGAAGCAATCGCGGAAGTTCTGGAAGGGATCGGAGAATCTGCGGACCAGACCGCACTATTGAAATCGGCCTTCCGTCAGCATCTGGACCAGTTCCGCGCTTCGCGTGCGTCCAAAGCGCCCGCGCCCATCGGCCGAACTGCCAAACCCGAGCCCGAACCGACAAGCTAAGTCCTGTGCAGTCCGTGGGACTCTGTGCAGTTGTCGGATGTTTGTCGGAAATCCCTGGGTCGCACCCCTTCGGGCCATCCTGTGCAGTTGTCGGATGTTTGTCGGAAGCGTAACCAAAAAAACGGATATCAGAACTTCCGACACAGTTCCGACAACTGAACAGAGTCCCGCGGACTGCCCGCACCCGTCAAAGTCCGACACAGTTCCGTCAACTGAACAGAGTCCCGCGGACTGCCCGCACCCGTCAAAGTCCGACACAGTTCCGACAACTGAACATTCCGACAACTGAACAGAGTCCCGCGGACTGCACAGGCCCCCAGGCAAGTCGAGGTCGCGGCCTAGCGCTTCTTCTGCAAGTTCTTCAACATGTCCATCGCGGCCTTGAGCTGCGCTTCTTGGTTGGCTCCGCCCCGCATACCGCCAGGCATTCCGCCAAATCCACCCATGCCGCCTGCGCCGCCCATCATCTTCTGCATCTGCGCCAACGCTTCACCCATGTTCTTCGACCCAGGGAAAGCCATCTTCAACATCTGTTCGCTGGCATCCTTCAGCTTCATGAAAACAACCACGTTGATCGCAGTCAGCAAGCCCACGCAAACCCATCCAATGATCATCCACATCGACATAGAAATTTCTCCTTCAGTCCGGACCCCTTCTCGGGATCAAAATTCAAAATTCAAAACTCACGGCCAGAGCGGTGCTTCTAGCTCCAGGTCCTTTGATAAGGTCTTTTCTCCCATACATTTCTTACAAAGTCTTTCGGGCATCAAGGTGGCCGAAACTTCGGGTACTCCGTCCGCATTGCGAACATCCTTGAAGAACGGCGTCAAAGCCCAGCCCTGGACCAAGCGAAGCGTCGCGTCGTCATCCGTCGGCAACTTGCGCAAAGGAAAGCGAACAGCCATGTCCAAACGCGCAATCGGCATCTTGATTCCAAATTTTTCGCTGGATTCCAAATCGACCCGAGCGGTGTAGCAGTCCAGATTGCTTTTCACCGGCGTCTGAAAAATAATTTCGCGCGGCACCGGGATGGTCCGCAGGTATTCGACCATGCAAGCCGGAGCGTCTTCGGGATCTTCAATTTCCAGAAACGGCTGTGCCTGACGAACAAACCGATACGTCACCGTCGTCCCCGGAGGAATCGTCAGAAAACATGCACGCAACTTTGCGGCTGGAAATTCAGGGAAAAGTTCTTCGGCCTTTCGGCAATCAAATTTCGAATCCAGATGCCCAACCGTATTGTAATCCGACCCACCGGGCTTTGCCGTTGGATCTGCGGCTTCCGTTTTTGGCCGACGAACGCGCATTAGATGCGGCCAAAGACGGGTGATCCGAACCGAAGTGGGTTCTCCCAATTCTTTCCCCGTTTCAATCACTTCCGGGCTTGAACAAGAAAGCGCCGCTAAAACCAAAGCCAAAGGCAAAATCAGACCCAGGCCCAAGGACCTACTGCGCATAGGGCTTTCCATCAGGCTTCCACTGATTCACGCGATCCAAAGCAGCCAACATCTGTGCACGAACCCGATCTGAAAGTTTCAGCACATCCGCTTCCGTCATTCCCTGGGTCGGAATCGGAGCCATGATTTCCATTCGAACGTCCCCGCCCGAAAAACCTTTGCTTTGCCAGTTCGCGACTTCGGCAAGACTGCTGGCGATGATGGGAACGATAGGCACCTGACCCGCGATTGCCAGGTGAAACGGACCTTTCTTAAAGGGCAAAAGCCCGCGACCTTCTTTGTTTCGAGTTCCTTCGGGAAACATCCAAACCGAAAGATTTTCTTTTTGCATCCGTCCGGCCGCATCTTTCAGGGCCGCGATCGCACTGGAACTTTTCTGACGATTTAAAAGAATATTCCCAGCGCCCACATAGAAAAGCCCAAAGAACGGAATGTACATCAGTTCTTTTTTACCGGTTACGACCGTGCGACTAGGACAAAGGGATCCAAAGATCGCCATGTCCAAACCGCTTTGGTGGTTCGCGACATAAACACAGGGCTGATGGGCTTCCAGGGTTTGCGCGACTTCTGCGCGACTGAGCGCCTTGCCGTCTTTTTGGATAAAGACACGAACCGACGCGATTTTCAGCGCCAGCCAAGAAAAAACGCGTGCGTAATCACGATCCAGGTTCCGATCGCCCCATCGAAAGGGAAGAACCAAGATCCCTAAGATCGAAACGATCATGATCCAAAAAAAGAATCCAAGCGATCGAAGGGCCAGCTGCACCGAGCTCATCCCGATTCCCCGGCTACTGATCCGGACTCGCCCACCCCCGACGCAGCGATGTCTGCACATTTTGCGGCGTACGCGGCCAAGTAACGACTACCCAAGGGGCGACCCAGGCCGCCGGCAATTTGTCTTGAAAACTTCAGGCTGATTTCACAAAGGCGATCCAGGTTCACCCCTGTTTTCATTCCCATACCATTCAGAAGATAGATCAGATCTTCCGTCGCCAGGTTTCCCGTCGCCCCCGGCGCAAACGGGCACCCCCCCAAGCCGCCCGCGCTTGAATCAAAAGTTCGAACCCCCAGGTCCATTGCGCGAAGGGCATTGGCCAGGGCCGTACCCCGAGTGTCATGAAGGTGCGCAGCCGTTCCCGCTTTCTTCATCATCTTAAGCGCCGGCTTAAAGACCGCTTCGATCCCTTCGGGGGTCGCGACACCAATGGTGTCACCGATCGATACCTGTTCGACTCCCAGGCGCCATAAAGATTCGACGACCTTCAAAGCTTTCTTAGGTGCCACTTTTCCTTCGAATGGGCAGCCAAACGCCGTTGATACATAGCCGCGAACCAGGATCTTCTTCTTGCGCGCGACTGCGACCACTTCTTTAAATTCGGACAACGACTGAGGAATCGACATTCGAATATTTCGTTGCGCAAACGATTCCGTTGCCGCCGTAAAAATCGCGATGTTCTTCACGCCGACTTCAATGGCGCGTTCCAAACCCTTACGGTTCGGAACCAAGGACCAGGCGTGCACGCCTTTAAGATCAGCGCGGCGAAAAACTTCTTCGCTATCTGCCATCTGAGGAACTCGATCTGCGCGCACGAAGGCTCCGACTTCCAAGTGCTTCAGCCCCGCAGCCTTCAGCCCTGCGATCAACATCAGCTTTTGTTCCAAGCTGATTTCAACCTTTTCATTTTGAAGTCCATCGCGCGCGCCGACTTCAAAAACGTGAACAAAAGAATCATTCTTGACGGCAAATGGATTCTTGGCGGCGCTCACTTGGACTCCTGGGCTTTGAAATCCAAAAGCAAAGTTCCCGGCGCCAACTGCTGACCTTCGGTGACCCGAACTTTTGCAACTTTGCCTGCGCAGGGCGCCTTGATCGAAAATTCCATTTTCATGGCTTCTAAAAGAATCAGGGCCTGGCCTTCGGATACGGATTCCTGGTCGCTGACCAAAACTTTACGAACCTTGCCGGGAAACTGCGCAGTGAAATCGGCTTCTGAAAAACCGGCGGCACCGGATGAGTGCGAAGGCTTAGAAATTTCACCAAAGGCTTTGGCAGCACCACTTGAGAAGCTGAATTTTCCCTTCACGTCGGTGGCCAATATGCGCTTGCGGGTTCCGTCCGGATGGATCGCGACAAAGTATCCGCCGGGACGAGCTTCAAACTTCCAATCAGCAGCCGGAAGGTCCGAAAGCTGCATCCGCTTTCCAGAAATTTTAAAGAATTCCGAGCGTGACATCAGATTGCCCCTTTGTTTGCGCCACCGGCAAACCACGGAGACGCGAACGCGGCCGCACCACAGCCTGGGGTGTGCCCGGCAGATCCTGCACCCGCGCGAGCCAAGCCGGCCTGACGAAAGGCCACTGCCAAAGCCAGTTCTTCTTTCGAAGGCGTTCCGTCAAAGCCCCCCAAGACCCTTTCCAAAAAATGCGTATCGACCTTGCCCGCAATCACGTCGGGGTGGCGACCGATGGCTTGAAGGTAGGGCTGGTTATGTCCCATTCCCAAAATCACCAGGTCATCCAGCGCGACTTGCATCTTGGCCACGGCCCATTCGCGGGTTTCTGCTGACACGATCAGTTTTCCCAGCATCGAATCGAAACTGGTTCCAATCGTTTGGCCTTCTTCGATTCCGCTATCGACCCGAATACCAGGTCCCATCGGCCACCGAATTTTTTCGATCTTTCCGGGCGTGGGCATGAATCCTTGCGCGGCATCTTCGGCATACAGGCGAACTTCGATCGCGTGCCCGCGCGCGGTGGGCGTTTCTTTCAACGGGGATTTCGACGGATCCAATCCCAACTGGATCATCGCGCGAACCAGATCCACACCCGTCACCAGTTCCGTCACCGGGTGTTCGACTTGAAGCCGAGTGTTCATTTCCAGAAAATAAAATGAACCGTCATCGTCGACCAAAAATTCCAGCGTACCCGCGCTTCGGTATTTCACGGCCTGCGAAAGGGCCAGCGCCGCTTTGAAAAGTCCTTCGCGAGTTTTTTCTGAAAGATGGGGAGCGCGTGCTTCTTCCCAAACTTTCTGGTGTCGGCGCTGAAGCGTGCATTCACGTTCATAAAGATGAACGGCGCCGCCGTGACCATCGCCAAAGACCTGAACTTCGATGTGACGGGGTTTTTCCACCAGCTTTTCAATGAATAGCGTCCCGTCACCAAAGGATGAAATGGCTTCTGCCGATGCGCTTTCAGCGGCCGATTCTAGATCTTTTTCCTGCGTGACCTTTCGCATGCCCTTACCACCGCCACCGGCGGCAGCTTTCAAAAGAAGCGGAAAGCCTACCTTCTTCGCGGCAGCCTTCAAATCGCCGCCCTTTGGAACCTTTGCCCAGGGCAAAGTCGGAACCCCGGATTTTTCCGCCAGTTCCTTTGCCGCAATCTTTCCGCCTAGGGCTTCCATGGTTTCAGGGCGTGGCCCCAGAAATGTGATCCCTGCTTTTTCCAGACCCTGCGGAAGAACCGGCCGTTCAGACAAAAATCCGTAGCCTGGGTGAACCATTGTGGCCTTGGATTTCACGGCGGCTTCAACCACGGCGCCCACATCCAAGTAACTTGCGACGGGGTGAACTTCGTCGGCAAAAGTCAGATGCCGAGCTTCTTCATCACCGGGTGCGAATATCCCGACCGTACGAATTCCCATTTCGCGCGCGGTTTGAAAAACGCGGCATGCGATTTCGGAACGATTCGCGACTAGGATTTTGGCGCCGCCCGCGCCGCCGGAACTTTTCACTTCGCGCCCCCAAGCCAGCCGGGCTTCCGCTTTTCTAAAAAGGCCTTCAGTCCTTCTTGGCCTTCGTCCGACACGCGGATTTCAGCCAGCATCTGCGAAACGAATTCAATCGGATCTGGATGTTTTGAACGCTTTTCGGGCCAGCTGAGTTCCAAGACCAAGCGCTTGGCGGCAGCCATCGCCTTGGGTCCACACTGGGTCATGTTGCCCAGCAGGCGATCCAAAGCCGTCTTCAGCCCGGCCTGGTCCGAAACCATTTCGTGGATCAATCCGATTTCCAAAGCACGCTTGGCGGTGAACCGTTCTGCGGAAATAAAAAGTCCCCGCGCGTGTGAAGCGCCGATTTTTGCAACGACAAAGGGGCCAATGCAGGCGGGGATAATTCCCAGGCGGACTTCGCTTAAACTAAACTGCGTGTCTTCGGTCGCAATCACGATATCGCACACGCTGACCATTCCCACACCGCCGCCGATCGCGGCCCCGTGGACCACGCCGATCAAGGGCTTGGGGCATTCATTCATCGATGCAAACATTCGGGAAAGTCTTCGAGTGTCCGCAAGATTTCCTGCATGGTCCATTTCAACGGACTTTTTCATCCAGTTCAGGTCGCCGCCGGCGCTGAAGTGCGATCCCGATCCAGAAAGCACGACGATGCGAACCGATTCATCCAAAACTTCCTTTTGAAAAACATGGGTCAGTTCTTCGATCATCGCTTCGTTGAACGCGTTTCGAATTTCGGGGCGATTCAACTTCACTTCCAAGACAGAAGGATGCGTCGAGTTCCGGGAAACCTGGATCATCGTATAGGTTTTGGACATACCGATGTTCTGACACAACCTTTTGCATGCTCTGAGTAAATTTTTGCGGATTCACTGCGTCATTTGCTAGTTTGCAGCCATGCCCGTCATCAAAAGCCAGATTCAAACCAACAGCACTGACTTTAAAAAGAACGCCGAATACCACCACGGTCTGGCTAAGGAATTGGAAACGAAGCTTCAAGAAACGGCGCAGGGCGGAGGAAAAGAAGCGCGCGAAAAGCATGAAAAACGCGGAAAGCTTTTTGTTCGCGAACGGATCGCGCGCCTGATTGACCCAGGATCCAGCTTTCTAGAACTTTCGCCGCTGGCCGCCCACGGCCTTTACGACGGGGCCGCCCCTGGCGCCGGCGTCGTCACCGGAATCGGAATCATCCACGGGCGCGAATGCATGATCGTCGCCAACGACGCCACCGTCAAAGGCGGAACCTATTTCCCCATGACGGTGAAGAAACACCTTCGCGCCCAAGAAATCGCGCGTGAAAACAAACTTCCCTGTCTTTACTTGGTCGATTCCGGTGGTGCGTTCCTGCCGCTGCAAGCGGAAGTTTTTCCCGACCGCGATCACTTCGGCCGGATTTTCTTTAATCAAGCCACGATGTCCGCTGAAGGAATCCCGCAGATCGCGGTCGTTATGGGATCTTGCACGGCAGGCGGGGCCTACGTGCCGGCGATGTCGGATGAAACGATCATCGTGCGAAATCAGGGGACGATTTTTCTGGGCGGCCCCCCGCTGGTCAAAGCCGCGACTGGCGAAATCGTCACGACCGAAGAACTAGGCGGCGGCGACGTTCACTCGCGAACCAGCGGCGTGACCGATCACCTGGCTGAAAACGACGATCACGCGCTGGAAATCGCGCGCGACATCGTGTCGCATCTGAATCGTCCGGCACCTGCCGGAATCGCCCGGATCGCACCCGAAGACCCTTTGTATGATCCAGCTGAAATCGCGGGAATTCTGCCGACCGATCTGAAAAAGCCTTTCGACGTTTGCGAAATCATCGCGCGAATGGTGGACGGATCACGATTCCACGAATTCAAACCGCTTTACGGAAACACCTTGGTCACGGGCTTCGCACACATCTGGGGAACCCCAGTGGGGATCGTCGCGAATAACGGAATTCTATTTAGTGAAAGTTCGCTGAAAGGCGCGCACTTTATCGAACTTTGCACCCAGCGCCGCGTTCCGCTTCTTTTCTTACAAAACATCACGGGCTTCATGGTCGGAAAGAAATACGAAAACGGCGGAATCGCCAAAGACGGCGCAAAGCTGGTCACCGCAGTATCCAATGCTCAGGTCCCGAAAATGACTTTGATCATTGGCGGATCCTTTGGAGCCGGTAATTACGGAATGTGCGGCCGCGCGTTTCAGCCCCGCTTTTTATGGATGTGGCCCAATTCAAAAATTTCGGTCATGGGGGGCGAACAGGCGGCCAACGTTCTTTCGCAAGTGAAGGTTGAACAATTGGAAGCCCAGGGAAAGAAACTATCAGAAGCCGAAATCCGAAAGATCCAGGACCCGATTCGCGATCAGTACGAACGCGACGGCAGTCCCTACAATGCAACGGGCCGCCTTTGGGATGATGGAATTTTGGTCCCGTGGAAAACGCGCGAGACCCTGGCGATGGGCCTTTCGACGACGCTGAACGCTCCTTTAAAGAAGACCCAATTCGGCGTTTTCCGGATGTGATCCAACGCGCCTGGTTGACAAAGCCTTCGGGGCATGTTGAGAATGATTCTCAACATCGAAATCCCCGTAAGGAAATATCTCAAATGAGTCTGCAACGAGCCTTAGTCCCAGCCCTAATTTCTCTGACAACCCTAGCCATCGGAACGATCCCTACCCCAGCCATGGGTCAAACCAACGCTGAACTCGATCGGAAGATCGAAATTCTTTCGAAGGAAATCGAAAATCTGAAGCTAGGTGACAGCGCCGCACGCGCTGACCGTAACCAATATGGCTTGGGACCTGCGGCTTCGAAGGTCTACCGCAACAAGGAAGGCGTGTCTTTGGGTGGATATGGAGAACTGATCTTTAGAAATCCCATGGCAGCGAAGGACGACGGCACACCCTCGGGCGAATACAACACGGGCGACACCCAGCGGGTCATCGCCTACTTGGGTTACAAATTTTCAGATCGAATCGTGCTGAACAGCGAAATCGAATTCGAACACGCCCGAACTGAAACCGGCCCGGGCGGACAAGTTGGCGCAGTGGCCGTCGAATTTACGTACATGGACTTTTTCATCAACCCTGGATTTAACCTGCGCGCCGGTAACGTGTTGATGCCCGTGGGCTTGATTAACGAACTTCACGAACCTACCGTTTTCTTGGGCGTGGCAAGACCCGAAGTCGAACGGAAAATCATCCCCGCGACTTGGAACGAATTTGGTGTGGGCGTTTTCGGTGACGTCGGAAACTTTTCTTACCGCAGTTATGTAACGACGGCGCTGGACGCGCAGGGGTTCGATGCCGCCGATGGCGTGCGCGACGGTCGCCAGGGCGCTTCGGAAGCGGTCTTTGAAAGGCCCGCATGGGTTGGACGCTTGGACTATACGGGGGTCGCAGGGCTTTTGGTTGGCGCTTCCCACTACCGCACGAACGCTGCTCAGGGGGTCGTACAATTAGGAACCCTGAATCTGGCGATGACCGAAGCGCACTTGGATCTGAAGTGGAACAGCTGGGACATTCGCAGCGTTTACGCGATGTCGACCCTAGGCGGAACCGACGTCTACAACTTGGCGACCGGAAACACCGGCACTGCCGGGCTAGGATCCAAGCAGTACGGCTACTACTTCCAATTGGGGTACAATTTACGCACGCTTTTGAATTCAGTGCCTGGGCTGAACAAAGCCGCCGGACTGACCCCGTTTGTTCGCTATGAACGCCTGGACACCCAGGCGGCAGTCGCCGCAAACGCGACTCGCGATCCCGCGAACGACCGCCAGATCCTGACCCTGGGCTTCCAAGTGAAACCCATTGAACAAGTGGTCTTCACCGTCGATTACCAAGACTGGAAAAACCAGGCCGGAACAGGCATTAATGTGATGAACATGGGACTGGGATGGGTTTTCTAATTTCGCTTTTCGCACTGATTGCGTCCGCAGAAGCCAAGGTATTCCTTCACGTCGATGAAGCGATGAAACTTGCGTTGCCGGACTGCCAGGTGGACCGTGAAACCCATTTTTTAACCGAAGATCAAAAAAGCAAAGCAGCCGAAACTTCTGGATCGAAAGTCGATTCTGCGATGGTGGTTCGGTATGTGGGCACCTGTCCGGCGAAATCTGGCGCGGGTGCCCCACCGACCCGAAAAGTCGTTTATTTCGATGCACACCGAGTACGCACAAAACCCGAAACGATCTTGGTGCTTCTGGAACCCGCGGTTAAGCCCCAGGACGAACCGATCGTCAGCCGCGTGGAAGTTTTAAGCTTTGACGAACCTTTGGAATACATCCCAAAAACCAATTGGTACCTGACCTACCAAGGCAAGAAACTGGAACCCCGTCTTCAGATCCGTCAGGACATCCCGTTGATCACGGGTTCAACCTTGACCGCGCAAGCGACAACGGAAGCGGTTCGAAAAATTCTGGCTTTAGAAAAAACCTTGGGACACGGAAAACCCAAGTGATGCCAGGATCGCTACTTCAGCACATTGCAAACGCCCTAGTTGGAATCAGTGGTCTGGTCTATGCGTACGCCCGATACTTGGCTGAAAAACCCCCTTCTGAATTTGGAAATCCCGTTCATCCTTGGGAAGAAAGCCTTCGTGTTGCGCACCTGATCACTGCGCCCGTCTTGGTTTTCGCGGTCGGACTGATCTGGAATTCGCATGTCATGGCCCAGTTTCATCAGTCGCGCGCCAAGCGCCGAAGATCCGGGCTGGCCATGATGGGGAACGCGCTACCCATGGTCTTCTCGGGGTACTTGATTCAAACCGCTGTGTTGGAAAATTGGCGGCGCGCCTGGATCTGGATTCATTTGATCACCGCTGGACTTTGGATTTTCGCGTATTTAGCGCATCTGCGGGGCCCACTGAAGCGCCGAATCAACCGCCGACTACAGGCTCGAAGTTGACAGTTGCCGAACTGAGCCTATAGTTCGTTTTATCCTGTAAAAACAGCACCCCCGGAGGACTCATGATCCAGGTTTCCAATCTATCCAAATTGTACGGTCCGCGCCTGGCCATCGATCACCTTTCGTTCGAAGTTTCCAAGGGCGAAGTGGTCGGTTTTCTTGGCCCCAACGGCGCTGGAAAAAGCACGACGATGAAAATCTTAACGGGCTTCATGCCCGCTAGCGACGGAAAGGCAAGCGTCGCTGGCTTCGACGTTTTTGAAAATCCCCTGGAAGTGAAAAAGAACGTCGGCTACCTGCCCGAAACCCCGCCCGTGTATTTGGAAATGACCGTGGGCGATTACATGGATTTTGCCGCAAGAATCCATCAAGTGCCCAAAGACAAAATGAATTCGGCGATCAACTACGCGATCGAACGCACGGGCCTGGGAAGCGTTCGCAACCGAATCATCGGCAATCTTTCCAAGGGCTACCGTCAGCGCGTGGGACTTGCACAAGCGTTGGTCCACAACCCATTGGTTCTGATTTTGGACGAACCCACGGTGGGTCTGGACCCCAAACAGATCATTGAAATCCGCGAACTGATCAAAGGACTAGCCGGTGATCACACCGTGATTCTCAGCTCCCACATCCTTCCTGAAGTCACGGCGACCTGCCAGCGGATCATCGTCATCAACCGCGGCAAGATCGTGGCTACAGATACGATGGATCAGCTTCAGGCACGCCTTCGCAAAGGCCTGATTTACGCCCTTCAAGTCAAAAACCCAAACCCTGCCGCGATTGATGCGCTTTCCAAGCTGCCTGGGGTTTCCAGTGTTTCTCCGGCAGGAACCAAGCTGGTCATTGAAATCAAGCCCGGCGGTTCAGAAGTTCGCGACCTGATCGTCGAAACCGCCGTGAAAACCGGAATGGGTGTTTTGGAATTTTCATCCGAGAAAGTCAGTCTAGAGGAAATCTTCCTGCAGCTGACCACCGAAGAGAAAGTGTGAGGCCGACATGAACCAGACCATCAGAAATATTTGGACCATCGCAAGACGAGATTTCCGAAGCTACTTCACAAGCCCCGTTGCTTACATCGTGATCGGCGCTTTCCTAGGGATCATGGGTTGGATGTTTTTTTACAGCCTTCAGCACTTTGTGACTGAATCCGCCCGTTTCGCCCAACAAGGTCAGAAAGTATCGATCACCGACGCTGTGGTGCGCCCGCTTTACGGAAACATGGCCGTGATCTTTCTTTTCATGCTGCCGTTTGTGACCATGCGACTATTCGCCGAAGAAAGAAAGCTACAGACGATTCAGCTTTTGATCACATCACCCGTGACCCTAACTGAAATCATTTTGGGAAAGTTCTTTTCTTCGTTCCTTTTGGTCTGCGTGATGTTGGCGATGACTTTCATCTATCCCGTCGTTCTTTTCACTTCGACAACGCCTGACCCAGGCCCGATCTTCACTTCGCTTTTAGGGACCCTGCTTTTGGCCAGCTGTTACCTGTCCATCGGGATTTTGTTTTCGGCGATGACTGAAAACCAAATCGTGGCGGGTGCGCTGACCTTTGGCACTTGTCTTTTCTTTTGGCTGATCAGCTGGGCCGCCATGAGCGCTTCTTCGACTGCGGCAGATGTCCTGAACTACCTTTCGCTGATCAATCACTTTGGGCAATTTGGACAAGGTTCGATCAATTCTCCGGACGTGATCTTCTACCTTTCCTTTGTTGGAATTTCTCTTTTCCTGACCCATCGCATCTTGGATAGCTACCGCTGGAGGTAATCATGAAAAAACTGATGAAGAACCTTCCTGTTTTGTTTTCCGTCCTGGGATTCCTGCTTTTAGGAATTCTGTTTTCAAACATTCTTCTTCCCGAACTTCCCTGGGTTTCAATCGCGCTGGCGGTCGTCGTCCTGGGAATCTTGGGCGCCCTGCTTTTTGAAAACCGGCAGGCCCTGAAATCCAGGCAAGCCGCCTTTGGATTGAATTCGGCAATCACCACCCTTTTGGTGATTTCGATTGTGGGCGTCGTGAATTTCTTGGGGGCTCGCTACCCGTTCAAGTGGGACACGACCCGTAACAAGATCAACACCCTGTCCGAACAAACGTTGAAAGTGGTTCGGGATCTAAAGACCGAAGTAAAAATCGTCTATTACGCCAAAGTGGGAATCCCGACCCCAGGCAAAGATCTTTTGGAACGCTACAAAGCCTTGAGCACCAAGTTCGTTGTTGAATGGGTCGATCCTCTGAAAGAACCTTCGCGCGCCCGCGCTGCCGGAATTCGCCGCGAAGGAACCGCGCAGATCATGATCACTCAACCGGGTGAAGCGGGTAAGCCTGAAAAAGTTAAAACCGAAAAGCTGGAAGAACTGACCGAAGAAAAGCTGACGAATACGCTGATTCGTCTTTCGAAGGAAAAGATTCAGCACGTTTGCGCCACCACCGGTCACGGCGAAAAAAGCTTCACCAGCACTGAACAAGATGGCTACGACGCCGTGAAGAAGATCATGGCAGGTCAAAATTACGAAGTGAAGGATCTAGCCGTTAAGGACGGAAAGATTTCTAACGACGATTGCGAAGTCTTGGTCATGGTCGGACCGACACGGTCTTTCTTTCCCGCCGAAGTCAAAGCCCTTTCAGATTACCTGGATGCCGGCGGAAGACTTCTGGTCGCTGGCGACATCGAACCTAAAGGCAGCGAAACGATGCCGGAAATCAGCGCTCTTTTGGCCACTTGGTTCATCAAGTTCGAAAGAAACCTGATCATTGATCCGATTTCTAGGTTGGCCAACATGGACCCTTCGATCGCGATGACCCAGACTTACGCAAAGTCGCATCCGATCGGGAAGGACATGACCATTCAGACCTTCTTCCCGTTTTCAAGATCGGTTGAAATCATGGCCGGCGCGCCGCCGGAACTGAAGATCGAATGGTTGGTTCGCGCAATGCCAACGGCATGGGGCGAAACCGATTTCGCGTCTTTGGCCAAAGGGCAACCCAAGAACGATCCAAAAGTGGACAAGGGCCAGCCGATCAACTTGGCCGTGGTCTTGGAAGGAAAGAAGAAGGATTCGAAAGCCACCCGCAATACCCGAATCGTGGCGCTGGGTTCGGCAAACATCGCCAACAACGCGTTTCAACGCGCGGGCGGAAACGCGGATCTTTTTGTGAATTCCATCAACTGGTTGATGGGCGACGAAAATCTGATTTCGATTCGAACCAAGGAAGATGGTCCTGCCAAGTTTGAAATGTCGCAGATGACGGCGTCGATCATTTTCTGGATCACTTTGATCATTGCGCCGCTGTCGATTTGCGTTGCAGGGATCGTCATTTGGATTCGTAGGAAGCGTCTATGACCACCCACTACCAGGCAGCAAATTGGAAGAAGCCCCTGATCCTGGCGGTGACATTAGTAGCGCTGGGGGGTGTCGCGCTTTGGCTGGAAACCAGCTACCGCCCGAAAAAAGAAGCTCAGGACGAATCCGATCGAAAGGCCCTTCCTTTAAAGGGAAAGGCGATCGCCACTATCCGGGTTTCGGATGGAAAGAAGTCTTTCAAGTTCCGATGTCTGGACCAGGGCAAGCTTTGCAAGCCCGGCGATTCATCGAAATGGGAATGGGTCGAACCGTTGGTTTTGAAAGCCGACGACAGTTCAGTCAATTCTTTGGTTTCGTCACTGACGACCCTAGCCCCTTCGGACACCATCGACCTGACGGTTGAAACCGAAGACAAGAAAAAGACGCTTCTTGCAGAATATCGGCTGGATGAAACCAGCCGAAAGTCAGCGAAGAAAGTTGAACTGACGATGGAAGACGGAACGGTCTATTCGCTGATTTTGGGTGACACGCACCCGATTGGCGATTCTCAGTACGCATTGCCAAAAGACGAAAAGAAAGTTCTGCTGATCGCCAATCACTTTAAAACCAATCTGGAACACCCAGCCAGTCACTGGCGCGACAAAAAGCTGATGACCTGGAACCCGCACGAAATCAAAGCGATTCATTTCGAAGGCCCAAAAGGAAAATGGGACGCCACCCGAAAGGACACGTCTTGGGTTTTGAATCAGGACATCGCAGGCGACATCGAAAACATCGATACGCTTTTGAACGCGATTGCTTACATGACGGCGAAGGACTTTATTTCCGAAAAAAGAACCGACGCTCGATCCAAGTCGATTCTTTCCAACGCAAAGCGCGTGGCCAAGTTTGATCTGAAACGCGATGCGGACTTGATCACTTTAAGCCTTTATCAAAAAGGCGGTTCGGGAAAACCCGCAGTCAATGACTTCAAGCTTTATGCAACGCTTTCGACCACCGAAGTTCTGTACGAACTTGAACCCAGTTCGAAGGATCGCTTCCTAAAGGATTTGAAAGACATCCGCTTAACCAAACTGATCACTTCGATGGACCGATTTGGCGCCAAGAAGCTCAGCTTTTCAGGCGGCGCTTTGGGCGGAAACCCATTGGTTCTGGAAAACATGGCGGGCAAGTGGCTTCTGGCCGCCGACAAATCCGAAGCCGACTTGGATCAGGTGAACCAGTTCTTGGATCGAATTTCGGGAAACAAGATTACCGAATTCTTGGGCAAGACCCAACCCAAGGGTGAAGAAAGCGGCATCCGCGTTCAAATCGCAGATGAAAAGGGCGAAACCAAGCGCGACCTTGTTTTTTGGAAGTCCAGCGACAAAGTTTTCGCTCGCGACATGCTGGTTCCTAAAAGCGAAATCGTCCGTGTCGACCCGATTATTTTTGAATCATTGCCGAAGTCACCGGATTTCTTTAAGAAGAAGGTCAAATGACCGAATTTGAAACATCAGGACCTTGGGTTTGGATCCGCCTTTACTTCGACAAGGTCAAAGCGATCCTGACTCGGCCCAGCCAGTTTTTCAGAAACCTTAGTCCTGAATCGGATCCGAATCCGCCCATCGTTTTTGCGCTGGTGACCCATTGGTTGGGGACGGCGATGGAATACTTCTGGAATTCGCTTATTGGTCGCCTTTTTTCAGAAAGACTGGCGGATTTGACCAAGATCATGGGTGATGTCGCCGATATCGACCAGCCCGGACAAAGCGTGAAGCTGATTCAGTTTCGCGACCAGGTCCTGCACTGGCTTTGGGGAATGGGCCGAGTCATCGCTGATCCTTTCCTTCATCTGGTTTCCATTCTTTTCACCAGTTTCTTTGTCTATGCCGGTGCAAGACTTCTGATTGAACCGGGTCGCGATGGGGCTCCGGAAAAGATTCGGTACCACCACGCACTTCAGATCGTTTGCTACGCTTCGGCAGCATCCATTCTTTCCAGCATTCCGGTTGTCGGTTCGACGGTGGCTTGGATCGGCGGCCTGATTTTGATGGTGGTGGGCGCACGCGAAACCTTTCGAACTTCAACGGGGCGTTCGTTGGTCGTCGCTTTCTTCCCGAAAATCTTGCTTGCGGGTGTCTTCGTTACAGGCTTTTTCTTCTTGTTTTTGTTCATTGCCAAAGCCCTGACGCAGTTTTTTTAAATAACCCTTATATAATCACTAGTTAGAAACTTAACCCTCTCTTCCCAAGGTCCTAAGTCTTTGAAATAATGGATAAAGGGAGGATCGACTTATTCTGAAGCTCCCGCCTTTAGGCCCCGGACGTGCGAAGCGTCTAATTCGGAGCCTTTCCATTGCCCTGCTTGGGGGCATCGCCGCCTTGACCTGGTGGTTCGAACCGTTTTCCGTACAAACACCCAAAGTTCTGCAACGAAAGCCCGCCGGAAAAACGCGCAAGGACCCCCGGCCCGTGGACTGTCGCGAACTTTTCGCGTCAGTCTGCGAGACTCGAGGAAAAATCCACGACCCCACTGGGTCGGTGGACGAGGATTCATTTGCCGAATTGGAATCCCATCGTCGCTATGAGGAACTAGCGGCGGCCCACCCAAATGAATCCGTTTCCAAGATCACCGCACGTTTCATTGAGGACAGCTATACCCGGACGAAAAAGCGTCGAATGAAGCAGGCCCTTCGGTGGACCAAAAAGACGATGGAAAAGTTGATTCGCGATGAACCCGACACCAGTCTAAGCAAGCTGGACAGAAAGCGAATGGTCCGCGAAATTCACCGCGTCGAATTGGGATGGCCAGATCCCGATGAACTGACCCCGGACCAAAAGGAAATACTTCATCGGCCCTTGGCCCATTACATTCGAACCCGCGATTCACTTCAGATCATTCTGGGCGGAGGTTACGTGCGATCCACGACTTCGTGGTTCAACCTGGTCTTTACGCTGGCACACGAAATTGCGCATGCGATTGATCCCTGCGAACAGAAGAAAAAGGGATGGGTCGCAGACACGTCTTTAGTTTACCCCAGGTTGAATCGCTGCTTTGCCGTCACGGGACTTTTGGTCGAGCAGAATATTTATGGTCCACAGCCCAAGGCAAGCACCCAAGAATGCGGGCGGACCGATCAGCGGCCCGAAGTTTTCGCCGACTGGCTGGCTGGCCGGGTTACTGCCCTAGCGCTCAAGGAATTTTCCCAGGAATTTGATAACCGCCAGCTGGAAGCTTCCGTGAAAAATGCTGTTCGCGACCTATGCACGCCTGGCCCGGAAGATCCCCATGATCTGGCTGCAAATGCTCCGGACGAGCACCCTTCCCAACGCATCCGCATCGAACTGCTCTTTGCCCGAAATCCGATGATTCGCGAAGTCTTGTCCTGCGAACCCCAACCCCCCACAGAACGCTATTGCGCCTTCGACAGTCTGTAGAGATGATCCGACCATGAAGACGCTTGTCCCGCTTTTTTCAGTACTTCTTGCGCTCACCCGCCCGGCAATCGCCAGCACTCCGGAAGAAGTAGCTGCACCCAAGTACTGGGAAGTCGCTTACGGCGCCGGAAAGAAGCAAAAACAAATCCAGGCGCGCGCTTCGATCACTCAGGCAGAAGCCCGCAGCTACCAAAAGCTGGTTTTGAAAAAAGAAGGGGATGTACAGCCGGCACTTTTTGATCAGATCTTCGATCAGCTTCAAAGCTTGGCTAAAGCCGAAGCTGAAAAGGTTCAGAAACCCAGTAAGAAAAAGATCCATTGTGCTGATCCCTTGGTCGCACGCGGCAACGAAGGAAAAGACGCTTTCATTTTCAAAACCTGCATCGGCAAAAACAATTCCGTCCGCCAATTACTAAGCGCGTTGCGTAAACTGGAAGACGGGCTTCCAGCGCTGAAGACCAGCAAGAAGAACTAGGCGTTGACACTGAACCCATCTTTTAGTTCAACGATCGGCGGGGGATGTTGGGATGTTTCATAAAACTTTGCCAGGTTTCATCGAAGTCATTTGCGGAAGCATGTTCAGCGGAAAGACCGAAGAACTTCTTCGCCGCCTGAAGCGCGCTCAGATTGGGCGCCAAAAAGTCCAAGTTTTCAAACCCATCATCGATAATCGTTACAGCGCAGACCACGTTCAAAGCCACGATGCCAGCCGCATCCTGTCGCGCCCCGTACACCATGCCCGCGAAATTTTGGATCTAGTTGATGACAACACCCGGGTGGTCGGAATTGATGAAGCCCAGTTCTTCGACGAATCCGTGATTGATGTCGCCCAAAAGCTAGCCTACCGCGGGATTCGCGTCGTGGTCGCTGGCTTGGACTTGGATTTCATGGGCCAACCCTTTGGACCAATGCCCAAGCTTTTGGCCGTTTCGGAAAGTGTGACCAAGCTTCAGGCCGTTTGCATGGTCTGCGGTGGCCCAGCCACCCGTAGCCAGCGCCTATCCGCCGCAGGGAACAAGGCCACAGACCAGGTTTTGGTGGGTGCTAAGGACTTTTACGAGGCGCGTTGTCGTTTTTGCCACGAACCGGATCTGGCCCGCCCAGAGCCGGTTTCGCCCGGCTTGATCCAAAAACCGGCTTCTAGCGTTCAGACCGCAGTCCCAGCTGGACACTGACCGACCCTGTTGCTAGACGCATAGCCATACAAATCTTTAAGGAGATCACTATGGCTCAGCTTGGGGTATTAGGGCTTTCGGCTCTTTTGGTTATGTCGACTTTCAACACGGCGGACGCCGCGGTCGGACGTCGCGGTTTTACTTCGGGTTCAGGAATCCTATCTTTGAATGGAACTGAAAACTCGGCAAACCTGAAGGAATCGGGTGGCGGCGACATCGAAGCACCCGTGGTCAGTTTTTCAACCGGATCGACTTCTCCTGTCCAAAAAACCATCGGTTCTTATTCGATCAGCGACTTGGATTTTGGATTCTCGACCGGCTTTTCGAAAAGCCTTTCAAATTTGCTTCAAACCTTCATTCAGGGTCAGCAAGCAACTTCTACGAACTATTCGGTTCTGAACTGCGACCTGAACCAAAAGTTGGTTGAAGAACTGAAGTACCAAGACGGACTGATCACCCAGTTTATTTTCCCGGCATTGGACGCCACCAGTAAAGAACAGGCCATTTTCGGGCTTAAGTTTTCGGCGCAGCAAGTTCAGACTATGAAAGCAAGCGGCGGAAATTGCCCGGTCACGACTGGAAAAGAAAAGCCTGCGCAGGCTTCGACCTTCAAAATCGACATTCCTGGAATCGACACATCAGGCGTCATTTCGGTCAGCCCAATCGTATTTGACCAAAAACTGGCGTTGGCTTCGACCGGCGGCAGCCGCACAGTGATCAAGGTTCCTGGAAAATTTGAAATCGGAAACTTCGAAATCACGGTGGCTGAAAACAAGGCGGCTGATTTCCAAAAGTGGTTCACTGACTTCGTGATCAACGGAATTGCCGGCTCGAGCGACGAAAAGACCGTTACTATCAGCCTGTTGGATCCAAGCCTGAAGAAAACCTTCATCAGCTTGACCCTGAACCAGGTTGGCATTTTCAAGGCTGCAAAAAGCGACAGAAACAGCGCCGGTCAGTCGATTTCGACGGTTACTTATTCGTTCTACGCTGAAACGGCTCAGATCAAGTAAACCGCGCAAATGGATATCCAGTTTCAAAATCTGGAATACCTGCTCTCGGAAACCGAGCATCGATACGGGAAGAGGGTCCACATTCTGTCGGACCCCTTCCTGCTATCGCACTTAGCGCAGCTTTGTGCCGAATCGACGACCCAGCCTGTGATCAACGAGCTGGTCACGACGATCTATTCGTCCCTTTTGAAAATCGTGGTGAATCGTGAATTCCCCCGAAAGCAAGTCGCCATGCGAACGCGCATGGCGCAGTCGCACCCAAAAGAAGGCATTTATCAGGGGCCGGTGATTGATCCCGAAGTTCCTGTGGTGACCGTGAACCTAGCGCGTGCGGGAACGCTTCCATCGCACATTTGCTACACGGCCCTGAATTACTTCATGAACCCATCGAAAGTTCGGCAAGATCATATTTCGATTGGTCGGATGACGGATCACGCCGAACAAGTCACCGGCAGCCGTGTTTCCGGTCATAAAATCGGGGGCGGCGTGGCCGGAGGAATCGTGCTTTTCCCGGATCCCATGGGTGCCACCGGCGGGACGCTGGTCGAAGCGGTGAATCTGTACAAGAAGATGGACCCCAATCCCGCGCGCAAGTACGTCGCGCTGCACTGTATTGTCACACCCGAATATTTGAAGCGGGTCACGACTGCGCATCCAGATCTAGAAATTTACGCCGTCCGTTTGGACCGCGGTCTATCCGATGCTGAAACTTTGAAGTCGATCCCTGGAACTTTCTGGGACCGCGAAAAAGGTTTGAATGATAAGCAGTATATCGTCCCCGGTGGAGGGGGCTTTGGGGAGATTCTAAACAATGCCTACGTCTAAGCACGAATCCGGCAAGTCGCCGAAAGTCTTGATTCCAGAAGTAAAACTGCAAGCCCGTTTGACCGAACTTGCACATGAAATCGCCGCTGATTATCGCGGAAAAGAAATCACAGCGATCTGCATCTTGAAGGGTTCCTTCATTTTTTTCGCTGACATCATTCGCAAGCTGGACCAGCCTGTGGTCTGCGAATTCTTGGGTGTTTCCAGCTATGGAAATCGCAAGGTCACTAGCGGCGAAGTCAAAGTGACCTTGGACATCAACGAACCCTTGGAAGGCAAGCACGTCATCGTGTTTGAAGACATTGTCGATTCCGGCCTGACGCTTTCCTATATTTTGAACATGATCAAAACACGCCAACCGGCTTCGCTTCGCTGCTGCTCGCTTCTGATGAAGCCCGACAGCATGAAGGTGGATGTCGATGTGGATTACGTCGGCTTCAAAATCGGGAACGAATTCGTCATCGGCTATGGCTTGGATTACGCCGGGGCGTACCGCGGACTTCCTTACATTGGATATTTGGAACACGATCACTAAGACTTGGGATCTGGGGGATTCTGACCATGCGTAAAATTCGATCCAAAGCGCCGACTCGCGTCGACCTGGCCGGCGGCACTGTCGACATCTGGCCGATCTATTTGTTTTTGGACCGCCCGACCACTTTGAACCTGGGCATCAGCCTTTTTGCCGAAGCCGAAATTGACGAAGTCCCCGGCGGACCTGGCGTTCCTGACGTGCTTTTACGCGCAGACGACCAAGGAAAAGAAATGTTTCTGAAGTGGGATGATTTTCTGACCCACGGGCCGATGCCTGCGGGCGTTCCTCCGCAGCTGGAACTTCACTTCAAGCTTCTGCGCTACTTTGCGCAGGAAAGAAAAAGGTCAGGCCGCTTTGATCCAAAAGTCGGCGTTAAGCTTTCTACACGCGCGAAAAGTCCAGCTGGCGCCGGCCTGGGCGGGTCATCCGCCCTTTCGGTTGCCATGATCGGTGCCCTAGCCAAATGGTCGCGCGATTCGATCGACGTCATGAAAGATGGCGAAAAATTCATCGAAATCACCCGCGACGTAGAAACCACCGTGATTCACGTTCCCGCCGGGATGCAGGATTATTACGGTGCGATGTTCGGCGGTCTACAAGCCCTTCGCTGGCGCGAAGGATCCAATGCCCGTGAATGGCTACCTGAAAGTTTATTGCCGGAAGTCCAAGACCGTTTGCTTCTTTTCTATTCGGGTCAGTCCCGGAATTCGGGAATCAATAACTGGGCGCTATTCAAATCCTTCATCGACAAGCAAGATCAGGTTCGCGAACGATTTGCGCAGATAGCGAAAGCCACGGCCGACCTGGAAGCTGCCCTTTTGAAAAAGGATTGGATGGCAGCAAGCCAAGCGATCGACGCCGAATGGTCGGTCCGACGAACGTTGGCGGCGGGAATTTCGACCCCCGAAATGGATCAAGCATTCTTGGAAGCCCGAAGACTGGCCAAAGATGCGGGCAACCAAGTCGTGTCCGGTAAGATTTGCGGTGCGGGCGGCGGCGGCTGCTTCTTTATCTTTGTTCCGTCAGGCGATCCGGTTCTGAAAAAGAAGATTCAAGAAAAGATCGCTTCCGAAACGATTCGTGTATTGCCGTTCGAAGCTTCACAAAAGGGGCTTGTGGTCGAACAGACCACCTACTGATTCATGGTTTTGGATTCACGCCCGCACCGATACTTGGGTCTGAATCTTTCGGGTGCGAAGAACCAGAAAACTTCGGTCGCAGCCCTGGAATACTATCCCAACCAAAAGAAGGTTTTTCTTTTGGACATCCACGACCGGGTTCCACAGGCACCGGATCAAACCAGCGACCAGGCCCTTTTGGAACTTTTGGATGAATTGAAAGCGCCCCAGCCCGGTAAGACGCTTTTGACATTCGACACTGCCTTATCGTTACCCCCATGCGTGACCTGCGAAAAAAAATGCCCGATGCCCGAAAAATGCGTCGTGCCGTCGGTTAAATGGATGCGCGTTTTGTCGAAAAAAATGCGCAAGTCGCACTTCCTTCGCGACGAAGGCGTTCGGGTCTTGGAATTCACGCCCTACACACAGCGACCCGTGGAACTTTGGCTTCGATACGAAGTATTGCCCGAACTTCCAGAACCCTATCGATTCGAAGTCGACGAAGCCCTGGGCGGATCCCGCGGGCCCTTGGTTGCGCGCTTGAACTTCCTTCAAAAACATTTGAAAAACTTTGATCACTGCGAAGCACACCCAAAACTTTCCACTTCGATTTTGGCCTACGAATTTGGGGCATCGAAGCGCCTGATTACGGCGTACCGCCGCCTCGAAGAAGGCGCACAGGCCCGCCAGGAACTGATTGAAATCTTTGCCGACCGACTTGGGCTTTTTGTCTATGATCGGGACCTTCGAAAACTGAGCTTAAGCCTGGCTTCGTTTGACGCCTTTGTTTGCGCGGTGACCGGATGGTTGTCGGATACGGGCCGAACGGTTCAAAAGCCTGCGGGCTTTCCTTCGGAATGGATCCAGTATCCTGACCCAGACGCTTCCGCGTGGGACGGCGGTCTGATGGGAGAATCCCCGCGATGATCCCTTTTATTTTGAGAAGGCTTTCGGTTGCAGTGCCGACACTTTTGGTGATGACGGTTGCAGTCTTTTTCTTGCTTCGCCTTGCCCCAGGCGGACCCTTTGATTCAGAACGTTCCTTCCCACCGGAAATTCAGCGCGCAATTGAAGAAAAATACGGCCTTCATGAACCCGTATTGATGCAGTACTGGCGATGGATTTCAGGTGCTTTGCGCGGCGACCTGAATGAATCGTTTCAGTACCTGGGCCAACCGGTGGCCGAATTGATTTCGTCATCACTTCCGACTTCGTTTTGGCTGGGTCTGCTTTCTTTAGCTTTCAGCATCGTATTGGGCATTCCATTAGGTGCCCTTGCCGCCTGGAAAAGGAATACCTGGTGGGACACCAGCGCCATGTTTTTAGCCATCGCTGGTGTTAGCCTGCCCAGTTACTTGGTCGCTAGCATCCTGGTCCTGATTTTTTCGATGGGTTTGGGCTGGTTTCCTCCGGCACTTTGGGAATCCTGGGACGCCATGGTTTTACCCGTGATCACTTTAGGTTTTCGCCCGATGGCGATGATTGCGCGAATGACTCGCGCATCCCTTTTGGAAGCCCTAACCAGTGATTATGTTCGCACGGCCTATGCCAAGGGCTTGGAGTCCCGCGTGGTGGTCTTCAAACACGCGATGAAGAATTCGATGGTTCCGGTGCTGACGATTCTGGGGCCGATTTCTGCGAATCTGGTAACCGGTTCTTTCCTGGTCGAAATGGTTTTTCAGATTCCCGGAATGGGAAAGCACTTCGTGTCGGCCGTCACAAACCGGGACTACCCGCTGGTGATGGGTGTGACCTTGGTTTACGGCGTGATTTTGATCCTTTCAAATCTGGTGGTGGATTTGATGTACGGGCTTGTCGACCCAAGGATTCGGCAATGATCCCGGCGGTTTCAACTTCCAAAACTGCTGCTTCAGCCAAAAATGGTCCGCTGGCCAAGGGTTGGAAACGGTTTCGCGCCAATCGCGCGGCGCTTTTGTCTCTGATTTTTTTAACGGTGATTTCGCTGGCCGCGTTGGCGGCGGATTGGGTGGCGCCTTTTTCGTATGAAGCGCAGAACATGGAAGCGATTTTAAAAGCACCCAACGCGTCCAACTGGATGGGAACGGATTCCTTGGGGCGCGATCTTTTTTCTAGAATCATCTATGGCGCGCAGATGTCGCTGGCCGTGGGGGTTTTGACCGCGCTTTTTGCATTAATCCTGGGAACGCTGACGGGCGCACTTGCGGGGTATTTTGGCGGGTGGACGGATCAGATCATCATGCGGTTAGTGGACCTTTTTTATATTTTCCCATCGCTTTTGTTGTCGATCCTTTTGATGGTGCTGATGGGTCGTGGCTTGTCTGGAATTCTTTTAGCCATCGGGCTGACGGCCTGGGTGACTCAGGCCCGATTGGTTCGCGGCCAGGTTTTGCAAGCGCGCGAACTTCCCTATGTCGAATCGGCGCGTGCCATTGGAACGTCCCACTTCATGACCATCTGGAAACACATCTTGCCCAATCTTTGGGGACCGATCATTGTTTCTCTGACCTTTCAGATTCCGACGAACATCATGTCGGAAAGCTTTCTTTCTTTTCTGGGGCTGGGTCTGGAACCGCCTTTGTCTTCCTGGGGGACTTTGGCCAACGAAGGATTCCGCGCGATGCGCGGGGTCCCGCATTTGATTTTGTTTCCTGGCGTGGTGCTATTTCTGACTTTGCTGGCCTTCAACTATTTGGGTGATGGGCTTCGCGATGCACTGGACCCGAAAACCCAGCGTTTGGTGGACTAAGTCAAAAACTCTAGATCGACTTGGGATCAGCTGCGGCTTTGACCTTAGGCGACCCTTGCTTCTGACCCTGCTGGGAACCAGCACCCGCTAACTGGCCGACTAACGAAAGAACCTTCGAAAAGCGCTTTCGGTGCTCGGCCTTTTTCAAGTTCTTTTCATTATTCATCGAAGAAATGACTTTAAAATTCTCCCTCCAGACTTCCTTCATTTTTCCGATTTCAATGCAGGTCGTATCAGAAAGGGTCTGACATTGTTTTGAAGTCACTTCCATAGCTCGTGCTTCGACCGACATCCAATTAGAAAATTCATCTAGTTTCGCTTCGTTGGTGATCAAAGAGCTCAGGTCCTTCAACCGAAGCGTGACCTGTCTGTGGATTTCAGTCAGACCCTTTGAACGCCTTTCTGGCACCGATTGAAAGTGTTCAAGCGCATAAATTGAACATTCATCCACATCCTTAAACTGAACCATTTTATGAAGTTGTGAATTAATGCGAGCCCCTAACAGCAACAAGTCAGTCATGAAGTGCACATCACATTTTTTTCCACGAACTGCACCTAGGGCAAAAAGCATCGATAATGCCGCGAAATCCGACGGGTAGAACTTCTTTGGGTCACCTTGGATCAACGCTTTGGCCGTTTTGATATCGTCGACTCGAATTGCAGTCGCAATTCCGTCCATGCGATCCTTGCTAAAAAATGGTCCTGGTCTTTTCTTATTGGATTCGGCGTCTTCTACTTTTCTTAAAGAATCCATCCAGTCTGAAATCCCTTCAAGCTCGGAACCACCTGATTCCTGCCAGCTCAATTTTCGAATCAGATGCGATTCCCAAGAAGATCGGTCCGGGGCCGCTACCAAGTAAACGTTAAAACCCTTCTTTAAGTTGAATTGCCCCAGTACACAGGCCACTCCTTTCGTCTCCTGAAAAGCACCTACCCCAAATCCACGATTCTTGGCTTCAACGATTTCGCTGTACAGTTTAACCAGTCGAACTTGACCGTCTTGTTCCGCCTCCAAGAAGGCCATCCACCCCGCCTTTTCTCCGGATTCGGAGCGACTGTTGATCGCGAAGCATGCGCGTTGCTCAAGGTACATTTGTCGGAAGCTTTGAAGCGACCTGATAAAGTCGTCGACCATCTTTCCGCCTCGGCTCTGAAAGTCCTTATGCCCCAAAATCTGAACCATCAACGGGACGAAAGGGGTGACTGAGAATAGATCGTCACGTCGGGTAACATTCTCTTCGAAGCCTTCCAGTTTGCTCACCAGCTGTTCAGGAACTCCTTCTTCAAAGTACTGGGGTTCGATTTCACCTGCCGGCCGCATAGTCGGGGTTGCACACGAAAAGAAAACTGTAAAAATGAACCCTAGTGTAAAAAGTGAAATGGAATTTTTCATGCCTTTAAGTCTAGCATGATCCATGCGCATCAACGTCCAAGTCAAACTGGGATCCAAGAAAGAAAGCGTCGAACGTCAAAGTGATGGCAGCCTGATCGTGCGTGTGAATGCGCCGCCGGTGGAAGGACGCGCAAACGAACGGATCATCGAACTTTTAAGTGACTATTTCGATTCCCCAAAATCGAAGATCAGTTTGATTCAGGGGGCGAAATCCAAGAAAAAGGTATTTGAAGTGCTGTAAAACGGTCCGTGCCTATCGAAGCCAACGTCTGGAAAAGTGGGCTTCGATCCATGATCCCGTGTAAACGGAAAAAGCAGTAACCAAAGCCAGGATCAACCAAGCGTTCCAGGCGACTGGGGCAACCGCCCGATAGACGGCGACACCCGCAAAAACCCAGAACATATGAAAAAGATAGATTTCATAGCTAGCGCGCCCAATTTCAGCCAAAGGTCGAAGCCACCTGGCTTGAAGACCGCGAAGGCCGATGATTGAAAAGACGGTCAGCCCAGCAAGAATCGTTTTTTCAAAACCGTGGTCTCGATGATTCATGAAGACGTCGAACTTTTTCACTGCCAAGACCCACACGATTCCGATCGTCGCCGCCCCACCCAGCCATTGAAGAAAACCACGGTTCCATCGGGAACCCCACTTTTCGTCCGCGATCGCGGCGATACAACCCAACGCAAATGCGTCCATTGACCCCAAGTAGGACTTGTCTTGCCAGATTTCGTTTGCGGAATGCGATGCCCGAACCCACGGTGCCGCAATGACAAATATAGAAAGTAACGCAATCCGAAGCGCCGGTTTCCGAACCCAAAAAATCAAGATCGGATACCCCAGGTAAAACACTTCTTCGACACTTAAGGACCAAAGAATATCCCAGCCGCCCGGAAGGTAACCCTTCTGTCCTTCCAACCAATTCACGTGAAAAGTCAGCACGGAAAAAAGCGCCCTAAAATAAGAAACGCCTGCGTTTTGAATCGTGTAAAATTCAATTTGAAAGAAATGCCCCAAAGTCAGGCCGACCATCAAAAGCAAAAGTGGCGGAACAATTTTGGCAATCCGACGCCGATAGAAAGACTTCAGCGCATGAAGCCGCGACTGTGGATCGGCGCGAAGCAAAGACTTCGTGATCAGAAACCCGGAAAGAGTAAAAAAAATTCGGACTCCGCCATTTCCTGACGTAAAAAAAGTTCTCCAGACTTCGCGCGGCAAACTTGCCAAAGGCGCAAATTTTTCGAAAGGAATGCGGATTTGAAGATGAAGCCAAATCACCAAAAGCACCGAAGCCCCGCGAAGGACATCGATCCAGGTGTTACGTCGCAGATTCAGCGACGAACGGGGTTGGCCTGCGGCTAAAGCCACTGCCTACCGTCCACGCGATAGTGTTCGGGGATTTCGGCGGTAAAGGAATCCTTGGGGCTTCGAAGCAAGTTGAACCGCAAAATATGAAAGACCGCGGCAACGCCGTCTTTCCAATTGATCTTTTTGCCTTCCATGTAATTTCTAGGAAAATAACGAATTGGAAGTTCGTGCACCCGAACTTTTAGCTTAGAAATCTTGGCGGTGATTTCAGGCTCGAAACCAAAGCGATTCGATTCCAAGATCACGTTCTGGATGATTTCAGCGCGGAAGAACTTATAGCAAGTTTCCATGTCCGAAAGATAAAGCCCGCTGAAAAAATTGCTCATCATCGTCAGAAATCGATTCACCATGTAATGAAAAGTTCGGTGAACCTGGGTGGCGTTTTTTCGAAAACGGCTTCCGTATACGACGTCCGCGTCGTCATCCAAAAGCGGCTGGATCAACGACGGAAGATCCTTCATATCGTATTCAAAATCGGCGTCTTGGATCCCAATGATCGAACCCGACGCTTCCCGGATCCCCGTTTTCAAGGCCGCACCCTTGCCCATGTTCTTGGGTTGGAAAACGCGCTTCACGGTCGACTGAAACGGATAGCTTTCAATGATCTGTCGCGAACCATCTTTTGAAAAATCGTCGACGATGACCAATTCTTTTTCGACCGGCAACTTCAAGCCGTCGATCTTTTCGAAGAATTTTTTCAAGTGACCGGCTTCATTGTAAACCGGGATCACCAAGCTGACTTTAGGCATGCTGGAACCCTACCATAGTCCTGATTTTTTGAACGGCTTCATGCGGCGTTGAAGTTCCGCGCACCTTGTCATGTCCCAAGATTTCAGCCGCTAAGATTCGTGACAAAAGCGGGGCCCAAAGAATTCCGCGCGATCCCATCGCGGTCAAAGCGTAGACCGGACAGTCCCATGTTTCCGAAGACCTCGGCAGGCGGCCCATCTTGGGCATGTGCGTATCAACCCCAAAGCGAAGGCCTGCGCGGATTTCCACCGGGGTCGCTAACGCGTGCGGGTCGCCTTCGAATACCTTTAAGAAATCCGGCCCGATCCTTTCCAAAAGTCGCGGGTGATCGCCCGGTCTAGGATCCGTTGCCGAATCATCCCGGTCGTGGGTGGCACCCATCATCACGTCGCCCGTCGGAAGCTTGATCCAGTATTCGTGAAAAGCCGCCGGCAAGGGTCCGACTGTGAACTTAGCCGAACGAATGATGCTGATCTGGCCCCGAATGATCTGGGTTTTGATCGCACGAAATTCTTCCAGGCGAACCGAATCTTCGGCAGTGCAAAAAACGATTGCGTCTGCGTGGCTCATCGTGGCTTGCGGGTCAATCCCTTCGCGATTCCATTCCCAGATCAGACGATCTTCATGGTGGGATTTCAGATCTTCAAAGCTGGCATGGATCCATCCGGCCGGAGAAAGCCATCCCCCTTTTGGAAAAAAGATTCCAGGAAACCGGCCCACGTGGCCTGTCTTTTCGCGAATGCCGTCCGCCGAAATCGCAACTGCCATGTCCCGTTTCCATTCGCGGGTTTTCAAGGCCGTTTGAAGCTTTTTTGCTTCGGCTTCGTCTTGGGGAATCTGAACCAAGCCTTCGGTCGAAAAATACCCGCGCGCATAGGTGGCGCCCTCAAGTTCTCGGACTAGATGCCGAAATGCTTGAACGCTTAACCACGACCCCGGCGTTTCAGTGGGCGTTAGGATGGGCTTGAAGATTCCGGCGCGATTTCCCGAAGACCCTTTTGCAGGCCCGCCGGCACGATCAATCCAGCACACGCGGATATCAGGGGATGCTTCTAGCAGTGCCCGAACCGTCCATGCTCCGGCCAGACCTGCGCCTACGACCGTAATCTTCATTCTTTGATTTTGATCTTCTTCAGAATCAGATAATTCAGCGGATTCAGGGTCAAACCAGTAACCGTGGAACGAACCAAAGCCGTGTTGGGTTCATAATAAAGCGGAATAATCGGCGCCTGATCTTCGACCAAAATCTTCTGAGCATCCGAATACAGTTTGTCGCGCTTTTTTGCGTCCAAAGTCGTCCGTGCTTCTTCCACCAATTTGTCAAACGAGGGATTCTTCCAAGCGGTTCGGTTATTTCCGGAATCGCTCATGAAAAGGGAAAGAAAGTTTTCTGGATCCGGATAATCGGCTGACCACGAAAGCAAGAAAAGCGGATAACGATTCAATGCTACCTGCGCACGGTACGTTTTGTTATCGAACGGCTGAATCGTGACTTCCAGACCCAGGTTCTTTTTCAATTCACCTTGAATGAACTGAGCCATCACCATCGACTTGTCGCGTGACATGATCAAAAGTTCCAGCTGAATGGGTTTTGAAAGATCCAACCCCGCGCTTTCCAGTTCCTTCTTTGCACGGGCCGGATCGTAAGGAAGCCCCGACTTTTTGGAATGGCTAGCCATCAAAGGCGGTACGAAAGATGTTGCAGGAATCTGGCCGCCATAAAGAAGGCCGGCGACCTTGGATTTATCAATCGCCATACCGATGGCCCGACGAAGTTTGACGTTCGAAACGGCAGGACGGTTCACACTGAACCCCAGATAGGCCGTCTTCAAATAGGGGAAAGCTTTCAATTCAGGTTTGCCGGCAAATCTTTTCAGATCCAGGGATGAAAGATCCGTTACAAAGTCAAACTTGCCGGATTCATACAAAGTCATCGCTGTTGAATCGTCTTTGACCAAAAGGCCGACCGCTTCGTCGATGTTTCCGCGCGTGCCGTAATAATTGGCGTTGGCTTTCAACACAATCTTGGAATCGATTTCGTACTTTTCTAGACTGTAAGCGCCCACGGTAACCATGCGGCCAGGTTTTTCCCAGGCCGCGCCGTACTTTTCGACAATGTCCTGGCGCAATGGAAAAGTGACCCAGAAAGTGGGGATGTAGATCCAGTGCGCTACCGGCTTGGTCAGCGTCACCTGAAAAGTCAAATCGTCGATGGCCTTGATTCCGACTTGGGAAAAATCCTTGATCTGGCCTTTGAAAAATTTTTCCGCATTCACGACATCAAATAGCAAGTACGCATAGGAAGCAGCCGTCGAAGCGGTGATCAGGCGTTTCCAAGAATAGACAAAGTCTTGCGCCTTGAGCGCTACGCCGTCTGACCATTTCACGCCCTTGCGAATCTTAAAGGTATAAACCCTTCCATCTGGCGAACGCGTGTATGTACTGGCCAGTTGGTTTTCGATTTTAAGACCGTCATCAAAAGTGACCAAACCTTCCATCAAATTCATCAACAAATACGTTTCAACTGGCGTGTGAGCCCGGTTCCAATCCAAAGTCAGCGGTTCAGACGCCAGGCGAAACGTAAACGTCTTCGCCGAAACGCTAGTCGCCAAAAGCAATGACGCAAGCGCACTGAAGTAGCAGGCACCTTTGAATTTCATAGACCGTCCCAGTTTTGAATTTCGACGGTGATCGAAGATCCGGCGACTGCGGCTTTGGTTTGGCAGCCTAAGCGCGAATTTGGGGCCAAGTTTGCGACTTGAAGAATGCGATCGGCTTCGTCATCTTCTTGCGCGCTGACGGCTTCGGCCCCGGATGTGACCTTGATGTGGCAGGTGGTGCAAGCACAGAACCCGCCGCATGCGTGTTGCAGGGGAATATCAAAATTCAATGCGGCATCTAGGACACTTTCGCCGACCTTGATGTCGACCGTTTTTTCAAACCCCTTTGCGGAATGCTTAAACGTCAGCTTAGCTGTGTTCCCCATTCTTGCCCCTGCCCTCTCTTGCCTGATTTAAGGCGTCTTTAATCAAAAGTTCGGCCAGGCGAACCGTTGACCGATTCAAAGCCGCTAGGCCTTCCCGAATCTGGTCGGGGTCCTGCCCTGCCATCGCTTGCTTCAAATCCGTCATGCGGCCTTCGATGACTTTTGCTTCGTCCTGCGGAAGAAGGCGGAAAGCGTCCGCAATTTTTGCTTCTGCGGTCCGAAGAATCGGTTCGGCTTCGTTCTTGGCTTCGACCAAGCGCCGGGTCGCAATGTCGGCTTCGGCATGATCCATGCTGTCTAAAAGCATCTTTTCGACTTCGGCATCCGTCAGACCAAAAGAAGGTTTCACTTCGATGGATTGCTCGCGGCCGGTCTGCAAATCCCGCGCAGACACTTGCAGGATTCCATCCGCGTCGATCAAAAAAGTCACTTCGATTCTGGGAAATCCGGCAGGCTTAGGTTCAATCCCAGAAAGTTTGAAACGTGCCAGCGATCGGTTGTCTTCCGCGCGATCCCGTTCACCCTGAAGAACGTGAATGTCGACGCCGGTCTGATTGTCCATGAAGGTTGTGAAATTTTCTGAAACCGAAGTCGGGATTCGGGAATTGCGGTGAATGAACGGACTGACCAAACCGCCGTAGGTTTCCATTCCTAGGGTCAAAGGAACAACGTCTAGCAAAAGAAGATCCGGGTTCCCACCCGCCAAGATGTCGGCCTGAATCGCCGCGCCTTCGGCAACGACTTCGTCGGGATGCATCGAAGTATTCGGCTTTCGACCAAAAATTTCTTCGGCGACCTTTTGTACAATCGGAAGCCTGGTGGGACCTCCGACCAAAATCACTTCGGTCAAATCCGAATTCGAAAGACCCGCGTCTTTCATCGCGGCTTCGCAGGCAGCGCGGGTGCGTTCCAGAACCGGACGAACCAGCGAATTGAATTCATCGCCGGTGATTTTTTTTGAAAACGAAGGCAAACCGTCGCGCTTGACTAAAAGTTCAACGGTGTCCGAACCCGCTTTCAAACCCGAAATCTGGTTCTTCGCCTTTTCGGCGGCTTCGATCAGTTCTGCGCGTGCCAACGGATCTTCGATTTGACCCGCACCATTGCGAAGCAAAGGCCGAGCCCAGCGTTCCGCTGAGAAGCGAATGAAGTCAGGTGTCGCCCAAGCGACCAAGGCCTGGTCCAGGTCGTCGCCGCCCAACTGGGTGTCACCGTGGGTTGAAAGGACTTCGAAAATTCCTTCGTGAAGTTTCAAAATCGAAAGATCGAAGGTCCCGCCACCCAGATCATAGACCGCGATCAAACCGTCGCGGTCTTTCGCACCCAAACCATAGGCCAAAGCGGCAGCAGTGGGTTCATTCAAGATGCGCAAGACTTCAAATCCCGCCAGTCGACCGGCCGTTCGTGTCGCTTGGCGCTGGGAATCGTTGAAATAGGCGGGAACCGTGATCACGGCTTTGCGAACGGGTACTTCCAACTGACTTTCCGCTACTTTCTTCAGTTCTTTCAGAATCAGCGCCGAAATTTCGATCGCCGAAAAAACTTGGTCCCCTAGACGAATTCGAACCAGTCCCGAAGCATCTGAAATCAATTCATAGGGAAGCGATTGCGCTTCGGTTTTCAAATCTGAAAACGATCGCCCCAAAAGGCGCTTGACCGAAAAGGCCGTGGTTCGCGCGTCGCGAACTTTTCGATGCTTAGCGACTTGGCCCACGACAGGCGAAGTCCCCGAAACCGTGACCACCGAAGGAACCAGTGCAGATCCGTCGCTGGATTTCAAAACCACGGGCTTGCGATCGGGCGATCCCTTGGGCGCGGGAACCCAGGCGACCAAACTATTGGTCGTACCCAAATCAATGCCGACGATGATTTCGCGCGCTGAACTCATGACTGAAGAACGTCCTTCAACAAAGATTCCAAAGTGGTCCGTCGATTCAAGGTTTCGCGGATTTCCGCCAAAACCGATTCATGTCCTTGATCGTATTGATCTTCTAACCGACGAAGGCGGTCATTGCACTCGGAAATCTGGGTTCGAATCGTTCCAGTAAATGCCTGGATTCGCGGTCCTGCTGCGGCGGGATCGTCCATTCGAAGGTCCTGAATTTCGAACCATTCTTCGGCCAGATCCATGGGAATCCCCGACTTCTTTGCTGATGGGGATGCTTGGCTAGGACCTTCCTGAAGCGAAAGAATATAGGCCCGACGTAGATCGGGGTTTTTTAAGGTCGTGTAGGCCTGGTTCAGCAGGCTCATCTTTTCAAGCGCCTGCTTCTGAAGTTCCCGGTCACCGGATGCCTGAAATCGATCTGGATGAAGTGCACGCGAAAGTTCGTAAAAGCGCTTTTCCAGGGCCTTCAGATCCTGACTGAAACGCTTTGGAACCGAGAGAACTTCGAAGTAATCCACGACCGGAAACGCTTAAGCCGAAAAGCTAGAACCGCACCCACAAGTGCGCTTGGCATTGGGGTTATTGAACACAAATCCGGTTCCGTTCAGGCCGTCGGTAAAATCCAGTTCCGTGCCCGAAAGGTACAAATAACTTTTCGAATCAATCACGATTTCGACGTCTTCTTTCGTGAAGGACTTGTCGTTCACAGCCTTCGCTGCGGCATCAAAGCCCAGCTTATAGGACATCCCAGAACAACCCCCGCCAATCACTTGCACACGAAGGTATGAACCCTTGGTCGTCGGATCGGCTTCCATCAGGCGGCGAATTTCCTTCACCGCTTTATCGGTGACAGAAATTCCGACCGACTTCGAAGGAAGCGATGGCTTTGGGGTCACAGAACCGATTTCAGTCCCACCAGCGGCCGCGTTCGCAGCGGCCTGTGCTGCAGGCGCTGATCCAGTGATAGAAGCTGCAAGGCTCGTTTGCTTGTCTGACATGGCTATTTCGCCTCTTTCTTTTTCATATAGTCGCCGATGGCGGCTTTGATTGCATCTTCTGCCAGAACTGAGCAGTGAATCTTGATCGGAGGAAGCGAAAGTTCCTTCACGATGTCGGTGTTTTTAATGGTCAGGGCTTCTTCAATCGTCTTGCCCTTGATCCATTCGGTGGCAAGCGACGAACTAGCGATCGCGCTTCCGCATCCGAAAGTCTTGAACTTCGCATCGCGAATCACATTCGTGGTTTCGTCGATTTCAACTTGAAGCTTCATCACGTCGCCGCATTCGGGCGCGCCGACCAGACCGGTTCCAACGTTCAGCTTGCTTTTGTCCAGCGATCCGACGTTGCGGGGGTTTTCGTAGTGATCAACAACCTTGTTCGTATATGCCATTTTTATACCCTCCTGCTACTTAGTGTGCCGTCCAATGGACGGACTTCAAATCCACGCCTTCCTTCACCATTTCGTAAAGTGGTGAAAGATCACGAAGCTTCTTCACGGCGGACACGATTTTCGCGACCGCAAAATCAATTTCTTCTTCAGTCGTGAAACGACCGACGCTGAAACGAATGCTGGTATGGGCCAGATCTTCGCCAACGCCGATGCTTTTCAGAACATACGAAGGTTCAAGACTTGCCGAAGTACAGGCTGACCCACTGGAAACGGCCAGTTCCTTCATTCCCATCATCAACGATTCACCTTCAACAAAGGCAAAGCTGACGTTCAGATTATTCGGAAGGCGGCTGGTCGGATGACCATTGATGTAAAGTTCATCCAATTCTGCGCTGATTCCCTTCCAAAGGCGGTCGCGAAGTTCGGCCAGGCGCTTGGGTTCGGTAGACAGGTTTCGCAATGCGATTTCAGCGGCTTTGCCGAATCCGACGATGCCTGGAACGTTCAGGGTGCCCGAACGCATTCCGCGCTCGTGGCCGCCGCCGTGAATCAGGGCGGAAAGGCGAACGCGAGGATTTTTGCGGCGAACGTAGATCGCGCCGATTCCTTTAGGTCCGTAAATCTTATGCGCGGTCACCGACAATAAATCGATGCCCATACTGTTCACATCAACCGGCACTTTGCCGACGGCCTGAACCGCGTCGGTGTGGAAAAGAACGCCCTTTTCCTTACAAACCCTACCGATTTCGCCAATCGGGTTCACCGTGCCGATTTCGTTATTGGCGAACATGATCGAAACCAAAATCGTGTCAGGGCGAATCGCCTGACGAACTTGTTCTGCCGAAACCATTCCGGTTTTGTCGACGGGAAGATAAGTGATTTGATAGCCCTTGGATTCCAGAAACTGGCAAGTGTCCAAGACGGCCTTGTGTTCAATCGGGGTGGTAATGATGTGCTTGCCTTTTTCGGCGTACATTTCAGCCACACCCAAAATCGCTAGGTTATTGCTTTCAGTAGCGCCGCTGGTGAACACGATTTCTTTGTCGGTTGCACCGATCAACCCTGCGACTTGCGCGCGCGCTTTTTCAACACCGGCTTCTGCGGTCCAACCGAATTCGTGGTTGCGACTGGCGGCATTGCCGAAAACTTCCGTAAAATACGGAAGCATTGCCTTAAGGACTTCTGGATCGACCGGCGTGGTCGAATGATAATCAAGATAGATGGGCTTTTTCATTTTCCTTCATGCTTTCTGGCTGATTTCCTAAAAAATCTTCAAAGCGTGTCAACGCGACTGGGATTTCCGAATTCGCCAATTCGCTTAAGCGAATCCCGGACAAAAATTGAATGACCCTGCGATTCAAATCCGTCATGACCGAAGTCATTTCGCAGCGACCTGAATACTCGCAACCCGGTGATTCTGTTTTTCCGGAAGCGCAGTTCACGACTGCGACGGGTCCTTCCATTTTTTCAACAAATTCACCCAAGGTGATTTCGTCTAGACTTCGGGCAAGGACATAACCCCCGCGCGCGCCCTGAAGCGATTGAATCAAGCCGGTGTCTTTCAAACGCTGAAGCGTTTTCGCAGTGATTTCGAATGGAAACCCGAATTGATCTGAAACTTCACGCGCACTAGTCGCAGACCCACCTGGCTTTTTCGCCATGTGTTTCATCGCTACAAGACCGTATTCTGTGGTGCGGTTCAGCTTAATCATAAGTAACTACGACTGGGTTTATCCGATATCATTTACGACATTTGAAGTCCGGTTTCAAGTACGACATCTATTATCGTATATAAAGGAAGTGATTGCAATCATTGGATATTCCAGGGAATCCGGGCTAACCCTATGAAAACTGGGGCCTTTGATATAGCCTGGGGCCATGTCGAAAGCACCCAAACTGGACTTCTACGCCATTTTGACTGGCCGCTGCCCGCAGTGTCTGAAGGGACCGATCAATCAGAACCTTTTCTTTACCCGAAAAGCCTGCCCGGAATGCGGTCGAAGCTTCATGCCTGAACCCGGGTTTTATTTAGGAGCAATTGCGGTTGGCTTTCTTTTGAATGCAATGCTTTTGATCCCGCTTCTTGTGACGTTGAAAATGATGGACGTCCCGATGAAGACTTTAATGATCGCGCCCTTTGTCGAGTTCGCCACTTTGGGGATGACCACTTTGATTTACGCAAAAATCATTTGGCTTCACCTGGAATACCGAATGATTCGCGCGCTGGACGGCGATCAAAAACAAGACGTCAGGCGAACGGGCGATTGATCGTCGCATCATCGCTTGGGGCGACAGCTGACCGGCATGCTGACTGACACACCGGCGGCCCAGTCTTGCATGTTGTTACTGCCACCAAATCCCGGTGACGCCATGAACAACGCCCAGTCTTCCTGAACATAGACACTGATCGTCGGGCTTCTTCCTTCGGTACCGGGCCGATACGAAAAATCCAGACCCAAGTATTCGCTTCCTGTTTTCAAAGCGTCGCGTGAATCTTGCTCGCCCGTATTTAGTCCTTCTCCGCCGTTTTCGACGGCATACCAGAATTCTGGATGCTCGAACTGGTTTGGAATCCCGATGCGCTCCATTCGCGCAATGACCTTTCCGTCTTTGGAAAGTGTCGGAGTAATCCCCTGAAATGATACGGCAGTCGAAAAGGCCCCGCCTTTCTTAAAATCCACCTGATGTGCAAACATCATCCGATACCCGCCACGCCAATTCTTGTCCAAGAACAAGTACTGATCCTTCCGCGCCTTGATCATCTGATCACTTTGCCCCGATGCGGCCAGCGCCGCGGTGACCTTTGATTTCGGATTCACGCGAACAGTCGACGACGTGCCGACCATTCCTCCACCGGAAACATAGGGATTGAATTCATGCAAAGGTACCCCCGCCGCAGCGGACACGATCATGGTCAACAGAACTTTGTCATTGTGAATAATATCGACAAACTTGGTAGCCCCGACTTCGGCAACCCCCATGTAAAGCTTGCTGTCGTCCAAAGTCAGCGTTTTACCTGTTTGACCCGTGAACTGAAAGTCGACCTGATTCAGCTTGTTCTTCAGTCGATAAAAGGGATCATCCATTCCAAAAATCCCTTTGTGCGCGCCTTCAATAAAACGATCCGACGAAAGAAAATCCGCCCAGTTGGTTCCACCAGCGACGCCAAACATCTTCAACGCAGCATTCAATTCAAGCTTGTTTCCAATCTGGCGCAAGTACTTCAACGTACCGGTTCGAACGACCCCGTCGGCCTTGTAGATTTTGTACTGGGTTGGGTCAGACGAATACTGTGGCCACGGGCAAGTCGGATCGCTGCCCGGCGTACCGTAAAAAACAGCGACGCCCGGATTCCACGCATTTCCAGAATGAAAGTCGACCGAAATCTGATCCTTACCTGGCAATTGCGCAGTCCGAAACGGCAAGCGCATATTGAAAAGTCGCGTGGGTTCGGCGGGCGCCGTGTCCAACGCCTGAATGTGGGACAAAGGTTTTACGGGTGCGGGTTCACAGACTTCGTCCTGCGCAAGAACGCGACTGGCGAAAAACAGGGCATATCCGATGAAAAATCTTCCAAACTTCACCGGCTCACGTTTAGACCCGAAATCACGTACGTCTTGGTACCTGTGCGAACGATCGTGTAGCAAAGTTGTTTATCGGCCACAAATGCGGCCTGAAGCACTGCAATTTCCGGCGCATTACGGGCATTCACGGTCAACCCGTTGTCCAGGTTTCCATTCAGCTGGGTCGTGGTGCTGCTTCCCCCTGCCGGCATCAGCTGGTTGACTCGGGCGCATTCGGCAGCGGCGTTGGTACCCACCAGAAAAAGGATTCCTGCCGCTACGTATTTTAGTGCTTTCATCTTTAGCTCCTTACGCGGCTTTTTTCTTGGAATGCGCTTCGATTTCAGCCGCAAATTTTGGGTCGTTCTTTGCCAGTTCTTTGAACTTTTCAAACGTGGTCACTTGGTTGCGACCATGGGTTTTTGACCAGTACATCGCTTGGTCGGCATGATGGACCACTTCGTTCCATGTCGCGCCGTTGGCAGGATAGCTGGCCACACCGATCGAAAACGAAATGCATTTCAATGGCTGGGCTTCTGCGTGCGGAAACGGATGCGCAGTCACTTTCGCTTTCACCCGTTCAGCCAAAACGACCGCTTGTTCCCAAGTGATCTGCGGGCAAAGCATGACGAACTCTTCGCCGCCATAACGGGCGCAAAGGTCCGTGTTACGAGCGCATTCCTGAATCACGCCCGCCATTTCTTTCAAAAGCGCATCGCCTGCCGGGTGCCCGTTTCGGTCGTTGTAATGTTTGAAGTTGTCGATGTCACAGAACACGATCGAATACGGCGTCTTGAAGCGTTCCGCGCGTTCATGTTCTTGAGCAATCATGGTCTTGAAGTAACGGAAGTTGTGAAGCTTCGTCATTTCGTCGACCGTCGCCATGATTTCCAGTTTTTCGTTCGCGACTTTCAGATCTTTCAAAAGCGCCTGAACTTTGTTTTCAGCTTCGCGTCGCGCAGTGATGTCACGCGCAATAACCTGAAGCACTTCACGTCCGTCTGATAGCTTGAGCGGACAGGCCACGATTTCAACGATGACCATCTTGCAGGCACCCGGATTTTCGTTGTCCATCACCAGCCACTGCGCTTCGAACTGGCGCGGATGATACCGGCGCATCGATACACGAAGGGCTTTGATAAATTCGTCACGGAAAGGTTTTTCGACCAAGTCCACGACGTTGCGTCCCACGAATTCGTGAAAGTCGACACCGAAGATTCGTTCCGACGACGGATTGAGCTCACGGATCAGGTAAGTTTCCGGATCGACGATAAAAGTCGCATCCAAAAGGCGGTCGAAAAGATCAGTATAAGCGGCAAGCTCGGAAAGCTTCGGGCCTGCATTTTGAACGGCTTGCGTGCGCACCGGCCCGGGGACGGGCGCAGCAGGGGGCGCCGCCTGGGCAGAAGTGGTTTCAACAACGACTTCCACCGCTTCTGCGGATTCAAGCGCCGGTTCCAAAGTCAGGGCCGCCGAAGGCTGTTTGTTGTCATTGGCCGAATGGCTCATCTCTCTTGATATCGGAGCCCAGACCTCAATTCTTAAAGGATTAGTTTCCATTCAATGGATTCACCCCTGGGGTCGATAAGCTTGGGTCAGGGGATTATGAAATCGTCAATTTTTCGACACTCTTGGATTCTGATTCTTGCGGCTTTGAACGCGCAGGCGATGGGAAAAAAGCAAAATCGCGCTGACCCAGAAATCGTCTGCACTCGGCACATGACGCCGACGCTTTTGCCCCCAAGCCCGACTCCTTCAGTTCAACCCGGATCTCCGGTTCAGCAAAAACCGCCAATGCCTGGAATGGGACCGACTTCGGTTTCGACCCTTTCGGGACCGTTGGATTCGGTGCTTTTTCTTTTTCCAACCTTGACCCGATATCAACTGGAAGAAAAATTTCGAAATTCGTCCACGGATGAACTGATGTTTTTTCGCGCGACAGCGCCCCTTTACTACTATCTGCTTTCGCATTCTGAAAACGAATTGATCGCGTTTACCGACGTATTGAAACATACGGGTGTCGTCATGGGCGACGCACACCCCGAAAACTTCGGGGCACTGGTGATCAACGAACAAACCGTGATCTATTCGGCCAACGATGTCGACGATTCTGCGACTCGGCCTTATGTTTTAGACTTACTTCGATACTTTTCGGCCGTGCGCCTTCTTCGGCCCGACGCAGACCTTGCTCCACTTTTAGATGCCTACGTAGCTGGAATCAGCGCGACCCCTGTTTCTAGAACCCTTCGCGATTCGCTGATCTATGACTCGCAAAAGAAGGGACTGAAAGTCGACAAGGGCGATGTGGACCTGACGCTTTTCAAGTTCCCTAGAAATCCGACTGAAGTCTTTGACGCCCCCAAAGAAGAAAGCCGCATCTATTGCGGACTGGCCTTGCACCATTATAGCGGCACCAAGTGCCTGGACGTGGCCCATGTCGAAAGACGATCGGGGGGTAGTGCATTTGTGCCAAGAACTTGGGTCCTGATCGAAACGCCCTTGGGAATCCGTCACGTGGAATTCAAAACGCAGTACCGATCATCGACTGAAGCCTGGGGCAGAAACCGAATTCTGGATACCGAAAGTGCCGTCCGGATCGAAGCCGGCTTAAATGCATTCTTAGGCAGTGCGCGGAATCGCGAAATGCAGGCGATTTTGTCCGACGGGACTTCGATTCTGATGCGTCCACGGTACGCAGGAAATGGTGCCCTGAAATTCAGTAAGCTAACCCCAGACCAGCAGCTTTCGCTTTTCGCTGAACAAGCCAACACCCTGGGCCAGATCCATGTTCGCACGCTAAACAAGAAGGTCACTAAACGGTTCCTTCAAGATTTGAAGAAAGTACCTATCGCAGATTGGGAAAAGCTTTCTTTCAAGTTGATTAAAGAGATCCGCCAATGGCATCAGTACACTAAAAGTCTTCCTTAATACTGACTGAAGCTATGATTCACGAAGCAGTTCGTTACCTTGCGAAAAACCACGATCTTTTTTCATTGCGCTTACCTATTGGAACCAGCGCAGATGCGTACGAAATCGCAAAGGACCATTCCGAAAAAATCGACGCGCTTTTGGGAATTGAAAGCGAACGAATCGAAGCCGAACTTCTCGAGCGGGCGCAAGCGATTCAGCCTGACGGAAGCGTTCGAACCTATTCAAAGGCCCTGCACGGTGAAGCACAGACCTGGGTGGGTTTAGGTGCGCAGATCGTGCAGACACCCTATTCAGAAATTGTCGAAATCTTGAAGGCAAGACCGCCGGTCGTCGGCGAACATTGGGTCGACGTTGGTGCAGGGTACGGAAGATTGGGAATTGTCTTGGGATGCCTTTTCGAAGGCGTGCAGTATTCCGGCTTCGAGCTAGTACCCGAAAGGCTATTCGAGGGCCGCAAAGTTTTCGAAAAGCTTCAACTGATTGGGACAACCCTGTTTCAACAGGATCTTTCCCTACCCTCGTTCCAACTTCCGGTCGCCGATCTTTACTTCATCTATGACTATGGAAATCTCGAGGCGATCGAAAAATCGATTGCCGATATTCGAATCGCGGCCCAAAGCCGAAAAATCACGGTTGTGGCCCGTGGGCGCGCTTCTCGAGACACGATTGAACAACGCCACCCTTGGTTGGCGACGGTGGTTGCTCCGTTTCATTCAAAAAACTTTTCCATTTATTACACAACTTGACACTTGGCGTTAACACTTGCCCATTGAATTCAGCGCCGGAACCAAGCAATACAACTGCATGAAAAAAATCATCCTTGTTGTTTCCTTGGCCATGGCCGTGAGCGCTTCCGCGTTCGCTGCCAAGAAAGAAAAAAAAGCTGAAACTACTGAATCCGCTGCGACGACTTTCAAGTCATCTTCAGCGTCGGGACCCACCGACATTGGCTTGGGTTTTTCGACCATGGATTCCCAGAACAGTGGCACCGGCCGCGCTGTCAGCGCGCTATTTGAATTGAATGACAAATCGGCGATCCAAGTACTTTTTGCCATTCACGGTGTCAGCCCTTTCACATTCACCGCTGGCGGCATTTACAAAATGAACATCACGGGTAATCGCAACACCGGCGTTCACGTCGGCGGCGGCTTATCCTTGGGAACGATTTCAGCCGGAAACAATATCGGTGGCGCAATCAACGCAGCCATCAGCGGCGCGAACGTGGGATCGGGAACTTCTTTCGGAGTGAACATCCTTCCTAACGCAGGCTTTCACTTCACGGTTCCGGGAATGGATAAAATTCTATTTTCTTTCGACACCGGCTTGGTTCTGGCCATCATCGGCGGAAGCGTCGATTTCGGAATTACGCCTTACTCGAATCTAGGCGGACTCAGCATACATTACATGCTCTAGGGCGAGCGCATTTCGGCTCGCCCGGGATATGCTCTAGGGCGAGCGCATTTCGGCTCGCCCGGGACATGCTCTAGGGCGAGCGCATTTCGGCTCGCTAAGCCAATCATTTGCCGCGCAGGCCGCGACTTCTTTCGGTCGCGGCCAGCACGGCTTTGATCAAAGTCACACGAAGCTTGCCCTCTTCAAGGGCCATCAAACCATCAATCGTGCATCCAGCTGGCGTCGTCACTTCGTCCTTCAAAGCGGCAGGATGTTCGCCTCGTTCCAAAACCATTTTCGAAGCACCCATCAAAGTCTGAGCCGCCAGAAGTGTCGCAACCTTTCGCGGCAGACCGACTTTCACACCGGCTTCACTTAAAGATTCAATCATCAGATACACATACGCTGGGCCACATCCACTTAGGCCCGTGACCCCGTCCATCTGTTCTTCTTCAACACGAACGGCCTGCCCGATCGAACCGAAAATTTTACCGGCGATCGCCAAATCGTCTTCCGAAGTCTGTCCCGAAGCTCCGCAATAGGCGGTCATCCCATCGCCAATCAGACACGGAGTATTCGGCATCGCGCGCACCACACTGGGCTTGCCCCCGGTCCACTTACGAATCTGTTCGGTGGTGATTCCGGCTGCAATGGAAATAACCAGGTGCTTTGAATTCAGTGCCGATCGCATTTCTTCTAAAACTGACTGCGCTTGGTGTGGCTTTACGCAAAGAACCAGAACATCGCATTCTTTGGCCAGCTTCACGTTGTCGTTGTGACAATTGATCTTCAGATCTTTCTTCGCTGCTGCAGCCGATTCCTTGGATTTAGTAGTCGCGGAAATCGAATGCGTTTCTCGTAGACCCAGGGCGATTGCTTCGCCCATCTGCCCAAGCCCCACGATGCCGATCGTATTTTTCTTCATGATTTAGGGTCCTAGTCCTTGCGATTTTCGAATGGCATCGGCGACTTCTCGGACGGCGCCCCAACCACCGCTAGATTCCGTGATGTAATGGACTTTTTCTTTCACAGGCGGAACCGCTTGGGGGACGGTTGCGGCAAATCCGACCCGATCGATCACGGGTATGTCGAAAAGATCATCCCCCATAAACGCCATTTCTTCATACTTCAGCCCGGTAGCCGCTTGAATCTTGTCCAGCGCTTTGATCTTGTCTTCGTCGCCCAAGAACACATGCTGAATTTTCAGAAATTCCATCCGGGTGCGAACGTCTTTTGAATCCCCGCCGCTGATCACTGCGACTTGGATTCCGGCTTTCATCAGAATCTTTAGCCCGTATCCGTCATGAACGTGGAAGTGCCGGGTCCACCCGTGGCCTTCTAGCCAAAAAACACGCCCGTCGGTCATGATTCCGTCGACATCTAGAATCAATAGTTTGATCTTTTTTAGCCGGGCCTGAACGTCCTTGTTCGCTAGCATCCCTCCAGTATACCTGGCCTGGATGATTCAACACGCCTGAAAATTTTGCCTAGTATCAGCCGATCAACTACCTTGCGCCGACCATTCGACAAAATTCGCCTTTGGCATTCGCCGCGGCGACCATGCACTTCAAGTGCGCTTCGCCGACGTCAGAACTTGCAACTGCGATCACATCACGACCGGTTGAACCGGCCAAGGTGTCTCGGCAGGTGTAATGCTTTTTCGAAATCTCGCAGTCGAATTCCTTCGGGGTTCCCTTAGGCATTTTCTGTGGGGGATAGGCTTCCTGCAAAGTGCATAGCTTTTCACCACGATCCTTGGCCTCGCGTTTGCATTCGCGCTTCGCTTTGCGTTTGTTTTTTGCACTGACCCAATAGCCGTATCGGCCACCCTGATCATGGCAACCGATAGTGGCCAACTGGCAGCGGAAAGCTTCAACTCCAGTCGGTGCGTCGACCAAAATCGGAGGTACCGTCACTGCCGTGATTTGGCAGAATTCTTCCTTCAGCTGAATCGCTTTCTGAATACAAGCGACGTGACCCGCCCGGTAATCGGAAGCAGTGACCATTTCTTCGTAGCGATTTTCTGCCTTCGGGTTGTCTCGGCAACTTTCTGAAAGTTCGCAGACATAGTTGATTGCCTTGGGAGCGGCGCCCGGAATCGGTTGTGCGGGATTCACTTGGCAAAAAGTTTCACGTCGAACTTGGGCTTCCAACCTACAGGCGCCCGCTGCCGCAGCAGGGTCAGTTTCAATCAACCAAAACCCGTAGGTAGTGCCACTGGTGCAAGTCGTTCGGGCAAGTTGGCAGCGGTAAGCTTCAGGTGGTCCTACGACCGTGGGTGACGGACTTGGGGTTGGCGAAACCGAAGGAAGCGTTGAAGGCGACGCCGTGGGTGTGGGTGAAGCCGCTGGACTTGAAGTCGGCGTGGCCGTTGCCGATGGACTTGCGCTAGGTTTTGGCCAAGAAGAAGGTAAGGTGGAAGGCTTTGTGGTTGGGCTTGCTTGAACACCGGCCCAAGCTTCTTGTTGTTTCAATTTGGGTGCAGGTCGGTCTTCCTTACAAGCGACCAAAAGGACACACAAAGCCGCGACCCCAAAAACACGCATCCATCTTGTCATCATGACGCATGCGGCTAACACGCAGAATCAATAGATTCAAGGAGCTTTTCCCCTGCCTCTTTGACTGGCAGGAACCCGTCTGGATTCATATTCTTGACGCATCGCTTCAAAGTCTAGCTATGGGCTTCGGGCAAAAGCTTTGGCATTCCGGCAACCAGCTTTCGAATTTCCAAAAGCTGACTGACAAAGGTCCCCACCTTTTCCAGGTACATGGCATTCGGGCCATCGCTTTTGGCCTTTTCTGGATGTGGGTGCGCTTCCAAGAAAAGTCCATCTGCACCGGCTGCCATTGCAGAACGGGCCAAGACTTCTAGGTATTCGCGCTTCCCTCCCGTGCTTTTCCCACCCGGTGCTGCACCAGGAACCTGGATCGAATGGGTTGCATCGTAAATCACGGGAACCCCGAAAGACTGCATCGCTTGAAAGCCGATCATATCGACGACCAAGGTGTTGTAGCCGTGAACGACACCGCGTTCGGTCAGACAAAGCCAATCGCTAGCAGGCGAAGCGCCTAGTTTTTTCTGAACTTCACGCGCCTTGGTGACGATGTTTCCCGCATCCCATGGGGCCAAGAACTGCCCCTTCTTGATGTTCAAACGACGGCCATTTTTCAGGGCCGCTTCAGAAGCAGCGACAATCAGATCCGTTTGGCGGCAAAGAAACGCCGGAATCTGAATGAAGTCGCAAACGTCGGCCACTGCCTGGACCTGTGCGGTTTCGTGAACGTCAGTCAATAGCGGAAGCCCCGTCTTGGCTTTCACGTCTGCTAAAATCTTCAGGCCATCTTTCATTCCTGGACCGCGAAACCCTTCGATGGAAGTCCGGTTCGCTTTGTCAAAAGACGCTTTGAAATAGAACTTTACTGGAAGTCCTGTAAGCTGCTTTTTCAATTCTTGCGCGACTTCCAATACGAATCCGGCGTCTTCGATCACGCAAGGACCCGCGATCAAGGTCATCGGTGCTTTTGAAAAATCAGGTGACTTCATGCTTTCGCCTTTCCAAGCGATGCTTTCACAAACGCCGCAAAAAGCGGATGTGGCGCTAGCGGACGACTTAGAAATTCAGGGTGGAACTGACACCCCAAGAACCAAGGATGCCCGGGGATTTCGACCATTTCGACTAGATCCTGTCCATTTTCTGGGTGCGTGGTTTGACCGCAAATCAAAAGACCTTTTTCTTCAAGCTTGGAGCGAAATGGGTTCGCTACTTCGAAGCGGTGGCGGTGACGTTCTGAAATGGATTCTTTTCCGTACGCGGTGTACGCGGCCGTCGCCTTGCCTTGAAACTTCGGCAGGATTTTGCAGTTATAGGCACCCAGTCGCATCGTGCCGCCCATGTCTTTGACATTTTTCTGATTTTCCATCAGGTCGATCACGTTATCAGGATTACCGGGCTTGAATTCCGCTGAATTCGCGTTTTTGATTCCGCAAACATTTCTGGCGTACTCGATAACAGCCAGTTGCATTCCTAGGCAGATTCCAAAGTATGGAACCTGATTCTTTCGTGCGTATTCGATGGCTTGAATCTTTCCTTCCACCCCGCGTTCACCGAAACCGCCTGGAACCAAAACCCCGTCGACGGTTTTTAAAAGTTCGAAGTTTTTCTTTCCTTCTTCGCCGCCTTTTTCGATCGCTTCCGAATCGATGTAGACCATGTTGACCCGAGCATCATTGGCCACACCGCCATGAACCAGGGCTTCAGACAGCGACTTGTAGCTGTCGCGCCAATCGGTGTACTTGCCGACAATCCCGATTTGAACTTCGGACTTTGGATCCGTAATCTTGGCGACCATCGCCTTCCACTTGGAAAGATCCGGACGACCGCCCCAGATCTTCAATTTTTCGACGATCTTTTCGTCCAAACCTTCATCCGCGAACGAAAGCGGGACTTCATAAATGCTTTTCGCATCCGTCGCACTGAAGACGCAGTCGCCGGGCAAGTTACAGAAAAGGCCAATTTTTTCTTTCACGTCTTTTGGCAACGAACGGTCGCTGCGGCACAAAAGGACATCCGGCTGAATCCCGATTTCGCGAAGTTCCTTAACGCTGTGCTGGGTCGGCTTGGTTTTCAGTTCACCTGCGGTCGGAATGTAAGGGACCAAGGTCAAGTGAACGAAAACGCAGTTTTCCGATCCCACCTGGGTCTTCATTTGGCGAATCGCTTCGAAGAACGGCAAGCCTTCGATGTCGCCGACCGTTCCACCCACTTCGACGATCGCCAGATCGGAATCTTCTGCGGCAGCAAAGATGTGGGCCTTAATTTCATCCGTGATGTGTGGAATGACCTGAATGGTTTTTCCCAGGTACCCGCCCGCGCGTTCGCGGCGAATGACCGTGTCGTAAATTCTTCCGGCGGTGAAACTGTTTTTGCGGCTAAACTTGGCGTCTTTCACAAAGCGGGAATAATGGCCCAAGTCCAAGTCGGTTTCGGCGCCGTCATCCAAGACAAAAACTTCCCCGTGTTGAAATGGGCTCATGGTTCCTGGATCAATGTTCAGGTACGGATCCATTTTGATCATCGTCACCTTGATCCCTCGTGCTTCCATCAGCATTCCAATGGAAGCTGCGCTGATTCCTTTTCCAATGCTGGAAAGAACCCCACCGGTGACGAAGATGAATTTTTTCTGCTTTGCCATAAGTGACTACTTTCGTTTCTGGGCCAAAGCCCTAGCCTTTTCTAAATCTTCGGGCGTATCCACACCCAGGGATTCAAATTCAACCGCTGCGATTCCAATCGATATTCCGTTTTCAAGTGCGCGAAGCTGTTCCAATGATTCTGCGATTTCGGCTGGGCTTTGTGGCAAAGCGCGAAGTTTCGCTAGCGCATTCACGCTGTAGACATAAAGTCCGATGTGCCGAAAGCAAGCAAACGGCCCCTTCGAAGGAATCGGCACGCGTGTGTAGGGAATCGGAAGCCTGGAAAAATATAGCGCGCGACCGTCCGCAGCTGCGATCGCTTTCACGATGGATGGGTTTTCGATATCGGCGGCCGATTTGAATGGAGACATCAGCGTCGCCATCTGAAAATTTTTTGAAACCACCAAATCCACCGCTTGATCAATCGCGCGGGGATCAATGAAGGGTTCATCGCCCTGGACGTTCACAACGACATCAAAAGTTTCGGATCCCGCTTGGCCGGCTTGCAGCTGGTCCAATGCTTCGGCCACTCGATCTGTACCGCTTGGACAATCCGGTGAAGTCATCACCACTTGTCCGCCAAAGGCACGAACTGCGCTGGCGATACGTTCGTCATCGGTCGCAACCACGACCTGATTGACTTTCAAAGCCTTGCGGGTCTGTTCATAGACCCATTGAATCATCGGTTTTTCTTGGATTTTAGAGAGGGGTTTGCCTGGAAGTCGCGTCGACGCGTATCTCGCAGGAATGACTGCTAAAACCCTCATGTTTGGACAAGCTAGGAAATCCGCCCCCAAAGATCAAGGCTTTAAGTAAAACAGTCAACTTTAGGTCAGTACTTTTTCAGCGCCGCCCAAACTTCCTTCGAATTCGTCCAGTCATGGCCAATATTCATGACATTCATGAAGCTAAAATTGGCCAGGCGTCCCAACTTTTTCACTTCCTGCTGGTAGGACTCGCGCGCCACGAAGGTGTCCAATTCGCCCGAAAAAAGATGGAACTGAAGACCTGGGTTCTTTTTCAAAGAACGATGCACGTCTTTCAAGCGGATGGAGTCGTCCTTCACGATCTTTTTCAAAAATGAATCGTACTTCGCTTGGATCGAAAGCGCTCCCCGACACTCGGAATAAAACCAAGAATTCGTGTCGATTCCCTTGCGCTTCATCCTGGGCACGGCCTTTTGGCAAGACCAGGTATTCAAAAGACCGCCGGGCAATTCGCGCCCAGGAACTACCGCCACCAAGAAATCGGCCATCGAATCAGTCGCGTCGACCTGCTTAGGAATCAAAGTACCCAGGTAAGCCAGGTCTAACGTTCCATCCGCTTTCAAAAGGCCCGCGTAGGTCTTGTGAAGATTTGGCCACCCTTTTGGAAACGCAATCTGGCCCCAAGCGATTCCATCCAAAAGACCCGGACCACAGGCCACGGCAGTCTGGTTTCCTTGGCAATAGTCAGCCGGAACTTGGCTGCGGGCTTTTTCCAAAATTTCGGCATCGCCCGGATACTGCTTCAAGTATTCAGTCGCCGCACGTTGCTGCGCAAGCAAGCGCGTTTCCACCCAACGAATTCCGTTATCCATCAAACTTGCGCCTTGAACGACCGCATGTTCAACGGATTTTGGATAAAGAGCAATGTAGCGATGAACAATGTAGCCGCCGTAACTTTGCCCAAAAATTCCCCAAGGCTTGTCCTTCAGCAGATGTCGTCGAACGGCTTCGGCATCGCGGACGATGCTTCGAGTTCCATAAAGCGCCATACGTTTAGCGCCTTCTAGGGTCACTGGAACTTCAGGAAACGAACCTGAACACCCTGTTCCGCGTTGATCGATATAAAGGAATGGCACGCCCGCGGACAGCGGCGTGTATTTTTTAAAATAGGCATAGATCCCGTGGGTCGAACCGCCGGGTCCGCCATTGAAGTAGGCAATCCATTTTTGATTTTGATAAAGATCTGGAGCGTAAAAGAAAATCGGGATTAAGGGAGAAGCCGTTGGATTGTCCCAGTCTTCGGGGACCATGATGAAATCCGTTTCGATTTCAGCGGGCAAACCCTGCACATACTTCGTGCACTTTGCGCTAGCACCCGGGGGAACACCGGCAGCTGCAAAAGCCGTAGCACCTAAACACGCACCGTTCAGTGCTAGCCCCAAAACAAAAACGCAAACAGACTTCCCCATAAAGCCCCCTTAGGTTTGGGGCTTTGGGTAGCAAAGTTCCTGGATCAAGTCACTTACACTTCGGCACGGTCGCGACAAATAGCGGGATTCCCACGCCCAAAGTCGCCGCGGATACGATGGCTCTTAACGTTTGTTTACTTTTCCAACGGGTCATTTGTTGGTTCTTTGAACCCAAAAGTGTTTGGACTTCCTGATCATACGTTTGATTCAGGAACTTAATCTTTGCCGTATCCGCTTCAGTGCTGTTTTGGATCGAAGCATTCGCGACTTTCAGCATCGAAATTTCCTGATTAAACGCTTCAACTTCTTGAGCGCTATAAATCCCTGAATCGATCTTCTGCTGAAGAAATGACATTTGCGTTTTATTGATCGCAACCTGCTGCGCTTGGCTGGCCAATGAAACTTCCAAAGGCCCCTTGGCGACATAGTATTCCGAAGTCGCACGGCTCAGACGGCTTGCGTAATTCAGTTCAATTTTCTGGTCGCGGTTCAGGTTCCACACAAAAACAATTCCAGCTGTCAGTCCCGCAAGAATCACGGGGACTGAAACACCTAGGCCCAATCCGCAAGAAACGCGAAAATCCGAACCCATCTTTCCTTGGGTTTGCATGGCACTTTGAAGAACTTCGCTTAGAATTTCCGGTCGATTCGCTGCAGCCGTTTCAAGGGTCTGATGATAAAGAATCGTTTCGTCCTGGGTTCCGTATTTTCGCAAAAATGCCATCACGTCAGCAGGAGTAATCTGCGCCTTTTCAAGACTGTCTGCAAAAGATTCAATCGCGCGGCTTTCTTGAATTCCATCCACCAAGACGGCTGCCCTGAATTTTTTGATTTCGCTTCGGACGCGATCGGCACCGGATTCATTTGCCCACACCGAATTTGAAAAGACTTGCATCAACGAAAGCATAGAAATGAAAAATTTCATGGACCCTTTTTCACCTATTTTGCGAAAAAAGTACATCTAAATCTTTACTATTTTGGTCTGCTTTTTGATCTTATTTTATTGTTTATTTTCAATTACTTATAACTTTTTAGAATAAAACACTTGCTGAATAAAGCCAAATTAGTGTACTAATTAAGTCAATTTTAGAAACAAGGAGACCCCCCGTGAAAAAACTAAACCGCCTGACTGCAGTCTTGGCTCTTGGAGCCATCATCATTCAAACCGCAAGCCCCGCTTTTGCACAATCGCAAGGCCCCGCCGAAAATGGCGCATCGAAAGTGAAGAAGATTCTAAAAAGCACCAAGAGCTTGGTTTTGGTCGAAGGCAAATCGGATCTAGAAGCGCAGAATTTTTTGAAGAAGCAGTTGGCCGAACAAAACGTCACGACCACTGACATTATTTCTTACGTCAATCAAAACGGATCTGCTGAAGAACGCGAGATCTTCAACCAGGCGTTGAACAAGTCCAAAGGAATGAATCCTGATTCTGCGTCAGTCGTTTTGAACCAGATCGGTCTTCGCGAAATGAAGAAGGGATCGAACTTCAACATGTCCTGCGGAGCCGGATTGGGAATCGGAATTCCTTTGACCTTGGCTGGATTGATTACCGGAATCGTTTACTTGGCGAACCTAAGCAAGCCTGATGAAATCGCAGCTGATTATATCGACAAGCGAAACAATGCGACTGCTGACTACATTTCAAAAAAGGGAACCTTGGAAGTTCAATTGGCTAGCGCGAATCAGAAGATTGCCGTTAGCAAAGCAGCCATCACCGAGCTTGAGCGCAAGATCGAAAGCGGCTACTACGGAATCAACGAAGAACAGGAATTCTACGCTCAGATCGCAAAGCTGAATTCTGACATCGTTGCACAAGAAAACTTGGCTGGCGGCACTACGGCTTCCATTCAGATCCTGAACGCACAGTACGACAACACCATGGACGTCCTTTCACAAAAGGAAGTCAGCGAAGCTCGTATCGCCAAGAAGCAAAACGATGTACTTCCATACGTTGCGGTTCCGACCATCCTGATCGGTATCCCATTCATCATCTTGGGCGCAACGGCAGGCGACTGTTAATCAAATGAAACCTAAGGCCCCGCCTTTGGCGGGGCCTTTTTTTTGACCTGGATTTCAATGGCAAAAACTCAAAGCTTCTGGATCACATTGGTTCTTCTCGCATCGCAGATCACCCATGCGCAGACGCCACCCAGTGGCGCGCTTTTGGTGAAAAAGATCGTGAACCAAGCCAAGGCGTCCATTTTGGTTGATGGCAAGACCAATGAAGAAGCCTATCAACTGATGGGGCGCCTGATGTCTGACGCCCAAGTGACTTCAGCCGATCTGATTTCATTTGTTTCGCAGTACGCATCAGAAGACGAAAGGCATCTATTCACGCGTGCAATAGAACTGGGTTCGAAGGCCCAGGAAAATGGGTCCCCGTACCATTCTTTTGTACTTTCGCAGATTTCGTCATCAGGCAGTCGGCGCGGATCTGACTTTAAGATTTCGTGCGCAGTTGGACTGGGTGTCGGAATTCCATTGGCCTTGGCCGGAGCCGTGCTGACCCTGATTAGCCTTAGAAACCAGATCCGCAAGAATCACGTTCAAGAAGATTACGCAGACAAAGTGGGACAAACGACGCAAGCATTCTTGAACCACCAAGGCGCCTTGGATGTTCAAAAAAGCAATTACAACGCGCTATTGGGTACAGCACAGATTCAAGCGACTGAACTGCAAAGAAAGATCGACAGCGGTGTTTATAATTCGGCCCAAGTTGCATCCTTTCAAAGCCAGTTGCAGGAATTGCAGTCATCGATTCAAAGCTACAAAGAAAAGATCGGATCCCTTTCTGTGGACCTTAGCCTTTCCCAGATCGAATATGATTTGGCGATGAGCAAGATCGCCCAGTCCGAATCTGCAGAACTAAGATCCCTGGGTCGCCATCAGGGCCTGTACTTAGGCGCAGGCCTAACCGGAATCCTTGCCGGTGCCCCCTTGATCGTTTTCGGTTCAAAAGACTGCAAAAACTAAAGCGCCATCCGACAGTCGTCTAGTCCTTGGACACAAGGGCCGCTGAAAACGTCATCCAAGCGTACCTGATTTGAATTCGGTGGGTACAAGAATTGCTTTATCCCAAGGGATGCTCAAGCTTGGATTCATTTCGACGATTCTAATCGCCCTGATTTCCGACGCCAGCGGATCCACGGAAATGCTTTTTCGTCCGGATCTTGAAATCCCCAGCAAGCATTCGATTTCATCCGCGGCACAGGAACGAACCCAGAATCGATACCCTGAACTTTTCGATCACTTCGAAAAAGCCTTTCCGGAAATCTACAATTCCCTTTCTGAATACCGCTTTCAAGTTTCCGAAATTGTCGAACCGATTCGCCTGGCTGCCCAACCCGAAATGAAGGCTTGCGCGGAACAACCGAACCGAGAAGTTTCACTAGAAGATTGCGCATCCAGAGCCATCGAACCGATTGTCGCGACCCTTCGGGCTAAAGAATACTTTGATGACCCCGTGGCGACCGCCTTGCTGAATCCAAGGCTTTATCTGGTATCAAAACCACAGGACCCATTCATTCAGCAGTACTGGAATTCGCTTTCTTTGGTCCAAGTTACCCGCAAAACGAACGAAACGCGCGCGAAGAATCCGTACCAAAGAAGAGCCCGTTTTCGCCGCGATCTGGGCAATGAAGAAAACCTGACCCCCAGAGAATTTCTTTATAAACGATACACTTTTGCACAAATCGGACGAATGTCCCAGTTGATTGAAATTATCCTAAAGATCCAAAGTTCTGAACGCGGATCTATCGATATCGATTACGACGGCGATGGAAAAGCCGACTATAAAAGGGAACTGGGTTTTGAGGAAAGGTTTCGATTTGGCGAAGACGAACTGAATCGCTTGGTTCAGGAATGGAACATCGGCGACAAGGTCCTTGCAAAAACGGGTTTCAGCAAAACGGATTTGATGACTGCCGGCCTTGAAACCGGTGTCATCGACATGGACCTTCTGCAAAGAATTGCTGAAATCACGGATATGAACGATCCCCGTCCTCGCTTCTTCCGCAATCTTCTTCATCTGGTCAAAAGCGTAGGAACGGCCGCCTTAATGATCAATCCTGCGACCGCGGTCTATGCAACCACGGGAATCATCTTTCTAAACACCCTAGAGGAGGTCAAGAATGCTAAAAAGCAGCGCGCTGGCAATATTGTTTTTTAGTCTGACCCAGTCTTCCTCGGTTTACGCGTTCACGAAAACCCATCAGGTTTACGTACGCAACGACGAGACCCACCAAATCGAGCTTCAGGAACACGCCCTGGAGGATCTTGTTGATCCAGGATTTGCCGAAGGAAAGCATTTCAAGGTCGTCGATCAGAAATCCGAGACTCCGATTGCGCTGGATGGAAGCGAAATGGGAATCCGAGCCGCGTCGGTCTATCACAACCTAACTACAGCGCGTAAATTCTGGGTCAACCTTGTGGGTGAATCTGGCCTTGAACACATCGGCCACTTAACGGTTCGGTTGGACATCACCAACCAATTTACCGACCTGGCTAGGTTCATGAACGACAGCCTAGCCCCTAGCTACAACAACGCGACTTCAATCCCAAAGTCGGATGACGAAAAGTTGGATAATTACCCATCGTGGAACTACGAAATTTGGTTCCGACCTCAAAAGGAAGTTTCCGAAAAAACGGCGTTGGCTGCTTTTGACGAAGCGTCGAAAAATAAAGCCATGTACGCACAGGTGCGATTCGGACTTTTGAACAATGCGCTGACCCAATACGCACAAATGAGCGTTCGCTTCGATACTTTGATCAATCCAAAGTACCACTTGAAGCAGATTGCAGTGAACTTTGCGATCACTGAAGCGGTCCCCAAAGTCTTGGGCGTCTTTGGCCGCATGATCAAACGAAAAGTCTTTCTTGATACGGCAACCATTCCTGAAGTGGCTTATCACGAATACACACACATCGCCCTGGCCAAGACCCTGCCAATCGGAAATTCAACCCCAGTATTAGAAGGCATCGCAAACTTCTTCGCCATGCAGATCATGGGCTATGACAAGATCATCGCAAAACTTGGAGACCACGGAAAAGCCCGTCAAGTGATGTCCGGTAAAAAGTGGAGCCGCTACAGCCAGATGCACGAACAGCACAGTTATTCGTGGGAAAACCTGACGCTGGAAGTTCTGTGTCACCTTGCCGATGAATTTTCAGACGAAACGATGCAAAAGGCCCTTTTGCTTTCCATTCAAAAAATGGAATCCTATCAGCTTGGTGGCGTGTCGAAAGCCAACATCCGGGTTCATTTGACGGACGCATTGCATTCAGCACTATCAAGCCTTTCCGCACCCAACGAAAGATTCAACGTCGCCTATCGCATCAACACTGTTCTTGATCGGATGGGATTCTAGCTGGGCTAGATCACCAGTTCGTTTTCAGGGCGCCAGGCGCCTTTCCATTCCTTAAGTCGCACCACGGGACGACCGTGTGCACGGGCAGATCCGGGTTCCTGATCACGGGGATATTCGATGAAGGCGTAAGTCAGTCGGGTTTTAGTGCCGTAATCACCCAAAGTCAGGCTGGTCACTTCGTTCCAAGTCCCTTCGTTAAAGTATTCTTTACCTTCCTTCCAACGACGGTACTTCAAAACATGGGTATGCCCAAAGATCACGCAGTGGACATCCGGCCGCCGGTCCAAGATCTTAAAGGCCACCTGGTCATAATCTGGGTAAATGCTGATTTCACGAATCAGGTCTAAGGTCGCCGAAGCGGCGCCGAAAACCTGGTATCGGGATTTCACCAAAAAGGTTTCTAAAAAAAAGTAGATCGTCGCAAGCGCAGCGCCGATCCCCCAACGAAAATCGTGAAACAAAGACCAGGTCAGAAAATTACTAAAGGGCCTGACCTTGTCCACGGCCGGGCGATCTTGCTTCACGGTGGGTAAATAGACCGAAACAAATAGCGATCCCCAGGGCAGATTCAAAATGGGTTCAGGAAGACCACGGGTCAAAAATGGCTTTTTTAAATCTAGGCGCGCCATTCTTTCGTGTTGCTGACCGTGTTCAACATAGACCCCGTCAAATTCGTATTCCGCGGCAAAGAATTTTACTTCTGCGCCGACTTCCTTTGAAAAAAGTTTTTGGCAGGCAGGAAACATCATCCCAGCGTCGTGGTTCCCAATGACGTAGGCTACCGTGTGCCCGGGAATCCGCACGAACTTTCGCAAAGCTTCAAAAAATTCCGGGTGCCCCTTAATCACCTTCTTCAGTGCCCAGACCTGGCTTCTTTCGGTGACAAAATGGGTGTGAACTCCGTAATAATCAATATTCAGCAGGTTGACGATGTCGCCATTTAAGATCAGCTCGACGTCAGCGTCTGCGTACTGGCCTGACTGGTGGTACTCCAGAAACTCGGCGAACTCGCGATCGTAAATGAAGTCTTCAAAGATGTTCTGGGTGCCATCCGAAAGGTAGCGCCCCTTCCCCACGTGAAAATCGCTGACGACGATCTTGTACTTGGCCCGATGGACTTGGCTCAACTTTTCTTTTTCCTTTTTTTCGAAAAGACCTTTTGAACCACTTTCAATCCAAGACTAGTCGGTTCGTCTTGTTTCAACCAATCGGGACCTGCGACGAATACGCAGTTTCGTTTTTTTCTTTTCGCGCCATACATCGCGCGATCAGCGGCTTCGACGATCGACTTCTGGGTCTGAGCATGATCCGGATAGATCGCAATCCCGATTGAAACCGTAAAGCGAATGCCTTCGATGAAGGTCGTCTTTTCGACACTTTTTCGGATCCGTTCGGCCACGGGTTCGGCGGTTTTCAAGTCGCAGGGCGAAAGAATAGCGACGAACTCGTCTCCACCGTAACGAAAAACGGTGTCGGTATCACGCACGTGATTCTTGATCATCAAACCTAGGTCATGCAAAAGGCGCGTCCCCACCAAATGTCCGTGCGAATCGTTCACGTTCTTAAAGTGATCTGCATCAATGAAAAGAATCGCAAAAGGCTTTTGCGACTGATCGGCCTGCGACACCACACGATCCAGCGCCGACTGAAAGTAGCGCATATTATACAAACCCGTTGCGTCATCGACATAAGCCAAACTTTGAACACCGCGAAACTGACTGATGGACCTGCCGGTCACTTCAATCTGGGTCTTCAGCATCTTCACGCGGCTTTCAAAGGCTTCGATGGCACGTGGCACTTCCGGGCTTAAAGTCACAAAGAACAACGGATCATCCCCCACACAGTGAAACTGGAAGATGAAAAGGCCCGGGGTCAACTGGCTTTTTTCCGCAAAATGGGTGACCCGATCGGATCCGCGAAAAGCTTCGGTCGGACTTGAAGCCGCAAGTGCAATATCCAGAACTTCGACCATCGCTCGGTCGCTGATGTTTTCGCTATCTGTGGCTTCGCGAACCACCTGGCCATTTTCCAAACGGTAAACGGCTGAATGCGGACTTTTCAGTTCGCGATTGAAGTAACTGTGCAAGACCGAATAGATTTTTGCGGGATCCTGTGCAGACGATATGACCTGGCAGCTGTGAAGTAAGTGAATCGTACTATTCTGGCCGTCATCGCCACCCAGGGTCAGTGCGCGATCCAACGCGCGACGGACCGATAGTCGAAACACATCCAGATTCAGCGGCTTCTGAAAATAGTCATCTGCCCCTAGACGCATTGCTTGCACGGCTTCCTCGACCGAAGCCCGATCGGAAATCAGAATCACCGGAATCATCGGACCGATGCGCTTGATGTTTTCCAAAAGCTGGATAGCAGGAATCGACTTTGAACCGTCGATTACCACCAATTGATAATTGAAGCGGACCAGTTGGTCGATGCCGCCTTCGATCCTGCCCAGGATATCAATGTCGCATTCGCCCGCTTCACGAATCGTGTCCGCGTAAAGACTGGCTTCGCTGACTTCGTCTTCAACTAAAAGAACGCGGGTCTGCTTAGAACTCAAGACGCTTTCTTTCCGGCGTCTTCTGCAGCAGCCGGATCATTCGAGTCCAAAAGACCCCCGGCAACCCGGACGACCTGAGCCGCTTTACCCAAGCGACCTCGAAGTTCATTAGATTTTTCGCGTTCGCGGTTCAGCTGATCTTGAAGCAGATCCATGTTGAATTCCAGTAAGTCGACTTTGCGCTTCAGTTCAATAATCTTGCCTTCGCGCGTAGAAAGCAGCGATTCGGAATCTTTTTTCATGATTTCCAATCGGTTTTCCAATTCCTTTTCACGCACGCGGATCTTGCGGATGTCCTGACGAACACGTTCTTTGATGTGTTCGACTTCTTCGGTGGCCGCAGTGACCTGCTTTTCCAGAAGCTTGGCTTTGTCCGTTTTTGACTTGGCCTGGAACTGAAGTTCCTTAAGGTCTGCTTGAAACGAATCTTCAATCTTGGATTTTTCCTGTTCGAAGTTCTGAATCCGCGCTTCTTGTTCTTCGACGACGTGGGAAAGTTCGACGACTTTGGCCGATTCTAGGCGAAGTTTGTCTTCTAGGTTTCGAATCTGATCCATCGCCGCACGAAGCTGCGCAGAAAGCGCAGCGACGTCTTGTTCACGAAGAAGAAGATAACTTTTCAGTGTTTCTTCGTCAGGGGATTTGGCAGCGCCGCCTGGAATGACCGCATCCCCCAAGGGTTGCGCAAACGCCAAAGCAGCGGCGGCGCCTTTACCCAAACCTTGGCGATTCAGGTACGGCATCATCTGATCGACTTCGCGATCGATCCCACCCGAAGCGGGCGAAATCGCGGCCGGTGCGGGCGCGGGCGTTTCAGCCAACGAAGCCATTTCAAAAGCAGACGCTTCCGGCGCGGCTGCCGGCGAAGAGGGTTCCGAAGCTACGGGCGCCATTTCGAAATCTGCGCTGGGCGCGGCAGCTGTGTCTTGGACAGCTGCGTCGGGGCTTAGACTAAATGGCAAAGCCGAATCGGTGCCCGCTTCCGGAATCGCCCCGGCTTGCTGAACCAAACTTGAAACCAAGCTTTCGGATTCAACGGCGACGGGGCCAGTATCAATCTGCAAACTGTTTTCGGCAGCAGGCGGCATTGGGGGCGCTTCGGCTGCGCGATCGGGTGTTACTCGTGTTTCCAGTTGGAAATCGCCACCGCCGTCTAAAGAAAGTTCAAGTGTCCCGCCTGAAGCGCCTGGGGCTGCTGCAGCGGACGCGGTTTCAACCATCGGCGAGATCGCCGCGGGGGCCGCCGGAATTTCCGGAGCAGCGGAAACTTCTGGACCCGTAGCAAAGGGAAGCGGGGCGATCGCGCCGGTGTCGCCTGTGGGTAATTCTGCGGGCGCGCTTGGGGGCGGCGCTGGCGGTGCTGCAGCTGCGGGTGCTCCGGCAGCACCTGGCTTGATGGAAAGACCTTGATCCATTCTTTCGTTCTGGCCAAACGAAGTCGACCCATCTGGGTTTTCCAGATTCACCGTCAGATTGACGTGCGTTCTTTCAAAGACTCGCGTCGTGGATTCAAGCGTGACGCCCCAATCCGATTCCGAAACGGCTCCTTGCTCTGGCTTCTTATTTGGAGGCGAACCCGCCATTTTCCATTTCCTCTTTAGTCTTGGTTTTTGCCGTACCGCAGCAAAAACCGGGTCTATCCATAGGGTTTATCGGCAATTAACCCTTTCAAATTGAACCTCTTTTTGAAGCGTGGAAAACTAATCCAATGACAACCGAATCGTCCCCATCGCTTTCCAACCAGGTCACCGTGGTCGTGATGAAAGACCACCTGGCGGCCCGAACTTTTCAGATCCCATTGGCATGGGTTGGACGCCTAGGCTTGATTTTAGGCGTTTTGATCGCGACGACGGTGGTGTCTTTAGGGGTAGCCGTTCGAAATTACTGGATTGCCCGCAAATCCGATCCACTTCGGTTGATGGAACTGGAATCCGAAATTCAAGACCTTCAGAACAAGATCAACCTGCTTCAGACTTCAGGGGGTCAAGTCGTCAAAACTGTGACGGAAGCGCCTGCGGCCCAGGCTACCGCCCAGGCGACCTCGGCAGCGGCTGCAACCGAAGCACCCACTGCGACGGCAGTTCCCACGCCTGCCGAATCCGTGAAGTCGGACGCGCTTTTTGGCGGCGATTTAGTGATTTCTCCGGATCCGAAAATTTCCATGCCTTTCCGAATCGAATCGGCGCGCGCACAGTGGAAAGGCACGAAGCTAGAAACCGTATTTCACTTCATTTACACCAAGACCGATGGGCAATCGCAAAAGGGGCGCTTCTTGATCCTTGCTCGCGGACCCAAGAAAATTGCGGCATTCCCAGAAAATGCGATCCAGGTATCTGGACAAAGCGTTCAGCTTCGCGCGGGCGAAGGCGAATACTTTTCAGTTGGAAAGTTTCGAGAAGCGGTCGCTGAGTTTGATCGCTTAGGCGATGTGACAGATATCACCACGGTCGAAGTCCTGATTTATGACCGTAACCAAAAACTGCTTCAGCAGTTCCGCTTGACTCCTACAGTTTCAAACGCCCAAGGCAAGCGTCCGCAACAAAAGCGTAAAAGCAGTGCACCTTCGCCGACGGCGACTAGCGCCCCTGCCACAACGACGACCCCTGCGGCCGACGGCGCAGCGGCGGCGGCGACCGCAGCACCGACTGCGGCACCGGCAACGACCGCTCCAGAAACAAAGGAAACGACTAGCCCATGATGAAACTTCCTAGCATCGAAGAAGCCCATGTCACGCTGATCGCAGAAGGCTGCGAACTGAAGGGTTCAGTAAAGCTCAGTGAACTTTCACGGGTTCACGGAATCATTCGCGGCGATCTGTCTGCTCCAAAAGGAAGCACCGTCATTCTGGGAGAAACCGCAGTCGTTGAAGGAAATATTCAGGCGGACACATTGGTGGTCGAAGGCTTTGTTCAAGGTGATATCAAGGCCGGAACTAAAGTCGTGATTTCAAGATCAGGACGAGTCATCGGGAACATCCAAACCCAGAAGCTGGTCGTCGAAACCGGCGCGCACCTAGACGGAAAGACCGCGGCTACATTAAGTCCTGCGGCTTCACCAGCTTGATCTTTTTAAAGCCTTCCTCTTCAAGCGCAGGACGCAGGACTTTTGCATCACCCGCAACTACGATGAAGAACCGCTTGGGCCGAATTTCTTTTTGAAGCGCCTTAACCACTTCGTCTTTGGTCACCGCTGAAATCTTTGGCAAAAATTCGTTCAAGTAATCCGGACCCATCTGACCAAAATGACCGGCCACCCACCGATTCGCCACACTGGCTAGCGTCGACATCCCTAACGGAAAACTTCCCATTAAGTACTGTTTTGCGGTTTTCACTTCTTCGTCGGTGATCTGCCCCGAAACAACTTCTTCAACGACGTTCAATGTCTTGTGAATCAAAGTCCCGACTTTTTTATTCCCCGTAGCTGAAGCAATTCGAAAGCGGCCTTGTTCCAGATTGTACGAAATCTGACTTCCAATTCCGTAGGTCAGGCCCAGCTGATCGCGTATCAAGCTATTCAGTCGGCTATGAAAGTATTCTCCTAAAAGGGCATTGCCGACCATCAAAGGATAACGATCTGGATTCTTGGGCCCTGGCCCCACTTGGACGATTCGAATTTCGGCCTGAGGTACCCCGGGACGATCGATCAAAATCAAGTCTTGAGGACTGATCCCCGCCCACCGCGGATCCGAAAAAACCGGGCGCGACTTGATCTTGGCCGTGTCCCCTGCCGGCTTCCATTCAGAAAATCGGGCCACAATCTTTTTTCTAAGCTCTTCGCGATCAAAGCGCCCCACGATGGCAAGCACGCAGGTATCGGGGATGAAAAACCTTTTATGAAAACGAACCAAGTCTTCACGCTGAATTTTCTTCAGTTCCGCGATCTTTTGTAAGCTTCCACGTCCGTACGAAGTTCCGTGGGTCAAAATCCGGTGCGCCACGATTCCCGCAAGCGCATCGGCACTATCCCCCACCCTTTGCCAGCGATCGATCAGCCGCGCTTTTTCAAATTCCAATTCGTCGGTTGAAAAACTGGGTTGAAGCAAGATTTCCGACATGATCTGCAATAACGCGTCGGCATCTTTCGAAAATCCGTAAACTCCTACTGAAAAGGTGTCTTCCGCCGCCGTCATTTGCCGAGAAGCGCCCAGATTTTCAATTTCGTTTCGAACTTCCCGTGCCGTCTTGCCTGCGGATCCTCGATCCAAAAGCGCCGCAATCATTTCCGATTGTCCGCTTTTTCCGACTTCGTCATCACGATTTCCAAAAGGAAATAAAAAGGACATTTCTACCGTCGGAAGCCTAGCGTCAGAAAACCAGGCGACCTTCATCCCATTCGGCAGTTGATCCAAGACCGGTGCCGGATACTTGGAAGGTTCGGCTGAAAAACTAGACTGAACCGCGAAAAGCGCCGTCAAAAAAAGAATCATGACGTGGTTCCTTTCTTTCGGGCTCGTTTTTTCACGGTCGCCTTTGGTTTTTCTTTCTTCGAAACGTCAGCTTTGACTTCGGGCTTCGGGCGTTTGGATTCCGGGTAAAGAACTACTACGGACCGCTTGTTAGGCTGAAGGTAGGTTTCAGCGACCCGCTGGACGTCTTCACGGCTGACCTTAGTGTACTTGGCCAGATCGTCGGCATAACGTTCCGGCTTTTCCAAAATGGTGGTCACTGTTCCGATCAGGGTTGCAGTACCCGAATGGGTTTTCAGATTCTCAATTGCTTGAAGCGTCAGCTGCTTCACCGCTTTTTCGATTTCTTCCTGGGTGACTCCGTTTTCCTGAACATCACGAATCAAAGCGTTCAGCTTTTCTTCGGCTTCAGTCGCCGAATGTCCCGTGCGCATCGATGCCGAAATCAGAAAAAGCCCGGGTTCATTCGGGGTGTATGCGACCCCAGCCACATCCGAAGTCAGTTTCTTTTCTTCGACCAGATCCCGATGGGCTCGCGACTGGCTACCGGCAAACAAAATGGTCGCAAGGATGTCTAAGGCATACGCGTCTTCTTCGTGAGCTGAAGGAATCGGGTACGCGTGCGCGAACTTTTCCGAAGCGACTTCATCATAAAGGTTCAGCCGACGTTCTTCGTTCTGTTCAAATTCCGTGATCTTCGTGCGCTCGGTTTCCTGTCCCCGCGGAATCTTGCCGTAAGCCTTTTTGATTTTTTCAAAAAGTTCGTCGGGCTTGAAATCGCCTGCGACAACCAAGATCGCGTTGCCGGGATGATAATAACGTCGATAAAATTCACGAATTTTTTCGGCCGGCACCGAAATGATGTCTTCCGGCATTCCGATCACCGGCCAATGGTACGGGTGCCGACGAAACGCCAAAGCCCAGATCGCTTCTTGCATCAGTCCGACGGGCTGACTGTCGATTCGCAGTTTTCTTTCTTCCAGTACGACCATCCGTTCAGAAGCCAAGGTCGTGTCGTCCAATTTCAGCCCCGTCATCCGATCGGATTCCAAATCAATGATTTGATCCAAAAGGGCCGGAACCGTGTTGACGTAATAGCTGGTATAGTCTCGTGTGGTGAAAGCGTTCACTTCTGCGCCACGCGCTTCCAAAAGATCAAAAAAGGATTTCGGACCGTAACGATCCGTTCCTTTGAACATCAGATGCTCGAAAAGGTGCGCTAGCCCTGTCATTCCTGGGACTTCGTCCCTAGACCCCACCTTGTACCAGGTCTGGTAGCTGATCGTCGGGACCGTGTGGTCCTCAACCAAGATCACTCGAAGACCATTGGAAAGACGATGTTCTTCCAGGGAAACCTTGACCCCAAGCGAACTGACTTCGGTCCGGCAGGCGGCTAACAAAAGGAAGCCGCATGCGGTGATGAACCTCGACGAAACACGTGCCATGTGGTTTCTAAGCTATCATGACCGAAGTCACAGTCCTAGGATGCGGAACGTCGACCGGCGTGCCGCTGATCCATTGCAAATGCAAAGTCTGTCGATCGAAGAATCCGAAGAATCACCGCCTTAGGGCTTCCATCTGGGTCAAGTCGCAAGGCAAAAGCATTTTGGTCGACACGTCGACTGATCTTCGCGCGCAGGCGTTAGCCAATAAAATCCCTAGAATCGATGCGGTCCTTTATACGCATCCACATGCCGACCATATTCATGGAATTGACGAACTGCGCAGCTATAACTACGTCCAAAAGCAGTCCATCCCGGTTTATGGAAATGATTGGACGCGCGCCGAACTTCTGGCCAAGTTTCCCTATATTTTTGGTACCGGAAAAGAAGGACCGCCGAAACCCGAAGGCGGCGGGGTACCGCAGCTGATTCTCAACGCAATGCCTTCGTCTGCCCCGCGGGTAGACGTGTGCGGAGTGCCCGTCATACCTATTGCACTGCAGCATGGATCCAAAGAATGCTTGGGTTACCGCTTTGATCGCGTTGCTTACGTCACGGATTGTAGCTATATTCCTGAGACTTCTATTCAAAGATTGTTCGGCCTGGATGTTTTGATTCTGGATTGTGTTCGACTTGAACCACACCCAACTCACTTCAATTTAGATCAGGCACTGGACTTGGTTTCCAAGATCAAGCCCAAGAAGACCTTCCTGACCCATATGGGTCACGACTTCGAATATCTAGAATGGAAGAAAAAACTGCCCAAAGGCGTGCATCTGGCATTCGACCGGATGACTGTCCGGGCCTAGGCAAGCCGAAAACGCGCTCGCCGAATGTAAACAAGAGGGGTTACTGAGCATGATCGTTGGCGTACCGAAGGAAATTAAGAATAAAGAAAATCGCGTCGGAATGGTGATCGCCGGAGTCCGCGCCCTGACCCAAGGCGGTCACAAAGTTCTGATTCAACAAAATGCAGGCGCAGGCGTTGGAATCACCGACGAAGATTATCGCAAGGCCGGCGCAACGATCTTGGAATCGGCCAAAGAAGTTTATGAAAAAGCGGAAATGATCGTGAAGGTCAAAGAACCGCTTCCTGAAGAGTACCCTTTGCTTCGCGAAGGTCAGATCCTTTACACCTATTTGCACTTGGCCGCTGACGAGCGCCTGACTAAAGCATTGATGGACCGCGGAATCGTGGGCATCGCCTATGAAACCATTCAGCCAGCAGACGGAACGCTTCCGCTTTTGGCGCCAATGTCAGCCGTTGCAGGCCGCATGGCTACCCAAATTGGCGCATCTTACCTTCAACACGATCACGGCGGAAAAGGAATGCTACTGGGTGCAGTCACTGGCGTAGAACGCGGCAACGTCGTCATCTTGGGCGGCGGAGTCGTCGGTATCAACGCGGCGAAAATGGCCGTGGGCTTGGGCGCAAAGGTCAGCATCTTGGACACCAACGTCGCTCGATTGGATTATCTTTCGGACGTGTTCGGAAACGAAATCACCACTTTGTATTCAAACAGCGAGCAAGTTGAAAAAGCGGTATCGAAGGCAGACTTGGTCGTCGGCGCCGTTTTGGTCGCTGGCGCTAAAGCACCCAAGCTGGTGACTCGCGAAATGGTTTCGCGCATGCAACCCGGCGGCGTGATCATTGACGTCGCGGTCGACCAGGGCGGTTCGGTTGAAACCTGCCGTCCAACTAGCCATGAACATCCGACTTACACCATCGACGGCGTGATCCATTACGCAGTTCCAAACATGCCAGGTGCCGTGCCTAGAACTTCGACCTATGCGTTGACCAACGTCACGATGAAGTACGCGCTGATGCTGGCGAATATGGGCTGGAAACAGGCCGTCGCGAAGGATCATGCGCTTTTAAAGGGCGTCAATATTTTGAACGGCAAAGTCGCTTACAAGCAGGTCGCCGACGATCTGAACCTGCCTTACGAACCGGTTCGTCTGTAGTGCTCTGAGCACCTTTTGATGCTCACCGCAGCAAATGGATCGAAACTCGAACGCTCGTTTTTCGGTCCGAACTAACGCGCCTAGCATCAAAAGGTGCTCAGAGCACTCGGCCGTGCTACCATTGACCCATGGCCGACGAAAAAGCGCCTGCCCCCGGGGTACCGGGTGCAGAAGCCCCATCGAAACTTCCCACACTGATCGCGATCATCAACACGGTCGTGGTCGTCGGTGCCATGGGGTTCGTCCTTTATACTCGCCTTTTGTATAAGCGACCCCCAATCACGGAAGAACGTGAACGCGAAAGAATCGCGACCGCAAAGGCTAGCCCCAAAGCCGAACTTCAGTCCGGTCAGATCGCGTTTGACCAGATCACAGTCAACATCGAGCCGATTCCATCAGGGATCAAAGCGGATCCTGCAAATCCAATGAAGCTGCAAGGCAAGCTTCACTATGCGACCGTCGCTTTTTCAATTGAAGTTCGCGACATGAGCCAAAAGACCCAGATCGAAACCGTGAAGCCCATCTTTATGGATCGTCTGCTTTCGTTGATGGGGAAGAAAACTTTCATGGAACTGACAACTGTCCAAGGGCGCTACCTGCTTCGCACGCAGCTTCTGGACATCGCCAATGAACTGATCCCTCAACCTGAAGGGTCGTTGCCATTGGTTTCCGATCTGCACTTCACCCAATTCGTTGTCCAATAATCGGACTTAAAAAGGTGCAGGCGCCTTTAGCCTTAACGTTCGTAGCCAAAGCGCTTGTAGTATTCCGAAATTTTTTCGGAAACTTCGCCGCCGTATCGCGTGATCTGGTTCCCGCGGGTCAGCGGCGTCAGAACTTCTTTTGAAGAATACGAAGTCAGATCCAAGGTCTTGTCTTTGCGGACCAAGGTCTGTTCCAACGCGTTTGAAAAAGCATAGTGAAAATAAGCGGCGTTCAATCGGGTTCCTTTGTCGAAAACCTGATTCGCCAAAGTCGGCCAGTTGGGGTCAAACCACCGGGTTGCCACAGCGACCGTCGTGTCGGTGATGTTTTCAACATCATGCCACCACCAAGCGGGGATCAACAAAACGTCGCCCGGATTTAAAACCGTTTCGGTTCTTTCGACTGACCGAAAAAGTTTCAGCATCTTTTCGGAAACTTGGACCTTTTGACCTTCATCCAAAGCCTTGCGGTCGATAGCCGAAAGTTTTTCGTAATAACCGTCATAGATTTTGGAATCCATTCCGGTCGCCGAAATGTAATAAATCGAATTTGTGCCCGCACCCGCGGTCAGCGGAAAAACCAGGGGGCTGTACTGCGGGTCGATGAATCCCCATTTTTTCTGACCTTCCAGCATCAAGAAAAAATTGATCCCGCCTGCGCAGTGCCACCACGTTCCTGTTTTTTTTCGCCCGACGAAAATCTGACCGACACCACTGAACAAAAGCCCTTGAGTCAGTTTCTTTGCAATCAATCCCAATCCCATTTTCTTGTACAAATCAGGATACTTTTTCAAAAGAACTTCGGAATTGTGCAGGTAAACACCGGGAACGTTCAGTTCCTTGAACTTGCCGATGTAACCGTCCTTCACCGGACAAGTCAGGGTCACTTCTTCTTCACCAAAACGTTGGATCAGTTCGTGGTAGTCCCAGCCGCCAAATTCGGGATCCTGCTTTAGAAAACCGCGAAGAACGGCGGGCTTTTGCAAAATCCGATACTCGCGGGCGAATTCGTCCAGGCTTTTGTTCTTCCAATCGAATTCCGGAACCGAGGTCGGGGTCGCTGCCGGGATGTCATCCGGGTAAGCTTTTTCGATTTCCTGGATCCACGCTCGGCGAAGACCGGGAATGATCACTCCGAAAAAATTCTGAATTAAAATTTCCAGCTTATAAAGAAGCTTGGATTTCAGCGTCCAACGAATCTGAACCTTAGAATGTGGATTGATCTGAGATGCCAACCACCAAAAGGGGTTCAGGACCGCGAACAGTCCGGAAAAAAACGTAAACACAGCCGCAGGAATCGCAATCCACTTTTTCATTCTACGGCCCCCTATCCTGCTACTGTGACGCCCCCGCGCCTAAAGTAGCAGGCACCTTTAAAAATTAATCCCAACACGAATCGCGTTCGCGAAAACCGTATTGCGTGCGTTCGAAACGCCGCCGTTTGAAAACGCGTAATAGGTTCCCGGAAAGAAAAGACCCATATCGAAAGCAACCTGAAGATTTTCGTCCAACTGGTACGAAACGCCCAGATCGTACTCGGTACCCAGATCAGATCCTTGTGTGGCCCCCGACACGTTGTTTTCGAACTTTCGTGACCAGGTGTTGAAATACGCACTTCCTGCCGCGGCGACTTGCTGAGCCGAAGCGGTCAGGAAGTTAAGACGCATTCTCCAGCGATCGCTTGCACCAAATCCAAACTGCGTTCCCAAAGAAATATAGGTCGCATTCGTGATCGGATTATCAAACGGACTTGAAAGGTTGTTTGCCGTCGCCGTTGGGTTGTTCTGCGATTGCATCCCACCCAAGGCGCCTAGCTGATACCCAAACATGATCATGCCGACCCGATAATTGGGGTGAAAAAAGAAACCACCAAAACCCGATGGATTCGTCGCCGAAGCTTGGTTGGACTGGCCTGGGGCGCTTCCGACCTTTGCAGAAAGATCCCAGTGCGAAGTCGCTTTGAACTGAACTTCGCCCGCAACTGCCTTGGTCGAATAAGGAACCCCACCGATGTTTCCGCTGGCCAAAGGAAGTTCAGCCGCAACAGTGACCTTGCCCAATTTCTTTTTTGCGTAAATATCCCAGATCGTAATTCCGGACCCAGCAGGTACACCCGTCACACCCAAGTATCCCGACGTCGTGTCTTGGGCAGCGTCGATGTTTCGGCGAATCAAGTTTACGCCAATATCCAAGTCTTCGTCCAGGTTTTCGTAACGAAGCAAGAACGAGTAATCTGAAACGTTACCGTGTCCGCTAGGAGGCGTTCCGCCCAAAGTTCCTGCGGTCACATTACGGTTTCCGCCCACCGAGTTCCCCATCGAATACTTGATGAAAGAAGGAGCAAAAGTAATCGACCCCACTTTGGCCGACATCGAGATCGCATCACCCGTTGAAACGTAACGATCGAAAACGCCGTCGCCGCCGTTGTAGATCAAGCCCAAGCCCCAATTCAGAGGCATTCTGCCCAAGCGCACGACGCCCAGGTCGGTCAGAATTTCTGCCCAAAAACGTTGAGCTGTAATGAAAGAACCCCGGGACTGGGTCGAATAATACTGGCGACCATCGGTTCCGTAAGGGGCCGCATCACCAAACATTCCGTAAACCGGATCTCCCGCCCACCATTCACTTTTGACGTAAACGTTGTCGTTGACGACCACCTTGGGTCGCATGCGAAGAAACAAACTTTGAAAAGACGCATTGTCAGAACCGCCGCTGACGACCCCGTACCCGGTGGCCGACTGCGAGTTTGCGTAGTTCGTGATAAAGTGGTTTTCTGCACGAAACTGTCCGGACCAATCTAGTTCCAAGGCGTTCGCACTGGAAATGCTAGATGCGACGAGCAAAGTGAATCCGACAAGCTTCAGAGATTGAGATGAGGTCACGGGTTGAAAGCTCCTGTGGGTTATCCGGGTGGTTGTGATTTTCCAGAAGCTATGGAAATTTCTGCCATAAGGAAAGTGGAATGATGAATTTCAGCGCGTTAATGCAACTAGTCAAACGGCACAAAATGGGCCTGTTTTGGTCGGCACTGATCCTGTCGCTGGTCTTTGCCATTTATTTGATGTTCCTGTGGCGTCAGCTGACCGAATCCTTCTTCGAAAAGGATCAATTCGTCCCCACACGCGTTTACTCGGATGTGGCAAGAATTGCTCCCCCGCAATCCCGCGGATCGATCCAGGCGCGACTTCAGGCCCTGGGTTATAGCCAGATTCAAGCCACGGACGATCAACTTTCGTTTAGTCTTCACCCAGTAGACTACCCCGCAGTTTTGCTTCCCGAAAATTTTGTGGTCCCAGAACCCACCGCCAACATCGTTCTGCAATTTTCAGGAAAATCTTCAAACGACGCGCTTCAAAGCATTCAAGTCGACAACAAAGAAGTTCCGGAAATTTTTCTGGAACCCGAATTGGTTGCGACCCTTTCCAGGGGCAACCGGGAAATTCGCGACCTGATTAAATTTGAAGAAGTTCCATCGCATGTTTGGCGCGCGATCATTTCAGTCGAAGACCCGCGTTTTCTGGAACACAAGGGCCTGGATCCGCGCGGAATCGTTCGCGCGATTCTGGTCAACCTTCGCACCGCTTCATTGTCCCAAGGGGGCAGCACCATCACCATGCAGTTGGTGAAGAATTTGATGGGGCGCCGATCACGGAACCTTTTTAAGAAGTTCAACGAACTTTTCCTGACGCTTCTTTTGGAAATTCGCTTTGAAAAAGAAGCGATCCTGGAACGCTACCTGAACGAAGTTTACCTGGGCCAGATCGGAAGTTTGGAAATTCACGGCGTGGCTGAAGGCGCAAAGCACTTTTTTGGAAAGCGTCTTGAAGAATTGAATTTAGGAGAAATCGCATTGATGGCCGGATTGATTCGCGGCCCCGCGTACTATTCGCCTTATCGGTACCGACAACGAGCGATCGAACGACAGCACTGGGTTTTAAAGCGAATGCACGAAACGGGGCAGATCGCAGAAGCAGAAGCCCAAGACGCGATGAAAGAACCGATTCGCCTGGCGCCGCCACAAAGTGCTGCGAACAAAGCGCCCTATTTCACGGACTTTGTGAAAGCTGAAGTGGCAAGACAGTTGAAAGAAAAGCTTCCTGAAGAAAAGATCGCGGAAGCGGGTTTCAAAATTTACACGACCTTGGATGTCGCGATGAATACTGCCGCCCAACGTGCAGTCGCCAAAGGAATCCAGAATCTGGAAGCCGCCTTGGGTACCGGCGCCGAAGGTAGCGCCGACGCGAAACTGGAAGGGGCATTGGCCGCGGTTGATCATTCAACGGGTGCGATTCGCGCACTGGTTGGTGGAAAAAGCTATGCGGCTTCGACTTTCAACCGAATTTTAAACATGAAACGCCAAGTGGGTTCGACGTTCAAACCCGTCGTTTACCTTTCCGCCCTGTTGAAGGGCAAAGATGCCAACGGAATTTCGTACGGCCCGGCTTACCCAGTAGAAGACGCGCCTTTCACCTTGAATTACGACCGTGGCAAACAGACCTGGTCACCCAAGAATTACGAAAAGGAATTTCAAGGTTGGATCAGCATGCGTCGTGCACTGGCGCATTCAGTGAACACGATTGCCGCGCGACTGGGCGTACAAGTCGGGATCGGAAACGTGGTCGACACCGCGCGCGCGCTGGGCGTCCAGTCCGACCTTCCCAAAGTTCCGTCGCTTTCGTTGGGTGTTTCGGAATTGTCGCCTGTTGAACTTTTACAGGTTTACGCGACGATCGCCAATCACGGCGTTCGCGACGAACTTTCCGTCATTCGTGCCATCACCGAAATTCAGTCGATCAACGAAATTCAACAGGAAATGGTGCCCAGTGGCCCGATGCCATCGTCGGTTCCAACCAATGGCTACTTCCGCCAAGTCTATCGCCCCAAGCAGGTCCTACCGGCTGGCGCCGTTGATGTTCTGATACAGATGATGCAATCGGTTTTCACCGAAGGAACCGCTCGGTCCGCGGCCAAGTACGGATTTGAAAGACCGGCGGCCGGTAAAACGGGGACCACTTCGGATCACCGGGACAGTTGGTTTGCGGGGTTTACCCCAAATTTAACCGCAGTCGTTTGGGTCGGTGCTGACCAAGGTGAAGCACAGCCTTCCGAAGAACCAAGCCAGCCTAAGGCACCCAAAAAGAAGTTTGTCCTAACCGGAGCGACTTCAGCGCTTCCGATTTGGTTGGATTTTATGAAAGAAGCGCTGGCGAACGATCCCCCGCAGCCGTTTCCAGAAAGCGAAAATCTAACTTCCGTTCGAATCGACCGAAAGTCCGGTAAAAAAGCAGAATCGGGCTGCCCGGATTCTCAGGTCGTATCCGAATTCTATTGGAAGGAATTTGAACCCAGTGCGTCCAGCTGCGAAGCCATGGAACCGCCCAGCCAACCCGTTTTGGAAATTTAGCGTCCTTCAAACTTCCACATTTGTTCAGGGCCAAAGTTCGTGTCCAAAGTTTGAATCACGCTTAGACCTTCAAAATCACGGGTCAGGCGAATGGAATTCAAGCCCACGACTTCTTTCTGATCATTGAATACCGGACCACCCGACATTCCTGCACCTAGCTGGGTGTCTTGCGCGCAAAATGAATCCGAAACATTGGTTCCGGCCAAAAGTGGGTCAGGGCCCAGTGCTTTCCGAAGTGCCACATCGAAGGGTTCAGTACGGCCGTCTGGATAAACAAAAAGGAATTCAGACAAAGTAGGAACCGCCATTTTTTCGTGATTTCTTAGCCACGAAAGAAGGGTGTCCGAATTCGTTCTTTGGATCAACCAGTCCAAGGCATCTTGCTGCGCATCTGCATCCGAAAGACCTTTGACCTTCTTACGTTCCATCCAAAACTTCCGCGAAACACAGAAACCTGCCTGAACGTCATTCAAGGTGAATTCGGCGGTCTTGAAGATCGCCTGTGGGATTCGGAAAAAATTTCTTCTAACTTCTTCGATCGTTGCGCCCTTAAAGCCCGTCGAAATCAGGTGGTCTGAAAGCTGGGGTGTCCCTTTTGAGCGAAGCAAGGTTCTTTTGAACGAAAAACTTTTCTGAACAGGTGTTCCCCGCAGATCAATAACTGCATGATCGTGTCCGTTTGCCGAAAAACGAACCCTGGCCTGATCCAATCGAAACTTGCGTCGAAGACCCATTCCGTCCCAATAAAAGATATAGGTTTTCGCGTCTTTCACCACCAAGCTACGAATCACGTGCGCGGCAGTGTGCAGCCAAGGGAAGTCTTCTTGAAGAAAAAAACCCGTGCCGGTGGCTGATTCTTTTCCGTCACGGTTTCTGTACTGCACGATCGAAACCAAGTGCTTACGCATGGACTTTCGTTTGAAGTCGGAATGATGATGATCCGTGGGAACTTTCAGTAAATTGTCATCCACCCACTTTCGGCCGAAATCCCACTGTGGATCCGATGAAAGCGGAATCGACGGCAGCGCCGTTTGCTGGGCTTGGGCAGATGCCGCAAAAAGAATCAGTGCAAGAACCTTTGCGTTCATTGGCGTGGAATCTCCCTGTTGTGAATAAAGTCGTAAGCGACCGGTTTAACTTTTTTGCAGGATTCTTCTGCGGCCCTTACTGCTCCGGTCAGCGTATCCAAGCGGGCATCAGCGAAGTTTCTTTTGATTTTCGAATGGATCGGCCGCACCAAAGCGCAGGTCTTACAGGATTGCTCGGTGATGTAATACTCGCGAACACGACCGAAAATCTTCCTTGGACCAGGTGAAGCCGTCGGGGACGGCGAAACGGTAGGACTAGGTGAAGGGGCTGGGCTGGCAATAACAACCGGGCCCGGATCAGTGACTGTCAAAGTCAGCTTGGTCGTCGTCGTACCCAAAGTGCTTTGACCTGTGACCAAAAATTCGGTTTTAGGAAAAACTTCCGTCGGAGTTCCCGAAATTTCTCCTGTTCGCATGTCCAGTTCAAGTCCAGCCGGAAGTTTCGCATTGACCGAAAACAGATCCATGAAACCGCCGGTGCTCAAGGGCTGAGCAATCACGACAGGCTGATTCAGCGAAAGGTCCCACCTGCGCTGTTGGTAGTACAAGCCTGACGGGGGAAGATCTTCTTTTTTGACTTCTCGCGACCCTAGGCCATTTGGCCAAACCATGTATGCACAAGCGTAGACCGCGTCGACTTCCGAAGGTCCGCCCTTGTTGTGGGCTTCGGTGCTCAGTGTGTCGAAACCCATGATGTGCAACGATTCGTGAAAAATCGTCGCGCGCATGGCTTCGATGTTTCGGGAAGTTGGCTTAATCTTTTTTTCGGCGCACTTTGCTTGTACGTCCTTATTCTTGCTTAAGTGGCAGACCAAGTTCGGAACGATTGCTTCCGCGGTGATTTGGTTTCTGATCAGCCAATCTGACTGGGCCCGAGCATTCGCATCCGTGTCGATGTCATCAATGCACGACACGCGAAGTTTCTTTTTCGCCATCCATGAAAGTGACCCCATCATGGCGGGATTGTGGTCCTTCAGCTGATTCGCACCGTGAAAAAGAGTTTCCGTAAAGAATTCACGGAAGGCCTTTTCAAGTTCTGGATCCTTGCCGAATTGCGATTCGCATTTGAACTTCCATTTGCGTTCAGTCTGTTTGCGCAGGTCTTGTAGATTTGAAATTTTGCTGGGCTCGCTGGCGCTCGAAACGCCGCCTAAGCCCGGATCGATTTCATAGCTCAACCCCGCATTTTCTGAAGCAAAGGACGAAAAACTGAGGGATGCGAAAAGCAGAACTGAGAAAAGACCCTTTTTCATGGCGCATGCAATGTAAAGGAAAGGCTTCTCCAATACAAGACTAAAATAGTCTGTTATTTCCGTCTTTTACCCAAGCACCTGTCAAAATCTTAGACACCAAAAACACCTGTTATGCTAATGTTTTCAATAACTTAGACCAGGAAAACCTTGGCCCAGTGCATGCACAATGAAGGGTCATGAAGGTTTCTTTGGCTCGTCCCTTTTTCCTGGTCGCGGTAGCGGCCGCTGTAGCAGGCGTCCACGTGAAGTACGCGCGCCACGCGACCCAAGAAGGTTGGACGACCCAGCACTATTCGGGCTTTGTGTACGGACGCCCTGCCCAGCCCCAGCGTCAAGCTGCTGCGTTTTCGGCAGCGGTTCTGGCTGAAAAATTTGAACATTTGAAAACCAGCCAGGCAAAGGCGGACGAAGTCAAAGCGGCAAGTTCAGCTCAAGCCACTGCAGTCACTGCTTCAGCATTGCCGCTTCCAGGTGAATCACGCCAAGCGACGGCCATTCGAAATTTGAACGATCGTTTTCCGGGTCTTTCGGGATCCGATGCTCTTTTTCAGTTCATGGCCGGTCAGATGACCCAAACGGCGATCGACGGAAAAGTCACCGAGACCCTTTTGGCCGACGTTTCGAACACCGCCAGAAACATGTCCACCCTTTTAGAATCCAAGACGCTTTCGACTGACGAACGCCTGGCCGTCCTTCGCCTCACGGATTCCATGTCGCATCATGAACTAGGACTTCCGTTGGCAGAAAACATTCTTTCAGAAGAAGTCACACGCGGCGACGACTTAGGCGAAACCAGCGAAATTCGAAGCTTCCGAATCCGCGTCGCGATCGATAATTACTTTCGCTTCGTTCCCGATATGGAACGCAGAAATCAGTTCTTGGAACAGGCTAGGTCGGCTCAGAACCGCGACCAGAAGGTTGTGGATATGATTGATTCGATGTCCAACGTGAACGCCCAGGCTTCGGCGGCAAGCGCCGCGGCTGCCGCAAACGCAGGGCAAAACCCAAACGGCACCCAATCCAATCCTATCGATCCGAACGCGAATTCTGCACAGAACTTTGACCCTAATCAGGGTCTAGATTTCCAACGGTCAGGTTGAATCACATTGTGGCGTGAAGTAGCCGTCGTATGGATTGCAAAAAAGTCGAACCTTCTTGGGCTTTTGCGTCCCTTTGAATGTCGTGCATTGGTATGTGACTTCCATTTCCAAAGTCACTGTCATGTCCAGATTGACCACGCGCTTGGGTCCGTAGTGATTCACGCAGTTTAGGATTCGACCGTTCTGCGAAAAATCAGCTCTGACCTGTGAAGTGATATCGACGTCACCATAGACGGCGTTCAGAATTTTCACGTATTCAAGTGCCTTGGCGGAAGGACAGTTCCATTCATCGTTCGCGGTCCTTCCCCCAGTTTCTTGATACTGAGCAAAAAGTCGATCATCTTCTTCAGCTTCCTTCTTCGGGCTCAGTCCGGGATTGACTTCCTTCATCACAATCAATGTATAACCGCGCCCCATCTGATTATTTTCTGGTTCGACTGCTAAGACCTTGAAGCGCGTGGGGGCGCGGAACAAAACCTCAAGTTCGCCGTTTCCTACTGCAGAAAACCCCATCACAGGCTTCCCTGTTTTCGAGAAAATCTTGTATTTCACCGACCCACCGAATCCATCGCCCGTGGACGTACTTGTAAACGACGTGTACTCGATGATCGATCCGACCTGATGCCGCCGAATGACTTCTTGGGGTAAGTCGGCACCCCGACTGACGAAGCCTCGATAGTTCGGAAGCTTCGAAAGTGCGCTATTCAAAGTTTGAATCGCAGGATCGTCGTACTTGAATTTCTTTTCCCGAAGTCCCTTGTTCAAGCAGTAGTATCCGCTGCCTGTATAGTATTGCAGCATTGTGTACTCGACTTGCGTCAATCCGCAATTCAGCTTGGGCTTCTTTCGGGTATAACTCGAGCACTTTTCATCGCAATGTTTTTCTACGAACTTGCAGGCAGGGGTCTGGTTCAGTTGAGCAAGTTCGCCTTCGCTGAGTTCTTCGTTGAGGTAGTTTGCGACATCCAAGAAAGCCTGAGGCGTCTGAAAAACCTGTTTCCCATCGGTCAGGCAGGCGGCAGGATCCTTGTCCTTGGCGTAAATCCACGGAGATCCAGCTCCTAGACTAAAGATGAGAACCACAGCATGAAGTGGCCGTACCAACCGCATTGCTACTTTTCGGAACTTAAATGAAAGAACTAAAGACTTCCTGAATGAATGACGAAACGAAGAATGTGAACACTAAGATCCTGATCTGTTTTGCCACGCTGATTTTTGCAGTCACTTCTTACGCCACTGAAAAGGCCACGGCACAAAAGAAAGTGGGCATGCCACCCAAGAAAGCGATTTCCAGAAGTCCTGCGAATCACTGCCTTTGCGCAAATGATCTTTCAGACACCGAAAAAGCGATGATCGAACTTGCTAGTGATGAAATCGCAAGCCCACAGGGCGTCGGAACGACTTCAAAAGGACTTCAAGATCGGATGCAAGATTCGGCCGCTGACTTTACCGTGGTTTCAGGTTCAACCGAAACCACCCTACAATTTGTCAAAAAGAACATCGAGCTTTTGGATCAGGAAGAACTGGACATCCTTCGCCGAGTTCTAATCAAGAAGAAAGTTCGATAAAGGGCTATTCCTGCAGGACTGCTGAACGAGCGCCGTAGTAAATCACTGCGGAAGCATAGCGTTCGTAGATCCGAACTGATGTGGGGCTCCAAAACACACTGAGTTTGGCGCCTTTCTGACACGATTCAAACAGATACTGCGGAAGCTTCTTCACCAACGCCTCGTCTAGCCAATGATTGATCGGCAACCGCAGGGCAAAGTGAACCTGATTGAAGGTGGAAAGATCCTGGGATCGAGAATTGTTCTTTGGGTCTTCGTCAGTCAGAACCGCATTGTATACGTTTCGCTGAAGTTCAATTAGCCCCAAAGAAGTAACGGCCCTTGTTCCAATCGCGGTACCCAGGCCACGGTTGTTGACCACCAGGTATTTACCGACGCCGGCCATAGCGATTGAACTCAGGTTCCCTCCGATAAGATCGGCCGCCACGACTTCCAACCCTTCGCGCGACTGCAGGCGTCCTGCACCCAAAAGTTCGGTGCTTACGATGGCCGAAGTCGTGACCAGATTTTCGGCCTTCAGGCGATCTAGAACAAAGTTTTTCCCAGCATTCTGCTTGTTCAAAATATCCAAGCAGCTCAGCATCTTTTGCTTGGCGGCACTTGCGGCATTGTCAGGAACCAGATCTTTGGATTGCTTTGCTGCGGCCTTTCGCTCGACGGGCTTCAGGTAGGATTCGTCCGCTTCCATCACGTACTTTTTCTGTTGGCTGTTGTAACGAAGCCGACCGACTTCTTGGACTTGATGAATTTTACCTTCGCTTCTGATGGCGAAAAGCCCTTCAGGATTGAATTGTGAATCGTGGGCAAAGGTATGAATTCCCCCGTCTTGATCAATAAAGTACCTGACTTCATTTCCGGTTTTGGTCTTCTGCAGTGCAGCCTTATCCAGCTTCTGCGTGGGGGCCTCGTGAAGGTAGCTACTTCCTTTCAACGGGGATTGATCGACTATGACTTTTTGCGCGCTTCCAGCTTTCTCCAGGTTTCCCTCTTGGCCGATTGCCGAATCGACGTGCTTCAAAATGTTGTCTTCCAAGCATCCGGCGTCCGCAGGGACCGCTAACCCAAAAGCCACCATGAAACAAAGAAACTGCTGAATCGTCTTGTTCATTTACAACCTCGGGTTAGGTCAACTTGCTGAATCACCTTTTCGCCCACGTTCGCCTTAGTTCCCGCTTGCGCATAGAAATGAACCTTAGAAGTTGCTCGCGCAATGGCCGAATCGGTCTTGCTGAAGCCCAAGCTGAAGGCTTTCTTTAACATTCCAAAATATGCGGTCACAGGCGTTGCAAGTGTCTTTCCAAGTTTTTTGATAACCTGTAGCGTTCCCTTGTCTTTGAACTGCGCAACAAAACTTCCGCCACGAGCTGCAGTCGTTTTCATTTTCGAAAGTCCAACCTTCAGCGAGTTTGCCACCTGACTTCGGGTGACCGACCGGGTTCCCTTGATGAATGCCAACCGAGCGACCCGAGCGCCGTACGAAATCCCCTTGGCCGACTTGCTTCCCAGACTCACTAATGGTTTGGCCAACGGGCTTACGACCTTGGAAACTCCGCTGACCTTTGCTAGGACCGATGCGCCTTTTCCCGCAGCTTTAGCTGTGATTGCCACGGCCTTCAAAGTTGTAGTGGCAACTGTTTTGGTCACGGCAGTTGCGCCGCCGGTGAAAAAGGCCGTCACGACCTCAGCACCCAGGTAACCGGCGACTCCACAGATTGCGGAAATCTTTTGGTCACAAGTTGAACAATCCCAACTTTTCATCGGCTTTAAGCAAAGCGAATGGTACGGAAACCCCTGCCAATCTTCGCAAGCGAACCCGCCCTTAATTCCGTCTTCAATTCCCTTGTAGATTCCGTCAAAAAGTCCCTTGAAGAATCCGGGTTGATCCGTTTCCGCCTGATCCAACTGTTCGTCGGTTAACCCAGTAGCCGCTAGGCCCTTGTCTGAAGTTTGGTCTTCATGATCCCAGATCCAGCTATTCAGTTTATTCCAACCCAGCGCCGCAAGATTTCCGATGACTTTGACGGTTGAAACCAGGTTCGCGACGACTCCTTCGACTAGCTTACTGACGCAGCTTCCTTTCTCGGCATCCAGACAGCCGCCCGCCAATTTTTTAGTTTCGGGTTGAATGATGTTGGCTAACAGGGTCGCTGGCATCGCAATCGATCGAAGCATCGAGCAACTCACCTCGGCCGCGCATTTCGCGCTCAGGATTTCAGTCTTTTCATTGGGCTTGCATTCTTCTTGATCAAGATCACCAGAAAGCTGCGAAAGCACCGAAGGGTCCTCGGGCTGCACGACTCCGCATTCGGCGCAATCGGGGTTTCCGTAACTTTGATCCCACTGCGCTACCTTGTCTTCGACTTGTTTTCCCAGGTCATCCAGGCGCTTGGCTTCATTGGCGCACGAAAGACTTTCTGTTTTCGATTCCTGATCCATCACCACAAGATCGGGATCCAACTTTCCCTGGGAATCCATACAGACTGAAGCGAACTGATTTTGCAGCTGACGAAGGGCCTCGGCTTGAGCCTCGATTTCCTGCTTCATCTGATCCGCGATGTGGACATTTGTGGATCGCGCGTCAGTTCGGCCCGAAAACCCAAGAAGAATAAGAAACGGGACCGCAGGGCTTAGCCATTTTACCCGCATCGAAAGCTACCCATGGCTTGGCGAACCTGATCCTCTGACTTGGAAGACTTCTGTGTCACGCGATCAGGAATGACCGCTTTCAAGTGATAAATCCCCGTGCGGCAAAAAATGTACTCGGAAACTTCGGAAAAGGCGTTTTCGGAATACCGATAGGACCATTCATAACGAACCGCTCGGTCAATCCCATCGCGCTTCAGTTGAATCGGTTCCTTGAATCCGACCACTTCAAGCTTTCTGGAATTCGCCCATTTTAAGCGCCCCGTCCGAAAGTTACCCGAAATTCTTGAAAAGTTTTCTTCAGAAATCGCCTTGGGATTGTTTTCTAAGGTGTTCAACTGCAACGAAATTCTTTTTCCATTGACCATAGGCGAACTGAGTACCCATTCGGAACCCAGCAATCCTTCGTTGGCGCGCCAATCCGAAGGAACCGTCACTTTTGCTCGCAGACTGGACAAAATAAGCTCGTCGGCTTTTGCGCGGGGCAAAGCGAAAACCGAAAATAAGCTAATCAAATGAATCGCGTGCGCAATCATTGAAATCCTACGCGTACCCCCATCAGATAGACCGTGTCGTCTTCGCCCCGAATGATCAATTGGTCACCTTCCTTGATCACGTCAGAACATCTTTTCGGGCCCGTCATCAAAATTCCCTCGGGAGGAACGTTTTCACGCTCCATCAACCAACGAACCTGTCCGTCGGAAGAAAGAATCCCAATGCTGAGCTTCGACCAACCCTTGGTTCCCCAACCCCCGTCCGAATTCGTAATTTCGTCCGGGTGAGAGTCTCCGGCGGCAACTTCAATTGCCGCTAACTTTCGTCCAGCAACCAAAGGAAGGACCAAGTCTTCACCATGACGTTTGAAGCCTTTTTTGGATTGTTCGATGGGAACGTCTTTTCGGGCAGGAAGCTCGAACGCGCCCGGAAATTTTCCGCGGAAAGACTGCCCACCGCCATAAACGGGCTTTTTATCAGAAGTCGCTGGAAATTCGGTTCCCGGGCTAAAAATGGCCTCAATCCACGTCTTTACGACAGGACTTTTGGTCTTGATCACCAACTGACTGATCCAAACCGGATCTTTTCCAAGACTAACGGCTCGGGCCGCATCAATTCGAACGGGATGGGTCGTATGCGAATCATCTGAAACGGCGCTGTGACCGGTGCTTAACCATTCATAAAGATTCTCAATTTCGGGCGAATAACTTACTTCGGCAAACTTAGCGCCTTTTTCCCCGCTTGCTTGGCCCGCCCAGTAGCGCCACGCTTTGGCTGCATCCCCTGTAGACGAATGAACCTGAACTGAAGTCAGACCGGGAACATCGTCCCACTTGGTTTCACGGTTCATGCCTTTTTCACTTCCCGGATCCTGACGATGTCCAAGAACAACGAAAGTAACGGGCTTAGTTCGAAGGTCTTCGGAAATCGAAAAGTACAAAGCTTCGCCAGGAAGCAATTTCTTCTCGGGAAATTTAAACGCGATCCACGAACAGCCTTGATGACTAGGTTCCGTGATCAGTTCAACCGCGTGGATTCCTTCCGCTTCTCCCATCGCAGCCAGTGTTTTCAGTTCCTTGTTGGGATCGACCGAAATTTTCGCGACGGGGTCCTTCTGACCGCAGCAGTCTTCTTTGGGTCCTTTCGCCCATGAAATCGAAGTCCCAAGAACAAGAAAAAGAATCCATCGTGACATCATTGGATTCCTAAATCTTTCAAAAGACGCTGGCCCAAGGCCATCTGTGAAGCAGGAAAGTAACAATTTGAAGTGACTGTTCCTTTTTTCTCGCTCAGACCAATCGCTTGTCCGCTTTTCTGGACCGCAGAATACTGGATCCCACTAGGCCGCGATTGTTTTCCAGCCATAGCCTGCAGTTTAAGAATGCAGCCACAGCCTTGATTCTGCGTGAGCGCGGCATAGGAATGCTTTTGGGCTTTTGGGAAAACTGAAGGCAGAACGCCTTTAAGAAGGTCTAGCCCCATGCCATGAATCATGAAAGTGCCGATTCTTCGATCGGAATGGCGAACCAATTTCACAAATGCGCGTGTCTTCCAGTCGGCACCATGATCATCCCCATCTTCACCGTAAAAGACTTCGTCGGGTCGAAAAGAAGTGATCTGCTGGATGACTGATTGCCGTACATCACCCTGATTTGTATCAAACGAATTCAAACTTGAAGTCGACATCCATGCACACCCACCGGGTAGCAGGTAGGGTGTCGTTCCCGATGTTTGGGCAACCGATGTTTCAGGACCTACCCACAGAAGCAAAGAAATGGCTAAATAAGTTGTCATCTCAATACTTTACCTGGAACCCCCAAGCGAAAAAATCGGCAACATTTGCCCCAAAACCTGCACGTATCGTCAATGATCTGTCGATCTTCCGTTCCGACGCCCCAAAACTTAAAATCGCCCCAGAAAATGCCGAAAAGATCGAGGCATGCACACGAAGACGCTGACCCTAATTCTGATTTCGATTCTGAATTCGCAAACGTCGTGGGCCAATGAAAGTGCATCTTGTTTCGCCCCAGAATCCAAAAGCGGCCTGAAAGACTTCTACGAATCGGTTTCTGAAATCACCGATTCGGCCGGAAGTTCTGTATCGGTGTATGGCAATCTCAAATCCGAATCTGGCGTGCTTCGCGTAGAAACCGGTCGTCCAAAAAGTCAGCCCCGTGTTTTTAATTGCCTGAGCAAAAAAGAAGGTTTGGATCGGGGTTGTGCCCGCTACGTCGAAGGCGACAAAAGTTGCACAAAGGGCACATTTGGATTCATTTCTGAAAGCTGCTGGGTTGACGACTTCGGAAACGGCGTCATCTGGGACATCGTCAATCTTCCAGAAAATTCGGAAATCCCCGATGCAATGGTTGAAAAGTACCCCAGCGAAGCCATTGGAAGAAGCTTGGTCTTCCGAAAGTACCGACTTTACGAACAACCCAAGATCACCGACGAAATCTTTATGAAGCCGCACTATCAAATGTATGCCGATGCGGACCTGCAGATCGCATTTAACTATAGGTACTTTGATTTCATCGTCAAAGACGGATTCTTAAACCAACATCAAGTTCCAAACACAAACGGCTGTGCTTGTGTCGATAACCGTCGCGATTCTGAAAATAAATTCTTGAATCTTAAAATCGATGAAAATTACAAACACGGGAAAGAACACAAAGCCAATGAGATTCGACCTAAGTACTGCTTCTGCGCGCCGAAGATCGAATACGACAAATACAAGTCATTTTATTCAAGTGGGTACGGCGAAGTAATCGCCAAACTTCATGAATACGTAAAGAACCGCGCGACCTTTACTACGTACGACAGTTTGGGTGCATTCAACAATGAAACGGTTCATACGTATAAGTTCCTTTCTAATTCATTTCCGGAAGGGAATTACTATGAGGGCAGTTACATGGAATCGCAGATCTGGGGTGCTCTCAAGATCGCTGATGTCGAATACTTTTTGGTGAATTGCTACAGGAACGAGGGTTACCAGGACTTGCCTGCAGCGCAAATCCAACACATCCATCAGGCCACAGGGAAACCTGTTTACCGCTGTGCGACTGCGGCGAATTCGCAACATCGAATCAAGGGTGAACTTCTTTACGCAGGTAAAAAGGCTGAGAATGGCGAACGCGACCCGGTGGCTGCCCCCGTAGCTCGAATCATCAAAGTCACCTATGGCGATGAAGACATCACGGCCGCGGTCAAGAAGGACTTCGCGAAAAATGAAAAGATTCTGAATTGCGTGAACCATTATGGTCCGAAGCGGATCGTCAACATCGATATGACGGTGACCCTGGAAATGGAAGTCACCTATGATTGCGTGGGACAGAGCGGTCGATCCAAAGAAAGAAAGGTTCGTCTTTTCTGCAATCCATACGATGCTTATTTCACACCTCGTTGTGGCTAGGAGACCCTAAGATGAAGCTCAATTTTATGCGCTGGACGACTTCTTTGTTTCTGCTTTTTCTTTCCCCATCCGCTTTCGCCGGCTTTGCTGATTTGGTCTGCAAGACTCCAAAGTACGAATTTCGGATGAAAGCAACGCCTCAGATCGCGCCCAACGCAGTGACCATTGAAGTTCACAAGGCCGGCGCGGCCCCGAATTCGACGCCGACTGCGACTTTTGTCGGGAAGGATTCAACGGACCCGCATGAATCCAGTTGGCCGATCATTCACGGGAATATCAAAGCACCGTTTACATTCTACGGGCAGACGTCTGGGCAAGGTCCGGTCAAGTTGGTCTGGGGGAAAAAGGACCTGACCCGCAAAGCGGTCTGCACCTGGAAGTATCAGCACTAGGCGCTGGTGCTTAGATTCCCAAAGTAACGCCCAGCTGAAACATCACGGAATTCAGATTTAGGTCGACCGTGTTGGTTCCTAAAGTCACCCGTTGATTTGCCGCAATCATCCAACCCATTCGCGCGTGCATGGCCCAAGTTCCGCCGACGTTCCAGCGCATCCCGACTTTCGGAAACCAGTAACCTGCCAAAATTGCGGGTACGGTATAGGTCACTCCGCCGGGTTCCAAAACATCCAAGGTTCCCAATGCCGCCCCACCCGCCGCCGACAAGAAAAACGTCAGCGGGTTGTAACGGTAGAATTCATAATCAAAAGAACCACCGACGTAAGTTCCAGACCAAGCGAAGTTGGCGTTGTCCGCACCTGAGCGCGGAATGTTGAAGTAGTCGGCCGAAATCGTGAACGTCCAATTTCTAGAAAGACGCGTGCTGCCTGAAAGCCCGAAGCTGGTTCCCGCCAAAGAAGTAGAACCGATTCCCAAATGGTTCTGCAAATCCGCCGGATGAAAATTCTGAAACGCAAACTGTGCGCCGATCGTGTATTTGGCGCGGTCCACATCCCTTTGGCCACGCTTTCGTTCTTCAATCACCGCCGGGTCAGCCGGCCCTACCAAGGTTTCAGAAACCCAGCCAAATTTCTTCCCTTCGCGGGGGTTCACCAGTTCAACCTTATAGTAGCCACGAAAGGTCTGGTCGCTGGCCGTATACACATCGCCCTTCAGGCCGGTTTCCAAAGGAATGGCTTCAGGGTCTGGGTCGCTTTGAATCACGGCCTGGTTGACCAAAATTTCCAGGACCTGGGACGCCTGGGCCAACGGGCAGATCGCCGCCCCGGCTAGGAAAAATATGAATAGTCTTAGATATCTAGGCACTTCTCTAGGGTAGGGGGAATTCCGGATTCCGTCAAAGACCCGGTGCGTCGTTTTTTCAGGTGCAAAATGGCACTACCCGGGGTATCCCAGCCTCGTGCTTAGGGGTACATTACTTCGAATTCGCCGCTTCTGGGGCAAGCTGACGCTTCGTCGGCTCGAGCGGCCCTTGGTCGTCCTGATCGCCGGGATTTCCCTGGCGGTCATCTTGATGAACTTCGAATTCAACCTTCTGGAAGCCAATCTTTACGATCTTCGAATGTCCCGTAGCGCGACTTCCAGCCTGACCCGCTTGGCTGAAACCGAAAAGCCGGGAATCGTCTTGGTGACGATCGACGAATCCACCTTAAAAGATCTAGGTGATGTGACGCCGCTTTCGATGGAACACCATGCCCGTTTCATTCAGGAACTTTCGCTTCTGGAACCCAAGGCCGTGGGCTACCTGGTCGATCTGAACCGGGTCAATGAATTATCCGGAAATGAAAACTGGAATCAATGGGCACCGGTCTTCGAACAAGCGACACAAGCACTTCGCCAAAGCGGAAAAGCCTTTATTCTGGGGACTCCTTTTGATGTGACCGGAGAAATCCTACCCCCTGCCCCGTTGGCGCAACTTCCCCACGCAGTTGCCGTCGTTCACAAAGACGGAAACGTCTTTGCTGAAGACCGTGTGACCCGCCGAGCCCTTTTAAGCCTTTATGGAAAACCTGTTTTCCACACCGAGCTTGCTGAACAAGTCGACGCGATTCCCGCCGGACGACTTCCGCGCGGCAGCTTTTATATTCCCGAAGTCGATGCCCAGTATTTCTACTTTCGCTATCACGGCCCCACGACCTTAAACCCCGCGATGGCCGCGTTTGCTTCATCGGAAACGGATCTTCACTATCCCAGGTATTCTTTCGTCGACGTGATCCGCGGACACATTCCCAGCGACGCTTTGAAGGGAAAAATCGTCCTGGTATCGACCATGACCCGAGAAGACGCTGGCGACTACGCCTATACTCCGTTTTCAAAGGTTCCATTCACCAACCCCAAGATCGCCATTCACGCAAACATCCTGGATTCAGTCATGAAAGATGACGGAATTGTTCGCGCACCGTCCATGCTGAATACCATCATCACATTCAGCGTCGTGGCGTTTGTCCTTTGGTGGGTCCTAAGTTCGACCCCGCTTTACGGCGTCTTTGCGACCATCGGGTTAGCGGTCTTTTTCGTCGTTTTTGCCCACATCGCTTTTCAGGTCAAAGGCGTTTGGATCAAAGCCAGTCAGCCTTTGGTTGGAATCTTCTTGGGCTATTACCTGGCCGTTCCCTATCGCTTGATTCGCGAATACAAAAAGCGCTGGGACTACCAGCAAAAGAACGAAATTCTGATTCAGGTCGAAGAAATGAAGACCAACTTTCTGTCCTTGGTCACGCACGACCTAAAGACACCGGTTGCCCGAATTCAAGGCCTGGCCGAAACGCTTAAGCGAAAAATCGGTTCACTGATTCCAAAAGAAGAATACAAAAACCTGGACCACATTGTTGCGTCCACCGACGAACTGAACCGCTTCGTCAGCAGTATTTTGGAATTGACCAAGGTCGAATCCAACCGACTGCAGATCAATTTTGAATCCAAGGACGTCAATCAGCTGGTTGAAAAAGCAATTGAAGGATTTCAAACCCAGTCCCGCGTTTCAGAAGTAAAAATTGTTGCGAATCTGGAACCCTTGTTTCCGATCCATCTGGATCCATCTTTGATTTCGAAGGTCTTGAACAACCTAATCGACAACGCTTTGAAGTATTCACCGGCTGGATCCACGGTAACGGTTCAGACCCTGGAAAAGGATGACTTCGTGGAAATCCGTGTCCACGACCAGGGCATCGGGCTTTCTGAAGAAGATCAAGACAACCTCTTTACGCGGTTTTACCGCGCAAAAAACGACACGACCACACGGGTCACCGGCACGGGCCTGGGTCTTTATCTGACCAAGTACTTTGTCGAAGCGCATTACGGCGATGTCGAAGTCGAATCCGAACTTGGAGTCGGATCGACTTTCATCATTCGCTTGCCCTTAGAGTTCCCGGCGCAGCCAGCTAAGGGTCTGAAATTTGGAACGCAAACAGGAGACAAAAAGTATGTATCGAGTTCTAGTCGTTGATGATGATGCGGATCTAAGACTTTCAGTTGCTTCCGCGCTTTCGGAAAGCCACTACCAAGTCGACCAGGCCAAAGACGGCGAAGAAGCGGTCAACCGCGTTCGTGCTGGCAAATACAAACTGGTCATCCTGGATGTAAACATGCCGAGAATGTCAGGATTGGAAGCTTTGAAAGAAATCAAAGCTCATGACCCTTCGATCATCGCGATCATCCTGACCGCGTTTTCGAACATTCGCGACGCGGTCGAAGCCACCAAAGAAGGCGCTTACAACTATTTGGAAAAGCCGATTAAGGCCGAGAACCTTGTCTACATGGTCGACAAGGCCCTTCGCGCCCACAACATGGTCAAGAACATGTCCATGTCGGCACCGGTCTTTAAAATGCCCAACGGCACCGAATTCATCGGCCAAAGCAATGAAATGAAACGCGTCTTCGGCGTGATCGACAAATTGTCACGCGTCGATACAGCCGTTTTGATTCGCGGTGAAAGCGGAACGGGCAAGGAACTGGTCGCCCAATCCCTTCACTACAACGGCCCGCGCAAAGACAACCGTTTCGTCACCATCAACTGTTCAGCGATCCCTGAAAATCTGATCGAAAGCGAATTTTTCGGACACGAAAAAGGCGCTTTCACGGGTGCGGATTCCCGCAAAATCGGAAAGTTTCAATACGCCGACGGCGGAACCTTGTTTCTGGATGAAATCGGCGACATTTCGGCAGCAATGCAGGTTAAGCTGCTTCGCGCTCTTCAAGAAAAGCGCTTCACCCCCGTGGGGTCAAACCGCGAAGTTGAAGTGAACGTTCGAATCGTCGCAGCGACGAACCGAAACCTGGAAGAAATGATCAAAAAAGGCGAATTCCGCGAAGATCTTTTTTATCGCTTAAACGTCCTTCCGATCCAACTTCCACCGCTGCGTGAACGCAAGAACGACATCGAAGTTCTGGCGAATTACTTCGTCGAAAAGTTCAATCACCAACACAAGAAGAACATCACTGGTATCGCTGCTTCGGCAATGGAAGTATTAAAGGCGCATCCTTGGCCGGGCAACATTCGCGAATTGGAAAACGTCATCGAGCATTCATTCGTGATCGAAAACACGAACGAAGTGACGATCGAAAGCTTGCCGACGGCGCTGCAAGGCACTTCGAACCGCCCAGGATTGACCCGTTCGATTCAGAACTTGGATTTGGACGATGCAGACTTGGATCTGGATCAAGATCAGGATCTAGACGGGGCACTGGACGAATCAGGAAACAAGATCGTAGGAACCTTGAGCCTTCGGTCGGGTTCTGCGGGCTTCCGTCTGGATGTCCAGAAGCTGGATTTCCAGGCAAGCAAAGAAGAATTCGAAAAGCAGTTCTTGATCAGCGCCTTGAAAGCCTTCCAAGGCCGAATCAACCAAACCGCGCTTCACGCAAACATCCCCAAGAAGACGTTGCTGCGTAAGCTTGAAAAGTACGGAATCAACGCCCGCGACTATAATTCGTAAGCACTTTTCAGGCGCTTCACGACTTCTGGACGCTTCAAGTAGTCTTTGACCGACTGGACTCGCTGTGCAAACGGCTTGCCCAAGTCCGAAGTCGTCCAGAATCGGACCGCGCGGGAAATCGCGCCGTCCCAGCCGATTTGAAAACAGGTCGTTCTTTTGTTTTTTGAAGTTCGGTGCATTTTTTTGCAACTGTTCCAAGAATCATCCAAATAGAACTTCGCTAGGCGTTCTGAATCCTTCAGCGCAACCTGCCATGCATTTTCCGTTTGAAGGGCTGCAATCGCTGGACTGCTTGAAACTTGTGCGCAGACTTCTCCGACCCACTTCGAACGGTAGTCCGCCAATGAATAGGTCAAGGGCACTGGGGCTGAAGTCGTAGCCTTTTCAAAAAGCGGGGCTGCCGCCTTGAAGCATTCCCGACTTAATGCATCCGATCCTAGCTTACTTGGAACCCAAGATGAATTCTTGGTCAGCGACGCAAGAAGTTCCTTTTTCACAGGTTCTTCCAACTTCGTCCAAGCCTGCAGCGCAGTTGCGTCTCCTTCTTGAATTCTGGCGTCGATCGAATCCAGATAGTCGCGCTTCAACAAAAATTCGGCTTCTTTACGGATTTCACCTTCGGTAGGGACACCCAGGTCTTTTCGCTGACTGGCCCAATTATCGAAAACGCGCGAAATTTCCTGGTCAAAATCACGATTGATGCATTCAAGAACCATCCCTGGGATGTTCAGCATTTTTCCCGAATAAGGATGCACCAACCAGCTTCTACCGGTTTCCGAAGTTAAAGTTCTAGGTTTACCCTTTGCAATCCATTTTGAAACACAAGGTGCAATACGATTCGCAGCAGCTTTTTCAATCAAACGGCCACTTCCCAAAAGAATCCAACGGAAGTAGGCGTTCACTTCAGACTTCGCAAGTGGGTAAGGTTTACGATTTCTTTGAACGGCCTTTTCGGCTTCCAGGATCGTCCGATCCAAAACTACCGAAGACTTCGATGCCACTTGGTCAAAACCGACGTCCAAAGTCTTCTGATAACAATTCATCGGACTTGGATCCGTGCGACAGTCAAACGCGATTTCCCGCGGATCAGTCCCTTGTGCGATTTGGTCACGAAACTGAGCGATTCGACGTCCCAGGTCGTCGGGTGTGAGACTGACTTGATCGGGTAGCCAAGCAAAGGCTTCCTCAATCCTTTCGACAAAAAGGCTTTCCAATAGTCCGATGTTCTCTTTGCTTGCCAAGAATTGACACGAATCCGCTGCCGATGCCGAAATTTCCTGAAGAGTCGCTATGAAAGCTTTTTGAACCCGACCCTGAATGCAAGTTTGAACCGGCTCGCCCCAGTTTGCCGGCAGCGGCAGGTAGGCGCGATCGGATTCAGAAGGATCCGACCCACTTCCGCAGACCGAAAGAATTTCGGGAAACTCCTGACGAACGGCCTGCACAGCACGATCGGCGTATTGTTCCAAAACCCCTGCCTGGGTATAACTTCTTTTTCCAAAGACCCTTTCTTGTAAAATCTTCAGCTTGTTTGGAGCCTTTTTTTCAAGTTCTGCGGGTCTGATTCGAAAATGGGCCACAGATTCGGCGAAATCTTCAACTGGCGAGTCTTTGGCATAATCAGATACAAAAGCCGCTTGCTCACCGTGCTTCCAGTCTTCGTAAAATTCGTCTTTCCCTTCACTGTTCTTCCTTGTTCCCTTTTCAACGATCCACGAGGATTCGTTGATCCAAACATCCGATTCACTGAACTGCTGGTTCAGGGGCTCTCGTGACGAAAAGTCCAGATGGTGACCCAGTTCGTGGGTTGCAGCTTCATAGAAGAATCCTTGATAAGGGTCTTGAGGCGTCGAACCAATCGCCAAGCACTTGTCCGTAAAGTACACATCCAGCGGAATCATTCGAACGACGACCCTTCCGGTGTCAGTGTAAGTGTAAATACGCCAGTTCCCGCGCGACACCCCGCATGCCGGTGCGGGCACTTTCGGAATCGCGCGCGTCTTAGGAACTCGATAAATCGGAACAAGCGAAGGCAAGTTCTTCAGTTCGGTGGGCAGACTTTGGGCAAGACGCTGAAACGCCTGAAGTTCGGAACTGGAAAAGAAGAAATCTTCTCGCTTCAACGCGGTTGCCGAAGGCTTGCCCGTCTTGTAATCGGGAAAGTCAGCTTCGGTGTAATCCAGGATCTGGTCACTTGCGTTTAGAATGTAACCTGTCTTCAAAAAGAAGGCATAGTGGTGGTACCCGGCCGGATCGTCATCGGCCTTTTTATACGCGCGATTGATCACGCAAGGCAGCCCGCTGCAGCCTTGGACTTGAATACTGGGATCGATCAACCACGACGTTCTTTCTGTGGACCACTTCATCTCGCGAACGCGGTCCCGGTTTACGCGCTTGACGTGTTCCAGGTAATCCCACTCTCCCAAAGTTAAGGATTCAAAAGTCGTTCCGTTGAATTCAGCTTTGAAGCGTGCTGAACCCAGGGTCTTTTCCTGATTTGCAATGTAACGACGGATTTCGTCGGAAGTTTCACCCGATCCCTTGCACTGAATTCCGTTTCGAAATGTACCTAAGACCACGGGCGCCGGTGCTTGTGCGGGCCGACGACCCACACTCACGGAATCCGTCCTACCCATTGTCCCAAACCAGCTGGGGAAAAAAGCGGCGCGCTTGGGCTGGCAACCCAACGCAAGAACCACGGTTCCCAAAGTCAGTAAGCTTAGACGCTTACTCATATCGAATCACCTCGATGACCCGATCAGTTGAAGGATCGTAGACGGCTCCGACGCCCAAATCCGGAGCCACAAAAACGCGAAGGTGACTTCCGTGGACGTGAGAAGATCCAACATAGGGCCTGAATTCGGTTCGAGTGTCGGCCCAAAGATTTCTGTAGTACCAAAGCGTCGCTTGCGGACTAAAGACGGCGGGCTCGCGAAATTCGGCGACGATTCGCCCATTCTTTTCCTGAAGGCGAAGGCGATCGCCTCGGTTCGAGTAGCTGTAAAAGACTACGCCTGAAAGCTTGAAAGAATTTTGTCGAAGATCCGGGTTCCCCAGGCGGCCAAAGACCTGGTCTGCAGTGCTGGTCCCGACCTGAATTCCTGTATAGGGCTGTACGATTTCCGGGGCTCGACCGGATGGCATCGGCTGCGAGGGTGCGCATGACGCAAGCGCCAAAATCAGCCACCCAAACACGATTCCAAACCTTTGAAATCTCACCCCTTCTTTTCGGCTTCCGAGGGCAAAATCTTCGCAAATTCGAAGCTATCCTAAGTGCTTTAAATTGCAGCCTTTTTTGTCAGATAAAACCCGTTTGCGATGAAGGGAAGAACGTCATCGGCAGATTCCCATCCGCTGAGCGTTCCGTCATCACCCCAGGTGTTGCGCATGTGAACTTCACAGGCCTGCTTTTCTTCGTTCCATCGCATTCCGTTGACCACGACTTCGTGATCGGCGCACGAATACGGATCCTTTTTGTAGGGATTCTTTTTTCCGACCAACGGAAGAGATCGAAGAAAGCGTCCGATCCGGCTCGGCTTCTTTCCGTCCCGCATTTCCAAAAGCTTTTCATAATTCGTCGAACAAACTGATACCGAAGAACTTCTTCCTTGCTGAAACCCTTCAATCAAATTTTCGCGAATCCGCTTGGGATCCCAGAAAACCTTGGCCTCGATGCCGGGAAACGCAATCCGATTCTGTGCACAGCCTTTCGGAATCACGACCTCCGCCACCATTCGTCTGGGTTCGTCGCGATTCTGCAAAGCCTGAAAAAGTTTTCTGGATAGGTCAGGATCTTCCCCGGGTGCTGCATTCACCATTCCGGCGATTTTTTCGATATCGTCACGAAACGTCTTTTGAAACGAATCGGGATCGAATCCCGCTTTCTGATCGGCGCGACACATCGCTGTGTACTTGCTGTCCAGTTTCATCATTTCTTTTTCAATCTTCCAATTGAAGGATTGCGGCTGAAACTGGTCGACTTGTGCAAGATCGTCCGGACAAATCCCACCCGTTTTCGAAACATCTCCTACCGCTTCTCGGCCAAAGGCTCCTTCACTGAAATTGAAAGAATGCCGAGCCACGTCGGCAGGAGAAAGAAAAGTTTTTCCGCAGCTTTCTGGTGAACGAAGACAAAGTTCTTCTTCAAAAAGTGCAGCAGTGACGTAGGCCCAACACAGACTGTACTTCTGATCCCGGTCTTGCTGGGAAAAATGCTGGGAAAGGTCAAAACTAGGACACTGTTCCCGAGTCAAAGGCTGATACCAAGCTGGCCGCTTTTGCGCCCAGGCGTTCCACCCCAAGGACAAAACCAAAATAAAAAGCGTCTGAAAAAGCACGACTACAGGCTGTTCAGGGCCTTGTCGTTAATTTGGACTTTGGCTTGGCTTTTTAGCTGGCCGACCAATTCGCGAATCAAACCTTCGCGAAATGCCGTCTTCACTTGAAGTTCGACTTCGTCATAATTCAAGGCGCGACCCACATACTTATCGACGACTTTGATCACATGATAACCGAACGCCGTCTTCACTGGCCCGATGATTTCGCCTTTCTTTCCATTGAAAGCGGCATTCTTGAATTCCGCGACGAAAGGACTGTCGCGATTGATCGGGCCGATGTCGCCACGATTGTTTTTTGCAGACGGGTCCTTTGAAAACTTTTCGGCCAGCGCCATGAAGTCGGCGTCTTTTTCTTTGGCCTTGGAAAGGATGTCTTTCGCTTGAAGTTCGTCGGTGACCAAGATGTGTTGGACGTGGACGCGATCGGTGCTGAAATTTTGCTTGTTCGATTCGTAGAATCGCTTGGCGCCTGACTCGGTAACTTTAGGAGCGACTGACTTTTCCAAAACCTGCGCCATCAAATACTGTTTACGAAACGCCGCCAAAGCATCTTTGTACGCCTGGGATTGGTCAATCTTCAGCTTTTCGGCTTCCTGAAGCATGATTTCCTGATCGATGATTCCCTGAAGCACGTTTCGCTTGGCTTGGGCGTCTTTCAATATGGCTGATCTTTGTGCATCGGACACTGACGCTAGGGCCGCTTTCACGTCCTGGTCCGAAATGCTCTTTCCGTTGACCTTCGCGACTTCAGTCGCTGCGAAAGCCGAAGTGGCCAAAATGGAAAGCCCGAATACAACCGCCGAAATCATCCTGAATGGGTTCATTATTTAGCTCCGTATCTACTGAAAAGTTTATCATAGTGTTCTTGAACTTGGTGCAAATCGATCTGATTCAAGAAGCTAGAAAAGCTCAACCAAACCATCAAACCATACAGGTCTCGAAAAGGCTGGGGCACGTAACGCGGAGGGTCAATTAATCCCTCTTCAAACTTTTGATACAAAAGCGGAATGTCATCGACGTGGATTTTCCCTACAAAAAGAAAAGGGATGTATTCAGGCCTTCCCGCCCGAATCGCAGCCCGCATAAAATTGTAGTTTTCAATGAATCCCCGACAGTAGGACAAATCCTTGGTAAAAGGTGCCCCGCCTTCGACCACCCCACCCCGCATCACGCGTTTGGCGTTCATGATGCATTCGTCTTCGCTGTAGCCTTCGGTTTGATAAAATTCGATCAGCTCTAAAAGATTTGCGCCCTCTTCAGCTTTATCGATTCCCAAAATCCGATCATTGATCGCACGCGCACGCGCTGGGTAGGTTCTGAATGTGAAGATTTCCATGATCACAGCCAGACCTTCTTGGGTTGCGGCAACCCGCGGCGGCCCTTTAGACAACCACTTAGCGATTTTTTGATGGCTGCCATTCTGGGTCGTTCCGATGTGAACCCACCCTTCATGAACTTCCAGAATGTCGATGTCACGGCGGGAAAAATGCGCACTTTGCTTGATCTTGACGACATCCCCACCCGCCGCCGCGTCGGCAACAATTCCGTCCGACAGCCTGGCTTCGATTCCGTCTCCGGGAAAGTAACTTTGAAAACGCTGGGTCAATTCACGTACGACTTCTTCTGCCGGGACGTCGTCGACAATCGCAGTTCCAATCTTGTGTTCTTCGATTCCGCCCAGGATCGAGTACATGATCTTGCCCAAATCCAAGATCCGGTTCTTATCGCCAAAGAAAGTGTCTTTGGGGGAACCGTAAAGAAGACGGCTTTTTTGCCAGAAATTTTTGGTTCCCCGACTTTCCAGCATATCGACCGTCAATAAATACTGATCGCAAATTGAAATCAGAAGTTCTCCGACCGAATCTTCTTTTCCCAAAGTCGAGCGCAAGTCTTGAATAATGGACTTGAATTCATTGCGTTTAGAATCGGGATCAAAACCGATGGAAATCTTTTCGTAATAGTCTGGCCCAATCTTGGGCATGACTTTGAACTTGCCTTCGCGAAGTTCTCGTTCAATCGACGCATCCCATTTGATCGCGTCAAGGACGCGAATCGGTTTCTGCGCATCGACGATACGTTCCGAAAAATGCAGGACTTTTTCTTTGTAAGTGGTCCACGCCTGGCTTGGCATTTGTATTGAGTTTGACACAGGATCCGGGGACAATCCAAGGGATGAAATCCCGAACCGGACTTCACGCTGCGATCCTTCTTTTTTCCGCGATCAACCTGGCCAGCTGCGCTCAGGATTCGACCGACACCCTAGTTGGAACCTGGAGCATTCAGTCTATTGACTGCAACGGAACTCCGGGTTCTTTGATGGCGGGAATCACATCATTTCAGATCGTTTATCGAAAACCCAATTCTGACGGTACCGGTGACTTTGCCACGATCTTATCGGGAGGAACCTGCCCTTCTGCGACCTTTTTGGGAAAGTACACGCGAAAGGGCCTAACCGTGACCGAGAATCCTGAAAGCCTGGATTGCGGAAGCGGATGCCCGCCAATCAACTGTTCACCGACGCTGATCTCGATCACTTACGACATCACCATTCCCAACGGGACCCAGCTTTTTCAGTACAACATCCCAAGTACTCAGAACCTTTTCTGTGCAGCGGGACAAACAGAAAAACTGACCTTCCAAAAGCTATAGGCCGCGAGTTTCTTTTTCTTTGAACTGGAAATTGTACTGCACGCCCGTGACACCCCAGACGTTGAAAGTCGATACATCTTGACCCAGAAACTTTCTTGGGTCGTAGTTCGCTTGGTTTTCACCAAAGCCTGCGCTGATGTTGGTCAACTGATTCCAGCCCGCGTGGGCGAAAACTTCGAAGGCTTTCCAATTCGTGCGGGTGGATCTGAAGTGCACGCCGCCACGAAAACCAAAGCCCTGCATTCGCAGGGTCTGGCCGCCAAAGTAGACCAGCTGGGTTTGACTTAAGACGTTCACCCCAAAAACCCAGCGGACCGTCCGGTAAGGAGAATAGTTAGCGTAAATGGTGCCCACCCCATGAATGGGCGAAGACTTCAGATAGTCCAATTTAGGCATCCCTGCTGAAAGATCGAAGCTAAAGCCGATTCCCCAGTGGGAATAACGGGGCGTGTATCCCAGATCAATTCCGATATGAGGCGCGCGAAACGGCAGATCCGCAGTCGTGTTCAATTCGCTTCCCAGTCCCAATTTTGGAACCGTCGAAGCCCCCATCAAATAAGAAATGCGCACACCCGCAAAAGTCCCAGGCCAGGACGAAAGCTTCTTTCGCCGCGACATCGGAATCTTGTTTTCGATTTCCCATTCCGCAAGTTCGTCTTCTGTCAAAGGGGTGGGCGAAGGCTTGGGTTCGGGGGGCAGTTCGTCGACGTTTGAACTTGGAGCATTCAGATCCACTTCAAGATCGTCGTCCATCTGATCATGAGCGTGAGCGGGTCCGGCTATTAGGCCCAAGGCCAGTCCCATGAAAAGAACAAGATTGCGATTCATCCAGACTGAAATTTACTGGTACTTCCAGATTTTTCCAACCAAGAAGGTCGCCTGGTTATTCCAAGTCGACGAAGCGGGAATCTGGTACTGAACAATAATGCGATCGCCAAGACTGACCGAAGAAAAATCAATCGCTGCGGAACGCACTGTAGCGACACTGCCGCTTGAAAAGCTAATCCCCGGAGTAAGCGCTGAACAGCTGAGCCCTTCGTCGTTCGATCCGCAATACATGGAATTAATGGTGGTTGAACCGCTACCCAAATAGTATCCCGTCGTTTCAAGATGAAAACTAAGGTTCGGGTTGGCCGCAAAAGGAGCCGCGATTCGCTGGTACGAATTGTAAACGGTTCCAGGCATTACGCTAGTGGTCACAGATTGGGCCATTCCGATTCGAGTGTACGTATCGGCTTGGGTTAGATTCTTCAGGTCCAGTATGATTCCGGCGCGGAAAAGGCTAGCCGCCAAAACAGCGCTCGAGCTTCGAATCTGCGCTTTATAAGTGTTTCCGTCGACGAAGTACGAATTATTCATGGGCAATGGGGCCTGAACAAAGTCCAAAGTGTTTGCCAATGAAGACGTCAATTCAATCGGTGTGATTCCGTCACTGGTGACAGGCGACCCACCCGAGGTCAAAGCAAGCTTCGCACTTGCACCCACACCACCCTTGACGATCCCAAAGAATTTCGCACCTACGACCGTGCCGTATTCGTTAAAGTTCTTTTTCCAAAGGACTTGCCCTTCGTAAAAATCGTTTCCAGGCTGCGCATACGCAGTTTCAGTCGTGGTCATGATGGCGGCAAGGTCGCCGCCAGTCGAAGTGTGCCTATATCCAGCAAGTGGAATGTAAAGACGGGTCTTTGTCGGATTGTACTGGAAAACGCGCAGGCGCGCTGAATAGATCTTCAGTTCATATCCTGCGCCGCCTGCACTGGAAGTGTCGGCTTTCACGATATAGAAGTTTCCAGGATCACCGGTGAAGTTCGAACAAGGAAGCATCGATGATTCAATCCGCTTTGGCCCAGTCGTACCGTCTGGATAGCTAAAGTTTGCGCCCACAAGTGAAGAACCACCCGCCGTGGCGTAGTAAACGGTCCCGCTTCCTGTAGTCATGTTCACGTTTTCAATGACGGCTTCAAACTTACAAGTCATGGTTCCGTCAAATCCCGTTAGATCAAAGGGCGTCTTGGTGCGATTGAAAGTATGGACTGCCCAAAGTGGCGCAGATAATGGGTGGTCCACCATTTCAATGGTCGAAGCAAATGCCGGAAATGTCGGCGTCTTTACAAAGTACTTCGTTCCGGAAGAAGGAAGGTCTACGCCCAACCATTGCACAGATGCCTGTACGGGACGACCCGCATACTGACCCGACAACAATGCTTCGTAAACGCCGCCACCTACGTGTGAAAAAGTGGGAGCATTCATGTACGATTCGCCGGCAACGTAAGCGGGCTGATTCAAAGTCAGGTTGGCTGGGTTTGCCGTAGTCACGTAGTTTCCGCCCGAATCCCGAAGCGTTGCACGCAAGGTCGGAGAAGGAGTCGGCATTCCCACTTCGTTTGCGTTCAGTTGTCCATCAAAGTTGGCGTTGATTAAAGCAAAGATCGAATTGCTTGCAACGGGCGGCCCCACTTGAATGTCAAATGCGGTCGATGGGTAGGCAACCGAATCCTTAATCACTGACAGTTGATATCCCACACCTGCTTTATCAATCGAGAATCCGGAAAGGCTGGCCACGCCCGAACTGAAGGTGAAGGATCCAGGCCCAGTCATGATGCCGCTTGAAGGATTTGCCCAAATGGTCAGCGTCCCTGAACCGTTTTCAGCTGTGACTAGGTTATCGCCGGCGTCGCGGGCTTCGACCTTCATCGGCAGCCCACCGCTAGCAAGGATCGAAGACATGCTGACCGTATTCAAGGGCTGCGCTACCCAAGTAACGTGGTGATAAGGCCCTTCCAAAACACTGAATCCAGCACTGACCGCATCCAAAAGTCCGGCCGATGTCGCGCGAAGCTTGTAGCTGCCCCCGATCTTATCAATCGACAAGTCTGTAAAGGCGGCATTGCCTGAAACCGCTATACGGGTGGTCGTTCCGCTTAGGATGGCTCCGACCGTTCCTGAATCAATCGTCATCAAGACTGATGCTGCTGAAGCCGTCACGGTGTTTCCGCCACGGTCTTTCACCGAAACGGTGGGCTGAATTCCAAACTGAGTTCCACCCAATATCGATCCACCCGGGGATGTCGAAAATACCAACTGATAAGCTGCACCGACGGCCACTGTAATGGTAGGCGGTCCAATCAATGGCTTTGCGGCGTCGGCGCTCCAAACGGCCGAAACCGTAAAGGTTCCTGCTTCGTTAATGATCAAGTTCGAGAAAATTGAAACGCCGGAAGAAAGCGGTTCCGTCGATCCCTGTGTGATGGTCGCGCCAGAAGCGCCCACAGTGATAAATCCCGAAGCCGTGTTGCAGGGGTTGCCCGCGGCATCCTGAAGCATAATCTTCAGCGGCGTAGAACAGACTTCGCCACCTTTGCACCCTGCGGGCGCTGGCGAATCCAAAGCCAAGTGGTCAGGTGCGCCGTGCGCGATCGCGGCCGCTAGTGGCATTCCTGAAATCGGAATCGGACCACCAGAAATATAGTTCACGGTGATGGAAGGGCTTCCAACGACCGTCGGAGTCACCGAGAAAGTATAGGTCCCGTCGAGATTGTCCGTTGGGCCCGAAAAAGAAAAGTTTCCGCTGCCTCCGTTGACGACGTTCAGTGCAGCGGACTCTCCGCCGGAAACGCGCTGAACGCCTGATGAATCCCGAAGCGTGACCGTGATTGTTTCTGGTCCGCCCGATATCCAACTGCCGCCGCTGGAAAGAACCGCCGAAGACTGTGCTGGGCTGGTCACTTGCGCACTGAAAGTACCGGTCGGCGTCGACGAAAGGACGACTACGCTGGAAGTATCAATCGCAGTAAATGTGGAAGTCCCAGGTGAATTGGTGCGAACTTGAAATGTCGCCAACCCGCTTGCATCGCTCGTGGCAGACGACGGAGAAATCACGTCATTTCCCGAGCGAGAGGAAGAAAGACTGACATTTCGCCCTGAAGCTAGATTTCCGTAGGCGTCTTTCAAAGTCACTGTGACGCTTAAATAGGACTGAAGATTCGCAGTCGCACTGCCGGAAACGGCCACGCTTGAAACGCTTGGGCTAGTGCTGCTGGCATTGGAAGTGAAAGTTTGCTGAGTTTGACCAGTGATAGTGACTAGGTCGGCTGCAACCGCTTGAACCGTCAGCGTGTGAGTTCCAGCAGTGTTTTGTCGGATTGAAAAATTCGCGGAAGGAATCGATGCGCCGATTCCATGGACAGCACCCAATGCAATCGCGCTTGGACCTGAACAGCCGCTTCCAGCAAAAACTTCGACGGTGCCCGAAGATGCTGCAAAAGAAATCTGTTCGGGCAGATAGGCTCCAGATGAAGAAGTCAGGGTTACATCCTGGCAAAAGTCAGCGGGCCAGGTGTTGTAGGGCATCGATACGTTGAATGGTCCTGGCGAAAAGATCGAGTCGCCCCCGTCCCAAACCAGTCCGGCACGGAAACAACCCGTCAGCGCAATCGGCATCGCCACTGCAAAGGCGGCGTAAGTTTTTGAAAATACCCGAGAAATCCCCATCCACTCTCTATTGTATTACTAAAATGGTCGGGAATTATTAAGATCCAAAGGATTTTTTGCAATCTAACCCATTGAAAACAAAAGAAAAAACCCGAAGCAGACAGCGTCTGCTTCGGGTTTGTAAACCTGGGACCCAACTGAAACGATTAACGTTTCGAGTATTGGTAACGACGGCGGGCGCCTGCCAAGCCGTACTTCTTACGTTCAACTTCGCGCGAGTCGCGAGTGACGTGTCCTGCTTTTTTCAGGACTGGGCGATAAGCTGGATCGACGCGAAGAAGTGCACGAGTAATTCCGTGTTTCACCGCACCTGCTTGGCCAGAAGCGCCGCCACCGCGGACGTTGACCGAAATATCGAACTGTCCAACCGTGTTGGTCAATTCCAGCGGTTGCATGATCAACATGCGAGCCGTTGGGCGTGGGAAGTAGTTCGCAAATTCACGGCCGTTGACCGTGATCAAGCCTTCATCACCTGAACGCGGGCGAAGGTAGACCCTTGCGATCGCGTTCTTTCTTTTTCCAACTTTGTGCGTCTGTTTTTCCATGGATTGAATTTCCTAAGTTATTTGGATTTCTTTTTAGCCGTTGCCGATGCGACGGTGCGGCGAGTAGCAGCCAAAGGAAGTGGCTGTGGATTCTGCGCGCCGTGTTCGTGCTTGTCGCCGATGATCAGCTTCAATTTTTTCATTTGGTGACGGGCCAAGTTCGACTTGGTGGTCATTCCCCAAACTGCGCGACGAAGAATTTCTTCAGGAGCGCGATCCAACATTTGGCGCGCGGTCTTCGTCTTCAATCCGCCGACGTAGTCGGTGTGATCACGATAAAGTTTTTTGTCCCATTTCGTGCGGGTAAACGCGATTTTTTCAGCGTTCAGAACGACGACGAAATCGCCTGCATCTGCATGGCGGGTGAAGGTTGGCTTGTGCTTGCCCATGATCACTCGAGCAATCACGGTAGAAAGGCGGCCGACGACTTGGTCCTTCGCATCGACAATGTACCACTTTGGAGCGTTGGGACCTTTCGGTTCAAAATAGTGCGCGCCCACTTGCTTGGCTTGATAAGACTTACGTTGTAACATAGGCCGATCGAATTATCGAAATGGCCGCCGACCGTCAACCTCTTTCTGGGTCTTTTTCCCGTCATTTTCAGGGGTTTCCGGTGTTCCTAGTACCTGACCAAAGTTAACGGTATTTAGAGAATCCCGACCGAGAAATAGAACACAAAAGGCTGTTCACCCGGCTGCCGGTCCAGCTTCCATCCCAGGTCAAAATTCACGGGTCCAACCGGACTTTGGTAATGAAATCCGAAGCCTCCCCCGTAGCGGAAGTTCCCGATGACGTAACGGTCCCGAAACAGGTTCCCGGCGTCAATAAAGGGCCCAAAACGCATGGCCCCGGCAAAGGGTAGGTCCAGCTGCGTGCGAATGTTCATGTACCCAATCGAACCCCGAATCGCGAACGACTGCATGTTCCATTCTTGTTCTTGAAACCCACGAAGACTGGTCACCCCCCCTAGGGTGAACTGCTTGGAAAGCGGGATGGCATAGCGCAAGGCTTCGTCGTCAGGGGTCCCCGGCGGGGCCAAGGTGTTGTTTCGGGCATACCCGGTCCGAAAGCTTAAGAACCACTGAGTTTCACGGGACACGGGAACGTGCCCATCCAGGCGGAACTGAAAGCGATAATACGAAACAGGGACCGGCGCCGCCTGCGAACCCAGCCAAGGGTCAGCGATTTCAATGGAAGAAAACGCGAAGATCCCCCGCGTGGGGGCAAGTGGATTGTCGCGAAGGTCCAACCGAACGCTGGGGATGATCGCACCGATCGTCAGACTTTGGTTATCGACCGCGTTCTGAGCGTTCGAAAATTTCACAAGTTCTAGGTTGTGCGCGAAAGTTGCGATGATGTTGGGCTTAGTGAAAAGCCTTCTCTCCCAGACGTTCGCAATGGTGAACGAATACGAATCAAAGATCTTGAACCTGGTTCTTTCGAAGCCGATTCGAGGGCGGTAGGTGCTCTTGTCTCCCAAGAACCAGGGCCAGACATAGTTCAGCTGAAGTTGAAATTCGGGAAAGCAATTCGCGCGAGAATCTTCGCAAAAAATTCCGCCCCACCTTCGGTAATTGGTGTTCACGCCCAGACTGATTTCGTGATTCTTCCCCATGATATTGGTGTAACCCACTTGCCCGAACCCGCGGGTTCCCAAGTCTTGCCGGTAGCCCGCACCGCCAGCCATGAACCCCGGCGAACCTTCTTGAATTTGAATTCGAATGTCCCGCTTATCGGCCGCATCGGCGGCATTGTTGGGTTCAGTGATTCGAATACTCGCTTCTGAAAAAATCCCTAGCTTCCTTAGGCGAAGTTCAGATTCCGAAAGAGCACCGAGCGCGACCAAGTCGCCTTCTTTCAAAAGAAGTTCCCGAGTAACGACTTCGGCCCGAGTGTTTTCAAGCCCTAGAACTTCAATTTTTCGGACCCGAAATGCGGGACCTTCTTCGATATCCAACTGAATCGTTGCGCGCCTTTCGTCTCGCGAATACAGGACGATTTCGCCGGATTCTTCGTTCTTGATCCGCATATTCAGCATTCCGCGATTGCCATACAGCCGCTTTAAGCTTTCAATTCCTTCGCTTAGCGTGAAGGGGTTCAGGGGCTTTCCGATTTCGATCCCGATTTCTTTGGACGCTTCGGGTGTGGTTAAACTTTTGTTCCCCTGAATCTGAATCTGATCAATCAGGGTTTGAACGCCTTCGTAAAGGTAGATGACTACGCGAGCTTCGCGCCCCTGATCCTGGTAGTTTCGATTGATTCCGACCAAGCGAGCACTGAGATAACCCTGAGACTTTAGAGATTCGATCAAGGAATCAGAAGCCGCCTGAATATCCTTTTCGACGTAAATTCCTTTTCGAACCAATTTTGAAGCACGCGACATGAAACCGGCTTCTAGCACTTCTTGCGTGAAGACCGACTGACCATCAAAAATCAGGGCTTCCAGTTTTACTCTGGGTCCTTCACGAATTTCAAAAGTGATATGCCGTTCCTTTTTTGCCGGGCGTTCTAGAACGTAGGACACGATTTCAACTGAAGGAAAACCCTGCGCGTGGTACTCTTCGCGGATTCTTTTCTGAATGGACCCGACATAGTCCTTTGAAAATCCAATCGTCCTTTGGTCGGCAATAAAATCCAAAAGCGCGCCGCGATCAAAGAACTCGTTGCCTCGAAAACCAAAGGTCGCACGATCGCCCGAATCCACCACGAATTCTAGATTGACCCATTTAGCGCCGTCTGCCGTACCCTTGGGGGATGGTTCCAAACGAACATCGTCGACTTTTGCGCCGACGTATTCATCAGACACCAGAACTTCCTGAATCACGCGCTTGGCGGCGTTCAATTTTTCCTGTTCCAGAACACTTCCCTGATGCAAGGGAAGCTTTTCAAGAATCTGGCTTTCCATCCCCTTCCAGTTCGCTTCGGACCGACTTCCCATCTGAGAAAATCGGATCTGCTCGACCTTGGTCGGCAAGCCTTCCCGAATCACAAATCGCAGCACAGTTTCGCTTCTTCTGGATCCTGCGACTTTGTCAGTCCCAAGTTCTCCTTTGACCTGAACGTCGTCATAGCCTTGTGCACGATAAAGTCCGATCAGGGATTCGGCGGTGCGAACCACCTTGGACCTTTCCAAACGGTCGCCCACGTTCACTTCCATGACGGATTCGATTTCACTTTGCTTAAGTAACGTCACCCCGATGATCTCAATTCGATCAATCTCGGGAGGATTCGCAGCAAGGACTGAATTCGCAATCAGAAAAGCCTTGATCCAGGCTCCGGTCACTTAAACCTCTTCTGGGCTTTTAAGTCGAACCCGAAAGAACTGCCGATGGACTTGTTCGGATCCACGTCTTCGACGGATCTCCAAACGCCCAGGACTGAAAGACCCTTGGTCATTTCATACTCGGCGTTGACTTCACGCTGAATCGTGGTTCCGACTCCTACGGTACTTCCTGCCGAAACTTCAACTTTGTTTGCAATTCGTTTCTTAATCACGATTTTGGGCGCGACCGAATTGGTCGTTTCCGACGTCGCGCGAAAGATACTGTTCCCGATCGCCGTATTGATCGCGTCGTCGATCTGAATCTGAAAACCGGTCTTCTGCTGAAATTCGCGATTGAAATCCAAGGTGGAAAGAACCAGCGAAGCGGCCGCAGTGGTATCGACCAGACCGCGATCCGTCTGGGATACCTGGGTTCTTTGCGAAGCCGAAGCCCCCGTCGCCAGTAGCTGAATCAAGTCCTGTTCTGACATGGTGGGATTGGATGTGAAATCAATCCGGGGCTGTGGGTTAAGCCTTCCAGACGCAGACATTTGAATCTTCACGTTCTTGATTTCGGTCGAGGCCACCAAATTGATCTTTGGATTGATACTGGCGGCGCTATCGAATTCCATTGTCGCAGATTGAATCTGGAAAGATCTTTCACTGAAATTCACCTTTCCCTGAATCGCTTCTGCGCTGCCTAGTATCCCCGGATTATCAATCGTGTTCACTAGGCGAATGTCCGCTTTGGCTTCGAGATCAAAAAGATCGTTTCGTACCAACATTCCTTTTTCAGCCAAAACGCGAATATCCAAATTAAAGTAGCCGTCATCTGAATCTCGGGCACGCAGTGTGTTCCCTTGCGGCAAGAATCGGGCAGTGCCACTGGCGCGTTGACGTTTTCCTGCCGAAAGTACTTTTTCCGTCGAAAGCGCCTGACTGACTAGCATTTCGCCCTTCACTTTGTAGGGCAGTTCCTTTCCGGTAGCGGTTAGCTTGCCGCGAAGTTTTACAAACTGAAACGGATAGGCTTTGATTTTGGGATCGGTCAACTGGCAGCTTAGGTTCATTTCCGGAACACGATCCGAAAACAAGGTCAAAGTTCCGGTCAGATCGACACGACCAGACGCATGGGCCGCTTCAAGGTTCTGCACCGTAACGACGTTTTGGCGAACACTTAAGGATCCAGTCAGGTTCTCAAAGGGCGATTCCACCGATCGAATCAGGACGCTGTTGTCGTTGAATCCGATTCGCCCTGAAAAAACCGGTTCCTTTAGCTTTCCTGCCAGCTTCATGTCCAGGTCCAATGCGCCTTCGGCGCGCGAAATCACCGGGGTCAGAAATTCCAAGAACCCTAAGGAAAAGCCGCCCTGAATCGATCCGGAAACCCTGTCACCCGTACCCGAAAAAGTTCCCGTCGCGATCGAATCCCCCGAACGAAGTTTAATGCCTTCTAAATTGAAGACGCCCTTTTCAATATTCGAGTGAACCGGATCACCCAACTGCAGACGGTAACCCTGTTTCGAAATGACATAGTCTTCGATCGACATCTGGCCCGTTCCACGCTCAACTTCTCCGGAAGGAAATTGAATCTTGAAACGCCCCGAAGCCCTACCGACCACTTCCTTTCCCGCCACTAACGTTGGGTTCAGCAAAAGAAGAACCGGGGAAAAATCAAACGCCGCAAACTTAAGATCCAAACGACTGGATCCGCCCTTCTTTAGCGAATAGGCCAAGTCAACGGTTCCCTGACCACCCAGCGCATCGCCTTTCATTTCGACTGAATCGTTCTTGTAAAGCAAAGTCAGGCGGCTGGCCGGCATCGGGGCGCCTCGAACACGAAGGTCGTTCAATTCAAAGTGACTTTGAGATTCGATCTTGCCGCCAGAATAGTTTTCGTCTGTCAGGTTTCCTTTTCCAGAACTGGAAACTTCAATTGATCCGCGAAGCGGCAAATCCAGGCCACCGATCAGGTCAAATTCCGCCAAGCCCAGCCCCTGCGATTCAAGATTCCAAGAAATCTTTCGATCCTTATCTTCGTAACGGATTTTTCCTCGGACGTGGCCCTGCTTCTTGACGGCATCAAATCCGTTGATCCAATAGGCGCCGCGCGTGTAGCCGCCTTGGAAGCGAACCGATTTGAAACGTTCGCCCAAATAGTCCCAATTTTGGCCGTCGACGTCCGCCTCGATTTCCATCCCGTCTAGGTCCAGTGTCCCGCCGATTCGGACCGAGCCCGTCAAATCACCTGTCATCGACCTAGGCAACCATTTCAAAGATTGGGTCATATCGGAAAAGATGGAAAACAAATCTTGGGTCGAACCTTCCTGAATCGGAAAGCGCATATCCATTTTTCCGTCTTTTTCCTTCAGATAGATTTTTCCGCCACCCGTAATCTTTGTTCTTCCCGTGGCGACCTGCATTCGGTCAAAACCCAGTATCTGTGATTTGTCGTCGTACCAGATCTGACCCTTCACATCCCCCAGATGCAAATCAAGGTATTCCGTATCTTTCAGATCAGCATCAAAGATCAGTTTGAAAGAATCGATACCGCCGGCAAGCATCGTTTTCAGGTTCCCGGTCCCAAAAATCTTTCGGTCGGCAAGAATTCCGATTTCAGAAAGGTCAACCGGACCGTTGATCGGAACGTTGAATCCCTTGGTGTAATCGATCACTCCCGATTCCACATGAAAGCGGGTTTTGTCGGCGACTGCTATCGTCAGCGGTCCGATTTGAACCGCCTTTCCGTTCACAACCGCTTTTCCGTCCAGCTTGATTTCTTTCAGATCCAATAACTTCCTAAGGGGTTGTGGCTTTCCGTGGTGCTGGTTGTCCAAAATGAAATCACGCGTCCCGATACTCATGTTCGCTGCAAGCGACCATTGCGAAGGATCTTTGGGAATCGTCAAGTCGGCGTCGACCTTTCCGTGAACTTTAAAGATCAAGTGCTGCGTTTCTTTTGCTGCGGGCCCCAGAAGCCAATGGAAATGGGCTCCCTCGAAAAGCAGAGGAATCCGCATCGGCGTGTGGGATCCTAGATTCAATTCGGTTTCAAGAATCTGAAACTTTCCGCCGCTCCCAGGAGCCTTCGTCCCACTTCGTTCACGAAGAGGACTTTCGAAACTGGCCTTCTCGATCTTCAGGCGTCCTGGTCCATCCTGTTCTGCGATCCATTCCAAATCAGATTCCAATTTTTCAACGTCGTAACCGACCAGTTTCAATGCTGTCCCGCGAACGCGACCCTTAACTTTCAAACTTTGCCCGGGGTTCAAAAGATCGCCCTTCAAATCAAGTTCGGCTGCAATACTTCCTGTTGCTTGATTCTTAAGTGCCGTCAGATTCAGGAATTCGACCAAATCCGCAACTTCAACCTTCGACTTCAGCCTTAGGTCCGATATCAGACTCTTTGCTGAAATCACGCTTCCGGTAGCCTTGCCTTTGATTTCTGCTTCAACGCCGCGATGACGGAACTTAAAGTTTTCGACCTGGATTCCTGCGGGATTGATCTGAAGACGTGCTTGCACGGATTCAAGCACCCCAGGAATTCTCCATTCTTTAGGGAACCTTCCGCTGAATTCATTCAAATCCAGTTTCAGTTCGTAGCCCAGGCCACCCCGCCCCTTCCACTGCGACAATCCTAGTTCTTTGGCCAAAACCTTCACTTCCAGACCGGGATCATCGACCTTCAGTTCGACTTCCGTGTTTTCCAGCGAAATCGATTCTGCGCGAACGCGAAAAAGTTCGTCCCAACGAAAGGATGTAGGTTCGCCGCGAAGACTTCTGGATTTTTTTTCAGCGCGCGCTTTCATGTAAGCCTGGTCGAAATGAAGCTGAATTTTTCCGTTCACAACGACAACTTCGTTGACGCGGATGTCACCGCTGAGCATTTGAAAGGGCAGAAAAATCAGATCCAAGCGTTCGGACTGAACTTGGGTGCCCGCTGGAAGATCGACTAGCTTGGGTTGGGTGACCACGACTTTCGGATTCTTCAGCGACAGTCCCGGTGGAAAAACGCGGACGGCGAATTCACTAAAGTCGGCTTCGACCCCCAGATCTTTCGGAATGTAGTCCTGGGCGAAACGCTTCACCATTCCGGCGAAAGTCTTGCTTTGAAGAAAAAACAAGACCCCCATCGTCAGCGCCAGGACCACACTGAGAAAGATTAAAAGCGGACGACGAATCATTTCTTGGCCTCGCCAAACCTTTCCGTGATCGATGCGATTCGATCGCTCGTATCGCGATATCCGGGCACCCATGTTTCGACGATTTGAAGAAAGAAGATCGCCTGTTCGAAGTTCCGCATGGACTCGAAGGCTCGGCCGGTCAGGTAGACAAACTCAGCGCGCCGTTCTTGCTCAATGCGGGTGTCTTGCACGAAAGGCTCAAGTGCCAGAATCACTTCAAAGGGTCGATCCGCCAAAAGAAGTGAATACCCAAACCAAGCTGCCGCATCCAGCCCTCGATCGGCGTCCGAAATGGCCAGCTCGAATTGTTTACAAGCCAAGCCATAAAGCCCCATTTCAAAAAGCGCAAACCCCAGGTCCAAGCGATCGGATCCGCTTGCGCCGCCCATCTTGCTTTCCAGTTCCTGGTAGAAATCCACAAAAGTTTCATCCAGCTGAAAACCGACGCGGCTAGAATCGGGCGCTAACTTCAGATCTTTTTCCAGCTGCTCAAGGACGTCTTCACGGTTGCGCTTTAGATTGGCTTCGTACGGATCCTGATCGCCGTACTTTTTTCGAGGTACACTTTCTAGAAAGATTTTTTTGATTTCTGATTCCTGGATTTCTTCCAGGCGCGCTTTCGCCCGTGTGACTTCGGGAAACTGAATCATGATCCGACGTAAGGTTTTCTTCGCGTCGTCGACCAGCCCTTCGCCCATCAGAATTTCTGCCGATCGAAGCAGGTCATCGGCGGTTTCTTCGCGCGCGACAGCCGCCTTGGATTCTTTCGGTGCCACATCCTGTGGCTGGGTCACCAGATCGTCGCCCAAGTCGACGCGCGTGCCCTCGAACTTATTGTCCATCCTTACGATTTTATTCGTATTTAGGCAGAAACTCTTCCAAAAAGTGGGTGTCGTAATCCGAGTCCCGGAACTTCTTGCTCGAAAAAATTTTCTTATGGAACGGGATATTCGTTTTGATGCCTTCGATGACGAATTCGTCAAGGGCTTGGCGCATTTTCGCGATTGCGTCATTGCGCGTTGGCGCGTGAACGATCAGTTTCGCAAGCATCGAGTCATAAAACGGAACCACTTTGTACTGGTCGTAAACGAACGAGTCCACGCGAACGCCGAAACCGCCGGGGACATGCAGCGCCGTGATTCTTCCCGGAGAAGGTGTAAAACGCTCGGGGTCTTCTGCGTTGATTCGACATTCGATCGCGTGCGACTGAATCTTGATGTCCGACTGCTTCAAAATCATTTTCTGGCCAGAAGCGATTCGGATCTGTTCCTTCACCAAATCGACTCCGGTCACCATTTCGGTCACGGGATGTTCAACCTGGATCCGGGTATTCATTTCCATGAAATAAAAATTCTTGTTTTCGTCGACCAAAAATTCAACCGTGCCGGCATTCACGTAATTCACTTTTTCACAAAGCTTCAGTGCGGCTTCACCCATCTTCTTGCGAAGGGCTTCATCCAAAACCGAACTAGGTGATTCTTCGATCAGCTTCTGGTGCCGACGTTGGATCGTGCAATCGCGCTCTCCTAAAAAAATCCGGTTTCCAAAAGCGTCGCAAAGCACCTGAATTTCAACGTGTCGAGGATGCTCGCAAAATTTTTCAAGATACATCGAGGGATCGCCGAATGCGGCCATCGCTTCACTGCGAAGACGTTCAAACGAACTTTCCAATTGTGAAGCAGAATAGACGACGTGAATCCCACGCCCACCGCCACCGGCCGCGGCCTTCAAGATGACCGGGTAACCAATTTTCTTGGCTTCAGAAAGCGCGACTTCCAGGCTAGGCAGCGATTCCATCGTGCCAGGAAGAAGCGGAACACCTGCATCTTTTGCGATCTGACGGGCCCGTGTTTTTTCGCCCATCGCTTCGATGTTAGGCGGCGTGGGCCCAATAAAGGTGATTTCACATTCGCCGCAAAGTTTCGCAAATTCAGCATTTTCCGACAAAAAGCCGTATCCGGGATGAATGGCGTCGGCGCCGGTGATGTCGGCGGCTGACAATACACTAGCGATGTTCAAATAACTTTGTTTCGACGGCGCAGGACCAATACAAACGGCTTCGTCTGCCATCTTCACATGAAGCGAAGATTCGTCAGCCGATGAATAGACTGCGACGGTTGAAATTCCCAGTTCGCGACAGGCGCGGATCACGCGAAGCGCGATTTCACCGCGATTGGCGATCAATACTTTGCGGATCGGAGTACCCGAAGACGAACCCGACTTCTTTCCTTTGCCACCGGATTCGGGTGCCTCGGGGACCGCTCCTGGCAAAGAACTTGGGGCTTTAGGGCCACGAATGGCTTTTGGCGCTAGCCTTTTTTCAGGATTCAATCACAAAAAGCGGTTCGCCAAATTCAACCGGCGACCCGTTCTCCACAAGGACCTTCACGATCTTGCCAGAAACTTCCGCTTCGATCTCGTTCATCAGCTTCATCGCTTCGATGATGCAAAGAACGTCTCCACGTTTGATGCTTTGTCCTTCTTTGACGTAAGGCTGCGCCGTCGGGGAAGCTGAACGGTAGAAAGTTCCGACAAAAGGCGAAGTGATTTGCTTTTGGTTTGATGCGGCCGCAGGCGCAGGCTTTGCAACCGGCGCAGGCGGTGCGACAGACGCTGCAGCGGGTGCCGCCGCTGCAACCGGAGCTACCGGCGCTGTGTGTACGGAACCGGCTGACAACGAACGAAGTGCAACTCGGCCATCATCGGTTTCCCATTCCAAGTCACCGATCCGGTGCTTGTTCATCAGTTCCATCAGGAACTCGATTTGTGCGATCGAAGATCCTTCTTTTTTGGAACCTGATTTCGAAGCCGACTTGGAAGATGCCACGTTATTTGTTCACCTTTTCAGAATAGCTGTAGTCGCGAGTGTCGACCTTGATGATGTCGCCTTCTTTAATGAAGAACGGAACGTTGATGGACGCTCCGGTTTCAAGAATTGCCGGCTTGGTGCCACCTGTGACGGTGTCGCCTTTGAAAGCGCTGGAAGTTTCCTTGACTTTCAATTGAACGAAAGTGGGAAGTTCAATTCCGATGGGACGTTCGTTGAAATACATGACGTTGATCACGCCGTTTTCTTGAAGAAAATCTTTTGCGTCGCCCAGAAGGTCAGCTTGAAGGGCGACCTGGTCGTAGTTCGCCTGGTTCATGAAGTGATAGCCTTCAGCATCCTTATACAGATACTGCATTTCCTTTTCTTCAGTGTTGGCCTTATCCAGCTTGTCGCCGGAAGTGATCGTTCGTTCGATCACGTTTTGGTTCAACATATTCTTCAGCTTGGTGCGGGTGAAGGCGCGACCTTTTCCCGGGCTGACGTGTTGGAAGTCTACGATTTCAAAAGGAACCCCATCGATCTCAACTTTGAGACCTTTGCGAAACTGGTTTGTTGCGTACATGACCTTTGGGCTATCACGCTGGCCGGAAAGCCGCAACACGGCTGCGGTAGCGTTCTACTTTCAGTAAAAGGCCCTGTAACCGTTCGATTTTGCGCGCCCAAGCATCGCGGCTTTGGGCTGGGGGTTCAGGGTCAAAAGAAGCCTGCTTGTGCAGTGCACTAACCATATCGGACCGCAGCACCAGGGCCCCATTTTCGTAGGCTTTGGATTCTAGTTCGCGCACCATCCGTGCGACTTCGGGGTCACTGGGATTGTAATAAAGAAGCATTTTGAACGAACCCAGGGCTTCTGCGATTCGGCCCAAAACCAAACACGAATCCCCCAAAAGCCGCTGTGCGACCAGGTTGTCGGGCACATCTGCAATGATCGGCGTCAGTTCGTCGACCACTTCCTGATAAAGTCCCTTGTCAAAAAGGGCGCGCGCCAAGGCAACTCGCCCCCCTACAAAGTGAGGGTGAATAGCCAAGCCGTCGCGTGCGATTTCGATGGCTTCATCCAAAAGTCCAGCCTTCCGATAGGCTTCGGCCAGTGGCGCGAATACCCGCGACGTTGGGTCGTCTTGGTACCTTTTTAGGTAATCATACAGAACGGGTGAAAAGCTTCCCGGCTTCTTCATTCGAATCCCCTGATTAGCCCTGATCGGACTTTGGAAGTAGGCCCGCTTCCTTTTCGTTCAAGATCCTTGGCGTGATGAAGAAGAAAAGTTCGTTCTTATCCATCGAGTTCGATTCAGACCCGAAAAGTGCACCAATCAAAGGAATCTTACGCAAGAAAGGCATTCCAGTTTCGTTTTCGCTAGCCACTTGGGTGTAAATTCCACCCAAAACCAAAGTCGATCCGCTATCCACAAGAACCTGGGTATTCATATCTCTTGCCGCGACTAGACTGTTTTGAATCACGCCCCGGGAAAGCGTCAGGGTCATTAAGACCGAACCATCGTTGGTCACCGTCGGAGTCACTTGTAAGCTAAGTCGTGCCGGCTGAGGCACCAGAGTCGGAACCTGAACGCCGTTTGGTCCCGTTGCCACACCCGGAACTAGAATCGGCGTCTCCTGCGAAATCGACGCTTGTTGTTTGTTCAGGACCACCAAGCGTGGTGAAGCAATGTTTTTAGACGACCCTTGTCTTTCACCAAATGTAAGCTGTGCATTGATCCGTTGGATTCCGTTGATAAAGCCCACCGTCGGAGACCAGCTGATCTGACCCGTAATCCCAGAATCAGCAACAGGCGCTGTAGGAATGATGGGCGCCACTGGATCGATTCCATTGAAACCCGCACCAAAGGGGCCCGATCCCAAGTTCCCGCCACCGATGGCTCCGGCCAAAGACTTACCGAAGGTTTCATTGGCTTCCACAATCTTGGCTTCAATCAAAATCTGAGGCGTCTGCGTATCCATCAATTCGATCAGCTTACGCATCTGATCAACCCTTCTTGGAATGTCGCGAACCAAGATACTGTTGGTCCGGGTATCCACCTGAACCAATGCCCCCGGAACAGTCCCCGAAGCCGACGAAACGGGTGGCGCGGCGGCGCCCGGGATTGCACTAGCGGAAGCTTGTTCAGCCGCCAAGAATGCATTGAGCGTTGTCGAGATTGTTGCTGGATCCGCGTACGAAAGCGGGAACAAACGAGTCACCCTGGGCTGATTCAGTTCGTTTGCTTGCTTGGCGCGAAGATTTTCCTGAGCTTCATTCGTCATCGCCTGCAAGGTCATGACCCGAAGAACGCTTCCTTGTCGTTTTCCACCCAAGCGAAGGGTTTGAAAAACCGTGTCTAATGCCAAGTCCCAGGGAACATCGACCAAGGACATGGTCAAGGTTCCGCGAATATCGCTGCCCAAAATAATATTAAAGCCGCTGGCTTCGGAAATCAGGCGAAAGATGTCGCCGACGTCTGCATCCTTCATTTGAAGCGTGATTTTGCTTCCGACGAATTCGTGGCGTTCCGATGCGGACAAGAAATCTTCAATCAGTGCGGCTTTAGGATCCAAGGGCTTTGGGGCCTCGGGCTTCGCCATTTCAGGCGCCATCGGCCCCGGTGGCGGAAGGTCTTGCATCGGCGGCGGTTCCAAGCCTGGATCCATTCCTGCAATTCCCGGGTCTTCAACCATCGAATCCGATCCATCGCCCGCAGAAGGAATCGACGCGACTAAAGTTTTTCCTTTGGCATCGATTTCAACCCGAGCCATTTCACGAAGCTGGAGGATCACACGAACCACGTCTGATCCAGGCGCCTGAACGGGTTGGATCGAAAGTACGTTGGTTCCGAAAGCCGAAGTGTCCTGCTTCTGATCCAATCCCTTAGCCAATTGCGAATTCGGAATTTCGATCATCACCGACTTGCCTTTGACATCTTCTTCGATCGTGTACTCGATCGGGCCGGTCGCCGTGATTTCAATCTGGCTAGGATCGGAATTCCCGCGGAAGTTGATGGCGGTGATCCTGGCGGGTGCTGCTGTCTGCCCCCAAGCGAATGAAGTCAAAAGCGCCAAAAGTCCGGTCGATATCCATTTTGTATTTTTCATCTTTATTATCCTCCCCCAGCCGCTTGGGGTTCACCGGTCGCAATATTGCTAGGCGGCGTCTGCATTTTTAAAACAGTGTCTAAGTCTTCTTCTTCTCCGACGATATTGACGATTTTTTCACGAATCAAAATCGCGTCCGGAGTGATCTTGGAAATCAACCCGCCTCGAATCCCGACCTTCATCTTTTCCATTACGATGTAGTTCTTTCCGTCGGGCGCCGCGACCAAAGCCTTCTTTCGTTTCGGCCCCGACATCACCGCGATCATCCGAAGCGTATCCACGGGAAAAGTTTCCAGTGGCGTCCTGGGTTCCATTTTCGATTGAAGCACCGTTGGCTGCTTAAAGGGATCACGCAATTGGGTGAAATCCGGCGCCTGTTCTGCGATCTGCGCAACCGCATTTGCCAACTGTTCGTTGGACTGCGCCTTGGGCATCGAGGGTTGAAGAGTGGGTGCTGTTGCAACGCCTGCCGCCGCAGCCCCCGAAGAACTTCCTGCCGACGACCCGCCTGAATTGGACCCCGGCGCAGCTGCCGCTGCAACACCCGGCTGATTCTTGGGCTTGATGCGATCCACTTCGTTCACCGCATCTTTTGGGCTTCCCGCGTTTTGCAAAACAGGTCGACCGCCAGTGTCGCTAGGCTGCTGCCCTGCGGGCGGTTGTCCGCCCGTCGGTGGTGTCTGCGCGAAGGCCGAAGAAAGCCCCAGGCCAAAACAAAATCCAATGAAGCAAATCCGGTGGCCAGAAATCATTTCTTGCCCCCCTTTGCTTTGGGATCCGCGACTTTGATTTGCAAAAGCGGCGTGTCCTGCCTGCTTTCAGCAGCTAACTGATCGGCGTTTGACCCCATATAGAAATAAGTGCGAAGCTGCAAAGTACCCTGAAGTTCCACGTACCTTGAAAGGCTGGACCCCACCGGCTTGATCGTGATGTTTTCCACGCGAACAATCTTTGAAGATTTGGAAACACGATCCAGAAAAACCATCAGCTGCATGTACACGGAACGAAAATTCAGTTCGAAATTCTGAATGCCGTAGTATTCGGTTCGTCCCTTGTCGGTTGGCTTCAAACCCAAAACCGTCATTCCGACTTTCTTGGCTTCCATCAGGTGGTCGCGCATAAAGTCCGGAACGTTGACGACATCGCCGATAGTCCCCTTCATGGCATCCAGGTCAGCCGCCATCTGACGAATTTCAGCGCGCTTTCCTTCAAGCTTCGAAGCGTATTCCTTTTGTTCGGCGACTTTCTTCTGAAGTTTCTGGGTTTCGACTTTGACCTTCTCGCCTTCAGCTTTCTTCTGGTTCAAAGCGGAATTCGGATCGTCAATGAAGGTGTAGTAGTCGTAACCCAAGTAACCCAAGTACAACGCCGTCAATGGCAGGAACGGAATCTTAGGCAGAATTTCTCGAAGTTTTTCCATCAGCTGGGAACCGTCCATCTACTGGTCCCTCCGGCTGGCTGAAATTTCAAAAGTCGCGATCTGGTTGCCCTTGGCGTCTTTCCCTTGTTGGGTTCCCTTGAGCGTTACGTCTTTGAAAAATACGGATTCTTCCAGTGAACGCATGAAATCCGTCACCGGATTGAAACCGATGGCCCCACCCTTGAAGATCAGTTGATTCTGCTTCACCGTGAAGTCAATCAACCAAGCATCCTTGGGAATTGCGTTTGAAATCGCCATCATCATTTTCGGTGGCGTTTCGCGATCACGAATCAATTCGGCGATCACCGTGAGCTTCGTTCGAATTTCGCGTTCAACCGATTCCAGCTGTGCCTTGATCTGATCCAAACCCTTGTACTTGGCCAATTCAGCTTGAACCTTGGTCTGATCTTGTCGAAGAGCCGAAACCACAGCTTCAGCTTCGGCCAGGTCTTTGGCTTTGATTTCTTCCAGAATGTCGCCGCCTAGAAAAAACGCGATCGCTGGCAGGATCAATGGACGAATCGGAAGATTCTTCAGCGTTTCGATCGGGTTGTCGCCCAACTTCGCTAACGCCGCTTGGGAAATTCCGTCTCCCTTGGTCAGGTCGCGAAGCTGGTCCAAAAGTCCACCCTTGGACTTTCCAACTTCTGCTTTCGAACCGCGTTTGACGTACAGGTTAATCTTGATCATGTCTTAGCCCTGCGCCGCCCTTAAGGCCAAACCCACCGGTACCGCCGCAAGTGGAGCAATCTGAGCCAAGTATTCCTGCGTAAAAACGCCGGAATCATAAGAAATCGCATTGAAGGGGTTTGCAACCTGCGTGGGAAGTCCGCAGCCGTCTTCCACGATCTTTGCGAACTGGGGAACCTTTGATCCTCCGCCTGAAACCAAAACATAGGCAACCGGGGCACCTGTCCCGGTCGCATGATAAACTTCCAGCGTTTGCTTAATTTCTCCGGCAATTTGTTCTGCCGAAGCCGCCATCAAATCGCTGACTTCCTGCGGAACACCGCCAGCCGCCGCACCTGTTTTCAAAGTTTCAGCGTCCGTGAAATTCAGATTCAACTGCTTTTGGATTTCGGCGGTCAGTGCCGCCCCACCCATGGGCGAATCCTTGGTGAACACAGGAACGCCTTCTTGAACGATTGAAATCTTTGTTGAAGATGCTCCGACATCCACCAAACAAACCGCTTCTGCCGGATTTTGCGGGTAATTCAATTCAAATGAATCCTGCATGGCAAAGAAGTCCACATCGACCTGTTTTGCTTTCAAACCCGCGTCTTCGATACAACCGACATAGCTTTCCACGGCTGAACGTTTTGCACCGACCAAAAGAACGTCGAAGGTTTTGTCGCGCTTTCCGATTTGATGAAAATCCAAAACCACTTCGCTTGGATCAAAGGGCAGGTACTGTTCGGCTTCCCAGTAAACGGCTTCTTTCAGTTCGCGTTGATTCGGCGCTTCGACAGTCAGGCGCTTGATAAAAACGGCGTTGCCCGAAATCGAAGTACAGACGGGCCTGGACGCGATCTGAATCTGCGCGACCAAGGATTTGATCGCTTCAATCACAGCAACCGGATTGATGATTTCACGATTGATGACAGCATCTTCCGGAAGCTGCGCCAAACCAAAGTGATGCAGGTGAAAACTTTTTCCCTTTTTGATCAGCTCGACCACTTTTACCGAGGACGATCCGACGCTCAATCCGATGACGGAAGACGAACTTCCACCTGCTCCGACGCCGCTCATTTTTAGCTTCGCGAAGAACTGGGAAATTTTTTCCCCGATGGACGCCTTTTTTTTCTGACCAGCTTGGTCGTCTTTTGGGGCGTCAGTCGGCGGTCCCTGTGGGGGTGCTTCGATTCCGGTATCGGTTCCTGCCATGGATCCTCATGGACAAGTGTAGCAGGTCACCAGGATGCGTCAATAAATCTACTCGTAGGAAATTTCTGCCGAAGGTCCGCTCAGGACCAGTAGCGAAAGACGATCGCTTCGCATTGCATCAACATCGGCCGCCGGCAAAACCGCAAATCCTAAAGCTTGAACATTTGGATCAGTCGCTTTCGCAAAACTGACCCCTTCGCGCGACTGAAAGCAGAATTCATCGACCAGCTGCGCCAAACCAAAGTTTCCTTGCTGATCCTTGGACAGGATTTGAAGTTCTGAACGCGATTTCAAAATCCCAGCGCGAATCGGAAATCCGGATTCGGTGTGCCGACAATCCGTGTGTCCTGTCACTTCAAAAGTCATTCTCTTTCGATCCGTGAACCTTAAACGAATGGCCGAAAAACTGATCCCCGCTAAAACCTGTGCGCGACTGATTTCCCGGGCCAGATCCCGTGCGGCCATCCTGGATCGCCAAGCAGGAAGGCGATCTTGAACAACGGGGATGGAAGAAAGCATGAAAAAAACAACCACGGCAGATCCAATGATGATCCGCTTTCTTCGCTTCAGCCTGGCTTCGATCCGCTCCCAAAGTTCAAACGTTCGCCATTCGGCTTTCGCCCAACGTTCGGTACCTAGGTCGGATTCAAGTATGGGGTCCATAGAATTTCACCTAGAAGATACGCCGCAAGGGCCCCCACTGCCAAGAACGGTCCATAGGGAATGGAAGTTTTCATCAAGCTACCGTTCTTGACCCCACGGGTCGAAACCCAGCCCACAAAAATTCCGACGACGCTTCCCAAGACCGAACTGATTAAGATCGTTTGCAAAACACCCATCGGACCGACATATGCGCCTAACATGGCCAGAAACTTGATGTCACCACCACCTAGGCCCGAGCGCCCCGTGCGCCACTGATAGAACCAAGCCAAGGCATAGAAAATTCCAAATCCCAAAGCCGCGCCGATCAGGGATTGCATCCAACCCGGCTGGTCATTCAACGGGCTAGTCAAAAGTCCCCAAGCCAGGCCCGGTAGGCTTAACCGATCTGGGATGATTCTGTGTTCAAGATCGATGAAAGCGATCGAAATCAGAAGCACCATGAAAACCCAGTCGCGAAGAAATAGCCCTAGGTCGACACCAAATTTTTGGGCGCAAGTTACAAAAAGAAGCATCGTCAATAATTCAATCAGCGGATACCGAACTGAAATTTCTTTTTTGCAGCTAGCGCACTTTCCTTGCTGGATCAGGTAGCCCAGGACCGGAATGTTGTGAAACCAGCGAATCGGAGTCTTGCAATGTGGACAATGACTGGCTGGCTTGATGATCGACTTCTTTTGTGGGACTCGGCTGACCAAAACCGTGGCAAAGCTTCCAAAAAGAAGGCCCATTCCAGCAGAAAACCCTGTGATCCATACGGGGCTTAAGTTCAAATTCAATTCAGTTCTCGTTTCTGCACCGAAAGAACCGCTAAAAGCAGAACCAGTGCCGAATAAACTGCCGAATACACGATTGCCGTCACTGCGGCTTCGGTCACAATCGGAAGGCCGTAGGTCACCTGGGTGCCCAAGCTAAAATGTTCTAGGTTCGGAAAAATCCAAGTCAATCCGTTCAGCGACCCTGCCACGAAAACGTTCTTGGTTTTGATGGCCAGCAATCGGATCTGAGAAATATTGTTTCCAATCAAGTAAAAGCCCGTGCAGATCATCCAAGAAAGCGCAGCGGTTGTGAAAGTAGAAAGAAAAATTCCCACTGCAGCAAGGACCACACTTTGAAATAACAAAAGCCCTAACGCCCAAAAAAGTGTGGCGTGAAGGTGTTCGGTGAAGCCTTCGTGGGATGAAAGCCCCAAAATCACAACGTATCCAGCCGACAGAAGCAACCAATTCAGGATCAAAATGCATTTGATTCCCGCGAATTTTCCCAAAAGAAACTGTCCTCTGGAAATCGGACGAACCAACGCGATGTGAATGGTTCGCCGATCCACTTCTCGCCCAATCTGATATCCCGCGATCAGAATCGCAAGTATGCTCATGCTGATATTGACGGCACTTAGGCCAAAATCCAAAATCACGCGATCTGGGCGAATGAAGAAAAGACGGGATGCCGCAAACCCCAGGAACATCAAAAGGGCCGTCATCATCAGGGTGATGTACAAAATCTTTTCCCGAAGGATTTCGAAAAAACTGACCCTTGCGATACTTAGGATCACCGGAAGGCTTGGAGTCAATCCACGTCGGCTTACATTCACGCGGACCCTCCTTCCTTAGTGCTTTTGAAAAAATCTTCAAGAGATGGCCGAATCGGACTGACCCAAAGAATTCGTGCACCTTTCTTGATCAGACTTGAAAGCGCGTCGTTAGCCGAAACTTGCGAAGTCACGATCGCGCGAATCCCGTCGGGCATTTCCTGAATTCGCATCAGTTCTTCAATTTTTTTTGCGTTGGCGGCGGTGACGCCAGAAAAAGCGATTTCGGTTTGAATCGGGCCTTTGGAAAGAAGTCCACCGATCGGACCACTTTGCAAAATTCGTCCCTGATCAATCAGCGCTACTTCGTCGCAAATCGCTTCTACGTCGGGAATCACATGTGAACTAAAGAACACCGTCCGGCCTTCTTGCGAAAGGCTAAGGATCAATTCGCGAATTTCTTTTCGCCCAATCGGATCAAGCCCGCTCATGGGTTCATCCAAAACCAAAAGTTCGGGTTCATGCAAAATGGCCTGAGCGATCCCGATTCTTTGAAGCATGCCTTTTGAATACCGTCGAAGTTCGACGTTCTTCGCTGCCGTCATCCCCACGGTTGAAAGCACCGTTGGAATTCGATCCAGAAGTTGGTTTCGGGTCATCCCTGAAAGAGTACCGAAGTATTTTAGAAAGTCTTCGCCCGTCAGGTGATCGTAAAAGTACGGTCTTTCGGGTAGGTAACCGATTTTTCGGCGGGCTTTTGCCGTCGTTGCCAGATGCCCGCCGACCTTAACGGTTCCACGAGTCGGTGCGCGAAGTCCGACCAGAAGTTGGATCAGTGTTGTCTTGCCCGCACCGTTGGCGCCCAAGAATCCAAAGACTGATTTTTCAGGAACTTGAATTTGAACGTGATGCAGGACTTGAACGGGCTTGAGCCAAAATCCGGCGCGAAAAATTTGGTCAACTGCGTGGATTTCAACCAATGGTTTTCGGGTCGCTGACATCTTACTGCCCGTACCGATTCACGCTTTGACCCTGGGGTGTCGAACCGCCACTGCTGCCGCCCGCCGATCCGCCACCCGCTTGCGAACCACCGCCCGAACCACCTGAACCGCCGCTGCCACTACCACTGCCGCCGCTTCCACCCGCGCCTGGGCCGCTGGGCCCACCACTTGATCCACCACCACTGCCGCCGCTTCCAGCGACCGAACCGGATCCACCGCCGGCGGGATTCGGCTTGGCGACTTGCGGAGCACTAAGGCCGTTCCAAACGTTCACGATCTTCTTTTCCTGATCGACAGTCCAAGCATCCGTTGCCTGTTCTGACGATACGTTCCCAACCGCTGCTGCCAAGAACTGTGCCTTGGTGATGTAAGTGAAACCCGTTAGATCCGAAGCTTTTGCGGGTGTCGGAATCTGAGCACTGACCTTTGCCGTTGCATCGAACGCGGCATCTGTTGCTACGCAAGGATCGATTCCGCCGACCTTGAAAAGTTGCAGGCAAGAATCCACGCCGCCAGGCCCGCATGAAGTGTTTGCGGCGTCAGTCGGTTCAAATCCAGTTACGTAGTAACGATTTCCCCCACTGACGCCGTATCCGATCTTCGAAAGACAGGCGGAATAGGTCGATGATTCCGTCGCCGAACTTTTTTCAGCCGTATAGATCGCCGCCAACGCCATCTTTGCTTCCGTCTGGCGTGTGCGGGCCTGGTACTTCTGATAATTCGGAATCGCGATCGACGCCAGGATTCCAATGATCGCAACTACGATCATCAGTTCCACAAGCGTGAAGCCGCGTTGATCTAAAGGTCTGACCATGAAATCAGGAACTTTAGATTCCCGAAACCGTGTTCGTGATCGTCTTTTGCTGGTTTACGGTCCAGGTGTCATACACTGCGCCACTTGAAGTGACGTTTCCTTTAGCTTGCCCTGTGAAGGTCGACTGGTTCATCGTCGTCCCTGCCAGCGTATTTGAAGCGGTCAGCACTGCAGCCTGCGCCACCTTGGCCGTCGCATCATATTGGAAAGCAGAAGTCGCGCTGCCGGTTGCCGCGCAAGCGGTCGCCGTTCCAGCTGAATAGTATTGGTTGCAAGCTGTCGCGCCGGTTGGGCCGCAAAGACCAGTGTCCGCGGCACCGTCAAATCCAGTGGCGTAGTAGATCAAGTTGCCGGTCGGCTGATAGCCAATGTTCTGCAAACACATCGAATAGGTCGACGCTTCAACCACATAACCCTGTTCAGCCGTGTACAAAGCTGCCAAAGAAATCTTGGCTTCGGTCTGGCGCGAACGCGCTTGATACTTTTGATAGTTCGGGATGGCGATCGACGCCAAAATCCCGATGATCGCGACGACGATCATCAGTTCGACAAGGGTGAATCCGGATTCTGAATTGAGGCTGAACCTATTTTTGGTTTTGTTCACGGTTTTGGTCTCCTAGTGACGGAAGTTTTCGATTACCTTTAATCCTAGCATGGGAAAAACCAGGCGCAATTCCAGAGTCGCATTAGAATCCGGCAAAAACGCTGACACCGCGCGCAGTTATGAGGGCGTGTCTGAAAGGACCGATCTTGCTTTTCTTGCTTTCGCATTGGCCGCGCTTTTCGCCCTTCAAATTTACTTGAATCGACGAGCCAGTGAAATCCAAGCGTCGTGGGTCGAACCGCCACGAACGAAGACGGAAAAAACGCATCCAGAATTGGCAAAGGCCATGGCGTTCGGCCACACCGCAAGCTTGGTCGACAGCCTGACTATTGGGTTTTTGGCCGATCCTGCCTATGCACGTGTCGCCGACGGCGTTCGTTCAGCGGTGTATTTCGATCTTGAACTGGCGACCGACATTGACGCGGCATTCGCTGAACTTTACATCATCGGAGGTAGTTTTCTGACGGTCGTTCGCAACGATGTCGGGGGTGGAAAACTTCTTTTGGAAAAAGGCGAACGCTTCCGAAACCGCGAACTTTTGGAAATGCCCCAGGCTTTTCGTGAGAAGTACTGGAAGAACGCGTGGGCAATTCCACTGGGATTGGCCTATATCCATCTTTTTGAATTGGATGACCTTCAAAACGCAGAAAAATTTTACCGTCTAGCCGGGGAAGTTCCCGGCGCGCCTGCGTATATTCAAAGACTAGTCACCCGCTTTGACAAAAGCGGAGGCGTCTTTGAAGTAGGCATCCGACTTTTGAATTTCATGATTTCCGGGGCAACGACTGACGAAGCCAAGCAAAAGCTGGTCAAGAAAAGGGACGCGCTTTTTCTGAGCCAGTTCTTTTACCAACTGAACGATGGATTCAAGACGGCCCTAAAGAAACTTCCTGAATATCGAAGTGCGACGGACGTGCCCCACAAGACCTTGCAAAAGTGGTGGGAAAACTATCGTAAAAGAACCAGTGTTCCCGACCGTGACCCGTTTGGCGGAAAAATCTTTTTAAACGACGCAGGCGAAGTCACTTCAACCACCCCGCGCGAGAAAGTTTTTGGAATCCGATGATTCAACTGACTTCGCTACGATTTTCAGAAAAGCAGGTCCCTTCGGATTCTTTTCATTTCTTCCGGGTTTGGACGTGCTTGCTTGTGGTTTATGAAGTGCTGACCCACTTTTACCATGACTTCATCAAGACACTTTATATCGATCCTGCGATTCTGTTTCCGTACCTGTCCTGGTTAAAACCCCTTTCACTAGGAGGCATGAATGCCGTCTTTATCTTGATCGCACTTTCAGCCGCAGCAGTTGCGATGCAAAAATTCTATCGGATTTCGACTTGGGTTCTGGTCGCTTTATTTGGATACATCATCTTTTTAGACAAGGTCCTTTACCTGAACCACATGTACTTGCTTTGGCTGATTCTGATTCTTTTCGCGCTGATGCCCAAAGTCGGTTCCAAAATCCAAGAAGGATGGCTTCAGGTTTTCAAACTGCTTTTGGGGATCGTTTATTTTTATGCTGCCGTCGCAAAGCTGAATCCGGATTGGGTCTTTCGTTCCGAACCGATGTACAGCTGGCTTTCTGATCGCGATGACCTTCCGTTGATTGGCTGGCTTTTTGCCGAAAAGTTCGTGGCGATTCTTTTTTCATTTTCTGGAATCTTGATCGATTTTTTCCTAATCCCTGCACTTTGGACCAAAAAGTACCGTGCGCCCGCATTCATTGTGGGGGTCGCGTTTCACAGTTTCAACGCTCTGTACTTTGATATCGGAATTTTTCCATTTTTGATGATCGCCGCCATGACCCTTTTCTTTGATCCCGATTGGTGTCCGGGCTGGATGAAGGGGCTTTGGAAAAAACATTTTCATACTTTGGGCGCTAATGTGAAAGGGCCCGGAAAAGTCATCTGGGTATTCTTCGCTTTCCAGATTCTTTTTCCGCTTCGCGGTTACTTTTACCCGGGCGTCGCGCTTTGGACTCAAGATGGTCACGCTTTTTCTTGGCGAATGATGCTTCGATCAGTCGAAGGTCGTCTGGCGTTTTCCATCGTTGACCCAAAGACCGGACAGCAGTGGCTTGAACAACCCCGCGAAAGATTCAGGGGACTGGCGCTTCGCGAAGTCTGCACCAACCCGGAAATCATTCTTCAGTACGCCCATTTTATTCGCGATCGATACGCTGAAAAAGGAATCGCAGGGGTAAAGGTCTTTGCGATTTCGGGACTGAACCTGAATTCAAACGGAGACAAGACCTACGTTAACCCCGAAGTCGATCTGACCCAGGTGAAGGCCAGCGATTTTTACGTCAACTGGCTGATGCCCTATCCCTATTGATAGCAATATCGCGACAGGACGCGAGGAACGACCCATGCCGGATCTGGAATTTTTGTAGGATCTGCTGCAAAGATATTGCCTTTCAAGGTGGGCACCGGAAGCGTCGTGACCTTCAAAGGTTTCTTCTGGTCGGTCATTTCTACAAAAACTTCGCCTTTCGGTTCCTTCTGAATCAGTTCGTTGGCCGGAACAAACAAAAATGCATCCGTTCGAAAATTCCCCAGCAAACTTTTTGAAGCGTCAGTCAGATTCGAAGTCAGTTCATAGACCGGCGTTTTTGGAAAAATCAAAGGCAATACCCCAAGGGCTTTTCTTCCTTTTCGAAGCAAATAGACCCGTTTCAATTCAGCGGCGTCCGCCTGATAAACCCGAAGCGCAAGAATTGCGGTTTGATTCAACTGTTCGCGCTCTTCAGGCGAATCGGGAAAGATCCATTCAAAAAGCACGACCGCTTCGGATTTACTTTCAGGCTTTACCTTTTTTGCGATCTTGGCCGCATTAAGGTCCAAAGGCGATTGGCACTGCGCTTGCCCCTGACTTAAAGGAATCGTTTCGATGTTTCTATTTTTCTTACCCGAACGCTCGGGGACCTTCTTTGGTCCTGAACAAGCGCCCAGCGCAATGACAAAGGTCAACCCAAAAGCAAGGATCCAATTCCGGGCTGCCCGATTCAAAATGGCATCCCACCGTTTATCACGACCGGAGTCGTCGAACCCACACGTGAAATCAAATCAGGAACCCCGTGCCGGTGGCTGCAGTACAGAACTTCACCTTTCTTGCCTTGGCCGTCTCCGGTCAATAACGGGAGGTCGACTTGCTCGCCACCGCCATACTGCCCGTGACCAAAATGAGGTTCGCCAGCTGATGGTGCCAAGTCCGAACCCAAGTATCCCGGCGTTCCGTTACAGACGGCGTGCATGGATCCAATATTCAATTCAAAGATTGCTCCACCCGCAAACAAAGTCGGGGTTTTCGTATGAATCATTTTTGGGTAGCCACCGTTCTGCTGGCCGGTGGTCGGAAATGAAATCGGCGCTGATCCGTTGGGGTTAACGGCGTCTTCTTCTTCCAAAATCCCATCGATATTTCTGGGCACGAACATTCCATAAGGCGTCTGCGTGCTGGTTACACCGCAAAGGGATGCGCATGTTCGAGAGTTTGCCAGCTGACGTTGGCAGGCGTCAGTACAATACAGGTTCATCGAACCTGTGGTTGCCGCACCCGAGGCCTGGACAATCTGACCACTTGAATAAAGTGCGCCAGCCAAAGTTCCACCCATCACCTGCGATTCCAACATTACACCTATGGATCCGGTCGCTGTTACGGACCCAGGCGAATTGTCGTTGGCGTCACGCACCGTGATTCTTCCTGCGCAAACTCCTTGGCGAAGATCTTGAATATAGGTCGAGGGTCGGTAGGTCGCGGCGCAAGTTTGCCCAGCCGCAATCGTTTGTCCCGCGGCTCCGTTTCCGCACCCGACAGCCGCAGTAAATGAAGAACCCAAAGCTGAAGGCGAATTGATGAATTCAATTCCGTCCACGATCTGTGCAGTTTGTCCGGTGTTCACGATAATTACGGTGCAAACGGCCTGAGTGTTCAGTTCCTGAATGACCGTGAAGTTGGCTTCGACCGATGCCAGGCCCGCAAACTGAACGGTGCGGGTTGCCGCAAACGCAGGAAAGGAACTGATTGCTCCTAAACCGAAAATCAGAAATTTCTTAATCCCCGCCATATTTCCCCCGATTCTCGATTATATCGCCTGACACTCGGCCTCGATCCGATTCTTCCCCGTGGCCCTAAACTTCAGGCGACTTCCTGTCGCGCAAGTCGGTACACACCCCATTTTCGCAATCAACTTTTTCTTCGGTTGAGCAACGAAAGTGCTGACTTGTTTTCCGGTGATCACCACTTTGCTTGCACTGCCGCCATTCTGATCCAGATCCAAATTAGGCAGATTCGTTAAGTACTGACCTTCGGGGCAAAGGCATTGGGCCCTTTGCTCAAGGCAAAGGGCGCGATTTTCTGTTTCACCTTTGTTCAGGTAGCGGCGAGGTTCGCGCTTTCCCTTGACGACCGGCTTGATTTCGCCGGTGACGCCTTTCGTGATTTCAGACCCGTTCTTCAGATCGATGCTTTCGGATTCTTTCTTACTGCCCGACCATCGCTTGACGGCTTCGGCCGTATCGTCCGCCCGAATCGCGGTACCTGCCAGAAGAACCATAAACGCGGTCCAAGTCAAAAGCTTGGAATTCATTCGAACAACCCCTTATCCCCTAATAGTAACGTGGGGAAACTTGACTAGCAAATTTCCCCACGGACTTGATTTCATCTGAAGCACCAGAATTACTGAATGTATTCCTGGGGCATTCTTGGAGCGCCCGAATCATACGACGGAGTCGGAACGTATCCACCTGGAGGCGTGGCTCCAGCAGGGCACTGCCACGAGCAAGTCTGCTGAGTTGATTCAGGATACAGAGCTTGCGCTTCCGAAGGACCCACAGCCGAAAAGATCAAAGCCAATAGTGAATTGGATTTGCAGCCAATACTGACTTCATGCTGAAGCTGGGTTCCACCCGAGCAGACATAATTGCACGTAGGTGTCTGCGTCTGGGTCGGAGTTGGATCTGAATACACAGGAGTATTGTTTACGATCTGCTGCTGAGGAGCCGATCCGCTCGTAGCCGCACGTGAACCGCGGTTTGCTGCGATTCCGTTTCCACCGCTGGTATCACAGCGGAAGCTTCCATCGGCCAGACGAACCAGTCGGGTCGAAGCTGGGCAACGTTGCGCGGTCGAAAGTGATCCACCTGCGGCACCCGTCAAAGTGCGCTGCATGTAGGCTCCAAACGTTCCGCCACCCGAGAAAGAAGTCCCCACCGAAGCGGTCGCCGTCGCACCATTCAAAGTGGTCGCACGAACCGTTGGAGGCGTGGTCTTGAACATGTCGACAAACTTTTGTTTGCAATCAATGGTTTCAGTTTTCCATGGGCCGCTGTCGTAAGTCGCATCAAAAGTCACAACGACTTTCAGGTCCATGATGTTGTTGGCTTGGCAGGCTTGGTTGCGAAACACATCCATCTTAGCGTACCAATCTTTGAAAGCTCCGCCCGCGCACTTGCGTGCACAGTAACCTCGGTCACAGTTCGGTTGAACCGACCCGTCTCTGGTGCCTTGTAGGCGAACGCCGTCGACTGTCGACCCCGTCGAAGTCTGAACCTTGGTGTTCATATGGCAGTTGCAATCATCCCAGCCGCCACACCCGCTGAAAAGCTGAGCGTAAGCCTGTTGCGAAACCAGCAAAGTTACACTCGCAAGAATAAAAGCCTTCATAATTCCCCCAGACGCGGACATCCGCCCTACTTAGAATGGTCTCATTATTAGACTATTCTGGTCAACTTATGTTTTTCCTTTAAATATCAATTACTTAAGTCTATTCCGATTCATCTGAAGCATCGACGCCTTCGGAATCCCCACCCGTTACCCCTAGTTTTTTCAGACGGTATCGAATGCTTCGAAAAGTGATCCCCAGCACTTCGGCGGCCTTCTTGCGAACCCCACCTGTGTGGTCCAATGCACGAACTAAGAATTCGCGTTCCACGTCGCCCAGGATCCGGTCTAGGTCAATGGGCCCCTGGCCAAAGTCAGGTGCCGGAATTTGAATGGTCCCTGAAATCGGTCCCGAACCGCCGCTGGGAGCGATTCCGTAACCTGGCATGGGTGCCTTGTTTTTCGCCTTGTGGGGAACGGCATTTGCCACTGCAGCGACAAGTTCCGGCGGCAGACTATCGCAGGTAATTTGCTCGGAAGTTTCAAGGGTCGCGGCCCGTTCGACAATGTTTTCAAGTTCTCGGATGTTTCCTGGCCAAGAAAAATGTTCCAGCGCAGACATTGCTTCAGGTTCGAAACGAGTCAGGGTTTTTCCTGAACGTTCGGCGAACTTCTTTAAGAATGCTTCCGCAAGAATTCGAATGTCCCCCTGTCTTTCCCGAAGCGCAGGGGTTTGAATCAGAATCACGTTCAAGCGATAATAAAGATCTTCGCGAAAAGTTCCCTTAGCCACCGCCGCTTCCAGGTCACGATTCGTAGCTGCAATAATGCGAACGTCGATCTTTTGGTCTTGGGTCCCACCGACTTTTCGAATGGTCTTTTCTTGAATGGCTCGAAGCAACTTCACCTGCATGGACAACGGAAGTTCTCCGACTTCGTCTAGAAACAAAGTCCCGGTATCTGCTACTTCAAAAAGTCCGATCTTGTCGCCCACAGCACCGGTGAAGCTGCCTTTCTTATGGCCGAAAAGCTCGCTTTCAATCAGGGTTTCCGGAATGGCGCCGCAGTTCACTGGAACAAAGGGTTTACCTTTTAGTGCACCGGATTCGTGGATCATGCGGGCGACCAATTCTTTTCCGGTACCGCTTTCTCCGATCACTAAAACGTTCGTTTTTGCGCCGGAAACCTTTCGAATCATTTCCAGAAGCGCTTTGACTTTCGGTGACTCACCTAAGATCGTTCTACTCATGGTCCGTTTCCTCCAGCCATTTGGAAGATCGGCATGTACATGGCGATCATCAAGCCCCCGACTGCCCCACCTAAGAAAACTAGGACGAAAGGTTCAATCAGCTTTGTCATTCCGCCCACCAGAACTTCAACTTCTGCTTCGTAAAAATCGGCGACCTTTTCAAGCATTCGATCCAGGGCGCCGGTGCTTTCGCCCACCGAAATCATTTGAACAGCCATTCTAGGAAAGACGCTCAGTTTGCTGACCACCTGGCCCAAAGTTTTTCCGCCTTCGACATCCGTTCGAATCGTTGCGACCGCTTCTTCCAAAACGACGTTGTCGATTGTGTTTTTACAAATATCGATTGCGTCCAGTAAGTTCACGCCCGAAGCTAGAAGCGTTCCCATCGTACGGGTAAACCGGGCCGTTCCCCCCTTTTGTGCAATCAATCCAAACAACGGCAGCTTAAATGCGGCTCGGTGCATGAAGGCGCGACCTTCTGGGCTTCCGATAAACTTTTTCAGCGCAAAAAAGGTGATCACGCACCCTGCGATGATGTACAAAAGGTTGTCGACCAGGAAGTGCGAAATATCGATCACAAACTGTGTCGGCGCTGGTAACGCCTGACCGCTGTTTTTAAGAAGTTCTTCGAACTTTGGAATCACGAAAATCATCATCAAGGCGACAACACCCACACCAATGGAAATAACGATGATCGGGTACATCGACGCACTTTTCAAAAGTTTGCGCAGACGATCGGTATCTTCAAGGTAACGGCAGATTCGCTTCAACATCTGATCCAACGCACCTGATGATTCGCCGGCGCGGATCAAGGAAATGTAAAGCTTGGGGAAAACCTTGGGAAATGCCGCCATGGATTCCCAAAGAAAGGCGCCCCCTTGGACCTTTTCCATGACCGTTTTGATCACGGTCTTCATTCCTTCATGGGGCTGCTGTTCTTGAAGAATATCCATCGCCTGAACGATCGGCACACCCGCGCCCAACATCACTTGAAGTTGTCGAGAAAAGGTCAAAACGACTTCAAGTGGTGCCGTGACTTGCCCGTCGCCGCCGAAAAGCTTGCTCAGTGACAGCCCCTGGGGCTTGGATTCGTCGCGAAGTAACTTGGGTCGAATTCCCTGATTGCGCAGCTGCATTCTGGCTTCGCCGTCACTACCGGCTTCCAGCTTGCCCTTTACCAATTTTCCGGTTTTATCGACTCCGCTATACGTAAATTCTGACATTTTTTACCTTAAGTAGGCTTTGCCTTAAGTCTGCTTCAACGTAACACCCAAGAACTTGGCCATTTCTTCGGGAACCGTGCTGTATTCCAGTGCCGCTTCTTTTGAAATGGCGCCTGACTTGACGTGATTCATCAGGGACTGGTTCATCGTCTGCATTCCGGATTCACCTTGCCCCGCCTGCATCATCGAATACACTTGGTGAAGTTTGTCTTCACGAATCAGATTTCGAATAGCCATGTTGGGAATGAAAACTTCATGCGCAGCTACGCGACCGGTCCCATCAACCTTTGGAATCAGCTGCTGCGCCAAAACCATTTGAAGTGTGGAAGCAAGAAGCTGCCGAATCTGCGTCTGTTGGTGCGGTGGAAAGACGTTCACCACCCGGTTAATGGAAGCGACCGCACTGTTGGTGTGAAGTGTACCGAACGTCAAGTGACCTGTTTCCGCCATGGTCAGCGCCATTTCAATGGTTTCGACGTCTCGCAATTCCCCCACCAGAATGTAGTCCGGGTCCTGACGAAGAGCCCGCTTCAAAGCGGCGCCGAAGGACTTGGTGTCCGACCCGACTTCCCTTTGATTCACGATGCAATTTTTGTGAGGGTGAACGAATTCGATCGGATCTTCGATCGTGATGATGTGACCGAATTCATCCTTATTAATAATATCAAGCATCGCAGCCAAACTGGTCGACTTACCGGAACCCGTAGGACCGGTAACCAAAATCAAACCGCTGGGGCGCTTACAAATCTTTTTCAGAACTTCGGGAAGTCGAAGTTTTTCGAAGTCGGGAATCTGGGTCGGGATGATCCGGAAGACCGCGCCGACCCCTCCCCGCTGGAGATCGGAA
>JAEUWC010000004.1 GCA_016786465.1 Bdellovibrionales bacterium | reverse complement strand
CTGCAAAGAATGCTGCAAAGAATGCTGCAAAGAATGCTGCAAAGAATGCTGCAAAGAATGCTGCAAAGAATGCTGCAAAGAATGCTGCAAAGAATGCTGCAAAGAATGCTGCAAAGAATGCTGCAAAGAAAACTGCGATGATTTTTGCGATGACTTTCACGCTGGCTTTTTCGACGCCTTCCTTTGCGGCCAGCAGAAGCGTGAAGATGGTCATCAAAACCAGCTTCTGGGGAACTTTGCTTGGGGCAGGGGTTGGTCTAGTCAGCTGGCCCATTGCCGAAAATTCTAGGGCACCTTTTGTCGGCGCTTCGACTGGACTTTATCTAGGGATGATTTTTGGCTTGGCGAAAGTCATGGATCCCGACTTCAATCGCCTGGGAGCCCTTCCTGTTTCGGCGCTTCAAAATGAAAGGGCGGGATTTCAGACGTTTCCGCCTTCCATCCCGCCCTTAAGGAATCCAACGATCTACAGCGAGATCGCTCGATTCGAGTTTTAATTAGTTTGAGAAACTGTCTTTGGCCTTGGCTTCGTTGTCGTAAAATTCGAAGACGCCGCTTTCATCAAAGGCCTTCATCACGCGCTGAAATTCACTGGAAACGTTGACGTAACGAGGGCGGGTCGGGGCACGCTGATTGAATTCTTTCATCGTCTGAACAAACGCCGAAATGCCACTGGATCCGACGAATTCTAGGTTCTCTAGGTTCACGATAATCTTTTGCGGGACCACGTCGCGCTTACTTTGGCTTACTAGACGGGTCAGGTCCTGTCTCAGTGGCTCTTGCGCTTCAAAGTTCAGTCGTCCTTCCATGCTGACGACCATCGTGTCTCCGGCTTTCTTGATTTGAGTCTTCATCGGCTTCAGTTCCCCTTCGTTCTGTAAGTATCGGACGAAGTTCTGCGGTTCCCAATGGGCATTATTTTCCAAAGTTTTTTCGGAACTTTTTGCCTAGACGGGTGCTTGAGAGATATGAAGAATTCTTACGATGTCGACTTCCAAACTTATACCCGGCCTTTGGGTCGTTGCGACGCCGATTGGTAATCTTTCAGACCTTTCTGAAAGGGCTCGCGCTGCGCTTTCACAAGCCGATGCGATCCTTTGCGAGGATACGCGTCGGGGGCAGGCGCTTTTGTCATCCTTGGGCCTTTCCAAGCGTTGTGAACGGTTGGACGAACACAGTTCTCAAAAGACTTTGGAAAAGTACGTCGAAGTGCTGGCAAGCGGCAGGTCCTTGGCGCTGATCACCGATGCAGGCACCCCGGGGATCAGTGATCCGGGGGGAAGAATGGTCGCAGCCGCGCGCCAGGCGCAAGTTTCGGTTCAAGCCATCGCAGGCCCTTCGGCCATCACTGCTGCACTTTCGATATCGGGTTTGGAAATCAGCCGATTTTCTTTTCTGGGATTTCTACCGCGCAAGGAATCCGCCATTTTGGAAGCCCTTCAAGGCGGAATTCGATTTACAGACGACAGCGTTCAAGAAGCAGATTCAGTTGGGCGTTCGGCGATGGCACTTTGGTTTGAAAGCCCCGAAAGAATCGAAGAAACGCTGGGTATTTTTCAACAGACTTTGGATACTTCGATGGGACTTTTCCTGGCCAAGGAAGTCACAAAGGTCTTTGAGCGCGTTTGGGTCGGTCCGGTGCGGTCGGTCGTGAAAGAATTTCATGGCCAAGACGACGCGGTGAAAGGCAAAGGCGAGTGGATCATCGGAATTTACAAGACACTGAATCGTGAAAAGATTTCAAAATCGAATATTTCTGAAACACATGTTCCGACACTGACTTCGATGCAAGCTGCTGAAATTGCTGCGCAGATCTTGTTGGATTTGGGTACAGGCACGACGGAAGCGGCCAAGCAGATCAGTCAACGCTTTGGCGTGAATCGCGCTGAAATTTATTCGTGGATCGTCAAACGCAAAAACGAAAATTGAAACGCAGTTTGTGCAAAAAAAAGTCAAACGGGGGATTGACCGAATTCGAATCATCCGTAGGATTGAAAGTGTGGTTGTGGAGAGAATCCATGGATGGATTCGGGGAGAAGAGAATCGCAGCTCTCGCGGCCTCAGTGAGTTCAGGAAGAATCTCACTGGGGCTTTTTTTTCGCCCCTGATTTGACGCGGGGCGTTTTTTGGATTCCTTTGCAAGCAATCCGGATAGCGGTCCAATGCCGATTATTTGCGTTTTGCGCTTAAAATCACGCGGTTTTGCAGAGGTTGATCCGTTGCATCGGTGGCGACGGCGGCGATCGTGTCGATCACATCCAGACCCTCGGTCACTTTGCCAAAGACCGCATAGCCGTATCCCTGATCAGTGTCGTCTTTGTGATTCAGGTGCGGGTTTTCCTTTACGTTAAAGTAGAAGGAATTGGACGCTGAATCTTTTGCGGTCGCGCGCGCCATCGCCAAGGCACCGCGATGATTGGGGATTCCGTTTTTGGCTTCGTTGATGATGGTCCCGAAATCTTGGATTTCCTTCAGTTGGGTATCGACGATTCCGCCCTGGACGACGAAATCCTTGATCACACGGTGAAAGATCGTTTGGTCAAATAGGCCCGAATCCACATAGCGAAGGAAGTTTTGCACGCTGATGGGCGCCTGCTTTTCAAAAAGTTCCATTTCGATTCGGCCTTCCGTTGTTTCGAAAACAACGACGGGGTTCTGGGCCGTCACACAGCTGACCTTGGAAAGATCGCCGCCCGACCAGTGAATCGATTCGATAAAGCTCATTTGATCCGGATCGTTCTTCTTGACCCATTGGCGGTTCAATCCAAAACGCGATGGAACATCGCCGGGGACCAGCCAATAGGTCACGCCCTGGGCGAAATATTCGTACTGATTATAGGCCGAATAGCCATCCGGAAAACGGCTGGCTTTTTTTGCTGCATCGTAAAGATCCGTGAAGCAACGGTCCAGTATGGGGTCCTTGTTTTCGGCGTACATGTGAAACTGGTGAGCAATTTCGTGCCCCAATAGATTGTAGTCGCCTTGCGCGGTTTGGAAGACTTCACCTAGGTCCGCAACGACGTGATCGCCCCCAATACCGCGGACATCATCCCAAAGGCGATTGTCATTGGGGTAGGATGGACCGCCGATCCTGGCGTCGGCAATGGACTGAAGTTCCGGAGATTCGCTCAGAACGTCAAAGGCATACTTGATGTAGGACGTTAGGCCAGCTTTTTGAAACTGTTCAAAATAGTCGGTCCAAATTCGGGCACCAAACAAGATGCGCTTTTGAACTTCTGCCGGCAATGACTTCCAATTCAGGATGTAGTTTGCGGTTGCTTGGGGCGCTTTTTTTCCCAAGGTTTCACGGTTCATTCGCTTTAAATTGTCTGCAAAATCAGGAAGGGATTCATAGTTCTTTTGGCGGCGAACCTGAACTAGGCCCCAATTGGCGCGGTTAAAATAGCGGCACGCCCGGTGAGCCTTCCAAAGATTTGCTTCGGCGTCTTTCAGGTTCCCTTCAATAAACTGAAGGCCACCCAAGGTCGCTAGAATATCCGCCATTCCGGGTAGTCGCGCGTTGAGGGCTTCGGTCGCATTCTTGGCGTCGACGACCGTCATCGTTCCTTCGCGAAGTCCTGCGCGGATTGCAGCCAGGTCTTTCCGGTCTTGGCCCTGGGTCAGCGTGGCTACGCAGGCGGCGCCATAGATTTCAGAATAGGTGTAGGTGTTTTGTTCGACCGGAAACTGGGTCATCGAATGCGAATACAGATCGTAAACATCATAGATCTTTCGAGCCTGATCAAAATCCTTGTCCAGTCCCGCATAAAGAAGCGAATAGGCCAGGTAGTACCAAAGGGTCGGGTTCTTGAATTTGCCCGAATAGGACTTCAAAAGCGCGATGGCATCCGGATACCGGTAATCATTTCCAGCGATATCGATTTGGGCAGCCCAAAGTTTCTCTTTCAAAGAATCGCTGATCTGGGTGCTTGCCAGCTGGTTGACCAAAAACGAATCCACATCGGCTTTTGTAAGGCCGGCTAAATCCGTTTCGTTTTGACGACGGATGATTCCTTCCCAAAGTGCTGCATCAGGTTTAAGCAAAGCGCTTTGTTCCAAGGCTTTCTTCATTTCGGAAGCGCGAGACGTTTGAAACAGAAACTGAGCGAATTCAAATGCGCCTTCTGCTTCGGTGACCGATTCTAGAAAAAGACTTTCGGCAGTTTTCAGATCAAATGCGGCCTTCGAGCACTGGGCCCCTAGCCAAAAGATCGATGGCTTCGCGGTTGCTTTTGTTGCAACGCAGGCTTGAGCAAAGGCAGTGCAAGTTGGAAAGTCGCCCCGAATTTGAAGCGCCAAAAGATACGCGGGGGCTTGTGCTGAATCACAAGAAGGCGCAGGTGAAACCAGTGCCGAAAGCGCGTTTTTGTATTGGGTGTCTAGGTCCTGGGCCATGGTGTCGACAAAGGCCAGGGCAGATGATCCGAAAGAAGTCTGGGCGCGGGTGGATTTTCCAAAACCGATCCCGCTTTCGCGTTCACGCAGGATCGTCGGGATCGTGTTCTTCTTTGATTTTTGAACCACACCCGGCGTCTTTAGGCTGGGTACGCCCTGGTTTCGAAGGTCGCCCCAAGCTTTTCCTGGATTGGCTACAGTCAGGCCTGCCACGACGGAAAAAAGCTGAAAACCGGCTGCTACCCAACGAGCGTTTTGAATCATGATGCGGGCGTACCTTTCGGGGTAAAGCCTGTCAAATCAGCACGTGAATTACGCTACGCGTTATCAAGGGACTGCTGTTACCCTCGAACCATCCCGATATGGCATGGTTTGACGATCTCAAAACCCCGAGAATCAAAACGCAAGTTTCCAATCGCACGTCGCGTGTACCCGAAGGACTTTGGGTCAAGTGCGAGCAGTGCGGGGATATTCTTCAGTCCAAGATCCTTCGCGAAAATCTTTACGTTTGCCCCGACTGTCAGTTTCACATGCGAATGGGGGCAGCCGACAGAATTCAGATGCTTTGCGATGATGGGGCCTTTGAATCTTATGGTGAAGATCTTGCGTCGACCGATCCTTTGGAATTTAGCGATCGAAAGACTTACCGCGAGCGCCTGAAGGCATCGGCGAAGTCGGTTGGACTTCGAGACGCCTTTGTTTCTGGGCGCGCGAAACTGAAGGGACTTCCATTTCATTTGGGTGTTTTTGAATTTCGCTTCATGGGCGGAAGCATGGGGATAGTTGTTGGCGAACGCGTGTCGATGGTTTTCGAAGCTGCGTTGAAAGACCGTTTGCCGGCCGTGATCGTTTGTTCAAGCGGCGGCGCGCGAATGCAGGAAGGCGTTCTTTCGCTGATGCAGATGGCGAAAACTTCGGGCCTGATTGAAAAAATGCGCCAACAGGGGATTCCGTACATCGCAGTTCTTGCCGATCCGACCACTGGCGGTGTTGCGGCATCGTTTGGGATGCTTGGGGATCTGATTTTGGCTGAACCTGGCGCATTGATTGGGTTTGCAGGGCCGCGCGTGATCGAGCAAACGATTCGCCAGTCCCTTCCGTCGGGTTTTCAACGAAGTGAATTTCTACTGAAACATGGGTTCGTCGACCGCATCGTCCATCGGAAGGACTTGGCCACCGAACTTCGCAGCTGGCTTTGGCGACTGGGCTATCGAACGTGTCAATTTCCGAAAAACTTAGAAGCCTAAACCGGATCTTGGGGTTGGGCATTTTTCTTTTTTCTTCGGCCTGGGCGGCTGAAGAAAAGAAGCCCATCCATTTTTCGGCGGAAAAAACGAAATGGAATCGTAAATCCGATCAAGTTGAATTGGTGGGAAAGGCAACGGTTACTCAGCCCGGAGAAATTGTCACCGCAGACCGCATTTTTTTGGATCAAAAAGCACGCACCTTAGATGCGGTCGGGCACTGCGTTTACACCACCAGTGAAACCATCATTTATGCCGACGAACTTCACCTGAACATGGACACCCGCACTGGGTTGATTCTGGGCGGGCGAGTCGCCAACGACCGCTTTGCTTTGACCGGCGAAAGAATCGAAAAAATAGGCGAGTTTCGGTACCTGACCCAGAAAGGGGCTTACACGACTTGCGTGGACTGCCCTCAAAGCTGGCTGATCACGGGTGAAGAAATCGACATGGAGTTTGAAAGCTACGCATTCATGAAGAACGTCACCACGCGTGTTCGGGATGCGCCATTCTTTTGGTTTCCCTATCTGATTGTTCCGATGAAGCGCCAAAGGCAGACGGGCATACTTTTTCCAAGGCTTTCTTTTTTCAACGGTGCGTTTACGTACCAGCTTCCGTTTTACTGGGCGACTTCGCGAAGCACGGACATGACGATCAGCTTAGGAGAATTCGGAGGTCGCGGCGGTAGGGTCGAATGGGAAGGTCGTTATGTGTTTAGCGATACTTCACGTGCGACAGCGCGATTCTTCTTTACGAATGACCAAACGTTTTTGACCAACCTTGCGCTTCCAGAAAATTCGAATCTGCTTAGGGCGCGAAGTCGCTTCGGATTTGACTTGGAACAGTACCAAGAATTTTTTGGCGTCGATCAAAAGCTTCGACTTTTGGAAACTTCCGACAACCGTTATGTCAATTTCTTAGGGGACCTTCCGGGTCGTAGCGAAGCAGCACTGGGAAGTACGATTAGCCTTAGCAAGAACGCTGATGATTTTAGTTTCTTTCTGACGGCCCAACGCTACCGAAATCTTCTTTCGTTTGATAATTCTTCGGACGAAGCCAAGGCCCGAAGCGCGATTCTTTTTGATACCCGGACAGTTCAGCTGATGCCCTCGCTTGCGCTGACTACGCGTGATCGATTTTTATTGAAGTCGCCGATCGCAGGTGGACTGACGGTGGGGATGTCGCGGTTTGCTCGCGCTGCAGGTGCATTTGATCGGGTCAATGTGGATTCTCCGGCTACGGCCGTTCCGGAAACCCGGCCGTATATGTCCGGAATTGACCCGATTCGGCAGGCGACCCGTTTTTTTGTGACGCCAAAAATGTACACGAACCTTCGCCCCTGGAGCGTTCTGTCTTTTACTCCGTCGGCAGAATATCGGGCCTTCTTTTACCGTTTCAATGACGGCGTTGATCCGCTTTCGCGGGGCTATTTGCTTTTGCGCGCCGATCTTTCGACCCAGCTTGAAAGAATTTTTACCAATCAAGATCCGAACATTCCAAAAACCAAGCACATGGTTCGTCCGATCTTAAGCTACGCTTTCATCCCGTCGGTCCGTGAAGACCCCAATCACCCTTTCATTCGTCAGATGAAAACGGCGCGCGAAAAATCCTTAACCGGATTCAACTTCGATAACCAAGACATCGTGCCCTTTGATACGTCCCTAAGTACGGCCAACTATTTCATTCCCCTGGGGAATTCGCTGACTTATGGCGTGACCACCCAGCTGATTGATCGACGCGCGCCGATCGAATCTGAAAATCCTGAATACCGTAGAAAGTTCGAACTTCGAACGGGGCAGACCTTCAACTTTCGTGAGCTTCGGGAAGTTGAAGGAAGTCAGCGCCCGTTTTCGCGTTTGTTTGCCCAAATGTTGACTCAAGGGGATCGTTGGGCGACTTCAACGGACTATTACTATTATCCGTACATCAGCTTGCCTCGAAATACGGTTTCGACTTCGGTTTCGTATCTGATGACCCGACCGCGGACGGATCAGATCTATTATTTCGAAAGAAGTTTGTCCTTGGGCTATTCCTACAACTTCAGTTCGGTGAACTTTCGAACTTCGAACTTGAACGCGCGATTCATTTATTCGCTGAATGACTACGTCATGCCCACAGGCTTCATCAGCTGGGATTTTATTTCCAAGCGCGCGTTGGATGTCGGATTAGCACTTAGGTATCAAAGCATGGCTCAGTGTTGGACTTTGGATCTTGGGGTTCGCCGAACTGTGTGCCCGGTGAACGCCGCGCAAGACTTGGGATTTTGCGTAAATCCAGTCATCGATTTTCAGTTGAACTTTGCGGGCCAGCCCTTCACCCGCGCAAATCCCTTTGGGGTCAATTAGAACGAGGAAAACCATGTCAAAAGTTACCGTAAGGTCTTATGCCGAAGTCGCGATCCCTCACTTGGGACGAATCCTGGATGCAAACGAAGAAACGATGAAGCGGCTTCAGAAAAGATTGGTCGCGGATGTGATCGCGGGAAAATCGCTTCTGGTTTTTGGCAGTGGGCATTCGGGAATCTTTCCGATGGAAGTTTATCATCGGGCAGGGGGGGCATCTTTCATTGTTCCGATATTCGCCGATTACCTTTTGCCCACGGCAGGGCCATCGGTTGTTCGGGTTTTGGAAAGAACCCCGGGTGTTGCGCAAGCGATCCTTCGCCGATCCGAACCCAAGGCCGGAGAAATGATTTGGATTTCGTCTCAGTCAGGAATTAACGGAGCGGTGGTTGATCTTGCGTTGAGCGCAAAGGAAATGGGGCTTTTCGTGGTCGCTTTCACCAGCCGAGCCCACAGTTCGGCCGTTCAGTCCCGACACCCTTCGGGAAAAAGGCTTTTTGAAGTCGCAGACGAAGTTATGGACTTAGGCGGACAGGTCGGGGACGCTTGCGTGGAAATCGCGCCAACGGTATCGGCTGGCCCGCTATCGACGCTAGGATCGGTTTTCCTGGGTCATTCGCTTTTGGTTTCTACGCTTTCGGAATTGGAAGCCAAGGGACATCGGGTGACCTATACTTCCGTGAATACGCCGGAAGGTGAAAAGCGGAATAAAGCGATCGAAGACCAGGCCCAGAAGCGGGACCCACTTTTGCGATAAAATCCTGGGTCTCGAGTCAATATATTGGCACGGAGAAAGTTTTAAAAATTCCGTTATCATGAAGGGATGAGGATTCTCCTTTCCAACGATGATGGTGTTCATGCTCCGGGCCTCAAGGCAATGTACGACGAGCTCAAGAAATTGGGGCAAGTTTGCGTCGTTGCTCCGCTTGAAGAAAAAAGTACGACGGGACATTCGCTGACGCTTCACAAACCGCTTCGACTGATCCCGATGGGAAAAGATTTTTACGGTGTGAACGGTTCTCCAGCGGATTGCGTCTACATCGGAATTCGTCAGGTTTTGAAACAGATGCCGGATTTGGTGGTTTCCGGAATCAATCGCGGCGCGAATCTTGGACAGGACGTTTATTATAGCGGAACGGTTTCAGCCGCGCGGGAAGCATGCATTTTAGGATTGCCTTCGATCGCAGTCAGCCTGGCTGTGAATTTCGCAAAAGCCAGATCCGAAGACGATATTCACTATTCGACGGCCGCAAAAGTGGCAGTACAGTTTCTTCGCGATTTTGACCGCAAATCCTTGCCGATTCATACTCTATTGAATCTGAATGTTCCTGACGTTCCCTTCAAAGCCGTAAAGGGAATCGAAGTCGCGCGCCAAGGATTTCGCTATTACAGCGGCACTGTGCTGAAGCGACGCGATCACCGCGGTAAGGATTATTTCTGGGTGGGTGGACAGTACAAGGGTTTCAAAAAGTCCGAAGGCACCGACGTCACGATTGTTGATCGTGGATTTGCTTCGCTGACTCCGCTGAAACTAGACGGAACCGACGATCGGTTCTTAAAGACGCTTACCGATCAAATAGGGGGAAATCGAAAGCGATGAGGTTGTCCTTATCCTTAATCCTTCTGGGTTTTATGTTCGTTGGGTGCGCTTCGGTGCCACGCCAACATTCCGGGCGTCGAGGCTTGATGCAAAACCCTCCGCTTCGAAGCGGCGGCCCGATGGATGGAATCGCTAGGACTTCCCAGGGTCGAAGCGGAAGCGAAAGACACGAATCCCATTCTTCAAGTGGGGCTTCGTCGCCTGATACGGGACTTCAGTTGATGTCTCCTAAGGATTTAGAAAAAGTTCGTCGTTTGGTTTCGCACTGGCAGGCCCCCTTGGACAAAATGCGGGTGACTTCGGATTTTGGAAGGCGAAACGGTGACTTTCACGAAGGCGTCGATTTGAAAGCAGGGATCGGAACCCCTGTCTACGCGGTTGATCGTGGCAAAGTCATTTACGCCGGCAATCGAATCTCGGGTTACGGAAAAATGGTCGTGATTAAGCACGCGTCGGGTCTAGCTTCGATCTATGCGCATAATTCTAAGCTTTTTGTTCGCGCCGGTGAATCGGTCTTACAGGGGAATCGGATTGCTTTAAGTGGCAACACCGGCAAATCCAGCGGCCCCCATGTTCATTTTGAAGTCCGTAAAGGGACTTTGGCTTTAAATCCCATGATGGTCCTTCCCGCTCGAGGTAGGTTGGCGATTCAGCCCGGCCAAGGGGTACCTAAGCGGACCCGCCGAGTGGCCAGTCGCTAGTTTAAACCCGTGAAATAGGTTGAAATGACTAGGGTTTTCCATTCAGACTGGAAATTCAATTTTTTATCGGAACTTTTCTAACCCACGGTCGTTACCTGGGTGACAAGGAGAACTACAAAATGAAGACCTCGATTTATCGCCTCTCGATTCTAGGAACCGCCTTTCTAACGGCGGTTTCCGTTTATGCCCAGGAACCAGCATCAAATTCGACCACGGCCCCAGCACCCGCCGACGGTGCCCCAGCCGCCCAAACCAAGCCGATTAAGGAACTGGTCGACAAGTACCGGAAGGATCGTCAGGAAGATCGTCAGAAATTTCAGGAAGACCGCAAAGCCGATCGCGAAGCGTTTAAAGATGAACGCAAGAAGGATGTCGATGCTTTGAAAAACGGCGAAATGACCAAAGAACAATTCAAAGAAAAGCGCGAAAAAGCGCGTGAAGAATTCAAGAACGAACGAAAAGAAGACGTTCAGCAGTTCAAAGACGAACGCAAAAAAGACAACCAACAGATCCGACAAGAAATCAAAAACGAGATCAAGAACGCGCCTCCGGAAATGCGCCAGGAAATGCGGCAAGATCGTCAGGAATTCCGCCAGGAGCGTCGTCAAGACCGCCAAGAGTTCCGCCAAGAACGACGCCAAGATCGTCAGGAACACCGCCAAGACCGCCAGGAACACCGGCAGGAAAGGCGTGAAGAGCGACGCGGACGCAAGTAATTCCGGTATTGACTGGAATTCGAATCGGGCTGCTTCCCCATCCGGGGAAGTGGCCCGTGTCTTTTTTTCAGAACGCTTAGTTCGCCGCCGTGTCGGCGTCACTTTCGCGGATGTAGCCTAGGCAACGGATGCGAAATTGAATCTGATTCTTGGGGTCGCGAACATAGTCTTTTTTGTCTTCAGTCAGCTTAGGTTCACGTGCGCAGGTCACGTCGCGTCCGATTTTTCTTTCCAGCTGATCAAAGGTGTATTGGCCTGCTGGCGTTCGATCAAAATCCACGCGGGCTTTCTGCATCGGGACGGCGGACATGGATTTATAGATGACTTCGGCCGCGATTCCTTCAGTCCAGACCACGCGTGAATTTTCGGGTTTGGCAACCGTTTCTTGCGACCGGGCTTGGAATTCCGAAAACGCGGTTGTGATTTTTCCTTCTTTCAGCATCTGGATCCCAGATTGAAACGGACGATCGTCCAAAACGGTTGTGGGCTTTTCGATGGATGCCGGCGATCGGCTGGCCACTTCGAAGCTTTCAACGTTTTCCTGTTCTGAATCGCGGATCACCGTTGGAACTTCATTCTTCACCAAGTACTGAGCAGAATCCGCGCGAATGAAGCCCATGCAGCGCACGCGGAATTGGATTTGGCCGGATTCGTCTCGAATCCAAGTGCGATCCAGCGAAACTTGCGGCTCGCGCGCGCAGGTGATGTCTTTTCCGCGTTTTCGCTCCATTTCTTCGATGGAAAGAAGTGAAGGTGGGGCTTGGTCAAAGTCGATGGTCGCTGGAATCGACGCACCCTTCATTGTCATGTAAATGATTTCTGCGGTTTTGCCTTCTACCCAGACGATCCGCTGGTCTTGTTCGGCAATTTTCTTTTGAAGGGCCTTGTTGGATTCTTTCGGAGCCGCTGCAAGTTCGTCAAAAGCCTTTTCGAAGTTTCCTTGCTTCACTTCTTGATGCAGGGCCTGCGGAAGAACGGGTGGGGCTTTCGGTGCTTCAATGACCGGTTCGACCTGGATTGGTTCGACTGGCTTTAGCGCGATGACGGGCTTTTGTGGGATGGCTTCAATCGAAGCCATTTCAGATAGCCCCAGTTTTTTTCTCCAGAAGTTCAAGACCAGAAGGTCTCCGTCCCTTTTTTCGATCGTCGGACTGTCGGGAAGAAGAAGCACTTGCCCCGTACGGATCAAGTAGGGGTCTTGAAGCCCGTTACGGGCGGCGATGTCCTGCCAGCGTTTGCTGTGGCCATAAAGTCGCAAGGAAATCAGGCGAAGGGATTCGCCGTCTTCCAAGACTTGGTACGAAGGCGGTGATTCTTGTGGGTCCAAAGACTTGGATTCAATAGGTGCCGCCGCTGCCAACAGGCAGGCGGAAAGGCTTGCAGCTATTGAAAAAAGCCCCGTCTTCATCAGTTTCTTATCGGTGAAGGACCGTCAAAAACTGAGTGATCTAAACAATTTAGCTTGTGCGTTACCGGCGCCTTCAGTATTCACGTAAATCCATGATTCATTTGACGAATATCTCGAAGCAATACGGAACCCGGGTCCTATACACGGGGGCCAGTTTCCAAATTCAACCCGGCGAAAAGATCGGTTTGGTTGGACCTAACGGCGCCGGGAAATCCACCATTTTTCGAATCATTGTCGGGGAAGAAGGGGTTGATTCAGGTGTGGTCAGCATCCCTGAAAAGACCGTGATCGGATACTTCAGCCAAGAAGTCGGCGAAATGCGCGGACGTTCGGTTTTGGAAGAAGTAAAAGCCGGCGCGGGTCGCGTGGCCAAGATTGGCGAAGAAATCGCAAAAATTGAAAAGCGTCTTCAAGATTCTGAAGCGAATCCCATGGATGAAGACGAAATGACCAAAGTGCTGGAACGTTACGGCGAACTTCAGTTGGAATTCGAAAGCCGCAGCGGATACGATCTGGATTCGCGCGCCAAAGAAGTGCTGACGGGTCTTGGAATTCATCCCGAAGATCACCATCGCCCTGTTGAAACTTTTTCGGGCGGTTGGAAGATGCGAATCGCGTTAGCGCAGATTCTGGTTTTGAACCCCGATGTTCTTTTGATGGACGAACCGACCAACCACTTGGATTTGGAATCCATCATTTGGCTAGAAGCCTGGATGAAAGCTTTCAAGGGATCGCTAGTCATGACCAGTCACGATCGCGATTTCATGAACAACCTGGTGGATCGAATCGTCGAAGTCGCAGGAAAGACCATCACTTCGTATTCGGGTGACTATGACTTTTATGAACGCGAACGCGAAATTCGCCGCGAACAACTTTTGTCAGCCTACAAAAGTCAGCAGTCGATGCTGGCGAAAGAAGAAGAATTCATCGCGCGTTTTGCCGCTCGCGCATCGCACGCAGCACAGGTCCAATCGCGCGTCAAAAAGCTAGAAAAGCTGGATAAGATCGAAATCCCACCTGACGAACGGGTGATGAAGTTTGAATTTTCAAAGCCTCCGCGCAGCGGAAACGATGTCGTGAAGATGCGGGATTTGGGCAAGTCTTGGCCGAAATCGGACGGAACCCAGCGCTTTGTTTTTCAAGGTGCTACCGCCGTGGTGAAGCGTCTAGACCGTGTCGCGGTGGTTGGCGTGAACGGAGCCGGAAAATCGACGCTTTTGAAGATCATGGCCGGTCAGGTCGAACCCACGCTGGGCGAATGCCAAGTCGGGGCCAGTGTTTCGACGGGTTACTTCAGCCAGCATTCCTTGGAAGTTTTGAATTCAAACAAGACCATCATGGATGAAATTCATGATCGAATCCCCGAAGCTTCGATCGGATTTGTTCGAAATCTTTTAGGAGCATTCTTGTTTTCCGGCGACGACGTTGAAAAGAAGATCGCCGTTTTGTCCGGGGGTGAGAAAACCCGCGTGGTTCTTGCCACGATTTTGTGCAAGCCCGTGAACTTTCTGATCCTAGACGAACCGACCAACCACCTGGACATCAAATCGCGTGAAATCTTGATGACAGCCGTGAAAGAATTTGAAGGCACTGTCGTGATCGTCAGCCACGATCGTCACTTTTTGCGCGAAACGACGAACCGAGTTTTCGAAGTCGATCACGGGGAAATTCGGATCTATGAAGGGTCCTACACCGAATACTTGGCTCGAGCCGGAGCGGGTCGCTAAGTCTAAGGTGTGACTTCGCAGGATTTTGAGGCCTGCACGCTGCCTGCACGTTCGGAAACGGTGACTTCCACCTGGCCAGACGCCATGGACACCAGAACGACTTCAGAATAATTTTTCCGTGAACTTTGCACGCGAAGTCGGGCGCGGTGGGTCAGCTTTTCAGTAACGGTCAATGGGTCGCGGCCTTCGTGGTAGCGAAAAAGGTATTCTTCTTGAAGCTTTTTGCCCGCTTGAATGACGACCCAAAGGTCGGCGGTGGATTTGTAAATTTTCACGTCGCAAGGCGAACCGTTTGCATCGATTCCTGAATATGAATTTCCAGTCAGATAATCTTCGACCAGTTTCTGGGCTTGAAGCGCTAGGGGCTGAGCTTGCGACTGCGCGAAAGAACTTGAACCCAGAATGACCGAAATGACCCAAGCGCCCCAAGTGCCGACGAAGGCCTGAACGACGAACCGAATGCGTTGCATAAGCTGGTAGGCTAGGTCGGCAGGCCCTAAAGTGGCAAGGCACACCAAGTCATTTGGCTTGCTTTCGTTTGAAATCATTAAGGAAAAATTCAGTACAGAATGGAACTAGTTGAAAACAGGGGGCATTTTGGCGGTGTCAAGTCCAAAACTTCTAAATGCTTGTTTTTTCTAACTATGTTAAAATTGCTGAAGAATATGACGAAAGGAGGAAGCCAAGTGAAAAACCGGATCCTGATCTTGATTGCTGCGGCGCTTATTTTGGCTTCCTGTGGAAAGGGAGCGCTAATGGAGTCGTTCGAAAACCGCGAACAGATTCTGAAGTACACCATTTCTAACCGTCAGATCTACGAAAGCTACAAGTTCGCCATTCAAGGAACAACGACGTCGAAAATCGATGTGGTCTTCATTATCGATGATTCCGGATCGATGGCCACTCCGATTGCGAACGTTCGCGCCGGCATTCCTCAGTTCGTTGCGCAACTTCGCGCAGACCCCACGAACCGTCCTTTCGATTATCACGTCGCGATCACCACCAGCGACCCACACGGATTAACGAACGACACGGCGACGTCGCCAGGCACGGTTTATCGTTCTGCGGGCGGGATCGCCGGAACCTTTTACGGTGACCCTGCGAATCCTGCCGGCCATGCCTATTTTTCCCGAAACATGGATTCGGCCTGTTCTTCAAATTGCAGCGATTACGCAAGCAACGCTGCAGAAGATGCGGGATTTCAGGCAGCCGTGAATTCAGTTTCAATTCTAGGTCATGGCGATGAACGCGTTGGGGCAGTGATGCGCTACCTGATGCAGGATTACTTGGTGAACGGAAACACGCAGAATGGTTTTTTTCGTTCGGATTCGTTCAAGTTCTTTATCTTGATCACAGACGAAGACGAATGCGGTCAGGGTGCTGCAAACGGGGCTCGCAGCTCGACTCGCGTGACACCGCTGACTTCGACCGCCGCTACGGCAGGGGCAGCTGGGTTTACCTATAACGCTTCCCATCCGATTGCGTCGGTTCGAAGCACCAGCCACAACAGCTTTTGCAATTATTTCTGGGACCATCCGGCAGAAATTTACAATGCGATTCAAGCGGCCGGGCAGGACATGAGCAAGTTTCGCCTGTACGCGATGGTCAACGAAGTGGGCGGCACCTTGGCAGGAGAAACGCGTTCAAATTTCATTTCTGATGCCGTTGAAAAATTTGGGGGGTCCCTTTCAGAAATCGGCCGAATCCACTGGCCTGCCGCAGACCCTGGTCCACTTGCACCTTCATCGACCGCCGTATCCAATGCAGTTTTGACCGCGCCAGCTACATTGGCAGTGACCAATGTCACCTTAAATGGTTCCAACAACTTCGTTTTCACGGTGGCTTCAAGCACCGGGTATTCAGTCGGAATGCGTTTTAATGTCACGGGCGTGAACGGTGCCGTGAACGCCAACGGCAACTGGACGGTTCGTTCAACCACTGGCACATCCATTACTGCCGGTGAAACGATGGCTAGCCTGGGCGGGGCGTACACGTCGGGCGGAAGCCTGTCTTCGCTATTAAGCGTCAACGTCACAGGCACTTCGCGAAATGCTTCAAATTCACTGGTCCTGACTGTGGGTTCAACCACAGGCTATTCAGTGGGAAAGCGATTTACAGTCGCAGGTGTGGGTGGATCCACCGAAGCCAACGGCACTTGGACCATTCAAAGCCTAACCCCAACCACCATCACAACGGTTGAAACTTTCCCAACGCTTGGAACTTTTTCAGGGGGTGGAACGGCTTCCTTGTTGCGTCCTTTGCTTTTAACCGTTGCATCGACGACCGGATATTCGGTTGGCCAAAAGATCAATGTTTCCGGAATTACTGGTGCTACCGAAGCCAACGGGACTTGGACGATTGCCGCAACGACCGGCACCACCATTACCACGCTTGAAACATTGCCTTCGCTTTCGACCTACACTACGGGTGGGTCCGTTTCTGGGCTACGAATCAATGTGACGGGCGTGACTAAGGACGCTTCCAATCAACTGGTCTTCACCGCGGCTTCAACCACGGGGTACACGGCGGGAATGAAGTTTGTTGCTGCAAGTATCGTTGGGGCCACCGAAGCCAACAGCACTTGGACTGTAAAATCGGTGACTGCGACGACAATCACAACAACTGAAACGCTGACGACCTTAAGCACCTATTCTTCCGGCGGAACCATCACGCCAGTGGATGTGGATAGTTACGCGGAATTTCTAAATGCCCTTGGACAAAGCGTGGTGACCTACGCTTCGTCGTTTAGCACGCCACCGGTTTCCAGTACGTCAAACCTGCCTTCCAGCGCAGCACTGATCCAGCTTTACTATGGCGATGCGACTTCGTCGGGGGGATATTCTGCCGGAACTTTGATCCCGGGTCCTGCGCCGGCTGCAGGGGCACTTTACACCGCTACAGTGGGCGCAAGTAACGTGACGATCAACCTAACTGACGCGACTTTGAAGTCGGCGGTTTCGGGTAAAGATCTGGTCCTTCGCTGGCGCGCAGAACCGGGCCTGAACAAAACTTTTGCGCTTCCGACGGTTCCGGATTTGACGACCCTAAAGATCTACTTTCAGGGCAATCAACTGACGTCTTCGGACTACAGCTTTGATTCAACCAAAAACGAAATCACTTTGAACGTATCCGTCGTTTTTGGTGACGAAATCACCGTGACCTATTTCACTCAAAAAGGAGCAACGCCATGAAGACCCAAGTCTTTCGCTTTGGCTTCCTTTTTAGCTTAGGTTTAGTTTTCGTTTCTTGCGAAACGGAAATCAATAAACCAACCGACAATACCCAGCGCGACGTGATCGAAGCCGTCATGGCCACGATTGGTGGCGCAATGGACGACGTCGCAGGTTCGGGGGGGCGAAAAATCGCGAACTGTTCTCATGGCGGTGGAAGCTGCGCGACGACTCCTGCTCCGAACCCGAGCGGCACAAAGACGGTGACCTACGCCTGTGAAGATTCGGCGTCTGAAACCAAGGATCGTTTAAAGGGAACGGTGCAGCTCAGTTACACGGTGACTCCGACCATCGGGCCTGCCCCGACCTACACTTCAACAGACGGCACGCCAGATTGCACTTTGGATGTCGGAGAAACTGTCACCATCACCGGTTCAACGACCCAGGCGGGTACGGTGGTTGGGACCTTGAACCGAAACACCGCGAATCTTCCGCTTTACGATACTGCAGTTCCGGTGTCGGGCGGAGGAGTCTATGTTTCTAGGACGGGCCCAAACAGCTTTGCGATGACCATCTTGAACAAGTCGATCAAACAGAATCTTTTGAATGGATCCCCAAATACCGATATTTCGGTTCAATCGCGTGACACGGCTGGAAATTCTTACAATTTGAAAGATCTAACCGTGATCGCTTCAAATTTAGGTGCACGTGGTGATCGCACAGTCAGCGGGATCGTCACCGGCTATCACAACACAGAACGTTACGCGGCGACTTTGAATCTTTCTAGCGTGACTTGGGCAGATACGAATTGTTGTTGGCCGACTTCGGGTTCGGGCACGATCACTTATTCTTCAGGCGGGGTGGGAAGTTTTTCGATCACGGGCTGCGGAACGGTTTCCATCGACGGCGTTTCGGCCGAATTTAGGAATTGCGATTGATGCGCAAAATTTCCGGGGCATTGATCTTGCTTTTGGCTGCAACCACCGCCTGGGGGCAGGGGTCTCAGTCTGGGAAGAAAGAACTTCCTCGATTGGATGTGAATTTTGAAGTCGTCGGTTCACCCCATCGTCCCGTGATTCGAATGATCATCGATCATGATTCCACTTTGGAACCCGAATCTTTTCAAGTCGACGTCACCCGCGACGTAGAAGTCACGGTACCCGCAAAAGAACCCGACGGCGAACCTGAAACCAAGACTGAAACCCAAGCGGTTTGTCAGACGGTTTTGCCAAAGATTCTTCCTAGCCCATCCCCAAGTCCTTCAAAGGTGGCAGATCCAAAGCCAAGTCCTAGTCCGGGCCAGGAAGCCGTAGCCGCTGCGCCTGAACCAGAACCTTCCGCTGAACCATCAGAACCCCCCAAGCCCTATTACAAGTTGATTGGCGGATCATCGGGGAATTGCCCAAAACTCAGTTACCGCCGGACGACCGAATTCAAGGTCAAGGTCACCCCGCTTGGAAAAACGGGAAAGCCTTTGACGATCCACAAAGAAAGCAAACTGGATGAAGCTTTGGTTTTTCCCGATCACATTAAGTTTTTGCGGTACAAAGTCGCGCCTTTGACCGGCGTGTTCATGGTGAAGTCCCAGGGTGAAGATGGCCGTCTTTTGAAGGGTCCGATGGCTTTTATGGGAAGTATGATGGGCACGGCGATGTGGTGGAAGTGGACGGGCCTTTTGAAATTGGATTACGGTTCGGCAAACTATGGTGCGACTTCGGCAACCTGGTTTCGCGCGGGCCTAACCGGAATGTATGATCTGATCCACATCAGTGACGGCAACAATCGGATGACGATCCACGCGGCCATGGGCGTGGATTTGACGTCGCATCCGATCCCTGATTTTAGGACTGATTTTGCGGAAACTTTCGGAGGGATTAAGCTGATCCCCCAAGGTGGAATCACCTTGGTTCGTAAAGGCTATACCGTCCGCGGAATGCTGGGATACATGCAGGGGTTAGGAAATGGTTACCGAGGCAACACGGCTTCGGTTTACGCAAAAGTTCCCGCTTTTGAAACTTTTGACGTAATCGGTGTAGCAAACTATCGGCGCGCCGATTGGACCACATCCACCACCGGGGTTCCCGGAAATGATTATGATTGGTCCATTCAGCTTGGACTTGAATTCGAACTGACGGGCACGGGACGATCCCATGCTCCGGCTAATTCAACGCCTTAAACAGGGATTCGACCAGGTCGCGTTCTGCGATGCTCGCGGCTTTTTTCCACTGACGTGTCAGCACCTTCTTTGTTTTTTCAAAGTAAGGCTTTGCCGACATCCGGTTCTTGAATGTCGAAAGCGATTCTGCGGCGATGGTTCTTTCCAGATCGCTTGAATCCTTGGCGTCTTGAACGGTTTCTGAAAGAATCATCAAGATTTGATCTTCGGCGTCCCAAACCTTTTTCACGCCCGAAAGCGAACCCATGAAATAGGGAGAATTCGCAAAATAGGTCAAATCCGAAAGAAGTGCCGCACGGGCTTTGGGCAATCCGTTAGATGGACTTTGCACAAAACTTTCGATCAATTCGTCTGATTTCGCCTTGAAGCTTTCACTAAATTTGCTTTTTTCCTGGGCCGATAGCTTTGTGAACCCCGGTGTAGCTGCAATTTTTCCCAAAAAATCCTGTTGGGCCAAAGTTAGCGCGTCTTTGACGTGATCGGGAAGCATACGCGCCAAAAGAAATTGGTGAGTTCCATCCATCACGCGAAGACGAAGTGCGGTTTCGTCCGTGCCTTCGGGTAAAAAGCTAAACACGCGAAGGGAAGCCAGATTCAAGCGGATGGTTCGTGAAAACGAAGCACGGCCAGAAAAATAAAAAAAGCGAAGCGGGGCCACCAACGCATGGGCCATCGATTCCTTCAGGCTATCCAAATCGGCAGCCGTCAGGACCTTTGTGGCAGGCGCAGCACCCAGTTCAAGTGAAGGGACGCGCGAAATCGCCTGAACCAAGGTCGTATCCGAATCCAGCGTCGTTTCCGTGATCCGCTTAAGCGCACGGTCAATCGAAAGGGTGGGTTCCTTTTCAACATCGTATCGAAGGCAATACGGATCGACGCCTTCGGCATCCGCGTCGGCTTCCTGGTCGTCGCAAACGGGAAGAACAGGGTCAGTGGGTCGAATGTCAGCGCCTTGGTTGTACAGTGCGCTTAAGGCCTGCCGGTCGTACTCAAGTACGGGACCCTTTTCAGTGTCCACTGCATTGAAGGCCTGTCTTTCGATTTCGTACTGGTTATAGTCCATGATCGAATCCGAAAAGATTCTTTCGGAAGCGGGCTTTGAAGGATCATACGAAAGGGATCCCTTAAAATTGTGACTAAGTCCCAGGGCGTGGCCGACTTCATGAAACAAAGTTTGTTTCAAAAGTTGAATACCAAACGCTTCGACGTCCGCAGCAGAAAGCGTACCCGACGATAGAACATGAAGTGCCTGATGAAGGCTTTTGGAACACTTTAAATCAGTCTGAACCGAAAAGCGGGTTTGGCGAATCCAATCACGGGTGGATTTGGATTTCGGTTGGCCGGGTCGCTGGATCGGGTCGATGGACCGACCGCTCTTCCAAAAGTCCTTGCCGGTGTAATACCAGGACAAAGGCATGTAAATTAGGCTGTGAATCTGCTTTCCGGTAAAGGGATCAGAGCTTTGCGTTTCATAGGCGGCGCCCGCTTCACTTTTTCGGTCCCAGTTGATCACGTTGTACCTTGGGTCACCGATTTTTATGTCCTTGGGCAGTCGGCCCATGAAGCGAATGACCGGGCGCCTGATGCCGGTCATTTTTTCGTAATACCGGTTCCAGCCTTCAAGCGCTTGCGAAACGGGCTTTAGGAATTCATTTGGGATGTTGGGTGTGACGTACCAGTCGATCGTGGGTTTGGCACCGGGTTTCAGAATGCTTGAATTCCAGCCAAACGGTTTGTCTAGGTCATAGTGCTGAGCATAGGCGACCTTGTCTTCGGTTTGAAAAAAGATGTCCCCAGGCAAAAGACGATAACGGGCCGCGCGCGCACTAGTTCCAAGACCGGGAAATCCTTTTTCACCGGTTGGGTCATCCAATAGGATCTTTTCAAATCCAAGGCTTGGGTCCATCGCAGACCTTGGGAAAAGGTATTCCATGAATTCTGCAATCACGCCGGATTGCAGAATGACGGAAGTTTCTTGAAGAAAAAGTTGATCCTTCTTTTCGTATTTTGACGAACGGATCCACAGGTCGCGTGGCGGAACTGCGCTGGAAGCGGTGACGGATTGCAGGGTTCCGTTCAGGCTGGCAGCCGCAAAAAGTTGCGCCAGGTAAGCGCCACTGTTCAGGTGTCGAACGGTCAAAGTTTCTGAAGTTTCAGAAACGATCTGAAAACGCCCGATCAGTTGATCGGGATGATTGACGTCGCTTGGAAACTTGTGGGTTTGATCGGCGATCATTTGAAGTTCGGTTCCCTGAATTCGGAAGCGAACAATCACGGGGTTTAGGGTCAGTGACTGCAGATAAAGGTCTTCGTCGACACTGTAAAAGCTGCTGTACTGAAGATTGGCGCTATAAAGGAAATCGCGGTTGAAAAGTCCACGTTTTGAAAGCGTTTGGGTGACCTGAATGGACACCGTCTGAAGGGTGGGGTCTTGTGCACTAGGTAGACCGCCTTGGACAGGGTTATTGTCCGTGCTGGTGATCCAGGGTTCTTGGGTCGGCTGCGAACCGCACGATTGAAGAACGGCGAAAAGGCAGGCCACAAGCAAATGCTTGGCAAACGATTTCATGAAATTTCCCCCACGCAAATGGGCTAACACGACCGTGGGCTAGCCGAAAGCTCGAGTTTCAGAGCCTGAAAGAATGCCGCATCAATGATTTGGCTAGGTGCATCCAGGCGTGGCTCGTGCAATCCGGCGACTAGAATTCTGAAAACACTTCTGTGTCTAAAGGAGCAGGCACCTTTAGACCTGCTGCCTTAATACGTAAGGCAAGATCCCGCCGTTTTTGAAGTATTCGATTTCGTTCGGCGTATCGATTCGTGAAAGCGCGGTGAATGTCTTTTCTTTTCCATCCGCCGACTTCATTTTCACGGTGATCTTCTGTCCTGGGCTTAGGTTTTCCATTCCTTCGATGTCGAAGGTTTCCGTGCCTTTGATCCCGTGGGTTGCCGCAGATTCTCCGTTGATGAACTGAAGCGGCAAGATTCCCATGCCCACTAGGTTCGAACGGTGAATCCGTTCAAAGCTTTCAGCGATGACCGCACGAATTCCTAGAAGCTTTGGACCTTTTGCAGCCCAGTCGCGTGAAGATCCAGTTCCGTATTCTTTTCCGGCGATGATCATCAAGCTGCAGCCTTCGGCTTGATACTTCATCGAAGCATCATAGATCGACATCTGCGTCGACGTTGGAACGTGAATCGTCACGCCGCCTTCGACACCTGGAACCATCTGGTTTTTTAGGCGAACGTTGGCAAAGGTACCGCGAACCATGACTTCATGGTTTCCGCGACGTGCTCCGTAACTGTTGAAGTCCTTCTTTTCCACGCCCAAAGATTTCAAGTAAATTCCGGCAGGCGTTTTTTCTCCAAACGATCCTGCAGGGCTGATGTGGTCGGTCGTGATCGAATCACCTAGAAGCGCCAAAACGCGCGCTTTTTTGATTTCTTTCACAGGATCCGGTTGCGCCTTCAAGCCGTCAAAGAAAGGGGGTTCCTTGATGTAGGTCGATTTCGAATCCCATTGGTAAAGTTCACCACTAGGAACCTTCATGGAAGACCAGTTCTTATCGCCGGCAAAAACATCGGCGTAGCTTTTCTTGAACTGCGCTTCGGTCACAAATTTTTGAACCGTAGCGGCGACTTCGGCGTTGGTTGGCCAAATGTCTTTTAGGTAAACGGCGGCACCCGACGAATCGTAGCCCAGCGGATCCTTGGTCAGATCCATGTTCACGTTTCCAGCCAAGGCGTATGCCACAACCAAAGGCGGGCTAGCAAGGTAGTTTGCTTTGACCTGGGTGTTCACGCGTCCTTCGAAGTTGCGGTTTCCGGACAAAACAGAAGCCACCGCCAAATCGCCTTCCGTGATCGCGTTTGAAATATGGTCGGGAAGTGGCCCCGAATTTCCGATGCAAGTCGTGCAGCCGTAACCCACGGTGTGGAAGCGAAGCGCTTCCAGGTACGGCATCAAGCCGGCTTCGATCAGATAATCGGTGACGACTTTCGATCCCGGTGCCAGCGATGTTTTCACCCAAGGCTTGACGATCAACCCGCGCTTCACTGCATTTCGGGCAAGAAGTCCGGCCGCCATCAAAACGGATGGGTTTGAAGTGTTCGTGCAGCTGGTGATCGCAGCAATCACGACTGAACCATTGGAAAGTTGAAAGCGAGCCCCTTCGGGAGTCTTTACCGAAACCGACTTTTCAAGCTTACCCAGCTTTGCGTTGGGTTCGATCATTTGAAGTTCAGGTGCCACGCCGCCCGTCGGAGTCGCAGCTGCCCAAGCGTCGACCGCGCCTTTGTCCAGTTTCGAAACATCCGAAGCAAACAAGGTCAGAAGCGACTTACGGAAGGATTCGCGAACTTTGCCCAAGACCACGCGGTCTTGTGGACGGGCAGGGCCGGCCAGTGAAGGTTCCACCGTTCCCAGATCCAAGTCCAAGGTATCGCTGTAAGTCGGTTCTGAAGATTTTCCGGCTTCGTACCAAAGGCCCTGCGCCTTGTAATAACCTTCGACCAGTTTCACAAGGTCCCCGCGACCAGTCAGTTTCAGGTAGTCGGTCGTGACAGCGTCGACTGGGAACAATCCAGCCGTTGCGCCGTATTCCGGAGCCATATTCGCAATCGTCGCGCGATCAGCGAGCGACAATTCTTTTAGGCCTGGTCCGTAAAATTCGACAAACTTTCCAACGACGCCTTTTTTACGAAGCATCTGGGTGACCGTCAAAACCAGGTCAGTTGCCGTTGTGCCTGCTGCCATTTTGCCCGTCAGTTTGAAACCCACGACGTGCGGAATCAGCATCGAACAGGGTTGGCCCAAAAGCGCGGCTTCGGCTTCAATTCCGCCAACACCCCAGCCTAGGCAACCCAGGCCGTTGATCATTGTGGTGTGAGAATCGGTGCCGACCAAGGTGTCTGGGTATACCCACATCTTGCCATTCACTTTGCGAGTCATCGCAACCGATGCCAAAAATTCCAAATTCACTTGGTGAACGATTCCGGTGTCTGGTGGAACGACGCGGAAGTCTTTGAATGCGTTCTGTCCCCAGCGCAAAAATTCATAACGTTCTTTGTTGCGTTCAAATTCCAAATCCGCGTTTTGTTGAAGCGCAAGCGAAGTTCCGTACATATCGACTTGAACTGAATGGTCGATGACCAGATCCGCGGGCTGCAGCGGGTTGATCTTGCTTGGCTTACCGCCCATTCGCTTAAGCGCGCCGCGCATGGCTGCTAGATCGGCGACCGCAGGAACGCCGGTGAAGTCTTGAAGAAGAACACGTGCCGGCATGAACTGGATTTCATGTTCGGGTTCGGCTTTTGCGTTCCAGTTCAAAAGGTTTTCGATGTCTTTTCTTTTCACCACCACGCCGTCTTCTTGGCGAAGCAGGTTTTCCACCAAGATCTTCAAAGAAAAAGGAAGCTTGGCCAGTTTCTTGGCGTTGTCGCCCTTCGCAAGCTTTTTCAGCGAATGGTATTGGTAACTTTTTCCGCCGACGGAAAGGGACATCAAAGTTCCAAAGCTATTCGATGTCGGTTCCTTCTTCGAGGCTGCTTTCTTCTGAGCGGGTTTTGGAGACGATTTTTTCGACTTTTTGGGTTTGGATTTTGCCATGGTGTGATTGCAAAGATAGCGTCGAAAAGAAATTGAAACAAGCGATCGCTCGTGCGAAAAACCGCACACCGTGTCGAAATCCAATACAGAAAACGAATCGCGCGAGCTGCGCCGCGGCATCGATCCGAAAACCTTGCTCGAAGGTGTTCGAAATACAATTCCGTATTTTTTCGATGAAACCACCCAGGTGACCTGGCCGGGGTTTTCAGACTTTCTGAAAAACCACCCCCAGGACCTGTCGCACAGTCAGTACTTCCGACTTTGTCTGACTGCGCACTGGGTTACGGTGGGCAGCATGGTTCCCACGGATGTGGACATGCAGATTCGGGTGAAACTTTGGAATCCTAGTCTGACGCCTGAAGCGGGTGGTGAACTGGACCGAATGTTGGACCTGGTTTTGGAAGCGAAAACTTGGGATTGGGGTCCTTTTTGCCATCGGCAAGTGGTGTCGCCAGAAAGCGGCAAGCGCTTAGGGGGCCACGAAGGCGAATGGTTTTCCATCGCTGCTGGAGCGTACTGCGCGATTAAGAAAAAGAATCCCAAACGAGCCCATGAAATTTCGCAAGCCATTCAGGACGAAACGCGTCGTCACGCTGAAATTTACCAAGACCTAAAAAAGGCCCGCGATGGCATTGGCCTTCTGAAAGCGGCGACCTTGATTGCGCACAATCTAGGTGACCTGGATCGCGTGATCGATCTTTGGGGGTTGGATGAATCCGATTCGTTGCGCGCCGCTGTTTTTGAACTTGGGCATCCGCCCAGGCAATCGGGCGAAGGCCCCAGCTTAAAAAAGATTCACGAAGTCCTTTTTGAAGCCGGAGAGTTGAACAAACATGCGATGGCCGCAGAAAATCACCGGCACTTTGCCCTTCGTAAACCCCGCGCACTTCGCACTAGCCCAGACTTCCTTCTGGAAGTCGCGCCGTTTTGGGATCCATGGGGAGAGCGTCTAGCGAAACATCCTGGAATTTCCCAAGAAGGATTGGCTGAAATCGTTGAGGCCTTGATCGAAGGCCACGAACGGCTTCCAAAAAGTCCGATGACTTTTGCTTATCCCAGGGCCCTGCGTTCGATTTTTGAAACCTACCCAGGTGGGGAAGCTGCACTGATCGAGCACGTCGGCAACCGAGCGCGTGCGTACCTAAAACAAGGTCCGCTTCGCCAGGCGATGCAGGTTTCTTATGAAAGTTTCATGAAACGTTGGGACGAGATTCCGTGGAAATTCTTTAAGACCAAAGGACAGTCGTCTCGATCGCGAAAAATTCTTTCTCAATTTTAAGAAAACGCGCACAATTCAGGTATGGGCCTTGTCCGTTTCCTGACGACCACTTTCTTTTCGCTTCTGCTTTTGCAGACGCAGCTCAAGTCGTCTTGGGCACAAGATGCGGACGTGGACGAAGAAGCCGCTGTGACGGCTGCGTCTGAAACGGTTGAAGATCCCGATCGACGTCCCAAGGCGCCGCCGAAAGGATCCGTTAAAGTTTTTCTAAAGGATCCTAAAGCCCCGAATTTGATTCAGGGAATCACGGTCAATGAAGCAGTCGATGTGAAGGTGGGCGAAGAAGTAAAACTTGCGCCGGCGCCTTCGCCCAGTCCCTCGAAAAAAGGGAACGAAAAAAGTTCTGACGAAGATGCAGAAGGCGAAGCCAAGCCTAGTCCTTCCCCTGGCGGATCGCCGTCCCCTGATGCTTCCGCGCCCCCTGAACCCCCTTTGCAAATGGGCGCGGGTTCTTCTGCGAATCCGATTGCGACGGTCGATGGAAATTTCGATCGAAAAGGTTGGCAGCTTTTTTATGGCGAAGACACGCTTTGGCTGACCCGCGACAAAAAGTTCAAACTGGAGCTTCCAGTCTACGCCCAGGAAACTGAATTTGAAATCGTCGCACGAGGTAAGGGCGGGGAAGAAGAAAAGTCCCGTTACGTTCTTCAATTTGAAAATTGGTACAAGTTCAGCGGCGACCCCCGGGTGCGCCGGGGCGTGAAGAAAGACGGACTTTGGGTGGGCGGTAGCCTAGGAACTTTTGGCTACACCGAAACCAGGGCGAATCCGTCGCAGAATAAGGATGCTTCCCAGCTGGCCCTTTCGGTCTGGGGGCAATACCGGCGAACTTTGGCCCCCAAGTGGGATGGTCGTGGCGAACTGACCTTTACCCTTTTGCCCTTTGGGGGAAAGCCATCGGGATTCAGGTACCTGGCAGTAGGTCTGTATGCGGGTTACGAACTTTATAAGAATAAGGATTGGCAGGTCCACGCGGTGGCAGGCCCAAGGCACCTTCGTATGATGACTGACGGAAGCTTTGGGGTTTCTAATGTCACGGGGTTTCGGTTGTTCCCCACGGTAACCCATAAGCTATCCAACGGCAGTACCATCCAGGGTTATGTGGGGTATTCTTCGGTTTCATTGTATTATGGAGCATTCCCAAGCGGCAGTAATTCTGAGCTAACTATTGGATTTTCTTACGATTTTAACCGGGCAAAGCCCGCAAAACCGATCCGAGTCCATCTGGATTATTCAAGCCTAAGTCTAGACGTCGATGATGCCGTCCTTTCGGCTTCTACACTGACTTTGGGCGCTTCGATGCCGATATTTTAGGGCCCTGCGTTGGCTTATTGCGTTATTGGGTCTTTTGGGCTACCCCTAGGGCCCTGTGATTTTCCAATCTATGTATTCAGCAAGACTGCTTTTGGTTTTGGCATCAACCCTGGCTTTGTCGGCTTGTCGCGAAGAAAGCAGAAAAGCGAGCCCACCCGTCCAGGCGGGCGCCCCTTTGGCGACGCCTTCTTCTGAAGCACCCGTCGGCCCCCAAACTACGTCCACAACCGCAACCCCATCGCCATCGCCTTCTCCAAGCCCAAGCGTAGTCGTCGTTCAAGGTTGCATGATTCCAGTGGGCTGGAATTTCGAAGGGTACGCTGCCGCTCCAACCCAAAGTTTTACGATGTCGGTCTTTGTGACCGGCTCAGGCGTCCCTGTGGCTGCCTACAATCTGACCCGCACTGGCGGGTGGCCTACGGGCGACGGATCTTGGGATGGTCGAATCGACCAGTTTCAAGCCGCCGTTGGCGTGGATGGCCGATGCGTGATCACCGGCGTTTGGTCGGATCTAGACGGTAGCGGTGGCGTGGAACTGATTTTTGATGATGTGGCTGGGACTTTGGATGGCGTTTTCTGGGAAGGATCCATCAAGCAAAGCACAAGCGTTTGGAAAGCCAATCGCGTTTAAAAGGGTCTTGAATTCTGGGGATAGGGATGTCGGGTACGGAAGTGCTTACAGATCGGATTTCGACATCGCGTGATGCGATCTTTTCGGAATCCCCTGCGTCTTTGACCCAAGAAGACCAAGAAGTTCTGAGCTCAAGCCCAGCGATTCTTTTTTCAGTTTCCGATGCGCGTGTGGGCGATAAGCTGACCCACTTAGGATTTCAGCAGCTAGCAGGAACCTTGGCGGGTACGCCCTTCATCAAGATCGTTTTTGATCGTCAAAACCAAACCATTCATTTCATCAACAATCGTCGCTACCGCTTTCATGGCGAATATATCGCTGAAAGGTTGCTGGGCATTACCGTTGCGCAGCTGACGGCGAATATCGATCACTATAATGAAGGCTTCTATTTAAAGGATGATCGTCGATTCTTTCTTGGAATCCTGGCCTGGCACACCAAGAAAGACCGTAAATTCTACACATTAGAAACGGTTGAAATCGACAACATGGACGTCGAAATGATGAAGGCGTTCTACAAGCAGGTTCGCGACTTTGTCGATCCTGCTGCGCCCATTCTATGGAAACCGGCGAATCACCTTCAGGAAGCTGCGCTGGCAAAGCTTGCGCCATCGGATTTGCCTCGAATCTACGCGCACGAACTGTACCAGTCGGCCCAGTATTTGGCCCTAAATCCCGGCAAAGCGCTTGGGCGCCTTCGCGCGTTTCGCACAGAAGCCGATTACCGTGTCGCACGCGGAAGTTTAGAATGGTTTGATATTTTGGTCATGCACCGGGTCCCCGACGATGTCCCCCGGTTGGCGGGGATCATCAACGCGGAACCCACGACCCCTTTAAGCCACACCAACGTTCTTGCGTCGGGATGGCAGATTCCAAACGCGGTCCAGGTCGGGGTTTTTGATCGGATTTCGGCTGAATCTTTGGATGGGGCTTGGGTCCACTTTGAAGTCGACCCCAACGGAGCGTCTGTAGTCTTGATGCGCGCTGAAGCGCCAAAAGATGCACCCAAAAGGCCATCATGGGCCCTTCACCGAATTCAAATCGAAGAACCAGAAACCGCAAACACCGCGATTCAGGATCTTTCGCGCCTACGCATGAGCGATCGTTACAAATACGGAACGAAAGCTGCGAACTTGGGTGAAATCTGCCACGTCCTTGAAAATGGATCGGAACGGTTATTGGGATTTTACAAAATCCGTCGGCCGCCTCGACCGAATCTTTTGCCTCATTTGGCGAAATTCTTAGGGGTTCCAGAAAATTCGGATTTGTCGCGCGCGGCCTGGCAGTTTCTAAAGGCCAATGTCACGGTTCCCCGTGGCATCGCGATTCCATTTTCCGTACAGCAGGAATTTCTGCAAAGCAGTCCTAGAATCCAGCAGGCCATTGGCAAGCTGAAGATGGCGCTAGAACTAGAAGCCCGTCAGGTCGATGCGCTTTGTCTTGGGCTTCAGCAATTGATCCGTTCAACCCGGATGCCTGATGCGATCCGATTGAAAATCGACGCGCAAATTGCAAACCACCTAGCCGGGGTTTCAAGCTTTGTCGTTCGTTCCAGTTCGAACGCCGAAGATTTGGAAAACTTTTCAGCTGCGGGAATCTACGAATCCATTAATCACGCCACCACCGCTGAAAAGATTTTCGAAGCCATCAAAGAAGTCTGGGCTTCACTTTGCTCGCCAAGAAGCGTTCGCTTGCGAAGCGAGGTCGGAATTTCTTTGGACGATTCATACATGGGTGTTGTGGTTCAAGAAGAAGTCCCCGCAAGTGTGGGTGGGGTCTTGGTCACTACAAATCCCATGAAGCGCGGAAGCGATTTCAGAAACGTCTACTTGAACGTTTCCATGAAGTCGGTCGAAAATGTCGTTCATGGATCTGAACTTCCGCATCAGTACCTTTTCAATACCGTCGAAGGTGGCGGGATGACGATCGCGGTACCTGAAGGTTCACAACCTTTGTCAGGTGAACTTCGAAATCAGATTCAGAACCTGGCGTTTTCCGGGCGCCTTCTGCAGTCCCACTTTTCAAAAGATTATACGTTTGGGCAGCCTGTCGATATTGAATGGATCGCAGACACGTCGATAACAGGGGCACCGGGAATCGTGCTTTTGCAGCTTAGGCCGTATGCCGGATAAAGACCGTACCAGTCGGCCGTTTTGGAAAGCCCTTTCGGCGCAATACATCGGTTTCATGGCGGCGTTTCAGCTGCTTTTATGGATTCCTGTTTTTTACGAATTCCAGAAACGAGTCGGGATTTCTGGGGCCAAGATTCTGGAAATTCAGTCGATCTACTATCTGTCATTTTGTTTTCTTGAAATCCCAACAGGACTTTTTGCAGACCTTTTCGGTCGGCGCTTAAGCGTTCGGGTAGGGGCGATCTGCTTTTTTCTTTCAAACATCGCGCCTGGAATTCTGGTCGACGGGGTGATTCGAAACTGGGGGACAGATCCCACAGTGTCTTACGCCTGGATGCTAACCCATTTTCTTTTGACCGCATCCGCACGGTCTTTCATTAGCGGGGCCTTTAGCGCGTACTTTTTTGAACACTTGAAAAAAGAAGGCGCCGTTTCAGAATACGCCGCAATGGAAGCCCGGGCACGGGTCGCTGGGCTTGCAAGCCGGGTTTTCGGTTGGGCCGGAATCGGGTTTTTGATGAATTTTCATCTAAGCCTTCCGTACTGGCTGACTGCTTTGGGGGGCGTGGTCGCACTTTACTTTGCGTTTCGGTTGCCGCCGGATGTTCCAGGGACCTTGGACGCAGGCCCCGAAAAGGCCTTGGCTTCAGTGGTCGCAAGAATTCGCGATGCGATTCAAGACATTCGCGAAGCACCGCTTTTAAGGATCGCTTTGGTTTTGGGCGTCCCGATTTTTGTTCTGGATCGTGTCGTTTTTGTGAATCTTTTTCAGCCGATTCTGACTTCAAAAGGAATTGACTGGAAGCTTGCAGGTACGGTCTTGGCTGTAACCGCCTGCACGGAAGCCATCGGGGCCTTTCAGGTGAAACGAATCGCAAGGCTTTTTGCCGGCCGGGTTCGCGCTTATGAATGGGTTCTTTTTTTGACCCTGATCGAATCCACCTTTTACGGGTGTCTTCCATTGGCCGGCAAAACCGGCACATGGGTGCTTTTGGGTTTAGCGACCTTAGTCGGTGGGGTAGCCATGCCTTTCCAAAAGCAGGCCGTAAATGAAGCGGTTCTTCGTCCACGGGTTCGTGCAACCTTGATTTCACTGGAATCGCTTTTGGAAAGGTCGGTTTCGGCGGCTGCGGCCTGGTGGCTCAGTCGGATCTTCATGCAGTCGGGAGAAGCCCAAGGGGTTCCGATCTTCTTAATGGCCTGTGCGGTGGGGGCCTGGGTTTGGACGGCGTTTTTGGTGGGGATGCGAAGCCTTGCTTTGCGACCGCGTCGCGCGTCGCGTTAAAACTTCCGTGGATCCCGGGCATCTTGGCTGGCCCATTGACATTGCCTAGGGATTTCCTTTACCCATGTGAGTACCGAAAAAATCGGGAATATCAACCTCCTGACACGAAGCGTGCGCAGTCGACGAATTATTGAAACTGCGAGCGGCCACTGTCGGATTTCAGGAGAAAACTATGTTCAATCGACTCAAAAACAAAATCTGGGGTCTTGCGATGATCGCTTCGACTCTGGGTCTGGGTGGAAGTGCATTCGGCAGCGAAGCCGATCTTCCGATTCCAGACTTGAATGTGATGTTTAATATTTTTGGAACGCAGATTTCAGGAACCTCTCTGTTGGGATGGGGAATGGTCGTCGTTTTTGTTGGAATGGGCTTTGGCGTTTGGGAATTTTTCAAAGTGAAAAACCTGCCAGCACATTCATCCCTTCTTGAAGTTTCTTCGCTGATTTACAAGACCTGCGTTGCTTACTTGATTCAACAAGCGAAGTTCTTGATCGTGCTAGAAGCCATCATCGGCGCCTGCATTTTCTGGTACTTCTTCGGCTTGCAGCACATGTCGATGGGAAAAACCTTTTTGATTCTGACCTGGTCGGTCTTGGGCATCTTGGGATCGCTTGTGGTGGCCTGGTTCGGGATTCGCATCAACAACTGGGCGAACTCGCGTACCGCATTCGCGTCACTGGCTGGAAAGCCATACGACGTAATGGGAATTCCGCTTCGCTCGGGAATGTCCATCGGCGTTCTTTTGATCAGCGTCGAATTGATCATGATGCTTTTCATCCTTCTTTTCGTCGAACGTGAATCGGCTGGCGCATGCTTCGTCGGCTTCGCAGTGGGCGAAAGCTTGGGCGCTTCGGCGCTTCGTATCGCCGGCGGTATCTTCACCAAGATCGCTGACATCGGTTCGGATTTGATGAAGATCGTTTTCAACATCAAGGAAGACGATGCTCGTAACCCTGGCGTCATCGCTGACTGCGTCGGCGACAACGCAGGCGATTCGGTCGGCCCAACCGCTGACGGTTTCGAAACTTACGGCGTCACCGGCGTTGCTTTGATCAGCTTCATCGTTTTGGCCGCTGGCAAGATGATGGGCGCTGACGGAAAACTGGGCACCATGCCAAACGGCCTTGAAATTCAGGCGAAACTGATCGTCTGGATTTTCGCGATGCGCGTTTTGATGGTCGTGACTTCGATCGTTTCCTACTGGATCAACGAAGTGATGTCGCGTGCCCTGTTCGGCAACAAGAAGCACTTTGACTTTGAAGTGCCTTTGACCACGTTGGTTTGGATCACTTCGTTGGTTTCGATCGCAGTCACTTACGGCGTTTCCGATCTTTTGATCGGTGATTTGCCTGCAGGATTGTGGTGGAAGCTTTCAACGATCATCAGCTGCGGCACCATCGCTGCTGCTGTGATTCCTGAACTGACCAAGGCTTTCACTTCGGCGAAGTCGAAACACGTTGCAGAAATCGTCGCGGCTTCCCGCGAAGGTGGAGCATCGCTAACCATCCTAGCCGGATTCGTCGCAGGTAACTTTTCCGCATTCTGGAAAGGCATCACGATCGTGGGCTTGATGGCAGCAGCGTACATGACTTCGGCACAGGGCCTAGACCAGTTCATGGTTTACCCAGCCGTGTTTGCTTTCGGTCTGGTCGCTTTCGGTTTCTTGGGCATGGGTCCAGTCACCATCGCGGTCGACAGCTACGGTCCAGTGACCGACAACGCACAGTCCGTTTTCGAACTGTCGTTGATCGAGCAAGTTCCGGGCGTGAAGCAGGAAATCAAGTCGAAGTTCGGCTTCGAACCTGATTTCGAGCAAGGCAAAGCGTACCTTGAAGAAAACGATTCCGCAGGGAACACGTTTAAGGCAACCGCAAAGCCAGTCTTGATCGGAACGGCTGTGATCGGCGCGACGACGATGATCTTCTCGATCATCCTTCTGCTGAATCTGAAGTTGGACCTTCTGGACCCACGCGTCCTATTGGGTCTGATCAGCGGCGGAGCAGTCGTTTACTGGTTCACCGGAGCATCGACCCAAGCAGTGACCACGGGTGCTTATCGTGCAGTCGAGTTCATTAAAAAGAACATCAAACTGGACGGAGCGGCCAAGGCTTCTGAAAAGGATTCGATCGAAGTCGTGAAGATCTGCACGCAATACGCGCAAGCAGGTATGATCAATATCTTCGGCGTTGTGTTCTCGTTGACGTTGGCATTTGCCTGCTTCGACGCGACCTTCTTCGCAAGCTACTTGATTTCGATCGCAGCTTTCGGATTGTTCCAGGCAATGTTCATGGCGAACGCCGGTGGATCTTGGGACAACGCTAAGAAAGTCGTTGAAGTCGATCTGCGCATGAAGGGAACCCCTTTGCACGCAGCGACGGTCGTCGGCGACACCGTGGGCGATCCGTTCAAGGACACTTCGTCGGTTGCATTGAACCCAGTCATTAAGTTCACGACTCTTTTCGGTCTGTTGGCCGTCGAGATCGCCGTGAGCCCTGCTTTTGCGGAAATGTCCCGCTGGGTAGGATTGGGCTTCTTCGTGGTCGGCTTGTTCTTCGTCTGGCGCTCGTTCTACGGAATGCGCATCACGACGGAAAGCATTGCTGACACCAAGGCCAAAAGCGGCTTGAAGGCCAAGCACGCCTAAAAAGGGGTCTGACCCCTTTTTGATGCTCGATGCGTTAAAGTTGACCGGGATCCAGACGCTGTCTGGGTCCCGGTTTTATTTTGGCGGAATTTTCAGTTTCGCAAGCTAGGCAGCCTCACGCAGGAATTCAAGCGCGCGTTCAATCACAGGTTTAGCGCGAAGGATCCGGTAGTGCCCAAGACCTACGGTCGTGTATAGCTGTGAATTCTTCCAAAGCTGGTGAATGCTCATTCCATTTTCATAAGGCGCATCGCGGTCGCCGCGGTCGTGGATCACAAGCCCGGGAACTTGAATCAGCGGGACGATTCGTTCCAGGGTCAAAGAATGCCAAGACGTTTGAAAACGTTTTTCCATTCTAGCCTGCATCCGAAGCCGGCTTTTTTCCGACAGCCCCAGCCACTGCGTGTACTTGTCGGTGTATTCAAAAAGGGACATCGGGCTTCCTAAAAGCACCACGCGCTTGGCTTGAAGTCCGCTGTGAACAGCGGCAGTCGCGGCCGCAGCGCCCATGGAATGCCCAATCACTGCGTGAAGTGGACCCACGGATTCTCCGACCGCCAAAATCGCGTCACGGAATTCAGGTAAAGAGCTTTGTTTTCCACCGCTGTCGCCGTGCCCACTGGCGTCCATGACCACCACATTGTATCCGGCTTTCACCATCGGGCTGATCCATTCGTAGAACTGACCACCGCGGCCACCCCATCCGTGAATAAAAAGGACCGTGCCCTTGGACTTTGCGTCCTTTTCACCGGAATTCCAGCTCCAGGCCGCAAGCTTCATCCCGCGAAACGGAACGTGAAAACGATGGCCGGTTTTCAGCATCGCCGTTTCACTTCCGTTTCGCGGTAGCTTTGGGGGGGTTAAGAAAATTTTTTCAGCCAACGCTGCAGCGCTATTAGGGGCAAGTCGATCTAGGATTTGCATACCGACAGGTAGCGCCTGGGTCTTAAACGTCTTGGTCCAGTCCTTCAGTTTCACTTGAAGTGTTCCTTCAGAAGTGGGGATTCTTCCAGCGACGTCTTGGATAGCGGCTTGGTTCAACATAGTTTTCTCCTTTTTACCGTTCAAAAGACCCTTCAACTGCGACCACAAATCAGAAATTCGGTTCGACAAAGTCATACGGACCTCGGCGGTTGCGAAGCTTGAATCAATCGTTCAAAGGCCTGACGTGCGCGTACTTCGGCTTTGGGATCGCGAAGCAAACGCGCGGTGTGATGGTACGCCAACATGATCCCGTGTTCTTCAAAAGCGAATTGTTCGCAGTCTAGGTCCGATCGAAAGAAACCTTTTTCGACCCCTGTCATGGCGACGCGAACTCGGGTGTTAAGCCAATCCTTCTGAATCTTGACCAAATGATCGCGAACGGGGCCGGCGCGGTCGTCCAGTTCGGCGCTTGCGGCAACAAACAGGCAACCGCCTGCGTTCGACTTTGACTGGACCCACTGAATCCATTTTTCAAAAATCGCGCGGATCCTAGGTTCCCCGCGGGGTTCTTGAATCGCAGGTCGAACGACCATTTCAGAAAAGATCAGGGCGCCAGCATCCAAAACTTGGATTTGAAGTGCTTCTTTGGATTGGAAGTGAGCGAATAAACCACTTTTGGAAAGATTCAGCGTATTGGCCAGAAGTCCGATGCTCAGCCCTTCAAGGCCCAGTTGGGAAGCCAAGTCCACGGCGCGAGACAAGATGTTTTGCCGGGTGAGGTCGCCTTTTTTCATGATCTTTTCCATATTCAGCCTTCGTGTAGCGGATCGGACTTTACGACCCGAACTTGATATCTAAATAGTACGACCGTTCGTATTTTTGTCAAACCCATAAAATATACCTGTAATTATTGATAAAAACCGGGTGCCCCCGTGGGGTGCCCATCTTTGTCATACCGAACGGGCGGTCGGTTAGGAAAAATGCTAGGGTGGGGAAATCCATGAAACCGAGCCCCGAGGCCCGCATCGCGCTTCCGATCGATGGGCATCTTCTCCAGATTGTCGAAGCCCTTCGGGCAAATCCATTTCTGATTGTTCACGCTGAACCCGGCGCTGGAAAAACCACGCGACTTCCTAGGGCGTTATTGGAAGCCGGCTTTGCACAAGGGGGCAAAAAAATCGCAGTCCTAGAACCCAGGCGTCTGGCTGCAAAGATGGCCGCCGCAAGGGTCGCTGAGGAATGCGGACAAGAAGTCGGGCAGGACATCGGTTACCAATATCGATTCGAAAAAGTGGGGGGCGAATCGACACGGCTTTGGTTTTTTACGGAAGGACTTTTGACCCGAAAACTAGTGACAGACCCCCAGGCTTCGGATCTTTCCGTGGTGGTGCTGGATGAATTTCATGAACGGCACATCCATTCAGATCTGGCGCTTGCCTGTTTGGTCAGGCTGCAAATGACAACCCGACCGGATCTGAAGATCGTTGTCATGTCGGCAACCTTGGATCTTGAAGCCCTTCGGGCCTATTTACCCCAGGCGCAGGTGATTTCCGTTTCGGGCCGCGTGTTTCCGATTCAAACCGTTTACTGGCCAGTTGCAAACACGCTTGAAACTGCAGTGGCAATGGCGGTTGAAAAAATCTGGGACGCAGAAAAATCAGGTCAAACCGAAACGGTCGCTGGCGGTTATGAACCAGGTGATATCTTGGTTTTTCTTCCGGGTAAGGGAGAAATCCGCCGTTGTGAAGAAGCGGTTCGTGAACGTTTGGGGCGTCAGGTTGGACAGGGCCTGGAAGTTTTGCCTTTGCATGGAGAACTTGAAAAGGAAGATCAGGCGCGCGCAGTTGGGCCATCAAATAAAAGAAAGGTGATTCTTTCGACCAATGTCGCAGAATCATCCGTCACCATTCCCGGCGTCAGTGTCGTGATCGATTCTGGCCAAGTTCGTCAGTCGACGGTTTCCGCATTTTCTGGGATTTCCAGACTAGAACTGAAATCTCATTCCCGGGCCAGCGGGACCCAGCGCGCAGGTCGCGCGGGTCGCGAAAAGCCTGGACTTTGCATCCGCCTTTTTTCAAAAGCCGATTGGGAAGCACGCCCGCATTTTGACCCACCCGAAATCAAGCGCGCCGACCTTGCTCAACCGATTCTGGAATTGAAAGCCCAAGGGACCCGTTCACTGAAGGACTTTCCTTGGTTTGAATCGCCGCAGTTAGGGCGACTAGAACAATCCGCACAAACGCTTCATCGCATTGGTGCGCTGGTGTCGGAAGATCTGGATTCATCGCTCACGCCGTTTGGAAAAAAGGCTGCATCCATGCCACTTCATCCGCGGCTTGCGCGCCTTTGTTTTCGCGCTCAAAGTCTTGGAATTCCGGCAACCGGTCGAAAGCTTGCGGCTGCGCTTCAAGAAAGTCTTTTGGAAGGCGCTTTGGATCAAGAAGGATTTGCCCGGAAGTTTCCGACTTCGCATTCGGCTGAAAGGATCGAATCGACTTTGCGATCCGCATTTCCGGGCCAGGACTTTTCGCCCCCAACCGATGAAAAGATCGCGCAAGCCATCTTGGCGGGTTTTCCAGACCGTGTTGGGAAACGAAGACCTGGTGGTACGGACTATTCACTTTCGGGGGGCGGCAGTATTCCGCTTCCCGAATCTGCTGCAGCGCTTGGGTCTTCTGAATTTGTAGTTATTCCGGAAGCTGCCGAATTTCGTGGGGCGCAAAGACCAGGAATGCCCAACCGCATTCGGGTAGAAGCCAAGGCCTGGTGTGAAATCGATCCGCTTTGGCTTTTCGATCTTGAACCTGCCTTGGTTCAGGAAACAGAATCGTTCCGTTTTGTTTCAGAAAGTGACCGGATTGAATCCCTTTCTGAAATGAAACTTTTGGAAATGGCGATCAGTTCTGAAAAGCGTCCACCCGAAAACTGGGATTCTGCTGCAAGATTTTTTGCGACGACGCTAACGGATCCCAAGAATCGCGGGGCATTGCATCGGGCGATTGATCCTGAAAAGCTGGAAAATTGGAAGAACCGCTGGCGATTTGCAGCAGGTTTTTTGGCCCAAATGCCCGGCGTTTCTGACTGGGAAAAACCTGAAACGCTAAAGCTTGCACTTGAAAAATGGCTTTACGGGTACACAAAGCTTTCCGACGCTCTTCAAACGGATTTTTTTGAATTCACGCTTTCGCACTTGGATCCATCCGTTAAATCCGCGTTTGAACAGACGGCACCCGAAGTCGTGTTGCTTTCTCGCGGGCGAAAATGTCGCGTGACTTACGAACCCACGCAGCCACCTTGGATTGAATCCAGAATTCAGGATTTCTTTGGGATGAAAGAAGGCCCAAAGGTGGGTAGGGGACAGGTCGCGCTGACCCTAAAGCTTTTGGCGCCTTCCCAGCGTCCGGTTCAAGTCACGCAGGATCTAGCTGGCTTTTGGAAACGGGCCTATCCAGAAATTCGGCGTGAACTATCTCGGGATTACCCCAAGCATAAGTGGCCTGAAGACCCACTGGCTTGATCGGGCTTGGAATCGCACGTACAATCTAAGGATGAAGAACTGGATCATCTTGTTTCTGCTTTCGGCAAACGCGTTTGCGCAACAACCTGCGTCGAACGCGAAGGCCTTTGCATCCCTAGAATGTCAGGCTGAAAGTATTCTGGACGGATATGCCAAGGACCTTCACGCCAAGAAGTCCCCAACGTTGAATCTTCAAGGCAGTATCTCAGGCAAGGTCAACACGTACCTGGTCACCGGCGAAGCGCTTTTTGCCAAATCCTTAATCGGTAAACAGGATGATTTTGGACGACCCTATAATAACGAATCCGCTGTGCGGGCCGCCAAAGGGTCACTTTATGGGGCGATGTATGCTTTAAAATTAGCAACGGAAGATTGCAAAAAAACGAAGGGTTCTAAATAGTTCCAGTTCCACTTGACGCCGCCCCAAACCGATCCCATCTTCTAGGGCATGGCAACATTTAAGAGAATCTTCCTTTTTCTGGCTGTGAACGTTTTGGTCATGCTGACCATTTCGCTGGCGCTGAACCTTTTGGGCGTCCGGCCGTACCTGACGGCATATGGAATTCAGTACGATCAACTGATGATTTTCTGTCTGGTCTGGGGCATGGGCGGCGCGTTCATCTCGCTTCTTTTGTCCAAGGTCATTGCAAAGTGGACGATGGGTCTTGAGATCATCAGTCCCAACACCCGGGATTCTGACGCTCAGGAACTTTTGGAAACGGTTCACCAGCTGGCAAAAGCCGCGGGCCTTCCCAAGATGCCCGAAGTGGGCATTTACGATTCTCCGGAAGTAAACGCGTTTGCTACCGGACCTTCGCGTTCCAGTTCCTTGGTTGCAGTTTCGACCGGGCTTTTACAAAGAATGAGCCGCGAAGAACGCGATGGTGTCCTGGGGCACGAAGTGGCTCACATCGCCAATGGCGACATGGTGACCATGACCTTGGTTCAAGGTGTCGTGAACGCTTTTGTGATGTTCTTTTCTCGAGTCCTAGCTTTCGCAGTGTCACAGGCACTTCGTTCGAACCGCGACAGCGACAGTGAAAGGTCATCTTCGGTCGGCGGGCCGATCTACCACATCATACAATTTGTTTTTGAAATCGTGTTCATGATTGCGGGTTCGATGCTGGTTGCTTGGTTTTCGCGCTGGCGTGAATTTCGTGCAGACGCAGGTGGTGCTAAACTTGCGGGTCGCGAAGCCATGATCAAGGCATTGGAAAAACTTCGTAAAACCATTGAAATTGAAGATCCAAATCCGCAACCGTCCGTGCAAACTTTAAAGATTTCGGGTCGAGGCGGATTCTTGGCCTTGTTTTCATCGCACCCGCCTTTGGAATTGCGAATTGAACGCCTAAAGGCAGGCGCGCGCTAAAGCGATTTGGACTTCTTGGTTTTCTTGGGTTTGGGCTTAGGTTTTGGCTTGGGCTGAACCGCAGGAGCAGTGTCGTACTGCTTGGGTCTAGGTTTCACGGCTTCCAAGACGTTGGTCTTTAGAGCTTTTACTTTTTCTTGAACCTTGCCTGGAAGTTCGCGGCCGATTTCGATCACGGATTTTCCTTCGGCAGGTTCGACCCATTCTTTGACCAGGGGCCTGGCTAGACCTTCGTCTGAATTTTTTAAAGGATTCGGAAGGACGCCCTGGCTTGGGTACTGAACCGGCATCGGGATCAAATCCATTTTTTGAAGCAGTCGAACCACGTCGACCCCGGCCGAATAAATCAGATTTCGGTATCCTTTGGCGGAATCCAAACCCCATCCTAAAGAAAAGATCCAGCCCGTGAATTCAACCGATCCCGTGAAGTGAAGGCGATCCTGGCGCCCCGAAATTCTCGAAGCTTCCAAATAGGTTCCGGCGCCGACTCGGGCCCAGAATTCTTTGTAGTCGACCAGCGTGACTTGTGCGCCTGCGCGTGGATGCAATGTCCAGGATTCTCCGACACGCGCGTTTTGGTCCGTCAATAGGGCAGTATTTGGCGAAGTTCCCAAGACAGAAACCCCAGCTGCTACTTTGAAGATCCGGTTGGGAATCCAGCCGTATGCTGCCTGAATTCTTAAGGGTGAATGCGCTCCTTGAAAAAATCCGGGGATGTTTATTCCTGTTTTTTGAACTGAACCCGAAACCGTTACCGGAGAAGTGAAGCTTAGTCCCACTAAGTGTTTGGGTCGAAACTGATAAACCGCGCCCACGGCATAACCTACGGCGGATGAATTCGATTTTTCGGATCCGTCGCGAAGCGTGGATTCCGCAATCAGCAAGGAAGCTCCGAAAGAAAGCTTGTGTTTTTTTAGGACCCGAGACAGCCCCAGGCGGTATTCCTTGGCGTTGTGTTCGAAGGTTGCATCGCCTTCGTCTTGCGGTGACCAAACACCCGCGGATATACCCCAAGGGTATTCCGAAACGTGCGCCCCATAATGATACGATTTGATCTTGTCTGAATAGTTTTGCGTAAAGCCATCTTGGATCGTGTTTCCAGAAATTTGCAGTCCGCCCGATCGGGAAGTCATGGCAATGGTCGCAGGATTTTCCAAGGATCCAATGAACTGATCACCCACGGATGCCTGGGCCCCAGCCAAACCTAATTGTGTCAAATCCCCCTTAAGCGATGTCGAATACATCGAATAACGCGAGCTTCTTTGCGAATACGGGAGCGCAAAAGCACGGGGTGAAGGATCAAAGATGCAAATCAAAGCGTGAAGCAGAATCATTTTTGAAACTCGATCAAGAATACTTCTTTTTCGTTTCCGCGAACAGTTGGATTGCGCCCCAATTGATCCGCAACCGCCTTCAGAAACGGATTCAAATAGGGTCGACCTGGATCCGCAATCAGCACCTTTGTGCCCGGCTGAAGTTGGCGGAACAAAGCGGCGCAAAGACTTTCGGGATGCGAACGATCATACAAGATGTCGCTTCCGATGACCCAGTCAAAGTTGACGGGCAGGGTCTGCGACTTTTCCCAGTTCAGTTCCTGGTATCGCAGTGTCTTGGGCACATCATTCAGGCGCATGTTCTTTTCTAAAAAAATCGGAACATCGGGGTGCGAATCCGTCACCCAAACTTCGGCACCAGCTTTGGCCAAGATCATCGAAGGCAGAGCCAGGCCACCGCCCAGTTCCAATACCCTTTGGTTTTTCCAAATCGTTTCGTCCATTTCCGAAATCACTTGCGCAAGCTTAAGCCCCGAAGGCCAAACCTGCGCAAAATAGGGGCAAAGTTCCTCGAGCCAAGATGGATCGCCATTTTTTTTCAGCGAATCAAAGATCTGATCCACTGTGTCTTCAAAATGCCGAACCGCTTCGATCTTCCAAATCGTTTTCTGTGCTTTGCGGCCGACTGGAATTTCCTGTTGCACGGTGTCGTATATGAAGCCCTTCAAGGCTTGTGAAGGAATCGGCATGGTGACACAATCAGACTACACGACCATTCACGAAGAAGGAGAATGATTTCATGAAACGAATTTTGGTTTTAGTCGCATTGACCGTTGGGGTTTCGTTTTCGATGGGCTGCGCAAGTTCGCGGACGTCCGGTTTTTCAGAAACAGCCGGAAAAAGTGCAAACGTAAAACCAGAAAGCGCCAAGGCTTTCCAGGTCGCTAGGACCCACTGGGCTAAGCGTGACCAAAAAGCAGAAGTCGAAAAGGCGATTGCAGAATTGGAAAAAGCCGTACAGGCCGATGCCGGAAACGAAGAAGCATTGGTCCTGCTTTGCCGTGCAAACTATCTATTGGCCGATGGTCACTTAGACGACAAAGACATGAAAAAGAAGATTTGGGAAAAAGGAACTTTCTGGGGTGAAAAAGCCCTGGCTTTGAATCCAAAAATTCGCGCTAAGGTGGTCGACGAAAAAGTCGCCCTGGAAGAAGTATTGGATCTGGTTGAACCGGGACAGGTCCCAGCCCTTTATTGGACGGCAGTGAACTTAGGGAAATGGGCCCGTCTTTCGGGAATCGGCACCACTTTGAAATACAAAGATCGAATCAAGAAGATGATCGAAAAAGTGGAAGCCTTGGATCCCGGCTTTTTCTTTGGCGCCGTTCATCGCTACTGGGGAACGTTTTATGCGGTCGCGCCTGGTTTCGCCGGGGGTGATATGAACAAAAGTGCTGAGCGATTCAAAAAGGGAATCGAGGTAGCGCCTCATTATTTGGGCACGCGGGTTCTGTACGCAGAAGCTTATGCTTTGAAAAAAGGCGATCGTGCACTTTTCACCGAAGAATTGAATGCGGTCCTGAAAGCAAAGACTTCGGTCGTCGCTGAAATCGAACCCGAGAACAAGATCGAGCAAACCAAGGCAAAGAAGCTTTTGGCGAGCGCGGATGACCTGTTCTAATGTCGAATCTTTCCGGCATTTTTCATTCAGCCGCTGAAGTTCCCGATTTTGCCAAGATCCCCAGGATTGAAGGCCGAATTCTGATCGGTGGAAAGATTCGAAGTTCGGGCTTCAAGTCCAGACCCGTCATTTCGCCGTGTTCGCTGGTCGGTCCAGACGGAAAACTTTCGAATCCCGAAATCGGCACCACGCCGGATCTGGATGAAAAGCAGTTCATGGAAGCCGTCGATGCAGCGGCCTTGGCCTGGAACAAGGGCAGGGGCGAATGGCCTACGGCCCGGATGGAAGTTCGCATCCAGGCGATCCAATCGCTGAAGCAGCAGATTCTGGCTCAGCGGGACATCATCTGTCGGCTTTTGATGTGGGAAATTGCGAAGACTTGGACGGATGCGCAAGCTGAATTTGACCGAACGATTCAATACATGGACGACACGCTTGAAGCGGTGAAGGCCTTGGATCGAGATTGTTCTAGGATTCAGTTTTCAGGCGGCATCATGGCGCAGATTCGACGGGCACCCTTGGGTGTTGCGCTTTGCATGGGACCTTTCAATTATCCCTTCAACGAAACTTTTGCGACCCTGATCCCTGCATTGATTATGGGCAATACGGCGGTTGTGAAGTCGCCGCGCTTTGGTGTTTTGCTTTGGGATGCGCTTTTGGAAGCCTTCAAGAACACCCTGCCACCCGGAGTTGTGAACATCGTCAACGGATCGGGACGAACGATCATCAGTCCTTCGATTCAAGCGGGGAAGATCGATGTCTTGGCCTTTATTGGTTCGTCGCCGGTTGCGAATAAAATCAAGTTGGCGCACCCTGAACCCCATCATTTCAGGGGCGTATTGGGCCTGGACGCTAAGAACCCAGCCTTAATTTTACCCGACGCGGATTTGGATATTGCGGCTTCAGAATGCGTTCGCGGTTCGCTTTCCTTTAACGGCCAGCGCTGCACGGCTTTGAAAATTATTTTTGTGCAAAAATCGGTGGCCCGACCGTTCATTCAGAAAATGGTCGAAGCAGTTGAAAAACTGAAAGTGGGAATGCCCTGGCAACCGGGCGTTTCAATCACCCCGATTCCGGATCCGATGAAGCTTGGGCAATTGAAAAGTTACGTCGATGAAGCCATTCAAATGGGCGCAAAACTTTCGAACCCAAAATCCGGGGGGCGGGTCGAAGGTTCTCTTTATTGGCCTTCTTTGGTGGAAGGTGTGCCCCTGAATTCAAAACTTGCCACCGAGGAACAATTTGGCCCTGTGGTTCCGATTGTTGAATACGATTCGACGGATGAATTCGAAGACTACGTCGTACATTCTCCGTACGGAATGCAAATGAGCCTTTTTGGCCGGGATCCGGAAAAATTGGGAGGCTTGATTGATCACATGGCCAATCAAGTCTGCCGCATTAACCTGAATGCCCAGTGCCAACGTGGGCCCGATGTCTTTCCTTTTACAGGCCGCAAGCGGTCAGCTGAAGGAACACTTTCAGTGACCGATGCGCTTCGAAGCTTTAGCATTCGATCGATGGTGGCCGCTAAGCAGGATCCTTCTGGCAAGCAATTGGTGCAGGATATTTTGCACGGCGATCATTCGCACTTTCTGTCGACCCATATTACTCTTTAGGTTTCATTTCGTATTGAAAAGGCCGTTCGTCTTTTTCAATGGAAACGATTTCGGACCGATCAATCGAGTACATGACAAACGATTCAACTTGGTGATCAAAGGGGTAGGTTTTTTTATCTGAACCGTTCTTGATCAAAAGCTGGTTGCCCGGTTCAAAAATCGCTAGTCCAAGAAAATGGGTTGGGCGATCTGGATTCTTTCCGGGTTCCAAAAGATCCAGTACGGGAACATCTAAAGTCATCAAATAGACTTTCTTTCCGTTTTCAACCGCACGCGTGATCCCTAGAAAATTTTTCTTTCCAGAAAAGCGGTAAGGCCAGGTCGCTGCTAAGGCAACATCCGGGTAGTCAGTCACAGACAAGTAGGGATCTGAATCCGGCGCCATTTGACGGATTCGACCTAGCGCCATCGAAAAAAGCGATTCGATCAAAGGGTATTCGTCGTCTTCGCCGTTGTTTCGAAAGGTCGAAGAAAGAATGCCGTGGGCTTCGATGGCCTGAACGTCAGCTGGGTTCAGTGCTAGCGCGCGGTAAACCCGTTTTTTACCAAGATGCTTTGAAAATTTTTCTCGCACCATCCAAACGTCAGAAGAATCCGTTAAACCTTGCGCCTGAACAAAAGCCACAAATTCATCCATGCGAAGGACAATTCCAGGGTCGACAATCAATGACCGAAAGTTTGGCCCAAGCGAAGTCAGCTGAGCCTCAGCGATTTCACCATGTTGACCCTTGGGGCTCCAGTAACGGTTTCGTGCAAAGTCAGCTGGAATTCCGTTTTCTGCGAACTTCTTCATGCGAAAAATTCGGCCGGGGGCTAGGCCGCCATCGCAGACTGGATCCGCGAAAGATTCCAAAACCGGATTCGCAATCAGAAGGGCGAATATAAAAGATAAAACCCGCTTGGCCATTTTCCTTTATCGGAAGAATACTGCCAGCCCCCAAGATAGCGTCAAAGTCTTGCCAGTTGATCTAGGCGATCACCTGAATAGATCTGAATCCCTTGGACAGGGCGTAATACGGCGTTGGCAGCAGCCGACGCAACGTCTGTGGCTAAAATGGGCCGATGCGCGGCCAGGGGACCACGAAAAAGATGACGTAGCGGCGCAACCATTTGCATGGCAAATCTTTCAAGCGGGCGGGATTCCTGACGATCACCAATCAAAAGTGAAGGCTTTAGAATTTGAAAGCTTTCGAATCCAAGTTCGGCAATCGCATTTTCCAAATCGCCTTTCACTTTCAGGTACAAGATTCTCGATCTAGGGGATGCGCCTTCAGACGAAACCAGAACCATTCTTTGGACGCCGTAGGACTTTGCTTTTTTGCAAAACTGAAAAACTAGATCGAAATCGATGTGACGAAAAGCTTCAGGTGATCCTGCTTTTTTTAAGGTCGTGCCCATCGCCGAAACCAGAGTTTCTGCTTTGAATATTTCGGGGTTCACCGTTTCCAAATCTTCGAAATCGATTTGAACGGGACGGTGATTGGGAGAAATCGGAGCCGTGGGTCGACGGCCCGGGCAAATCACGTCGGAAATTCCCGGGTGCGCGGCCAGAAGTCGTACCAGCGTGGCTCCGACTAGACCCGTGGATCCGATCACGATCACTGACTTAGGCACCTTCTGGCTTTTGTTGCTAACGGGGTTATGTGACACTTGAAGTAATTCTATGTCGAATCGAATCACTTCGCAAATTCCGCCCAAGGGAATCCGATTTGCCCCATCCCCCACAGGTACCTTTCATATTGGAAATCTGCGAACGGCGGTGGTTTCATATTATTGGTCCACCCACTTAAGCACCCCATGGGTGGTTCGCTTTGACGATATCGATCGTCCTAGGGTTTTGGAAAAAGCGGACGAAGCGCAGCTTCGCGATCTGCAATCGCTGGGAATGAAGCCTGCGATCATTCAATATCAATCCAAGTTCATCCATCGTCATCGGGAAATCTTTCAAGAAGCGCTTCGTACGGGACAGGCCTATCCGTGTATCTGTTCTAGAAAAGAAGTGCAGGCGGACTTGGGAAAGTTTGCGTCTGCTCCGCAGTCTTCGAAGCCTGATCCCAAGTCTTTTGTCATAGATGCCCCGGTTTATTCCGGACATTGTCGAAATGCGCCGGTTTCAGCCGAACACGCCGGTGCGATTGCTTGGCGCTTTCGTTCGCCTAGAAGCGATCTTGGGCATAAAGATTTTGTGATTGGGCGAACCACGAATATTTCTGACATGGAAAGCTTCCAGCCCAGTTACCATTTTGCATCTGCGGTGGATGACTACGACGGTGGCTTTGTGCTTTTAGTACGGGCCTGGGATTTGGGACCCGCGACGTTTCCTCAGCGGGATTTGATGACTTGGCTTCAAACGCGCGCACAGATCCGTCATGGAATTCCCCAAGTTTTTCATGCGGCCTTAGTCACGGCAGAAGACGGAACCCGACTAGAAAAAAGAACCCAAGGTGTGACGCTTGCTGAAATTCAAAGCCAAGGAAAGACCTTGGAAGCGATTCGCCGAAAGCTAGAAATGAGCTTCAACCCCGTCGTGGGTTACGAAGAAGGCGGTAAAGATTGGATGGGCGAAGCCCGACAGACCATCCGAGTTTCCGAACTAGGACTTTGAAGCCTTAGCGCTTGGGCTGCGGCTTGAAGCTTTGGAAAAAGACGATGAAGATCCCGGCCATGATGGCCATGTCGGCGATATTGAAGATCCCTGTTCGAAGCGTTCCAATCCCCATATTCATGAAGTCGACCACGCGACCTTCGGTTCGAAAAATGCGATCCAGAAGATTGCTAAACCCTCCGGCAACCACCATTGAAAATCCCAGTGTAGCGATCTTGGGCATGGTCTTGTCCCAAAGAACATAGGCCCCACAGAAAACCAGAATCAAGGCGACCGCAATGGTCATCAGCAAAAATCGGGTCGCAGGATTCAGCGACGAACCTAGACCCAAAAATGCACCTGGGTTTTCGGCATATTCAAAACGAAAGAAGTTATCCAGGAAGGCAATCGGGATTCGGCCCTTTAACCAAATGATCGCCAGTTCCTTTGTGAATTGATCCAAAACGGTGACCACACCCATGGACGCAAAAAACACTGCATAACGGTGAGCCGGAACTTTCGGGATCTTAGGAATTTTTCGAAGAAGATTTCGCACGGAACATTTTCCAGTATTCGAAGACGACCGGAGTGGTCGACAGCGTGATGATGGCCAAGATGACTAAATGGAAATTGGTTTTTACCGCAGGCACGTTTCCAAATCCGTAACCCGCAAACAGAAAACTTTGAACCCAAAGAATACCGCCCACCACGTTGTATGCGGCAAAATTCTTGTAAGTCATTTTCGCAATCCCAGCGACAAAAGGCGCGAAGGTTCGAAAAATCGGCAAGAAGCGAGCAAGGATAATCGCCCGACCCCCGTGCTTTTCATAAAATTCATGGGTGCGGCGAAGGTGTTCAGGATTGAACCAGCGGGACTTGGGTTGGGAAAAAATCCTAGGTCCGACCCGCGAGCCGATCGTGTAGTTCACGGCGTCGCCCAAGATTCCGGCCGCGGTCAACGTCACGGCCAAGATGGGAAGCTTCAGTGCCGGCTGATCGACGGCGCAAAGTGCTCCGACGGCGAAAAGAAGGGAATCACCCGGCAAAAACGGCGCAACCACCAAGCCCGTTTCAGCAAAGATAATCAGAAAAAGAATGACGTACATTCCATCGCCAAACTGGGCGATGCCTTGGTTTAAATGCACATCCAGGTGAATGATCCAGCTGATTGTGGTTTGAACTAATTGGACGAGTGTTTCTGACCATTCCATAGCTTGCTCACAGCGGCTGTAACCAGTTCAACGAATGAAGGCCTTCTTAGGATCTTGATTTGAAGCTGGTGGGGATAGTCCTTTGAAAGGGTCAGTGGGTATCCGGCTTCATTTTCTTCAACCACTGCGAACGTCTTGGTCGTGGCCATCTTTTCAGTCAGCTGCATTTTTCGGGAAAACACGCCGTCGTTCTTTTTGCGGTCTCCAAGAACCCCATCGTCAATCAAGGCGCCGACATATCGAATGACTTTTCCAGATTCAGGATCCATTTCGACCACGGCCAATCGTTTGCCCGTAGGGACGGGTTCGGCAAACTGAGCATAGAAGGTCACCGGGGTGCTTTCTTTGGTGAAAAGTTCCTTAGGGAATGCGGTCACGTTGGTGAAGCTGAAGGTTTCAAAAAGGGGTTTGGCTGCCCAGGCGCCCAAAGGAAATACCGAGGCCAGAAGAAGCGAAGCGATCCAGATGTTTTTCATATGAAAAAGGTTTACCTTACGTGCCCAAAAGGTGCCTAGACAAACTTGGGCTAACGCGCTAAGTCATTGATGTTTCATATGGAAAGTCCAATTCTCAAACCCATTCACCAGACCACGGTTGTCGTCGGCATGTCCGGCGGCGTCGATTCGTCGGTCACGGCAGCACTTTTGAAAGAAAAGGGCTACCGGGTCATCGGACTTTTCATGAAGAACTGGGAAGAAAAAGACGAAAACGGCGTCTGCACATCAGAAGCCGACTATCAAGACGTGGTCCGCGTCTGTGAAAAATTGGACATCCCTTATTATTCGGTCGAATTCGTCAAAGAATACTGGGACCGCGTTTTCAAAGATTTCGTTGCTGAATACGCCAAGGGGTACACGCCAAACCCCGATATTCTGTGCAATCGCGAAATCAAATTTCATGCATTTTTGGACAAGGCCAAGCAGTTTGGCGCAGATTTCCTGGCCACCGGTCACTATTGCCGAAAAATCACCAGCCCCGATGGAAAGCATTTTTCGTTGGCTAAGGGTCTGGATGCCGGCAAAGACCAGACTTATTTCGTTTACACTTTGAATCAAGACATTTTGAAGCAGGTCCTTTTTCCCGTGGGCGATCTTCAAAAGTCGGAAGTCCGCGCGATTGCGGCCCGCTTGGATCTAGCGACGAAGGCAAAGAAAGACAGCACGGGCATTTGTTTCATTGGCGAAAGAAATTTTCGTGAATTTTTGTCAAAGTACGTCGCCGCAAAGCCTGGTCAGTTCAAAACCTTGGCCGGAGAAATCGTCGGTCGCCACCGGGGCGCCGCTTTCTATACGCCCGGACAGCGTCGGGGACTGGGATTGGGCGGCGAAGGTGCCCCTTGGTTTGTCGTCGGCAAAGACGTTGAAAAGAACATCGTATGGGTCGAGCGCGGCGAAACGCATCCTGCGCTTTTTGCAGATACCCTTTGGGCGACCGAGATGTCCTGGGTTGGGGATCGTGAACTGAAGTTTCCGATGCGCGTGAAGGCCAAGATTCGATACCGGCAGGGTGATCAGGATTGCGTGGTGAAATGGGATGGCGATCGGTTGCGCGTTGATTTTGATGTTCCTCAGCGTGCCATTGCCGTCAGACAGTCGGTCGTTTTCTATGAAGGTGAGGTCTGCCTAGGCGGGGCGATCATCGACCAGGTTGGGCAGACTTATTACGAACGGGGTCAAAGAACGGGAATGACTTTTTCTATCGACCCATCCCGCGAGCCATTAGAACAGCCCATAGAGGCATAAGTCCCAAAAGAATGTGTTCGACCTGAATCATGCGTGAAATCCGGCGAAAATCGGCTTCTGGAACGTTCACGGTATTTCCAGGCTGCTTTCCCAGTTGAATGAAATGGATCGTCGGGGGAATGGATACGGCAGCAACCAAAATATAGGTCACCATTTTGGCCCAAAAAATCGGGTTCTGGATGTAGAAGTCCCACCCTTTGCCAAAATAGATGATTCGGCCGATTCCGCTGGCAGCCGCAGTCATCGCAAATACGAAGTAGAAAATGTCCAGGCGCTGAAGTCTTTTGACATCCGCTCGGTCCATCGTTCGTTTGTACAAAAGCTTTTCACCGATCAAGGCCGACGTCAGGACCAAGATGCTTAGAAAATGAAAGTAGGCTAGTGCTGCCTGTCCCCAGATGGGGTTGTCCATGCCCTAATGATCTTAGAGCTGAGCACTTAATTCAAGACCCACAGACATCGTGCTGAAGGTATTTTGAAATAAATAAGCCTGGACGCATGGAAAAATCTGGAAGTTCGAAACCGGAGAATAGACCGGTCCAACCCGAACGTAGTCCGCGTCGCCACCTTTCCAGCCTTCGATCAAACCGCCGTCGCCGGCAGTATCAAAAGCGTCAAGCCAAGCCCAAGTGTAAAGGGCCCACTTTGAATTCAGCGTGTAGGTGATGTTTGGCATTGCAGCCACTTGGACAAAGTCGCGCGAATTCGAATTATAGAATCGGAAATCTTGAAAGAAACTAAGCCCCAAGAACCAATCCTTGTTTTTGGTCTTGAGCTGCCAGTTTTGAATGAAAATCGGACGAGCAATCATTCCTGCAGCGCGGTCAGAAGCCGTCGTTGGAATTTCCAAGCGAATTTCGTTCAGCATGTTCAGGCGCTTGTTGTCGACTGCGTTTGCGCGTCGCCAGTAAACCCTTGGATTGATTGCGGCGAACTGGTGACCCATCCCGTAACCGAAGTCTTGAATAAAACGCTGTTGAATCCCGACGTGGTTGTTTTCTGCAACTTTGTATCCCAGCCACGTCATGTGAAAGACGTTAATCGGCGCTTGGCTGCCACTGGCTGTGGTCGTTGAAAAGGCGTCATTGCTGTTCAAGCCTGGGCCCGAAAGCATCGACCAGTACAGGAACTGAGAATTTTCGCGGATCTTCTTCCAGGTTGATTTCTTCGCCGTTGTAGCGCTGGTCTGAGTGGCTGCCTGTGCGCTAGTCGAAGCCAGTGCAATCCCTAAAGCGGCAAACGCGGAAAGTGCTAATACGGCCTTGGGTTGGGTTGAGTTTGCTTTCATCGAACAGTCCCTTCAATATAACGCAGCGCAACATACTTGACCCCTTGGGCATCTGCAAGGGATTAGTTGAACTTTTGAATAGGGTAAATTCCCTTGAAATTTTAACAAGTTATGACGCACCCCCGCGCCACATGGGGTGTGATAAACCAACCGGATGCTGCTGATTCTTTGTCTCTGGGTGCTGATTCAACCTGCTTCCGCTGCCGATGCGCCTCAAGGGGCGGAAAAGTACCCGGTTTCTGCCGATCAGCTGACTGCACGCAAATGGTTCATGATTGGTGATTCTTTGACCGAAGGTTTGGGGGTTACGAAAGAAGAAGCGTACCCCGCGATTTTGCAAAAAAGCTTTCGGGTGCAATCGGATCCTAGGTTGGCTCGAATTGAAATTGTGAATGCAGGACTGTCGGGTTCGACATCCGCTAGTGCTGTGTCGCGGGTGAAATGGATTTTGAAAGGGAAGCCTTCCGGAATTGTCCTGGCGCTAGGTGCAAACGACGGGCTTCGCGGCCTTAAGCCCGCAGACACAAAAAAGAACTTAGAAGAAGCCATTGATTTAGCGCAAGCCGCGAAGGTTCCCGTGATTCTTCTTTCGATGAAAATGCCGAAAAATTACGGCGCAGAATACGTCAAAGAATTCGACGCGATTTTTCCAGTCTTGGCCAAAAAGAAGAAACTGCCAAAACCCGTCTTCCTGTTGGAAGGAGTCGCCACAAAAGTGGAACTGAACCAAGCGGATGGGATTCACCCCAATGCCAAGGGTCACATCGAAATGGCAAAAACCGTTTATCAGGTGATTTCCAAATGGATCGAAAAGAACGAAAAGATTTAGCCGTCGAAGGTCTGCGCAAAAGTTTCAAAACCGGGTCGGAAACGATCGAAGTTCTAAAGGACGTCGCATTCACGGCGAAAGCGGGTGAAAAAATTGCGATTGTCGGAAAATCCGGAAGCGGAAAGTCGACTTTGCTGGGGTTGATGGCAGGCCTGGATCGTCCAGATTCGGGATCGATTCAGGTCGGGGATTGGCGCTTAGATCAAATGGATGAAGCACAAAAGACGTTGTATCGCCGAAAAAGCCTGGGAATTGTTTTTCAACAGTTCCACCTGATGCCGGATCTGACTGCGGTTGAAAACGTTTTACTACCCATGGAACTGGCAGGACGCGCGGATTCATCCACGATTCAGCGCGCACATGAACTTTTGAAACAAGTGGGTCTTTCGCAACGGATGTATCATTTCCCCAGTCAGCTTTCCGGGGGAGAATGTCAGAGGGTCGCCATTGCGCGTGCTCTTTTACCTGAACCTGAATTGATCTTGGCTGACGAACCCACCGGAAACTTGGATGACCAGAATGCCAAGCTGATTTCGGATCTGATTTTTCAAATGCTTGAAAATTCCGGGGCAAGGGGAAGGAAATCCGTTTTGCTTTTGGTGACCCATAACGAACAGTTGGCTGCACGGTGCGATCGAATTTTGCGACTTCAAAGCGGGGTTCTTTCCGGTTCATGAATCTGATTCGTCTTGCCCTTCGCGAACTTCGAATTCGTGGCAATCAGAAGATGTTTTCCTTCTTCTTTGTCTTGAACCTAAGCTTCGGACTTTTTGCATTTTTGACCGTCGTGTCTTTGAAGTTGGGGCTTGAACGCGCGATTTCAGAAAAGTCGCGCGAAAGCGTTGGGGCAGATCTTGCGGTTTCGGCAAGACGTGACTTAACCCAAGAAGAACTGAAGGTTCTACAAGACGGCCTTCCCAAAGGGTCGCGTGCTTCGCGCACGGTCCAGATCTTTTCGATGATCCGCCCAAACGGACAAAAACGGGTGCGGCTGGCACAGATCAAGGGAATGCCCGATGACCTTCCCTTTGCCGGCAGCGTCGAGCTTCGCGTTCAGGGGAAAGTTCGCGCTCCATTCGGGGGTCGATTGGGACAGAAGGTCTGGATTGATCAAGCGCTTTCGCGGGATTTAGGAATTGAACGGGGCGGAAAGATCTTACTGGGTGGCAAGGTTTTCGATGTCGACGACGTGATCGTCGAAGATTCCAACCAGGGATCTTCTTTTTCAGCCATGGGTGCAAAAGTAATGATCGGCCTTGGGGCTTTAGAAAAGACTGGGTTGGTCGGCTTGGGTTCAATTTCAACACGAACCTGGCTTGCCGAAGTTCCCATGGGACAACGTTCGACGGATGAACTGCAGAAACTTGAAGACCAGCTGAACCAGAAGCTTGAAGACCCCGCCATTCGTGTACGCTCGCACACGAATTCTGCCCAAGAATCGTCACGTCTTTTTCAGTACTTGTCGGATTACTTGGGCTTGGTCAGTCTGGCCGCTTTGGCCCTTTCAGCTTTTGGGGTGATCTTTCAGTTTCGTCGTTATCTTTCATCCAAGATCAAAGGCCTAGCGGTTCTTCGTTCGCTTGGCGCAAGTTCATCCCAAGTTTTGGGAATTCCCCTGATTCAGGTCCTTTTTTTGGGAACCCTTTCGGGCCTGCTTGCGGGTTGGGCGGCGCAATTGGCTGCGATTCCTTTAGAAGCCATTTTGGAACCGCTGTCGCCTTATCCGTTCCGCGCCGTTTGGGCGAGTTCGCAGTGGGTTCTTGCCATTGCGGTGGGGACCTTGGGTGCGGCCTTTTTTGTGATTCCTGAACTTCTTCGACTTTTGGAAATTCCGGTTTCTGAACTTTTTCGTGAATCCAGAATGGAAAAAGAATCGACGCCCTTTCGGCCCTGGGCTTATCTTCCCATGCTTTTCGGGTGGACCGCACTTGCGGTCATGACGGCAAGGTCTTGGAAAGTGGGGCTTCTATTTTCACTGGCCGTCCTGTTTACTGGGTTTTTGGTTGCGGTCTTGGGACGTTGGGTGACCCGGTGGGCGTCTTTGATTTCTTTTTTCCAAAATTCCCTAGTCCTTCGCATCGCCTTTCGTCGAATGACCCGATCCCCTGGCGCCACCCGTTTAGCGATGATCACTGTGGGGGTATCCACGATGCTGATGAATCTTCTTCCGCAGCTTCGAAACGGAATTGAATCGGAACTGGCCGATCAAGGTGGAAGTGGCGGCCCAGGTGGAAGACCCGCACTTTTTCTTTTCGATATTCAAGATGAACAAAAGCAAGGCGTCGACCATCTGGTCGAAAAGTCCGGAATGACCACCGTGGTTTCTTCCCCCTTTATTCGATCGCGCCTTTTAAGCATCAACGGCAAAGCCTTTGAAAAAGAACAGGTCAAAAACACCGCCTATCGAACCCGCGAAGACGAACAGGAACAGGGGCTTAGAAATCGTGGCATCAACCTAAGTTATCGCCAGCGTTTGACGGAAAGCGAAACCTTGGTCAGTGGGCGTGAATTCACCGAGACCTATAAAGGAGAAGGACCCGCGGAAGTGAGCATCGAAAAGCGATTTGCAGATCGACTGGGCCTTCGCTTGGGTGACCTATTGAAATTCGATATTCAGGGCGTGGACATTGATGCGAAGATTGTGAATTTTCGTCGCGTTCGCTGGAGCTCGTTTCTTCCGAACTTTTTTGTCCAGTTTCAAGAAGGGGTTTTGAATGAAACCCCTAAGACTTTCCTAAACGCGCTACGGGGGCCGGAAGAAGCGAAGAATCGGTTCTTGGATCAATTGATCGAAAAGTTTCCCAATGTTTCAGCCGTAGATGTCAGCGAAGCACTTCGAATTTTCCGAAACCTGGTGGATCAGATTCGGATGGCGATCACATGGATGGCTGGGTCGGTCCTGATCGCGGGCGTGATGACGCTTTCAGCTATGGTGCGTTACGATGCTGCATCCAAGACCTGGCAGATGAACCTTTTTCGCGTCTTGGGCGGGACGCCCAAGCAGGTGTTTTCGATCTTGGCGCTTGAAACCGTCTGGGTAGCCTTTGTGGGTTCGCTTGTGGGCGCAAGCCTGGGATTTCTGGTGTCTTTTTCATTCACGGTTTTGGTCTTTGAAGGTGAACCCGCGTTTTCGGCCCAGTCCGCTGGGGTCGTCATTTCAATTTCGGTTTTTCTGGGTCTTGCCTTGGCTTGGATTTTTGGCCGCGGCCTTTCTAGGCGCCATCCCCGTGAAATCCTGCACCAAGAAGGTTCGTGACAAGCGGGTTTGTCTAGGGTTATCCCGGTCCCACCGTGAAACTACAATGGATCGACTACCTGATTATCTGCATTTATTTCGTCTTTGTTTTGGGAATCGGATTCCTGGTCAAAAGGCGGGTCAAAACCAGTTCTGATTTTCTTTTAAGCGGTCGATCGATTCCCCTTTGGATCACATCGCTTGCATTTATTTCCGCAAACTTAGGCGCCCAAGAAGTGATCGGCATGGCCGCAAGCGGCGCCAAGTACGGGATCATGACCAGCCATTTTTATTGGGTCGGAGCCATCCCAGCGATGGTCTTCCTAGGCATTTTCATGATGCCTTTTTATTACGGATCCCGCGCGCGGTCTGTGCCTGAATATCTGGTCCTGCGCTTTGACGAAAAAACTCGCGGCCTAAACGCGATTAGCTTTGCAGCGATGACCGTCTTTTCAAGCGGCGTTTCTTTGTACGCGCTGGCGCTTTTACTTCAGACCCTTTTAGGTTGGAGCTTTGATACTTCCATCTGGATCGCCGCCGGAATCGTGATGATCTACACGGTGCTCGGTGGCCTAACCAGCGCCGTCTATAATGAAGTGCTTCAGTTCTTCTTAATCGTGATGGGAATCATCCCATTGGTTTGGGTGGGCTTGAAGAACGTTCACGGATGGAGCGGGATCGTATCCAGCGTTCCAGAAAATCTAACCCATGCCTGGAAGGGTTTGGGGGACGCTTCCCAAAACCCCATGGGTGTGACGGCTGGAAGCATGATCATGGGCTTGGGATTTGTGCTTTCTTTTGGTTATTGGTGCACGGACTTCTTGGTCGTTCAACGCGCGATGATTGCAAAGGATATGTCGGCTGCGCGTCGGACCCCTTTGATCGCGGCTTTCCCAAAAATGTTCCTGCCTTTGGTTGTGATTCTGCCGGGGTTGATTGCGTTAGCGCTTGAAAAGTCGGGATCCGGATTTCACCTTCCTTTGAAGCATGATGGGCGGGTTGACTATGATCTGACCCTGCCATCCCTTTTGGCGCACTATTATCCCAGCGGGTTATTGGGTGTAGGTTTAACGGCGCTTTTGGCGTCTTTTATGTCGGGAATGGCGGGCAACGTGACGGCCTTCAATTCCGTTTTTACTTACGACATTTATCAAGCCTACATCAAAAAGACGGCGCCGGATTCGCACTATCTAAAGGTGGGCCGGCTGGCGACGATCTTTGGGATCGTGATTTCGATTCTAACGGCTTACTTGGCTAGGTCGTTTAACAACATCATGGACCTGCTTCAGCTGGTCTTTGGTTTTGTGAACGCACCGCTTTTCGCTACTTTCCTGCTGGGAATGTTCTGGAAACGCGCCACTGGGAATGGCGCTTTCTTTGGATTGCTTTTAGGAACCTTGGCGGCGACTTTGACCCACGGACTTTCAGTAGCCGAAGGTAAGGGCGGGTGGCTGGGACACGTCGTGGTTCAATACGGATCTTCCATGAGCCAAGCCTTTTGGATCGCCATCAACGCTTGGACGGTTTGCTTTGTATCGACGATCCTGATCAGCTTTTTTGGAAAGCCAAAGTCGGATTCGGATTTAAAGGGCTTGGTCTATTCGCTAACGAAGATTGAAACAAAATCGGATCGCGGGTTGAAGGGGCCATTGTTTTTGGGGGCCGTCGTTCTTTTGATGACGGCGATTTTGAATTTCTTATTTGTCTAAAGGGGAATGGGCATGAGCGGAAAATCGAAACTTCTGACTTTGTTTTTGGATCGGTTTGCAGATCTTCGTTTCGCAATTGGTTTGTTTTTTTCAATCATCGGTATTCTGCTGCTTGCGGCTTCGCTTTTGAATCCAAACGACGTCGTTGTGGGAATTCGGCTGAATTTCGTTGCCGGTGCCTTCATGGGCGTTTTTGGGGCGTTGATGCTTTTAAGTTCTCATCCTGAAAAGCACTAATGCGTCTGGGATCGGAAGCTGAAAAAGATTTAAAACAAATCCTGGGATCCGAAGGCGAATATTCGCTGGATCCATCCGATCTTTCGCATTTTGGAAAAGATTGGAGCGGATTGGTTGATCCCAATCCATCGGTCATTGTTTTTCCAAAGACGACTGCCGCGGTTGCCCGCGTTATGAAATATTGCTTTGAAAGGAAGATTCCTGTGGTTCCTTCCGGTGGACGCACGGGGCTTTCAGGGGGTGCCATAGCCGCACAAGGCGAATGGGTTTTGTCGCTTTCAAAAATGAATCGAATGGAAAAGGTAGACGTCTTGTCGCGGACAGTTCGTGTTCAAGCGGGTGCTGTGACCGAAGCCGTCCATGATCATTGCCGACCTAAGGGTCTAACTTGGCCAGTGGACTTTGCATCCAAGGGCAGCAGTCAGGTCGGCGGAAATATTGCGACCAATGCTGGCGGCGTTCGGGTGATCCGATATGGGAACACCCGAAACTGGGTGCTTTCAATTCAAGCCGTCCAAATGGATGGAACTGTTTTGGAACTGAATGGGGATTTGGAAAAAAACAATACCGGCTATGACCTTCGACAACTTTTGGTCGGAAGCGAAGGAACGCTTGCGGTCATCACTGAAGCAACGCTGAAGCTTTGTCCTTTGGAAGAAAACGTCGAAGTCGGACTTTTTCGCTGTCGTGATCTTTCGCAGGTGATCGAACTTTTTCAGGCGACCCGGGTCGCGGGTTTTCCGGTCATGGCCTTTGAAACCCTAAGCGCCGCTTGTCTTTCGGAAAGCACGAAGTTTTTAAATCAGGCTGCACCCTTTTCTTTGGAAGGGTGGGGAGCTCAGGGCTTTGTGGTCCTTTGTGAAGCGATGAATGCTGATGGTCTTTTGGTTCATGAAAAATGGGTTGAATTCTTGGAAAGCGGGTTAGCGGAAGATGCCGTCGTCGCCCAGAACCCAAAGCAAAAGTCAGAATTTTGGGCGCTTCGCGAATCGGTTGCGGAAGCGGTGTTTGCGGGAACAGGGCATGGGGTTCATGCGGGGGCTTGGGTTTATCAACACGATGTTTCAGTGCCGATCCCTAGCCTGACGGATTTTTCGAAGAAGCTTTTGGCGAAGTACGCGGCCGACTACCCTGAATTTGAAATCTTCCTTTTTGGACATATCGGTGATGGAAACCTTCACGTTTTCATTCGCTCGAAACCCGCTGCAGGACTTACTAAAGAAGAATTTGTCCAGCGTTGCAAGTCATCCGATCAGCATCTTTTCAAGTTCATCCAAGACTTCAAAGGCAGCGTCAGTGCAGAACACGGGATTGGGCTATTGAAAAAGAACGCGCTTCCGTATTCCAGGCCCGCTCATGAAATCGCCTTGATGAAAGGAATCAAAAAGGCATTTGACCCCAGTCACCTTTTGAATCCAGGTAAGCTTCTTTAGGCGGGTTATTCCCACTTAAAGGTCAGTGAACCGATGGTCAGAAACACGACCGTCAAGATCGCTAAAATCCAAATCTGAAAACCGAGGGAACCTAGCGTGGCTCCCTCGGTCATGATTTTACGCGAAGCTTCGATCACGTGGGTCAGCGGGAAAATATTTGCGGCCTTTTTGATCCAAGGATTCATTCCTTCTAGCGAAAACCAAACGCCCGACAAGAACATCATCGGCCACGAAACCATGTTCAAAAGCCCGCCTGCGAATTCTTCGCTAGAAACCATCGCGGCGACCAATAGCCCAAGCGAAATCAAGCAAAGTGATCCCAGCAATAAAATGACCGAAAGATCCCAATAAGAACCCAACATCTGGAAATGCAAAACCGCGTGCGAACCGCCATAGACAATCGCTGAAACGCCTACGATTAAAAAAACGCGTGAAACAATTTGGGCGGCTAGGAAATCAAAGGCCGCAAGCGGAGTGGCTTTCAGTCGCTTCAGAACCCCGTTTTTTCGATATCGAACGATGACATATCCCACCCCGAAAAGTGCCGAGAACATCATGTTCATCCCAATGATGCCGGCAATCAGCCAGTCAACGTAGCGAATTTCGCGCCCTTCGACGGTCTGCTTTTCGTAGCTATTGGGTACTGAGGACGTGGTCCCGGCGGTCGGCTTTTGTGCTCCGATCAGAAGTCTTTCCAGAAGGTAGCCTTTGGGTGATGTCGAATTGATCCAGTACTTTCCTGACGAAACGACCATGTCGATTTGATGGCGCTTCAGTTTTTCAAGCATGGGACCCAGGTCATTGTCCGGAATGAACTGGATGTACTTGGTTTCAAAAAATTCGGCAGCGCCCGTTTGGGTCGCGCTTCCATGGACAGCGACTTTGAAAAAATCCTGAGAATTTCCAGAAAAAGCGAAACCAAATCCGCCCACAATCAAAAACGGAAAAAGAAAGTTCCACGCCAAGGCGGCGTGGTCACGAAGAAATTCTTTGTTTCGGACGTCGACCAGTGCCCAAAAGCGTTTGAATCGGGCCATCCCAGATGCGGGGTTTTCGTGATTTTGGGTGCTCATGCCGGGCTACCGCCTTTACGGGTTAATTGTAAAAATAGATCTTCTAGGGTGCGTGGGCGAATCATGATCCGATCCAGTGAAATTTTTGCGCCCATCAAAAACTGAATGACGGCTTCAACATCCCGAGTCGGAATTTCAACTGATCCGGGCCTTTCGAAAACCGGGAAGGGAAGTTTGCCCGTCGCCTTTTTGAAATCGTCCGATGGAACTTCGATGGTCACGCCGTCAAAATGGGTCTTCAAAAGTTGATTGGGTTCCCCTTGGGCGATGATCTTGCCCTGATCCATGATCGCGATTTCATCGCAAAGAGCATAAGCTTCTTCCATATAATGGGTGGTCAGAAGCAAAGTCTTGCCCTGGGCCTTCACGGATTCGACCAGTTCCCAAAATTCGCGCCTAGCCCCGGGGTCAAGGCCCGTGGTCGGTTCATCAAGAAAAACGATTTCTGGATCGTTCACCAGGGCGATGGCCAATAATAGCCGCTGCCTTTGGCCGCCAGAAAGATTGTGCGCATCCCTTTTCCAAAGTTCCAAAAGACGACAACGCTTGGCTAGGTCTTCTAGATTCACTGAACTTTTGTAAAAACTGGCAAAAAGATTCAGGACTTCGCCGACGCGCAGGTAATCGGGAAGCGCAGTACTTTGGAACTGAATGCCGGATCTTTGTTTGAAATCGGCGCCTAGATCTTCGCCATGAAAAAGGATCTTTCCGCCGGAAGGCTTTTGGATCCCTTCCATCATTTCGATGGTCGTGGTCTTTCCTGCACCGTTTGGACCCAAAAGCCCAAAGCAGGTTCCTTTTTGGATGGAAAAACTGATGCCGCGGACGGCGTCGACTTTTCCAGCGGGGGATTTGAAAGATTTCGTAAGGCTGCGAACTTCTAGAATCGAGGGCGTAGACATGCAGCGATCTTATTTGGTAACGCCCTAGAATGCTTTCAAAAATTCCTTTGAGCCTTCAGATCGTTCTAGCGATGTTGCTTGCGCTGGTGGTCGGCCCCTTCATGGGCGCGTCTTGGGGTGTGACGCTTGGCGAAATAGGAAAGTACGTGATCATTCTTTTGAAGACGATCGCGACACCGCTGCTTTTCTTTACGATTCTGGTTCACGTCTTGACTGCCGAAGTCAATTGGAAGGGGGGCGTGCGCCTGGTGTTTTTTGCGCTTTTGAACGGATTCATTGCGCTGGCCCTTGCACTGACCCTTTCTAACGTTTTTCGACCGGGCCGATTCTTGCCCGTTCACGAAATGCAGGGTTTGAAATCGGAAGTCGGGTCGCTGAAGGCGATTCAGCCGGTAAAGGCATTGGATCCTTCGCAGTTCTTAGCTGGGTTGATTCCGTCCAATGTCGTTCAGCCATTTTTAGATAACGCTGTCTTGATGATTGTGGTTTTGGCGCTTTTCTTCGGCCTGGGGCTTCGGGCGGTTCGCGATCGAAAAGATTCTGACGCCGAAGTCCGTACTGCGGTGAAGTCGCTTCAAGCGGTGTTTCTAGCGCTTCAGCAAACCACGGTTCAGATTCTAGCTTGGGTGATTCGACTGACCCCACTTGCGGTTTTTGCAGTGGTCGCTAAATCGATTTCTGAAAGCGGCTTTGTAGCGATGAAAGGGTTAGGTGCTTACCTTTTGGTTGGGGTCGTGGGGCTCAGTCTTCCACTTTTAATTGTGTACCCGCTTTGGATTCGCTTTTTTGCAAAGATCCGGCTTCGGGATTTCTTTCAGGAAGCCAAAGAACCGATGCTTTATGGGCTTGGCGCAAACAGCAGTCTAGCGACTTTGCCGCTGACGCTTAAAGCGCTGGATCGCTTAAAAATTTCAAAGTCCGCATCCGCGCTTGGCGTTTGCGTGGGGACGAATATCAATCAAGATGGGATTTTGCTTTATGAAGCGTTAGCCGCGCTTTTCATCGCGCAGGCGTATGGGATTGATCTTTCGTTTGCGCAACAAGTTTCCGTTTCAATTGCTTGTCTATTTGCGGCGATGGGGGTTGCAGGAATCCCAGAAGCGGGTTTCATCAGCCTGGCGGTGGTCCTTGGGACGGTCGGACTTCCTGTCGAAGTGCTGCCTTTGCTATTGACGGTCGACTGGATTTTGGCTCGAATGAGAACCGTCGTGAACGTTGCCAGTGACCTAACACTTTCGATCATCTTGCATCGGATGGAAAAAATTCGACCCTAAGTACTTTTAAGGAAAACCTATGACCACAGCTACCCACAAGCCTTACATCGCCGAATCTGCCAAACTTCCAGAACTGACGCTGATGCCGCTTTTGATGGGTGTGGTTTTGGGAATCATCTTCGGAGCGTCTTCGCTTTACCTGGCTCTTCGCGTGGGCATGACGGTCAGCGCTTCGATTCCGGTAGCGGTTCTTTCGATCACTTTATTTCGGGGACTGGCCAAGGTTTTTAAGTTTCGCCAGGCCAACATCCTGGAAAACAACATCGTGCAGACGGCCGGTTCGGCTGGTGAAAGCATCGCCTTTGGTGTCGCAGTGACGATGCCAGCGCTGATGATTTTGGGATTCGACATGGAACTGTCGCGTGTGATGACGGTTTCGGTCCTAGGCGGACTTTTGGGAATCTTGATGATGATTCCTTTGCGCAAAGCGCTAGTCGAATCGCCTAAGGAAAACCTGATTTTCCCAGAAGGCACGGCATGCGCCCAGGTTTTGGTGGTGGGCGAAGAAGGCGGGACGACCGCAAAGACCGTGTTTGTCGGCTTCTTCTTGGGGCTTTGGTACAAAATCTTTAACGTCGGGGCGAAACTTTGGGGCGAAGCGATTGATTTTCCGGTGAAGGTTCTGAAGGGCGCAAAGTTTGCGTCGGAAGTTTCGCCAGAACTTTTAGGCGTGGGTTACATCATTGGTTATCGCAATTCCGCGATGATGGCCGCAGGGGGCGTCCTTTCCGCGTTTGTTTTGACGCCTGCCATTTATCTTTTCGGGGGCGGCTTGAAAGAACCGCTATTCCCAGCAACCCGATTGATTTCTGAAATGGGGACGGGCGAAATTCGAAACTACTACGTTCTTTATATTGGCGCAGGCGCAGTCGCCGCGGCTGGTATTTTCAGCATGATTCAGAACCTGCCCATCATTTACCGCGCGGCGGTTTCCGGAATTCAGGGTCTTTTGGAAAGTAAGCGTGAAGGGAAGAAAACGATCGCGCGCACCAGCCAAGACATTCCGATGAAATGGGTGCTCATTGGGGTTGTGGCTTTGGTTGCTGCGATTGCTGCCCAACCTTCGCTTCATGTGGGCCTGATCGGAGCGATCTTGATCATCGTTTTTGGTTTCTTGTTTGTGACGGTCAGTTCAAGAATCACGGGCGAAATCGGTTCTTCGTCAAATCCGATTTCAGGAATGACGGTGGCGACCCTTTTGATCACAAGCCTGATTTTTCTTGCCATGGGTTGGGTTTCTTTGACTGACCGTGTGGCGGCACTTTCAATTGCAGCGATCGTTTGTGTCGCGGCTTCAAACGGCGGCACTACGGCTCAGGATTTAAAAACCGGTCACTTGGTTGGGGCAACCCCGCGCCTGCAGCAGATTTCGATTCTGTTTGGCGCGCTGACTTCGGCCTTGGTCATCGGAATTGTCCTAAAAAAGCTGGACGTTTCAGCTTCGATTTACACCAAAAAGGACCTTCCAACCGTTCGCTACGATGCGGTCAACCAGCTTCCTATGGAAGGCGTTCTAGGTGCTGAAGGCCAGAAGGATTCAAAAAACTATCACGTCCTGCGAGTGAATTCGGAAACGGCCGTGGGTTCGATCGCAAAAGTTGCCCATGGAAAGTACCTTTTGGATGACGGCGGAAACTTTGCGTACCGTGTGGATCCGGGCATTAACGGTAGCCTGACCCAGCGTGATGATGGAACCGAAGTCACCAAGTTTGATGCCCCCAAGGCGCACTTGATGGCGTTGATCATTGATGGCGTTTTGACCCAGAAACTTCCTTGGGGCTTGGTGCTTTTAGGTGTGTTCTTGGTGGTGATGCTGGAACTTTGTGGGATCCCATCGCTTGCGTTCGCCGTCGGGGTCTATCTTCCGATTGCGGCTTCGATGCCGATATTCTTTGGTGGGGTGGTTCGTAAGATTCGCGACCACTTCAGCAAAAAACAAGAAGACGATTCTGGCCCAGGTGTTCTTTTGTCCAGCGGCTTGATCGCCGGCGGATCGATTGCCGGAATTGGAATTGCGCTTTTGGCCCTTTATCCCCGTGTGATGGGCGCAATGGATCTAAGCGGATGGTCGAAGCTTTCAGGAAGCGAAGTTTTCCCGGTCTTCCCATTTGGCGCTTTGGCCGGTTACCTTCTTTGGGTGGCGCTAGGGAAAGGGAAGAAGGCCTAGTTTCATTCCATCCTAAAAAGTAAAACGGCCGCCCCAAATGGGGTGGCCGTTTATATTTAAAAATTGAATGTTAAAAATCAGTTACAGCCGACGTACTTCTTGTTGACGCCGCTTGCGCAGTAAAACGCGGTTTCTTTGACCTTGACCGAAGGAACTTCGGGAACCTTGGCTTCGTATTTGCCATCGGCGGCTGATAACCAGCTTAGCTGCTTCACTTCATAAAGCCACCAAGCAACGACAGGCCCGCCCAGCACGGCTCCGCCGACAAAGAACAGAATCATTTTTACAGTCAGCTTTTTATTGGCTTCGGTGTTCTGGCTTGGGCGCATTTCGGATCCTTTGAAGGCTTCGGTTAGTATTTCGTTTCTTTCAAAATATCCGACCCCGCGGGGCTTGCCAAACTGTTTTTCTTGGTTACTGTCGGCACAGCGGTTCAAAAAACATTGGGCAAGCCCCAGGAGATTTCACCACGTGTTGAAGACGATCAAAGGTGTGTTTTTGGGGCTTTGGGTTTTAAGCAGTTCATTGGCCTGGGGCGGTGCGGCAAAAGTTCCTTGCCAGGACTTTTTGGCCCAAGGAAATACTGCAACAGTGATTCGCCTTTCTGACGGCGACACGATCGGCCTGAAGAATTCTTTGGGCACCATTTCGGTGCGGATGTTGTCGATTGATACTCCGGAACTTCACTTTAAGGGGCAGGCTCAGGGCACCTGGGGCCAGTCCAGCGCAGATGCTTTGGCAAAGCTTTTGAAAGTCGGCGACGTCGTCGAAGTCGAAGTTGAAGCCGAAGTCTGTGACCGTTACGGACGGATGCTTGCGCATATCTGGAAAGGCAAGACCAACATCAACCTAGAAATGGTCAAAAACGCAGACGCAGTGATGTACTGCATTTTCCCAAACGAAAAGTACTGCCGCGATTACGGTGCCGCCACCGAAGCTGCAATGAAAGCCAAAGCCGGTGTTTTTTCGGATCCGAAGTTAGAACTTCCGTATTTGTTTCGCCGCCGCCTGGACAAGCGCCCGGCCGACAAGTGGGTGGGTAGCCTTAAGGATCTGAAAGTTTACGCACCCACCGAAGAAGCTAAGGTCGAAGTCTGGGATCGGATCTACTTTCTAGACGAACCTTCGATTGTGCCGCCTTACAGCCAGGTGAGTCCCTAGCCGGCCTAGCGGATCAGTTCCAAAATTTCCTGCGAAGAAAGCCCCGCCGCCACGGATCCATCCGAAAGGTAAGCTTCCGTCAGTTCGCGCTTCTTTTTAGCCAGTTCTAGGATTCTTTCTTCAATGGTGCCTTCAGAAATCAGCCGATGAACTTGAACGGTTCGGGTCTGTCCGATTCGGTGCGCGCGATCAGAAGCCTGATCTTCGGCGGCAGGGTTCCACCAAGGATCCAGCAAATAAACCTGATCGGCTGCAGTCAAAGTCAATCCCACGCCCCCTGCCTTTAAGGAAAGAAGCATGACAGAAGGCCCGTCGTCCTTTTGGAATTGATCAATCAGGCTTGCGCGATCTTTGACCGAAACCGATCCGTCAATTCTAGAAAAGCGGATCGAATCTTTTGAAAGTTCGGGTTCGATTAAATCCAAGAACGAAGTCCACTGCGAAAAAACCAAGCAACGATGTCCGTTCTGAATTGCCGCGGCCAGAGAATCCAGCAAAACGCGAATCTTGCTTGAAGCAGCGTGTTCCGCGGCCTGATCCAATAGCCCAGGCACCAAGCGAAGATCGCAGCTGGCTTGTCGAAGTCGAAGCAAAGCTTCTAGTGCCAGGATCATGTTGGGTTGGCCGGGCGAGCTCATTTCTGCTGGCCCGTCTGCGCGATCGGTTACGCCCAAAAGCGCTTCACGAACCTTTTTCTGAGTCGCGGCAAAGACGGCGTCGTAATGGTCGCGTTCTTTGGGCGAAAGTTCGCAGTCCAAAACGGTCTCGATTTTTTCTGGAAGGTCGCGTGCGACTTCTTTCTTTAAGCGTCTTAGAAAGTGGGGCGCAATTCGGCTTCGAATCCGTTCGGGCTGTTGATCCGCCATGCGAAGGAATTCTGAACGACCGCCAAAAAGTGCGGGTTCTGAAAATTGAAAAATACTGAACAAGTCCAGCAATCGATTTTCAATCGGGGTACCCGAAAGTGCCATTCTGAATCCCGCCTGAATCTGGCTTGCGGCAATCGCCAGCTGGCTGTCTGGATTCTTGATGGCTTGGGCTTCATCGAAGATCGCAACATCCCATTTCAGATCCGAAAGCGCTTCTAAGTCCTGCCGAAAAGTTCCGTGTGTGGTCAAAAGAATTCCGGCTTTTGAAGGGTCAGGAAGCTTTCGGTCCTGTCCATAATAGGTCTTAAGCATTAGGTCGGGACGAAATCGTGCGATTTGGCCTTTCCACCCTGAAAGGACGCTAGTGGGTACGATCAAAAGGACTCGATCGGTGGGTGTGATTGCGCAAAGGGCCTGAAGTGTTTTTCCAAGACCCATGTCATCAGCCAGAATCGCTCCGGTCTTTAGGCGCTTCATTTTCAATAACCAATGAACGGCGTCGCGCTGGTAGGGACGAAGAAGCCCTAAGGTTTCGGCAGGGATGTGGTCCGTTTTTTCCGTGTTCGCAAGCTTCGCGTTCAGGCTTTCAACCGTTTCATGAATCAGGGGATGAACCGGTTCGCCGACGGTTTCCAAAAGTTCCTTCACCGCAGGAAACCCCGCACGCGAAACGGGGCGGGGGCGTAAAAGCAGGCGTTTGATTTCGTCGCCGACGCGGTCCAAAAGATCTTTTGGCAGTTCGGCCCAGCCGCCTTCTAAAAGGGGCACCAGCGGCACGCGCTCTTCCCAGGCCTTCAAAACGCGGTGAGGGTCCGCTGTTTTCACGTCGCCCCCATCTTGAATTGAAAAGACGGGCTTTAGTGAAAGGGTCCCATCGGCAGAAAAGACCGTTTGGACCTGAATTTTCAAACGCCCTGATACGCCAAAACCCGATTGGCCCTGGCCCGCGATGCCGTACACGGTTGGGTTTTTTCGAACTTGGGCATCCAGTTTTTCTTTCATTTGAACGCCCTGGACGGATTCCCATTTGGATGCCTGGCCGATGGAAAGGTGAAAATCTTGCTGAACCTTGCGGATCAAAGTTTTTTCTTCCGCAATTTGTTCGGGGCCGCGAATCGGCGCGCGCGATTCGACCAGGTATTCCAGGTCCCCACTTCGGCTAACTTCAGCAATCGCGGGACTTCCGTAAAGAAGCCGGGGAAGAACGGTCAAGACCTGTCCAGGGTGTTCTTCCAAATGAAACTGAACGCGTAGCGGGATTCTTTCAAGTTCAGGTAAAAGTTTCTTTGGGTCTAAAACATCTGCGTGTGCCAGCAAAGTTTCCCATTCCTTGGAATTCATCCAGTCGACCATTTCGGAAAACGAAAGATTCTTGGAAAGGCGGCGTGAAATCTGTTCTGAAACCGCCTGGGGAAGTTCAATTTTTGGGGAAAGGAATTCGCTGAATACGATTCCATTTTTAAAGATGCGCGGACCTAAGCCCGTTAAATCTGCGCGAATTTCTTCTAAGCGGTACTTGGCCGTAATTTCAAACCGCCTGCGAACGGGCCGAGCCGAAACTTCGACGGGTTTTTGATCCAAAAAACAATAACCGTTTCGTTCGGACAGGGCTTTGAAAAGAGCTTCAACCGACGCCTTCGGAATTTCAGTGGCCCCTGAAGGCCGAAAAAAAGAAGACCCGATTCGATCGACTTGAAGATCGGCTTGAACGGCTTGTGGCGTAGGGCCCGAAATGCGTCCGGTTTGGGTTCCGCCCAAATGCGAAACCAACGAACCGCGAAGTTCCTGACCGCCCAATGTTCGGCGAAGCGAAAGCGTATCGCCCGTGGTTTCAAACCAGTACTGGACCGTTGGGGGCAGGGGATGGGGATGTTCTGGGTTCGCGCCCGTTTCGATCCATTGGTTCTTTTCCGCAATCGCCGCTGACACTGAATGCATGCAGGGGTCGGCTGCATCGCCGCAATCACAGTGGTAATCCATGTCCTTTGGCCAAAGCGTGACCAAGGGTTTGACCACCCGGTCTGAAACCAGGATCCGATACTTTTGTGATGAATCCGAACCCGCACGCCCATCGCGGCTGACCTGGCGATTGCGCGCAATAGCTAGGCCCTTGGCCCAAACGCCGGGAAGCGCGTTGCCTTTCAGTTCGTTAAATAGTGCGTCAAAGTTGTCGCTGCCGGACCCGTTTGCCATCGTCTTTTTTTCTTAGCAGTTGAAGTGTGACCTTGAAAGCAAAGGAAGGCTATGGGACTTCCTAACGATATGCAAAAAACTGTGGGGTTTGGGCTTGGGCTTTTCGCTTTGGCTTTTGGTTTTTCGGCGTGGGGCTACGAACCTGCCGGCTATCCGGGAACGGGACATTTTTGGGGGGCGGCGCGAAAAGACGCGGTGCTTACGGCTTATGAAAAATCCGGTGCGGCTTCACCGGTCTGGGCAACCCTATCAGAAGGAGTCGTTACAGAAGTCTTCTATCCCACCGTCGACTTTCCCCAGACGGCAGATCTTCAGTACATCGTGGTTTCGCCGACCACTGGATTTTGGGAACAGCGTCGCGACGGAAAGTACCAGGTTCAATACATCGGTGATGGTTTTCAGGTTGAAGTGACGACGGAAGATCGTAACGGTCAAATCCGGTTTCTTTCTTCGATCGTGACTGATTCGAAACGCGCTGTTCTTCGAATCAAAACGAAGTTTGAAAAACTTCCTTTAGGCGCCAAGGTCTTCTTGGTTTGGAAGCCTTCGATGAACAACGATGGGTTCAAAACCATCGGCTGGACTTCGCCTGGAAGTTTAAACGCAAAGGCAGAAACGATTTTTAGAAATGAACCTGTTTTTGCGACGCTGAAAACCATGCCGGCTTTCAAAACGACTTCACTGGGTTACTTCGGGGTATCTGATCCGTGGCAACAACTGAAGCAAGGTGGAAATCTAAACCCAGACTGGGACCAGACGCGTTCGGGCAGTATTTCATTGGGCGCTGAAGTGAATCTGGATAGCTACAACACTGTAGAATTGGCTTTGGGTTTTGGTCCCACAGCGACTGCATCAGAAACCGCTTCGGCGAATTCGCTTTCAGAAGGGTTCGGCTACGTTTCCTTTGACTACCAGCTGGGTTGGCTGAATTACCGTGGGGAAATCCAGAAAACAGCGACAGCGTTGTCAGCGCTTTCGATGGACCCGGTGCTTTGGAGAAGTATTCAGATTTTGAAGACCCACGAGGACAAGCGCAATCGAGGCGCTCAAGTCGCGGCACTTTGTAAGCCCGGAATTCCGACTCAGAATTACTCGCAAGACAATATCGGGGGTTACCACTTGGTTTGGCCGCGCGATCTGTACCATTCGGCGATCGGCTTGCTGGCAGCGGGCGATACGCAGACTCCGGTCGACACCCTGACTTATCTTTCCAAGATTCAAAAAAAGGACGGATCCTGGTGGCAGAACTTCTTCATGGATGGGACTCCTTACTGGAAAGCGGTTCAGATGGATCAGGTCGCCTTTCCGATTCTTTTGGCCAAGCAGCTTTCGGATCGAGGATTAATTGACCCCAAGAAATATGAATCCATGGTCAAATCGGCCGCCGACTTCTTGGTTTCGGCGGGTTCTTGGACCGAACAAGACCGCTGGGAAGAAATCGGTGGTTTCAGCCCTCACAGCATCGCGGCTCAGGTCGCAGGATTGAAAGCTGCGGCGGATCTTCTTTCGGTTCCGGCTTATGACACCGCAGCGATTGCGCGCGCAGCTGATCTTGAAAAAACGACCCTGGTAAAAAAAGGCCCATGGGGAAGTCATTATTTTCTTCGGATCAGTCAGACGGGGGTACCCGCTGACGGATCTTGGATCAAGCTGGCCAATGGCGGCCACGATGCCCCAGCCAATTCCGTCATCGACGGGGGCTATCTGGATCTGGTTCGATTGAATGTGCGTGCAGCAGATGATTCAGCGATCTTGAACACCAACGCCATTTATCTTTCCCAGGCTCTGGGGCTTTCCATTACAAAAGGCCCCGGGTTGGTCTTTGGTCGCTACAACGGCGATCGTTACGGGCAGGGTCAGTCGGGCGGATTTTGGCCGCTTCTGGCAGGAGAGTGGGGTGAGTATCAGCTGATCGCGGGTGATGCAAAGAAAGCAGCCGAGCAGTGGTCCGCGATGGCGGCTTCGGCAAATCCGGCCGGAATCATCCCCGAGCAATTGATGCGCGATGGATCGACGGGACTTGGGGTTCCAGCACCTTTGGCCTGGTCTCATGCTCAGTTCATACGGCTGCGTAGAAGCATTTTGGATGGCCGCGTCTTTGATCGTCCGACGAATTAAGTTTCTAGCACTTCTGGTTTCGGGGCTGGCTTTAGCCCAAGGGGCTTTGGGGCAAAGCGTAAAGCCGCGTCCGGGAAGCCTGGAAGCTGCGTCTGATATTCAGCGAATTGTTCAAAACAAGAAGCTTAGAATTTCCCTTCATGTAGAAGACAGTTTTCCATTTTTCTACAAAAACGAAAAAAAGGAACTGGTGGGTTTAGACATTTGGCTTGGGCAGCAGATCGCCGCCAAGCTAGGGGTCGAAGTTCAGTGGATCCGCGAAGGAAAGACTTTCGAAGATGTCTTACGCTTGGTCACCCAGCGCAAGGCCGACATCGCAATTTCCGCCTTGTTCATCACTTTGGATCGAGCAAAAAGCCTGCGCTTTACGGATCCTTATTGGAACGTGAAACCGGTTTTGGTCTTGAACCGTGTGAAAAGCAAACTTTCCGGGCGAAGCGATCCTGACGTTCTTTCTTCCCTGGGGCGCACCAAGATTCCTATTGGGCTTTTTCATTCCGGATTTTTGACCCTGCGGACCGAACACCGCTATCCCGAAGCGGACCTTCGATACTTTCATTCTAGAAAGCAAATGCTACCGGCCCTTCAAAAAGGGGAATTGACTGCCGCTTTTATCGATGAAATCGAACTTCAAAAATGGCGCGAATCCATGCGCGATTTCGACCTTTATTTTAGAAGTGTTGAAGATTCAGCAGGGCCACTTCCGTTAAGCATTGCAGTCCATCCGCACGACCTTCAGCTGCACTATTGGCTAAATACTTACTTGTCCGTGCTTCGCGCGGACGGGGTTGTAGATCGTCACCTGCAACTTCATTCCAAGGTTTCGCCATGAGCCCAGCGCGAGAATCCCATCGTTTCGAGTGGATCAAAAGTTCTAGGACCGTTTTTGCTTCTATGGCTGTTGGGATTGCGATTGGCATCCTTTGGCCAAAGACTGGCCGGGCACTTTCCGTTTTGGGCGATTTCTACCTGGCTCTTTTGAAAATGTGTGTGCTTCCGATCGTGATCACCGCCTTGGTCACTAGTTTCGCCAGGATCCTAAAATCCGGAAATGCTTCGAAGTACCTAAAAAGAATGCTTCTGGTCTTTTGGCTAGGCCTTCTGACTGCTTCGATTTCGGGCGTGATGCTGAGTAGCGTTTTTAGCCCAAAAATTCTTTCAAACCCCGAAGTCCGGGTCGTGCTCGGGGAAATTATTGCTCAGCCCAGCGGGCCGCCTGCGCCCGCGCCCGCGCAGCAATTCAGTGTGGTTCGAAGTTTTGTGCCTGAAAACATTTTTTACGCCTTGGCACACAGTCAGATGCTACCGATTCTGCTTTTCTTCGTTTTGCTAGGGGTTGCGCTTTCGCAGGACAAGAAGGGACAGGCTACCCATTTTCTTTTGACTGCTGAAGGGCTTCGCGACGCCTTTCTGACCATGATCGGTTGGTTCATCTACCTGCTGCCACTTGGAATTTTGGGGCTTTTTGCGGGGACTTTCGGATCAGCCGGACCCCAGTTATTTACGGTTCTACTTTCTTTGATTTCAGTCCTTCTTTTTGGAATCGTTCTGCTTCTTGCGGTTCATGTGACGGCGGTTTCTTGGATGATGCGCCAGTCACCAGGAGAAGTGATACGGTCTTTGAAAGAACCTTTAATGATTGCCTTAGGTACGTCCAGCAGCTTTGCGGCGCTTCCTTCGATGATTCGCACTTTAAGGTCCAAGTACGGAGTTGAAGAATGGTTTTCGGGATTTGTGGCGCCGATGGCAGTCACGTTTAATGGTTGGGCTGGAACCTTTTTCAATTCCTTCATCGTCATCTTTATCGCACGTGTTTATGAAATCCCGCTGGGACCCGGTCACTACGCAATTGCTGCTTTGGGTGCTATCCTTCAGTCTTGGTCTTCCAGCGGATTGCCCGCTACGGCAAGCGTAGTCAGCATGGTCATTTTGTTTCGACCCATGGGAATCCCCATTGAAAGCATGGTTGGGTTGCTTTTAGCGCTTCTTCCGCTTTTGGATCCGCTTTTCACCGTCCTAAACGTGTCAGCGAATCTTTGCGCTAATCTGGTGATTCGATTTCGAGAATCGCGTTAGTCCGTTAAATCGACGTCCAGTTCGACGATGACTTGCCGTCGGCTGGGGATGACATCGTTTTTACAAAGGGCCCCGGAGACGTCTGCGTCGTAAATAGCCGTGGCAAACCCGACATAATTGGCATCTGAATCACGGGTTTTCGCGCGTCGAATGGCGCGCTTGTAAACGGCATTGAAACGTCGGATTTCCTTTCGTGTCAGTTCTTTCTTCTTTGGGCGCTTTTTATTCTTCGCAATCCATTCAGCTGCAATCAGGATATCTTCCAGTTTTCGAGCCTTCGTAGCCTTAAATATATAGATGATTCCCGCCGGAATCGTCAGACCGTAGCTGGGCAATCCCATCAGCAGTAAAAGTCCGGCGCCCATTTCACGGTTTCCCGCCTTGTCATTGATTCGGTCGATGCACCTGGCCTCGGCGAACTGCGCGAAAAGCAGGGCCATCACTGAAAGCAACGTCATCTTGATTTGGTTTTTCCGCATGATTCCAAGTGTATCACGAATGATTCAGGCGCATTGGCAGGCGCATAGGATGTACGCCTCTGTATTTGAACAAAAGTAAAAAAAAGTTAAATAGATTCGATATATTATAACATGATGCATTATAAAATTGCATAATTAGGCTAAAAAGGACATAAATGTGGCCGTTATCCCTATGAAATCAGTTTGACCATAGGTTAATAAATATTTTTTTAAAGGAAGTTGATATGAATTTTTCAACAATTTGTTTTGTGGGGACTTTGGGTTGTCTTGCGACATCGGTGGCCTTTGCTAAAGGGATCGATCCTTCGGCTCAAGAAACTCTTTCTTTCAGCTTCAATTCAGGAAAGCACTGTGCGGAAGTCGTAGCATCGGGTTCCGTTGAAGCCGCGCTCAAGGCTTCGCCATTTTATGAAGTTCAAGTTCGCGTGGGTAATCAGACCAGCGAGATCTTTCAGGCAAACGATCAAGACCTTGGCCTAAACGTCCAGTCACTTTCCAAGGCCGAAATCAAGCACGTGAAAGGGATTTCTGGCACTGCAATCAAGCAGCCAAAGAAGTTCCGTAAGTTTTCTTTTTGTGTCGATCTTGCGCAGGCAAAACTAGTTCGCGATACCACCCTGAATAATGACTGGATCAGTATCGAATTGGCTGCAAAAGACGGTACCGCGCTTCGGGCACGAGCAAAAAGCCACGCCCTGGCCGATGCTGCCTTGACGCTAGACCGTTCGAAGTTGCTTGTGGCTGCCCCGGTTTTCACTGCCCGGGTTCGCGATGACTCTTCAGGTGGACCGGCGCAAGGCTTTACGGTTCAGCTTTTGGCTTCGACTCGTACTTCCCCGGACGTCTTTAACAGCAAGATCATCGCGTTTCGCGGAATCACCGACGCAAGCGGTGTCGCGGTTTTGATTCCTTATGGGATTGCTCGATACAATTCGTATTTCACCGGTTTTGATGACCAGGATTTCGAACAGATTTTTTCATCGGCTGAAGCAAAATCTTTCCAGTGGTTGCCTATCGAAATTGAAGCTGTGTACAGTGCATCGGCTGTTTGTGGTTACTCTGTCGGCAAGTCCAAGACCAAGGATTGCCGGACCAGTTCAACCAGCTTCAACTATGATTCGGTTGATCCTAAGGTTCTAGAACAGCAAGCAGGCAAAGTGACCGATTACACAGATCGTATTCCGATCACTGTTTCGCTTTAAAGATAGACGACCCACACACCGTCGTTGGTCGATCCGTTTTTAAGCTTTTCGGGCTTGTAGGGAAACCCGCCCATTTTTAGGGCTTTCAAAGTTTCTTCTCGAACTTTGCCGGTTCCCTTGCCGGTCATGATGCGAACTTGTTCAAGCCCTGCCGCTTCGGCATCGCGAAGAAAGCGGTCCAGCTTTGGCCAAACTTCCTCGACGCGGTGTCCGTGCAGGTCTAATAGGTCCTTGGGCATTTCGATCTCCCGGCTCTCATCATAAAAAAAGAAAACCCCCGGTAAAGCAGATTCTGCATTACCGGGGGTCGGTTTTGATCAGGCGTGCTTCAGTTTAGTACTGGAAGCACTGCTGATTGGTTTGTGACACGCGTACGGCATCGTTGTAGTTGGTCGACGTGTAAATCACGGCGCCACGACGATGGGTCACGCGGTAGATCGTTCTTCCGTAAGAATCACGACCTTGAACGACTGCACAGTACGCTCCGCCACCGGTTCCAGGTCCTGGGACTGGAGGATAGGTCGGGCCAGGAGGAGTGATGATCACACCGCCTGTGCGGCACTGTCCGTTACGATCCGAGACCTGAGCTTGGCGAAGAGCCGAGTTATAGTCATAGTGCTGGCTAAGAACTCGGTTCGATTGGTCACGAACGTTGTAAGTCACACGTCCGTAGTAGTCGTAGCTGGAATCCACGGTGCAGGTTCCAACCGTGGTCGTTTGACCACCGCTTGGGTATCCGCCGCCGCCGGGGTAGCCACCGCCACCTGGGTATCCACCACCGCCGCTTGAAGCACGGCACTGACCTGAATAATCCAGGTTCTGTGCGCGTGAATAAGCCGTGTAGTAGTCATACTCGGTTGCCAGCACGCGACCGTAGGTGTCTTTGATGTTGTACAAAGAGCGTCCGTACATGTCGGTCGTTGATTCCAGAGTACAGCTTCCGACTGAAGTCGTGCTTCCTGGATATCCGCTGCCGCCACCACCTGGGTAGCCACCACCACCGCCGCCACCTGGGTAGCCGCCACCGCCGCCGCCACCTGGGTAGCCGCCACCGCCGCCGGGAAGTCCGCCACCGCCGCCGGGAAGTCCGCCACCGCATGACTGCCAGCGAAGGGCGAAAACGACAGCTGAACTGACGTCGGCGCTATCCACCGATGCAGTCGACTGTTCGCTTAGCTGGTTGGTTTGAACCATCAAGCTCGTGTTTGCGCGAAGGTTGATGTCTTGTCCGCAAGCGCTCCAAGCGACTGCGGTGACTTGGTTGGTCAGCAAGAAATCATTGTTCAAAGGTCCGTTGAACGAACGATTGAAAACGGGTCCAGAAGTTCCCGCAATGAAGTATTCGACGTTGAAGCGGGATTGAGCACCGGGAGGCAACTGGTTGTAGCCGCGGTAATCGATCTTAACGATCGAAACGCTCAGTCCATCTGGAACGGTGACGGGGATGACGACGTTACAGGATTTGCGGTCGGATGTGACTCCGGCTGTTCCGCCAGCGCGGACCTGATATTGGTCGAAAAGGACGCTCAGCTGAGAAGCGTCAGGGCTTAGGGTCACAGAGGCCGAGCCTCCGGGACAGCCATCGCCGCCGTATTGAGGTTGTCCAAGCAGGACGCCAGCAGGAGTGACTCCTTGAGCGCTTGCCAGGGGTGAATACATGCCTAGACATAGACCGGCTAGGAGTAGGCTTCGGTAGGGTTTCAGATACATTCGGGGTTCCTCTCTCTCGTTATTAAAAAATGACTGCCGAACTGCTCTCTCACTTCAGTCGACTGCTCATGAGGACCCCATTGAGCAGCTTCTGTGCCACCCATCAGGCTTGGGTAGTGCGGCAGGTGTAAATTACCTAAGCTGTTGGAACTTCAGGATTGCGCTACGCGTCTGGACCGTTCGCAATCATTTAACGCTATGCATTATTCATGGATCGATCTGGGACCCTTTCGAACCTGGTGACTTCCTGGGACCACCCAAGTGGTCGACTTTTCGCGTCGTAGACGGTATCGCAAGACTATGGAAATCGCGCTGGGTTTGCTTTCGGGGGTGGTGGCTTCGGCAGGACTTTTTTGGTTTTTGTCGCGAAAAAAATCGGATCAGCCCCAAACGAACTTGGCTGAAGTTCAGTTCTTAAAAGATCAGCTGGCGAAATCTGAAGACCAGCTTTTTGATTCGCGAACCCAGATTTCAGAACTTCAAAAGTCCTTAGGTACCGCCGAAGCTCAGAACGCCCATCTTCAAGAACGCCTGGCCAATCAGAAGCAGGAACTAGAAAAACTTCAGGCGCAGTTTGCGCATCAGTTTGAAAACCTGGCTTCAAAAATTTTTCAAAATAATCTGAATCAGTTTCGTGAATCGTCGGAAAAAAATCTGGGTCTGATTCTGAACCCTTTGCGTGATCGCCTTCAGGAATTTCAAAAGAAGGTGGAAGATTCGTATTCTTCAGAAGCTCGCGAACGATTTGCGCTGAAAGGTGAAATCGAAAAAATCATTTTGGCCAATGAAAAGATGACCCGCGAAGCCAGTCAGTTGACCCAGGCCCTAAAAGGCGACGTCAAGATTCAGGGCAATTGGGGAGAAATGATCCTAGAACGCATCCTAGAAGTGTCCGGACTTCGAGAAGGGATCGAGTACCGCCGGCAAGCCGAAGGAATGGGTTTGAAGGACGAAAACGGTCGTGATCAGCGCCCGGACGTCGTGATTCTTCTTCCGGATCAGAAACACCTGATTGTCGATTCAAAGGTTTCCCTTCTTCATTATGAACGTTGGGTTCGAGAAGAATCGCTGGAAGCTAAGGCGGAATCGGCAAAGCTTTTCTTGGCTTCGATTCGTGCGCACGTCGATGGGTTATCGAAGAAGCGCTATCAAGACCTAGAAGGTTTGGGGACCCCGGATCTAGTGATGATGTTTGTTCCGATCGAGGGTGCTTTTTCGGCCGCGCTTCAGTTGGATTCAGAACTTTACGCATGGGCATGGTCAAAATCGATTGTCTTGGTCAGCCCGACCACGCTTTTGGCAACCCTTCGAACGGTCGCGTCGGTTTGGAAGCAGGAAAACCAGACCAAGAATGCCCTAGAAATCGCGCGCCAGGCCGGCGCCCTTTACGACAAATTTGTCGGTTTCACCGAAGACTTGGTCTTGGTGGAACAAAAATTGGATCAAGCCAAGGGGGCTTACGATCAGGCCGTTCAAAAGCTTTCGACGGGTAAGGGGAACCTGGTTTCGCGCGTCGAAGGTTTAAGAAAACTGGGCGCGCGCGCCACCAAGCAGTTGCCTGCGCAGGTCTTGGAATCTAAAGGCAAGGGCGAAGGATCGACCGATTCCAGCGAATCGGAAACGCCGACTTTATTGCCGCCAAGCGGGGCTTCTGAACAGCTTCGTCTGGATGTCTAAGGCCTGTATAAAACTTAGACACTTTGGGTCCCTGAGGTGCTCATCGATTCGACTTTAGGGTCCGTTTTTTGGCTTAAAGCTTGAATAGTCTAGGGTATGCGGTTTCGCGTCCTTTTTTCGATTTTCGTTGCTGCCTTAACTGCTTCATCCGTTGCGAAGGCCGACGTCTATCGAATCATCGATAGCAATGAAGAAGCTCTTCAGGTGCGTGTCGACATGATCCAGCAAGCGCGCTCTGAGATCATCATGGTCTATTACGCATTTGCCCAAGATGCGACTTCCTACCAGATTCTGTCATTGCTTCGTGAAGCCCGCGAAAGGCGAGGGGTTTCGATTTACCTTTTGATCGATGCGATGAATAGCGAACTTCCAAAGTCGGTTCGTGCCGTCCTACAGGCAGCAGGAATTCAGGTCGCATTCTACAATCGAACCAACGATGCTGAAGGTGTAGCGATGATCTCTCATCGGATGCACGACAAATATCTGATTACAGACGCCAAGCACCTTTTGATGGGCGGACGGAATATGAAGGACGCCTATTTTGGCTTTGGCGACGAAAACTTTTCGGACCGTGACGTCTACATCGAAGGTGGCGCAAGCTACGTCGCCAGACACTATTTTATCAATCGATGGAATTCCCAGCGTGTAAAGCGGGCACCTTATGCCGTCACAAAAAAGCACGTCCGCCAAGCCGATGAAGCGCTTGATCAGGCGTTTGTCAGTCTTTCTTCCCACCCATTTGTAAAGCTGGATACGGGCTATGATTGGGGAAGTATCGGGCACACGAATTCAGTGGTCGAATTCATCCACGATCCGGTCAAAGGCGAATCATCGGCTGCACGAGAAATTTCAAGCGCAGACGCCTTCTTTGAAGCGATTGAATCCGCGACGCAGACTTTGCATATCGAAAGCCCTTACGTTGTGCCGACGCCCCGATTGTGGAAAGCTTTGAAAAAGCTGCGATCTCGTGGCGTTTCGATTCGAATTTTGACCAATTCTGCGATCTCGGGGGATACCGTGATTGCTCAGGCAGCGTATCAGAATTCAAAAAAACGACTTTTGAAAATGGGTATCGAGCTTTGGGAATTTGAAGTTGAAGACGTGACTTTGCATTCGAAGTCTTTTGTCGTGGACGGATTTAAATCCGTTATCGGCAGCTACAACCTGGATCCAAGGTCTCAGAATATCAATACCGAAACGCTTTCGATTGTGGATGACCCGCTGATTGCGCAAGAACTGGAAAAATCCATGCAGGGTAAACTGGCGTTTGCACGACAGATTCAAAAAAATGGAAAACCGACTGGGTCGTCCACCAAGTTTCCAGGCTTAAGCCCAGGAAAAAAGATTGCCTTCAGAATTTGGCAGTACACGCTGTCAGTGCTTTTACGTTCACTGATCTAGCGGGTTGCCACTTTCAGCATCAACCAGTTCTTCGAAAAGGGCCTTAGCGAAACCTTCTTCAAAGGCTTCTTCGTCTGCGTGAACGTGCGGGTTTTCAACCTGCGTGAACAAAGGCGTAATCGGGGGCATTTTCTTTCCACCCGGGAAAGCCTGCGAAGGCCAAGGCAAGCTTTTGTCATCGACCACGGCCACTTTCCTAAGTTCTTTTTCAATGGCGTCCCACATGGTGATTTTGGTGTCCACTGCGCGGCGAAGGATCAGTTTCATGATCGGCAAAGCGGCAATGGCCCCGCGAATCATCCCTTCCGAAGTGGCTACGGTGTACGTTTTAAAAGTCCGAATCTTTTTGCCAGCGACGTTTAAACCTTTGGCCAAGAAACGTTTTGGGTCTTTCTTCGATGGGACCAGTTCGTAATCCAGGCCTTTTGAAGTGAAAAAGAAATTAAAGCGCGCGGCCGCTTGAATCATGGCTTTAATGTACGCGCCCTTCATTTTTGCGCGATAAATGTTCCAGCCCGTTTTGTTGAACTCAAACATTCGTGGATGCAGTTGAAGAATCGATTCTCGGGTAATTGCGCCCGCAGGAACGCTAATGCCGTGGAAAACGCCTAGATCAAACGCGAAGTCGACGTCGGTCGAGTTTTTGATCGAATTGATGAAAAGCTGGCTCAAATTTGTGGGATTGCCTTTTTCTCCGCTGACCAAAGCCACCTTCGAAACGGCGATCACTTCATGTAGCCAGGCGGCACCGAACTGGTTTTCTAGGCCCTTGCGTGTGTCTGAAACCAATTGCGCCATCTTGGGTTCATCCGCAGTGGTTGCATCAACGGGGCGCTGCTCGAAAGTTCCGGGAACGACCGTTACGGGCTTTCCTTTTTCAATGTCCAAGGTTACGCGACCCACCGACCCGCCAAACGATTCGGTCTGAAAGTAGGGGACCATCAGGCCCTTTGGATTTTTTGCGAAACGGGTGTCGGTGAAAAGCGAATGGGTGTGTCCGCCAACGACGAAATCGATGCCTTCCACTTTTTCAATCAGCTTATGATCGACATCATCCCCAAGGTGGGTCAGCGCGATGACAAAGTCGTGATTTTTGCGAAGTTCAGGTACCCACGCTTTTGCAGTTTTGTATGGATTTGAAATTTCAGTTCTGCTTTTCCCGTCGGCTGCCGCCCATTTGTACAGGAAGCTAGGGGTGGTTAGGCCCAAGATCGCATAGCGGATTCCGTCTTTTTCGACGGTCTTGTAGGGTTTCAGGCTTTGGGCCAAGGCACCATAGTCCTGGTCAGACTTGGATTGAACGGAAAAGTTGGCGCCCAGGAATTCAAACGGCGTCTTCATCACCGCCATGAAGCTTTCGGCTAAGGCGTTTAGCCCTGTGGCGTTCATTAGCCAATCGTGGTTGCCCATGACGGAAGCATCGAATTGAAACTGGTCGATGGCTTGGAAAGATTTCAAACCATTCTCGACAAAGTAAAAGGGGTGACCTTCTAGGAAATCGCCGCCATTCAGGGCAAGGACTTCGCGTCCCTGTGCCTTGGCGTCGCTACGCATTTGGTCGATGATCGTCTTCACCTTGGCATAGCCGCCCTTTTGGACGCCGGTTTCACCATCTAGGTGGGGTTCCATGTACGAATGCAGGTCATTGATGAAGATCAGATCCACGGGTTTGCCGTAGGCCTGTGGCGTTGGCGCCAGAATTACAAATGAAGCAAGCGCACGAAGCGCGAACGAAGTCAGTTTCCCCAGATTACCCATGGCGCGGGGATTTACCTTGTTTGACTATACGTGTCAAAGATTAACTTGGGTAAATTTCCCGATATTTATTCAATATTTTCAATTGGTTACAGGTCTTCTAAGTGGCGGCGGATCTGGTCCAGTAAGTCCCTGGCTTCGTGAAACCGTGACGGCTGGCCTGATCGGGTGGGGGGCGCCCAAGTGTACGGCAAGAAGTATTCACGTTTCGGAGTACAAACGCGAACTCCGCGTTCTCCGTCCTTTTCGCGGGCAGGACGAAGGCGAACTCGAGAATCGGCGCTGAATTCATCCACCAAGTAGTCCCAGAAATACTGCTCGGAAATGTTCTGCGGCATGGCGGGTGCGGCGACTTCCGCCTTTTCGTGGGGCGCTGGTACTTCCAGCGCTTCGCGGTCATCCGCATGGGGATTCGTGCCAACCACTCCAATTGGTTTTGGAAATTGAGTTCGCGATTTCACCATGCAAAACTCTTAACATGAATTCAAATCGCTTCCCGCATCTTTTCCTCCCTTTGGAAGTTCACGGGGTTTCCATTCGAAACCGTTTTGTCATGGGTTCGATCCATTCTGGATTAGAAGATCGGCTTTTCAGCTACAGAAAATTGGCGGCCTATTTAGGTGAACGGGCAAAGGGCGGAGTCGGCTTAATCATCACCGGTGGAATTGCTCCGAACTTCGCCGGTCGTGTCAGCCCCTTTGCGGGGCAGCTCAGTCATTTCTGGCATCTTCCCAAGCATCGCCAAGTGACGACAGCCGTTCATCGAGAAGGCGGAAAGATCGTCATGCAAATTTTGCACGCCGGTCGCTATGCTTACCACCCGTTTTCCGTTTCTGCGTCCGCGATCCAAAGTCCGATAACCCCGTTTAAACCCAAAGCGCTTTCGGCACGCGGGGTTCGGGCAACCATCGAAGACTTTGCGAACTGTGCAAGTCTAGCTGAAAAAGCGGGCTATGACGGTGTCGAAGTCATGGGATCTGAAGGATACCTTCTTCACCAATTCATCGCCGCCAGGACCAATCAACGCAATGATGAATGGGGTGGTTCGGCTGAAAATCGCATGCGCCTTCCGCTAGAAATCGTGCGCGCGATCCGTGCAAAGGTTCAAAAAAAGTTCTTAATTATTTTCCGCATTTCGCTTTTGGACTTAGTCAACGAAGGCGGGACTTGGGAAGAAGCCGTTACTTTCGCCAAGGAACTTGAAAAGGCCGGCGTCAGTATCTTGAATACGGGGATTGGTTGGCATGAAGCTCGGGTCCCAACGATTGCGACTGTAGTTCCTAGGGCTGCCTTTACTTTCCCAACTGCGCGGTTAAAGAAAGAAGTTTCGATTCCCGTGATCGCGGTCAATCGAATCAATACTCCGGAATTGGCCGAAAAAATCCTGGCTGAAGGTCAGGCCGACTTGATTTCAATGGCGCGCCCCTTTTTGGCGGACGCGGATTTGGTCAAGAAAGCGGCTGAAGGTCGAGTGAGCGAAATCAACACCTGCATCGCCTGTAACCAAGCCTGCTTGGATCATACTTTTGTCGGAAAACGTTCCACGTGTTTGGTGAATCCGCGTGCGGCCTTTGAAGACGAATACGCCCATGCAAGCGAAGTCGCGAAGAAAACCAAATCCAAGAAAGTGGCGATCGTGGGCGCGGGACCAGCAGGGCTTTCGGCCGCGGTTTCTGCCGCAGAACTAGGACATCGGGTCACGCTTTTTGAAGCGTCGGATCACATCGGGGGCCAGTTTGATTTGGCCAAAGAAATTCCGGGTAAAGAAGAATTCAAAGAAACCATTCGCTACTACAAAACGATGCTGGAAAAAAACGGCGTGACCTTGAAGATGGGAAAAAAGGTCGATGCTGCTTTTCTGAAAGCAGAAGGCTTTGATTCAGTAGCAATCGCAACAGGGGTAAAGCCACGTGACCTGCGTATTCCCGGTGCGGACCTTCCTCATGTCATTCGGTATCCGGACGCGATTCGGCATCCGGAACGCTTGGGAAAACGTGTGGCCGTGATCGGCGCTGGCGGGATCGGTTTTGACGTCGCCCGGCTTTTGGTTTCGCCGGAACGCTCGATTTCTTTGGATTCGGAAAAATTCATGAAGCACTGGGGAATCGATCCCAATCTTTCGACTCCCGGGGGATTAGACCCCAAGGCCAAGCAACATCAGTTTTCGGATCGAGAAGTCACGCTTCTTCAGCGTTCGGTTTCTAAGTTCGGCGAAAAGCTGGGAAAAACGACTGGCTGGATTCATCGCCTGGAACTGAAAGAAGCGCGTGTGAAGATGCGGGCAGGGGTGACCTATGTTGGCATTGAAAAGGGCGGGATTCGAATCAGCACCGAAAAAGGGGGCGAAGAACTGATCGCCGCCGATCAAATCGTCGTCTGCGCCGGCCAAGAATCCGTGAACGAATTGGTTTTGGACCTAGCCAAGCTTCAGTACACGGGTCCGGTAGCGGTTTTAGGTGGGGCCAAGCTTGCTTCTGAAATCGACGCCAAACGGGCCATTCGCGACGGATTCATTTGGGCGCGCGGTCTTTAAGGTTGAGCGAAGCGAAGATGGACGGAATCGCAGACTAAGCGAAAACCCACGCGTTCGTATGCCCGATTGGACATGGGGTTTGTTGCGTCAGTAAAAAGGCTGACAAACGCCATTCCCTGGTCCAAGGCCCTTTGCGAAATTTCAGCAACGATTTGTCCCGCAAAACCCTGGCCTCGTTTTTCAGGCGGTGTGTAGACCAGTCCCACGCGTACGTGATCTTTTCCAACACCTGAATAGGCTGCAATAGCAGCGGGTTCTCCACGGGAATCTTCCAAAAGAAAGTAGCGCCCACTACCTGTTAAAAGTGACGGAATTTGCCCCGTAATCCGATTCTGATCCGCTGGCGAATCTGCCAGCGCTTCATTTGCAAAGCCTTCGACAAATCGGGTGACGATTTCGCGGTCGGATTCGCGCATCAGCCGAACCTTGGGGTGCACGATTTCGCGCCCCGGGGTTTTTGACCAATCCACCTGTCGCGTGGATAAAACCCTTTGGGTCATGGCCGTCTTCACTGTCTGATTTTTCAACCGAGCGATCCGTTGTGCCAATGGGTTCACTTCACTGGGACGGCCGACGATTCCAGGTACCGAAACGGACTTCAGAAGTTCGGCTAAGCCGTCCAGATCCGCGTCCGGGATGGGACCGTCGGGGATCCCTGGAATGACGTTGTGCCGATCTTGCTGCAGGACCGCCCAGATGACTTTTTGCTGGCCATCGGACAGGGCGAAAAGACGGGATTCGGAACGGATCCTTTCAAGGACGGTGGGGTTCTCAAGCAGGCTTAAAAGCAGACAGCATTCCGGCCGGTTCTTTCTCAAGTAGGTTTCGACTTTTTCTAGACCCGCTTCGGGCGTGAATTCCTGCCAATTCATCCCCTGTAGTCTGGCCCCAGGGCTTATCCCACGTCAATTTTGACGCGGCACGATAAATAAAGGTCGCGAGACCCCTTTACATGCCTGGCGCGGTGAGTACATTAGGCGAATTCATGCTCAATACTGACCTGTCCAACCTCGCGGGGAACCGTCCTATGTCGAACTTTAATCGCGCTTCTATCCAGAATTCCAAGCTCTTGGCCTGGATCGAAGAAATCGCGGCACTTTGCCAACCCGACCAGATCTACGTCGCGGACGGGTCGCAAGAAGAATACGACCGGTTATGCGGGGAAATGGTCAAATCGGGAATGTTGACCCGACTGAATCCTGCAAAACGCCCTAATAGTTATGCGGCGTTTTCGGATCCAAGCGATGTGGCCCGCGTGGAAGATCGCACCTTCATTTGTTCAAAGAATAAACGCGACGCCGGACCGACCAATAACTGGATGGATCCAGGCGAAATGAAATCCAAAATGAAGGCCCTGTACCAGGGCTGCATGCGCGGGCGCACGATGTACGTGATTCCGTTTTCGATGGGTCCTGTGGGATCGCCGATTTCTCAGATCGGTGTCGAAATTTCGGATTCGCCTTACGTGGTCGTCAATATGCGAATCATGACCCGTATGGGGTCCGCCGCATTAAATGCCATGGGATCGCAGGGCGATTTTGTGAAATGTTTGCATTCGGTCGGCGCGCCGTTGGCTTCGGGACAAAAGGATTCAACTTGGCCTTGCAACAAAGACCACAAGTACATCGTCCACTTTCCGGAAGAAAAAACGATCTGGTCCTTTGGCAGCGGTTACGGCGGAAACGCACTTTTGGGTAAAAAGTGCTTTGCCCTTCGGATCGCATCAACCATGGGACGCGACCAGGGTTGGCTAGCAGAACACATGCTGATCTTGGGCGTTGAATCCCCAAAAGGCGACAAGACCTACGTCGCCGCCGCTTTCCCATCGGCTTGCGGAAAGACCAATTTCGCGATGCTGATTCCCCCAAAAGGCATCAGTGGCTGGAAAGTCACCACTATTGGTGACGACATCGCTTGGATCAAGCCAGGCAAGAATGGCGAGCTTCGCGCGATCAACCCTGAAGCCGGCTACTTTGGCGTGGCCCCAGGAACTTCGCTTCAAACCAACCGAAACGCCATGGCGACGATCGAAAAGAATACGATCTTCACCAACTGCGCGATCACTGCAGACGGCGACGTCTGGTGGGAAGAAATGTCAGATGCCCCCGCAGAATGCACCGATTGGCAGGGTCAAAAGTGGACGCCTGGATGCGGACGTCGCGCGGCACACCCGAACGCACGCTTTACGGCGCCCGCTTCGCAGTGCCCATCGATTGATTCGAATTGGGAAAACCCAGAAGGTGTGCCGATTTCGGCATTCATCTTTGGCGGTCGCCGCGCAGATACCGTGCCCTTGGTCTATCAATCGCGCGGATGGGAAGCGGGCGTATTCCTGGCTGCAACCACCGGATCTGAAACGACAGCGGCAGCGGTCGGCGCAGTGGGCGTCGTAAGACGCGACCCGATGGCGATGCTTCCGTTTTGCGGCTACGACATGGGCGATTACTTCAATCACTGGTTGAAAGTCGGAAAGAAACAAGGAGCAAAAGCGCCTTTGATCTTTGGCGTGAACTGGTTCCGCAAAAAAGACGGCAAGTTCATTTGGCCTGGCTACGGCGAAAACATGCGTGTTTTGAAGTGGATCGTCGAGCGCGTTCAAGGAACCGCGAAATCAGTCGATAGCCCTTTGGGTGCGATGCCTTCGTTTGCAGACTTGGACTGGACGGGCCTGGATTCCATGACCGAAGCCAAGTTCAAAGAAGTCGCGGCGATTGATGCCGGTCAATGGAAGAAGGAAATCGCCCTTCAGAATGAATTTTTTGAAACCTTGGGTTCGACGCTTCCGAAGGAATTTAGCGACATCCAAAAAGGCCTTCGCGACCGTTTGGGGATTTCGAACTAAGACTTTCGACTAGACGAAAGCTCAATTCACGCTCATCCTTTGGGGTACAACCACAAGCAGTACCTACGAAAGGACGACTCCATGTTGAAAAAAGCATCCATCGGTTCTCGCTATCTATTGGGCGTGATTTTTCTAGTTTTTGGTTTGAACGGATTTTTGAATTTCATTCCTCAGGGTGAAATGCCTCCTGCGGCCATGGTTTTCATGGGCGGACTGATGTCGGCCAAATACTTCTTCCCGGTTTTAAAAGCCGTTGAAGTCATTTGCGGCGCGCTGCTTTTGGCCGGAATGTATGTGCCTTTGGCGTTGGTCGTGCTGGCGCCGATTGTCCTTCAGATCTTCTTGTTCCACCGTTTCTTGGCACCGGCCATCCCGATGGACATCATGATCTTGGCGATGTGGGTTTTCGCAGCCTGGGGCTATCGCCACGTTTACAAAGAAATGCTGAAAAAGAAATCGACCGTTCAGATCTAAGTACCTGTAATTCGGGTCTACAAATGAATCGGGGCGCGATCCAAAAATGGATGGCGCCCCGATTTTTTTGGTTCGCGGCGATCACTGCCGCTGAAATGACTACCCGGATCTACTGATCGCGCAGCATCCGGCGAAGGGGTTTACCGATGTTGGTCTTCGGAATTTCCTTACGGAATTCAATTTTGCGCGGGCATTTGTAGGCCACCAGCTTTTCGCGGCAGAAGGTCGAAACTTCTTCAATCGTCAGCGAAGGATCGCGTGGGACGACGAAAAGCTTCACGATTTCACCCGAATGTTCGTCGGGGATTCCGATTGCGGCTGCTTCCAAAACTTTTGGATGCATCATGATCACGTCTTCGATTTCGTTTGGATAAACGTTGAACCCAGAAACCAGGATCATGTCTTTTTTGCGATCCGTAATCCGGAAAAAGCCGTCCTTTTCCATGACGCCCATATCGCCGGTCTTCAGCCATTCGCCCAGCATGACCTTTTCGGTTTCTTCTGGCCGATTGTAATAGCCCTTCATGACTTGCGGACCCTTGACGCAGATTTCGCCCGCTTCGCCTTGGGGCACAGGCTTTCCGTCGTCATCGATCAACATCATATCGGTCGATGGAACTGGAATTCCAATCGTACCTAATTGGTCTTGGCCATCCAAAGGATTGCAGGTCGCTAGCGGAGAAGTTTCAGTCAAGCCGTAGCCTTCCAAAACGGTCGTCCCCGTGCGTTTCTTCCATTCGTTGGCAACGGACGCCTTCAGCGCCATGCCGCCTGCGACGGTGACTTTCACGGAACTAAAATCAACGCTGTCAAAACCCTTGTCTTGCATCAGCGCGCCCAAAAGCGTGCTAACGGCCGTGATGATCGTAGGCTTTGAAGTGGCCAGCAATTTCACAAACGCAGGGATGTCTTTTGGGTTAGTGACCAAAATATTGTTGGTGCCGATTTTGTACAGACCAAAGCAATTCACGGTCAAAGAAAACACGTGGTAAAGCGGAAGCGCCGTGATCACGCTTTCAACGCCTTCTTTCAACTTGGGTTTGAACCATTCCGACATCTGAGTCAGGTTTGAAAGAATATTTCTGTGGGTCAACATCGCGGCCTTTGAAACGCCGGTCGTTCCGCCGGTGTACTGCAAGAATGCGACGTCATCTAGACCGATCTGCACAGGGCGAGAAGGGGCGGCGCGCCCCAATGCCAGCGCTTCGTTAAAGCGCGTTCCGCGAAGGCCATGCGCAGGAACCATTTTCTTCACCACACGAACCACGAAGTTGGTCAACAGACGTTTGGCCAAAGGTAAGCCGTCGCCGATTTCGGTGATGATGACGTGTTTGATTTGCGTTTCCGGCAGGATTTCTTCCAGCTTGTCGGCAAAGTTTTCCAAAATCAGGATCGCCTTTGCGCCCGAATCCTTGAATTGGTGGGCCATTTCGCGGGTCGTGTAAAGCGGGTTGGTGTTCACGACCGTCATTCCGGCTTTCAAAATTCCGAAAAGTGCGACGGGGTATTGTAGAAGGTTGGGTGACTGAATCGCGACGCGATCGCCTTTTTCCAGCTTCAAGACATTTTGCAAATAAGAAGCGAAGGCTTCGGCTTTGTCCAAAGTTTCGTCAAAGCTGTAGCTGACGCCCATGTTCGTGAAGGCGGGAAGTTTTCCGTGCTTGCGACCCGATTCTTCCAGCATCTGGAAGATGTTCTTGTAATTGCCCAGATCGATTTCTTTGGGCATGGAAGGAGGGTACTTCTTCGCCCATGGGCGCGAAAGATAGACCTGTGCGTGGGTTTCGGATGAAAACGAATGGGTAGTTTGCATAGGGTTTTAGCCTAGCAGAACCCAATCATTTCGCGAAGCGTTAATTCTAGCCGAGCATTCGAAGCTGGCCATTTTCTGATCGGCTCGCAGCTTCACAAAGTTGTTCTACCCGAGCGTGAAGGATCTCGTAATGCCCGCGGATTTTGGTCCAATCCGTTCCATGCTGCTTTTGGGATTCTTCCAGAATCTCACGGCAATCTCGAAGGCTCGTCAGCGCGACAAAAAGTGCCCGACATTCGTCGGCCTGTTTGCGGGCGTGAAGCGAAGTCGTGAACTGCTGAACCACCTGAGCCGAGCTTCGCAAAAGCTGGCCCTTGAGCGGTTGTGGCAGGTCGATGGCGCGGCATTCCCGTTCAAAACTAATCGCAAAGTTGAACGTCAGATAATTCTTGAACATACCCGAAGCCCCTTCCTGAATGGAGTCGTGTGGTCGTTTTGTTCGAGGCCATCTTGGCCTCACACCTAGAAACAAGAGCAGGACCCGTGCCAGGTAAAAATGACCCGTGAAAAAGCCCACGGGTGAAGCATTCCCAGCACTTACTGCGCTGCTTTCCGATCAATCCGTTTTGGTCCGAAAATGAAAAAATGCACCGTCCACGTGCGTAAAAGTCTGTGTTTTTTTCACTTGCGCTGCATTACGAAGCAGACGAATACCAGCCCATGTCCCAAAAAAGTGACTTTGATCCGTCCGGCCTTTTGGTCAAAAACGACCGCTATTTCGGCCTTCCTTACGAACTAGAAGAATCAGAAATCGTTTTCTTCCCGGTTCCCTGGGACGTCACGACCTCTTATCGCGCCGGCACCAGCCATGGCCCACAGTCAGTCTTGGAAGCGTCTTACCAAGTTGACTTCTTCAATCCCGATGTCGATCGAATGTGGGAAACGAAAATGGCTTCCTTTCCGTTTCCAGAAAACTGGCTTGAAAAGAATCGCGCACTTCGAAAGGCGGCACGGTCCTACCTGGACTTCTTGGAAGAAGGGGGGCTACCGGAAGAAGACCCGGCACAGGCACGAATTCTGAAGCAGGTGAACGAAGGTTGTGTTGCGCTTCACGAATGGGTAACCGGTCAGTGCCGCGAATTGATTGAATCGGGCAAGACGGTGATCCTTTTGGGTGGCGACCACAGCACCTCATACGGTCCGATCCGTGCCATTTCCGAAAAATTTTCTCGCGAAGGAAAGACGTTCAGTGTTCTGCACTTTGATGCCCACGCTGACCTTCGGGTCGAATACGAAGGCTTCGTTCATTCGCATGCGTCGATCATGAATCATGTGAAAGATTTCAAGGGCCTTCATTCCTTGGTTCAGATCGGAATTCGCGATTGCAGCCCGGATGAAGTGGCCACGATACGTGAATACGAAAAAAAGAAATCGGGTTTCATCCACACCTACTTCGACTGGGATCTGAAAAAGAAAGCTTATTCCGGAGAATCTTGGGACAAGACTTGCCAGGAAATTTCCGCCAAGCTGGGGGATCATGTCTACATTTCGTGGGATATCGACGGTCTGGATCCGCGATTTTGTCCGTCCACCGGAACGCCCGTTCCCGGGGGAATCGAACTGGATCAGGCCTTTCACCTGATTCGTACTTTAGTTTCGCAAGGCAAGCGTCTGATTGGCGCGGATTTGGTCGAAGTTGCCCCGCCATCCGCTGATTTTGACGGATCGGACTGGGACAGCAACGTCGGAGCGCGCGTCCTTTTTGCGCTGGCCACGCTGATCAAGAAGACCCGAACTTAAAACTGGTGCTTGCTTTTGTAGCGTAGGCGCAGCTTCAGTCCGCCGTTGAATTCGCCAATATTTGTCCGGATCGATCCAGGCAGTTCCACGGGCTCGGTGTGTTCAGTGGTGCGGTCCGTGTCGCGGTCAAAGGTGTAACGTTCAACTTCATAACGGCGCTTCAAGCTGTGCAGCGTGTACCGCGCGAAAACGGAAACGTCGCCCAGATTCTTGAGCTTGAAAAGTTTGTATTCAAACGATGCGCCTAAGCGGGTCACGACAACCTTGGTCCTTAGGTCGACCTGAATCAGTTCTTCTGGGTCTTGGTCCCAAAGTTTGTAGGTTGTCGAAGTGGTCAGGTTCGAATCCATCTTTCCGAAAAGACTGACTTTCAGGCGCTTGAATTCGATGTCAGCTTCAAGCCCTAAGTTGACGGGCATCTTGTCCCACATCTGCCACCCTTCGTGGGCTTGTTCGATTCGCGATTTTCCGGCGGTCACTGGGTCAGCGCCAAAGTTTACTTTTTCCAAAAGCTGTTCGCGCTGATCGGCCGGGATCACCATCATTTCGTGGTATTCGTCGTTGTTGGACACGTTGGCCAGACCCAGTGCAGACATTTGGAAGGCGACGCGGGCAAATACTTTATCTTTGACCCTGAAAAGTCCATAGACGCTGCCGCCAAGAACTTCGTAGGAACGAAATCCTACTTGGTCGTTGGTGCGAAGGTAAAGTTTCTGGCTTTTGATTTTTCCGATGTACCCGCTTACGCCGACCAGCGCCGCTGGGAACTTCGAGGGGTTGTTTTTGAATTCGTCATAATCGCTGGAAAAAGTTTCAAAAAGCGTGACGGCGACGTCATCCAGCTGAACGCTCTGGAATTCGCCTGGTGGGATGAACGAAGTCACTTCGACGTCCATTTTCAAAAAGTCGAACCTTGCGCCGCTTTCGTTCTGCACCACCGAGTACGGGACGACGTTGAAGATCATCGAGCTTTGATGGACCTTCGCATCCTGTGCAAAGGCAAGGGTCGAAACCAAACAGGATGCAAGGACCAGAATCTTTTTCATGACCTAGTTAAAAGCAAAGGTCACGCCAAGGGGGTGCTTGAAAAAGGTTATAAAATCAAAAGTTTACCCATCATCCCGACCGCGCTAGCATCGGGTTTTGTACAAGCTTTAGTCAGTTGAACCGATCAAAGCCACCCGGCGTCCCATTCCTTTGGCGAATTTCCAAAGCGAATTCGCATCTTTGATCCTTGAAGTTCTTCGTAATCCGTAGCCGGAATTTGAAACTTCATGCTTTTCAAAGTTTTCATGTCGGTGAATTCGCCGCCGTGAAAGGTTTTAGTTCCAACCGTTAAGGTCGGTAGCGAACCAGAAACAGGGAATGCTTCTTCGGATTCAACTTCGACTTCGACCAGGCTTCCGTTTTCATTGACGTCCAAAACGTCAGCATTAAATACGCGAACCTTACGCTTCTGGGGTTTTGTGTTTGAAACCACACCGTGCATGGCCATTCCTTCTCCGCGAAGTCCCGGTGGCAGCATGGATTCAGGAACAACCAGACCGATCTGCGGTCCAGTGCTTCCTAGACCCCAAGACTTTGAAGCCCGAAGGTTTGCAATGGCCAGCGATCCCGATGCCGTTTGATTGAAAACAAAGCGGATGGCCTGGACCTGAGACGACAGAACGTTTCTGAAGTACGCCACAGGGATGCGAACGGTCTGAAAGTGCAGTGTGCTTCCATGAGACATCGGCCCGATCCAAATCAAGGACTTAGAATCGATGCCATCAGAAAGATTTCCCGCGGCGTCAACTAAATGCACCGTAAAACCCATTCCCGTTGGATCAGTGGCTTTCGTGGTTTCGGAAGCCACGCGAAAATCGATCGTCGAATAGGGGCTTAGGTCGAAAGTCTTTCCCGTATCCGCAAGACGAATTTCATGGAAGTTCTGATCCGAAGCTGAAGTCCAGCTGATTCGTCCGAAAGAAAAGTTAAACCCCGACTTGCTTGGGACGTGCGTAATCGTCACGTTCTGGTTCAAGTGATTGGTTCCAATCGTGCTTTTAGGCACCGCTTGGTTGAAGTCATCAATGATCAGCGTTTCGCCGCTACCAGGCGAAGTTGTGAAATCCCGTTGAATCAAAGTCGCTGCTTTGAGCGTTGGGTTCAAATCGTGCGGGGGATTCAGATTCTGGTTTAAGTCGCTGTTGGTCCCTGAAGCGTTACCGACGTTGGCGCGGAAAAAGGCGCTCATCAAGCCCAAGCCAACTGCACGCTGCGCTTTTCCGCCGTCTTTTTCCCAAAGTGGTGCTTGGTTGGTGCAGTCCCAAGAAGAAGCGTCGGATTCTTGCCATTCGGTGTTGTAAAAGTTGTGATTCGTTCCGTAAACCCAGGTCAAAGACTTCTGTGCGCCGTTCGCTTCTTTTTGATTTTTCATCATGCGTTCATAGGGCTTTCGTCCTTGAAGATCAGAAACGTCGCCATCGCACATCGGAAGAAGCTGGTTCCAAACCACGCCTGGGGCATCCAAAACACGGGAAGTCTGACCATCGACTGCGCCGATTTCAAAAATCGCGCGAATCTTTAGGTCCGGCATCTTCGCTGGCCAGATACTGCCTGCGTCGTTGAACTGGTTCAATGCGGCGCGAACGCCTTCGCCGCCGCGCGAATGGCCCATCAAACCGACTTGTGAAAAATCCAGCTTCGAAATCAATCCGTCTGCGCCTAGTCCCAAGCTGGTCGGCGCGCCACCAGCGGTCGCCCACTGTTTCAAAATAGCCAAGTGTTTCAGCACCAGGCGCCCGCGAGCCAAATTCAGGCCCCAATCCGATCCGCCACCCGACGAACAGGTGATTCCGCGATTGGCGTTAATGGAAACGACCACGTATCCATGGGATGCAAGATTTTCGGCGACGTATGCGTAGCCTTCATGATTTGGGGTCGGGATCGATCCTCCGGAACAGGTACCGCTAGAAGTGTATTCGCAACTGTTGTCGCGACGAGGGTTTGATCCCATTCCGCAAGTGCCATGGTTGCCGTGAAGGAAAACCAACAACGGAAGGTTCTGTTTAGCGGCGATGGTTTTTGGGAACCACATCTTGGCCCAAATTTCAGTGACGCGGTCCGAAAGAATTTCAGGATCTTTAACTGGGGTCAGCCGGTATTCAGCGGCTGCGACTGTTTCAGGCCCGTTTTGATTCGATTCTGGCGCTTCTGGAAAACCAGCCAGCATCAGACCAATGGCAGCAAGAAAGATTCTAAGCGTAGGATACATAAGTACGGTCCTTCGGGCACTCTAATACCTGACTAAAATGATCCTGGCTAGGGGGTCTAGGGGATTTTTATCCCAAAACCTGCTTGCCTTGGACTTGTCCGGCTTCGGTCAGGTCATAGACTAAGGGGACGCCCGTTTCCAGATTCAATTCAAGGACTTGTTCCTTACTTAAACCGTCCAGTTTCATGACAATCGACCGGTTTGAATTTCCATGGGCGACAACCAGGACGTTCTTCCCTTGGCGAATGTCCCCCAAAATGCACCTTTCAAAGAAAGGAAGCGTCCTTGCGGCCGTGTCCTTCAGGGATTCACCGTTGGGCGGCGGGATATCGTAACTGCGGCGCCAAATCTTGACTTGTTCTTCTCCGAACTTCTTTTTCAAATCGTCCTTGTTCAACCCTTGAATGTCCCCGTAATGGCGTTCGTTCAGTGCCTGATCGCGAATCACCGGCAGGTGGATCCCAGCCGCTTCCATGGCTAGCGCTAGTGTCCTTTGGGCTCGGGTCAGTGCCGAAGTGTAGGCGACATTCAATTTTAAGCCCCGAAGTTTTTCACCGGCACGACGCGCCTCGTCTTCGCCTTGTTGCGTCAACGGGACGTCGACCCAACCGGTGAAACGATTTTCTAGATTCCAAAGACTTTGACCGTGGCGAATTAGTACGAGTTTTGGCATGGGTAGCTTCCAATGTTTTTGGGTTACAAAAAAGGTCTTAACCTACATCAAACCAAAACCGAATAAAGAGTTATGAAATCTTCGATCCTTGTTGTTGCTGCCTGGACCTTTATCGTTTTCAACGGAATCCTTCCGTCCCAGTTCAAGGGAACTCAGAAGCAGATTGCCGCACAGACCCAGCCTCAAGCGCAGTCGAAACTGGCCAAGCTGATCACGGCATTCTCGTCTCGAATACAGTCGGCACGGCAGTAGGGTGTGGATGCGGTAGCATCGAAATTCTACGGCTTAAAAGCTTCGTGACCTGAAGCGCGTTGAACGGCATTCCTTTTCGTTTGAGCGAGCACGTTCCCGGTTCGTATTCGAATTCGGTTTCGGCGGTCACGATTTTGAAACGATCGCCGACTTTTTCGACCCGCTCGATTTCGAAGACACACTTCCAAAACACAAGATTCTTTTTCAACGCGCATCCTTTTTCCAGATCGGTTCCAGGGATCTTAAATCCATCGTCTAGGTCGGCTCGCGCGGTGAATTTCAGCTGATCACCGACCCGTCGGATTCCTATTTGGTTCACGGCGCGGTTGGGACCGTTGGCGCGATAAGTGGTCAGGACATATTCAATTCCGTCGACGGTTTTCCCATTTTCGCAAGGGATCGGAGTAAACGGAGTCTGTGACGCCCATGCCGACTGAAAACCCAAGAAAAGTGCGATCGCATTCATGTCTTTCAGATCACCACCAGCCCGGGCCCGACGTCAATGGACCTTTCGCATGATAGTTCGCTAAAAGTTTCTGATAACGCGCCTTCGAGCTTTTAAGCGGCTGATGCTTCAGGTCGATCAATTCCTTTTCGATTTTCCAAACATTCGTCGGTGATTTTCGCCAATCTGCGCCCAAATCATCTAGATTTGCAGCGCCATAGGCCGTCACTTTTCCACTGTGGTCGACATAGGGATCAAAGTAGCTGTAGGCTAGGTCGCGAAGGCTTCGAAATCGAGGTTCCCGACCGTGTAGGCCTTCGTCGCGAGACCTTGCGACAGATCCCCAGCCCGTGCGGGCTTTAAACACAAAAATCACGTGGTCCAAGTCGTCTTGGCTTTCCATGCTCATGACCTGCGCGGGGTAACCCTGGCTTTCAAGCACGGCTGCAGCAAGGAAGCAGGCTTCTAGGCAATGTGCAGTGCCTGCGTGATAGGCCGAAAGCGCTGACCGAAGCGTTTCTCCACCTTTTTCTCGGTTGTAGGGCATGGCCCGCAGCCAAGCCTGGACCTGCTTGGGTGTTCGCAGTTTTTTCGAAAGGCTTCTGAAAATCGTTTGGTACTGAATTTCACGGTCTGGCATAAGCTTTTTGTGGCCCTTTTGATCAACGCTCGTCAACTGAAGAAGTCCTATGGTGCGCGCCTTCTATTCGAGGGTCTAAGTTTCTCGTTAGAGCATTCCAGCGACAAACCCTGTCGAGTGGGCTTGATCGGACCCAATGGCGCCGGCAAGTCGACGCTTCTACGAATTCTAGCCGGAAAAGAAAACCAAGACGAAGGTGAACTGACGTTTGCCAAAGGGCTTCGAACCGGACACCTGGAACAAGACCCGAAGTTCGGCCTAAATGACACGATTTTTTCGGCCGTGATGCAAGGGACGGCTGCCGCATCGTTAGAAGATCCCGACCACGCGGTACGGCAGGCCCTTTCGCGTTTTGAACTGACCAGCGATGGTCGCACGGAAGATACCCGGGTTTCCGAACTTTCTGGGGGCTGGCAAAAGCGAGTCGCGCTTGCTCGCGAATGGGTCAAGCGTCCGGATCTTCTTTTGCTGGACGAACCGACCAACCATTTGGATATCGAATCGATCCTTTGGCTTGAAAAATTTTTGGAAGACAGCCGAATTGCGCTTTTGACGATCACCCACGACCGGGCCTTCTTGGACCGAATCGCCACCCGTATCCTGGAAGTGGATCGCGCGCATGTGGGCGGAATCCTGAATGTCGACGGGGGTTACGCGACCTATCTGACCACCAAGGAATCCGTTGTCGCGGTGTCACGAGAAAATCAGATTCGCATGACCAATACTTTGCGACGCGAAACGGAATGGCTTAGGCGCGGGGCCAAGGCCCGAACGACGAAACAAAAAGCCAGAATCGATCGTGCCTACGCGCTTGAAGACGATCTTCAGGAAATCAAAGAAAGAAACAAAAAGTCCACGGTTCGCATTGAATTTCAAGAAGGCGAAAAGAATCCGAAGAAGCTTCAGGAATGGAAAAAAGTTTCAAAAAAGTACGGTACGCGAACTGTCGTTCCTGAAACGGATCTGCTGATCACCCCCCAATCAAGAATCGGATTGATCGGTGCAAACGGATCCGGCAAATCGACCTTTTTGAAGCTATTGGGTGGGGTACTTAGCCCGGATCAAGGCACGATCCAGTCCTCAAAAGATCTGGAAATTTCGTATTTCGAACAAAACCGTGACAGCTTGGATCCTGACTTAACCGTTCAAGAAACGATTCTTCCTGGCGGAGAATTTGTCGAATTTCAAGGCACACGGATTCACGTCAAAAGTTACCTGGATCGGTTTCTTTTTCCGCATTCGATGCACCCGATGAAAGTTGGAAAACTTTCGGGTGGAGAACAGAATCGACTTTTGATTGCCCGGCTGATGCTAAAAAAAGCGAATCTTTTGATTCTAGATGAACCCACGAATGATTTGGATCTAGAAACGCTGACGGTTTTACAAGACGCGATTTCGGATTTTCCCGGTGCCGTGGTCTTAGTCAGCCATGATCGATTTTTCTTGGATACCTGTTCACGTCAGCTTCTGGCGTTTGGTCGGGACGCAAACGGCGATACTGAAATCACTCGATTGGTGGGCTTGGATCAGTGGGAAGAATGGGTGGAACTGAATCAGGCGCGCACGCAGGCTGCGCAAAAGAAGTCCGTGGCCCAAGCCGCCGCACCCACAGCCGAACCTTTGAAAAGAAAGAAACTGGGTTACATGGCCCAGCGTGAACTGGACGGAATGGAACAAAAAATTTCGGATCAAGAAACCTTGGTTTTGAAACTGACCGAAAAGCTAGAAGACCCCAAGATCATGGCAAGTTCGGTGAAACTTCAGGAAGTGTCCGCGGAACTGACGAAAGCGCAGGCCGAAGTCGAAAGGCTGTACGCGCGTTGGCAAGAACTGGAAGCAGGCGATTCATGAAAAAAAAGACGCCCGCATCCAAATACCCCGACCATCTGGTGTACCGGCTTTACGAAGCGGCGGTCCAAAGTGCAGAAGTTCATGCGCGTTGGTTTGACGAAGTTTACGGCGAAATCAATGGGACGACTCCAAATTTACTTCGCGAAGACTTTTGCGGAACTTTTCAGATTTCTCGAGAATGGGTCAAACTTCGTCCCAAGAATTTTGCCATGGGGTTGGATTTAGACCCCAAAGTTTTAGAAGCCGGTCAAGCCTTTGCGAAGGAATCGCTGCGTGCCGAAGAATTTCAGCGCCTTTTATTGCTTAAGAAAAACGTCGTATCCGAAACCCGGCCCAAAAGTGACATCGTGATCGCGTGTAATTATTCGTTTTTCATCATCCAGGATCGTAAGAAGCTGATTCAATACTTTAAAAAGGTCCGAAAAAGCTTGGCTCGTCGGGGGCTGTTTTTTTTGGAAATGGCCGGTGGTCCCGGGATGCAAGAACAGGTTCGAGAAACAAAAGTGATCAAGGGTATCCCTTTGGGGACTGGACGGGGGACGAAAAAGGCCAGCGCGATCTATTTTTGGGATCAAAAGTCCTTTGACCCCATTACCCGAAACGGCAAGTACGCCATCGACTTTCGGTTATCCGACGGCAAATGGTATAGGAACGCTTTTACGTATGATTGGCGACTTTGGACGATTCCTGAACTGAAGGACGCGCTTACGGAAGCGGGGTTTTCCAAAGTCCGGGTTTACTGGGAAACCGCCCATCGGGGGGTTGGGACTGGCGAATACCTGGAAACCCAGTCTGGGGATAATGCCTGGTCTTGGATCGCCTATTTGGCGGCCTCGTGCTAAGGAACTGACCATGGGTGCACAATGGAAGCATGCAGGCAGGGTTGCCAACTCGAGCAAGCGCGGAGCTTTGATCTCGAAGCTGGTGAAGGAAATCACAGTCGCGGCCAAAGGCGGGGACGCAAACCCCGACAATAATCCACGGCTTCGCGCCGGTGTTGAAGCCGCAAAGAAAGCCTCAGTCCCCCGCGACACAATTGAACGAGCGATTAAAAAAGGTGCGGGGCTTCTGGACGACGGGGTCGTTTACGAATCCGTTCTTTACGAAGGTTTTACCCCGCATCGGGTTCCCGTGATTGTCGAATGCCTGACCGATAACAAAAATCGAACCGCAGCTGACGTGCGTGTGCTTTTTCGAAAAGGAAGCCTAGGTTCAGTCGGCGCAGTTTCTTGGATGTTCGATCGCTTAGGTGTGGTTGAAGCGACCGTCGGAAAAACCGGTGTCGATATCGAAGAAGTCGCCATTGAAGCGGGCGCACAGAACGTCGAAAAATTAGATGCCGAAGATGTCGCAGCGGGATCGACGGGGGCTCGGTTTTTCACCGACGCAACGGACCTGGATAAAGTTTCAAAAGCCGTGACCCAGATGGGCTGGTCAGTGACCCTTTGCGAATTGTCGTACATCGCCAAGTCCTTTCCAGAACTTACGGATGATCAGAAAAAAGAAGTCGCAGGCTTCTTGAACGATCTGAACGACTGCGACGACGTTCACCGCATCTATGCGGGAATTCAGTAAGTTTTAGCTTCAATTTAGCTTAGGCCCATTCCGATCAGATGGCGTGAAGCTTCAAATTGGGGTCAAAAGAATGACGCTGCTTTTAGGGCTAGTCGCCTTGAGCCTGGCGCCTGCATCGCTTGCGCAGACCCCGTTTTCGATCGATTTGAAGATGCTCGAAAATCAAGCGCTTGAGTACAGTAAAACCGCAAAACAGATGCGTTTGGAACTGGCGGGCGATCAACCCAAGACTTTCAAAGTCGACGGGGTCGAGTATCGTGGAAACTATTACCGAAGCGGAATGAACACGGACTTGTACAAGATTGTACGAAACGGAAAGACCTCCATCCTGAGAATTCCTCAGGGTGCTTCCAGTCATTGGGTTTGCCAAGACTACGTGCGAGCGATTCAGCAAGCGGCCGCCCAAGGAGTCAATACCGTCGAAATTCTAGACCCCGGAAGTTTTAAGCGTTTGGCTGTTGAAGTTGAATTCGTTCAGGACTTCGAGTCTTTTGGAGACGTGCTTCGCGAAGCCAGTGAAAACCCTGAAGCACCCCAAGTAAAAAAGAAGCTTTCGGTGATTCGTGAATTTGTCGCTCGTTATGGAAATCAAAAACTGCCTGACTTTTACGCAGAAAATATCGGAATCACTTCGAAACAGGGCCAAATGACGGTCAAACTGGTGGACGCGACTCCTGCCGAAATGGGTCAGGGCTTCTATAAAGCAACGACTCCGGGGAACTCTTTCGTAGGCAGACTTTTTGAAGACGTGATGCGCGAGGTCGAGTTCGGAATGGATCGAAAAGGGAACAGTGTCGCAGCGTACGTCGATCGGGATTCTCCGCGTTTCAAAAATCTTGAATTGATCCGCGACGAAATGATGAAGGTTGCCCATCCCGAACAGTCTGTTGTGGCGTCTGAAGCCAGAACGCCGACTGCCGCGGTCAAGGCTGCGGCTTATGCCGAAGAAGGCGCTACTTGTGGACAGAAGCCATCGACCGCAAAAGGCTCGTCCAACGGACTTTATACGACAAGAACTCTAGGGACTGCGGCTAATTTGCTCAGTTTTGCCGGGATTTTAGTGCCCTTGTTTCTACCTGAAACTAACCCGTTTGCGGGCGAACCGATTGGCGTTTCATGCGAAGACGCTGAAAGGGTTCGGGGTCGGCTGAAATGTGAATGGGATTCAAAAATCAATCCGCTCAATAACGTCGTCTATTGTTCAAAAGTTACGAAGGTCATCGATGCGGGGCAAGTTCAGTTTTTCTTCCGAAAGATGCAGTATTCGCGTGTTTGCGAAGTGGTCTATGATTCCGTGGCATTCGATGTTGAATCGGGAACAGGGAAGTCCGAATTAAGAAAAATGGGTGTTTTCGAATCCCGCGGGGCCAATATCCCTGGAAAAAACGCTGCCGAAATTCTTCAGTACATTAAATCCAAGGTGAAGGTCACCGATTCATTGATCGTTGACGATGTTCACTTTCCTTCCGGCCTTACAGAAGATACTGAACTAAGAAACGCAGCTTAAGCCCGAACCCTAAAAACTAAATGCGGCTGATCATGGCTTGTGCGCAGGAGTAACCTTGCGCGGCAGAAGCTTGAATCAGGAATCCGCCCGTGGGCGCAGACCAATCCAACATTTCTCCGGCTAGAAAAATCCCAGGAAATTTTATCAGTTCAAAATCGGGATTAAGTTCTGAAAGTGAAATCCCGCCCCGCGAAGAAATAGATTCTGAAAGTGGCCGCGGTCCCTTTAAGGTCAATGGAAATTTCTTGATCAGTGTTGCTAGGGCTTCTGGTGTTTTCGGGGCGCGCTTAGGATCTGCAAAACCCAAGTGGAAGACTAGGGCCTGCGCGGCGTCGCCTAAATTCAAAAACTTCTGCGCACGACGGATCAAGGAAAAATTTTCTTTCCCTTGGTTCAGCTTCGCCATGACTTCGCGTTCTGAAAGCCCAGGCTTCAGATCCAAAGTCGCAAGCCCAGGTGTTCCGTAAAAGTAAACAGGCGTTCCTTCGATCCCGTAAGACGTGATGAGAATTTCACCAGCCTTGGTTCCTAGGGCCGTCGTCAGCTGGATGTTCTTCAAGGGTTTTCGATCTGCTTCATCTAAAAAGGCTTTGGGCCAATCGATTTCGTATCCGGCGTTTGCTGGCGTGAAGTCATGAAACGCAATCCCGTGGTCCTGGAAAGCCTTGGGCCAGATTAAGGCTTCTTCGTCATTCCAGCTTCCACCACCCAGGGCAAACACGGTCTGGTCGGACACAAAATGTGTTCCGTTTTTAAAATCTAAGCGAGTTTTGGAATCCTGTTTTTGAAAGGCCTGAAAATCATGATCCGTATGAATCGTTACGCCGGCCTTTTCCAGTCGCGAAGTCCAGGCTTTCAAGAACAACGATGCCTTCATTTCTTTCAAAAAAAAGCGACCGCTGGTTCCCAAAAAGGTTTCAAATCCCAAGCCATGAATTTGTGAAAGCCAAGCGTCGGTCCCAAAATCCGAAAAAAGTTTGGACCAATTCCAACTTCCTTCAAAAAACTTGGGCCATTCCACAATTGGAAAATCGTTTGAAACGTTCAGGCCAGAACTTCCCGCGATCAAAAGTTTCCGCCCCAGGCCCTTACGTTTTTCAAAAAGATGAATTTCGGCGCTTTGTGAAAGGGATTCTGAAAGGTGATCGGCGGCCATCAGTCCGGCCGGACCACTTCCGACGATGGCGATTTGGATTGGATTTCGCACCTGAACTTTATGTCAAATCAATGGCATTGCGTCGATGGGTAATTTCTATTTAAAATTTCGGTAAAGGAACTTTATGAATATTTTAATTCTTCTTGCCGCTTCACTTTTTTCATCCGTCCACGCCGAAGAAAGCTGCTATTTTTCGCAAACTTTTTCTTATAATCGGTCGACGGCATCAGGCGAAGCCAGCGTTCAGGCAGCAAAAGTCACTTTCGATAGCGAGCTGAAGTTTTCAATGGTTCCTTCGAATTCGTGCACCAGCAAAGGGTGCTCGGACAAGTGCTTTGAAGTTGTAAAAAACCGCGTGTCGGCGGCACATAAGGCCTTTGAAGCTCGATCGGGGCTGCGATTGACGTCGGGTTCCCAGTTTTCAGAAGTTCGCGGCGGCGCAAAAAAGAAGGGCGGAAAAAAAGGGAAGGAAGGTCTGCCCGTTTGTTTCGTCCCCGGAACGTTGATCCAAAAGGCCGACGGCTCGCAAATCGCCATTGAAAGGATTCAAGTCGGCGACAAAGTTATTGGAAAAGACGGTGTGATCAACACGGTTTTGGAAGTAAAAGTTCGCGAATACAACGACATGATTTATGGGCTGAATGGGGCGGAACCCTTCGTCACGCGCTCGCATCCATTTTGGACCAAAGCGGGTTGGAAATCCATGGACCCGGCGCAAAGCGTTCGTGAAGTCAGGCTGGATGTCGGTGCCCTGGCACTAGGAGATGAACTTCAAACGACCGATCAAAAGTGGTCGACGCTAAATCAGATTTCCATGAAAAAGTATGACGGCGTCGTTTACAATTTAGATACTGACGGCGACGACACCTTCACGGCTCAAGGTTACACGGTTCACAACCGCTAGGCGTAACCCGGTGTTAAACTTTTCGATCCAGTTCGGGGTTGGCGAAGAATTCTTTTAGAAACTTCGTCATCTTAGCTGCGTGCACGCCGTCGATCAAGCGATGGTCAAAGGTACAGCAGATTCGCATGACGTTTGCGACCTTGACTTGATCGCCTTGAACCACGGGGCGCTTCTGTGCGGCGCCCACTGCAATCACCATCGGGCAGCGCGAATAGGGGACTAAGGGTGCGAACGCCAAGTCTAGACCCAAGCTTCCAATGCTGGTGACCATGACGCTTCCAAAGCTATCACGGGGCGAACCCAACCAACTTCCCCAAAGGTTCAAGCCATACAAAAGAAAAGATCCGATATCCAAAAACTTTCCGACAAACCACCCCGGAAGCATTCCGATGGTGCCTTTCATTTTTTTATAGTCGCCATCGCCCTTGGTGCGAATGGCAGAAGCGCGTTCTTCAAGCTGTTTCGCCAAGGCTGATGACGTCAAGCGATCTGCTTCCCGGATGACTGTACCGGAAAGGTCGTTGCCATCGGGGTCGGTGGCGACTTGAAAAAAAACGTCGACGTTCTTTCGTTGATAAAGTCCGCCCCAGCGTTGCAGGCGATTGATGGATGGATTTTCCCGAATGCATCGAGCCACCGCGATGCCGACAAAGTGGGTTAGGGTCACCTTCGTGCCCGTTTCAGCGCGAAGCTTTTCCAAGTACGCCAAGGTCGCATCGACTTCGACTTCCAAAGTTCCGTATACGCTTGGGTCCTTTGCGTCAGCCCAAGTGCCAATCGCCACCTTGCGCCAGGAACTGGATTTAAGTCGCGGGCCCAACTGAACATTTCGACGAAGCAATGACATTTTAGTTTCCCCCCTATAGTATTTCGCTAAATGCTTAAGCTTCAAAGCGATTTCAGCCGTTTCCGAAAAGCTCGATCAGGCGAACTTCATTTCGCAGCGCATTCCCATCATTTCTGGCCCGACGTCAGTTTCGAAGGACAATCGACTTATTGGGAACTTGCGGCCACCCATTATGACGACAAGTGGGGAAAGATTTTTTCTGAAACGCTTGCGCATTCGGCGTCCGAAATCGCCCATGAACTTCGTCTGTCTTCGCCTAGTACTTTGGCCTTTGGCGCGAATACTCATGAACTTTTCTTTCGATTGATCAGCAGCTTTGATTTGGGAAAGAAAAAGATTTCTGTTTTGACCACGGATTCGGAATTTCATTCGGCCTTTCGCCAGCTGAATCGTTTGGTCGAAGGGGGTTATGTCGAAGTTCAAGTGGTCAATGCTGAACCTTTTTCAAGTTTTCAGGCTCGGTTTGAAAAGGCGGCTACTGAAAAGACCTTTGATCTGATTTTCTTTTCCCAGGTTTTCTTTGATTCTGGATTTTCACTGGATTTGAAAGACTTAGGGTGGGCAAGCGACGCTCGGAAGCGCGGGTCGATGGTGGTTATTGATGGCTATCACGGTTTCATGGCGCTCCCGACTGACCTATCCAAACTAGAAGACCACATCTTTTACTTGGGCGGTGGCTACAAATACGCGATGGCTGGCGAAGGCGCTTGTTTTTTACATATTCCAAAAAAAGCGCAATTAAGGCCGATTTTCACTGGATGGTTTTCGGAAATGGATCACTTGGCAACCGCCCGCCCGCCGCTTGGAGAAAAGCAAACGGCGTATGCCACGGGTGGGGCAGGGTTTTTGGGCGCCACCTTTGATGCAAGCGCCTGGAGCCGATTTCTTGCCGTCCAAAATTGGAAAAAGACAAAAGGACTGACCACCGGATTGATTCATTCGCATGTGCTGGAACTTCAGACCACTTTTCTTCAAGGGATTTCAAGGAATCCAAATCCCTATTTTCTAGAAAGCGAAAGAATAGCTTTTGAACCTAAGAACACCGGATCGCACTTTTTGACTTTTCGTACTTCGCGGGCAGGGGAACACGTACAGTCATTACGAAAAAAGGGAATCTGGACCGATTCCCGGATGGATCGGCTTCGGGTTGGGTTTGGCATTTACCAGTCCACAGATGACGTTCTAGAATTGCTGAAAAGGATCCAGACATGAATCAGAAGAAAGCAGCCCCGGATTTTTCGATGAAAAAACGACTTCGGCACGCTTTTCCGGAAACGCCGCGCGAAGACAGTATTCATCTTCTTTTGTGCGTTTGCTTGACGGCACTTTCGGATGGAAAACTGGAAGGCGAAGAAAGAAGTCTGGTTGCAACGTTTTGTAAAAGCATTCCTGAATTCAAGCGCTACACCAACGAAGAACTGGGAAGCTTGATCGAAGAAGCCGTAAAAGTGATCAAGCCATACAAAGATAAGATTGCGGCGCTTCATGCGCTGAAAGCGGCAAAGTCGGCGCGAGTTCGCGAAAAATGTTTCATTTTGGCCATGGAAACGGCTTTAGTGACCGGGCATTTAAGTGACATCGAGATTACTCTTTTGGAAAAACTTCAGAAACATTTAGAACTTTCTGATCAGTTCGTTGAACACACGACCGAATTGATGGTCTTGAAATACAGGTAATATAAATGGCAACTGCACCCACACGCGAAGAAATCATCCAGGAACTAGGGCCGCTAGCGGCACTTGCAGGAACATGGGAAGGATCCAAGGGCGAAGACGTCGCACCGTCGGATGATCGCGGTACTGAAGAAAACGCCTTTAACGAAAGACTGACGTTTGAGCCATTTGGGCCGGTGAATAATCACGAACAGACGCTTTGGGGGCTACGATATCAGACGACCGCTTGGCGAAAAGGCGAAAAAGATCCCTTTCACGAAGAAACGGGCTATTGGCTTTGGGATCCCAAAGAAAAACAGGTCCTTCGTTCGTTCATGATTCCACGCGGTGTGACCGTTTTGGCGGGCGGAACGGTCGAACCCAAGGCCAAAGAATTTCAACTGGCGGCGGATGCGGGGTCAGACACGTACGGAATTTGTTCTAACAAGTTTTTGGATCGTGAATTCAAAACGGTTCGATATGAATTGAAAGTGACGATCCATGGCGATGATGAATTTTCATACGAAGAAGACACGCAATTGAAGATGAAAGGGCGCAAGGACCTGTTTCATCATACCGATCGAAACCGCTTGAAGCGGGTCAAGGCGTAAGGATCAAAGTCCGCAGTTGGCGTAATCGGATTGTTGCGTGCAACCGTCGTCGACTTCGACGTACGACATGACTTTCATTTCGCCGGTGAAAGCGACGTAGTTTTCAACCACCAAGTAGCGTTTGTTGCCGTGACCTGGTCCGCGCATCGGCAAGAAAAGAATCGGTTCTACGATGCGGTTCTTCTTTTCGGTGACATGCGACCAATATTCCACAGTGATGGGTTCAGAAAAAGTCTGGCCGAAACTGGAATAGTGAGAATCACGGATGACTTCCAGAACTTCGCCGTTCAGATATTCAAACTTAAATTCAACGAAATCTAAGTCGTCTGCCTGACCCGTTAAGATGCATGACAAAGTTCGGACTTCTGTCCCAGCGGCGGTTGCCAGGGAAACCCCAGAAAACCCCAACACTGCTGCCCAAGCGATCGCACGAATCAAGTTCATGGCCGACTTCATTTGGTCAGGCCCAGATACAAGCGAAGGTAAGCGCGAACTTCTTTCATCTTTGAAAGTTCAGGTTCGCCCTTGGACGCAATCATTGGACAAAATGCATCGGTCTGTTCGGCTTGGATCAACAGCTTTTTGATGTCGACGATGGCCTTACCCTTGTTTGGAAGTTGCTTGATGATCGATTTGAAGTAGCGCTTCGTGTACTTGGTGTCGCTGCCATAGGATTCTTCAAGGACACGGTAAACGCGGGTGTAGGGGTTAAGGAAAGTCGTGTCCGGAGCAATGAAAGTGTGCGCCGTTTTTCCAACGATCAAAGCCAACGTGACGACTTGGCCTGCGCCCATCACGGTCGATCCCAAAAGGCCTGATAGCAAATAGGGTCCTGGGAAAAGAAAAAGGACAACTCCGCCGTACATGGTGACCTTCAGGCCTTTGTCGACTTTTTCGGCTCGAAGGTCGCGAGCGTCTCGATAGTAACCTAGGCAACCGGCCTGAGCTTTGGGTGCAAAAGCCGTCATCAGAATCTGCGCACTGACCAAGGCAACCGCAGCGGTAGCCACCAGACGACGTTGGGTCGATTGAACGATATTCATAGAACTTTCCCCTGTTTTCCCTGTTTGACGCAATGTGTTGCACCGGTTTGGCTGCGATGCAAGGGAAAAGTGGTTTATTTCGGTCAATTCCCTGGCAAACTGAGGAAATCATGGCGAGATCCGCCGTTTTTGACGAAAATTTTGTGCGCCCTTTTGTGATGGGTGCATCGACAACCCTGAAGGATTTCAGTGGGATCGAAGCCACGCTCAGGGAATTTGGCCCCGCCGGAAGCCTAGATACACCACGAATTTCAATCGCCGGCGTGATCGGCGTAACGGGCAAGCACTTTCAAGGTTCCTTCACAATCGGGTTCCCGAAGGAAACTTTCTTAAAAATCATGAACAAGATTTTGCAGGCCGATTTTACGGAAATCGTTCCGGAACTGCAGGACGGTGTTGCCGAAATCAGCAACATCATCTTTGGCCAAGCCAAGCGGATCTTAAATGAAAAAGGCCACAATGTTCAGCTGGCGATCCCTACGGTTTTGCGCGGAAAAGATCTGAATGCGCTGGGGCGTCTTGCAGGTCCCACGACCGAAGTCATCGTGAATACCGATCACGGTCCGATTGTGATGCATCTGACCGGGGGAAGCTTGGGAAGTATTTCTGAAGACGACGCGCCCGAAGATGTCGCGGATGAAAATCCGCATCCACCTAAACTGGACACTCAGGTCTTGGTAGCGTTTATTCGGGCCGTACGAACGACCTTGGAAGTTCAGTGCCGAGTGATTTCAGAAGCCGGGGAACCTTTTGCGAAAGGAAAGGGAACTTCGCTTCAGTTTGATGTAGGCGGAATGATTTGGGTCGTGGGTCGAACATTTCGAGGAAATTTTTCAGTCTATTTCACCAAGGGCGTTTTTTTACAGATTGTAGAAAACATGACCGGCCAAAGGCTGACTGACATTTCAAACGATGTTCGCGACGCCGCTGCAGAAGTCACGAACATCACCTATGGCTTGGCTAAGCGAGTCTTGAACGACGCGGGCTACCAGCTTCAGGGTTCAATCCCCATTGTCGTGGATGGTGAAGGGGTCGAAGCTAGCCAAGCGGTAAAACGCCCAACCGTTGTGGTTCCGTTTAAGCTGGATGCGGGAAGTATTTGGCTAGAATTTGCTTTTGATCAGATTGACGGGATGACCTAGGTTAACGCTGAAAGTGCTTGATTGCTTCACTGAAGCCGTTAGCATTTTCGTAGGGGGATATCCGACTATGTTTCAAAGCATTTCGTTTCTAAAAATCGTTTCCGCTTTCGTCCTTTTCTTTGCAATGCCGCAGGTTGTTTCTGCACAAGTAACCAAGGACGGAAAAATTTTTTCGGATCGCGAATTAGAACAGATCGAGTCGCACCGACCTCAAATCGAGCAAGACATTACGGCCAAAAAGGCGCGAAAGCTTTTAAAGAAGTTCGCAAACCTTGAAGTGAATCTGGCGAAGCTGACGGACGAAGAATTCAGTTCAAAGCGCGCAAGGATCAGCGAAATGCTGAAAAAGAAAACCAAGTTTGGTGCCCAGAATGAAATGCCATCCGTGGATGACGTGGTTTCAAATCATCACGCAGCTTTTTTGAAGGCCTTTAGTGATGACGGACTGACTCGTCAGCAGATTGTCAGCCAGCTTCATGCAACTAAGGAATTTTTGAATCAAAGGGCAAACCAAAACGCTGCGAACCAACTGTACTCGGTCCTTGTTCCGTCTGCACAAGCGCAGGCAGGGATCCTGATCTTCGTTCTGGTCTTTATCGTGGCCCTGATGATTGGATCGGGCGGGTAGGTCTACTGACGGGTAAATACAACTTCCTCGTCATCAGCGAGCACGTAAAGTTGGATTCCTGCGATTCGGTAGGTCACTTTCCCGGGTTCGATTTCGCATTGGCATTCGTTTCCGTTTGCGTCTTTTTGCAGATCCTTTGCACGCGTTAGAACTTCAATGGTCTTATTGGTCAGTTTAACGTTGCCTTGGACTGTAGCCCTGACCACCGCACCGGATGGAAAAGCGCAAATTGTATTGAATACAGCAATTCCGTCGCGAAAAAAGCGCACAGTATGTGTCTTCGATTGGCCATTGGGATAGCGTTCCGTTTTGGCCCAGTTTTCGTAAATGGCCTGAGGCGCGGGTCCAACTTGGTTTTCGGAACTTCCAGTCACGCCATCTTTGTCGCTTCCGCAGCCCAAAAGTGAAATCGAAACCGCGAGCGCAGATAGCCCTACCTGTATTGGGCTTGAAAGCTTCATTTGTATGGATCCCCCCGGATCAGAAAAAAAATGGAGCGGGTTATTCCGATCCTATAATTTCAATGGCTTACCAGATGTTGGCAGGGTTTGGCAGGGTCATTTTACGGTTTTTAACGGTAAAACTTCTCCTGCTTCATCTTGCGGTACACAGATTTTTAGAGAGTCAGTTTGTCCTCTCATCAAAATCCCCGATTCATCAAAGTATCGGTTTGTCGTACTTAGCAAGACATGCCCTACGTTTGTTTTAACGATGCCTAGTGAGATCCCATCGCTGATTGCGAGCGTAATATGAGTAGCTCGTAACCGTTGGTGGGCTAGTTCTTTGATCCCGATTTCTCTACAGAAGTCTTTTAAGACCGCTGCTTGTGCACCCGAATTCCATTTGTGACACTTTATGTCAATAACGTAGGGTGACGTAGATGCGAGCTTCATTTTGAGAAGCTCTGGGATCAAGAATGCAGGAATCGCCACGGTTCGGTCAGCTAGACCTTTTAGGCGATTCACTTCTCCCTCGCCAGGAATATGCTGTCTGCATAGATAGATAAGCCTATGGTCGAAATTGAGATCCGTCCATTTTAGGCCATCTAGTTCGCTTCTGCGTAGACCTAGCGAAATCGTTAGTAGCCAAATGTGATAGTAAGGATGATTCCTTAGTTTTGCCTCTCTTAGAAGAACTTTGACCTCTTCGTGATTTAAAGATGGTCTTCTTTTCTTCTGCTCTCTTCTCATTTTCATCCCTAAAAAAGGGTTGTGCTTTTGAGCTGCCCCCAAGAAAAAGGTCCGGAATTGATGTATAGAAACGGGCCAAGAAGGGACGCATCAAATGAAGGGAAAGAGACATTCGGCTGAACAGATCGTCAAGGTCTTAAGAACGGTCGAGATCGATAGCGACAAAGGG
>JAEUWC010000009.1 GCA_016786465.1 Bdellovibrionales bacterium | reverse complement strand
CGTGATTCGTCGCATGGTGAAACGCGGTGGTGGCGGCGGTGACCGAATTCCGTTTTTGGCCAGGGGTCAAAATGGTGACAGTGGCGATGGAATTTCGATCGGGGAAGGCCCTAACTTCCTTGCGGACAAAAAGGATTTTAGTTGGCTTGAGGGAGTCCGATACAGCTTTAGAAGCCGTATATTCTTGATGCCGCTTGGCAGCAGGAATCCATCGTCTTCGGCACCCGATTCAGCCCAGCAGATGCTGGAACTGACTTCGGAATCCTGGTTGGGGCGCGAACCCAACGAGGACGAATGTGTGGACTTGATGAACAAGGAGAAATGGATTTTCGACAATGGCTGTTAGCGGAGAAGAAGGACAGAGCTTGGTTGAGTTTCTTCTTTTGGTCCCCTTGATGGTGGGGATCTCGGTCTTGCTCGTCCGCATGAACACTGCGATTCAGGTTTCGCTGGTCAATCAGAAGTACGCGCGCCTTCAGGCCCACTTCCTGACGATGAATAGCCCTTATTTCCCTCGAAGCGATATTCGCGCAAAGCTGGTTGCGGCGAACGTGAATCGCCAGACCGTCGGCGTGTCCGATGACAAGATTGATGAAAATTCAAACACCTCGCCTAAGGCGACTGAAATCTTTGTGGCACGGTCTCCGGCTGCCGCGGCTGGCGCAGACGACAGTTCAAAATCGCCGACTTCGCGTTCGCGGGTTCGCATTCGAACCACGGTCACGCTTTGCTCGGCTTCGCATTCTTGGGGAGGGTTCCCGGGCGGTGAACCGCGGTCAGCACTGGTGATGGCCGCAGCCAGCGTGAAGGGAAGTCAGGCATTCAACCTTTGCGGAGGGCCTCAGGATGAATAATAAAGCCCTGACGATGGCCCTGTTGATGTCGCTTTTGGCGGTTTTCTTTGTCGAAAGTTACATCGAAAGCGTGGAAGAAGGCGCGAAGAAGGAATTCGGCGCGCGCGTGTTCGTTGTTCGCGCCAAAGTCGATATCAAAGAAAACGAAACCGTGAACGAAGGAATGCTTTCTTTGGACATCATGCCCAAGAAGTTCGCCGAACCGTCCGCAGTTCAGTTTGCAAAAAAAGCGGATGACCCAGACACCGTGAAAAGTCTGCGGGCGCTAGTCGGCACTGTTGCTTTGATTCCGATTCGTGCTGGCGAACAAATCACTTACAACAAAATCACCGAGCCAGGCGTCCGAACGGGGTTGGCCCCACAAGTGACGCCTGGGCGTCGAGCGATTTCGGTTCCCGTAAACGACATGTCATCCGTGTCGCGCCTGGTGAAGCCAGGCGATCGCGTCGACGTGATCGCGACGATCGACTTGGGTGGACAGAAGACCAACAAAGTGACGAAGACCATTCTTCAAGACGTCCTGGTTCTGGCCGTCGGAAAGTACGTGACCAATAACGTCGCGCGACTGACCGAAATGGAAGGCAACAAAGAAAAAGTCAGAAACCTAAACGAAGATACGAACTACGCTTCGGTCACTATCGAAGTTGAACCGACTCAGGCCATGCTGGTCATGGCGGCTCTGGCCAATAACGAATCCGGTGTTTTTCTTTCGCTTCGCAACAGCGATGATCAAAGTCGCGAAGTCACGCCGATGGTGGGTGTGAACGAACTTCTTGGGGTCGAAGGCCGTACGCCTCGCGCGCCGGCCCAGGCGGGAAAGGGCGACCGCTGATGAAAATCCTAAAACTGCTTTTGATCGGGGCAGTTGGGACTTTCTTGGTGATCGCTAGAAACGGATCAGCGCAAGAAGCGAACGAATCGGCTGCCCCCGCGGCTCAGGCCGAAACCCAGACTGAAGCGCCTAAGAAAAAAGTTTCTGCGAAAGTCGAAAAAGCGCGTGCCGAACGCCGTTCACAGCGGGCAAAGCGGGCGGCCAGCAAGGAATCCAAAAAAGCGATTCCAAGAAGCCGACTAACCCGTGACGAAGCCGAAGCAGCCGCTGATCGCCGGGACGTCCTTTTGGCGGTGGGTGAAGATTACACCATCGACCTGGAATTCGAACCTTCGTGGGAAACCATTCAAGTGGGTAACCCAACGGTTTTGGGAACCCAGACCATCAAGGCACGCCGCCAAATTACGCTGAAGCCTTTGAAAGACGGTGAAACCACCGTGCAAGTTCGCGATGCCGATGGAAACTTAAAACTGGTTCTGAATGCGTCAGTTGAAAGATCCAATTTGGTTCGTCGCGCCCGTGAAATTCGCGATTTGCTTCGTGACGTCGAAGGCATCAACGTTCGCGTCGTCGGATCCCGCGTCGTCATCGAAGGCGAAGTCTTGGTTCCGGGTGATTACGCCGTTCTTTTGAACATCGTTCGCGACAAGTCTTTCCAAGAATACGTGATCAATAATGCGAAACTTTCTCAGGTCGGATTGGCCGTCTTGGCCAAGAAGATTGAAGAAGAATGTCGGAAACTTCCTGAATTGGCGAAAGTCACGACTCGGGTGGTGAATTCGCAGGTCGTGATTGAAGGAAACATCATGGCCGAACCGGACAAAGAAAAGATCAAGCAGATTGCAGATCTTTACTCACCGCCCGTTCTTCCCGGCGTTCCTCAGGGACTAGGCGCCGAATCCGGCGTTCGGGTCGCAGAAGGCATGCCCTTTTATCGAATCATGGTCGTGGTCGGGGGACTTCCCACTGATGAAGGTCCAGTGGTCCAGGCACCGCCGCCGGATCCGAACGCTCCACCGCCAGGAACGGTTGTCCCTAAGCAGATTCGCTTGACGATGCACTTTGTGGAATTGACCAAGGACTATGGAAAAATCTTTGCCTTCAAGTGGCAGCCAGGTTTCACGGCTGATCCGCAAATCACCGTGGGTTCCAATTCGGGCGGGCAAGCCCAGGGCACTGGGACCAGTTTTACGGGAACCATTTCTAGCCTTTTTCCAAAGCTTCGAACGGCTACGGCTGCGGGTTTTGCTCGGGTCTTAAAGACGGCGACCTTGGTGGCCGCCGAAGGGGTTCCTTCCAGTCTTAGCCAAGAAACCCAGATTCCGGTTCAGGTATCAAGCCAGCAGCAAGGGGCTGCGGGTTCACCCCCAGTGACCCAGCCGATCAAGGTTTCGTTTCTAGTCAGTGTCAGTCCAATGAAAGTCACAACGGGAACGAATAGCCTTCAAGTACCCCTTTTAGTGAAAAGTGCAGCTGTGGTGGGAAAAACCGCGGACGGAAAGCCGATCACGACCGAAAACTCGGTCACGACCACGCTTTATATGAATTCCGGCGACAGCGCGGCGATTGCAGCCCTTTCGACTTCAGACGTGGGAACGGACTTTAACCGCGATGACCCTCGGCCAGGGGGCTTTGGCGGCGGTGGTGCGGCGGATCCTTCGACGGGTGCGCCAATGGCGTCCGTTCCGACGGAACCTCTTTTTACTCTTTTATCGTCAAAAAACTATCGCAAGAAGAAGTCGCAGATCGTGGTCTTTGTTACGCCGCAGATTATCAATGATCCAGCCGCGGATACCCAGGATCTGAAAAGGAATTTCAGGATTCGCGCCAAATAAGCCGATAAGATTTCGATGGCTGGGCATATCGTTGCAGTCGTGGGTGGTAAAGGCGGGGTGGGCAAAAGCGTTTTTGCAGCCAACCTAGCGATCGCCTATCTGCAGGAATTCAAACAAAGACCGCTGATCATTGACCTGGATCTAAACAGTCTGGGCGATCAGAACCTGATTCTGGGGCAAAACCCCAGTCGTTCAATCATCGACGTCAGTCGCATGACCGGCGGGATCTATGATCCAAAGACCCTGGCCCCTTTCATGGTGAATGCGCCGGCGGGCTACAGCTTTATCGGTGCGCCACGCGACGCGATCTTAGCCCGCGACTTGGATATGGATGGGCTTGGAAAATTCTTAAAGGCCGCACCTGGAATCTTTCCTTTGACCGTAGTCGACTGCGGAAACGGAACGGATCCATCGGCGATGAAAGTTTTCGAATACGCGACGGCGATCTTCGTGGTCACCACGGGTGACGTCATTGTCGTGAACCAAACCAAGCGCGTGATTGGAAAAATTCAGGAACTTCTTTTCCCGAATGAAATGGTTCAAATCATTTTGAATCGCTACACGCCCAATCAGATCGTGAACCCTCAGATCGTTTCAAAGAACCTGAATCGGCCCATTTTCGGAGCGATCCCAGAAGACACCGCCGTTTGCGATAGTGCCTTGGCCAAGAGCACGCCGCTTCTGGTGGGCATGCCGGGAACGCCGATTGCGCGCGCGTACCATGACCTGGTTCGCAAGATTGCGCAGACCAATCTTTTAGATAGCCTAGCCAAGCTGAAGAAACCCACGGGTGTCGCAGCTAAGCTTGCCCAAGCCACGGCAGCTGCCGCTACCGGTGGCTCGGGTGCCGCCGATGGCTCGAAAGAAGGCGCAGCTCAGAATCTGCTTTCCAAAGGCGGCAGCAGTGGCCCAGTTGACGCGTGGACCTTGATGAAAATGAAGATCCATAAGTCCTTGGTCGAGCAAATGGATCTGAAGAAAATGAGCGCGGAAAATTCGAATGATCCTCGCCAGAAATCGATTCTTCGCGAAAGAACTCAGAAAGCGATTTTGGATATCTTGGCCAAAGAAGATCCGGGAACGCTTTTGGCCAGCCGCGAATCGCGCGCACAGATGTTGAAAGAAGTTTTGGATGAAGCCTTGGGCCTAGGGCCCTTGGAAGACCTGCTTTCAGATGATTCGGTCACTGAAATCATGGTCAACGCACGGGACCAGATCTTTGTTGAAAAAGCCGGTAAGCCGACGCTTTCGAAAGTCACTTTTACCAGTGAACAGCAGATGATGAACGTGGTGGAACGGATCGTGACGCCACTGGGCCGTCGCGTGGATGAAAAGTCGCCTTATACGGACGCCCGCTTGGCTGACGGATCACGGGTTCACGTGATCATTCCTCCGCTGGCCCTTCGCGGCCCGACGATCACCATTCGTAAGTTTCCAAAGAAAAGAATCCAGCCTGAAGACTTGGTGAATTTCGGATCGATGACGTCTGAAATCGCTGAATTTTTAAAGGTCTGCGTCGAAGGCAAATTGAACATCGTCGTTTCAGGCGGCACCGGTTCCGGTAAAACGACTTTGCTGAACGTTCTTTCGAATTTCATCCCGGCCACAGAACGCATCATCACGGTTGAAGATTCGGCCGAACTTCAGCTAGGTCAGGAACACGTGGTTCGCTTGGAAACACGCCCCAAGAACATCGAAGGCGAAGGCGAAGTCAGCATTCGCGATCTGGTCAAATGCTGTCTGCGTATGCGCCCTGACCGAATCGTGGTCGGAGAGTGCCGCGGCGGCGAAACCTTCGACATGCTTCAAGCCATGAACACGGGTCACTCGGGTTCATTGACGACCTTGCACGCGAACAATCCGCGCGAAGCCTTGGGTCGTATGGAAGCACTGGTCATGCAAGCCGGCTTCGACATTCCCGTTAAGGCGATTCGTGAAACCATTGCTTCGGCCGTCGGGCTGATCGTTCAGCAGTCGCGTCTGATGGACGGAAGCCGCAAGATCACCCACATCACTGAAGTGGTCGGGATGCAGGGTGAAGTCGTTTCGCTTCAAGACATCTTCGTGTTCAAGCAAGAAGGTCTGGATAAGAAGCGCAAAGTGGTGGGCCGGTTCGTCCCTACCGGTTTCATTCCAAAGTTCGTCGAAGAAATGGAAATGAAGGGGATGAAAATTTCTCGCGGACTGTTCGCCGCTAAGTAAAACCCGGTTGGGTAGAAAGGGCGCATGGAAAAGATTCTGGCAGTGATCATGGTGGGTGTGGGTTCTTTCCTAGCCGCCTATCACTACAATAAAAAGATCATCGAATGGCTGCGGTTTCAGTCCTTGGGAACGCGCGATTATGTCGTCGAACGCCTGGCGATGATGTTTATCGAAGTCGACGCCAACCGCGTGCTGATGCTTCTGATTGCGCTTTCCGTGGTCCCTGCGGTTTTGATTTTCTTTCTTTTTTACCCGATGGTCACGGTGGGTTTGCCGGCCGCCCTGATTTTTGGTTTCATCGGTTGGAAACTTCCGAAGCCCCTGGTGGATTGGTATTACAAGCGCCGGGTGGACCAGTTCGTCGTGCAAATGGTCGACGCACTCAATCTGATGGCCAACGGCATGAAGTCCGGATTGTCAGTCGTCCAAGCCATGGGGACTGTGACCACCGAACTTCCGAATCCGATTCAGCAGGAATTTTCCCTGGTCATGAGCGAAAACCGCTTGGGCGTTTCTTTGGAAGAAGCCTTTCAAAATCTGGCTCGCCGAATCAAGTCCGATGACGTCGAAATGTTTGTCACTTCGGTCAATATCCTGAAAGAGACCGGCGGAAATTTGGCGGAAACCTTTGATACGATCACCACGACGATCCGCGAAAGAATCAAGGTCGAAAAAAAGATTCAGGCGATGACGGCCCAGGGATTCTACCAGGGGATGTTCGTGATGGCTGTTCCACCGATTATGGGTGTGGTCTTTTACCAGTCCGATCCAGAATTCATGGCCCCGCTTTTCACGACCACCATCGGTTGGGCGATCATTGGTGTGATCATCCTATTGGAAGCCATCGGGTTTTTCTTCATTATGCAGATCATCAAGATCGACGTCTAAGCGCCGATCCTTTAAGATCTTGGGTATGAAAACATTTCTGATTCTGGCTACCCTTGCAAGTTCCATTGGCACCGCGCAAGCGAACGTTTCTTTGAAAAACGGAAACTTCTTCATCGGATACGTCGACCTGGTTTACACCGGGGGCTTCGAACCCAAGATTGAACGAGTCTACAATTCAAAGACTTTGTATCGTGGATTCTTCGGATGGGGATGGGGAACAGAATACGAAGTGAGTCTGGGCGTCGGGCCAGACGGAAGCGTTACCATCAGTGAATACGGGGGTGGTGCTTCGAACCGCTTTGTTCCCATTGGTGCAAAGGCAGAAGACGTTGCTTCGGCTGTTGCGATGATCGTCAAGGCCGCCAAAGACACCAAGTACTTGACTCAGGTCGCAGCGCTGGACGCGTATAAGAAACGCCTGGCCGGAGACGCGAATTTCAGAACAGCCGAATGGGAACGCTTCCGCCGCGAAGGAAAAGTTCAGCCACGTCTTTTGAAAGATGGGACTCAGCTGATTTCAAATCGCTTCAGCTATCAGTACGTGACCAAAGTCGCTGGAGGATACCTGCGAAGCTACGACACGGGTCGTACGGATCGATTTGATGATCGCGGACGTCTGGTCAAAGTGCAGGACAAGAACAATAATTCGATCGAATTAAGCTATGCCGCAGACGGAAAACTTCAGAAGCTTCAAGACAACTTCAATCGAAAGATCTTTTTCACATTCGATAATCGCGGACGTCTGGCCAAACTTCAGGGCGAAAATAGCAAAGAAACGGAATATCGGTACAACGACAAAGACGAACTGATTTATTCCAAGGACGTCGACGGGAACGTGTACCAGTACAAGTACACAAGCGATGGCAAGCACTACCTGACCGAAATTGGGTATTCGGATAAAACGTCGCTTCAGATCGCCTACTGGTCCAAAGATAAGCTGGAAAGCGTGAAAAGCGTTCGTGAACGCGACGGCGCTTTGACCGAATATGACTACATGATTGACCCAAAACAAAAAGGTCACATCACGGTGAAGCTGGTCAGCAAAAGCAAAGAAGGATCGGTGATCAGCAACAGCAGCTACGAGTATCTTTTCAAGTACAAGCCTGACGGGGAAGAATGGACCTATCGCATGATCACCCAAGTGGACGGACAAAAAACCGAAACCACTTACAACGAATGTTGCGGCCTTCCGCTTTTGATCAAGCGCGGATCGGATGAAACCGCGTTCGAATACGACAAAAAGGGTCGTGTGACGAAAAAGTCGACTCCGTCAGAAGTGACCGAGCTGGCTTATCACCCCAAGGCCAATAAAGTTTCCAAGGTTGTGCGCTATCCCAAAGGAAACAAGAAAGTCGTGAACTGGTCTGAATTCCAGTACGACGATAAAGGGAACCTCAGTTTTGCAAAGAATTCGGGTGGAAAGGGCGTGAAGCTTTTCTACGACGCCAATGGGCGAATCAAAAGCTTACTGGATCAAAACAAGCGGCGGTTGGATTTCAAGTACAACGAAAACTCGAAACCGATCGAAATCTCGGACCCAAGCTTAGGAAGCATCACGGTTAGCTACAACAATAGCGGCGAGATCAAGAAAGTTGAAAGTTCAGCGGGAAGAAAAATCGCCCTTGAGGTGACGACGGCGTTCCAGAACCTGGTCGACATCATCAAGCCCGCGGGCGTTTCTCTTTCGTTTTAAGACTAGTTACCTTGAATGGTAGTCGTCGTGCCGCCGCTGCTGGTTCCGCTGGCACCGGTGGTCGTCGACGAAGTCGATGTTGACGTCGAAGTCGCGTCCGTCACTGAAGTGCAATCGGAATCATTTTTTTCGCCGGTCGCTTGTGCGAAAGCTACTGAACTTACCATCATCATCAGGGCAAAAAATAACGTTTTCATACTTCCATTATGAGGACTCGTAGCGGCGCCATCAATAGGCAAGAATTGGCCGTCAAATCTTTAGACAGCTGTGTTTTCTTTATGAGCAGATCTGCATTTTATATTGCCAGTAGAATTCACTTCGAACTAAATTATTCAATAATTACAAATAGATAAACCGTGTCAGCTGTAAGGTTTCTTGGCATCCCCCTTGCTCTAATAGCTCTTCGAGAGAGTGTGTGCCCGTGCGGTCGTGCGATGTGCGACCGAATCGGCACGCGTGTGTAAAACTAAAGGAGTGTGTCCCATGATTAAACCTACGTGGTTTTTCGTCGCCGTGTCTTTGTTTTCGCCAGTGGCCCTGGCCGAGACTTCCCTTGGAGAACAGCGTTCTTCAGATACGCCTGCTCATTCATTTAAGTGCGGGTACTCGGAAGCTTTAGAAAAGCTGGGCGCCAGTGGAAAGCAGAACCCTACCGTCATCACGACTAGTGACGGGACCGCGACTGCGATCAACGGCAACTAAAATTTCTTGATCAATTCTTTGAGCTCTTCGCGTTCCTTTTTGGAAGGCGAAGAGTTTCCAAAGGTCACTCGGTCTGTGATTTTCTTCACAGATTGGGTTACTTTTTCGGTCACTTGGCCTGGGGACTTCACGTCCTTTTTGTCCAACCAGACCATCTTTGCTTTCACGTGATCCGAAACCGTTTTCCCATCAAAGCGGACCCAGTTTCCCAAAACCAAAACCAAAAGCGCGAAAAAGACGGTGTTGATCATCCATCCAATCAGCTTAAGCATTTCCTGCTCCGGTATCTAAAGGTTGAAGTCCGATCATCCAAACGCGAATTCCTAGACCACCAAAAGAATAATCTTTCTGAAGCAGGGTGGGGCTATTCGAAGTCAGCTGCTGAATTCGATCGCGGGTAGGGCGAAACGGTGGCGAAGTCAAAACCCAGGCTCCGTCTCGGTTTCTAGAAATCTGATCAGCAATCCGGCTGGAAAGAATGTTTCCGATCTCCATACCGACTTCTTCAGCGATCTCTTGATCAAACTGAATCCAAACCACGCCGTGGTACTCACCGTGAAGACTGTAAGCAGCGCTCCAGCAGGAATCGACATTCAAAAGGTTCTGCGCTGAAGGTTCGACTTTACCCAATTGGTAAAAATCAAAACTGTGTTGGTCGATCGGGTTCAAAGTCGGGTTCATGCGCGACTCTCCCTTAAACGGCCGGTTCCACGATCCTGTCCGGTCAGAACTCGTTCGACCGTTTTGACCACATCGTCTGCGGTGAAAGGTTTCAGCAGATAATCGCGAGCACCCACGTTGATTGCTTCCATCACCAAGTTTTCCTGGCCCATGGCTGAAATCATCACGATCTTAGCGTCCTTATTCATTTTGATGATTCGCCGGGTGGCATCGATGCCGCTCATTTCCGGCATCACGATGTCCATGGTCACGACATCTGGGGAAAGTTTTTGAAAAAGTTCAACGGCTTCGCGTCCATCCTTGGCTTCGCCCACGACTTCATAGTGGGCCTGGCTTAGGATTTCCGTCAGGGTCTTGCGTACAAATTCAACGTCATCGACGATTAGGACCGTCCGCTTCATGCTTCCAGTCTAATCGCGATTCCAACGGGTTGTGCCAGAAAAAAACAATCCCGACAAAAACAATCCGTTATTCGTTTTTTGACAGCAGCTCTACCAGAACGGAATCGATCTGGCGCTCGGTTGCTTTGCGGATCGTGAATTTCAACGACCCCGCCTTGGTGTCAAAATAAAGTTCATCACGGGTTCCGGGGATCCGCCCAAACTGTTGAAGCAAAAATCCACCCAAGGTTTCATAGTCGCCTTCGGGCATGCTCAAGTGAAGAAGTTCGTTGATCTGGCTGATTTCCATCCGCGACTGAATCAACCAGCTTTCGGGGCCAAGCTCTTTGTACTTGGCACCTTCCGAATCGTACTCGTCTTGAATTTCTCCGACGATTTCTTCCACGATATCTTCCAGCGAAAGAATGCCGACTGCGCCCCCGTATTCGTCGACGATCACCACCAATTCATCGCTTTCGCGGTGCATGTCTAAAAGTACATCTTCTAATGACTGGGTTTCCGCAACGTAATGTGCCGGAGCAATAAAGGTGCGAATGGGTTGAGAAAGATCGACCATCCCGAAAAGATCAGAAACGTCCAAAACGCCGGTGATGTTGTCCACACGTCCTGAATACACGGGCATGCGGGAATGTCGGTGGGTTTTGAATCGGTCTAGCGCCTGACGAATCGTGGATTGTTCTTCAATCGCTTCGACTTTGACCAAAGGAATCAGCGCGTGCTTGGCTTCAGTGTCTTTGAAGTCGAAGATCCTTTTAATCATCTTCTTTTCAGAAGGCTTCAACGCGCTTTCGTTCTTTCCAAACGAAAGAACCAAACGAAGTTCGTCGCGCGTGGTGTGCTTTCGCCCTGCGATTAGTTCTTCGATAGGGCCCAGCATCCGTGAAAGGCGGTTCGTGTATCCGGAAAGCAATCGAGTGATCGGAAAGAAAAGGTAGTAAACGATCGTGACCGGGTAGGCGGCCCATGGTGCCATCACGGTCGAATAGCGCTGAAACAAAGTTTTCGGAATCAGTTCACCAAAAATCACGATCAAAGGCGAAGTGATGACGACCGCCCAAAGTTCAGCGTGGGGCGTGGATTTTTCGATGAAGTACAAGGCGATCAAACTTGAAATCAAGATGATGCAAACGCTGGTCATCAATAGGGTCGCCGAAAGGACGCGTTCGGGGCGGGCCGAAAGTTCCAACGCTAAGTTAGAACGCCCAGATCCTTTTCTCGCGGCCGCCTTAAGCTTGATTCGATCCGCTGAAAGAATCGCGATTTCTGCCCCAGAAAAGAAGCCCTCGATCAGAAGAAGAATCGGGATCATGGTCAGCATGAATTCAACTGACGTCACAGATCATCCTCCTTCGCGGTCAGATCATCAAAAAGCGCTTCCAAAAGATCGTTCATGGTGACAACGCCCAAGGCACGTCCGTCGCTGTCTTCGACAATGGCCATGTGAAGCCTTTGCTTCTTCATTCTCAAAAAAAGGCTGTTCAGTCGTGCCGTCGGCGCCGTCGTCATCGGTTTTCTCATGACCGAAGTGACGGGGCTTTGAAGAACTTCTAGGTCGTTTTCAAGCTTAGCGATCAACAGGTCCTTCGAATACAAAATGCCCACGACACGGCGGATTCCGCCTTGCAAAGAAATGATCGGAATTCTTGAAAAGCGCCTAGATTGTAACGTCGTGAATGCGCTTCGACAGGGGGTCAGTTCCTGAAACGAAAGAACCTGTTCAATTGGGGTCATCAATTCAGAAACCGGGGTGTCGTCCAGTTCAAAGACGTTCTTAATCAGTTCCAATTCGGTTTCCTGAACGGTGCCTTCGCGGTGACCTTCTTCAACCAAGGTCAGAAATTCTTCTTCCTTCAACAAGGCGTCTTGCACTTCCTTGCCGTCGTCTGACTTCTGGGTTCGTGCGACTAAGCCGATGATCGTTTGAAGCGCCAAGCGAATGGGCTTCAAAACGTCATAGATTAACGTCATCGGTCCCGAAGAAACGGTCGCGATCAATTGATTGGTCCGGGCGCCGATGGTCTTGGGCGTGATTTCGCAAGCAATCAGAAGGAACGGAGAAGTGATGATCACTCCGACCAAAGTCTGAAGGGCCCAAGTCGGCGCTAGGTTCGCCAGGTAATCACGAATGATTCGCGCAACTAGATGATCGCCTTGGGTCAAAGCCGGCCAGTTTTCGTTGACCGATTCCGCAATCAAAACGCCCAAAGACACGTTGAAGATTTCAGCCAGAACCAAAACACTGACTAAGAATCCACCTGGGTCTGAAAGAAGGCGTTTGACCCGTCGGTGTGCCGCCCGAAATCGTTCCCGCATGGCCCGGATCTGGAACCGCGACAGACTGAACATCGCGATTTCCGCCGATGCCAAGAATGCCGAACCCAAAATACAGAGTGCGCAAAGAACTATTTCAAGCGTGCTCAAGTCTTCTTAGCTTACGCTGCCAGGCCGCCGCTTGCAGCAGCGATCTTGCGACGCGAGCGCCCAGTTCCGGAAGATCCGGTAGCTGCGGCTGGAGCTTTGTCCTTCGCTTTTTGCCACTTATTGGCCAAGACGACTTCTAAGACTTCGTCGATGGTCTTGACGGGCACAAAGGTCAGGTGCTGGCGATATTCTTCTGGAATATCTTCCAAGTCCTTCTTGTTCTTGTCCGGGATGACGATGGTCTTGATGCCATGGCGCATTGCTGCCAAGGCCTTTTCCTTCAGACCACCGATCGGAAGCACGCGTCCAGTCAGGGTGATTTCACCCGTCATGGCGACGTCCTTGCGGATCGGGTTTCCAGTCAACCGCGAGATAATCGCGGAAGCCATCGTGATTCCAGCTGAAGGGCCATCTTTAGGGATGCCGCCCTGCGGGAAGTGAATGTGGATGTCGATTGCGGAAAACACATCTTCATCGATTCCGAATTCCTTGGCACGCGAGCGAATCAATCCCATCGCAGCGTGTCCGGATTCTTTCATCACGTCGCCGAGCTGTCCGGTCAGAATAATTCCGCCCTTGCCCTTCATCGTGTTGGTTTCGACGTACAGGATTTCTCCGCCGACCGAAGTCCAAGCCAAGCCGGTTGCGATACCGACTTCGTCCTTATCCTGTTCGTCTTCACGAAGGTAAGGTGCTGGCCCCAGGAACTTGTAGGTCAGTTCGCGATCGATAACCGTCTTTTCGGTTTTTCCTTCGGCGACCAAGCGCGCGGTTTTGCGGCAAAGTGTTGCAACAAAGCGTTCTAGGTTACGAAGGCCGGCTTCACGAGTGTACTGAGAAACCACGGTACGGACGGCTTCGGTCGTGATGTCGATCTGATCGTTCTTCAATCCGTTTTCCGTGATCTGTTTAGGGATCAAGTACTTTTGCGAGATGAAGAATTTTTCTTCTTCCGTGTATCCAGACAGCTGGATCACTTCCATACGATCGCGTAGTGCACTTGGAATGGTTTCCAAGTTGTTGCAGGTAGCGATGAACATGACGTTCGATAGATCGAAAGGCACGTTCAGGTAGTGGTCACGGAAAGTGTTGTTTTGTTCCGGATCCAAGACTTCAAGCAGGGCAGCAGATGGATCACCGCGGAAATCGCTTCCCAGCTTGTCGATTTCGTCTAGGACGAAAATCGGGTTATTGGTTCCTGCTTGCTTCAACCCTTGAATCACGCGGCCAGGAAGTGCGCCGACGTAAGTGCGGCGGTGACCGCGGATTTCAGCTTCGTCTTTCACGCCGCCCAGGCTGATGCGAACGAATTCGCGGCCCAAAGCACGTGCGATCGAGCGACCCAAGGAAGTCTTGCCGACACCCGGAGGTCCAGCGAAGCAAAGGATCGGTCCCTTCATCTTGTCTTTCAGTTTACGAACCGCAAGGTACTCAAGGATACGTTCCTTGATTTTGCTTAGGTTGTAGTGATCTTCATCCAAGACGCCTTTGGCGCGGGTCAGATCCAGATTATCGACCGTCGATTTTGACCATGGGGTTTCGATCAACCAGTCAATATAGGTGCGAAGCATTGAAGCCTCGGAAGCATCTGGGTGCATGCGCTCAAGCCGGCCCAGTTGTTTCATCGCTTCGGTTTCTACTTCAGGAGGCATCTTGGCGTTCGCGACTTTGTCACGAAGCTCGGCTGCTTCCTCGCCTTTTTGATCGTTATCACCCAGTTCGCTTTTGATGGCGCGAATCTGCTCGCGAAGGAAGTATTCCTTCTGCGACTTGGTCATTTCGTCCTTGGCTTGCGAACGGATCTTCGCTTGTAGCGTCAGAACTTCAATTTCCTTGGTCAGGATGTCGCTGATCTTCTTCAATCTTTCGACTGGATCCAGCGTTTCCAAGATGGTCTGCGCGTCCGACACTTTCAGGCCTAGGTTTGATGCCACCAAGTCCGCCAAGCGGCCGGCATCGGTGATATCATCCAGAACCATCAAAATATCTGGGCTCAGTACTTTTCCAAGTGCGATGACTTTTTCAAGTTGCTCGCGAACCAAGCGCATCAGCGCATCGTTCTCGGGGTTCTTGACGAATGCGGGTTCGGTAATCTTGTCGATCGAGCATTCGTAGAAAGGTTGTGTTTGCGAAAAATCCTTGATCGTTGCCTTACAAAGGCCTTGGGTCAGGATCTTGATTCGCCCATCCGGAAGCTTGCGCATCCGCATGATCATCGAGACCGTTCCGGTCTTATAGATCCCTTCCGGAGAAGGATGCTCATCGCTAATGTCTTTTTGCGAGGCCAGAAGGATCAAGCGATCCGATCTGGATAAAGCTTCTTCCACGCTTTTGATCGAAGAATCCCGGCCCACAAAAAGTGGGATAATCATATACGGGAAGACCACAATATCCCTTACAGGTAGCATCGGAAGTGATGTTGGAATTTCTACCTGTTCGCCGTCGTAGTTAGTCACCATGCCTGCCCCTTATGCAGTTACACTCGTTGATCACCCGGGCACCGAACTTCTCCCGAAATGACTTCAATCCTTGTGAAACGGTTCGGTGGATTTCGACGAACCCTTGAGGATTAAATTGCCGTCATGCGGGTATTTCAGGACGACTTAAGTAGTGGAAATTCAAAGAAGTATCCGATTTCTGACGCATTTGATTCATGGCGTTGTCTTGGCGGTTCCCGAAATAGTCGTGGCCGAAGTCCCTTGATAGAAGCCAAAACTGGGGAGTTGAAGCCCCGAGTTAGGCTTACCGTCAAGGATTTATCAGTCGATCGACTTGGCCGGGTGACTATAAAATGACGACACGATGATGCTCGATGTTTGCGTCTGTACGCATGATCCTGACTTGGAAAAACTGGAAAAAACTTTCCAAGCTTTGGCGGCCCAAACTGCGCCACGGGGTTCTTTTCAGGTCACGGTCGTTGACAACGCCAGTCGATGGCCTATTGAAAAATCGAATCCGATTTTTCGTGGACTTCGGGATGCAGGGATTTCTTTTCGTGTGCTTCGCGAAGAAAAAGTCGGCGTCGCCCACGCACGGGTCTTGGCTTTTAAGGAAACGGGCGGAAACGTCCTTTTTGTCGACGACGATAATTACTTAGCACCCGATTTCGTCGCCGAAGCCTTAAGGATCTTAGAGCAAAGTACAGAAGTCGGTGTTTTTTCCGGCAAAATGCTTTTACCAAAGGAAACGAAAGTTCCTCAGTGGCTTAAACCTTGGCTTTTAGCCATGGCGATTAAGGATATAGGCGATCATCCCGTCGTCGACTGGTACTACGGGTATTGGCAGCCCTGGGTTCCCGTCGCTACTGCAAGCATGGTTGTGCGAAGATCCGTAATCGAAAAATTCCTAAAGACCTATGCGCTGGATCCTCACTTTTTTCGCTTGGGTCGAAATGGAAAATTCAGCTTTGCTTCGGGTGAAGACGCCGTGATTGCCAAGACGGCTTCGGATGTTCAATTGAAGTGCGGCTATTTTCCAAATTTAGTGATGATCCATGACGTGAATCCGAAACGATTTCGATTTCTTTACGTTCTGCGGCTGAAGCTGGGTTTCGGGTTGTCGGATTATTGGCAGTTCCGCGTGGGAAGAATTGCTCCGCTTCCTTTTACACTGAAAGTTTTCAGTTCAATGATTCGGCCGCTTTGGGACTGGTCGACCGCTATGGACCTTCGAATTCGGTTGGTCCACATCGCTTGGGCGTTCACTGCCGTTTTCAGTTGGATCCGACTTCACCTAGCGCAAAAGCAGCAACCGGTGATTCTTCCATCATCTTGATCTTCGTCGTCTTTTCAAAAAGACTGGGGTTCACAGAACCCAATGGACAAAATGCCAGCCGCAGATCGGCTGCAGAAAGGGCGGCAGCTTGAAGAAAGCAGCCCGCGTTCAAAAGTGAAAGCCGGTACGCGATTCGTTCGTATTTGATGGCCAAAAGCGCATGCCGACTGGTCAAGATTCCAACAATGGGCGGAGCGACTTTGGATGGTGCTAAATTTTGCAATGCAACCTGCTGCCACGCCAAAACCAGCTTAGAATCGTTTTCCGTTTTCCACTTTTCAAGACAGCTTTGACCTGAATTGACCCGATAAAATCCAGGCGGGATGGAAGGATGGTCCGCAATTGCCAAATAAAGCTGCTGTTCGTAAATCCCGCCGCCTGAAGCGAAAGGACGTTTTTTACCCTGGATACCAAAGCACTGGTTCAGGAACCGGGAAAGCTTCTGAATCGAAACGGCCTTATGGCTAAAGTTTCTATTCGATGCGCGTTTTTGAATCACGGATGAAAGACTTCCAGTTTTCTTCGAACCTAGAAGAATCCGCATTTCCGGCCGGGGATTTCTGGATGCTTTTGGCTTAGGCCGGCCCATTCGATAGGTCCCACCCCAAGGTCCTCGTTCGAATTCCAAGGACTGTCGGTGAAAGCCAAGATCCGCTTCTTCCCAATAGCGCAGTTCCTGGTCTTCTTTCGGCTTCTTTAGAAACCCCAACGCATCGAGCAACCCGCCTAGGTTGGAACGTAAGAAAACAAGATCGTTTAAGTTTCTGATCTGGATTTGTGCATTGGACAGACCAGTTCGGATGCTGAAGCCCCTTGCGTTGGGTCGTATTTCAACGAAACGGGACCAGGGTTCAGTTGACTTTGATTTTTTCAAAAAAAATTCCGAAGAAACCGCGCCCACCCACCGGATTTCAATCCCTTTCCCTTTTAAAGAAGCGGTCACTGCTCGCGCCTTCCAACTTTCTTCCCAAACTTTCCACGCCAAGCGTGAAGAAGGGTTCGTACCCAGTCGCATTTTCTTTCGCGTTGCCGGGTCGTGAAGGATCCAGTTCATGGAAAGGGATGAGGGTTTTTGGACGGAAACCCGCTTTGGGTTTTCATCCCTCCCATTCGCTTCAGTCGTTCGTGGTTGAAGTAGCTGGGTTTTGCGACCCCAAAGAAAAGGTGCTGAAGCTTGGGATCAGTCGCTCGGTAGCAAATCAGCGGAATGCTCGCCAATACGGGAATCTTTGGCTTCACGCGGACCACTTGGACCTGGTCAATGGGGCGCGTGCCAAGTGGCCATGGTTTTTTGGGTCCTTTTAGATAAACGTTTTTGAATTCACGCGAATATTTAAAATGACAAGCCGCCGAGGTGTGAACTGACGGGATTCCGCGCCCCTGACTGAGAATTCGAAATCGGAACGCGTTGATGGGGGCCTTAAGGCTTAAGCCACGTGGCGCAAAAATGATCCCGGACGCGCAGGCAGTGGACTCCAAAATCGCGGATTGTGCGGCTGCGTCCAGCGACTGGGTGGAAACGGAAGCCGCAATTTTCATCCCAAACGGCACGACGTTTTGGTCCCCTCGCACAATCGCCAAAACCGCGTGGACCTGAAAGTCAGAATTCATTCGATAAAGCGAGATCGAGCAGCCTTTTTTCCTAAGCCGCTTGCGAATTCCATCCCAATCAATCGCGGGGCAAAAAACCTCGTTATTGGCAATTTCAGAAAAAGCAGTCTCGGTCAGGAAATGGGTCAGAAATGCGTCCCTCTCGATCAGTTCTAGGCGCGCAGCCGTCTGCGCTGCTTCCGGAACGAAATGGGTCGCGTAGCCACTTGTCGATAGGCCGCCTTGGTGAACGTAATACTGGCGTTCGACGACTTCTGAAAATGCCTTGTTCAATGAAATCATGGGGGACGGATCATATCCGTACCCCGCCTGAATAAACCGACCCACCTTCATCATGACCGAATAGGCCGGGGCCCCGATCAATCGACTATAAGGAAGGTTTTCAGTAATGCAAAGATCTAGGCGTCTGCGGTTTCTTTGAATCCACAGAAAAAGGTCCAAGTTGTCCCGGGCTAAGCCAACCATCTTAGTGGCCGAGCTTTCGCTCCAATTTTTCGATTCGATCCATCAAGGTCGAAATTTCGTGTTCGTGCTTGGCTTTCATTTCGCGAAGGGCTTCGACAATCACGGCCGTTAGATGACCGTAGCGGACTCGCTTGATCGAAGTTTCGTCGGTAGAATCTGAAAGTTCGACCAATTCCGGAAAAATCGACTCGACATTCTGAGCCACAAAGCCCAAGTCCCGCGATTGATTCTCTTTCCAAGAAAACTGAACCCCTTGAAGCTGAAGCAGTTTTTCCAAGGCAGCCTGCATTGGGCTGATTTCGTCTTTCAAGCGAATATCGGATGGCGAAGAACCGCTGCCGCTTCCACCCCCGGAAGAAGAACCGGATCCACCACCGCCTGATAATTCCAAAAAGTAGTCGTTTCGTCGGCCTTTCATGTCGGGGCTAGAAGGATCTGCCCAGCCGGTCGTACTTGCGAATTCGCCCCATTCGTTGCTGCCGATGTAGTCAGTCGTGGCAATCTTCTTTAGGTCACCAAACTGGAATCCAGGCTTCGAAGGCTTCTTTTGATTTTCAGTTGTTCTTTTTTCCATTCTGATCCCGTCCGCTTGCCATTTGGTCAAAAGTTTGAGTACGTTAATGAATATGAAGCAAACCCAGAAAAAAAAGAAGTTTTCTTCTAAGCCGAATAATAAGAACGGCCTTTCAACCATATTGAAAGTGGGAGATGGCGTGCTGCATCAGAAGTCACCCAAGGGCGATGTGACTTTGATTCATGAAAATGACACACGTCACGTCTACAAGTTAGACCGAATCGCCGCAGAATTTTGGACCTTGATCGACGGAAAGCGCAGCTTGGCGACAATCGTCAAGCGACTTGAAAGGAAGCATCGGGTTTCGTCCGACGTCCTAGCGGCGGAAGCTCGGAAGTTGATCGCAAAACTTGAACGAGCCCGCCTGGTTCGCTGATTGGGATGAAAAGTCGGCGGATCGCATTAGTTGTGACCGAGCTTTCCGAGCTGAATCTGGGCTCGCCTGCGGGACGCTTTCATTCGGGTCTTTTGAAACAATGGTCAAAGTCCGCGCAATTGACGGTGATCTATTCATCGGCGCAGTGTCCGGAAGATGCGCGTTTCCATGATTGGCAGGATTATTTCTCAAAAAAGGGAATTCACCTGGTCAGCATTCGCGAACCTCAAGCTGACCCTATTGGAACGGAACTAGAACGGCGCGCTCAGGCGATTCTCAACCAGCTTCGGGACGCCCAGTTCGATGCGGTTTATTTTCAAGATTCAGGGGCGCCGGGTTTTTTCTGTGTCCAAGCGAAAAAGGTCGGACTCGCGTTTCTGGAAACGGAACTTTGCGTCCTTCACGATCGTCCGCTGGAATTTGAACTGGAAGCCACGGACCGCCTTTGTTCAAGCTTTGATGACCTACAAAGACTGGACCTTGAACGCAGAACTTTTGAAGGTGCCGATCAAGTGCTTTCGACGCAGGATGGTTTCCAATGGGCTCAAAGGTCAGGTTGGAAAGTTCCATCCAGGCACCAGGTCTGCTTTCAAGGATTGAAGCCATCAAGGAAGTCCAAGCCCGCTTCAAAGTCCAAGACTTGGATTTTTCAAGACCCTTTTATTTCTCAAGCAAGGTCCGAACAGGTCTTCGATCAAATTTGTACTTATTCCAATCCTTCGGATCTCGAAGTGATCTTTTGGATTTCGCGACCCGCGCTTTCTCAGCTGCGCACCCAAAACCGTTTGATCGCGCGCCTGCAAGAAATGCAGGTGTCTTTTCAGATTCGAACATCGGATTTGGATTCTTTGGGGACTACTGGAACCCTCTTCGAAGCGCAAGATCTTGGATTCCTGACGTCTTTCGCGGAAGTAAAGTTTCCGCTGCCCAAGGCTGCAAAATCTGCGGCACAGAACGCAAAAAAGGTCGGAAAAAAGAAGGCAAAGTCTTCAATTGCTGTCTGCATTGCGCATCGAAATCGTCCGCACTTCCTGGAAATCGCGCTTCATTCCTTATTTTCACAAACGTATCGGCCCGATGAAATCATCGTGGTTGATGACGCAAGCGATATGACTTCTGCGAAGGCGTACCTAAACGAACTGGAAGGATTGCCGGGAATTCAGGTCATTCGCCAACCCAAGCGCAAAGGTCCCGAAGCTGCAAGGAATCTTGCTGCACGGATCGCGCGGTCGGAATTTTTACTTTTCATGGATGACGACAACGTCGCCAAACCCAACGAAGTTGAAGTTCTTTTGGATGTGCAGGCCCGAACTAAGGCCGATGTCTTGGTCTGCGGACTGGATCGTTTCTTTGGCGATGCAGCGGACGCGCATCTGACTTCGAAGGTCCACCGTTGGCTTCCCACGTCGGGCGACCTGAATCAGGCACTGATGCTCAGTCCAATCGGCGACACGAATTCTTTGTTTCGAAAGGCGACTTTCTTGGAATTGAATGGGTTTGACGAGAATCCAGAATTCGCTTGGGAAGACTTCGATCTATTCCTTAGGGCCATTCTGGCAGGGAAAAATTTTCAAACCTGCCCCGAAGCCCTGTGTTGGTACAGACGCCATGCGGAAAACCGTACTTTCGATCTGCCCGTTCCAGCAACATTGAAGCACCGACTGAAGACGCTTCCCAAGATCGCGGGCCAGGATCTTCGTCCTTATTTCAGCCTTTTTCACGGAATGATGGACCAAGATCGCGAAAGGACCTGGCAGATCACGGATCGGCGCGTGGTTTCTCCGGACCGCACGGATGTTCAAAAGATCAGTCGCGATGCCTTGGCCCAAAGATGGGTGATGCGCGATCAGGAACTTAGAAAGCTGGAAGTACAAAGTGCATTCAGCGGATTTCGCGAAAAGATGCTTCAACTGAAGCCGGCGGGTAAAGACCCCCGGGTTTTGCTTCCTTGCCCTAAGAAGTTCAGGACCTTCAAGCTTCGTGTCGACATTCACGCCGCACAGGATTCCTGGCTTGGGTTTCGCTATCAGTCCGATGAATTGACCAGCGGACCCGTGACTCAGGAAAGGCGCTTAAAGAAGGGCGCCAATCTTTTGGAATTTCAGTGTGATCGGCCTTCAGAAAAGGCAGGCGATCTTCAGATGTTGATGGCTAGTGATGGCACGGCTTTGCGCATACGCGCGATTGAATATCTGCCCAACTGACCCTGATCAGTTCCAAAGTATCAGAGAATCCGATTCAGGCTTTTGCTGTTTCTCCAGTTGACGTCGATAGCCTTCGACCAGTCCTCGAAGGTGGGGAAGGTTCTCGGTGAAAAGGGCGGATTCCGCCGAAAGTCGATATGGGCGTTCAGGATCAAAGCCGCGGAAATTGAAAAGGGTGACTGACTTTCGATTCCAGCTGCGGCGCTGAATATTCCAATAGGCCACGGCGACAGATCGATCGCGGATGACTTCGACACAGTCGTAAAGTGCAGGACTTAGGTCCAGAAAACGAGCCCCTTCGGCGACCCAGCGGTTCAGGAACGTGATCGTCTGTGGTGATTTTCTTAAACTCAGAATCCCTGAATCAAAAATGGAACCTTGAATCGTGGCTCCTTCAGTTTCTTCTCCTAAAATTCTGGGAATCAAGGCCACATTTTTTCCGGGTGTCGGCGAATGAACAAAATCTAACTTTTTGAAAAGGTAAGATCCCGGATCCATATACAGGATCTGCTCGACGTCTTTTCTTTCGAAAATCCTAAGGCAAAGTCTTGGAATCCAAGTGGCACGGGCTTGTTCTAAACCCACCGAGCGAATCAGTTCAGTCAGCTGGGAGCCTTCGCTTTCAATTCGGAAAATTTCAGACTGAAAAAGTTGATGATGTTTTTTGACCGATTCAAACATCACCTGCGCTTGGGGTGCTTCGGCTTCGTGAATGAAAGTGAAGACAACTTGTCGTTTTTTCACCGGCTAGTTCCTAAAAGCAGTCCCGCCGCCAGTTCCATATTCTTCACATGCTCAATCGGCATGTGATTGCGAAGCATTTCAAATCGGCTAAAAATCGTCTCCGAGTTCGCTGTCGCATAAGGAGAAAATGCGCTTCTCGATTCCGAGCCCAGGATGACCTGAGGGACCATTTCGATTTCATCTTTCTTAAAAAGACCCCGAAGGGCCATTTCGTTCTGAGCGCCGATTTGATGGCTTTCGTGCGAAACCATCGACTTGGACACGGCATTTTTGTCCAACAAGACAGGGAAGTTTTCGATCGACGGACAATAGCTCAAGTAATTCAGTTCCATCGGCGGCGGCAAGAAGCTGACCTTTCCCCGGGCATACCCAAACAGGGTGACTTTCTTTTCCGATCGGCTCAGGCATTTTTGGATGATTTCAAAACCGTCCGGACTGAGTTCGTCACCCGGACGCAGGATCAGGACCTTTTTTACCGACACCTTGGATAGCGCGAAACGGTAGGCATCCCAAGGCGACGCTTCTTCACCGTGATGAAAGCGGACTTTTCGGCTGTATGCCGTGCGAATTTCTTCGAAAGCCTTTTCTTGATCACGTCGAAGGTAGCCGTAACGAACCACCACGATTTCTTTGGGGCCACGCTTCCGGGTCACACTTTTCAAAGTGTCTTCCAGGGATCCAAGATCAAAGCCGACTGTAATCACAACCGAAAAAGGAACGGCTTTGCGAAGTGAAGCCGGCTTTTTTACGGACCTTGCTTTTCTGTCGAGGTGAAAGTCCAGCCACATTCGATTTGCTTCCAAAACGGAAAGGGCCGGTCTGGGTACTGGGCTGGGAACGGTCATGCGAAAAACAATTTTCTTAGCTAGTTCCCAGGGTTCAGGCGCACAAGTAGCATCCTTGGCGTAATCAGAATCGATCAGTTCCTTTTGGCCTCCGTGATTGCTTGAAATGAAATTCAAACCTTGCTCTAAAGCCTCGACCACGGCGTAAGGCGAATTGTCCAAAAGGGAAGGCATGCAGATCAGTGAATCCGGATGCTTTTGAAAAAAAGCTTCGCAGTCAGGTTGCGAAAAGTGCGTATGTGCTTTGAAGTGAAACACATCGGAAAGTTCAGATGCCGCTTCTTGAATCAAGCGCAGACCTGAAAATCCATTTTCAGATTCGGTATCGCGGCCCAAAAAAGTAACGGGTAACTTGGTTTTTTGCGCACCCTTGCGGCGAATCCCCATCGCGATAATCTTCAAAGCGTTCAGAAATACGATCAATCCTTTGCGGGGTTCCAGTCGGCCAAAGAAAACCAGCCGGCTAACCGGGCGTGAACGAACCAGACCCTTTTTCAAAACGGCCGATGAACCGAAACGATTACAGTTTGGAATGATTTCGGCATCCGAGTCGACTTTCCACTTCAATCCTTTATAGTAGTCAACCATGTATCGACTTGGACTGACCACGGTGTCTGCCCATTCGACTTGTTCGCGTTCCATCGTCCCTTGAATGTATTCAGGTGGAGACGAAAAAAAGAAGCGCTGCCCTTCCCAGTGCCAACCCGAAGATCCATGTAACCCGACAACGATTTCTGTATTTTGAAATCCCAACCCTAGGTGCTTATTCTTTAAAACCAGTGTTCCCAGCCCCAGGCCATCGTGAAAGTGAAGAATGTCGAAATGGCGATCCTTCAGCGTGTCGTGAACCGCGGCCGCGCGCGCAACGCCCCAGACGTTTCCGTAGTGCCATTCTGATTTGGTGAGAATGATGGAAATCGGATACTTTTTCTTTTTAGACACGGCCTTTGCATTTTTTTGTACTTCGCTGACCAGCTTCGAATTGGATTCTTCGATGCACACAAAAAAAACCGAAACTTCATGCCCCGCTTCGTGAAGCAAATCGGCCAAGCGACCGTAGGCGGTCCCGATGCCTCCATTTTTTGTCAGCCCGGGAAACTCGAAGGTTACGATTCCAATCTTCTTTTTCGCCATGGCTTGGATGATAGGACTACGGTGATTCGCCGGTCAAGACCTGTAGCCGGGTCCAAGCGCTTTCACGCCAGTCCCAGGGCGGTGCCCAGCCCAAATGTTGGACTTCGCGTTCCCTTCTTTCCACGTAAGATGCAAGAGTCTCGAGTTCCATTGCACCCCGTCGTGCGTCGACTTTTTCAGGGTCCACCAAAGTCCAGGGAACCAACTTTCCGGCGGGATTCCAATGCAAGAAGGTGCCATAGACTTGTGGCTTGCCTTCGAAGAACATCACAGTGTCATACAGCCGTGCGAACCAGTCGCCCCAAATGTCGCCGAACCGATAGGACTGTTCGATCAAAGGAAGGCACTTTCGCATGAAATCGGGTCTGCTCCAAAGGCTGCTGATCAAGCCGCCAGCGGCTTGCGCACCCTCAAAGCCCACGCTTAAGAAACCGGGCCACCCCCACTTGGACAAGTAAGCATCCATTTCTTGTGCCGCTTCTTCTTGGTGCGCTTTCCAAGCTTTTAAATCACCATCCCAGTTTTGATTTGGGCCCAATGCATTTTGTCGAAGTTCGTCTTCACGTTTCTTCAGTTCGATCAGGCGTTTTGCAAATCCCGAATCCGCCACGCTATGCATGGGTCACCGCTTCTGCGGGGCGTCCGACTTTTTCTGCTGCCCAGTAGCGGAACTGTTTCAGCATGTCCTGATAGGTGTGAAAGTTGTTGCGGACCCACCAGTTCGAATGGCGTGCCAAATCTGGAGCAAATTGAGATTCAAGATAGACGATGATTTTCAAGATTTCGCCCGGTTCCAGATTCTTGATGCTCAATTGGGGCGGCCAGACCACCGTGTTGATTCCAAGGCAAATCGTGTTTTCGTTCGCAAATTGAAGAATCTGCGGAAGCGTCTTCCAGTTGTTGACCATTGGGCAAACCGAAAAAGCCATGAATTTCCCGGCGTAAGAAGAAGCTTTCATAAAGACGCCCAGATTTTCAATAAAGGCATCGAAGCTTGCATTCACACGAATGGATTCATAGGTTTTTTTGTCCAAAGAATCGCAAGAAATGATGAACGAGGGTTTCAGCTTAAAGATCAGGTCTTTGACCTTTTTATTCATGATCGTTGCGTTGGTGGTGATGCACGCGTCAATCGATGGATTCACTTCCACAATCTTTTCCCAGATCTTGTAGTAAATCGGATTCAAGAAGGGTTCGCCGCCTAGGAACTTGGTTTGCAGCAGGTAGGGCAAATAGGGAACCAGTTGTTCGACAAACGCTTCGTCATAGACGTTCTTTTGCGGTTCCAACCTTTCGCGGTTTTTTCGAATCGACGACGAAAAGTAACCGTTACACATCACGCATTCCAAATTGCAGACGTTGCTCAGTTCAAATTCCATCATTCTAGGCACGGGGCCGTCTGAATGTTTGGCTTTTGGATTTCGATTCATTCCGTCAAACGGGCGTGCCCGAAGGCCTGAATAGTTCCGGGCTTGAAGCTGTTGCATGCAAAGCTGGCAACCTTGCGAAAGGTCGCCTTTGGCCAAAAGTTCGCGCATCTGGTGAATGCGCGCGCCTTCCCAAATTTCAGAAACCGTTTGCGCCGGGTAGCGCCCTAAAATGAAGCGCCGATTGTAGCAACAGGCGGTGGCGTTTCCGGTTTGTTCAAAGTTCAGATTGACCGAAGGCGCGTGGCAAAGCGTTCCCCGGTCTTCGGAAAAGCGCGTTGCATTGTAGTCTGTGACGGTCTGATCCATGTTTCGAAGTTATCTTGCGTGGAGCTCGATCCGAATTCAACCGGATATTCCATTTGGAACGCCGATCTTGACTAGACCGACTCGACCGGGAAGAACCACCGAAGAAACTCGATGATCTTTCCGGATTTCGATCCAGAACTGACTCAATTCCTCGAAATCGTGGGAAACATCATCATAGGCAAACCAGGCTTCACCCTGAACCGATGCTAGAACTGCTTCAAAACGCGAACGCTCTGCGTCGCCCGCGTGTTCGGCGTCTTCGAAAACAAGTACGCATCGCTTTGGGTCATTTGCCTTCATTAATGACAAGCAATCGGGAAAAACGTTCTGCAAATGCCCAATTTTCAAATCAAGCAACCGTTCATCCCAAAGCCCTAGGCGCTGCAAGTGCTGGGTCGCATGCCTGGCCAAAACATCGGATGCTTCGATTGAAATCAGCTTTCCACACTGCAATGGGTTTTCACGAAAATTTTGATGAATTGCCGCCAAAAGAAACGCCGTTGAATATCCCAGGCAAGTGCCCATTTCAAATACTTGAGAAGGCTTGTGGGTGCGAATCCACTGGTACAAAAGAATTGCATCGCGGATGGGGATGCTGCTGGCGCAGAAGTATTCTGCCATCTTGACTTCGCGCTTTACGGGGTGATCCGTCCAAGATCGATCGGTAAATTCCAGAATCGCTGGATCTTGAAGTACGGCAGAAAAATAGGTGGTCAGTCGTTCGATCTCCCACCGATCTTGAATCGAAAACGCTTGAAGTGGCTGGGCTCCGCATGCTTCCCAACTCAGCGCAATCGAGCGAAGAAACTCGGTCCATACGCTGGATGTGAATCCATTCTCGGCTTGATTCAAGGCAGACAGGGCGGAAAGCTCGCTTAAGATTTTCGGAGCCCTTTTTAGAAAACTTCCTGCGCGATCGCGGTACTGAAAAACGGGGTCCGGGTAAACCGACATCCTGATTCCCTGAGTATGGGCGCGAATGAAAAATTCCCAATCTTCGCAGGCAAGCGCGCTTTTCTCGCTTAGGCCCCCCAGCTGATCAAAGGCCTTTTTTTCGATCAATGCATTCATGTCGCCGATGTGGTTCTGAATCGCAGCCAATTCCAGACATGGACCAGTTGGAACCCAGTACGTGGGCATTTTTGAAGGATCAGAATCGCGCACCTTTTCAACGACTGGCGTAAGGATAGGTATCCCCGAGATCAGATAGGCATCCAGCATTTTTTGGCAAAGCGAAGGCAATGGGAGGTTGTCGTCATCCAAGAAGAAAAGCAGATCCCCAGACGCGGCGTTCGCAGCTTGGTTTCGGGCTCGTCGAGGTCCGCTTTTTTCTTGCTCAATCACCAAAAGCCGATAGGGCCGCTTTTTTTTCTGAATCTGATGAATTCTTTCGCGGTGAATCTGTTCGCTTCCGTCGTCAACGACGACGACTTCATCCGGAATCCGGGTCTGATTTTCAAGTTCATCCAGCAGCTTTTCTAAAAGCTCGCTTCGATTTAAATGTGGAATGCAGATGGAAATCTTAAGCTGCGATTTAGAAAGGGAAGCGCCGGGTGGGCTTCGGGTCTCGCGTGCAAGAAAGTTCACCTCGGGGTCATCGCATAAGCTTGAAGCTTCCTCGCGATTTTGAAATTCAAGCAACGGCGTGGGCAGACCAAAGCGTTGACGAAGAACTAAAAAATAGGCCAGGTGATCCTGGCCCCTCTGAAAAACAACTCGGTCCGGTGATTTTTGAAGGATGTCCAGGTAAAGCGCATACGCTTCTCGCGTTGCTTTAGCCCCTTCAATACCTTGAGTAAATTTTTCGAGTGGTCCAACATGATAGGTGTTCAAGATGCTTTCCTACGGATTCACACTCAGAATCATTTCAGTTTTGGAGCACTGGGCTTTCTGGCCGCTCCATTTCATTGTTCGTCAAGTTTACCGACTGGGTGTTCCAATTTTACTGCGCTTAGGGCTTCGAGCTTGGAATCCAAGGACCTATCGGACTTGGGTTCGGCACAGCACTTCTACAGGCAAGGACTTTCATTTTTTACTCAGTGACGTGGATCTTGCCCTGGCCATTTCTAGCCAAACGTCCCCTGAAAAGGTTCAGTCTTTGGTTCAAACCTACCGTACACTTCGGCGAATATTCAAGATGCTTGGTGAATTGGAAATCTATCTTCCCGGAGAATACGAAGAACGAATGCGTATCGAGTCCCTTTGGGCTCCGTGGATTCAAGGCATTCGCGATATTCGAAAGATTCAGTGGATACGCGATGGGATGCAGTCCAGGCCGTCGCCCTACCATCAGTACAAGGCACATCGAGTTCTGGCCCGACTGGGTAACGCAGTTCAAAATCTGGAATCGACCGTTCCAGCTTCAAGGGTTTGGAAATTACAGGCGCGGCGTTCTCGTTTTTACGCGCGCACGGTGCCGTCACCTGATTTTTCGCCGTCTTTAAATCAATGGCTATTGCAACTGATCCCTCAGGCAGATGGCGGGGTGCACGCCCCGGATCCCCGGTGGTCTTCGCTGCGTCAGGCCTTGATGACCCACGAACGGCTTTGCTACCGGGCATACCTTCGTGAACTGCAGGCCACGATGTGGCCCAAAGACGAATGGTTGTCGATTCTGGATGCAGAACTTTCTGCGTCCGATCCAATCGATCATTACACGCTTCAGGTGGGGCAAAGGATCCTAAACCATCTGGAAGAAAAGTCCGTGTCACAAGACGCCTTGCTTTCAGCGCTTGAAGAAGAACGTGCCTTGAAGCTTTCAAAGAAAATTCACGTCAATCAACCGGGATTAGAAAACTGGGTACATTCAGTTTATCCCGAACTTTCTTCCAAACTCGTTTTGGATTTTGAATGGCAACAACGTCGCAAAGACATCCCGCGAAGGAATCCGTCTCCAAACACGCTCACTTTCATCGGCCCCCAGTCCGTGCGATTCGGTTGGGACCGGTGGGAAGATTTATTGAAAAAAATCCAAGTCAGTGCGGTAAATCCGCTTCATGTCGAAGTGAACCCTGATGTCCCAAGTGGGGTGTTGGTTCTTCCTTATAAGTATCGATTCTTGGATGAAGAAAAAGCGATCCAGGGTGCTTTGCAGACTGGGCTTCCAGCGGTGATCGGTTTTGACGATCGACTTTTGGACCGAGTTCTTGCCGTGATGGACCGATCTGCCATCGATATCGCTTTTCATTTCCAGCGAACGTTTCAGCCTCGCTTCATGTAGAAGTCCAGTCCGGCGTCGGGCTCTCCGTCAAAAAGAACCTTTCCCTGTTCTAAAACCAAAACCCGATTGCAAACCTTGCGAATCTGACTTTCTGAATGGCTAACGAAAACCACTGCACCAGAATTTTCAATCATTCGCATCACGCGCGGCAATGTTTTTTCGGAAAAGAAACGGTCTGCGCCATCAAAGACTTCATCCAAAATCAAAAGGTCATAAGGCAGCGCAGAAATCAGGGACAGGACCAATCGTGTTTGCATCCCGCGGCTATAGGTCTGAAAGGCTGTGTCGATTTGGGGGCCAAGTTCGCTCCATTCAATGGCTTCGCGCACCAGTTCAGCGCGATCAGGTCGGTCCGAGAAAATAAAATGAGAAAGCAGTTCGGCGTTTTCACGCCCGGTCAGTTCGGGAAATGTACCAATCGCAGTATCCAAGACCGCGCGAATCGTCCCTTGGCGAAGAATTCTCCCGGAATCCGGGGTATAAATGCCTGCGATCAAGCGGCACAGAGAAGTTTTTCCAGCGCCATTTCGCCCCAAAATCCCCAAACGTTGGCCACGCTTGATTTCTAGACTGATAGAATCCGACACGATCAGTTGTCGGGCGCCCTTGGGCTGGGTTGCGAAAGGATTTGCAGCCCAGTCCCGAAAACTTCGACGGCGGTAGAAGTCCACGCCAAATGCCAACGATACCGATTCCAGTTTCAAAACGGTCGATGGATCAAGCACGTAACCGGACCTCGTTTTTGACGCGCGCCCAATAAAGAACGGCGATTAAGGTCAGTCCTGCGGAAAGCGCCATCGAGGCCACCCAGTCCAGCGCAAAACTGCCCAGTTCTAAACCGTTCAGATTCGACCGAAATGGACGAATCCAAATCCAAAAGGGATTTGCCCAAAGTCCAGATTGAAGCCAATCCGGTAGGCGATCGGGAGGGTAGAAGATCGGAGTTAGGAAATAGCCCACGGAGAGCGCAAAGCTGACCATGTACCGAGTGTCCCGAAGGAAAGTCTGCAGAATAGCCAGAATTTGGCTTAAGGATGCGATACCCGCGATCAGCGGAATCATCGAAACAGGGTACAGCCACAGCTGGTGCCATGAAATTGAACTAAAAACTTGGAATGCTAGGAACATGACCAAGAAAGTCGCAGCCGAGTTTAACGCGTTCTCGAAAGTTGTGGCGACGATGAATACGCGCGGGTCCGTTGAATAGCTTTTTAGGAATAGGGATTGCTGCACGAATACGCCTGTATTCATTTCCAAAGTTTGAAAGCTGTAAAGCCAAGGAAGCATCCCAAACATCAAGAACTGCGGATAGTTTTCGATATCCAGCTTCAGGACCAGACTGAAGATGACGGCCTGCGATCCAAATTGAATCAACGGATTCATCAAAACCCAGACGAACCCACCTATCGTTTTACGATAGCGAACCTTCAACTGTGCATCGAGAAGCACGAAGACTTGGGACCAAAAAACCTTGTTCATTTAGGGAGATAGTAACACCAAAAAACAGAACCGCGACAAACCCGACTGATTTTCAGTCGCATTTGTCGCGGCGTATCCCAAAAAGTGCTCAGAGCACTTCTAAGCGCTTCTAAGCGTAGACTTTTTCCCGATGCTCTTCGCGCTCTTTGCAGGCGATGCAAAGAGTCGACACAGGACGGGCCTCCAAGCGGCGCGGTTCGATCGGCTCTTCGCATTCCATGCAATGACCGAAAGATCCTTCTTCAATTCTGTGAAGGGCTTGGTTGATTTTCACCAAAAGGTGGCGTTCGCGATCGCGAAGCTTGAAGACCAGGTTTTGGTTGATTTCATTCGCGGCAAGATCGGTTTCATCCGGCAAATCATCCCGGGACAATGCGATCTCATCTTGAATCGCCTGCTTCGATGTATTCATCAGGCGAGTTTTCTCTTCCAAAAGAGCTTTCCGAATTCTCTGGATGGCTTTTGCATCCAACCGAAGACCCCGACCACTGGCTCCGGATTTTTGGTGACTGCTGGTACTGCGTTCAGACTTAAGACGATTCATTTCGTCTCCCCCCGTTTGAACTGAGTTAGTAAAGCGTTCACAAAAAAACTGACTAAAGACGTTCAGTTGTCGAAGGGTTTATAAGGCTTTCTAAGATTAGGCAAGCTTAAGAATTAAGATTCTAAACTTTTTTTAGGAACCCCGAGTCGTGGTCTTGACGTGCGAGTCATGGATGGTACCCCTGATAGCTCATGCAAGCACCATCGACTTCTGTGATTCTTCTCGCCGCGGGGCTCGGGAAGCGGATGAAATCGTCCGACCCGAAAGTGATTCAACCGATTTGCGGTCGCCCGCTGATTCATCAACTTCTAGAAACATTGCACCGCGCGATTCCCGATGCGGATGTCGCCGTGATCGTCGGGCATGGTCGCGAAAAGGTCGAAGCGGTTTGCAAAGAAACTGATTTTGGAAAAAAGGGCCGTCTGACTTTCATCCTTCAAGACCAGCAATTGGGAACGGGACACGCCGCTCGATGCGCGATGGACGCGCAATGGGGTGAAGCGCAAGTGAAGAAGAAGGCGAACATCCTGGTGATGGCCGGTGATTCTCCTTTATTGACCGAAGAACTTTTCAAAGAATCATCGCTGCCGTTGTCGAAAGGCGCGGCGCTACGCTTGGTTTCTACGATTTTGGATCATCCAACCGGATACGGACGAATCGTTCGCAAGGGAAAAGGCGCAAAGGCTGCCATTCAAAAGATCGTCGAAGAAAAAGACGCAGGTCCAAAAGAAAAAGCCATTCGCGAAGTCGGGATGTCTTTCTACCTTTTTGAAGCCGCGTTCTTGCAGAAATCCCTTCGTGGGTTGAAAACCGCGAACGCTCAGAAGGAATATTATTTAACCGACGTCGTGACTGCCGCGGTCAAAGCCAAAAAGAAAATCGATTCCCTGGTTTGGTCAAACGCCGACGATCTTTTGGGCATTAATGATTTCTGGGAATTGGCAGCTGCCGACCGCATATTGATGCAGCGAATTTTGAAAACCCACGCGAAAAACGGTGTTCGAATCATCGACCCGACCCGCACCCGAATCGAACCGACCGTTCAGGTATCTGATGGAACCGTGATCCACCCCGGAGCAAGCCTGGAAGGAAAGACGACCATCGGGCGTGGAACGGTCATTGGGGCTGGCGTGATTTTGAAAAACGTTCAGGTGGGCGAAGGCTGTGATGTCCGCACCGGTACGGTCGGTCAGGATTCGGTCATTGAAAATCAAGTCGTCCTAGGGCCCTACGCGAATCTTCGTCCCGGTTCCCACGTGGGTGAATCGGCCAAGATCGGAAACTTTGTCGAATTGAAACAAACGCGAATTGGAAAAAAGACCAGTGTCGCGCATCTTTCTTACTTGGGTGACGCCGAAGTCGGCGATCGCGTGAACATCGGCTGCGGATTTGTGACCTGCAACTTTGATGGTCGGGTGATTGACGGAAGCCGCAAGCACAAGACCGTGATCGGCGATGACGTCTTTATGGGCAGCGATTGTCAAACGATTGCACCGATCAAAATCGGCGCGGGCGCCTATGTTGCCAGTGGTTCGACCCTTTCAGAAGATGTCGAATCCGAAGCTTTGGCGATCGCGCGGTCTCGCCAAGTCAACAAACCCGGCTATGCCAAGAAACTGAAAGGCCCGGGAAATTAAGTGAACGGAATCTGGGTCGGGTTCATCGCCGCATTTGTGATCGAGGTCCCCAGGATCCTGCGCCACGCATTCCCGGACTTCAAGTGGGTTAGCCCCTACTGGATTCTTCCGATCATTGTATTCGTTCTTTTTCTAGAATGGCGACTTCTTCGCACTCGCGCCGGCGACCCGCGGTTCGATGGTTTGGGCGATCTTCTGGTTCACATTCACACGCCTCGGCATCCGGATTCAGCGGGGCGATGGGTGGGGCGTGGGTTTGTTTCGCTGCTTTTGAATCTTTTCGGAATTGGGGCGGGCCCTGAAGGAGCGTCCGTCGAGGTCGCCCACGGAGCGCTTCTGGTCCAGCGTCAGCCGTCTGCACGCTGGTTTGAACTTCGGCGCCGAACCGGCGCTGCAATGGCGTTGGCAGCAGGCGTCTGTGCAGCCTTTGGTTCGCCGATGGCGGCGGTTCTTCTTCCATTGGAACTGGGAATTGGGGGCCGGGTCATCGAAATCGCACTGACATCGATTTCCGCATTCATTGGATTGCAGCTTTTTGGTTATTTGGGGCAGCAGGGACTTGCGGTGGTAGGAAAGTGGCATGCCGGTCGGTTCGAACTTGCTGGGGTCTTGGTCGATACCAAGCTGGATTCCGTTTCGCAGTGGCTGGCTTTGGCGGCGGTGATTTTTCTGGTCGCATTGGTGGGCGCTGCGCTGACTCGTGGCTTTCACCTGATGCACAAGGGGTTTGAAGATCTGGGCCGTACTTTTTCGAAGTATCGCTGGCTTCGTAAATCGGTTTGGATTGGCGGCCTTTTGATTGGCCTGATGGCGATTTTCCCCGAACTGCAACTTCCGACGTCGAATTTTCTGGAAAGCGTGCTTTGGGGAAAGTTCTCGCAGCTTGAAGTTTTTTTCCTGACCATTTCTTTGACTTTAACCATTGCTCTTTTGGTTTCGGGTTTCGGAACCACCGGAATTTTTTGGCCGGTCTATGCGCTGGGCGGAAGCTTTGCGACTTTGATTCTCAGCACGCTGATGCCTTCAGTTGAAGGTCTGTCCGGAATCGCAGGATTGGCCGGCGGCGCCGCGTTTTGGGGAGCGGTCTTCGGTGCCCCGCTTTCTGGCGCATTGGTGGGCTACGAAATGACCCAGAATGTTCACGTGCTTTTGCCGGGGCTCTTGGCGGGGCTTTTGGGACGCGAAATTCGTGAATGGTTGGGGTCTCAGACTTGGGTCGAAAACGATCTGGAACTTCGAGGCATCCGCTTGATCGAAGGGCGTTCGGCACGGGTCTTGGAATCCATCCAAGTTAAAGAAGCCATGGTCACGGATTTTGAAACCATTCCAGAAATGCTGCCCATTAGCGAAGTCAAGGAACGCATCCGCGCTTCGCGTTACCCTTTTTTTCCTGTGGTCAGCGCAACGGGAATTTACGCAGGCTTTGTGACGGTCGATCGAATTCAAGAAGTCGTGGAATCGTCGAATCAGCGCGATATTCAGACCAAAGATTTGTTGTACCGAGAAAGTAAAGTGGCTCGTGCTGTCCATGTGGACGATTCGCTTTCGGCAACAGCCGGGTTGTTTGAAGAAGTGCCCTGCCTGCCAGTGCTGGATACCGAAGGGCGCGTGGCGGGTCTTCTTTTTGTTCACTCGGTCCGTCTGGCCTATGACCGGGAAGTGGCGAAACGCTCGATTGCGCGGGGGAATGTGACCTAGCCCTATGATGGATTTTGATTGGGATGCAGGGAAGATTGTTTCGAAAAGCAGCTTGGAACACGTCCAACCCGACCACCATTTTCGCGTCAACCCTCATCCAGATTTTCTGAATAATCTGAACGACAAGCAGCGCGAAGCCGTTCAAATCACCGAAGGTCCTTTGATTGTTTTGGCCGGAGCAGGTTCAGGTAAGACCAAGATGCTGACTTCTCGCATCGCTTACTTGGTGGAAGCCCGCGGTGTTGCGCCCTACCAAATTCTGGCAGTCACGTTTACCAACAAGGCCGCCCAAGAAATGAAAGAACGGGTCGCGCGGCTATTGGGTGAAAACCCGACTTTGGTGACGCCGGAAATCGGAACTTTCCATTCGGTCTGCGTTCGCATTCTTCGGCGTGAAGCCCAGTACCTTCCGTTTTCAAAGCCGTTTGTCATTTACGACGATTCGGATCAGCTGACGCTTTTGAAGGCCGTGGTCAAGCGCCTGGGACTAGACGACAAAGCTTTCAATCCAAAGTCATTTCAGGGCGCGATCAATCGATTGAAATGCGATGCCGTTGAACCCGCTGACCTTCGGCCTGAACCGCACGATCTTTTTCAAAAGAAGCTTCTTCAAGTCTTTATCGAATACGAAAAGGAAATGATCGCCAACAACGCGGTCGACTTTGGTGAAATCCTTTGCATGACCTATCGGCTTTTCCGCGATCACCCCAACGTTCGCGAAAAGTACCAAAAGCGTTATCGGTATTTGATGGTGGATGAATATCAAGACACGAACCGTGCACAGTACCTTCTTCTTTCGATGCTGGCCAAGAAAGTGCATGGCGGTCACGAAAACATCTGCGTGGTCGGCGACGAAGACCAGTCGATTTACAAATGGCGCGGGGCTGATATCCGCAACATCCTGGACTTTGAAACGGATTATGCCGGGGCCCAAGTCGTGAAGTTGGAACAAAACTACCGATCCACCCAAACGATCATCGGGGCGGCGGCTCAGGTCATTCGCAATAACCGCGAAAGAAAAGAAAAGACCCTTTGGACCGAAAACCCAGTGGGCGAAAAAATCAAAAGGGTTCAGGTGCCTGATGAACGGGCCGAGGCAGAACTGGTCATCAGCGAAATCAAGCGTATTTGTGCAAAAGACGGGCGGGCTTACTCGGATTTCGCGATCATTTATCGAACGCATGCGCAAAGCCGCCAGTTTGAAGATCGCTTCCGACGAGAAAAGATTCCCTACGAAATCATCGGCGGACTTCGCTTTTACGATCGCAAGGAAATCAAAGATATCCTGGCCTATTTCAGGGCAATTCTGAATCCGCAGGATTCCGTTAGCTTAAAGCGCATCATCAATGTTCCTGCCCGTGGAATCGGAAAGACCACGATGGATCGAATCGAAGAAGTTTACGAATCGCTTCCGATTGGCGAACGGGGTTACTGGAACGCGATTGTTCAAGTGGCGCGAGAACCTTCGCTGACTTCTGCTGCAACCGCAAAAAAGATCGGGGCCTTTGTTCAGTTGATTGAAAGGCTGGTTCGCGAACAACCTAAGCTTTCGGTTTCGGATCTTTACCATTTGATTTTGGATGAAACGGGATACGTTCGTGAACTGAAGCAAGAAGCGACAGACGAATCGATGGCCAGGGTCGAAAACCTGGAAGAATTCGACAGCCTTTTGTCCGAATTTGAACAGGATTTTTTCGAAGCCCGCCCAGGTCTAAACGAAGAACAGAAAGAAACCGTAAAGGCGCAAATGCTTCCAGAATTCCTTGAAGCATCCACGCTGGCCACCGATGTGACAGGTCCAAAGACGGGCTCGGACACAGGGGATGTAAAAGTACCATCTGTTCGGATGATGTCGCTGCATTCGTCCAAGGGCCTTGAATTTCCGGTCGTTTTTATCCCTGGAATGGAAGAGGGGCTTTTTCCTTCGATCCGGGATTGGGAAGATGAAGACGAATCCGAATTGGAAGAAGAAAGACGTCTTTGTTACGTCGGGATGACCCGGGCACGCGAAAGGCTGTACTTGACCAGTGCAGGCGTTCGCCTGATTTGGGGTGAAACCCATTACCAAGAACCCGCGCGCTTCTTTGCAGAAATTTCAGATGAACTAATCGATTTTCATGACTTTTCTTACGGCGGCGGTACCACCGCACGCGGATCTAGCCGGTCGTTTACAGCGAATTCCGGTTCTTATGGTGGTCCACGAAACGATGCGCAAAATGTGCCCGCCTACGAAGCTGAATCGCAGGCGGTCGACGAAGTCATGGGGGCAAGAATTGATCATCCGGACTATGGAACCGGAAAGGTTCTTCACGTCGAAGGGTCAGGCGAATCCAAAAAGGTGACAATCCAGTTTCAAAACCGAATGCAGAAGAAATTCTTACTTCGCTTCGTTAAGGATTTTCTTCATCTTCAATAACGACGTTTTCGTCGTCATTGGTGGATGCAGTGGGTGAAGGCGGGGTCGTTCCACCCGATGCGCCTTTCTTTCCAAAGATCTTGCGAAGCTTTAGGCGAAACTTCTTCCCGGCGACGTAGCCTTTTTCGCGTCCAAGTACGGCACGAAACAAAGACTGGTTCGTGACGTAAGAGCAGAATCGACGAAGTTCCTCGTCGTTCTCATACTGCTCTTGGTCGGTATAGGTGCTTGCGCCTTTTCCGGCAGCCTTCACGCGTGCCTGAATATGGCTTCGATTGCAGACAAAGACGGATCCAGCGGTTCCCGCTGCGGTCACGATCAATGGCCAGGTGTACAATGCTCCGGCCGTCTGGCTGACTGCTTTAAGAATCATCGGCGTCAGCAGGTGCTCACCCAGGAATACTCCGCCCAGTTCCTTCCAGTTCGGAAGGTGGCCGACCAATTGTTCAAGCGCTTCGTCTGCGTCGGTCATTTCGCCAATCAGCTTGGGGTCCAAGATCCCTAGCTTCAGATCGTCTACGGTTTCTTCGACGTCAAAAGGTCCAAAAGCCTGATCGATCAATTGGAATCTTTCATTTTCACGGATCTTCTTTGCATCAAGCTTGCTTAAGTCGACTTGGGTTAAGTCCAGTTTCAAAAGGTCTTGATCGGCAGGAATTCTTGGGTCGGCATCGCGTAAGATCGCCAGGATCAAGCTTTCCACTTCCGTCTGAAGCAGCGCCGCAAGATCGGTTCCGAATTCGGTCGCGTATTCGTCGAAAGTTCCGGCTTTCTTATAAGTTGCGCGAAGTGTGCCGAAGTCCTTGGACGTAAAGATCAGGCGAAGGATCGCAACCACGCGAGGATTGTTCTCGGGCTTTTCGGCCAAGCCACGGATGAAACCGCCGGCGGCCAAAAAATTCCGAGTCACGGCCATATAGGTCGCTGCTGAAACCTTGCCAAAGCCACGGGCGATTTTTCTTCCCAGGCGCTGGCGGCGCTTTTTGCGAAGTTCTTTCTTCTGTTCTTTCGTCAAAGCGGACTTTGAAACGCCGGCGACCTTCTCAAGGCGGCTGATTTCCTCGTCCTCTGAATCCTTAACCACGATCTCTTGAAAGTTGGGGTCTTCGGCCGCTAGCGGCATGTTCGCCCGGGCGATCGGTGCCGCCATTTCAAGGGCAAAACAGGACAGGACGAACCCGACAAAAAGGCGTGAAAAATTCTTCTTCATACCTATGGGGGAAAGCAAGGCCTATGCCGCTATGCGTATACCTAGGTCGAAACCAGGGGATCACCGGTCAGCAGGGCTGTCTAAAGATTAGACACTTGTACGGAACCCGTGGCAGTCTCAGTGCTGAATCTCACCGGAGACTTTCATGCCCGTCCTGGACCACATTAAGTTGGTTAGTAAGGCCGCAGAGCTCGCGCGGCTTCAGCTAACAGAAGACGAAGTTTCAAAATTCTCAGACCAAATTCATGACGTCTTGGGGTATTTGGCTAAGTTGGGAAACGTCGACGTCGAAGGCGTCGAGCCCCTGACCCACCCTTGGGCTGATCAGATTTTAGAAACCCCGCTTCGCCCTGACCGTGTGATCGAACCGGTTTTGAACGCGGATCAAGAACCCAAAATTTTGGAAACGGCAGCCGAAGTCGTGGATCAAGGTTTTAAAGTTCCGCAGGTGGTGGGCTGATGGACGCTTCATCACTTCAGTTCAATGAAATCTGGTCGAATTATGATCAGAAAAAATCAAAGCCATCAGAACTGGCCCGCGCACTGCTGTCCAAGATTAAGGCCAGTCAGCACGGTGCCTTTCTAACCGTCTGCGAAGATCGCGCAATGGAACAAGCCAAGCGCTTGGACCAGATCCTTGAAAAGGAAGGAAAAGTTCCGCGTGAAAAGTTTCCGCTTTTTGGAATCCCCATGGGGATCAAGGACGCGCTGACGATCGAAGGCGTTCGCACCACTTGTGCATCAAAGATTTTGGAAAACTATGTTCCGCCGTACACGGCGACTTCGGTCAAGCGCTTAGAAGACGCAGGCGTTATTACTTTAGGCAAATTGAATATGGATGAATTTGCCATGGGCGGGTCGAATGAAAATTCGGCCTTTGGCCCTGTGAAACATCCAACCCATCTTGACCGCGTTCCAGGTGGGTCCAGCGGCGGATCAGCGACAGCTGTCGGCGCGGGGCTATGCGCGGCGGCTCTTGGGTCCGATACGGGAGGGTCGATTCGCTTGCCTGCCCACTTCAGCGGGATCACGGGAATGAAGCCTACTTATGGGACCGTCAGCCGATTCGGTTTGGTCGCATTTGCGTCTTCGTTGGATCAAGTCGGTCCCATGGCCCATTCTGCCGAAGACTGCGCGCGGATCTTGGAAGTCATGGCAGGGCACGACCCCTTGGATTCAACGTCCTTGAATCAGAAAGCCCCAAAGAACCTTTGCGGGACGGGTTCGGGAAGCTTGAAAGGCCTTCGCATTGGAATTCCGAAGCAATACTTTTCCAAAGGAATCAGTTCCGAAGTTTCACAATCAGTTCAAGCCGCAATCCAGAAGTTCGAATCGCTGGGAGCCGTGCAGGTTCCAGTTGATCTTCCGCACACTGAATACGCGGTTGCAGTCTATTACGTCGTGGCTGTTTGCGAAGCGTCGAGCAACCTGGCGCGCTTTGATGGAATTCGTTATGGCGTTCGAAGCGATCGAGCGCGCGAACTTTCGGATTTAGATGCCTACTACCGTGAAGTGCGATCTTTGTTCGGCGCCGAAGTGAAACGAAGAATCATCTTGGGAACCTTCGCGCTTTCAAGTGGCTACTACGACGCTTACTACAAGCGCGCTTGCCAGGTTCGAAGACTGATTCGCGATGACTTCACGAATGCATTTCAAGAATGCGATCTGATCCTTGGACCCGTATCCCCGGGCACCGCCTTCAAGCTGGGCGAAAAGATCAGCGATCCATTGACAATGTACCTAAACGACATCCTGACGATTCCCGTGAACTTGGCGGGTCTTCCTGCGCTCAGCGTTCCCTGTGGAAAAGATTCGCAAGGCCTTCCCATTGGGCTTCAGATGATCGCTGCGCCCTTTCAAGATGAAAGGCTTTTGGCAACTGCTGATGCTTTCCAGAAAGGGATGCCATCATGAATGCAGCCCAAGAATTCGAAGCGGTCATCGGTTTAGAAGTCCACGTTCAGCTGGCCACGGATTCGAAACTTTTCTGTGGCTGTTCGACCAAGCCTTCGGATTCCGTGAACCGAAACGTTTGTCCGATTTGCGCAGGTCATCCGGGAACCCTTCCTGTGTTGAACGAAAAAGTAGCCGAATACGCCGTTCGTGCGGGGCTTGCGACCGGTTGCACGATCAATCCGAAAAGCCAGTTCGCCAGGAAGAACTACTTTTACCCGGATCTTCCGAAGGGTTATCAGATCAGCCAGTTTGAAAACCCGATTTGTGAAAATGGATTTTTGGAAATCGAAACAGGCTCAGAAAAGAAAAAAGTCGCCATTCAAAGAATTCACATAGAAGAAGACGCGGGAAAGTCGGTTCACGCCGATGGGTATTCGATGGTGAACCTGAACCGTGCTGCGGTTCCCTTGGTCGAAATCGTCAGTGGCCCGGACATGCGTTCTTCAGCTGAAGCTGGCGCTTATTTGCGCGGTCTTTACGCGATCGTGACTTACCTTGGAATTTGTGAAGGAAATCTTCAACAGGGCAATTTCCGCTGCGACGCGAACGTCAGCGTGATGCCCAAGGGCAGTTCGAAGTTCGGGACGCGAACCGAAATCAAGAACGTGAATTCATTTCGCTTCGTCGAAAAAGCGATCGACTACGAAATCGCCCGCCAGATTCAGGTGATCCGTTCGGGTGGGAAAATCATCCAAGAAACCCGGCTTTACGATTCGGATAAGAACATCACTTCTTCGATGCGCTCGAAAGAAGAATCCCATGACTACCGTTATTTTCCGGACCCGGATTTGATGCGAATTCAGCTTTCAGAAGCATTCATTCAAAAGGTCAAGGCATCTCTGCCTGAACTTCCCGAACAAAAGCGCGGCCGTTACGTCAGCCAGTATGGCTTGACTCCCTATGATGCCGGCGTCCTGACGCAGACCAAATCGATGGCTCAGTTTTTTGATCACGCCGTTGAACTGGCCAAGGATTCAAGCCTGGCCAAAGGAATCACCAACATCATCACAGGCACCTTGGCGCGCTTGCTGAATGATTCGGAACTGGATGTTTCGCAGTCAAAAGTGACGCCCAAGCACGTTGCTGATCTAGCGCAGCTGATTCAGGGCCAAGTGATTTCAAGCACTGGCGCTAAGGCGGCATTGAATCAGGCGTGGAAGACCGGCGAATCTGTGGAATCCATTGTCGATAGCTTGGGTCTAAAGCAGGTCAGCGATCTTTCTTCGCTAGAACCTGCGATCGATCAGATCATCGCGGCCAATCCCAAACAGGCTGAAGAATTCCGTGCCGGCAAGGACAAGCTTTTAGGTTTCTTCGTCGGACAGGTCATGAAGGCCACCGGCGGCAAGGCCAATCCCGCGATGTTGGGCGAACTGGTCAAGAAAAAACTGTCCGGAGGCTGACCGCATGAAAAAGTTTCTACTGATCTTTTCGGGGCTGATCGTATTCGTGGTCTGCGGCATTCTTGCCCTTCCGTTCTTTATCGATGTCGATCAATACCGACCTCAGCTTGAAAGCCATTTGAACCAAAACGTTTTGAAAAACGGAGGCAAGATCACCATCGGAAAAATGGGGCTGACCGTCTGGGGAACTTTTCGGGTTTCAATCGCAGGGTTGAAACTGCAGGATGGAAAGTCCCGATCGATCGTTTCGGTCAAAGACGCTGAATTCGTGCTGCCTTGGAAGTCGATTTTGCAGGCTTCGCCCGAAGCCGTTTTTCGAATGAATCAGCCTGAAATGGAAGTCATCCAAGATCAGACGGGTCAAATGAATCTGATCGAAATCCTGGGCGCAGGTGGACCCGAAGCGCAGGCGCCGCAAAAAACGATTGCTCAAACGCAGAAATCCGATTTGGCGCTTCCCGCTATCGTAACGGGCGCACAGCTTTCGATCGAACTTTTAGATGCCAAGCTGGTTTTCCAGAATCTTAAAGTTCAGCCGGCTTCGACCCTTAAAGTTTCCGACCTGGATATTCGCCTAAAAGGCGCTTCGATTTCAAAGCCCATGGACCTTGATGTTCAGGCGCGACTGAACATCCCAGGTCAAGTGGATGGGGTCCTTGGGTTTAAGGCCCATGTCGAACCGCAGCTGACTCCGCTTCTGGTGAAAGTTTCTTGGGATCTGGACGGATCACAGCTGAAACTTTTAGCCGGCGGATCAACGCTGAAAGAAAAAGGCGTTGAACTTTCGTCGTCGGGAAAACTGACGGCCAATGAAGCTGCGGTCATCGTTGAATCGGCCGCGGTCAAGTTCATGAATATCGGTCTGGGCGCTCAAGGAAAGATCGATCTGGATCCTGCCGGCCCAAAACTGGATCTGACGATTCGCTCGGGGTCGATCGATCTGGCGCCGCTTTCCAAAATGGCACCTGGGACGGATCTTGTCGGAAAGTTACAACTTGAAGCCAAGCTTACAGGGCCATCTACCGCCTTGGTTTATTCGGGAAAGCTGAATCTAGACAAGGTGGCTGCCAACACCGAAGCGCTGAAGAAGGTTTGGAAGAAGCCACTTGAAGTCGATGGCTCGATCGCCTTTTCAAACGACAAAGTGGATCCGATTCAGCTGAAGATGACCGCGCCGAGCACTTCGATTTTGGTTCGTGGATCGCTCAGAAACTTCCTGAAACCAGATCTTCAGCTGGCCGTCACTTCGCCAGGAATTGACCTGGACCAGTGGTTGATCACTCCGCCCAAAGCCGAAAAAACTGCGCAAGCGGCCGCTGCCAAAAAGGCTGCCGCAGAATCGGCAGCTTCAGCACAGGCTGCAGACCTGGATGCCCCGATGGCGGGATTAAAGAACAATGCGATTTTGAAAGCGGCAGTCGGGAACTGGGTGGTCGATATCGCGAAAATCACGGTTTCGGGGGTCGAACTTTCTGACTTTTCGGTTCGTTCGGGTCTGAAGAATCTGGAATTTTCGGTTCAGTCCTTTGGCTTCAAGATTTTTGGCGGGACTTTCAACGGAAGCACCCAAGTTTCGGTCGCAGGTGCAAAGCCCACTTATCGTTTTTCATCCAAATGGAACGGACTGGATCTGAAGAAAGCCGCAAGTTCGCAAATGGATACGTTCAAGAACACCGTCGTGGGGATCTTTTCGGGACAAGCCGAAGGATCGGGGTCCAGTTTCAACAAAGACGCCGCGATCAAGAACTTCGACATGAAGGGACGATTTGATACCCAAGCGGCCAGGTTTTCATCTTTGGATGTCACGAAGATGGCATTCGACGCTTTGGGAAAGGGAATCGACGCGGTTGGGGAAAAAATTCCCCCGTTAAAAGGGAAAAAGTTGAACCCGGTTGCCGGTCGCGAAACCCGCTACCAGAAAATATCGGCCGACTTTTCGATGAAGAACGGTCAGTTTTCGATGCCGAATTTTTACGCCAAGGCTGACCCCGGGATGGGCCTGGATATCCAGGGGGCTACGACCTTGGGAATTCTGGATGAATCTTTGAATGCAGATTGGGAACTGATTGATGCGCACAATGTCACGGGTGCGGCCAAGCTTTCGGCTGAAGTCGGTGGAGTTCCGATCCAAGGGATTCTCACCGACCACGGGAAGCTGCGACTTCCGGTCCATGTAGGATGCAAGATGTCGTCGCCCTGCCCGGACTATGCAAAGACCCCGCTTTTCTTGGTAAAAATCGCCTTGGAAAACGCGAAGGGCGCCGCTCAGGGTCATTTAAAGAACACCGTTCAAAAAGCAGCTCAGCGAGAAGTTGAGAAGAAACTGATTCAAGGGTTGGGAAAAAAGCTATTTGGGCGATAGAGTAGTAAAACACCAAACGTAGGAGATCCATTCTATGAAAACTAAAAATTTCGTTGTTTCAGCAGTCGCATTTTCACTAGCCCTAGGCCTTGCAGGTTGCGGAACCGAAAAAGCCAAAAACAAAGCCAAAGAAGCCGCCGCCAAGTACTGGCAGGACAAAGCCTATCCTGGAAAGTCTTATGACGTTCAGGTCATCGAAGCCGAAAAAGGCGAAGGTGGAACTTACCGCGTGAAGGGCATCGTCGATGGTGAAACTCGCGTCGGCAGTTTCAACCCGGACACGGAAAATTTTTCGGAAGGTTACTATTCAATGGCCCACGAAAAGGGCAAGAAGGTTGCCGAACTGGAACAAGAAGTGAAGTACTGGAAAGAAAAAGCAGAAGGTTTTGAAAAAGAAATCTTCAAGCTGAAAGTCCAGATGAAAGCTGCCAGCGGTAAAAAAGTCGTCGACGAAGACGACAAGAAGTCCGAATAAGCGGACGCTTTCCATGCTTCGAAGCTCGATCGATTTGGGGACCAATACTTGCCTGCTTTTGGTGGCAGAATGGGACGCGTCCTCGAAAACCGTGACTCGCACCCAGTTGGATCGTTCAGAAATCGTCCGACTGGGGCAGGGTGTGGATCAAAACCGAATGCTTCATCCCGATGCGATGAAGCGGACCTTGGATTGCCTGAAGCAGTACGCGCAGGATTTAAAGGCCCTTGGATTGAATCCCGCCGACACGGTCGCGGTCGCGACCAGTCAGGCTAGGGATTCTTCCAATGGAGCGAAGTTCTTCAAAGAAGTCCAAGCCACGACGGGTTTCAAGTTTCAGATTCTGACGGGTGATGACGAAGCCAAGTACACCTTTCAGGGTGGGCTTTTGCCTGGAATGAATCCCGAAAAAGCGGTGGTCATCGATATCGGCGGCGGAAGCACAGAATTCATGTCGACGATCGGTGGCAAAAGCTTGGACCTAGGGTCAGTTCGTTTCACCGAACGGTTCTTGAAATCAGATCCTGTGACCGATGAAGAATTTTGGGCCGCGCAGGCGGCGATCGATCAGGAACTTCAAGTCCTCGAACCGTGGCGCGACGACCTTGATCTTGAATCGACGCTTCTTGGGGTTGCCGGAACGGTGACTAGCCTAGCGCAGTGGCAGCTGGACCTACCCCAGTTTGACGCCGCAAAAATCGACCAAGTCACGCTTTCGCGCGGCGACGTGCATCGGATGGTCGAAGAATTGAAATGGCGTACGATTCAGGAAAGAAAAGAAATCGTCGGGATGGAACCTAAGCGCGCAGACGTGCTCTTGGCGGGCGCCTTGATTCTTTGGCGTGCGATGGAAGTCCTGGATTTTTCCGAAGTTCGGGTCAGCACCCGCGGGCTTCGTTACGGAATCCTGAATATTTAGGTGTCGCGAAGGCTTTGCAAAAGTGCCGAGCCTAGCTTTTCGTCGCGGGCTAGAATCCGACGAAGCAAGGAATTGCGAAATTCCGGATCAGCTGCCTGAAGCATGGCTAAGACTTGCTCGAAACCATTGATGCGGATCATTTTCTCGCCCGCTTTTTCGCCGTTCGCCTGGGTCTGGGTTAGGTCTTCTTTAGAAGCGCTCATCCTGTGCCGCCTTTTTCCTGCTTTTCCTTCTTTTCAGTTTTGCGGGCTTGAGCGTGAAGGTGATCGCTCTGGGCCTGCAGCTGGCGTCGCATCTTATCGACGACAATTTCATTGTTCTTTTTGTATTCCTCAACGCGCTTTTGATGCGCGGTTTTGATGGAAGCAAGCTCGTGATCCTGAGCTTGCTTTTCAGCCTGAATTCGCTCTTCGTGATGAATGCGCATATTGTTCAACTGATCTTCTAAGCGTTCGGCTTCTTCAGAAATTTTGACTTCATAGGCGGCGACTAATCCATCCTTCTGGTCGGCATAATGGCCCAACATCCGATTGACGTCGTCTTCGTGACGTTCGCGCAGGTCGCGCACGTTTTCCTCGTGACGATTCTTCAGCTGGTTTTCATAGTGCCGCATGCGGACTTCATCCGTGTGAAGCTGCGCGGCTGCTCTGAAGTCGGTTCCGGACATCCTGTCCTTTCTGCTCGGCCGAAGGTTCCAAGCACAATCGTGCGCGGCCGTAGATTCATTATGCAGGGATTCGTTTTTGCTGAAAATCGGCAAGATTTGCCGCGGGCAAGGGTCAATTCGCAGTCAAAGGACTGTCATCTTCTTCTGATTCGTCTTCTTGCTCGAACTCTTGTTCGTATTCTTGTTCGTATTCTTTACGAAAGTCGTGTTTCACGTACTCGTGGTTTTTGTAATAGCCGTTTTCGTCTTTTTCATCGTCTTGGCTATCGATCGATTTTGGCTTTCCTTTTTGCTGAGCCTTGACTGCTCCCGACTGCGGCTTTCCAACCACTTCACTTTCGGTTTCGTCGTGTGGGGTGGTGCCGGCTGGGATGACCACGCATTGATGAACTTCTTCGATCAGCATTTTGACCCGTTTTTTCGAAAACCAGTTCACCAGACCGCCCGGGATTTTTTCTTCGCGGTAAAAAGGAACGACCTTGTCTGGGGTCGGTGCTTCGGCATAGGTCAGCTGGGCGCTGATCTTATTGTCAAACGCCTGGTATACGACGCGAAAGCTGAATTCTGCGTCTGAAATCGGGGTATCTTCGTCTTTGACTTCGTAACCGCGGTCAACCAGGACGCGCTTGGTCCAGCGACGAACCTTTCGTTCTTTCAAATTGTTAGTGACCCGAATGACCAACGAGCAATCACGGCCAAAGATTGTCGGTATAACGACAGGGGTAGAAGGACTGCCGCTACGGGCGTGCGCGGAAGCAGAAAAACCAACGGTCTGGCAGGCAATGACCGCTGCAAGCGACAGAACTAGGGATCTGGAGATCAGAGAGTTCGCCATCTTTATCCTTTCCGGAGGTAGTTTCTATCGGAAATAGCGCCCCGTGTCAATTCTTGACTAAAATAGTTTTACTTTTGGAATGACCGTTTTAACTGTTTGTAATGAGAGGGAAATGGGGTATGACCCACCGCATATGTCGAAGCCCAATTCCGAGTCTACCGTGTCCATGGAACTGAAAATTTTGGGTCAGCCCATTCAACTGAAGACCAGTGGTTCAGCGCCCTTTGCCCGTGAAGTCCTGGAAGTCGTTTCGCAAAGAATTCAAAAAGCAGAATCCCGGACCAAATCTAAGTTGGCTGAGCACGTCGTTCTGCTCGCTTTGCTGGATTTGGCCGAAGAACATGTCCGCGCCAAACATCAGATCACGGACTACCAAAAGAAAATGGAATCCAAAGCTCAGGAACTCCTGACCTGGATCTCGGACCTGGAACAGTGACCGATCCTTCAACCCTTCGGGAACAGGTTCGAAATCGACGCAAGAACCTCAGCCCCGCCGAAAGAGAATCGTTTTCAAAGAACCTGTCAGTTCGCTTTCTGACTCAGGTTCGCGACTATCCCTGGAAGGGAAAGGTGGTCGCACTTTTCCGCCCCATGGCCGAAGAATGGGGCCTTCAGGCGATTGAAACTTTCCTAGAAGAAACCGGCGCCAAGATCGTCTACCCAAAGACTTCGGGCGACCAGATGGAATTTTTCTGGGTTTCCGAACCTTCAAGCACTCTTTGGACCGTCGGCCAGTGGGGAATTCAGGAACCTTCGCCACGTGCCCCGAAAGTGGATTTTAGCGAAATTCAGGTTGTTTTCGTACCGGCTGTCGTTCTGGGCCCGAAGGGCCAAAGAATCGGGATGGGAAAGGGATTCTATGACCGAGCCCTTCCAAAGTTTCCCCAGGCCCTTCGCGTTTCGTTGGCGGCATCTTTTCAAGTCGTGCCTTCTGATTCAAAAATTCAGATCGAAGAACGCGATTGGGATCAGCGCGTGGATTGGGTGGTTTCGTCAGACACCGAATTTCGAAATGAAAACGTAGCGCGTTTTTTGTCCGGCCAGGCCTGTGACGATTCTTACCGGAGAGACCGATGAGCTCACCCATTCTTTTTGAAGAAGAAGCCAAACGCCTTCTAGCCATCGCGATTTCCCGCCAAGCCAAAGATTTTTCGATCGCAGGCGCGGTCACACGCGTACGCCTAAGCCCAAGCCAACTGGATCAAGGGTTCAAGGCCAGAATCGTGGGAAAAGAAGGTCGAAATGCGCGAGTCTTTGAAGAAAAGGCGGGCGTTGACCTTCTTTTGAATGACGAACCCGATTCGGTTTTAATTTCAAGCTTTGATCCTTATCGCCGCGAAGTGGCTCGGGTCGCCTTAGAAGCATTGATTTTAGATGGCCGAATTCAACCCGTGAAAATCGAAGAATGTCTGGCCGACGCTCGTCTTCGGGTGGATGAAAAAACTCGTGAAAACGGCGCAGCCGCCGCAAAAGCTTCTGGGGTGGAAGGTCTACATCCGGCCATTCTGAGGTTATTAGGGACATTGGCCTACCGCCACAGTTTTGGCCAAAATCAACTGGAACATTCGGTGGAATCCGCGCGTTTCTGCGCGACGCTGGCCAGCGAACTGGGTTTTGACCCCAAGATCGCGGCACGCGCCGCCTTGCTGCACGATTTAGGAAAAGCACTGGATTCAGATCACGTGGGAAGCCACGCAGCGGCCGGCGCCGAATTCGCCAAGCGTTTCGGAGAATCCGAAGTCATTTGCCAAGCGATCGCAGCCCATCACGAAGAATCGTCGCCCAAATCCTGGCTGGATCATTTGGTCATCGCAGCCGACGCGCTTTCGGGCGCGCGTCCTGGCGCACGTAAAGGTTCCACCCAAAATGTGTTGGATCGTTCGGTTGCGATGGAAAGAATCGCAAAAGAAATCCCAGGCGTCACTGAAGCCTACGCAGTTCAAGCCGGACGCTCGCTTCGAGTATTCGTCGATACGGCTTCGATCAGCGACGAACAAATGAAGCCTTTAGCGGATCAAATTGCGCGAAAGATTGAATCGGATCTTCGATTCCCGGGAGAATTGAACGTTTCGGTGATCCGTGAAATGCGCGTTTCAGAAACGGCAAGGCTCTCATGAAAATTCTGATGTTCGGCGACACTTTTGCTAAACCCGGTCGGGATGCCGTTCGCATCGCAATGACCAAACTGGTGCCCGCTCATTCGGTCGATTTTGTGATCGTGAACGGTGAAAACATGTGCCACGGCAACGGAATCCTTCCTGAAATGGCGCAAGAATTTTTTGATCTGGGTGTGGACGTGATCACTTTGGGAAATCACGCTTGGGACCAAAAGGCGATTATTCCGTATATGGCGACCCAGCCTAGGCTTCTTCGTCCGCTCAATTATCCCAATAACGATTCCCACCCAACACCGGGAAAGGGTTCGATCGTGGTCGAAAACAAGCGGCGTACTGGCGCACGTTTAGCGGTCGTTCAAGTCATGGGGCGGGTATTCATGGATTCATTGGACTGTCCTTTTCAGGTGGCCGAAAAAGAAGTCCAACGGTTGGACGGCTTGGGCGTTCAGTGCATTTTGGTCGATTTTCACGGGGAAGCGACTTCTGAAAAGATGGCTTTTGCCCATTACATGGACGGCAAGGTCAGCGCGGTCGTGGGCACCCACGCTCATGTGCAGACGGCTGACGAACGGGTTCTTGCGCTAGGCACTGCGGCGATCACCGACGTGGGCATGTCCGGATGTTTTGATTCAGTGATTGGGGTAAAGAAAGAACTCTCGATCCAAAAGTTTTTGACCAAAAGGCCGGTGAAGTATGAACCGGCCGAAGGTCCAGGTGGGTACGGGGCAGTTTTGATCGATGTCGATGATCGTTCGGGCCGCGCGCGTTCCATCCAAAGATTCCGAGAACCGGTTGTCACCGTCTAGGATTCCAGGCAGACTTGAGATCAAGGACCGGCCACAACCATGAACCATCGATCTCGCCACGAAGCCTATCAGCAGTTTCTCGAGTTCATCCGCCGCGATAGCCAAAAGGACCGTAACGCCGTCAATCGTCGGATGCTCAGTGTTTTTATCTGGTGCTTTTTGATCCCCGTGCTTGCGATGACGGGGCTGAATTTTCTGGTCAAAATGGGCTGGGTTCCGCTGAAGGCACGGGCCTATTCAGACGTGGTTTTTTTGATCTTCCCCGTGGCCTATTCGGTTTACTTCCTCAACGCTGAAGTCGTCCGCGGCCTGCCCAGACTTTTTCGTCAAGGCGGATTGGCCAACAGTCTTCGCCAAGCCGACGAAGAAGACGCTTGGCGCGAAAAAGTTGTTGATTCGATGAAGCGCACAGTGGGCGGTGCCCCTGAAACTTGGGCTTGGGTTTACCAGTCATTTCGCATGGACCTTGAAGCCATGGAAAACCGAACCCGGTATTTGACGGCACTTGCCGGCGCAGTTCTTTTTCTGATCATGCAGGGGATTGATCTGATTTCGGACGAAGGACGCCGGGTGGTTTGGGAAAAAGATCCTGTCATGGGCTGGGTTGAAACCAATAGTTTTGACACCGCCCAGTACATTGGCTTGGTTCTCTTTCTTTTGCTTCTTTATCTATCAGGAATGCAGACGGTCTATTCGCTTCGTCGCTACTTGAATTGCGCCGAAATCGTCCAATCCGACGAAACAAAAGGGGTCTGACACCTTTTTGGGATACGCCGCGTCTTAGGTTGCGCAAGCCCCGCTCTGGCAGCCTGTTTCAGTCGATTCCGCAGTATCGGATTGAGTCGCTTTTTTGCCACACCCACCGCCGGCACAGGCGCCGTTTCCGCAATTTCCATTGCCGCATCCGCCGACCTTTTCGTAGGCCCACTTGCGGGGGATTCGGTTCATGGCTTCGACCGCTTTTTCTAAATTTTCGAAAGGTTGATAGGCGACGTACTCTCCGGTCAGATGACTTAAGACAAAACCCACGAACTGGCCCGGCTGGTCGGGGTTTTGGGTAATTCCACCCATCATTTCATCGTCAACCAAAAAGCCTTTTTTGTAGTTTTCTGGGGTTAAGCTCATGCCCAAAACCATATCAGGGATTGCAAGTTCCTGCGAATTCTCTTAAGACAAGGACTCTTCCAAATCGTGGGGGTGTAGCTCAGTTGGTAGAGCACCTGCTTTGCAAGCAGGGGGTCATCGGTTCGAATCCGTTCACCTCCACCAAAATAAAAAAGGCCTGACAAGATCCAGATGGACACCTTGAAAGGCCTTTTTACTTTTTGGCAGTTTTCGCCGGGTAATTACTGGGTCTTTGGGCAGGTACTGATTCCCAACATCGCGTAAGGAGGGCACCAGCCCACTAGACCTGTTGCCAAAGGAATCAGGCCCAAAAGAAACCAAAGATTTGCTGGGCCAATGAAAGCAAAACTGACCAAGACCAAACCAGCGACAACACGAACAGCTCTCTCGTATGGATGAATATTCTTCTTCATATTTGTCTCCTACCCCTAACCTTAGCAACGGTCGTTCCAGCCTCAGATTCGATCCAGCAGGGTTCTGGATACTTGCATGGGACAGAATTTCTCAAAACAGCGGTCAGACTTTCCCGTGAAAACTAGGGCTCAAGCGACTTCAAACGCGCCAGAATATCTTTCAAAAGCTCCAAAAAATTTTCTCGATTCGCGGCATCCATTTCCTGAAAGCTCACGCCAATGAATCGAATGAAATTCCCCGAAGAAGGATTGATTTCGTCTGTCGCTCGACAAATCAATGCTGCCGTTTGAATGGGTTTTGCAAACCAGCCACGCGGTTCCAAGGCCATCCGGATTCTAGTCCCAGGAACAATCGAAATCGTGTTCGGATTTTCTGTCGAAAGAAGGGCACCCGTTGGGCTCAGGTTCGCGACATCAAAGATATAGCTTTGATCCACGGGAAGCCCGGAACTGGCGGGGGTTCTTGCGGTGACCATCGCGCGCAGAGGAAAAGTCTGGATCAATTGGTTCGATGGAATGCGTGGGTACTTTCGGGTGTAACTTTTGGGCAGGTACCCCTTGTCCGCGATCAATTTTTTCAATTGGCTTTGGGTTTTTGGATCCAAAAGAAAATGAAGCCCGAAAAGTTCTTCTTGTTGGGTGATCTCGCGAGTGACGATCGCCTCGCAATCAAAGTCCATCGAATCCGCACCTTCGTGGATGCGAACTTGGATTCGAATCTTTTTTCCAAATCTTTGTCCAAAACCCGAAGTCGACGTCAGCTTACCCCAGTCCATTCCGCTGACCCCATAGGCCGAAACCGGCTGCTTCGAAAACTCGTAGGTTTCCCCAAGAATCTCGAATCGAATCGCTGCGTCTATAAAAACTCGGGTATCAGACTTCATCGTGGGTTGACCTTTGATACGATTCTATCGGAACTTTAGAAAATGAGAACCCATCAGTGGCACAGTCGCTGGGTCGAAGAAAAGGTCTACTTCCGTGGCGAAGACTACTTTCGCGCACTGATTCAGGACATCGAACACGCTCGGCATTCTGTTTCGATCGAATCCTATATTTTCGAATTGGATCGCGCGGGTCGACGCCTAGTGCGGGCGCTTCGCGCGGCCGGGCGCAGGGGCGTTAAGGTTCGTCTGATGGTCGACGGATTAGGGAACCCGGGGTGGAGCAATCGTCGCACCGAATGGATGGAAAAGCTGGGGATCCAGGTCAAAGTCTTTGGCCCGGCTGCATGGCAGCAGAAACGATCCGCACTTCGCAATCTTTTAGCGATTCTGATGGGTGAACCTTTTCGGTTTAAGTACATGAACCGAAGAAACCACCGAAAAGTTGCAATCATTGATTCGAAAATCGGTTTTGTCGGAGGGATGAACGTATCCGACGACATCTTTGAATCCTACCGGGGTAAGCGATTTTGGCGCGATTGTATGGTGAAGGTTCGGGGTTCGGGAATCCAAGTCTTTGAAAGCGCCTTCGAAGCTGAATGGTCAGATTCGGTTGCCGAAAGGCGAAAGCGCTTGGCATCGATTCGGCCGGGGGCGGAACCCTTAGCCTGGGTCAATTCCAGTCGAAGGCTTCGACGCGCGCACACCGCTTTTTGGCGAAGGTCCCTGACCGCCACTGAAGAAAAACTATGGGCCGTGACCCCCTATTTTGCCCCGTCGCTTTGGCTTTTGCGGTTGCTGCGACGTGCCCGAGACCGGGGGTTGGACGTGCGAGTTCTGCTTCCAGAAACTTCAGACGTCTTTTTTATGGACATCATCAACGGCATTTTCGTGGGTTCGTTGCTTCGTCGAGGTGTCAGGGTTTTCTTTTTTCAAAAAGCCATCCTTCACGCGAAGGTTTTTCTGACCCGCGATTTTGCAATCGTCGGTTCGTCAAATTGGACGCGTCGAAGTTTTCACTTAAACCTGGAAGCTGACGTCGTCGTACAAAGCGAATCCAGCCGAAAAGATCTTCAGTACGAAATTCTCAGCGCGCTGGGTCGGTCTACGGAAATGACCGTTGAAACATGGCGAAAAAGGCGCTGGATCCGGCGACTTTTTGAAGCCGTATTAAGAAGGTGGATCAAGTGGGTATAAAATCTACCTTTCGCGTGATGACCTATAATATTCACAAGGGACGGGGGTTGGATGGCATCACCCGTGTCCTTCCGGATCTGAAAAAAGCGATTACCTCGACGGGTTGTCAGATCATGGCACTTCAAGAAGTAAAAGGCTCCGAGCAGCAATTTGAATTCCTGGCGGACCAAGTCTGGACTCACCATTCTTATGGCCAGAATGCCGTCTATCCCGGGGGCCATCACGGAAATGCTGTTTTGTCTGAATTTCCCATCGCCGAATCTTTCAACCTTAAACTAACCGCCAATCGGGTCGAGTCTCGCGGCGCACTTCATGTTCGCTTGGACCTTAAGGATGGCAACGAAACATTTTTGCATTTGATCACGCTGCACCTCAGCCTTTTTGCTCGTGAACGGTCCAGGCAACTTCGGGTCCTAGCAGCCTATATTCAAGACAAGATCCCAAGCGATCAACCCCTGGTGATCTGTGGCGATTTCAATGACTGGGACTTGGGCGTGCATTACAAGATCAAAGAAGAACTTTCCGTAACGGAAGCCTTCGAATCTTTAGCTGGAAAAGTGATTAAGACATTTCCAAGTTTCATGCCTTTGCTTCCGCTGGACCGAATCTATTTTAGGAATCTGGACGTCGTGAATAGTGAATTGGTGAACGGAAAGAATTTTAGCTGGAGCCGTATTTCAGATCACCTGCCGATTTACGTCGACTTCCACTATCCGAAAAAGACCAAGTGATAGTTCTTTTTACCTTTACGCAAAACGACCATTTGACCGTGAAGTAAGTCGGTCGTCTGAATGACTTTCTTGACGTCTTCGACGCGAACCTGGTTCAGGTAAATTCCTCCGCCCTCAAGGTCTTTCCTGGCCGCTCCCTTTGACGAACAAAGTCCGGTTTCCACCAAAAGATCAATCAATGGAACTTCACCGGAAAGACGTTCTTTCTTTGTTGCGGGCGCTTCAGCAAATGCAGTTTTCAAAGCCGATAGTGACATTCCGCTCAGATCACCGCCCCCGAAAAGTGCGCCGGATGCGGCTTCAACGCCTTGGACTTCAGCCTTGCCATGGACCAGTTCGGTCAGTTCACGTGCAAGCTCTTTTTGAGCAGCCCTTGCGGCAGGATCGGTCTGGACCTGCTTTTCAAGCGCTTCGATTTCGGCTTTCGATTTGAAACTGAAAAGTTTCAAAAACCGAATGACATCCGAATCTGGGGTTTGCAGCAAGTACTGGTAGAACTGATAAGCAGTGGTTCGAACCCCGTCTAGCCAAACGTTTCCAGCTTCTGATTTTCCAAACTTTGTTCCATCTGACTTGGTCACCAGGGGCCAAGTTAAGCCAAAAACGTGAGCGTGAGCGACTTCTTCGCCTTCCGCGGCGTTCATTCTGCGAATCAGGTCGATCCCAGCGGTAATGTTTCCCCACTGGTCCGAGCCACCCATTTGCAGGTGACAGTTTTCAGTCTTTTGTAGATGGTAGAAATCGTAGCTTTGCAAAATCATGTAAGAAAATTCAGTGTAAGAAATTCCATGATCGCGGCTTTCCAGGCGACCCTTCACCGAATCTTTTCCCAACATCATGTTCACGGTAAAATGTTTGCCGACATCTCGAAGGAAAGCGATGGCACCCATCCCGCCGATCCAATCGATGTTGTTGACGATCTTGGTGGCGTGCGGACCCGAAAAATCTAAAAAGCGTTCGGCAACTTTCCGGATTCCGTTAATATTCGTTTGAACCGTTTCGGGGGTCAGTAAAACCCGTTCTTGTGTCTTGCCGCTGGGATCTCCGATCAATCCCGTAGCACCACCCACCAAAAAAAGCGGCCGGTGTCCTGCTTGTTGAAAACGTTTCATCGTCACGACCGGAAGCAAGCTACCCAAGTGAAGACTGTCGGAAGTTGGGTCAAATCCCACGTAGAACGTCATGGGCGATTTCATTCGATCTTTAAGTGAAGGATCGGTGACTTGGTAAAGAATCCCACGCCATTCTAGTTCGTCGTAAAGCGATGCAAAGTCTTTCGATGGGGCCATGTTCTTTCCTTAGATTGCGTCAGATCGCGTGAAGTTCGGAATCCAGTGCGACCCGTTCATCAAAAACAAAACAGCTTCCAGTGTAATGATCGGATCCTGCTTTTTCAAAGTACCGCAAGATTCCGCCTTCTAGCTGAAAAACATTCTTTAGACCCAGATTCTGAGCCAAAGCGGTTGCTTTTTCACAACGAATTCCGCCCGTACAAAACATCACAATGGGGGCTTCTCCTGCGATCTTCGAAAGCTCTTCGGTACGTTTTTCAAGCTCGCCCGGAAACTGCTGAAAGTTCTTCAGGCCCCAATCCAGGGCTCCTTCAAAGGTGCCCTTGGCGGTTTCGTAATCGTTTCGGGTATCAACCAAAACGACCCTCTTTTTTTGGTCCAACCACTGCTTCAGCGTCGAAGGGTCCAGGCGCGGTGCCGTTTCTAGTTCTGGGTGAACATCCAGGCGACGCATCGGGATGATCTCGCGCTTCAGCTTGACCTTTAATCTTTCAAAAGGGTTCGTTTCTGAATCGCTCCATTTAAAGTCTTCATCTTGAAGGCCAGCAAGCTCAGGGATTTCTCGAATTCTCAAGCAGGCGGCTTCAAGATCGCCTGCGGGTCCCGCCAAGAAAATATTCACACCTTCTGGGCTTAGGATCGCTGAACCCTTGATATCCAGTGCCAATAAAATGCGACGGACCTGGGCGCGAAGATCTTCGAAATAGAATTTCCACGCGGGGTTTTGCTGATTGGGTTCTAAAAATTCCGTCCAGATCGCACGGTTGACACCCAGGCGATCCGCAACGGGAAGAAATCGATAAAACGCAACGTTACGGACTTTCACGGTACGAAAACCTTTACCTGTCTGATTTCGCCAAGTCACTCAGATTTCTTTTGCGCCGACCGGCTGCTCTGCAGGCCGTGTTCTTTCAGTTTAGTATAAAGGTGCGATCGGTCCATCCCCAGCTTTAGGGCCATTCGGCTAATGTTACCCTGACTCGATTCAAGTTCACGTCCAAGGACCTGCTTTTCAAAGTCAGCCACCTGTTCATAAAGGCTTTTTCCATGGGTCCCATTCTCAACAGCCGGGCTCCCGCGCAGGCCTTCCCGAAACTTTGGGGGAAGGTCGGAAATCTCGATCTCATTGGATTCCGCCATCGTGATGACGAAGGCGACCAGGTTTCCCAATTCTCGAACGTTTCCTGGCCAGGTGTAAGTCCGCACACATTGGATCGCATCGTCTGACCACTTCAAATCGGGCCGTCCATGCTTCTTTGAAAAGTGTGCCAAAAGTTCAGGAATGTCTTCTTGGCGCTTCCTCAGGGGCTCGATTGAAATCGGGATGACGGAAATTCTTTGAAGTAAGTCGTCCTTGAATTCTCCCTTTGAAACCATTTCTTCAAGGTTTCGGTTTGTCGCGCAGACAACGCGAAAATCCAACGGGATCGGTTTGTTTGATCCTAAACGGGTGACTTCTTTTTCTTGAAGTACTCGCAGCAGTTTAGACTGAATCGACAGGGGCATGTTCGCAACTTCATCAAAGTAAACGATGCCGCCTGACGCTTCTTCGAAGATTCCTTTCGTGGACTTGTCGGCGCCGGTGAATGCCCCTTTTTCGTGACCAAAAAGCTGACTTTCGGCCGTTGTGCTTTGAATCGTGGCAGAATCCACTGCTACGAAAGGTTCTAGTGTGCCGTCTTCCAAAGTTTTCCTAAGTTGTCGCGCAACAACTTCTTTTCCGGTTCCCGTTTCGCCGGTGATCACGACGTTAAAAGACGATGCGCGTGCTTTGTCGATGACTTTTCGAAGCGCTAAAATGGACGGACTGTTTCCAACTAATCGGTGGGTCTTGTGCTCAAGTCGCGCTTGAAAGTCCTTCTGTTGGTTTCGCGTTTTTAGTTTCTGATTTTCTAGCTGCCGCTGAACTGCATGAAGCAGTTCTTCTTGTTCTAGGCTTTTTCCAACGTAGTCCGAAGCACCCAGGCGCATGGCTTCGCGAACGGATTCATAGTCCGTCATCCCGCTGGTCATGATGATTGGCAAATCTGGATCTAAATCCCGAATCTTTGGGATCAATTTCAATCCTTCGTCAGGAGTTCGCATTTGGATATCCAGCAATACGATTTCGACGGCCTGGTTTCGCAAAATTGCCAGTGCTTCGTCGCCGTTGTAGGCCGATCGAATTTCGTAAATCCCTTTGAAAGCCAACTTGGTGGCCATTTGAAAAACGGAATCGTCGTCAATGATCAGGACTCGCGAAGGCTTCTGTGGGTTTTGCATGGCTTCCTCATTCAGGAATGTGGGGTTCTCCCTTCAATCCTGTTCTTCCTTTGGGTTTTACTCGAATTAAAGCAATCCCGGTGCCATTGGTCCACCGCTTGCTGAAGGGCATTCCAACTTTTTGAATTTGTCGTAGCAAGAAAGGGTGTTGGATGTGGTCTTTAAGAAAATGTCGGGGATGGAGTGCGAATCGTGTCTATTGGTTTCAGGTTCCGAAGTATTTCACGGAACAGGATTGCCGAATCTGCATTGAAAGTTTTCAAGGCAAACTGGGCAGAAGACCTGGCGTACTTTTTCGGATCGAGCGTTTATCCCCGGGGCATCGCGCGCGAGTCTTGGATCATGTTTTTGAAAAAAGTTTTTCGACCGAATTTTTCGATCGAAGTTGGTATGTATTTTCGAAGTTTCCCGCCCATCAATATCTTTCAGATGTCGCGATAAATTCGCTAAAAATGCGCGGAATTTTGCGTGAAATTCGCGTTCCCAAGATTTCAAAATGTGCACCGGTGGATCTGGATTTTTGGTTTCATCAGATTCTGGAACAGGAATCGAAGCGGCTAGGAAAGACCGTTCGAAGAATTTCTGTGAATGTGGCTGAAAAAGTCGAACAAGGGGACTGGCGGCGCGATCGTTTGGGTCTTCGTGCTTGGATTCACAGACGGCTTCTTGAAATGGATGACGGCGTTCTGTCTGTGTAAGTCATTGAAAATAAAAGACTTTAAAGTGTGGAAACTATTTTTAAAATCGCACTTGCGGGTCGTAATTCTATTCGCTAATAGACGGACCTCGCGTCGAAATCGATAGCGGCTGTGAAGCCGGAATCTGAAGCGAACGGAAAGGTGGGTTTTTCCTCCGGTCTTGTTTGAGTCGGGTTCTATTCGCAGGTGTTCTTTGACAATCGAGATGAATTTTTTAGAAGAGAAAGTGGGTAGTAGGCAGCCTGCTTGAGAATCTCGCGGTAGTCGTGACGAAAGGATCGATGACCAGGGAAGCCGTAAGGCGTCCCGAGATTACAAAAGTGGGTGTTGTCGAAACCTCGAATCAATTCAATGAAATTTGCTTAATAATAAAAAGCTAAGCGATAAATCGAGTTGAGCGAGGGTCATAAGGAGTTC
>JAEUWC010000018.1 GCA_016786465.1 Bdellovibrionales bacterium | reverse complement strand
GATCCGGAAGACCGCGCCGACCCCTCCCCGCTGGTAAAAAAGGTTTCCCCGGAATCGCGCCACGTCTTTAATGCCAAACGAAAAATCCAGTTCCCAGTTTCTTTCGAACTCGGCTTTCTGCGCGTCTGTGATCACAGAATAAGCCAAGTCTTTGGTGTCTTGATGATTCAAAGCGTCCGACTTTACCCTGACCATGCTTCCCCGGATTCGGAATTCAGGAGGAACACCTACGGTCAAATGTAAGTCTGAAGCATCTTGATCGACCATCGTTTTCAAAAGTGCCGGTAAACTGACCTTCGCCATTTTAGTTCTCCATCGTCAAGGACAGGGCTTCGTCAATTGTCGTTCGCCCTTCAGCAAACTTCGTCAATGCTGCCATCCTTAGGGACTTCATCCCGTTTTTGATCGCTTGTTTCTTGATATCAATGATGCTTTCACCGCGAAGGACCATTTCCTTCAGGTCCTGTGAAAAATCCAAGACTTCATAGATCGCGACCCGGCCCTTGTAGCCGGACTTGGCGCAGACTTCACAGCCAGCACCTTTCATCGCTTTGATCTGCGGAATCTGTTCTGGCGTGAATCCCACTTCCAAAAGTCTTTCCTTAGGAATCTGGGTTTCGACTTTGCATTTTGCGCAGACCGTTCGAAGCAATCGTTGCGCGACGATCGTATTGACTGACGCAACCACCAGAAAGGGTTCAAGACCCATATTCATCAGACGGGTAATCGTACTGGGCGCATCGTTGGTGTGAAGTGTAGACAAAACCAAGTGACCGGTAAGCGCAGCTTGGACAGCGACTTCTGCTGTTTCAAAATCCCGGATTTCGCCGACCAGTACCGTATCCGGGTCTTGGCGCAAAAGCGCACGAAGAACGGCGGCGAATGTCAGACCGACATCTTTGTTCACCTGACACTGATTGATTCCTTCTAGGTTGTATTCGACTGGATCTTCGGCGGTGGAAAGATTGTCGGTCGGTTGATTCAGTTCGCTTAGGGCCGAATACAAGGTCGTGGTTTTACCGCTACCCGTAGGACCCGTGACCAAGACCATTCCGTTGGGTGCGTAAATGCCCTTTTTGAAGGTTTCCAACTGCTTGGCTTCAAAGCCCAGCTTCATCAAGTCCAACTGCAAATTTCCCTTGGACAACATACGAAGAACGATCTTTTCGCCGAAAAGCGTGGGCAAAGCGTTCACCCGGAAATCGACTTCGTTTCCCCCGGTTTTCAACTTGATACGACCGTCTTGCGGAATCCTGGATTCCGCAATGTCCATCCGGGACATGATCTTGAAACGGGCTGCAACCGCACGCTTCATTTCCTGCGGAATCTGCATGATTTCGTGAAGAGTGCCATCGACGCGCAAGCGCACGCGGAATCTTTTTTCGTATGGTTCGACGTGAATATCGCTGGCCATCCTTTTGATTCCTTCGGCCAAGATTCCGTTGACCAAAGCAATGACGGGCGCATCGGACGCGCCTGCACCCGTGTCGATGTCGTGAATTTCGACTAGCTCGATGCCAGAACCGGCCGAATCTTCGCCTTCTTTTTTTGCCTTGTCCTGATAGCTTTGTGCGGCAGCAACGGCGAATGCTGCGCCCGAATAAAATTTCGCAAGCGCTTGATCCAAAGCACCGAAAGTCGTCAGAACAGTTTCAACGTTCAATTTAGTCCGAAACTTAATGTCTTCGATGACTTGTGCGTTCGAAGGATCGGCTACAGCAACCACCAAGGTCGTCTTGTTTGCTTGAACTGGAATGACGCCACTTTTCTTCACGAAGTCCGGGGGCAGTAGCTTCAAGACTTCCGGCGTAACTTCAAGCTTCGCCAGGTTGATGCTGGTCATTTTGAACTTCTGACTGAGGTAATACAGAAGCTTTTGATCAGCGACGTACTTCTTTTCAATCAAGTAGCGCGCGTGCGACTTCCCTGTTTTCGCCGCTTCGACGGATTCGGCGTGCTGTGCAGCTGTAATCAGTTTGTCCTTCAACAAAAGATCAACAAGAGTACGGGACATTCGTCTTCTTATTGTGACGGAAAACGTCACCACTTACAACTTTACACCGGGCGAGCTCATTTCTGCTCGCCCAAGACACCGGGCGAGCTCATTTCTGCGCGCCCAGGCTTAGGCGCCAAGAATCTGACGGGCTTGGTCGATGTCTTTCTGAATCTGGGTTCGTAACTCGTCGACCCCGGAAAATTTCTTTTCGTCGCGAAGCTTTTTCACGGCTTCCGTTCGTACGGGTTCACCGTACCAGTCTCCGGACGCATCCAGGACATGCGTTTCGATGATCACTGGCGCCGGCTGGCCTTCCTTTGCAAAGGTGGGCCGAACCCCAATATTGGTGACCGACGGATAGCGTTTCTGATTGATCCAGGTCCAAGTGGCATAGACACCGTTCGGAAGGTGCAGTTTTTCGCCCGGCATCAGATTCAAAGTGGGGAATCCGATCTTTCTTCCGCGCGAATCGCCACGGATCACGACCCCTTGATAGTAAAAACAGCGTCCCAAAAGCTGAGCCGCCGTTTCAACGTCGCCAGCTTCCAAAAGCCTTCGAATCCGACTGCTGGATACCGCTTCTCCGTTCAATCGAAGCGCTGGAACGACGGTCAGCTCAACGCCGGCGGCGGCACAAAGTTCTCCTAAACGTTCCAAACCCCCGGCGCGCCCTTTTCCAAAAGCAAAATCGTAACCCACGACGATCGCCGTCGCGCCCAATGACTTAACCAAAGTGTCTTGAAAGAATCGTTCCGAAGATGTGGTCGAAAATTCCCGACTGAAAGGCTGTTCGATGACCCTAGGCACACCCATTTCTTTAAGAATCTGAATTTTTTCGTCATAGGTTTGCAAAAGCTTCAGCTGAAGTTCGGGACGTAACGCGATCTGGGGGTGAGGTCGAAAGGTGAAAACCCCCCAATCCGCACCGGCGCGCTGCGCCTGAGTGCGCGTTACACGCAAAATTTCCTGGTGGCCCAAATGCACACCATCGAAGTTGCCGATGGTCACGACCCATTTCTTCATGAACTTCTATTCCCAAATTTTCCAAAACCGCGCAAGATAAGACCCAGAAGGGGCAACACGCATGAAGATCATTGTCATTGCTAACCAAAAAGGCGGCGTCGGCAAGACCACCACGACCATGAATCTGGCAGCGGGCCTAAAGCTTGCCGGAAAGAAGGTTCTGGTCATCGATAGCGATCCCCAGGCCAACCTGACCAGCTACCTGGGTGTCGAACCCGGTTCTGAAGCCTATCCGGGCCTTCGAACTTTGGACGAAATGTACCTTTCGAAGCGTGACCTTGAAACGCATGAAAAAAAGGCTTTCATCGCAAAAACGCAGTCAGGTCTAGATCTGATCCCTTCGGACGGTGCCCTTTCGGGCGTGGAATACTACCTTTTTAGCCGTTCAGACAAAGAAGGACTGCTTCAAGAATTTTTGTGGGACCTGGCGCCTGAATACGATTTTGTACTGATCGATACGCCGCCGGCGATGAATCTGATCACGCTGAATGCGATGGTCGCAGCCGATGAAGTTTTGATTCCCGTCCAACCTGAATTCTTCGGTCTGGAAGGGATTTCGAAATTGAAGGCTTCGATCGACGACGTTCGAAGGCGATGGAACCCGCGCCTGAAGATTCTGGGCATTCTTCCAAGCTTGGTTTCGGGTCGCCGCAAACTGACTTCGGAAGTCCTTTCTGTTTTGTCGGCTGAATTCGGAAACCTGGTCTTCGAAACGCAGATACATGACAACGCGTCGGTGACAGAAAGCACAGGACATGGGCAAAGCGTTTTCGAATACGACCGCAAAAGTAAGGGCGCCAACGACTTTCAGAAAGCGGCTGATGAAGTCATTCGCCGCCTAAGCGCGGAAGGGGTGCAGAAATGAGCTCTCGCTTAGGACGTGACCCGTTTAGAAAATCGGCCAAGTCGGGCCAAACCGGACCCGCCCCAAGCAACCCCAAATCTGACCCGCTTCAACTGGGCCCTGATGCGGCTGCAGCAGAAACCCAAACTTCACTTGAAACCGAACCACTTCAGATGGCAGCCGTGGCGCTGGAATTGGCCCGCACTGTCGGAATGTTCACCGGACTTTTTGTTGCCCATAGTTTTCTGTCACGCGGCAAGTGAAAGTCATTAGCCCTGCCTTGGAAACTTCAAGGTCACTTGACCGTCCGCTTGTTCGATTTCAACGCGGTTGGAATCAACTTCGGGCGGGGCAGGGAATGACCGATGAAAGCTTGAACTAACGAAGCTGGAATTGCCTTCTTCTTCAGTCTTTTTTTCAATCTTGCCCGATACATTGATTTGCCCGTTCTGGACGCGAACTTTCAAGTTCTTCGGATCCAAACCAGGAATGGCGATGTCGTAATAAACAAAACCCTTGTCTTCTCGCTTCTTGATTTCTGCGACATCGCCGCCGCCAAAGCGGCCCTGGTACCAAGAATCAAATAACCCGCCCGGATTCGATCCGTCGAATTCCTTGATCATTCGATTGCGCATCTTTCGCATTTGTTCGAATGGATCGCGCGACCGACTAAAGAATTCGTCATCGTAAAACTGGTCCAGCATGGGCTTCATACCGGACGCAAAGACCAGTTCTTTTTTGGGCGGAACCAGTAACTTTTGTGCCGCAAGAACCGCCCCAATCCCCACCAAAAAACACAAGAACCCAATGAGAATTTTTGATTCAAAAATTTTCATGAAGCACCTTCTTGTTCAAAACCGATGGAATGAAAAAAGTCCCCGTTTCCAAGAAAGAAACGGGGACTATAAACGACGAATTAAGAAGCGACTTTGTCCTTGGATGGATTTGAAGCCGATTGACCGATCAGTTTCGAAAAAAGGCCGTGGCCTGATCCCGAACTGATCTTGATTTGCCTTGGCTTTGCGGCTTCGACCTTTGGCAAAAGGATCCGAAGAACACCGTCTTGATGGTTTGCTTCGATCTTGGAAGCATCCACATCCATCGGCAAACTAAAGGTTCGATGGAACTTGCCTTTGCGATGCTCGCCAGAAACGGTGATCCGATTTTCTGCGGCCTCCAAAGCAATCTTATCCGACGGGACTCCGGGAATTTCTAAGTCCAGAAGGTAATGATCTTCGGATTCTTCCATTTCCCAAGACCTGGCTTCCGGTAGGTTCCAAAAGTAATAGTTCAACATAATCAGTTTTCCTCCTGTTCTTGACTTAAGAAATGGATTCAAGCTTGGATCTGTCAAGTGAACGCCCCGAAGGAATTTAAAAATCCAAAAAAATCAAAGACATAAAAAACCCCTGCTTCTAGAACCTAGAAGCAGGGGCACAGTTTCTTTCATTTGCCGCGCTTAGCTTAAGAAAAGCATTTCGCGGTACTTCGGAAGCGGCCAGAAGTCGTCTGCGACGATGGCTTCCAATTCATCCGCAATTGAACGAACTTCGGCCATCAAGACCGAAATATCGCGGGACAGGAATTTCGCCTTTTCGTCTTCCGAACCCAGCTGTTCCACTTTGTGGAAAGCAGATTCCAAAGCGGCGCGCTTGGTCTGAAGCGAAGCAATCAAAGTTCCGACCTTGTCGCAGGTTCCGCTGGATGGTGAAGAAACGCCTGCCGTCTTCGCAGCTGCAACCGCCGAAGCCAAAGCCCCGTGGTACATCATGCAAGCGGGAAGGATCACAGTGTCCACCATCTGGCGAAGCGTATCGACTTCGATCAGAAGATTCTTCACGTAGCGTTCGACGCGAACATGGTAGCGCGAAACCAATTCCGCTTCGGTGAAAACGCCCAGGCTAGTCAGCACTTTTTTCGCCGCTGGCGAAATCAGTTGTTCAAGCGCTTCCGGGGTCTTGCGCAGATTCTGAAGACCGCGCTTTTCCGCTTCCTTCACCCATTCTTCCGAATAACCGTTGCCTTCGAAACGAATGGCCTTCGTTTCTTTCGCGGCTTTTTGAACCGCAGCCAAAATCGCGACATCCAATGCTTTGCCGGATTTCAGTTCTGCATCCAAGTAGCCGGTCACTTCAGCGATTCCGTCTGCGATGACTGCGTTCACAATCGTTGCAGGGAAAGCGGTCGAAGCGGACGAACCGACTGCGCGGAATTCGAACTTGTTGCCCGTGAAAGCAAAAGGCGAAGTACGGTTACGATCCGTGTTGTCCTTCATGACTTCAGGAAGCTTGCTGACACCCATCTTGATGACAGCGGCTTCAGCGCTTTCTCCGCCACGGGTTCCAGCACCTGCTTCGACTTCGTCCAAGATCTTCGAAAGAAGATCGCCGACAAATACCGAAATGATGGCCGGCGGAGCTTCGTTTGCTCCTAGTCGGTGATCGTTTCCGCTGGATGCGATCGATGCACGCAGAAGTCCTGCGTTCTTATGAACGCCCTTCAAAACCGACGCCAAGACCAACAAGAAGCGAAGGTTGTCGCGTGGGGTTTGACCTGGATCTAGTAAATTGTCGCCGTCCAGTTCGGGACCGCTTGCTGCGATTCCCATCGACCAGTTGTTGTGCTTTCCGCTTCCGTTGACGCCCGCGAAAGGCTTTTCATGCAGCAGGCACGAAAAGTTGTGGCGAAGCGCAACTTTTCGAAGGACTTCCATCGTCAACTGGTTGTGGTCAGTGGCGACGTTGGCTTCTTCGAAAATCGGTGCGGTTTCAAACTGGGACGGAGCAACTTCGTTGTGACGAGTCTTGACGGGTACGCCCAACTTGTACAGTTCATGTTCGACTTCGGCCATGTACGCTTGAACGCGTGATGGGATTGACCCGAAGTAGTGATCTTCCAACTGTTGACCTTTCGGGGGCTGACCGCCCACTAAAGAACGGCCCGACATCACCAGATCAGGACGCTGTTGATAGAAAGCGCGATCGATCAGGAAGTATTCCTGTTCCACACCCAAGGTCGGGACGACGCGCTTGACGTCTTTCAAACCAATCTTGTGCAGAAGTTCAACGGCCTTCGATGACAACACGTCCATCGAACGAAGAAGCGCAGTTTTTTCGTCCAGCGCATCGCCGTGGTAGCTGATGAAGACCGAAGGAATGCAAAGGGTCTTGGTGCTTGCTGATTCCATGATGAAAACTGGGCTGGAAGGATCCCAAGCGGTATATCCACGAGCTTCAAAGGTCGTGCGCATGCCGCCTGAAGGGAAGCTGGAAGCATCCGGTTCAGATTGGATCAGTTGTGATCCAGAAAACTTTTCGATGACGTGTCCGCTGTCGTCAAACGACAAGAACGCATCATGCTTTTCTGCAGTCGATCCCGTTTGTGGCTGGAACCAATGGGTGAAGTGGGTCACGCCGCGGGCAATTGCCCATTCTTTGATGGCGTTTGCGACGGTGTTTGCAATCGATGGGTCCAACTTTTTACCCATTTCGATCGTCGACGCCAACTTTTGATAGACGTCTTTCGGAAGCTTTTCTTTCATTTGGCGAAGGCCAAAGGTGTGCATTCCGTAGAATTCCGAAATGGCCAGGCGCTTGCCATTGGCATCACGGGGGGGATCAAATTTTCGGGGGGTTCGCGAGGTCAATTCGCGGATAGCTTCAAAACGAGCGCGCGGTCCAAGACCGCCACTAAAAGAGGACATGATTTTTCCTTTCGTAAATGGGGTGGACACCATGCCAACCCCTGCAAAACGGAGACTAGCTAAAAGAAAACTGATTCTCAACCTGGATTGTTTCCGAAACCCAGAATTCCAATTTTTCGCGGTACTCTTTTTCAGAAATGACGCCAGCTTGTGCGGCAAAACGAACCGTTTCAGCAAATTCAAGGACTTGGGCGATCCGGCTGAAAAGCTTTTCGTCCATCCCTTTTTCCTGAACCAAAACGGCCTTTAAATCGCGTCGACTTAAACTGCGGGAAGACACCCCATAACGTTGATCCAGGAGATCGAAGATCGCCGTCGCAAGCAGGTCATAGGATTTCAACACATCTTGTTGAGTCGCTGACTTCCGCGCTGCCTTGGCCTGGTTTTGAAGGTTGGTCCAAAGTGAACTTCGCTTTTTCCGCCAACCCTTGCTGCCACTTCCTTCGGGTTCGGGATCCCTGCCCCGTCGGGCTTGAACATAGAATGCCAAAGCCATGAAAAGGACAATGCAAAGGATCGCCCAGGGCAAGTATCGAAACCCAATTACGGAAAGGAAGTAACCCAGTCCTTGGCCAAAGGTGTCGCCTTCTAGGCCTTTGCCGGAAACATCAATGGGTTTCTGAGCCAAGGAACCCTGAGGTGCGACTTGCGAAGCCTCGTTCCCCGTGACCTTGGTTCCGGGAGGAGCACCTTGGAGCGCCTGGGCCGCAGCGGATCCTGGCGCGGCATCAAGAACTTGGATCGAAATCGGTTTCGAAGCTTTCGAAACGTACTGCTTTTTCTTCGGGTCAAAGTAGCTTAGCGGAATGCCTGGGATTTCAAGCGTCCCTGCGTTTTTTGGAATCAAAAGGATTTCGAAGATTCGTTCGCCGACTCCACCCTTCCCGCTCTTGGTTCGCCCTTTGGTTTCGTAAACCTGAAACCCAGATGGCCACTGAACTTTGGGTTCTTCAATGATGGAAGGATTGCCGCGCCCTTCGATTTTCACCGTCAAGGTCAGGGGTTCACCTGCACGAATCTGATACCGATCCGTGGCAGAAACGATGTCAAATTCTCCGACGGCTCCGCCAAAATCGGCGGGACGTCCTTCTGCTGGAAGTGGGGTCACTTGCACCGGAACCCGATCACTGGTCGACGTCGACGAAACCGGCGCCATCGATTGGAAGAAATTCATGAACGGAGCAAATGGGTCATCTTCATCCACTTCCGGCATTCCGGGCCTTTGCGAATAATGAGAAGCCCGAAGCGCCATCGTGTCGACGTCTAGATTTCCTTCCTTCAGCGGATACAACGCATAACGCGCCAAAAGTCCGCGTTGATAGGGAACACCGTCTAGATTGACCCTTTCCCAATTGAAACGATTCGAAGTCACCACAGGAATATCTAGGTCTTCGCGAAGAAAGCCCGTGAAGGTGGGATACTTATCCACTTGAACATTGAAAACGCGTACGCGGGCATAAAGGTAATAACTGACGATGACCTGTTCACCTTTATACACGTGGTCTTTGTCGACTTCGGCGCGAACAAAGACGTCTTTGCTTGAACCCGGAGGTCGCTTTCCAGCCCCTCGAAGACCTACGCCGGCGCCACCATAACTGGGTGGCGGCGGTGTCCCCTGGCCCCCTTGGCTGACCACAATCCCAATGCTGGGTGCGGAATGCGAAGTGCCGTTTACACTTAAAGAAATTCCCGAAATGAAAATCTTTCCGGTCCGGTTCGGACGAAGCACGCGGGTCATTTCGCGCGAATTGCGAACCCCGAACTTGCCGTTTTCGTAATAGCTTTCCATAAAGCTATTGTCGAATTGGTTGACCAGCATGAAGTCAGGTGCCTGATACTGCACATTTCCAATCTGAGCGTTCCCGTCGACCTTGACCGTGATTCGCAAAGTGATCGAATCGTCTTCAGTGATTTGGTCCTTATCGACGGTTGCTTGGAAATCCACGTCGGGCGCTGCGCGTGCCATGGGGGCAGTCAGCGAAAAGCAAAGAAGCGGCAGCGTATAAAGAAGTATCAGCTTACCAATCCTTTTCATTGGCCTGCATCCCCCCCTTCTGCTTGTTCAGTTTTCCTTGAAGTTCCTTTTCTCGAGAAGAAAGTTCAGCCATCACCCGTTCGGCATCTTCTTTGTTAAGCTTCTGAGATTTGAATTCTTTCTGCCGTCCCTTGGACGGATCCTGGTAATTCTTAGCCTGCTGATCTTTGCCCTGGTCGCCTTTGGGATCTTTTTCGTCTTTCTTTTGATCTTTTGGGTCGCCGTTCTGATTGTTCTTCGCCTGCTGCTGTTGCTGCTGATCTTGGTTCTGATCTTTCTTGTCTTTGTTTTCTTGGTTTTTTTGATCTTGGCTTTGGTTCTGCTGTTTCTTGGAAAGGATTTCTATGTTCTTGCGAGCATCCAATTCCAGGCGCTGATCGCCCGACCTTCGCGCCGCCTGAATGGCCTTAGTCCATGCTGCAATCGCTTCAGCGTTCTGCTGCTTCTTTGCATACGCACTTCCCAGGTTATACGACGCCCAACCTTCCATTCCAAAACTGCGACCGCGCTTGGCTTCTTCGGTCGCCCCCTTCAGCGCTGAAATCGCGGCTTCGGTATCACCCGCTTCCATTTGCACCGAACCCTGATTGAACTGCAGCGACGGATCCCTGGGATCATGCGCCTGCGCAGCACCAAAATGGCGAATCGCTTCTTCGGGCTTTCCCTTCTTGAAGGCATCCAATCCTTTTTCGTTTTCCAAATAGGCACCGACCGTGGGTTGGCTTGCTTTCGCCGGTGCAGTCCAAGTTAGTCCGGCTGCCAAGGCGATCATCACAGCCAAAGGCTTGGCCGGTTGAATTCCACCCGGTGTGATGATCGTCGTAGGACGCTTGGTTGTTGTGACCCATTGAACCGCGTCTTGAATGATGCGATCGGGATCCGTGGGACCGGGGATCTGGTCTGTGAACTTGATCACGTCCAGGCGCTCGAAAAGTCTTTCAAGTTCCGCCATTTTTTCTTCTGGAACCCGGTTCTGAGCTTCCAATGCCCGCAGAATTTCCTGTGACGTCGATTCACGTGCATCAAATTCATAACGAGATGAAAGGTATTCTTTCATGATTTCACTGGTACGAAAGTAATGGGCCTTGTGTTTTCCAGCTTTCGCAAGCCCTTCGGCCCGAAGCTGTTCCAGCTTTTTCAACGCCACCGTGTCTTCGGGCAGCGGAACGTCGGGCAAGACCATTTTTGGACGATCGCGGTACTTGCGATAAACTTTCAAAAGAAAGCGCGACAAGACCAATGCAACTAGCCCAAAGACCACCAGTCCCGATGCCAAAATGAAAGTGGGAAGCGGCAATCCGACTGGGGGTCGCGGCGGCGCCAATTCCGCTTTCTGCGCTTCTTCCTGCGATTTGAAAACAGTCCCGACGTCGATGCTCCACGGGTTGGTTCGAATCTGCGCTTTTCCGCTGGGGTCACGCGCTTGAAATGACGGAAGCGTCAGACGCCCGGGGCGCGTCACGGTTGCTGAAACAAAAAGATCCTTACCCTTCGCGCGCGACGGTTCGCCTTGCCCGGGGATATAACTTTCGACCACAAAACCAGCATCCAGAATCGCCGGCATTCCCTTTGGAACATCGTAAGTCCAGCCCGCCGCCGTATCGGGTTCGAATCCGGATAAACGCAACACCACGGTGTCACCCGGCTTCAACATTTGATCGCCGATCGGAAGATTCACGATGCTCAGACCGTCCTGACCAACCATTCCGATGACTTCCAGGTCCTTGGACGGAAGTGCCAGGAATTCCTTCATTTCAGCGGTTTCGGATGGAACCGGCGACGGTGCCGGCGCCGATGCCAGTGAACGACTAGCCACGGGGCTTGGTCCCCTTTACCCTGGCGCGTGCACGAAAGAAACGCACCACTGCGTCGGCATAATCCAAGTGGGTGTCGACCTTTAAAACGTCAATACCCCCAGCCTTGGTCATGGTTTTGAAATCGGTTTCCATTTCCAAAAGCGCTTCCTTGAACCACTTTTTAAAAGCGTAGCTTCCGGTATCGATGAAACCTTCTTCGCCCGTTTCCGGGTCAACCACATACAATTGGCCAATGGCGGGTACATCTTTTTCGCGAAGGTCACCGACTTGAACCGCAACGACGTCATGTTTGCGGGCTAAACGCTTCATTTCGCGATCGTACCCCTGCGCTTGAAAATCGCTTAGCACGAAAACCACGCCTTTGTGCTTCATCACCCGGCCGGCGGCCAAAAGTGCGCCCGCTAAATCTGTTCCAGGGTGCACTGGCCTTGGGGTCAAAAGTTCTTTCACGATTCGAAGAACGTGGGACCGTCCCTTTTTTGGAGGAATGACTTTTTCAATCTGTCCGCCAAAAAGAATCACGCCAATCTTATCGCCCGTATGGCTAGCGGCATATGAAAGCATTCCAGCCACTTCGGCCAAGACTTCGGACTTCAACTTGGTTTGACTACCGAATCCTTCCGACGCTGAAATATCGACCACCAAAAGAACCACCAGTTCGCGTTCTTCTTCGTACTTCTTGATTAGCGGTTCACGCGCACGAGCGCTGACCTTCCAATCGATGTGGCGGATATCGTCGCCAGGTACATACTGACGGTGTTCGGAAAACTGAACGCCTTGGCCCTTGAAATGCGTTCGGTACTGTCCGGACATGGCTTCGTCGACCATCTTGCGAGTGGTGACTTCAATCATCCGGACTTTCTTTAAAAGCTCGGGGTCCAGCACTGGGTTGGCCCTTCCTTAGGGAACCTCGACCGCTTCAAGGATCTTTTTCACGATCTGTTCGCTATCCACGCCGTCGGCTTCAGCTTCAAACGAAACCAAGATACGATGACGAAGAACATCGTAAGCGATGGTCTTCACGTCTTCCGGAGTCACGAATCCCCGGTGGCGAATGAAAGCATTCGCGCGAGAAGCTTTAGCAAGCGCCAAAGTCGCGCGGGGGCTAGCGCCCACCTGAATCATCGGCTTAAGCTGAACCAATCCGAACTTTTCAGGAAAGCGGGTCGCAAAGACGATGCTTAAGATGTAATCCTTCAGCTTTTCGTCCATATAGATCCGCGATGAAAGTTCGCGACCTTCTAGAATGGTTTTTGGATGACAGACTTTGTTCGCCTTCGGTGCGGCCACGCCTGACATCCGATTCAAGATGCTTTTTTCTTCGCCCACGGTCGGATACCCGACTTTGACTTTGAAAAGAAAACGATCCAGTTGCGCTTCGGGAAGCGTGTAAGTTCCTTCTTGTTCGATCGGGTTCTGCGTTGCAAGAACCACAAACGGATCCGCAAGTGGATAAGTCGTGTCGCCGATGGTGACTTGTCTTTCACCCATGGCTTCCAAAAGCGCGCTTTGAACTTTCGCGGGTGCCCGATTGATTTCATCGGCCAGGACCAGGCTTGTAAAAATTGGGCCCTTTTTTGGGGTAAATTCTCCGGTCTTCTGATTGAAGATCATCGTTCCGACAAGGTCGGCAGGCAAAAGATCCGGCGTGAATTGAATTCGCTGGAAGTCTGCGTGAAGGATGTCTGCCAGGGTTTTGATCGTCAGCGTCTTCGCTAGACCCGGCAACCCTTCCAACAAAACGTGACCGTCACAAAGCAGCGCTTGTAGAAGTCTTTCCAACAAAACGCGCTGGCCAACGATGACTTTTCCCGCTTCGCTGAGAACGTCATCAACCCATTGACTACGTTGCTTAATTTCCTCGGTGAGGGACTGGACGTCGATACTTGCCATATCGACTGATGTTACATCAGCGCTTGCTGACGCGTGATAGCAAAGTGGGGTAAGTGTCCTGTGGGCAACCGCCCTCGTACAATCCGGTTGGACGATCGACAAGAACTTGACCGTCAACGCAATGCAGAATCTGAACTTCCTGCATTTTGCCTTTCGAAACCTTCTTAGGAAGGCGTGCAATCAAAACTTCTGACTTCATCCACACAAAATCGGACTGTTCCTGCAACGTCTTTCGATCGGGATTTACCCAAAACACTTCCAAGATGTTTTCGTCTGTTGGGCTGTTCTGAAGATACATTCCGGCTTTCGCTTCACTTAAAATTTGAACCGAAAGATCCGTGGCTTTGGCTTCCAAGGTGTGACCATCCGCAAAAGTGACTTTTGCTTTGCTGCCTTTGATTTCCATCGTGATTTTGCCATCTGCCGAACTGTACTTGCCCTTGGTATCCGCAGGCAACTTGCAGGCGGATGCTAGGGCCAGAAGCCCCAAAGCGATGAACCCCATCTTTTTCATAGAACACCTCGATGAATCACAACCACTTCGCCTTCTTCTTGAACTTCAAGTTCGAAGATCGATCCCTTCGCCATGCCTTGATTGACGACCACTGGGATCACGAAATTCCTGGATGCTTTGTTTTCCAAAGGCCGCACGTACTGTGGATTAGGTCCAATCACTGACGCCGTCGTTGCCGACAAGGTCTTTTGATCTGGGCTTAAGAATCGCAACGTTACTAGTAGCGGACGAAGCACCAAACGTGAATTCTGATTCGTGATCTTGTAAATCGCGCGAACCAAACCGCCTTTCAGTGCACCTGACAGATCGGAATCAATCGAGATTCGATAATCGTTCATCACCGGCACTTGCGATTGGAATTCCATCAAGCCGATTCGACGTTCGGTACCCGACCCTGAATCGGTCACTTGGAATGCAATTGGAACATCCACCTGGGACCGAGTCGTGCGCCCTTTCATCAGGAAGCTGACGATCTTCTTTTCTCCAGGCTTCAAAACACCCACGGTTGCCTCAGGCTGCAGAATTTCCACTTCTGAAGTGTTCCAAAGCATTTTCACCTTGGTCTTCGAAGACGTCGGCTGATTCGACTGATTCGTTACTTCGATATTCGCTTGCGTCGTCAGACCTTCCTGAAGACCCAGCGGACTGACCAGTCGTAGGGTCGACAGGAAAGACGCCGTGATGGTCTTGCTTTCAAAGTGAATGCGCCGACCTTCGTAAGTCAGTTCGAAATTCACCGTGATGGACTTCTTGATCGCGCTTTCAGTCAGACGAAGACCAAGCGCATCCGTAACATCGGTTTCGCTTTGTGGCTTTAGGTTCTTGGCCAAAAGCTGCGAAGCATCGCTGATGATCACGTTTTTCCCCGAATCGCTTGCATTCGCCGCAGTCACCGTCAGCTTCACTTTCGAAGCGTCGATCGCTTGACCCGCATAGTTCTTCACTTTGACCGAAAAGCGAAGCGGTTCTCCGGGCTCGAACACTCCATTCGGAATCGTTTCGTCCAAAGTCAGGCTCAGCACTTTCAAGGGCTTCAGCTTGAATTCGTTCGTTTCCGCTGCACGACCGGCTTGGTAAGCCGAAGCCGCATAACCCGAATAGGCTTTTGCGTAGGCTGCCGTATGCGCTGGATCGTAAGCCGCAACGTACAGAGCATCGTAGCGAGCCTTGTATCCGCGTTGACGAGCCAGTTCGAAGTGCTTTTGGTAAAAAGGCTGGTAGTCGCGCTGGTACGCGAACTGCTGAGCCACCGAGTAAGCCCCAGGGTAAGCGGACTTGCTGGCTTGAGCGTAAGCAGAATCGTAAGCAATCTTGTACGCTTTTGCGCGACCTTCGTCGTAACCTTGGCGACGTTGCGCAGAATAATCTGCTGATGCCGCCTTCTGGCAACCTGCTTGCTGCGCAGGCGTGTACGCCGAACGGTACGCTTGATCGTACAACATAGGGAACAAGCGGCCGAAGCCATCCAAGTAACCGTTTCGGTAATAGCCCTTGTACGCATCCGTTTCTTCAATCGTCGGCCACACGCGTGAATCGTCATAGTGACGATAGTCAGGCTGGATCACTCCCACTTGATTCTGCCCGCTTGAAGCCATCAGTGGTTGCGCAAGCGACGCTTGTGAAATCCAGTCGCGTGACAACACGGGAAGTTTTTCCATTTCAGCGCGAACATCACGCTGACCCCGTGGGTATTCCACATCGAAAGCACGACGATAAGCATCTGAATCGCCATCTGATCTTCCGGCTACGGCTCCGCGTGCGGCGGCGTCGGAACGATCCGCTTCCAAGCGACCTTGCTGTTCGCCCGGACCCGCGGCATCGCGGGCGGCCTGAACATCAGCCATTTTGCTACCTTCGCGATCGCCATCTCGTTGGCCATCGGCCAAACCGCGTGCGTTTCCGTCGTTCGCTCCGACGTTTAAACCGTCACGATTTCCGTCGGTCGAACCTTGTGCGTAGGAACTTTGGTATTCCTGCTGACCCTGAGACGCATAGCAACGGTCGTAACCATCGCGTGCACCGATTTGCGCCCCTGCCAGCGCGCCTTCAGTTGCGCCCCGTTCGGTCGCTTCAGCTTGGCCGTCGTTTTGACCCGCCACAAAGCCGTCATTTTCCGCTTGGGTCGTGTCCACCGGCGGAGGGGGCGGCGGTGGAGGCGGAGGCGGTGGTGAAGTTTCCGTCGCAGTCGGCGTCGGAATCGGAGTAGGAGTTGGAAGCGGCGTCGACGTAGGCGTCGGAGTCGCCGTTGGAGTCGAAGTTGGAGTTCCTGTCGGAGTCGGCGTCGCCGTTGGCGTGGGCAGCGGAGTGAACGTCACGCTGGGGCGCGGAGATGGACTTGCGGACTTCGAAGGAGATGGAGACGGCGACGGAGAGGGTGTCGCAGATTCTGTCGGAGTGGGCGTCACTGTCGGACGCGGTGAAGGCTTATCGCTAGGTGGAGGAAGCGGAGTAAATGAAACGCTTGGGCGCGGAGACGGCGAAACCGTCGCCACAGGACTGGGTGATGAGGACGGCGAAGCCGACGCGGACGGAGATGCGGTAGGCCGGGGGGATGGCCTGCGAGATGGATCCGGTGTCGGCGATGGCTTATTCGAGGGCGGGGGTAACGGAGTCCGAGACACCCGGGGGGTTGGAGTCCCAGTCTGCGCTAGCCCCATAGCCTGAGAAAAAAACAGTCCGCCCATCAAGCTGATCACAAACGCGGATTTCTTTTTCATAGTCGCCCTGAACCTCAGGACGCCATTGAGCAAGGCAAGTGCCACCTGATGCGGCATTTAAACGGATCTGGGCCCACCACCCCGCACCGGGGCCAAAACGCGCCCAGTAAATCTGCCTGCTGCTTTACTGGGTCAAACCGCGCTTCGCCATTTGAAGCATTTCGTCCAAAGCCCCGCCCTGAGCGGATTCCTGGACCAGCCAATCGTAGAAAAAGCGAGATTCGGTTGGATTCTTCGCAATCTGGCCAACCATCTTTTCGGCAGGGCTAACGACCGAATCTTTGGCTGGGAAAATTCCCGCAGCGAATTCACGCACCGTTCGCGCTTCGGGGCTTGCAGGATCCAACACAAATTCGACAACGTCTTCTGCCCAAGGTGCAGGAATGGGTTTCCAATCCTTGATCAGCTTACGGATCGAAGGTTCGCTTTCAGCCAAAAGCTGAACGCGTTCTGCGGTCTTGGATCCCGCAAAGAAAAACTGACCGTTCATTTTCTTCAGAGAATCAAAGTACGAATCTCCAAATGTTTCGTAAGAAACACGAAGCGCCTTTTCGACATCCGTGTTCGACAGAACGCTTGAAAGATCATCCATCAAATTCGAAACAATCTTTGGATGCTGATTCAAAAGGATCGCCGAACTTTGAATCGAAGGTTCCAAGTCGCCGGCTTCCGACAAATAAGTCAAAAGATGATAGCCGATCGACGCGCGATTGCCTTCGGTTGACGCATGAACTTGACGGATCGCTTTGCGAATCAGATCTGGGTTTGCAAAGATCCCTGCCAATGCCGGAGCTGCCGAAGGCGTCTTTGAAAGATTCACCAGCCCTCGAACGGCTTGCACGAACGACCCAGCAAACTTCGAACGATCCACATTCTTATAGGCTTTAGGATCAGACGAAAGCTGGAAGGCTCCGTCCAATTGACGTCCGATGTTTCGCATGAATCCCAAACGGACCATGTTGGATACCATCGTTAAGTTATTTTTTTCACCCGACCGTGGATTGCGATGCTTTTCCGGGGTCGTCATATAAATTTCAAACGCCATGTCCCGGATGACTTTTAACCCGCCAGCAAAGGCATGACCCGAATCAGGAAGGTTTTCAGCCAACGAATCGATGACCTGACGCGAATTAAAAAGTGATGCGCGAACGAAAAGCGGCAAAAGCTTGCCCGCAAGGGGCTTCTTAATCTTGATGTCTTCGTCGACACAAGAATCGATCTTAGGATAGCCGACCATTCCTTCGAAATTCTTTAAGGTCTTCTTGATGCCGTCCACGGCTTGCGCCAAAGTGTCGGGCTTCTTGCGGCCATCGAACTGTTCTTGGATTTCTTTTGGCCAAATAGCCCGGTCTTCGTCGCCCCAAGCCTGTCCAATTTCAGCCAAGAAACCCATGCCGAAGTTCTTTGGAAGCAGGTACTGGAAATCGGCCACATAAAGCACCAGTTCCATCATGTCCAAGCCGTTGACGACGCGAACGCGTGGCTTCTTTTCACCTGGATAAAAATAGGCCAAAGCCCTGCGATCGTTCGCACGTTCAATCAAAAACTTCGCCATGTATTCAGCGGTGAAATGCTGGTTCTGGTTACGACGTGGGTCATTTGGTCCGACTTCGTAACGCGAATCCAAAGGTAAAGTGAAATAGGACATGAAGCGGGTCAAGGCCTGCGCCAAGGTCTTGTTCGCCACCTGTTGCTTAGGATCCGAAACTTTTTTCAAGATCGGTTCAACTTCAGCCAGAAAGGCATCCGCATTTTCGTACTTCGTGCGGCCAGTTTCCCAGCTATTCAGCGAATCAGCGTATTCTTTTTCAACTTCGGCCACGCGCTTAGCCAGCGTCGCAGCATCGGTCACGCATTCCCAACGGCGAAGCTGATCTTCGACTTCCGCCCGCAATGCCGGTTCAAACGGCTTTGGAACGCCCGCGGTCGCGGCTCGCGGTTCAGACGGGTTCTTCTTTTCTTTCTTCCACAGGTCAAAAAGATACTTAGCAACGTTCCAAACGTCTGGGCCTCGAAGAAGCTTTCCGACACCCAATAGCGTGTCCTTGAACCCTACCGGCGCGCGCGCGGTCGCCTGCGCCAGTTCGATGCTGGTCGGAACCAAGTTAGATTCCGTCACCATTCGGTGAATCGAATCCGTGACTGAATCCAAAATACCGTCGCGAAGAAGCTGGGTGATCTTGGCGCCAAACCATTTATCGGTGCCCTGAGTCCCCGCGCGAAGAATAAAGTCATTGGCCAAGCCGACCGTTACGTCAATCATTGGATAAGGTCCGCGGGTCAAGAACTGAACCGCGCGAGCCGAATCCACCGAACGCTTTTGGTCTAGTGCCGTCAGGAAGGAAGTCTTTGAAGTCGCCCCTGCACAACCTGCGATGTTGGTGATGAACATCTTCAGCGACGCTGGCGCCATGTCCAAAATCGAATCCGTCATACGATAGGATGAACACCGATCGCTGACTTCAACGATTTCAGGATTTCTTTCGATCTTGATCTTTCTAAGGTCCGCTGACCTGATTGAATGCTTTCTTGAATGGACCCAATCTGGAACTTCCACCCCGACCAGATCCTTGCGGCTAGAACGTTCGCTGAACTTGTCAAAAAGAGCGAAAGTCGCACCCAATAGGTTTTTCATTTCACCAGACTCAAGAAGGCTTGAAGTCAAGCGGATGGTGTCCAGGAATGCAGGGCTTCCCGAAATCTTCACCAAAACTGAAATCAAGGCTTCGTTGTCCCGAGCATGAATCAGGGTCTTCTGGACTTCCGCGAAAATGGGGTGACGGTTGGTCGAAAGGTAAACCAGGCGTATCGCATCTAAAGTAGGCTTGATCCACGAGTCCTTGGATTCGACCACCTTTTGGATTGCCAAGACCAATCGAATGGCTGACTTCAGTTCCAATTTCTGAAGTCCTTCTTCCATGATTTCGTAAAGACTATCGCCACCGGCGTCTGCAATAGGCTTCAACAAGAAAGAAGCGAACGCTTCGATCTCGCGCTTTTCAGAATCGTTGATCGAAGTCGAAAGAAGCAGGATATCAGACCAAGCCTGGCGATCCGTCAGTTCAGCGATGACCCCAGCAACGTCTTGGATTTTTTCATAGCCCATCGTCTGAACTAAAAGTTCGGAAAGGCCATTTTGTTCAACCGCGCGAACGACTTCGGTCATTGCCGGCATGACGTTTGTCGGTCCCGTCATATTTGCCCAAGTCCTACACGTTTCAGCCAAACCTTCCGGCATGGTGCAGAAAGGGGCCAAAGACACCACCTTCAAAGGGATTTCCTGAGTCAGATAGATCCCGGATTCGGCCGGGTTCTGTCGCGAAAGTTCCTTCAGGATAAATGTTCCTGCGTTTGGAAGGGTCGCTTGCCCCTTCATGCAGGAAACCGGAGCATTTGCCAGCGCCATGGTCTTGGTCATCCAAGTGAAACTAGCCGCATCACCTTGTGGGGTGGTTTCACCCAAATGATTCATCACGCTTTCCAATTTAGGAACGGAAGCCTGAACCAAAGGAATTGCTTGCTCAAGCATCTTGAAAACGCGACCATCCGCGGTCGCTTTCAACCATTCTTTGCCCAAACGAACCCGGTGCGAAGATCCGCCCACGGACTTTTGAACAGCCGGGCTTTGGATCAATGCCATCACTTTTTCAGTCATGGTTTCAATCTTGCGTTCTGCCAATGATTTTGCGGCGAACTTCAGGGGAAGGTCCGAAAATGCAGGCGCCGAAGCGACGTTCAAGCCAAAATTCAAAAGTCTTTCGACGCGCTTTTCATTCAGGTAAGCACCCAAATTTTCCAAGCCGATCAAAAGACGGGTGTCCACCTTCTTGATCATGTCCAGCGAAGCAGCAATCAATTCGTCATTTTTGAAAACAACGCCCATTTGCTTAAAGACCGAATCCGCTTTTCCTTGGTCCACCAAGGTCGTGAAACTTTTCTTAAAGTCGTAAATTGTTTCCGGAGATCCCAAAACCGTTTCGTTTGCAATTTTCAGAATCGGCTTCAGGTCCTGGTCTGAAAGGGTGGCCAGCAGATTTTCGTAAGCATCAATCTTGTGATTCGAATTCAAACACTTCACCATCGCACGCGCCGTCTGCGGATCCAGCTGTGAAGTGGACATTTTCAAGCCCGCGCACTGAGTGTTCGAAGGGCGATACGAAGTCTGCTGCGAAACGCTTTTGTCTTCGCCGTTTCCAGAAAGCATGCTGGGCGAACATGAGGCGATGCCGACACTCAACGCGCCCAACGCAAGGAATTGACCCAAAGACTCGAGCTGCTTCTTATTCCGATTCACGGGGAAGCTTTTCGCATACTAGAGTAAATTAATCAACAATTAGTATCCAAATATAAATCCTTGAAATCAAAGGATTTTAAGCCTGCGCACCGAAGGTGTCGGGACGGGAAGCTTCCCAGGCTCGCGAATAGAAGGGAGAAACCTTGCCCTCTAGGATCGCGCCCTCTTCCACGTACGAATAAAGCTCTCCGTAATGCTTCACTTCGTGAATCCCGATTCGGCGCTGGATATGCCAAGGGCGAAGCTGCGATGGATCTTCCAAACCAGCTGCCGCAAGTACATCCAAGAAACTGTGGATCGTCGCGTGGTGATAACGGGCCACACGCTTGGCTTTGTCTTGCACGTGAAGTCCGTGAATCAAGTTGGGGTCTTGGGTTGCGACGCCTGTGGGGCACTGATTGGTATTGCAACGAAGCGCTTGAATGCAACCCAGGGCAAACATCATCCCTCGCGCTGAATTGCAAAGGTCAGCGCCCAGGGAAATTTTCTGAACGATATTGAATCCGGTCGCGATCTTTCCTGAAGCGATCAAGCGAATCTGATCGCGTGCGCGAATTCCCACCAAACAGTTATGAATGAAGATTAAGGCGTCATCCAGCGGGGTCCCCACCGAATCGGAAAATTCTTGTGGCGCTGCACCGGTACCCCCTTCACCACCATCCACCGTAATGAAGTCAGGAAAGATTTTTGTTTCCAGCATCGCCTTGCAAATCGCCATGAATTCGCGCCGCTTGCCCAAACAAAGTTTGAAGCCCACGGGTTTTCCGCCCGAAAGGTCACGAAGCTTTTTCAAAAACTGAAGAAGTCCGACTGGGCTGTCGAATGCCGTGTGCGCCGGCGGTGACAAAACGTCTTTTCCCATTTCGACGCCCCGGATACCAGCGATCTCGGGCGTGACTTTCTTTGCAGGCAGAATCCCGCCATGCCCAGGTTTCGCGCCTTGCGAAAGTTTCACTTCGATCATCTTCACTTGCCCGTAGGCCGACTTTTTCTTGAATTCTTCTTCGGAAAACTTTCCGTCCTTCGTTCGGCAACTGAAGTATCCGGTTCCGATCTGCCAGCAAAGATCGCCGCCGCCTTCTAGGTGATAAGGGCTAAGTCCCCCTTCGCCGGTGTTGTGATAAAAACCGCCTTCTTTCGCCCCACGATTCAGCGCCATGATCGCGTTTTTCGAAAGGGCGCCGTAGCTCATCGCCGAAACATTGAAATGCGAAGCCAAGTAGGGCTTTTGGCAATCTTTCCCGCCGATCTTCACCCTGGGTTCAATTTTCAAAGGGTTCTTCGGGACGATGGAATGGTTGATCCATTCATACCCAGGCGCATTCACATCCAGTTGGGTGCCAAATGGAAGAGTATCCACAGCCCCCTTCGCTCGTTGGTAGATCAGGGATCGCTTGTTTCGATTGTAGGGGACTCCGTCGACGTTGCTTTCGACAAAGTACTGATTGATCTCGGGGCGAATCAGTTCCAAAAGGTAACGACCGTGGCCCAGCAGCGGAAAATTTCGCAGGATAGAATGCTTCTTTTGGAACAAATCCCGAAGCGCCAAAAGACTAAGCGGCCCTAGAACCCAGAACGCTTGGGCAACCGAAGGGATAAAGTAAGAAGCAATCGCCGTCCCGAGCAGGACTGCAGATCCGGCCTGGATGAACTGATGTCTCATCGTTTCACCAGGATAACGCCAATCCCAGACTAGAATCACTGGGTATTATCTGCCGCGTCGACTACTGAACAGAAATGTCGAAAGCGCGTTCCATCTGGAAGTACTTTCCCTTAACGCCTTTGATGTATTCCGAATTCTCGGTGCGAACGGATTTCCAATCGCTGGTGTCCGTCAAAGCCTTTAGGCCTTCATACACACATTCTTCGTGTGAACGCTTCATCCAATCGGAATTCGAACTGACCGAACCAGATACGACGCGATAGAAGCACGCCTTTTTGACTTTTTGGTTGGTTTCGCTCTGTCCTTCGACCGCCTTGGAAGAAACCAGGTGAAGCGATCTTCCGTTATTCATGGTCAGTTGAATGTCCAAATCGCCCCATTCCTTGATGGCGCTGGCTAGGCCCTTAAGGACCGTTTTTTCGGACGGTGAACTTTGTCTCATCTCGGCTGTCATGCCTTTTCCGTTGTTAAACTTCGCTTCAAAGCTTGCCGCTTCAGCGTGAAAAGCCACCAAAAGACCACTTACAACGAAAAGAGTTTTCATAGTGGCGCATTTATAATGCAACGCGTCATATTCATCAAGAACTCTTTTTTCCCCCAAAATAAATCCCCAACCCCCATTGCTGCCCTTGATTTTATTGTGATATGCCGTGTCACGAACGGCCACTCGAGAAGGCCGTGAAAATGAAGGAAACAGGGTTCGTGACGACGAACACCAGGAGTAAAAAGACCATGGCAAACGCAAAGAAAGCCGCATCTAACGGCGCAGCGAAGGCGAAAGAAACGGTAAACAAAGTCATCAACCAGGCAAAGGAATCGCTGAAGGTTCTTGAAGCTTTGGAAAAAGAAACCCTCGCTAAGGCGAAGGTTCTTGTGAACGTGAAACTTCCAAACCGCGAAGAAACGAAAAAACTAACGAACGCGGTCATCATCGAAAACTTGAAAAAACTAGGCGTCGCGACTCAAAGCGAAGTCGAAACCTTGAAGTCGAAGATCTCGGCTTTGGAAGAACAGATCGCTCAGATCTCTTCTTCGAAGTCCAAGAGCACTTCAAGCCAAGCCAACGTCTAACCCATTTGGGTAGGGAGCCGCAGCGAATCGCGCGGCTTAGGAAGAACAAAGAGCCTGGACGACGTGAGTCGTTCGGGCTCTTTGTGTTTTTTAGCAGGCACGGATGGACGCGCAGAAATGCGCATTTTCCATCCACGAAAATTACAAAGTGATATCGCCGCGATCGGATCGCGGAGGACTGATCTGACCGCCGCCTTGATCGTGCGCCAGATTTCCGAAAAGCGTAAATTCTCCCATCCAAGCCAAACGAACTGTATCCGTTTCACCTGCACGGTGCTTGGCCACGATCAATTCAGCAACGCCCTTGTCTTCAGTGTCTTTGTTGTAAACTTCGTCGCGATACACGAACGCGACCATGTCGGCGTCTTGCTCGATGGCACCAGATTCGCGAAGGTCAGACAACATTGGACGCTTGTCTTGGCGACTTTCCACACCGCGGTTCAGCTGAGAAAGAGCAATAATCGGAACCCGAAGTTCTTTGGCCAATTCTTTCAGATTTCGGCTGATTTCTGAAATTTCGCGTTCACGGGAACCATCGCCTTTTTGCGAAGCCTTCGAACCCTTCATCAACTGAAGGTAGTCGACCACGATCAAGTCCAGTTTCTTTTCGATGGAAAGAAGTCGACGGCAGCGAGCTCGCATATCCATGACCGTCAAACCGCCGGAATCATCGATGAAAATCTTGGCCTTGGCTAGCTGATCGGCGGCGACCGTCAAACGTGGCCAATCGCGATCCATCAAGCGGCCGATCTTCAAGCGCTTGGAATCGATGCGCGCTAACCCCGAAAGAAACCTAAAACCCAATTCGTCTTTGGACATTTCTAGCGAGAACAAAGCAATGACCGCTTTGCTGTTCACGGCCGCGTTTTGCGCAGCCGACAAAACCAAGCTGGTCTTACCCATCGCCGGACGTCCCGCGATGATGATCAGCTGGCCCGGATGCAATCCGCTGGTCAAACGATCGAAATCCGTGAAGCCCGTCGAAAGTCCCGTTACGAACTGCTTCTTTTGGGCATTTTCTTCAATCGTGTGCATGTTCTGCACAAGAATTTCCTGCATGCTGCTAAACGACTTGGTCAGCTTAGCATCAGAAACGCTAAAAACTTTTTGTTCCGCTTCGTCTAAGTAAGCTTCGATGTCTTCGACACCTTCGAAAGCAGTGCCTGCAATTTGGGCGCTGGCGTCGATCATTCTGCGCAACAACGCTTTGTCGCGAACAATCTTGGCGTAGTAATTGATATTCCCCGGCGCAAACTGATCTTCGAAAAGCTGGGTCAGGGTGCCTGTCCCACCCACCTGGTCGTACCAGCCGCGATCCTTCAGCGAACTGGTCAGGGTAATCAGGTCAACGGGGTCTCCCCTTTCGGACAAAGACAAAAGGACGTCGAAAATCTTTTGATGGGCGTCGCGATAAAAATCGCGGCTTTCCAAACCGGTTTCAACGACACGATGGATGGCTTCGTTATTGACAAGGATCGCACCCAAGACCGATCGTTCGGCCTCAAGGCTGTGCGGCGGCACACGGCCACCTGGCACCCCACCCGATGGCGGGGCCATTCTTTCCTCGAATCCCCCCATCATCGAGGTTTACTCCTCTTTAATGACTTGGATCTTTACGTCCGCAGTGACTTCTGGCGCCAATTTAGCAGTGACGACGTAGTCGCCCAATTGCTTGATCGGAGCGTCGATGTGAATCGCGCGGCGGGCGACTTCAAAGCCCAGCTTCTTCAGCGATTCAGCGATGTCAGCCGTGCTGACCGAACCGAAAATCTTGTTTTGCTCGCCGACTTTTTTGCCAACCTTGACGGTGACCGAAGCCAGCTTCTTTGAAAGTTCCGAAGCGGCGTCTTTCTGAGCCAAGCGCTTCTTTTCCAAACCTTTTTTCTGGTGTTCGATAGCTGCGCGATTCTTTTCGTTCGCAAAAACGGCCTTCTTGTTCGGGAACAAGAAGTTACGGGCGTATCCTGGCGTCACTTTAACTAGATCGCCGACATGTCCCAAATTTTCCACAGATTCACGCAAGATCACCATCATAAGAAAAACACCTTTTGGTCGAAAAAAGACCTTAAAATTTTAATAGGTCGTCAGGATTGCCTTAACTTAGAACGAAAGTCAAACCACAGATCAAAAAAGCCTGCCGTTACAATCACCGGCATCATGAACGCGAAAACCATCCCAAATACGACCCAACGGAAGAAGCCCGCAATCTTCCAGACATCTAAAAAGAAGCTCAGAATACTGATCCCTTGAATCAGGTAAAGGGCCATCATTACCCGAACCCCGTTCGCGGATACCACACTGACCCAGCCGTTCAGGGCTGTTTCAGGCACCAAAAGCCAGCCGATTCCAAAAGCAATGGAAGGCCAGACCCAGTATTCCGAAACCTTGAAGTTGCGAAAGAAGTCGCGCCCCAAACCCAATCCATTGCGAATCCCAAACGGGTTGGCGTTTAAAAGAAGCGTCAAATTCGCCCAAATCACGGCCAAAATGACCACCAAGAAGCCCGAAGGCATTTCGCGAAGAATGATGGTTTTGATTTCTTCGGCATCAGAAACCCCAAAGAATTCAAAACGCGATTCGGCCGGAAGTTCCTGGGTCAAAAGCTGAACCATTCCATCGACCTGCCCAGACCATTGCTTCAAAAGGGTTGAACCATGAAGCATGGAATCCGTAGCAATCGCTGCAAGTGCGACCAAAGTCACAGCCACCCAGGCGATCATTCCAGTTCTTGCCACTGAAACCCGACGTTCCAAAAGCGAAGGGATCGTGAGCATCAGAACGCCGACGACAATTCCATAAATGGAAAGGGACGATGGCCCTGCCAAAATGCGAACCAAAAACGCATTCGACAAAAACGCCAGCATCGCCATCCAAAACGGTGCCCGAATCCGAAAAAGCAAAAGCGGAAACGGCGCCAACCAAGCGAAGAACCCACTTAAAAAAAGCGTCCCGCTTAAAAAAAATGGAATGGCCTTCATCCAGACTGGAACCGGTACGATTTTGATCCTAGGTGATTCCGTCTGGGCCGGAGAATCTTGCGATTCCGGCGAAAGACTATTCTTCGTCTCCACCGAAGGATTCTTCACCGAACGAACGTTCCGAATAACCGCCGCGGTCAGAATATCCACCGCGATCGCGGCGTTCTGCCATGCGTTCCTGGCGGCGAGCTTCGCGCTCTTCTTCACGCTTCTTCGCAGCTTCACGCTGTTCTTCGCGTGCTTTTTTGTAGGCTGCTGGTTCAAATTCGTCTTCCACGTTCACGGACAAGAAACGCAGAACATGGTCATGGATGCGTAGGTTGCGCTCGATTTCAGCGACAACGCCTGGTTTTCCTGAAAACGCGAAAAAGCTGTACTGTGCGCGGGATTCTTTTTGAATTGGGTACGCTAGCTTACGCTTGCCCCAGTCTTCTTCGATCACGATTTCGCCGCCGAAGCTGCCGACGATTTGCTTCACGCGGTCGTGAAGAGCCTTTAGGCCTTCATCGTTCATTTCCGCGCGGGTAATAAAAACGGTTTCATAACCGGGTAGTTTTTCTGCTGCTTTTGACATCTCAATTCTCCGAATCAGCCGCAAAGCGGCCCCTTTTGGTTAACGCCCAAAAAATTAGTTTGTGAGCAAGGTGTTCGGCTCTCGTAGCAAAATTCAGGGGCCTTGGCTAGCGGCTCTTATCCCGACCGATAATGTCAACTACGTGGATCGCTATTTCGTAAAAAAGCACCAGCGGAACCCCAAGAAGAAGCATGGAAATGGCGTCTGGCGGGGCGAACAAAGCCGCAAGGATCGTGATTCCGATGATTGCCGTTCGACGTTGCGCGCGCAGGAATGCTCCGTCGACTAGCCCAATCCACCCCAACAGAACGATCAGGACTGGCAGTTCGAAGGCCAGCCCAAAAAGCAGCATCAGCTTCAGGCAGGTCGTGTAATACGCATCGATCGTCAGCATCGGGACGTCGTTTGGGCCACCGTAAGTCACGAAGTACTTAAAGCCGACCGGGAACAGCACAAAGTAAGCAAACGCTGCCCCACCCAGGAAGCAAAGCGTTGCCGATATAATGAAGGGAACTGCGAACTTTTTTTCCTTTGGAGTAAGCCCCGGCGCGACGAATCCCCAGACCTGAGAAAAAAAGTAGGGTGACAGAAAGAAGATCGAAGCAACCCCTGCAATCTTCAAATGGACCATGAAATTTTCAAAAAGACTGGTGAAATACAGCTGCCTTTTTTCTGGGGGAAGAGCATCGAAAAGCGGTTTCCGAAGAATTTCCAAAATCTTTTCGGCTAAAAAGTAACACCCGAAAAAGCCGCCAAAAAAAACCCAAAGCGATCGCATCAGTCGATCGCGTAGTTCATCCAAGTGCGACCAGAAGCTCATGACGCGACCATCTGCGGCGGGTCTCGATGCAGCAGCTTCTTGCGGATTTTTCAGAGATTCTTGTTGAGTCATCGAGAACGCCCAGTCATATTCGCCCTTAAAGTAAAGGTCTACATGATGAATCAGCCGAATCAAGAACCATCTCAAACTGCACAGAAACCTACCGCATTGATCATCGTCGGAATCGTGATCGCCGTCGGACTTCTCGGAGGCGTGGGGTATAAACTTTTTTCTGGCCCAAGCAGTGAAACGCCTCAGACCCAGGAATCACCGACTGCGGAATTCAAACCCAGCGCAGCCACTGATCCAAATGCAAAACCTTCGGATGCAGTTTCGGGCAAGCCCGGAGAAGCAGCTTCGAATCCGAATGCAGACTTGACCGTGGATTCGTCCGGACTTTCCAAAGCGACCGTCACGCTGACGACCACTCATGGCACGATCAAGTTTCGTTTCTACACGAATGATGCTCCGAATACGGTGAAGCGCATTTTGGAATTGGTTCAACAGGGTTTTTACAACGGCCTGACTTTTCACCGCGTGGTTCAAAACTTTGTGATTCAAGGCGGAGACCCGCAGGGCGATGGTCGTGGCGGAAGCGGACAGCGCTTGAAAGCTGAATTCAGCCAGACCCGCAAACACATCGAAGGCGCTGTTGCGATGGCGCGCGGGCAAGATCCCGATTCAGCCGATTCACAGTTTTACATCACCTTGGCACCGCAGCCACATTTGGATGGCCAGTACACGATCTTTGGGCAAGTGACTGAAGGGATGGATGTCGTTCGCAAGATTCAAGTGGGCGACAAGATGCTGCAGGTTCGCGTCGACTAAGCTAAAGGTGCCTGCTCCTTTTGAAGTCCGAAAACCCGGCTTCGCTTGGTGCGCTTACTGGATATCTTTTTTGATACTGGCGTTGGGAATGATCCCAGCTTCTTGAAGCGCGTTAGCGGCCCGCTCGCTTTTGGTGCGAAGCCAAAGTTCATACATTCGCAGCAAATCGGTTTCTCTTTTAGTCGCCGTCCGATCGCTGGCGAACGCAAGAACTTCGACGAATCTTGAAAAGTTATCCGACAGTTCTTCGAATGTGTCGCGAACCGGATTCAAGGTGCAAAGGGAAGCGGCGTTTCGATACGCGTTGCCACCCATTTCAATATAATAATCGACGTCCACCAGCTTGCGATTCAGGCTGTCGGGGAAAAAGCCGGCAACATACAAAGAAACGTCGCCCACATATTGGTAAATGTCCTTCTGGGTTTCGGACTGCGGCGATTCAACAGCTTCCTTCAGCAGGAATGCCAAAGGTTCGCTGCGAAGACGGTCCGACAAAAGGAACTGATTCAAAAGATTGACCAGGTAAAATTCAGTTTCGGGACTGGTCGATACCCTTTTCTGGGACATCGCTGCCGTTAAAAGCTCGCGGAAGTATTCCTGCGGTTGGGTAATCAGATCCAGCTGAGGCTTTGGTTTCGGTTTTTCAAGACCCATACGTCTATCCTTTATTGTAGAAGAGTAACTTTTCCTGTCAAACCCCCTTGGTCAAATTTGACCCACCGCAGAATTTTGATCGTGCCAATTTGTTTTATCAAGTGTTCCGACCACTTCGGGGTCGGCAAAATCTTCACCATTTCGGACGGGAAAGTTTCCCAGATTCATCTAGAATGGGAAATCAAAGGGACTAGCCGTGTTTAAGATCACCGTGGTTTTAGCCAGTTATACCGCATTCGCTTTTGGCTCGGGCGTCGAGTACCGCGCGACGCTTTTCGGGAATCCTTGCACCCTGAAGGGTCCGTCAAAAATTGGAGAAGCCGGATTGAAAATGATCCACCAAATGGGTCCAGAAAGAATTCCTCTTCCCACCCAGCTGGAAGAAACCAAACGTCACCTGGCTTCGCTGAAGAAACAGACACAAACACCGGTGGGCTTAGACCGTTACAAAGATCTATTGATCAAGCGACTGAGCGCACAGCAGGCTTTTTATGAAGGCCTGGCGATGGCGAAAAAGAATCGTAAGATCGACGCCCTTTTACAGGCTGTGAAGCCTTTCCAGAATGCAGATCGCGCCAAGCGCTTTGAAACGCAATTGGCGAAAATGGAAAAAGAAAAGGGCGCGCAATTTTGGACGCTTTTGTCAAAGAACGAATTCCAAGACGATGTGACGCTGGTCTTTGCCGATAGCGTCGACCCGATGCCTGAAGAAGAATTCCACAAAGCCCTGACCAAAATGGGCGTGGCTTACGATTGCACTTTCGAAGCTCAAGCGACCGAAGCCGAAGAAGAAGAAGAACTGGAAGATTAACCAGTCGCCTTTTTATCCGACGGACGCGGTGACCATCGGCGGTTCGACAAAGTATTTACGCGTGACTTCTTGAACCTGTTTCGAAGTGACCGATTCCACATCGCGAATCACGTCTTCTTCGGTTCGGTGTTGGACGCCGTAAAGCGCTTCTAACCCAATCTGTGCCGCTACTGATGAATCGCTTTGCAAGTCCATCGCACGTCGACCCAGGAAGTATTCCTTCGCGCGCTTCATTTCAGCTGGCGTCGGGCCCTTCTTGGCCAAAGTTTCCAAGACCTGACGAATCCCTTGGACAGCTTCGTCCTTCTTGCCGGGCTGGCTGGCGATATAAGTGCCCACGTAACCGGGCTCAATCCCTTCGAAGTTCAAAGGCGAAACGGTATAGGCCAGGCTTTTCTTTTCGCGCAGTTCAATGAACATCCGCCCGCTTTGGCCCCCCAATACCGTTTCGGCCACCCGTAAAGCGTGCCGTGCCGGATCTTTCATTTGGATTCCCTGTCCACCGACGATCAAGTGAACCTGTTCACGGGAAAGTTTACGTTCCACCCACCGTGGTCCATTCAACTTGGGTTCCGGATGTACCGCTTTTGCAGCGGCGGCAGCGACCCCCGAAGAAGTAAAGCGTGCTTCGATCGCCGCAATCAGGGCTTCCACATCGCTTTCACGCACGCCACCTGAAATTCCCAAGACCAATCGCGATGGATTCACCCAAGCGCGATGAATTTCTTTCAACGTGCTTCCATGAATCCGTTCGATACTTTCTGGGGTCCCGTAAATCATTTTTCCGTAAGGATGATTTTCGTAAAGGGTTTCAAGAAAAAGTTTCGAACAAAGCTGCGCGGAATGGTCTTCCAAACTTCTAAGGGTTTCCAGTGTCACACGCTTGGAATGTTCCACTTCGTCTTCCGGGAACGTGGCGTCCATCAGAACTTCGGCAAACAGGTCCGAAAGCTTCTTCCGATCGCGCACCAAACAGGTCATCGAAAGGCCAATCGTGTTTCGCCCCGAAAACCCATCCATGCTTGCTGCAGAACCTTCAACTAGCGCTGCAATTTCCTGAGACTTCTTGGACCGAGTACCTTTGGTCCAGGTCATGGAAAGCAGGTTGGATGAACCTGGATCTTTGTCTTCTAGGCGAACGCCGCCCAAGACCGACGCATGAACCGCCAAAACAGGTGATGTAGGATTGGGTCGAAACAGGACCTTCATTCCGGACGGTCTTTCGATGACAATCGGTTGAACTTCGGCGGACGATTTTTTCTTGGCCACTTTCTTGGGCTTTGAAACCGGCTTTACGTCCACCATCGGCGAAAATGCTTCGCGCGCCATTTTGGCCAATTCATCAACGGGATAGTCCTTCTGATCTTTAGGAACTAAAAGAACGATGCTCATTCGCCGGTAATCCAAGTACTTGGCCATCGCATCGCGAATCGCAAAGGCATCCGTCTGGCGAAGCATTTCCAGATACTCTTGGTCGTGCGAAAGGTCGCCCACCACAAAGCGTAGAAACCCCAAACGGCTGGCCATTCCGTCCGCTGTTTGTGTCGAATAAAGTTTTTCGCTTTCTGAATTCACTAGTACGCGTCTGACTTCTTCTTCCCGAACCAGTTCTTTTCGGGCCTTGGATAGTTCGTCCAGCATCGATTGAAAGGCCGGCTTGATCTTTTCCATCAAATCGACTTCAGCCTGAAAATACAGCATCCCTGCATCGTAAGGGACGTACAGTCCACCTGACGCTTCTGTCGCAATGGCGTCTTGATAGAACATGCGCTGGTACAAGCGACCCAGTTCTCCCATCCCCAAGATTCCAGACGCCAAATCCAAGGCGGCGACGTCGTCGTGGGATAAATCCGGAACGCGAAACGAAATCGCGATGGTCGGGGTCTTCACATCGAAAGGCAGAACCGACGTTTCAACATCCTTTTGAATTTCTTCGTCGCGTGCGCGGGTGTGTGGCGAATTCTTGCGCACTGGGATGACTGATTTTCCGAATCGTTTTTCCAAAAGCTGAACCAGCTTCTTTTTTCGCGTTCCGGCCGAATCCAGCGGCCCGACCAAAATCAGTCCCATGTTTTCGCTGCAGTATCGGCGTTTGTAAAAAGCTTCCAAGTCGGTGACCTTGGCGGCATTCAGCGTTTTCACAAATCCGATCACCGGCCTTCCATAGGGGTGCTTCGCAAACGTCGTGCTGAACAGGCGCTGAAAAAGCTGGCGTCCCGGTGAATCTTCGTTCTTGCGCAATTCTTCCAGAATCACTTCGCGTTCGCGCTCGAAATCCGATTTCAGAAATTTCTGAGGCTTGGCCATCTGCCCAAATGAATCCAACACCTTTTCCCAATGATGGGCGGCACAAGTGACGTGATAGACCGTTTGATCAAACGATGTGTAGGCGTTGATTTCTCCACCCAAAGATTCAATTGCGCGTGCCATCTGGCCCGTGGATGCTTTGCCTGTTTCTTTTGCGGCTGCATCCTTGAAAAGCATGTGTTCTAGAAAATGGGCGAAGCCCGCTTCTTTAGGATTTTCATCCGCGGATCCTGTTTTGTTCCACCAGTAAGTGGCGGCCACGGGGTTTTCGGTGTGCTGAAAAATAACTGGGATTCCGTTGGAAAGAACGTGCGTTTCGGGGCGATGGGATTGAGGCATAGGTGCCGCAAAGACTACCAGTAATGAAGAACCGAAACAAAGAGGTTCGCGTGCTTATAGTCTGCGTCATAGCCCAAGCGAAACACTTGCGATTCCATTTTCAGATCCCATTGGGGCGCAATCGACCATTGGCCGTTGATCTGAATCGGAAAACGGACGCGCATCGATTCCGACGCAATGCCTTCGTTTTGCAGGGGGATTGCTCCGACATACTGCGCACGAGTCGTTCCATTTTCACGGGCGACCCAAATTCCGACGCCCAACATGAAATGGGGCGAAAACTGATAGTTGCCTTGAACCTTATACCCAAAGGTCGAGCCCGGATTTCCGATCGGATCGCGCGTCACTTCCAAAAGCGCAAGAAGTTCGGATTCAAGCCCGAATTTTGGGGTCAAGCGGTAGCGTGAACGCGACCGAAACGTGGGGCGCCAATCAAAGTTCTTATTCCTGGAAACGATTTGCCCCAAAAAAGAACCCAAGATTTCCCATTCGGCAGCGCCATCCCTAGACCGAAAAACACGATAGCGTGCTTCCAGGGGAAGCGGCATGAACGTCACGGAAAAGTCATCCGTGATGCCCTTTTCCCAAAGTAACGGATAAACGAAGAAATTCGTTGGATTCTTCAAAGAGAATCCGTTGATGAACTGCCAAGTCGTGACACCTTCAGGAAGGGTCATGGGTCGATCGATCGCGGATCTTGGAAAAACGTCCGGCTGGTTTGAAAGTTTGCTTCCAGTCGAGCAAGATGAAGAAACGATGCAGACCCAGATCACTATTGCGGCGCTATTCTTTTGCATCTTCGTTTCCGAATTAAAGGCGGAAACGGAAACTTTGGCCAGTGGCAAAACATCGAAGCATTCATTTACTTTTTATTCGGGTTTGGGCAGCCCCACCCCTTTGCCAGAAATCCTTCGGGCCCGAGGCCTTGAACTGGTTCACAACAGCATCGTCGCAGGCGCTTACGCCAGAAGACTTTCAGACGGAACCGGCAGCGCTGATTCAGAATGGGAAGTGAACCTGGCGCACCATAATGAAGTTTTAGGCCGAGTTTCGATTGGCACTGCCTGGGTCATGCGATGGAAGAACCCGCCTTGGTCGTCCCTTTTGAATAGTTCACTTGCGATCGGAAATGGAGTTTCCTACGCGCTGGGCGGAATTCCTTCACTTGAAAATCAGCTTTTGGACAAGACCAGCGCCTTCCTTTACCACCTTCTTTTTGAAGTCACGCTTGCGCCCCAGTCGTGGAAACAGACCGACATCGTGTTTCGAATCCACCACAGATCGGGTGTATTCGGACTGATTGACGGAATCACGGGTGGGTCGGATTTCGTTTGTTTGGGGCTGAAATTCAGGCAATAAGGCTTTCACCGTGAAAGCTGAATCGCTGTACATTCATTTTCCGTTTTGTGAATCGAAGTGCCATTACTGCGACTTCTATTCGATCGGTCGTGAAAAAACGAAAACGACCGATGCTGACTTTTATGAAAAAGCGCTTCACGCTGAATGCGAACTTTGGGCCGATCAGCTGGCGCCCCGTCTGAAATCGATTTTCTTTGGGGGCGGAACTCCCAGCATGACCCCGGTGGAATCCATGCGCCGGGCTTTGGAACCCCTGAAACTTTCCAACAAAGTGACTTCGGAAACCGAATGGACCATGGAAGCAAATCCGTCTTCGGTCGAACTGGAATCCCTGAAGTCCTACCGCGACTTGGGTGTGAATCGCGTCAGTATGGGTGTTCAAGCCATGCGCGATGACTTGCTTTTGCGTCTTGGCCGCGTGCATTCTCGCGATGCCGCGCTTCGCGCGCTTGAAAACATTTCACGTGCCGGGTTCACTAATTTTTCGGTCGATCTGCTTTGCGGAGTCCCTGGGCAAACGATCGAAGACCTGAGTTCCGCGATGGAAGTACTGACGTCTTTTCCGATCACTCACCTAAGCTGTTATCTTTTGACATTACCGAAAACCCACCGAATGTTTCGTGAACTTCCAAAGGATGACGACCAGCTAGCGCATCTTCTTTTCATCGACGAAAAAATGCGTTCGAAAGGCTTTCGTCACTATGAAATTTCAAATTTCGCTAAGCCGGGATTCGAAGCAAAACACAACCTAGTCTATTGGCAGGGCGGAAGTTACCTGGGCTTGGGCCCTTCGGCCCATTCGTTTAGTCCCACCGACCGCGCAAGGTGGAAGAATGTTTCTAGCCTTCACGCTTACGGCAAGAAAGTTGGCTTGGGTGAAAAGCCCATCGAATGGCGCGAAGACCTGACGGACGAACAGCTGGATTTAGAACGCTGGATGCTGGCCTTACGCCTAGATCAAGGGTTCCCCAGGACCTGGTTAGACAGCCCCGCGCGGTTGCAAAAGGCCGCGGGACTGACTACGGCTGGGTTGATCGAACCCCATCCTGAATTCACAGATCGCCTACGATTGACGCCGCGAGGTTTCGCACTTTCTGATCAAGTCATTCAGACCCTGGGAATCTAGGTTTTAAAAGCCTTATATTTCCATAGGTTGCCCGCCTATTTTTCTCGGGAAAATTCCTAAAACCCATTTGACTCCGACCGGTTAGTGCTCATATTGACCCTGAACGGAGAAATCGCAGTGAGTAATTCTGTCCATGCAGCTACCCCGGAAACTGCCGGCGCGAACGCGACCGACGAATCGTCCGTCGACGCCACCACCTTGAAGATCCAGGAACTGGAAGCTCAGGTAAAGGAAAAGGAAAACAAGTACCTTTACCTGTACGCCGACTTTGAAAATTTTAAAAAGCGCAGCCAAAAAGAGCGCGCTGACCTAGTGAAATTTGGTTGGGAATCAGTCGCACGCGACCTGCTTCAAGTGATTGACAACTTTGAACGCGCGATCGGCCACATGCCCAAGGACACTGATAAGAATTTTGGTGAAGGTCTGAAAATGATTTCCAGCCATTTTCTGGGAATTTTGCAACGCCAGGGTGTTGAAATCATCGACACCCAGAACAAAAGTTTCGATCCGAATCTTCATGAAGCCGTCGCACAAGTGCCGTCGGAACTTCCAGAAGGAACCATCGTGAAGGAAGAATTGCGGGGCTACAACCTGCATGGACGCCTTCTTCGCCCTGCACGGGTCGTGATCAGCCAGGGCAGCTTGACGGATAAAAATTAAGACACACGTTTTACTTAGGAGGACAAAATTTTATGGGTAAAATCATTGGAATCGACTTAGGGACTACCAATTCATGCGTATCTGTTCTGGACGGCGGCGATCCGAAAGTGATCCCGAATTCAGAAGGTGCGAACACCACCCCGTCGATTGCTGGATTCGCAACCAGCGGCGAAAAGCTGGTTGGCCAAGCCGCCAAGCGCCAGTCGATCACGAACCCAGAAAAAACCATTTTTGAAGCCAAGCGCCTGATTGGCCGCAAGTTCAATTCTCGCGAAGTTCAAGAATTCATCAAAGTAGCCCCTTTCAAGATCGTCGAAGCGAAAAACGGCGACGCTTGGGTGAAAGTCGGCGACCGCGAATACAGCCCTCAGGAAATTTCGGCCCTGGTCCTTCAGAAAATGAAGAAGACCGCAGAAGACTTTTTAGGAGAAACCGTCAGCGAAGCCGTCATTACGGTTCCAGCCTACTTTAACGATGCTCAGCGCCAGGCCACGAAAGACGCCGGCGCGATCGCAGGACTTGAAGTCAAGCGCATCATCAACGAACCGACTTCGGCAGCTTTGGCCTACGGTTTGGATAAAAAAGGAAAAGAACAAACCGTCGCGGTCTTCGACCTAGGTGGCGGTACCTTCGATATTTCGATTCTTGAAATGGGCGACGGCGTTTTCGAAGTCAAAGCCACCAACGGCGACACTTTCCTGGGCGGCGGTAACTTCGACCAGCGGATCATCGACTGGATGGCCGACGAATTTAAGAAAGAAAACAGCATCGATCTTCGCAAAGACAAGATGGCGCTTCAGCGCCTGAAGGAAGCCGCAGAAAAAGCGAAGCACGAACTGTCCAGCTCGACTGAAACGGATATCAATCTTCCGTTCATCACTGCTGATGCTTCGGGCCCAAAGCACATGAATTTGAAGCTTTCTCGCGCAAAGCTAGAAGCTTTGGTCGCTGACTTGATCGATAAAATGGTTGGACCTTGCGAAACCTGTATTCGCGATTCGGGTCTTTCTAAGTCGGACATCGACGAAGTCATCTTGGTCGGCGGCATGACCCGCATGCCTCGGGTTCAAGCTAAAGTGAAAGAAATCTTCGGCAAAGAACCGAACCGCGGCGTGAACCCCGACGAAGTCGTCGCAGTGGGCGCAGCGATCCAAGGCGGCGTCTTGAAGGGCGACGTGAAAGACGTTCTTCTTCTGGATGTCACCCCGCTTTCCTTGGGCATTGAAACCCTGGGCGGCGTTTCGACCAAGCTGATCGAAAAGAACACGACCATCCCATCGAAGAAGTCGCAGACTTTCTCGACGGCGGCCGACAACCAGTCCGCAGTGACGATCCACGTTCTGCAAGGCGAACGCGAATTCGCCGAACACAACAAGTCACTGGGTCGCTTTGACCTGGTCGGAATTCCTCCTGCTCCGCGCGGGGTCCCACAAATCGAAGTCACTTTTGACATCGATGCAAACGGCATCGTTCACGTCGGAGCAAAAGACTTGGGCACCGGCAAAGAACAGTCGATCAAGATCACGGCTTCTAGCGGTCTTTCGAAAGAAGAAATCGAACGCATGAAGAAAGAAGCCGACATGCACCGCGCCGATGACGAAAAACGTAAGGAAGTCGTCAACGCACGCAACACCTTGGACGGTTTGATCTACACGATCGAAAAAACCTTGAAGGAAAACGGCGAAAAAATCGACGCAGATTCGAAGAAGTCGGTCGAAGAAGCCTTGGTCGAAGCACGTAAACACCTAGACAGCCAAGATGCAGCCGTTCTTCAAAAGGCTACCGAACAGCTGACAGCCGCTTCGAACAAAATGGCTGAACAGATGTACAAAACCGCTGGACCAAACGGCCCTGCTGGCGCTCAAACGACGGATGCAGATCCATCGCAACAAGCTTCAGGCGGAACGACGGGCAACGGCGGCAAGTCGAAGAAAGACGACGACGTCATCGACGCTGACTATAAAGAAGTCTAATCCGCTTCTTTAAGAAGGAACCATGTCCGCGAAACGCGACTACTACGAAGTTCTTGGCGTGGCTAAGGGCGCTTCCGGCGACGAGCTGAAGAAGGCTTACCGGAAGCTTGCCGTCCAATTTCACCCGGACAAAAATCCGGGCGACAAGAAGGCCGAAGAACGTTTCAAGGAACTTGCGGAAGCGTACGAAGTTCTTTCGGACCCTCAGAAAAAGCAGATGTACGATCAGTTCGGACACGCTGCGAATGCCGGAAGCGCGGGCGGCCCGGGAATGGGCGGCTTTGATTTCGGCGGAGGGTTCGCAGGCGGCGCTTCGATCAACGATATATTCGGAGACATCTTCGGCGATATTTTTGGTCAGCAAGCAGGCGGTCGCGCACGCGGCGGCGGTCGGACCAGGCGGCATGGACGCCCAGGCGCGGACATCCGCACACAGCTGGACATTTCGTTTGAAGAAGCGGCGTTTGGAACCGAAAAAGTCATTTCAGTCCCTAGGCATGTGACTTGTGAAACCTGTTCGGGATCCGGCGCGAAGCCCGGAACGCAACCCGACACTTGTTCGCAGTGCAATGGGCGCGGAGAAATCACCTTTCAGCAGGGCTTCTTCGCAATGTCGCGAACCTGCCCCAAATGCTCGGGACAGGGACAGACGATTTCGAATCCTTGCACGCCCTGCCGCGGTACGGGTCAGACCCAGAAAACCGCGCAGATTGCCGTCAAAGTACCGGCGGGTGTGGATACCGGCCAACGCTTGAAGCTGACCGGCGAAGGCGAAACCGGTGAACGGGGTGCTCCGTCCGGTGACCTGTACGTTCTGATCAATATTTTGGCCCACGAATTTTTCACGCGAGACGAGTTCGATGTGCTTTGCGACGTGCCGATCACCTTTACCCAGGCCGCCCTGGGGACGGACGTTCAAGTTCCAACCCTAGAAGGTAAAGTCGCGATGAAGATCCCATCGGGCACCCAGTCGCATAAAGTTTTGCGTCTGAAGGGAAAAGGAATGCCACGCTTGGGGTCCTATGGTCGTGGCGACCAGTTGGTTCGCGTCATCGTAGAAACACCGTCAAAATTAACGTCGGAACAACGCGATCTTTTGAAGCGTTTTGACGAGATCGGTCGTGATTCACACCCGATGCACCACAGCTTTTTCGAAAAGGTCCGCGAGTTTTTCGATTGATCTGAAAGTCTGTGTTAGAATTTCCTGAGATGAAATTCACAGCTCGTTTGCAACTTTTGGCCATCTTAGGTCTGGCAACCATTGCTTTACATTCCTGTACGACGCCATCGAAATCCGGCGGCGGTCCCGATTCGGGCGCGTCTTTGAAAGGACGCGAAGGAAACGATTACAAAGCCGCCTATCAGGCTTTCGTTTCGGCGCAGTACGATTCAGCGATCGCGAAACTGACTGCCTTTGAAAAGAAGTATCCCAAAAGCACGCAACTATCCCAGGTTCGCAACCTTCGCGGGATGTGTTTCCTATTGACCCGTCGCCCCCAGGCCGCAATTCAAGATTTCAAAAAGGCGCATCAGTCGTCAAACCAATCCAGTTTTCGCCAGTACGTCTTGTACAACCTGGCTTCGGCTGAATACGAATCAGGCGCGATCGACGCGGCAAAGGTGACGCTTTCGCAGATTCAGATGGATTACATCGATCGCGAAACGCAGGTGAAAGTGCATTCGTTGAAAAGCCGGGTCCTATTGAAGGCCAACCAGTTTGGGGAAGCTGCAAAAGAAATCCTGGAATTAAGCTTGGTCTTGGATGAAACGCAGCCCAGAAACCTTTTCATCACCCAATTGGATCAGGCCCTTCAGGGGATGAGCGACGCCGACACCCTTTCGAACCTTTATGACAGCTACGCGAATTCGCCATTGGCGGATCAGGTTTTGTTCCGCCTAACCCAGGCGGAAGTCCAACAGGGCCGCATCGGCCCGGGCGAAGCGCATATTCAGACTTTCGTGGAACGATTTCCGCAAAGTCCAAAGATGAATGACGTTTTGGACCTTCAGCGCACGATGCGTTCGCAAGCCCAAGTGTCGGGACTTTCCGTGGGCGCGCTTTTACCGATGTCGGGAAAATTCGCAAAATACGGACAAAAGTCGCTTCAGGGAATTCAGCTGGCGCTTGGGATTTTCAACCCAGATCAGCAAGACAGTCGAATCACTTTGGTCGTCGAAGATGCCGGTGAAACACCAGAACAAGCGGTTCGCGCATTGAACAACTTGGTCTTCAATCACAAAGTCGTCGGAGTCATCGGACCGCTGACTTCAAAGGGCATCGATCAAGTCGCTCAGCGTGCGCAGGAACTGGGCGTTCCGTTGATCAGCCTTGCCCAGCAAGTACCGACTTCCGGAAACACCGCGAACATGGATTTCTTTGTGCCATCGGCGCTGACGGCACAGGTTCAAGCAGCTGAAATGGCCCGCTACGCAATTGAAAAGTTGGGCTTGAAGAAGTTTGCGATTCTTCATCCTAAAGACAAGTTCGGACAGCAGTACAGCAACGCATTTTGGGATGCGGTCGAAAACATGGGCGGAAAAATCGTCGGCGTTGAAGGCTACGTTCCGAACGAAACGGATTTTCGCCAGCCGATTGATCGAATGTCGGGGCTTTATTATCAGGACGCCCGTTTACGCGAAGCCCAGGAATTGACGAAAATTCGTGAAGAACAGCAGATTAAAAAGAAGACCCGAAAGAATGAAAAGATGTTCGATCTGGGCCCGATCATCGACTATGAAGCGGTTTACATCCCAGATGAACCGAAAGTCATCGGACAAGTCCTTCCCACTTTTGCATTCCGCGACGTCCGAGGCGTGAAGTACCTGGGAAGCGCGACCTGGCATTCTCCTGAATTGATTTCTCGTGCGCAGGCCTTCGCTGAAGGATCCTATTTTGTCGACGCTTGGGTTCCAGAAAGTGGTGATCCCAATATTCAGCGCTTTTTAGCCCGCTACAAATCGACCTTTGGGTCGGACCCCGGAATGATGGAAGCGCTGGCCTTTGATGCGGCCGAAATCATTCAATCCGTTCTGGCCCGTTTTCCGGTCAATAGCCGTTCTGAACTTCGCGACAAGATTCGCGGAATCCAGAATCATGCCGGCGTGACCGGACGAATCACGTTCCGTGACGGACAGCTTGGCCGAAACCTAGCGGTCCTCACCGTTCGAAACGGTCTGATGTCGCAGGTCCAGTAAGTGCCTGGCACCTTTATTCTAAGCGGCGTGTCGATTTTCTAACGAGACTTCAAGCGCGCCATGCAGTGGCGGACGCATTCACGCTTTTTCGCGCCCTTTTGGACGCTGCAAGCCGTTTTGCAGCTAGCACGAAAAGCGCGTCGACCTTTTGCTTCAACGGCCGATGTCGTGAAGCAAAATGATAGAACCAAAGTCAGTGCGATCAGAAGATTTTTCATGGCCAATCCTTCGAGCCGTCAAAGGCCTTTGCAAGCGTGCAGTGCTGCGATTTATCGTCGTTTCTTCCGCCCAAGAAATCTGGATTCCAAGGCGCACCTACGACATTGTTCGAACATTTGATTCGCTTGGATTCGTCGCCGCGTTCGACGGCCGTCAGATCTTGGCTAAGCCAGCCCGAGCACATGACTTCTGCTGAATGCAGGTCCTTTACACCGTGCTTTTCGTCAATTTTGATAAACGCCTGCCCTTCGCAATTCCCATGGGATGCGTCTAGCTTACAGTTGTACTTGCAGATCCAATTGGCGTGCGCTGCCGATGCGAGCGTCAGGCCAGCCAAAACCATTACGATTGAATTTTTCATTCCTTTAATCATGAATCAGTCCAAACAGACGCTCAAGAACAAAAAAACTAGGTCCGGTCGCCCCGGCGACTAGGTAAATCCTGCCCGTTGGCGATCCGCGAAAAAGCGGGCAAACTGTCTAGAAGGCTGAAAAAGGATTTTCAGCTGATCGGGCGAGCAGACATGCGCTTGCCCGAGTGCAAAGTCGGGCTAGCAGACATGCGCTTGCCCGTGTGTCGTGTAAAGAACGTCAGGAGGACGGTTTGGGACTTCGCTTCGACCCCATGGGCGGGGGTCAATTTCAAGCAGCGATCAAGCAGATCATCGAAGCTGAACGTCAGCCGGTGAAGCAGCTCGAGAAGCGTAAAGGCTTTGAAGAGCAGAAGCTCAAACTTTTTCAAGATTTCAAATCCAAGTTCGCGGGTTTTGAAAAGACCCTTGCCGAGTTTGAAAATTTCAAAAAATTTCGTGAATTGAAAGTCGATCTGGGCGAAGGCGCCGGCATCGTCGGCGTAACCGTCGACAAAGAGCGCGCCGAGCCAGGGGTATACAACCTAACCGTCGAACAGATGGCCGTGCGCGGTTCGATCATGTCCAATTCCTTTGAAAAGCCCGACGAAGCCACGCTGGGTGCAGGCTACATCGTGGTTTCGACTCCCGATGGCGGAACCCAGGACGTGTACATTGAATCGGAAAATTCCAGCCTTCGAGGGATCGCTCAGAAGATCAACAGCGACCGCAATCTTCCGATCCGGGCCAGCGTGGTTCAAGATTTGACCGACGAATCCAAACCATGGCGTCTGGTGATCGCATCAAAAGACGAAGCTTTGGGAAAGCGAGTCGATTTCCCAGAATTCTATTTCATGAATGGCTATGACGACATTTACATCGACGAGGAAAAAGAAGCCGCAAACGGCGTGATTTCCGTCGATGGATTCCCGATTCAAACGGAATCCAACCAGATCAAAGACTTCATGACGGGCGTGAATCTGCAATTGAAGCAGGCCAAACCCGATCAAGTCGTGACCGTTTCAATTACCGAAGATTATCAAAAGGTTTCGGGCAAGGTGAAAGGACTGGTCGATCAGATCAACGGGATCTTGGAATTCATCAACAAGCAAAACCAAGTCGACGACAAAACGGATACAAAATCGACTTTTGCCGGCGACACCAGCTTGCAATCGATCGAATACCGAATTCGAAACCTTTTGCACGAAGGCTTTTACGTGCGCGACAAGAAGTCCGGTGAAAACCGGCTGATCTTCTTGAACCAGGTCGGAATTCAGTTCGAAAAGAATGGTCTTCTGGCGTTCAAAGAAAACGTTTTCCAAAAGTCTTTGGAAACCGACTTTGACGGGATTTCAACTGCGATCACGGGCGAATACGGTTTCGCCAGCCAAATCAAACAAGTCATTGGAATGTACACGCGCCCGGGAAGCGGAACCCTTGCGATGCGCGAAAGCGGACTACGCGAACGAATCAAAAGAATCGACGATCAGATCGAACAGAAGGAAAGACGAATTGAACAGAAGCAAAAGTCTTTGACTGAGCAGTTTTCACGATTGCAGGGAACTTTGGCGAACATGCAAAAACAACAACAATACCTAGCTGCTAACCTTCCCGGAGGCGGTGGCGGAGGTAACATGGTCGCTCAACTATTAGGAGGCTAATCCCGTGAACGGTAACAATGGCGGAGCAAATCAATACAGACAGATGCAAATCAAGACGGCTTCCAAGCCGCAGATTTTGCTGATGCTTTACGAAGCAGCGATCCAGAATCTGAAGAAGGCTCAAGAGGCCTTGGAAAAAAAGGATCTTGCGACCAAAGGAGTTTGCATCGGTAAAGCGCATGACATCGTCAACGAGTTGACAGCCACGCTGAACTTCGAAGTCGGTGGCGCTGTTGCTCGGGATCTAGAACGACTGTACAATTTTTGTACGGAGCAATTGGTGAAAGCCAATATCGAAAATTCCGTAGATTGTTTAAAGGCAGTACAGAAGACGCTGGAGACGTTGCTTGAAGGTTGGAGAGCAGCGGTAATTCAGGTGAACAAGGAATCCGCGGGGAAGCCGACAGGGACGTCGGGCTAACGGATTCAGAGTTGCGAGGGCGAGCAGATATGCGCTTGCCCGAGCAAAACAATAAACGAGACGTAAGACATGGATGTTTTAACGCTTCTGAAAAGTAAGAATAAGTGTTTGGAAAGATTCCTTTCCCTTTCGCAGCAATTTGTTGCTGAAACACCGAGTGCCGATTCTCTGGACATGGCCACCCTGAGCCAGTTTGAAGCACGCCGAGAAGCGACGCTGAAAGCGATGGATCTTTTCGAAAGAAAGCTTTCCGAAGCCGTAAGCCTACTGACCCCGATAGAAAAAACGCCGGAACTGGTTGCAGCCGTTCGAGCCGAACTAGAGCGCAAGGAAGTTCTGATCCATAAAATTCTAGAAGTCGATCTGAAGATCATTTCCAAGATCGAAGAGACCAAGAACCAGATTCTTCGTGAAATCAGTTCGGGTAAGAAAAACCGCGAAGTCCTTTCGCGTTTCAAAAGCCACTGGGTTCCAGCAAGTGGCGAGGGGTTAGACGAAACGCTATGAGCATTGAAAAGAACATCCACACTGCAATCGAAAGTGAATTTTCTGGCCTAGGAGTCGAAGTCACTGAAATTCAACCCATCCCCCAGTACGGGAAGGGCCCAACCCAGTTTAAAACTTTGGGAGAAGCCATTGATTCTTTCGGCGACGCCATTAGTGGGCGCCGCAGTGAAAAGGCAGCGCAGGCTCAAGACGAAGAAGTCATGAACTTTATCGTCCAGGTCAAGCGCCCAAAGGCGCGTTCCACCGGCACTGCCGCTACTTCGGCAGGACGTCCGACGCTAGCTCAGCCCAAAAGCCCCGACTTGATTTCTGAACTGACGGAAGAAACGCTTAAGACCGTCCAAACTGTCGCAAGCCCTCCTCCGCCGCCGGTCAATCCGGCCAACTTGGTCGCAGCGACAGGAACGACTGAAGAAAGTATCCATCTTCCGAACGGAAAACTGAACATCACGTTCCTGATCAAGAACGCTCAGATCCTTTTCCGAAACAAAGATTACGGACTGGCCAAGAACATCTATCGAACGATTGCGAAAAGCGGCGAAAAGGCGGCACCTGCGCATTATTGGCTGGGACGCTGTTTTGAAGCCGAAGGCAAAAGCGCCGAAGCGGAAAACGCCTATCAGGAATCCATTCACTATAATCCTTCGATCGAAGCGTACCAGCGTCTGGCCGCGCTTTTGATCCGTAACAAGAAGGATCAACAAGCCGCCGAAACCATGGAAAAGGCCCTGGCCTTGAAGACGGTTTCAGATGCAATTCGTTTTGAATTGCACAAAGCCAGTGGCAATTGCTGGCTGCGGGTTGACCGAACTGCCGAAGCCGAAATTCATTACAAACGCGCGGCGCAGATCCAGCCCGGGAACGATACGGTTTTGACCAACTTGGGCGCCCTTTGCTTGCAGATGGGACGAATCCCGGAAGCCCAAAAGCATTTCCAAAATGCTTTGTCCAAAAACGCGAGAAATGACCGCGCCCTATCGGGCTTGGGTTCTTGCGCCTTGGCCAGCGGGGACAAGAAAAATGCTCACGACTTTTTTGTGAAGTCGCTTGAAGTCAACATCCACAATCCGACCGCCGTTTTTCACATGGTGAAGTGCGCGTACGAAATCAAAAGCTACGCTGCGGCCGCGAAAATGGTGAAGGAATACATTCAGAAGGCGCCAGTGAACGCGAACCTTCTTTACAGTCTTGCGGGACTACAATTTCATCTGGGCCGACTGAACGAGGCCAAGGAGAGCGCCGCACAAGCGCTCCAGATGAACGCGAAGCACCCGGGAGCGCAGGAGCTGATGAAGCTCATCGAGCATTATCAATCGAAGTAAAACGCAATCGTCATGGATGACGGTTGGGAGACCCAATGGCAACGGATGGAAAAAGAGTCAGTGGTGAGTTGATTGAAGACCAAAGGAAAGACCAAGAAGAAGTTTCAATGCTTCTCAAAGGTTTTCTTCAGGCCCTGCTGGATGAAATTCAGGAGGCAAAATGAGCGCTTCTTCTGAAAAAAGAGTTCGATGCCTAGTCGTGCAACTGGGTCGCCTGGGCGACAATCTTCAGTCCTTGATGGCCCTACGCGCTGCCAAGCAACTGTATCCTCAACTAGAAATCACGCTAGTCACCCGTGATCGCTTTTCTTCGGCCGCCAAGCGCGTGCCTTGGATTGAAAAGGTCATCGAACTACCTACGGTCGATGTCCTTCTTCCGATCCTAGAAGAAAAAGATTCCCGCGAAATGGGTCTTGCGAAACTTTCGCAGTGGCTGATCCCTATCGTCGAAAACCCTTGGGACGTTCTGCTGAACTGGACCTATTCGGAAGCTTCTAGCTTCTTGTCGGCCCTGGTTCCTGCCCGAATCAAGCTGGGCTACACGCGCCGTAAAGACGGAAGTCTTTCGGTTTATGACGGTTGGTCTCATTACATTCAGTCGGTTCTGCAAGGTGGATTTCCACAGAACATTCACCTGACGGACATTCTGACCACGCAGCTTCTGACGGCACTTCAGATTCACTTGGGGGACCCAGTGGACGCTGGAAATGCCCCAGTTTCTTCGAAGTCGTTCTTTCAGCTGGACCTAAAGTCCAAAGAAAATCTTTGGAATTGGAAGGACCCGACCCGTAAATGGATCGGGATTCAGGTGGGAACAGGCCAAGCGCGCAAAACCTGGCCTGCGGCAAAGTGGGCCCGCGTGGCCGAACTTCTTTTAAGTCGTCACCCGGATTGTCGCATTGTTCTTTTAGGAGAATCCAAGGATCAAAGCCGCGCGGACGAAATCGTCGAAGCGGTTTCTAAGAAGATCACCGATACTTCGTCGATTGTGTCGATGGTCGGAAAAACCGATTTCGACCTTTGGGCCAATATTGTGGGTCGTTGCCAGTGGATTTTGGCGTCAGACACCGCCGTGGTTCACCTGGCCGGTGTTCTTGGAACCCGCGTTTTGGAAGTCGGGCATGGGGCTCCTCGTTTCTGGGAAACCGGACCCTATGGCAACGGACACTATGTCGTCGCTTGTGCTGAAACAGATGGCACTACCCTGCCGCAGGAAATTTCGGCGGAAGCGGTCTATTCGGCATGGGCTTATGCATCGACCGAATGGGCTCACCGCCGCCAGATTTCAATCGAAAGCCATTTTGGTCAGTTGGGTTGGTCAGCCGAAATTTCGAAAGTTCGAGTATTCAGAACCAAGATTCGCCCCACCAATGACGGGGGCGGCGTGGTTTACGAATCACTGATTCAAAACCCGATCCGGGCAACCGACTGGGCGGGATTGGTTTGGTCATACACGGCACGCGCTTGGTACTGCGGATGGACGCCGCCAGTGGGCCATGAACTGGAAAGGTCCCAAACGAATCCAAGTCTGATTCAGATCGTTCGCCCGCTTCAGGAATCTGCGGATGTTTTGATCCGAATTTGCGACGAAGCACGCAGAACGGCAGGAAGTCTGCACCAAAAGACTTCGAAGATGAAATCAGAAAAGATCATGGATCTTTCTGAAAAGAACGAAGTTCAGGACCTGGGCAAAAAGCTTTTAGAACTGGATCAGCTTCTTCAAAGACTGGCGCAGACCCACCCTGTGGTCCAACCTTATGGGGCGATCTCGCAGATCCTGATGCACAACCTTCGGGGCGAAAGCCTGGCTGAAATCAGCCGTGAAACATCGGAAGTTTACCAACAACTGGGCCAAGGTGCCGTGATCCTGCGTGATTGGATCCGCCACACCCTGAACCTGGTTAAACCCGTCGCGATACAGCCATCGAATGTGATTCGTCTGGATGGCCAAACCGGAGGAAAAACGACATGAACCACTTTTCAGTGAATGGAAACGAAGTCACTCTTCCGGAATCTTCGGATCAATCCCAGATGGTTTTTGAACAGCTGATGAACCGAATTCAAAAGGAATTCGTGAACGACTTGTCGCTGATTTCAAGCATTAGCGTGGACGGAAAGCAGATTTCGATTGATGAAGAAACCGCGATGGCCAAACGCCCTCTTTCGGAAATCGAGCGGGTTGAAGTTCTAACCGCGCACCCACGTGAACTAGCGCAGGAAACCCTTCAAACGCTGATCCCTTACGTCAGCCAGCTGAAACAACTGAGCGAAGCCATTGGCGAACGCCTTTGGAGCGGAGAAGACATCCAGTCCGAGTTCAAAAGCTTGATCGAAGGACTTGAGGTCGTCGCCGATAGCATCGCAAGCGCAAAACACATCCTGCGAATCGGACAGAATCCGACGACGGAAATTCTTGAAAAGGACCTGGCGTCCCTTTTGAAAGACCTGTTTGAAACCATGCAAACCAGCGGTGAAGAAACCCTGGCATTTAAAGTGGAGATTCTTCGCAGGCACTTGCCCATGAATTTGGAAGACTGGGCCGCGAGCGGCATCCCTGCGCTGATTCGAAGCCGGGATAGCTGAACTTGAGTTGCGCGTCCTAATCGTTCATGAAAAACGAATTGTTCGAGAATTATTAGCGTTCTTCGTGGAAGGCCGCCACCTGATGGAGGTGGTCGAGGCCGAGAACGGCCCACAGGCCTTAGAAATCCTGAAACGCGAAGACAATGCGTTTGACCTGGTGATTTCCAATTATGCTCCCGCCGGGCCGCAGCTTCTGCATCATATTTTTTCGCAGGGCCTGCAGCTTCATTTTCTGTTGAACACGGACAAACCACCGACTGGCGAATTCTTCGAAAAGCAAAAGGCTTGGATTCATTTCATCAACCCAACCAGCATGATTGTCGATATCAACAATCATGTGAAGGCGCTGTTTAAGGATTCAATTAAGGACAACCGCCCCAAACATCTTCAGTTCGCGCGAATCAAAACCCAGATTCTGACGCTTCTGAACCCCCTGCCCGGCGATCTTTACGTCAAGCTGTCAGACGTCAAGTACCTTCGCATGATTCTGAAAGACGACTATTTTGATGCCATCGACATGGATTACTTCTCGAAGAAAAAGAACATGCCCGTTCTTTATATTCGAACCGAAGCTGTCGTACCGTTTCTAGCCAAGTTCGCGAACATCGTTTACGGAAAAGAACTGGTCGTCAAGCCGCCGCCAAAGAAGGCCGAAGATCGCGTTCGCTTTCTGGACAAAGCGCTTGAAACCCAAGACGAATCGCAGATCAACGCGATGGAAGTCCAAGGGCCGGATCCAAACGTCGACCTTGCCGCTAAGAAGAAAGAAATGGATGAAAAGCAGGCCGCGCTTTTGAAAGCCAAAGCCGATCTGCTGAAAAAGAAGGAAGAACTGGCCAAAGCTGCGAAAGTCGAAAAACTTTCGAAAGAAGTCGCAGTCGAACTGACCCAAAGCTTGGACAGCGCCTTGGCCATGGGTTCGAAGATGGGCTTTAACGAAGAAGTCCAACACATGACCAAGGTCAACGTTCTACAGACCATTGCGGTCGTGAAGAAGGCGCCCAAGCTTTCTGAAATCCTGGACAAGATTCGATCCGAAAAAGGAAAGTACATTTCGGTCCACAGTATGATGTTGGCCCATGTGGCTTGCGCCTTTGCGACGAAGCTGGATTGGACCAACGACATGACCTACCAGAAGCTAACCCTTGCGGCCTTCTTGCACGACAGCCCTTTGACCAACCACGAACTGGCCAAGATTCAATCCATCAAGGAACTGGAAGCAAACAACGCCAAGTTCACTGCCGAAGAACTAAAAGCGTACAAGGAACACCCCATGACCGCCGCGGCGACCGCGCGCGGATTCCATGAAGTTCCGCCCGACGTCGACACGATCATCGCTCAACACCATGAACGCCCCGACGGAACAGGATTTCCCCGGGGACTGAATCACCTTCGAATCGCCCCTTTGGCTTCGGTCTTCATTGTGGCGCATGACTTCGTTCAGTTCCTGATCAGCAAAGAAAAAATCGGAGATCTGTCCCCTGCGCTTTTGGACGAATTCATTCGGTCCCATGCCGTAAAATACAATTCAGGCGGTTTTCGAAAAGTCCTGGCCGCAGCGCGAGCGATTCAAGGCTAAAGGTGCCTGCTACTTTTGGCTCAAGCGATCCAGCTTTTCCTTCAACTGCTTTTCCAAACCGTTTTCGGTGGGCACGTAGAACTTACGGCCTTGAATTTCCTTGGGAAGGTTTGAAATTCGCGTACGATTTTCCCCATCCGCCTGCGAATGAGGATATTTGTACCCACTTCCGTAGCCTTCACCCTTCATCAGCTTCGTCACCGCGTTTCGAAGGTGCATGGGTACCGGAAGCGCACCACTTTCGCGAACTTCAGAAAGCGCGCCATCGATTCCCAAGTAGGAAGCGTTACTTTTCGGCGCCAGCGCCAAATAGGTCACGGCTTGCCCCAAACAGATTCGCCCTTCGGGCAAACCAATGAATTCAAGCGCGTCTTTCGCGGCAATCGCGATTTGAAGCGCGCGGGGATCCGCGTTTCCAATGTCTTCCGACGCCAGAATGACCAATCGGCGACAAATAAAAATCGGATCTTCGCCGCCTTCCAGCATTCGGGCCAAGTAGTACAATCCCGCCTGTGGATCGCTGTCGCGAATGCTTTTGATGAAGGCGGAAACGACATTGTAATGTTCTTCACCCGATTTGTCGTAAGGGATCGGCTGACGTTCTAGCGCGCTTTCCAGCGCCGCTTTCACTTCGTCCAAGCTTAAAGGTTCTTCAGAAGTCCCTTGGCGGGCAACTGACAACGAAATCGTTTCTAGTGCAGTCAGCGCGCGGCGAGCATCGCCTTCGCAAGTGTGAGAAAGCCAATCAATCGCAGGATCCGAAAGGTGCATCAGACCCGCAAGACCGCGTTCTGGATCGGTTAGTGCACGGCGGATGACCTGTGCAAGATCCGAAGGCCCAATCCTTTCCAATCGAATGACCCGAGCCCGAGAAAGAATGGCCGAGTTCAATTCGAAAGACGGATTTTCTGTCGTAGCGCCAATCAGGATCACCGTCCCGTCTTCAACGTGCGGAAGAAGCGCGTCTTGTTGGGCTTTATTGAAGCGATGAATTTCGTCGACAAATAGAATCGTTCGTCGACCCGTCATTCGAAGTGCCTGACGCGCGCTTTCCACCGCTTCCTTGATGTCCTTAACGCCCGAAAGAACCGCGCTGAGATTGACGAAGCGGCTGGAAGTTTTTGCGGCAATAACCTGTGAAAGCGTGGTTTTTCCACAACCCGGTGGCCCCCAAAGAATCAGCGAAGGGACGCGGTCGGATTCGATCCACGATCGAAGTGGGCGCCCCGGGCCCAAAACCTTTTCCTGACCCACAAAGTCATCCAGACGGACCGGCCGCATCCGGTGGGCAAGAGGTGCCGAGCGAACCGCTCTTTCAGCATGAACGGAATCAAATAAGTCGGGATGCTGGCTTCCAGAAGATGACAAGAACAGGTCCTTTCTTTAAACTGAAAGATGGATACAGAAATTTCCGGATGAAGGCACCGAAAAAATCCAAAGCCGTTTTATCCCATCTGAAGCGTTTTGGTTTCGTCATTAAGCGAAATCAACCCGAAGCCGCGATCTTGGCCATGGACCTTGCGCGCTTCATTTTGAAGCTTGGCCCAAAAGGGACCGAAGTCGTTTTCCCAAGTGAAAGCAAGAAAGTCGCGCGCGAACTGATTGAAAGCTATCGCGAAGCCGGCATGATGTCGGTACCTATTCGCGTAGTTGAAAAGTCAAAGCTGGTCGATAAAACGGATTTCATTATCGTACTGGGCGGCGATGGAACTTATCTAAGCATCGCTCGACTGATGAAAAACAAAAGCGTTCCTGTCATGGGAATCAATATGGGGACGCTGGGATTTCTGACTGAAATCAAACGCGCGGAAGCCTTTGATGTCGTCAGCATGCTTTTTGATCTTCCGGATTCAAAATCCGAACCGATTCTTGAAAACAGCCTGCTGGCAAAAAACATTCAGATCAGCGAGCGTGCTCTTTTGGAAGTCACCGTTCGCCGAAAGAACAAAGTCGTGTTCCAAGGACCCGTCGTCAACGACGCCGTTATTTCCAAAGGCGCAATTGCGCGAATCATCGGAATGCAAATCACGGTGAATGACAAACTGGTTTCGCATGTCCGCGCCGACGGAATCATCATTTGCACCCCGACCGGATCCACGGCGTATTCGCTTGCGGCGGGCGGCCCGATTCTGGAACCCAAGCTAAACGCCTTGGTAATCACGCCCATCTGTCCCCATTCGTTGACCCAGCGTCCCTTGGTCGTCTGCGATTCCAGCGAAATCGCGGTTTGCCTTTCGCAGCGCCCAGGTCATGTGCTTTTGACCCTGGATGGACAAGACGCGGTCGACTTACGCGAAGAAGACATCGTCACCATTCGCCGCTATCAAAAGCATTCGCTGAAACTGATTTCGTCGCCATCGCGCGACTACTTCACCGTCCTTCGTGAAAAACTGAAGTTCGGGATGCGCGATTAAATATCTGAAATAATTACTGATTTATCATTTTATTTTTCGATTCTCGGCGCCCGTTCTTCATGATCCTTACAGGCCATGAAGATTTTTTTCAGACTTCGATATGCGTTGCCGGTACTTTTTTTCGCTTTGGCTTCTGGCGCTCAAGCCCAAGCCCTTCCCAAAGGGATTCAGGAACTGAAGGGAGTATCTGCAGCCCTGACGGATGAAGATCTGGAAGTCTTAGCGCCCTTGTTCAAGTCGGCCCAGATTCTGGCCATCGGCGAATCGGCACACGGATCGGCGGGTTACGCGCAAGCCCAACACCGGCTGGTCAAAATCCTAGTCGAAAAATACGGCTATCGAAAAATCATGTTGGAACTGGTCAGCCAAGATCAACGCCTGAATGAATACCTACAAACCTGCCAGGGAAACCTAAAAGACATCCTGTACAGAAATCCCTGGAACGACCACAACGCCGCCAGAAAAGAATTTTACGAATGGCTTTGCGCTTACAACCAAGCGCACCCGAATGACAAAGTGACCGTGCATTCGGTTGATCCCAATCCGTGGGTCAGCGCCCCTAGAATTCGCGCACTAACAACTTTGGCAGGAATTGAAAAAACTTATTCTGATCCGATCGAAGCCAACTGCTTTGGCGCAACTGCGAAGGATCAAGTCGACTGGGCGTTTTCGAAAGAATGCAGCGACTATTACACCAAGAAAGCGTTAGACGAAACGAAGCATCAAAACTGCTTAGCTGCCTTGGATGACTTAAGTGCTTTTCTTGGGACAAATCAAGGCAAGATCCTTCGACTGAAAAGCACCGGAAAAACCCGCTCGCAATTGAAGGAAATGTATTTCGATACTTTGGATGCTGTTCGCAGCCTTCATTCCTGGCAAATGAAATCCTATTCGCTTTTTGCCGATGAAAAGGCTTCAATGGCTTACCGTGAAGCGGCCTTTGGTCCTTCAGTTCTTTGGCACTGGAAGAAACTAGATCGTAAACCCAAGAAGGCGATCTTGATTGCTCATAATCTTCATGTTGCGAAAAAGGCGCTACTTCCCACCGAAGCCGGCGATCCGTGGGAAGGCCTGGTTACGGTTGGAACCCAGCTTGAAAAAGCGCTGGGACGCGGATACCGCGTGATTGCTCAAAGCGGTTACGATATCGCTGCAACCTATTCGAAAGGCAGTTACCCCCTTCCGAACGCGTCCGATTCGATCGACTTTTACCTGAAAAGCCTTCAGAAGCCTTTTTTGCTTTTGGACACGCACGCGTCTTGGATCAAGAAAAAGTCCTTGTGGCACGTTCATGAAGAAAGCGTTCCGAACGGTCGGCAGTATCCGATTCGCAAAGCTTTTGACGCGATTTTCTATCATTCCGTCAGTCCAGCTTCCGTTTTCTGGGGAAAACCGTAGAATCGGGTCATGAAGACCTTTCTAAAAAACCAGTGGTGGAATCTAGGAATTGTAACGGTAGCCCTAGGTCTTAGCCTGGGGTTCTTGGGTCATGGATGCGGAAAAGCTTCTGCAACCGCTGGTGGAAACATCGATTCTAGTGTCACGACCTTTGATGTGACTTCGGTGAATGCGCCGTCGTACTACACCTTGAATAGCGTCGACAATGCGACGCTGACCTTGAAGCGCGGTACCACTTACACTCTCAATCTTTCGGTATCTGGCCATCCCTTTTACATCAAGACCAGCAACAGCACTGGAACCGCAAACGCTTACAATACCGGCGTGACCAACAACGGGGCGACCAGCGGAACATTGACCTTCGTCGTTCCTGCGGGCGCGCCCAATACTTTGTATTACAATTGCGAATTCCACGGACTGATGAACGGGACGATTAACGTCACTGACTAGGGCTTCCCGCGACCAACCGCGTCTTAAGCCATCATCCAAAAATACCGATAAGTGCATCATGATCACTCCGAAAAAGATCGCGTTTGTGATGCTTTGCGTAAATCTTTTTGGATCTGCAGCATGGGCAGACCGCCAAAAGCCGTCACAGAAAATCGAAAACGCGATTTATGAATTTTACGAATGCGCCTATTTCATGAGCAGTGACGCAGCTTTCTTGCGAAAAACCCTGGGCGCGAAGCTTTCCGAAAAGTTTGGGATCGATACTTTTTCTACGGAAGTTTACTTGGTTCCGCCGAATTATTTAAATGACCGTCAGGCTGCGCGAGCCGTCCAGGCCCGCTACGGCGTATTGGATCGAATCTGGTCGAAAGACCGCGAATTTTTGCGCGACAACAAACAGACAAAAGCCTTCTATGACCATCTGAACTGGTCGCAGAATTTCGCCGGAATCCTTTCCGTCGAACAACGAAATGCGTATTTGGATCTAGTCGCCGATGAACTTCTTTTGCACCGAAAAACCCAATTGAATTCATTCGCGGCAGCAGGATCCGATGCAGTATTCGGTGTTACAGCGGGAGCTTCAGCTGAAGACGCGTTGATCGTAGAACTTGGCCTAAGAATTTTGCAGAGCGGGAAGACCTTCAAGGATGAAAACGCCTGGGCAGGAAAAGCGGTCCGATCGATTCATTCAAAGTTTGGGGTCAGCCAGGACCATCTTTTGCGCTACCCCGACTTGATCCGTGAAACCGAAGCTTGGTGGGCAAGGGTAAAGAATCTTTCAAAACGGGAAAAAGCCCAAAACAGTCTAAAGGAACTTTACCACTGGAACGCGTTGGTTACCGGCGCTGCAATGGTCGGCGACATTCCGATGGAACAGTTCAACGAATACCAAAAGAAGGTCATGGGTCCGATCTTGAAAGACTTGTACGCAAGCTATGAAAAGTTCATCCCCGACGGGGTCGTCCTTACGATTTTCTATACGAATTCACTGAAGAACCGCTGGGCCTATAATTCGCTGGAACTGCTTTGGGCCTACGCAACCGACTCTGGCAGCCTCTAGTCGGATTTTCGGACACTTTTGCTTCTTGACTCGCCGGGCATTTTTTTAGACGACTGTTTCCAATGCTGGAAACTTTGAAGATTCGTAACCTGGCTGTTATCGATTCGGCTGAAATTCCTTTCGCAAAAGGATTGAACATCCTGTCCGGAGAAACCGGGGCCGGAAAATCCATCGTGATCGAAGCCATCTCGTTGATTCTGGGTTCGCGAGCTTCGAATGACTTAATCCGTTCCGGATGCGACGAAGCGGTCGTTGAAGGCCTTTTTGATCTAACTGACAGCCCCTGGATGCTTGAACGCCTGGAAACTTTGGGCCTACCCAACGAAACCCAGCTTTTGATTCGCCGCGTGGTCCACAAAACGGGAAAGCACCGAATTCACATCAATGGGCAGCTGGCGACCCTAAGCATCCTTCAACAACTTTGCGAAGGTTTAGTTGACCTTTGCGGGCAGCACGAACACCAGTCGCTGATTCGACCCGCCACACAGCTGGATCTTTTGGACCGTTACGGCGGTTTGAAGGCGAAACTTGCCGACTATGAAAAGTCTTTTGATGAATTCCAGGAATTAACCCGCGAAAAAACAGAACTAGAACAGGCCGAAGCGGACCGCCTTCGTCGCGCCGACTTCTTGAACTTTCAGATCGCTGAACTGAAGAACGCGGCCCTTCAAGAAGGCGAAGACAGCCGGCTGGGTGCTGAAAAACAGCTTCTGCAATCAGCCGAAGGACGCGTAGGTCACGCTGAAGCGGCACGGGTGATTTTAGAATCCGAAGACATTGGGATTTTGAATCAACTGCGTGCAGCAACCGGCCGAATCCGATCCCTTGCGACTTTGGATGCAAGCGATTTGACCGGCGAAATGTTAAAGGGCTTAGAACGATCGCTGGCGGAAGCCGAAGAAGTTTCTTTGAGCCTAAATCGTTATTTGGGACAGGTTGAACTAAATTCAGGACGCCTGGAAGAAGTTCAAGAACGCCTGGCATTGATTGCCGACCTTCGACGCAAGTATGGCACTTCGGTTTCAGAAATGTTGGCCACGCTATCGCGCCTGGAAAAAGAATCTGAAAGCCTAAACGACCTGGGTGCGCGCCTTTCGGAAGTGACCCAGCGTCTTTCGGAAGTCGGCGAAGAAGCACAAAAGAAAGCAGCTGCCCTTTCAAAATCCAGAAAATCGGTCGCGGGCCTTTTATCGGATTCAGTGACAGCGGAAGTTCGCGAACTGAAAATGGGTGACGCATCATTCAAGATTTCGATGGAAACTTCGTCCCTAACCCGGTCCGGTACTGATCTGATCCAATTTGTCATTCAGACCAACCGCGGTGAATCGGCGCGGCCCTTGGGTAAAATCGCTTCCGGGGGCGAACTTTCACGGCTGATGCTTTCGATTCGTCGTGTGATCGCCGACCGCGGTGGAATCGGCGTTTACCTTTTTGATGAAATCGATTCAGGCATTGGCGGAGAAACCGCGTTCGTCGTCGGCAAGAAGCTCAAGACCGTCGCTTCTTTCAATCAAGTCATTTGCATCACTCACCTGCCCCAAGTCGCCGCCTTTGCAGACCACCACTTGTCGGTTCGAAAGCGTGCGGAAAAAGATCGCACGATTACAGAAGTGGTCGAACTTTCTTTGAAAGATCGACGCGAAGAATTGGCCCGCATGCTTGCTGGCCCAAAGCTGACTTCCAAGAGCCTGGAAAACGCTGGCGAACTGATGGAATTAGCCGTTCGCTAAGGGGGCCTGGTGAATCGCTGCCTGAAGTGCAATCGATCAGGGTCCACCTGCTACTGTGACGAAATCCGTGCGCATGCACCCATCGTCGCTTCCACGCAAATCGTGATTCTGCGGCACCCCAGGGAAAGAAAACGTTCTGTCGGTACCGCGCAAATGACCCATTTGATGCTGAAGGGGTCTAGGCTGATCACGGACCGTGATTTCGATGGCCATCCGCAGGTGCAGGCAATCACTGCCGACCCTGAACGCGTCTGTGTCGTTCTTTTTCCAAAGCCCGGCTGCCGTAACATCGAAGAAAATCCGTTCACACCCCAAGAACTTCTGGGCAAGAAGCTGACCGTTTTTGTGATCGATGGAACTTGGTTGGATGCTCGGCAAATTTTGCGCAGTAACCCTGGAATCTGTTCCTTGCCTGCCATTTCGTTCAACGCATCCAAGGAATCGGAATACCAGTTTCGAAAGCAACCGGCTGAACACTGCCTTTCGACCATCGAATCCATACAGCGTGTGCTAAGCCTGACCGAACCCGGCCTTTCCACCGGTGCGCTTTTGGAAGTTTTTCGCAGCATGGTTCAGACCCAATTGGAATTCAGCCGCAATGACTTAGTTCGGATGCCATCAGGCAGACCCCGTCGTCAAATCACCAACAGTGCCCCGATCGTCTAAATCTGGCAAAATAGGCCAGTGGCGCCCAAGAAAAAGAAGGAAAATTTTCACGGACACTTCGCGGTGATCAGCGCCGCCTGCATCGTATTGCTTGGATTTGCAGAATGGCTTTCCACACGCCGCTTGACCGAAGCAAAGAATCTTCGCGCACCGGCCAGCGCCGCCCAAAAGAAAATTCAGTTCGAATGCGATACTGGTGGGAAAGTACGGTCCTTTGTCGGTGTTGAACCCGAACGGGCAAAAGCCGTCTACGACCTAGAAGACTGGGGCAAAAGACAGGTTTCGCTATTCTATCCGTACCGAACGCCCTACGCCTATGCGATGGGGTACCAGCCCAGAAAGGGCCACCCCAATATCCTTCCAAACGTCGAAATGGAACTGAAGCAACTGGTCTATTCATCCATTGCGATGAAGGTGGATCCTTACGCGATGTTGGCGATTGGTTTGATGGAGAATCCGAATTCGATTCATCGACTGAATCAGCATGTGCATGACCGAAATTCAGCGCGAACTTTGGGATGCAATCCGCACGCGAATCAGGTCAAGCAGGTCGTTGAATGGAAAGATCCCGACCTTTTGGAAGACTTACAAGATCAACGAGTCCTGCTTTTGGGCAACGAACACAAAGTTCTTGGAAAGGGAACTTCTTATGCGTGCATCGGAAAACTGAACAGCAAGGATTCCGTTTCTGATTACGACGGACTGGCCCTGCTTTCGAAACCTTCCGAGAAACACTATTGCTGTGCGAAGATTCCATTTTCGCTTCCCGAAGTTTCGTCGACCTATCCATCGAACTATTTCACCCATCCGGCGCTGACTTTAGTGTCGACCGCTATCTTGGGAAAATGGATGCACCGCCTGACGGCGCCTGAACTGGGCCACGGAGCAGCATGCGTACCCCCTGGGAAAATGAAACTTCCCGAATTCAGGCTTCAATCCTTCTTGGGTTTCAGCCCATCAACGGGACGGGGCATGACCAACACCGTTGCACCATTTCGTTTAGGTGTGAATAGCTGCGTGGATCCAAACTATGGCATCCAGGCCATGGATTACTTGGTAAATACCTTACATCCCCATCCGAAGATTGCATGGTGGGTTCAGCAAGCCGAATTGGCGCAAAAGAAAAGTGTTCCGAATCTGCTTTGTTTGGGAAAGAAGCCCGGGCAGTACATCCTGGATGCCGACGCTTATTTGAAAAAGCACTTCAATTCAGTTCGTTACCAGAAGCTTTTCGACCATTACAAAACCGGCAAGAAGGCCTTCGACATCAAGACCCCCTTTGATTTGAATTCCTTGATGAAGGAATTCCTGGAAGTTCCCTACGTAAAGGAAATCCTTGGAAAGAAGGTGGGCGAAGCCCGACTGGATAGCCTTGCCTTAAGGTACAAGTCGTCAAGTTCGGTTGCCTATCAATGGATTGAAAGCCCACACATGAATGAAAAGCAGATTTACAACGAAGCTTTTGAAGAATACTTCAGCAATCCAAAACTTTACGAAGCCCGTAATACATTGGGAAAGACTTCGCGAATGGATTCACCCGAAATGACGTGGGAACGATTCACGGATGCCGAATTCGCGTCCGCACTAGAAGCGGTCCGTAAAAACATGACCGACTGATTTTCGGACTTAAAAAGTAGCAGGCACCTTTTAGTTCACGACTTTGAACTCGACGCGGCGGTTCGCGTCCAGTTGTGCAGTCTTCGATAGGCTTTTAACGTTCTGCTTGGGTCTGCGTTTGCCGTAACCCAGAGCCGAAAGCACGTCGCGCTTCACGCCGCGGCTTGAAAGATATTCCTTAACCGCCTGTGCGCGTTGCAACGAAAGGCGAAGATTCAACTGATCCCCGCCGCGTTCATCGGTGTGACCTTCGATACGAATTCTTTTGAAGGCTGCGGAATTGACCTTCATCACGCTGGCGACTTCATCCAAAAGATTTTTTCCGGATTCAGTCAAGACGTCTTTCCCGGTTTCAAATTTCACTTCTTCAGAAATTTGAATTTCCTTTTTCGTGAAAACAACCCTAGGCGAAGGCGCCGCCTGCGAAACGCGGATCGGGGCCTCAAAACGATCAGGGCGATCCACGGTAGGTGAAAACTTGATCCCTGCCAAGATCCGAACGTCGCCGCTTCCAACACCCGAAACATCGCCCACGGCGAAGCCCGTGTTCACGGCAAAATTTCTGTGCATGAAGTAACGTAGACCGACATAAAGTTCGCTTGGATTCTGGAAGCGATCCACAGGCAATGGAATCGAAGCCACACCTTCGGTGTTAAGGTACCAACGATGGGTCAATGGGATGCTTAACCCCAGGCTGACGGGCATGCGATGACGAAAGTTGATGGTTTGAAATGATGCTAGGTTAGCAAAACGGTAACCCAGGTTTGCGGCCGCCAAAACGGTTCCGAAGTTGGCTTCGGCAGCCAGGCTTGCGCCAATGCTGAATGACGAATCCGAAACGTAAAGATCCGCGCTTCCGGTCGGAAGGCGCATTTCAGGGATCAACGCCAACGCTACTTTTCCTGGCTGGCGGTTGAAGTAGATCTTTGAAAGGACGCGGATGTCGCCCGGAGAAAAACTGGTTCCTAAGTTGGGACGGGTGACCATGTTCAATGGAAGTCCGACGCCAAATGCAACCCGACCGTTTAATTCCATCCCTGCAGCCAAATCCAAGGTGTGCATGCGTTCAATGACGGTTCCCAGACGAATGGTACGTGTAGGATCCAGGGTCACCAGCGGATCATTGATCGTGTTGTAATTCGCATTCAAAAAGTAACGGGTGTACCTTTGCGTTCTGCCATCCAACGAAAAATCTGGGACTGCGCTTTCTGTGTACAAATAGCTTAGGCCCAGTGCCGGTGAAAAGTTCTGAACACTAACACCTTGAGAAGCGTTTGCCTTTTGAACCAAACCCGCAGCCAAGGTGGCCAGGGTAACCGCTGCGATTTTTTTGAATCGGGTCTTCATAAAAATTCCTTAGGGTTTCGCGCAAGGGTTAACGGTGATCTGCACATTGATTCGTGCGTTCTTCACCGCGGTGTCATCCGCAACGACCACGTACAAGGTTTTGCCGACCATGAAGCCGGTTTCGTTCGGGGTCACGTTGTCGTAAAGCAAGTCGCCAATCTTGACGTCCGGGAACGCTGCCAAAAGATCCAACGGAACGTCGTTTTCGTAATAGTACGGGTAAGCTAGGCCTGGAATTTTTCCGCCTTTGGAAAGAACCAGCTTCGAAAACAGATCCGACGAAACGCGCCCGCCGCTTCCGAAGAAGAACGGGTTCAGGTTTGCTTGCCAATCCTTCAAAGTGAAGATTGCTCCGGAACATGCCTTTGCATCCAACAAGCAAAAGATTTCAGTCGTCAGGTACTTTTCCGTGCTGACTTTGGCCATATCCAAACGGGCTTCCACTTTACGAAGGTTCATCACCGAACCCTTGAAAGGAAGAACCAGATCGAACGCCATCAAAACCTGCGCGTCCGAAACATAGCCCAATCCACCCGAAGTGAACGTGGTGTATTCGCCAATGTCGATATTCTTGATCGGGGTCTTCACCTGCGTGCGGTATGGAAGAACGGCCAATTTCTTTTCATCCGCGGTCATCGCCCGGGATTCGAAGGACTTTACAAAGATCTGTGGGTTACAAGCGTCTTTGCCGTCACGACCATCTTTGCCATCCATTCCATCCTTACCTTCAATCACGATGGGGACGGTCGGAGACCCACTTGGAGTGCCACTTGGAGTGCCACTTGGAGTGCCACTTGGAGTGCCCGACGGTGTACCGCTAGGCGTTCCGCTTGGAGTTCCTGACGCAGGCGTTTCGCTCGGAGTGCCAGATGGAGTACCGCTAGGTGTACCCGATGGGGTGCCGCTAGGTGTACCCGACGGAGTCCCGCTAGGTGTACCCGACGGTGTACCGCTGACCGTTCCGCTAGGTGTACCCGACGGTGTTCCAGAAGGATCGCCGCTTGGAGTCCCTTTCTCCGTTAAACCACCGGCCGTTTGTCCGCTACCAGCGCCGCTAGGAGGATTTCCAACCAAGTGTTGGTTCTGTCCGCAAGCTGCACCTGTCAGGGTCACACCCAAAGCGATCGCAAAGGCCTTCGCGTTGAACTTCGAAATAAGATTCTTTTTCATAACGCTCTATTTTTATAGTACTTGACAAATCTTATCAACAATTTTCGCCGTCATTTTCGTCGGTGTCGATCTTCTGAGCAGCTGATGAGAATCTCGACGACGCACGAAATATTACACAGGATTGGACCGGTCAGCTTGACCCTCGATGCCGCAGTTGATAACCCCAAGTTAAGTTTTTAGTTTCGAGCCGGGGGGTTCATTTTGGCGGTTTTGCGGCATTTTTTCGCTGTTTGCGTGTTCGCGATTTCCGCGCAGGCATTTGCGGGATCAGAACCCCACACCATTCTTCGCCAGACTTTTGCACAATTCGGCTGCGACAATTCCAGTGATCGTCCTGCTCAAATTTCTCAGAATCTTCGGGCATTGGTTCAGGCGCTTTCCAGCGATCCCGATTGCCAAGGAGGAGTCGTCGGAAACCTGACTTTGCTGGAAGACCAAATCACTTACGTCAGCCAGTACCAGGACATCCAAAGGCAGATCGCCGGCCTTGAAGCCCGGAACACTGACCTGATCAACCAGGCGATGGTCGAAGAAGACAAAGGGATCCTGACTTCGCTGAAATCCACAATCGCGGCAAATCAAACGGAACTTGCCGTGCTTCGCGTTCAGTTAGAACAGAAGCAGGACTTGAAGACCGTCCCATATCAAAAGGCGGTTCTTCACCTTTCGGACATCGCCCGCAACGTCATCAACAGTTCAGTCAATAACAAGAAATGTTTCATGAAACGGTCCGGAGAATTTTCGCAAATTCTAACGATCGTCGGATCAGTCGCAGCGACCGTTACCGCCGTGAATCCTGTTCTTTCAGTGGGGATTGCGGCGGGGACCAAGTTGATCGACTACGCCAGCCAGAAGCTGCGATTCCGTCGCTTTGACAAAGGCTACCAAACCTTGATGCGCGACGAATTTGACCGAACCGTCGCCTGCGCGATTAATGCTCTTTCTGAAGATTATTGCCGAGCATCGGATCAGATGCGGCTTTTGAAACGGAAGATATCGGACCCCACCTTGAATCCAGCAAAGACAACCAGTTCGACGGTGAAAAGCATGGGTCAACTGATTGAATTTTCCCGAACTGAAATTCCACGCGTTCGCGATTGGTTGACCCAAGTTGCAGCCC
>JAEUWC010000008.1 GCA_016786465.1 Bdellovibrionales bacterium | reverse complement strand
GGCAAGCTTTGATTCCAAGCCCAAGATAAGGACGCGACCTAGACCGATCAATCGTCGCGTCTTTGGATCCCGACTCGCGACGCTTTTCATGCGAACGACCTTCCAGCAAAAATTCCTGTCGGTAGGCTTCTAAATAAAGCTGGGCTAAACGGTAATAAAGATCCGCGCGACGATTGTTTGGAATTCTGCGCCCCAGTGCAATTCGGATCTGATTGATTTCCTGATCGCGAAGGCTTCGGATTTGACTTTCCTTTTCCGATTCGACCGCCTGGATTTCTGCCGCAGAATAAGGTCGTGCCCAAGTCCACTTGGCTTGAATGGCGGCAACCACCAATCCCATTGCTACCCAGATGGGCCAGACCAGTCGCATGCTCATGACCGACCTTCCCCGCATTCGGATTCCAAGCCGAAGACGTAATCACCTAATTCATCGGTCCAAAATTCACCATTAAAGCCCCAGCGATATTGATCGTCGCGCCTGGCGGGTTCTTGATTCCCGCGGAAGCGGTCCGCGGACTGTGATTTCCGCGCCAATAACTTATCCTTCGCACGGCCCAGCATTTCGAGCTTAATGAAAGCGATCTTTTCAAAATCCGCGATCAACATCGAATGGTAGTCCATCAAACTGTTTTTCACGAATGCGCCGCCGATTTCACGAGTCGAACGCTTTCGCCATTCCAAGACCTTGGTGATGAAATCAGCGAATCCGCTTCCCGATTGAACCATGGAACTGTTCAGATCACCTGAAGCCTTAAGCGCCTTCACTTCGTATTCAATCTGGGATTCGGCGGCGACCAAGTTCTGAAAATACGGTCCACGAATAAAGCGATTCACCATTCGATGAAACGGATTTCGCGTGTGAAGGGGGCCCCCTAGAACCGTCCGCCCCAAACGGTAAAATGCATCTGAATTCCCAGAATTCGATTCGACAAAGCGTTTCACTTCTTCGCCAACTTTCGAATACTTTTCATGGAAATGATTGATTTCGTCATTTGCGTCTGAATACAAGCAAAGCCCCAAGTACGACTGCGCACGAAGGACGTCGACTTCAGAATTCAATACAAATGAAAGCGCTGGGCTTTTATACGAAACCAACTTGCCCAGGGTCTTATTGAATTCTCCCTTGGCAAAACCGTTCCACGCCTGTTCGAAAAGAATATCCGGCCACACCAGGCTAGCCTTCGGAATCGAATCATAAACCCGATCGGCTTCGTCAAAACGATTCATTTGGTAAAGAACGCGCGCGACCGAAGCCTGGCAGCGTGCGCGAAGGTCCATTGCTTCTTTGTTTTTCGGATAATCTTCGGCTCGATCGACGCATGCGCGGAAATCACGTAACGCGTCTTGAGTCTTGCCCAAAATCGCGTAGGCCGTGCCTCGAAGCTGAAGCGCAAAAGGCCAAAGCTGGGTCTTGGCGGAAATTCCATTGAGGTAACCGATGGCCCGCTCTTCTTTTTTATCCAAAAGCGAATCCTTGCCTAGAGCATATAGGTACGCACTTTTTTGACCCGGATCGTAATCTTCGTACTTCGTGTGTCGGATCAGATATTTTCTTAAAAGATCCGCACCCACAGAAACCGTCAGCGCCTGCGTGTGGCTCAGCACTTTTCGAATTGCGGACTGATCCCCCGACTGAAGCGTTCGTATGAAAAAATAGGACGCTGCCTGCGGAAGTCCTTCGCGCATCAAGGCTTCGGTGATCAAGGCGTTTGCGGCCGCTGGAGATTCTCCGCCTGCCGAAAACGCATATCGTGCGGCCATCGCATTTCGGCCTTCTTCTAAAAGACGATTGGCCTGCGAAAGATCGCCTGCCGAATCTGCAAACGCAGAAGCACCCAGAATCAACCCAAGCCAACTGAAATGCGCCAGTCTGACTTCCTTGATCGTGCTAGCCATTTACAGGCGATACCCCAATCCCGCGACAAAGTTGAAATTTGAAAAAAATGCATTTTCACCAGAATTGCCCAAAATTTTTCCTGAATAGATCGACGAAGTCAGATCCAAACGCACGACCCAATCCTGACTGACATGGTACTGGTGGCCGGTCCCCAAAAGAAATGCGATGGGCGTCTCGGTAAAAGTCGCGCCACTGGAAGGACGGGTCGACATCGTCATTTGCCCAAGGCCCGCTGTGAAGTACCAATCGAAATACAAGATCTGATTGAATACGTTGATCTTGGCGTACCAAGGCGCCCAATGAAGAAGTCCTCCTAACTGACTTTTCAAATCACGCGTCACCGGGCTTGCGTTAGGAATCGTCTGCGATAGCGCTTTGGACGTCGCATTCGGGGAATTGGAAAAAATCGAATAAAAGACTTCGATCCCAAATGCTTCCGACCAGTAGTACGCGATCCGCGGATCGAAACCCAAGACGTCCCTGTAAGGGTTGGACATTCCCACGCCAAGCATCCCTGAAAGAAGAATGTGGTTCGCCTTCAAATACCGGCGATTCTGCAGAACGTAAATTTTCTTGTCTGTGTCCAGCCAACTGAAATTGAATTCGTTATCGGCGCCTCGATCGGCCCCGCGTTCTGCCCACGCAGGAGTGATCGCGGCAAAGAAAAGAGCCGGAATCAGGAGTCGGTTCAAAGACGGGAAAAAGCGACCTGGTTTCACACAATTTCCGTTGGGATTCATGATCTTAGTTCAGTGTAACAGGCTTAAAAGAAAAGCCTGAAAAAAAGATCGAAAAGCTACGGAATCCAACCCGGATCGGTCAAGACTTTGACGCTGAAAATGTGATCCCCTGGGCGTTCAATTTGAAATCCAATGCCAAAATTTCTACCACGCGATCGGGGCACGACGGCCAATTCCGGTTCAGGTTTTCAAGCAGCTTCTTTTCCAGGCGGGAACAGACTTCTTCGAAGGATGACCCCGCTTGAAGTTCGCTTCGAGCCTGGTCCTGAAGCAGCTTGGAAACCCAAATCCAATCTTTCAGCTGGCGGGCCGTTTCGGCGAAATCAAAGATCTGGCCATAGTGAGTCGGATAAAAATCCCGTGCCCTGAGCGCAAGAATCCGATCGATGCTTAAGATCGCTTCTTCGGCATCAAAGTCAGTGGGTGACGTCGAAGGAATCGCGTAAAGCGCCCTTCCCTGCCGGCGGGCCAGTTCCTGGATTTCGGGATAAACTAGGCCAAATGTATCGCCTGTGAAAAGGGTCCTTTCAGGAATCCATTCGACGACAAAGTGATGATTCGCGTGACCCCGCGTGTGATGAAATCGAAAAACGTCCTGACCTTGATCAGCAAAAACTTCTTGGTCCTGAAAAGTTCGCACACGGCCTTCTGGAATGGCCTCGATGGTTCCGTAAAGTCGCGCAAATTCACTTTCGCCATAAACCTGCTTGGCGCTGGCAACCAGCCGACTGGGGTCGATCAGGTGCCTAGCACCGCGAGGATGCACAAAAATCTTTGCGTTTTTGCAGCTTTTCAAAAGCAGGGATGCTCCGCCGGCATGATCCAAATGAATGTGGGTCAAAATGATCCAGCGGATTTGATCCAAGGAAATGCCCTGTTTTTCTGCTTTTTCCAAAAACCCCGGAATTCCCGGAGCGGTTCCGGTTTCGACGACCGCGTAGCCTTCACGTAATTTCAAAAGGTACATCGCCGTAAAATTTGCACCGCCGTACCCCGTATCGAAGGTTTGAATTTCCAAGTTCATTCCCTTTCAGCTGACTTTCGGTCCGGACACAACGATCGGTGTGCGCAATACCGACACCGCGAACCCGGTAACGCACGAAGTTCTAGTGGTTTCTTTTGTGACAATAGACCTTGGTCCTTCATTAGACCCTGAACCCAAGTTTGCAGTTCCGATTCTTTCGGAAGATCGACTTGCACTTCAGAAACGGATTTTGAAGAAATCGCGACCAACTTTGCAGAAAGTTTTTCGTATGAAGATTTTTCAAATTTTGAAATCGCGTATGCATAAAGCCAGATCTGAGCGCGATAGCTTTCCAAAAGTGCTTTCGAATCCAAGTTCTTTTCGGTGACTTTGAAATCAACTAAGACCAATCCCCCGTCCCACTTTTTCACCAAGCGATCGATGGATCCCACCAAAAGCGTCTGGTTTCCTTCGGTATCGGCCACGGGAACTTCAAATGACCATTCGGTAAAAGCTTCAATTCGGCTTAAATCCTGCGCCATTTCTTCGCTTTTCAAAGCCCAGTCGCGAATCTTCTTGGCCGAAACACGATCCGACCCCGCTTCTTTTTCAAGATTTTCAAGCGCCGCCCAGTCTTGTTTTTCCAATACTTCATGAACCCGAGTACCCAGTTCGCGCTGGCTTAGTCCCGAAACGGGTTCCTGCCAAAGTTCACTTGTTTCATTTTCACCGGATTGCGCCCAATTTTGTGCAGCGTTGGGGCTTGCTAGGTCTAATGCGACTTGCCTTAAACACTGCGCCAATCGATTCCATTCAGTTACACTTTGACGAGTCTTCATCGTCGGCGTCGCTTTGGGCACCAGGCGCGCCTGAGCCTGACGAAAATCCGGAAACAAAGTCGGGCGGTCTTGCGCTTCACTTGGCGAAATCTGTGAAAGATCGGTTCGCGAAACCCAAGCGCCCGGACGAATTTCATCCAGCCACCCTTTCCAACTGGGCTTCAAAAGCGGTGAAATCGCAGAAGCAGCAGGCTTTTTCGAAGCGGCTTGAGTTACAGGTGCGGGTGCTTCTGGCTGAACCGCCAGGATCAATCTTTTTTCTGCGCGCGTCAGACCTACGTAAAGCTGGCGCTTACTTTCTGAAATTTCCAGGCTTCTTTCGCGGTCTCGCCAGGCCATGGCCGCGTTCTTATCGGGCTTACCTGCTTCGTCGCGCGGAGAAAGGTATGCACCTCGGGTTCGATCCCAAAAAAGCATCGGCAGCGGCGGTGCCATTTGGCGAACTTTGAAGTCCAACAAAATGACGTGAGGGAATTCTAGCCCCTTGGAACCGTGAATGGTCATGACCGAAAGCAGTCCGCCGGAATGCACCGCCGCGTCCGCACCTTGTGCCGAATTGCGCCTAGGCGGAGGAACTTCGCGTTCGCGACGGTTTTCATCACGCGCCTGGGAAATTTCTTCGACGACTTCGGAAAAACCGTAGCCCCGAGACGAAAGTTCTTCGCAGCGATGCCAAAGTCCCAAAAGTGGGACCCCCAGTTCAGATTCGATGGCATCATTGATCAAAAGCGCCATCAGGACTTCGCCCGGCCTGGCGGCCTTTTTTCGAAGCGGGGAAAGTGCCTGGGCCAACGGATGCGAAGACTGAAAAAAGTTTTCAGACCAAAGGCGCCCCGCTTCCTTTGAAAAAATCCAATCATCCAGTTCCTGATCCGTGAAGCCGACCCAGGGGGCTCGAAAAAAGACCGCCGCAGATAAGGCGTGATTCGGATCATCCCAAAAACGCAAAAGCGCGATTAATTCACGAACGCGGGGGTCTTCCCAGAAAAAACCTCCACTACCGATGGCAATCGGAATTCCTTCGCGAGAAATCGCCTTCAGCCAACTTTCGGCGCCGCGAATACTGCGAAGCAAAATCGCAAAATCCCCCGTAGGAACGCCCCGGTCGATTTCCGATCGGACCCAAGAAGCCAAGCCTTCCGGGGTTGCGTTTTCCAAAAATTCGACGGGTTTGACGTCGGGAAATTCTTTTCCTTTGGGTTCCAGCGCTTCGTAGGGAAGCTGCGATGCTTGAAAAAGCGGGCTACAGAATTCGTTGCAAAACTGAATGATCTTGGGCTGACTTCTAAAATTCCAAGTCAGCGATAGACTGACGGGCATCTTTTCGCAGACTTCTTGAAAAAGGCTAACGTCTGCGTCGCGAAATCGGTAGATCGATTGCTTGGGATCACCCACGACACATAGATTTGAAAAATCTTCGCGCACGAATCGAAAAAGAATCCTAGCCTGAATGGGATTGGTGTCTTGAAATTCATCAACCATGACCAGGTCAAAACGGTTGCGATAATAAGCGCGGACTTCTTCGTGGTCCAACGCACGGTCAGCTGCTAGTTCTAGGTCTGAAAAATCAATGGCTCCGATTCGTTTCTTCAAGACCGTGAATCGACCATCGACATATTCGGTGATTCGTCGCACGCGCGCCAGATCGCCATCGGGTTCAAATTCATACGCACCTAATGAATTCAAAGTCCTATAGCGCAGAATCAATGCCAAAAGATCCGCGCGCCTTTCTCGGTCCAAAAGGGCATCCACATCCTGCGCAAGTTCCGGTGGAAGATCGTCTGCCCAAAGCGCTTCCGTCGAACGCTCCCAAATCGCTTGGGCTTCGACTTCATCCATAACCCTTTCGTCCCCCTGAAATCCCGCTTGAATCGGAAAGTCGCGCAAAATGGAACCGCAAAGACCGTGAATGGTCATGACCCAGTGGGACTTTAGATCCATTGCCTGCGAAAGCTTTTTTCGAAGATCCGATGCTGACTTTTCGGTAAAAGAAACGGCCGCAAACCTTCCTTCAGGGTTTCGCTTCAAGAATTCGGCGCACTTGACCATCAATGTGGTCGTTTTTCCTGAACCCGCGCCGGCGGTCACCGCGATCCCGCGCCCCCAGGTTTCGACCACCTGCCGCTGTTCTTGGGTTAAAGATTCCAAGGTCTGAAGCTTAGCCACTCGAAGCTCCTTCCTCGTCACTTTCCAAGTCCGGATTCAGTGCGCGACGAATGCCGCAGGCGTCTTGCAGACGGCATTTCTTGCATTCGCGGGCCGGAATTTTTGGGGCCACCGAATGAACCCCTTGGGCAAGCTTCGTCGCTTCTTTTTCGACCGACTGCCGTAGGCGTGAAAAAACATCTTCGGGAGGTTCTGTGAAAAGCGAACCGCCCTTTCTTGCCTTGGGAAAATTCCAGTCGGTGAAAAAAAGCCCAAGCGTTCGACGTCCTACACGATCGAAGGCTAAAAACTGAAAACCGATGGGACGTTTTTGAAAATGGCCGGACGCCGCAAGCGCATAAAACGGAAGCTGTAAAGCGTAGTCGTTTTCCAGGATTTCGCGACCATTGGGTTGGCTGGCTGAAGTCTTGTAATCAATGACCAAAATTCCGCCGTCTTTCGTTTCATCCAAACGATCTGGAATTCCTGAAACACGAACCCCAGAAAATTCCTGGGTCAGCTTTGGCCCTTCCAATTGCAAAACGCGGTTTCCAGTGTCGCGCACATAAGCGGCTTCTTTTTCGCAAAAAACCAATAGCGCCTTTTTCATTCGCGCTTTTTCAGACTGAACCAGGCGGTTTGACCTAAGGAATCCTTTCGGACGGACTTCCGCCCAAGCCCTTTCAATGGCGTCATCCACTTCGACCAAGAAGCTTCCGTCGTCTTGGCGACTTTCAACCAAGGTCCTTACAGCGTGGTGGTATAAGATCCCTCGCACATCGCCCCAAAGATCCGGTTCAGCGTGGCGGCCATCGTAAAGCTTCCAGCGCCCAAGCCCCAGACCCAAGAACCCACAGCGGCTTTGGCGATCCAGGTCGGTTGCTGAAATTTCTTCGCGCCCCCGCGAAGCAATAGGGGCAAGGCGTATTTCGCGCGCAGGTTCGGGACGAATGAATCCAAAACTTTTTGAAAAGCGAAGGTGGGCCCCGCAATCGTCCGGCTCGCGATCACTTTCACGAGGTTCCCACCCCAATTCCCGAAGCCCGGTCAAAAGGGATTCGCGTTCAGCGCCGTTCCAGTCATAACGCGCATCCCAGATCGTGACCCGATCCGCGCCTTCTCGCCACGACTGTAAAAGCGCTTTTCGTGAATGCTGAACCCGGGCTAGCGACGAAATCTGGAATTCTGCGGCCAAGATTTCTCGTGCCCGATCTGAAAGCCAAAGATCCCCGACCGAATCGCCATCGATCCATCTAGCCGGCAGCCCAAAAAGATGAAGCTTCGAAACCCTTGAAAATGGTGCCTGCCCCAGTTTTGAAATTCGAAGGCCATGAATGGGTCTTTCTTGAATGACCCCGGGTCTAGCCTGCGAAATACGATCCGAAAGCCTTTCAAGCCACCACCGAGGATGGGCCCTAAAACCAAGCCCGCTTCCCTGGACGCCCCCGCGCGTACGAATCAGGTCCGTTTCAAACTGTTCAAACAGGCCATCCAACCAAGCCTGATCTTGCGACGTTAAACCCCCAGATTTTTCAGAGATCTGAAAAAGACCTTTCTTCAGTTCCGAAAGACGGACCCGCGAAGGAATCGCTTTCTGAATTTCCTGAAGTTCTAAGACCAAAGGCGAAAGCCTAGGCCCATAAAGCGACTGAATCCCTGCACGAAATCCGCTTTCTTCGATTTCGCGAATTGCTGCCTGCGCCTGTTCGCGAGTCATCTGCGTTTGTCCTGATTTTGCCCAAGCCAAAACCGACTTTCGATCAAAGCCGCTACTGACCAAGCGCAAAGGATTCAGAAACCACTTGATGGCTTCAGAAGTCCTGACCCGCGTGGGGTCACGAGGATCACTGGACGGAATCCCCCAGGCCAAAAACGCGCGCGTCAGCGACCGACGAACGCTGGGATCATCGGGTATCAGAATGACTTGTTCATCCCACTGTTCTGGGCTTTCAGTCGAAAGGCGTTCGGCCAAAGCGTCAGCGGCGTCATCCAAGGTATGCCAGGCACCCCATTCTAATTCGGGAAGCCGCACCTTTTCAGAATCGTCGTTGGAAGCCGAAACCAACGGAACACGAACGACTTCGCAGTCAGGAAAAAGCCCAGTAAACCCGTCCCAAAAGGACTGAACCAATCCACCATCCGGAAGCGCTTCTAAACGAAAGATTTTTTGAGGCACTTTCAGGCGCGACGACAAGGCGCGCCCCTGTTTAAAGCGGATCACCCATTCTTGTAAAAGGCGCGCGTCGTCCCAGTAATTCTGACTTTCAAGCCAGGTTTCGTACGCAATCGCGATACGGCTGACTTCTTCTCGAACGGGATCGCTTCCCAAGCGTCTTGCCAACACCGAGTCCATCGTTTCGGCTTCGTGATCGGATCCGGCGACCCGGCGCCCGGCCTGAATTGCTTGATCCAGTTTTTTGTAAAACCCCTGTGCCCGTCGCATCCGTTTCAATTCAGGCAAAAAAGACAGAATCGCCGACTGCGCCATCAAATGCCGAAGAAGTTCTTGGCGCGCTAGGCTTCCCAAGAATCGATCCGAAGTGACGTCCAAACCCAAGGCCGCAATCGTTTCGGGCCGCACTAGGGTTTCTGACGAAATTCCCATTCCATGATCAAAGAAAATCTTTTTGATTTCTTCGCGAGCGAAGGCCTGGTCCGCCGAAATCCAGGCTCGGGGACGCAGTCCTTCAAAATACGAAAGATTTTTTTCAATAGTAAAGTACGGCTTCGGCTTTCCCATCGACCCTTTGTTGGCTGATCTTGACGAAGGACTTCTGACCTTTTTTCTTGGCGACGACCTGACCTAAGTCGAATACGGTTTCGCCGGCTTTAGATAGCGCTTTTCGAATCGTTGCGGCTTTCTTCGGATCGCAAACCACGACCATCCCAATTCCTAAATTGAAGGTCTGAGTCAATTCTTCAAACGGAAGCGCCGATGCCTTCGTCACCCATTCATAAATTGAAGGAAGATCTGCGGGTTTCGGAAGTTCAATTTCATAGCCCACGTCTTCACTGATTCGCGGAACGTTCAGGTAACCCGATCCCGTGATGTGGGCCAAACCCTTGATCTGTCCCTTGGCCAAAAGGGGTGAAAGCGCTTTTCGGTAAATCCGGGTTGGAACCAAAAGTTCCTTCGTTAGTCGTGCTTTTTCGGCGCTATCGGAGACCCGATCCAAAAGTTTTCGAAGAAGGCTATAGCCATTGCTGTGGCAACCACTGGAACGAAGCCCCAAGATGATGTCGCCGGCCTTGACCGACATTCTTCCCTTCTTTTGGGGAATCACTTTTTTGGGTTCAACAAAACCCACCGCGAAGCCGCCTAGATCGTATTCGCCGGCTTGATAGAAGTCGGGCATTTCTGCCGTTTCTCCACCCACCAGAGCGCTACCCGACTGACGACAGCCTTCGACGATTCCTTCAATGACCTTTGCCGCAACACCTTCATCAAGCCGTCCGGTTGCAAAGTAATCCAAGAAAAAAAGCGGTTCCGCGCCGACACAAAGAATATCGTTCACCGACATCGCGACCAGATCAATTCCCACGGTGTTGTGAATCCCTGTTTGAAAGGCAAGCTTCAGCTTGGTCCCTACGCCATCTGTTGAAGCCGCGATCCAGCGTTTGGAATCTAGCGCATAAAGTGATGCGTATCCGCCCACTGACGCTTTCACGCGTGAATCCTTAATTTTTTTTGTTAGCCCCGCGATCGTTTCCACCAAGCGATCCGCCTTGGAACGATCCACACCCGACTGCGCGTAACCCATTTTTTCTTCAAAAGCCGCCATAGTGATTCCTAGTGTTTGAAGTGCCGATACCCGGTAAAGGCCATCGCCATTTCGTGTTCATCACACGCTTGAATGCTGTCTTGATCCTTCATGCTTCCGCCGGGCTGAATAATGAAGCGAATGCCCGCCTGGTACGCCACATCGACGGTGTCCCGAAACGGAAAGAACGCGTCGCTGACCAAAATACAATCACCCAGCCGACCCGAACTTGCGCGAAGTACCCCTTGGGCCCTAGGGATCGCCAGGCGTTCCAAAGCTTCCACGCGATTGGGTTGCCCCTGTCCGGTACCTACCAATTGAAAGCCCCCTTGAAGACCTTCGCTTTCTGGGATTTCGCGAACCAAAGCCAGGGCATTGGATTTCAGCGACTTTGAAATCGCGATCCCAAACCGCCCAAGATCCCATTTTTCTCTCGTAAATTCACGTTTTGTCACCGAACGAATCGGTTCTTCGCCCGGAACTTCGTCAGATGATTGAAAAAGCCGTCCGCCCGGAACCACGACCATCGATTCTGCAGGAACGTGACCGAATTCACGGATGCAGACCGCTTTCAGATTCTTTCGTTTGGTCAGTATCGCTTGAAGCCCTTCACGGGTCAGGTCAGGCGCGGCGACCAATTCCACAAATTTTTCTGAAAGCCAGTTCTTGGCTTCCTGTTCTAGCGGGTCTGTAAAGACCAATACACCACCAAAGGCGCTGATGGGATCCCCGTCCCAGGCGCGAAGCAGCGCCAGTTTTTGAAGCGCGCCTGGCGACTGTTTGGGGTCGTTGACTTTTTCTGATTTTGGAACCCACGCCACGCCGCAAGCGTTGTTGTGTTTCACGATCACAACGCCAGTATGATTGGGGAATGTTTTCTTTAGATCACTAGCCAATGCATAGGCCGACGAAAGGTCCAAAATGTTGTTGTACGAAAGTTCCGTCGACGTCAGCTTTTCTTCCCACGCAATCGGCCCTCCGGGATTGAATTCCAAAAGGCCTTTTTGATGAGGGTTTTCGCCATAGCGAAGTGAACGCGTGCGCCGAGACCCCAGCACCCGTGCGATTGCGGCATCGTAACCTAGGATTTTTTCCCAAGCTTCTTCGGCCGCCGCCATCGCGATTTTTTTTGAAACGCGACCGGATTCTTTCAGATTCTGAATCACCGCCGGGTACTGCGAAGGGTCGGTCAGAACCAAGACATCAGGAGCATTCTTGGCAGCCGCGCGAACCAAGGTGGGTCCGCCGATATCGACTTCGTCAATCAAGGCGGCGCGTTCGATACCCGGCTTTTGAACGGCCTTTTCAAAAGGATAGAAATTGACCACCACCGCATCGATGGGTTGAATCTTCAAAGCCGCCAGATCTTTTTCGTCATGCGTGTCGCCGCGGCGATATAAAATCCCGCTACACACCTGAAAGGACAAAGTCTTCATCCGCCCTTGAAAGGCTTCCGGGCTTCCGGTGACTTCTTCAATCGGGGTCACCTTCAATCCCGCTTCTTTTAGGATCGTTGCCGTCTTGCCAGTCGCAACGATTTCGGCACCCGCTTTTGCAAACGCTTGTCCTAGTTCGGCAAGCCCGGTTTTGTCAGAAGCCGTCATCAACACGCGTCGGATCTTCGTCGAATCTTGATTTTCGTTCATGCGAATTTTCCCGTCTTCATTTGTTCAAAAGCGTTTTTGAAAATCTGAAGTCCTAGTCCCGGCGACGCCGGATCCAAATCCCGCGTCCAAGTCGGATGGTTCACGGCGCGAATAAACGCTTCAGGATGGGGCATTAACCCCAAAATCCGCCCCGTTTCATCCGTCAACCCTGCGATTCGACCTGCCGAACCATTCGGATCGGTTTGATAAGTCAGGCACGCGGTGCCACTAGCGATCAGATCACGGGCAGTGATTCCTTCTTTTAGAACAATTCGACCTTCGCCATGGCGAATCGGCACAGGCAGTCCCTGAATTCCTTTTAGCCAAAGACAGCGATCCCCTTCGCGTTTCAATTCGACCCAGGTGTTTAGGAATTTTCCCGAAGCATTGTGCATGATGGAAAGATCACGGCCAAAAACGCCTAAGCGAATCAACGCTTGAAAACCGTTACAAACCCCCAAGACCCAGCCGCCGTCTTTTGCAAAGCGGTTCAGATCCCACCCCAGGCCATGCGAAATTTTCAGCGCCAAGATCTTTCCGCTTTGAAGATCATCGCCAAAGGAAAATCCACCGGGCAAGGCCACGACGGAAAATTCAGCCGCTAGCCGCGACTGATCGAACCTTTCGGCAATCAGGTCATTCAGATGCCGAATCTGGGTCTGAAATCCCGCTTCTTGGAAGGCTTCAGCGGTTTCGACTTCACAGTTGATGCCGTCGCCGCAAACGATCAGTACCTTCATTCCCAGTACCCTTCCTTTCGAAACGCGCGCGCCAGATCTTGGGTCGTGGCCAGTTTTTCTTTTCCAAATACCAATTCCGGTTCAGCCGTCACCTGGCCGATTTCTGTGAACTGGATTCCAAGATTCTTCCATTCGGCCTGCATTGCTTGAAGGTCAGAAGCCGACGTCTGACCGTCAATACTGGCGATGAATCCGTGAAGGCCTTCTCCAAAGCAGGCCAGATCCGTTTTCGGAAACGCATCGGCCAGGATCTTCAGGCCTAGGCGACCTGCAAAAAGCCCTTCGGAAAGCGCGACCAAAAGTCCCCCATCCGAAAGGTCATGAAGGCTTCGAAGATGCCTTCGAAAGTTGCTTTTGGAATTCGTGGCTAGCCATGAATACAAAGCCCTGGCCTGTTTCCAATCCGGGCGAAGCACGGGGCCAAGGGGTTTCCCCCGGGTTTCATGAAGCCTTGCCCATTCGGATCCCAAAAGAGAAACCGAATTTTCGCCCGCGGGCCCTAGGCGGTAAACACGGTCGCCGGGCTTTTTGAAATCCGCCGACAGGACTTTTGTCACGTCCGCTACCCTTGCCACCGCGGTCATCAATAAAGTGGGCGGAACGGCGATGTGAACGTCTTTTCCCGCAAGCTTCCCGCGGTAATCGTTCTTCATCGAATCTTTTCCGGATACCAGCGGGGCTTGAAGCGCCAACGCCGCTTCCTTTAATCCGTAACAAGCACGAACCAGGTCTGCGCAAAAATCTTCCCGTGATACCGGATCTGGCCAGCAAAAATTATCCAAAAGCGCGATGACCGAATCTTCGGTTCCAAATTCGGCACCCGCTGCAATCACATTTCGAACCGCTTCATCGACTGAAGAAATGGCCATCCAATAAGCATCTAAATCCGAAAGCCTTGGATTCAACCCGCAACCCACGACGATTCCTTTTTTGGAATCTTTCTTGGGCTGAATGACCCCGGCATCGTTTGGGGTATTTCGATCTGAACCGGCGTGACCGATTTCACCTTGCTGAAGGGGCTTTAAAACCGACCGGGCCTGAACTTCGTGGTCATACTGCCGAATCAGCCATTCTTTTGAAGCAATCGTGTTTCTGGAAAGAAGGGTGCGAAGGGTTTGGCCTAACTGGGCCGTTGAAGCTTCCTCGCCCTTTGCCCCCGTTTGCGCTGAAATCCCCTTCCAGCGCGCTTGAAGTTTCAACCGTGGATTTCCCTTATGAAGAAATTTCAGATCCAAGTCGGCAACCAGGGTTTTTCCGTAAAAAATTTCAAACTTGCCCGAATCCGTGAAAGTCCCCACATCGCTGACTTCAACGCCGCGACGGGCGGCTAGTTCCAAAAAGGCGTCCCAACGTTTGGGGTCCACGGCCAGGGTCATTCGTTCCTGCGATTCACTGACCACCAGCTCAAATGGCTTAAGCCCTGGGTACTTGGTCAATGCCCGCGAAACATCCATCTTCGCGCCACTGGAAATTCGCGCCATTTCGCCCACACTGGACGATAAACCGCCCGCGCCGTTATCCGTGATCGCACGATAAAGTCCCAGTTCGCGGGCTTCTAAAATAAAATCAGCGGCACGCTTCTGCGTGATCGGATCCCCCAGCTGTACGGCCGTTGCCGGCGCGCCTTCATCCAGCGCTAGCGATGAAAAAGTAGCGCCATGGATTCCGTCTTTACCGATTCTTCCCCCAACCATCGCGATTCGATCGCCGGGTTCGACTTCCTTCAGTTCGCAGTTTCGTCCCGCCGACTGCCGGGGCATCCAGCCGCCCGTTCCGCAATAAACCAAGGGTTTTCCGATGTAGCGGTCATCAAAGAAAAGGGCGCCATTCACTGTCGGAATTCCGCTTTTGTTCCCGCCATGCTCAACGCCTTTTCGAATTCCATCCAAGATCCGGCGCGGGTGAAGAAGTCGTTCAGGCAATTCTTTCGAATAATCCGGGTCGGCCACGCAAAACACATTGGTATTGAAAATCGGTTTTGCACCCAAGCCGCTTCCCAGGATGTCACGATTGACCCCGACGATCCCCGTTAATGCTCCGCCGTAAGGATCCAAGGCGGACGGAGAATTATGAGTTTCAACCTTGATGCAAAAGGCGTCCTTTTCGTCAAAAGCCAAGATCCCCGAATTGTCATCAAAAACGGACAGTAGCCAAGGGCGCGAGATCTGCTTTGTGGTTCCCAAAATCGTCTGTTTGAAAAGTCCGTCGACCTGACTAGGGATTTCAGAAGCCCCCGGAAAATCGTTAGGGTCTGAAGACTGGTATTCAATTTCAGCAGCAAAGATCTTGTGCTTGCAGTGTTCAGACCAGGTCTGCGCCAGGACTTCCATTTCAACATCGGTCGGATCGCGCCCTAGGGCTTGAAAATGCGTCCGAATCGCCTGCATTTCAGGAAGCGTCATCGCCCAAAGGGATTCGCGACTTAGCCTTTCAAGCTGCGAATCCGTCAAACCTTCAAGCCGAATCTTTGAAACGGCTTTGGAAACGTCCATCCCTTCTAGGCGAACTTCCGGAAAATCCTTCTGCACTTGGGCCGGATCAAATCGCGTTGCGGAATCGGTGCCCGCCGTTTTCAAGACCCGATGCGCTTCAATCAAAGGGTTACAAAAAACCTGTCTTGCGACCTGATCTAAATCCGAATCTAAAAGATTTTGGTTGGCTTCAGGTTCCAGCCAAAGCACCGCGCCGCTAGCAACCTGGGCATCCGGCAGGCTTCTTCCTAAAACGATCTGAAATGCTTCAAGCGCCGTTTTGCCTACGTTGTCGGTCACGCCGGGGCGAAACTTTTTTTCAATCCCGACGCCTTCAAACGGCAAAGCAACCGGCTTCAATCCAAAGTTCAGATCTTGTAAAACGGGATCTTGAAAAATTTCAGCCAGCACTTCTGAAGACGGCTTCAGCGGAAGCTTGGCCCAGAAAACGTCCATCGTCCTAGCCGATCGGATTTTTTTACGAATGCCCGGCAGGGCCATTTCGATTTTCTTCAAAAACCCTGAAGCCGTCGAATCGTCCAGACCCGGTTTTAAGGAAACTTCAATTCGAGTGTACGTTGGCGACATAGGCTCGTGCTCCCCGGTTTTTGATTTCAAATTTTTCTTGGATGATCCAGTTCAAGGTTTCGGGATAAAGTCCGTGTTCGATTTCCAAACCCCTTGCCCGAACCTGATCGGCGGATTGGAAACCTTCGATCGAAAACCCTGTCTGTGCGCAAATGGGTCCGCCATCCAAGGTTTCGTCAACTAGGTGAACGGTGACGCCAGCCACTTTGCAGCCGTGATCATACGCTTGGCGGTAACCTTCCAGGCCTGGGAAAGCCGGCAGCAATGATGGATGGATGTTGACGATCCGGCTGTAACCTTTTTCGTCCCAAAAGGCCCGAATCAGATCAGGCCCCAAAATGCGCATGTATCCCGCAAGCGCGATGAAACGAGGATTCCATTCGGCGATGGCTTTTAAAATATTCTTTTCGTGCGCTGACCTTCTTTCGGCCTGTGACCCTGAATCCTTCTTCGGGGCAGGGATGACTTTTGTGTCAACGCCAAAGCGCCCAGCGACTTCAAGCGCTTTGGCATCTTCTTGATCAGTCACTAGTCCGACGATCTGAGCCGACAAACGCCCGTCCAAAGTCGCTTTCATCAAGGCTTCAAAGTTGGATCCCTTGCCTGAAGCAAAAACAACGACTGCGGTTCCTGCGATGTCTTCACGAAAGTGTCGACCTTCAAACTGAACCCGCGCCGCTGCTTGGTAAGCTTTCGCGCGCGCCTTGGAAAGCTTTGAATCCATTCCCAATGCGCCTAAGACCCGTCCACCGGAAGTTAAAAGTCCACCATCGGCTTGGCGCGTGACGCCGGCTAGAAAATACGCAGGCGCCGAAAGCGAATCCGCCACGCGAATCGCATCGCCTTTTCTTGGTTTTTCCGGGTACCCGTGAGCCGCCAATACGACGTAAACGGCGGCTTCTTTCTTCATGCGAACTTTAGGCGAAAGCTTTGTGGATTTGCCGCTGCCGCCTGAAGCCTGCCACAGGATTTCCAAAACATCGTCCTGCATCCTAGGCAACAAAACCTGAGCTTCAGGATCCCCAAAGCGCGCGTTGAATTCCAAAACCCAGTAACGACCTGTTTTTGGGTTCACCATCAATCCAGCGTAAAGAACACCCGTGAACGGCGATCCCCGCTTTTTCATTTCAGCCAATACAGGTTCAAAGACTTCCTTCAAAAGCCGATCCTGCCATTCAACCCCATGGCCCTGCACCGGACTGTAGCAACCCATTCCACCGGTGTTGCCACCCCGCCCCCCAGTGCCCACGCGCTTGTAATCGCGCGCCGATTCAAAAATCGACGCCTGCAGGCCATCACAGATCGCTAGCCAGGATACTTCTTCGCCTTCCAGAAATTCTTCAATCAGAACGCGCCCAGAAATCCCCATCAAGGTTTCAACCGCGGCGCGCGAGTCTTCTAGTGAACGACAAACATGAACGCCTTTTCCAAGCGCTAAGCCATCGGCTTTCACCACCCACCCCGACCATTTTTGTACGTCGGACGAATCCAGGTATCGAAGTGCAGCCTTGGAATCAGAAAAGGCTTGATAGCTAGCGGTGGGAACGCCAGCCGCCTTCATCACTTCTTTTGAAAAAACCTTACTGGATTCGATTCGTGCCGCCGCTTTTGTCGGCCCAAATGCGGGGATCCCGACTTTTTTAAATTCGTCGACGATCCCTTCAGACAAAGCGTTGTCAGGCCCCACCACCAGAAAATCGATATCGTGGTCTTTTGAAAGGGCGGCCACGCGATCCCAAAGCGCCCCCGATGGAACTTCCAAACGCTTAAAGCCTGCTTCCCAAGCATCACCACCGGGATAGACAAAAAGCTGATCCAAAAGCGGAGACTGAGAAATTTTCCAAGCCAAGGCGTGTTCGCGGGCCCCTGATCCTACCAGTAGGACTTTCAACTTTCGTCCCGGGCTTTTGGTCACGTGGGCTCCTTCAGGCTTTCGATCACAGTGTCCAGTCCCGGCGCCTGCGTGAACCATGAATCTGCTGCCAAAGGATCTAGAACAAACTTCGCTAGCGCGAAGTAAAGATTCTGAACTTTTTCGCGTGTTGCAGGTGGAAGGGCCGGAGGCTGAGGTGCCCCCTTCTTCCAATCTTTTTCCCCTGCGGCTGCGGCTTGCTTTTTACGGGCGCCGATCTGTTCATACCAAGGAGTCTTCCGGTAATGAGCGCGAAGGAATTCTTTTGAAAGCTGAACGGGACCTGAAAGCAGGCGCAGTTCGTCTGGGCCAATGGCATCGACTAGGATCAATTCGGGTTTTCCGTTTTTAGGAACCTGAATCGCCCATTCTAACTTTCCATCGGCAAGCGTGATTCCTTTTTTAGCGAATACTGACCGCATCCAGCCTGCGACCCAAGCGGTCCGCATCATCATTTCTTGAAGACTTTGCGCGGAAAGCCCAGAAATTGCCAAGGCTTCAGTTAGGCTAACCGGGCGATCGGAAGTTTCAAGTTTTGTAAAAAGTTCGATCAATGGAAAGTCCCAAGACCCGCCCCCTGTGGCGGCTTCGATCTTCCAATCCGCAAAGCCACGCTGCGAAAGGTATTCAGGATCCTGCTTCACGCGTTCGATCAGGGAACTTCCTTCAGGGCATGAAAAACGAAACACGACTTCAAGTGGGATCAAAGTCGGCTTGCCTGATCCCGTGCTTTTAACGCCGGCTCGATAGTCCGGGATTTCTCGTCCCATGACCTTCACCCACCTAGGACGATTCACTTCGACTTCGCGGACCAGCATCAACCTAGGGTTGGATGGACCGGCTTCAAAAGCGGGGTTTTTCCACTGCGACAAAGTCAAAGGCTTCACGGGAATCGAACCCTGCGACCCTGCCAAAGAAATCTGATTCACCACCGCATCAGGGACTAGGCCCACGTAGTGAGTCTTTAGTCCGTCACGCTGAAGAATTTCGCCGATTTCATTAAAGTCAGACCCAAATCGATTCGCCTTGCGAAGCGTTTGCGCGGCCGGGTCTTTTGAAAAATCTTTCCAAGTGGTCGCAAGTTGAAGGCGCTCGAAAAAAGCAGCCGCAAAAACCGCCAGCGCTGAACCTTTTCCGGTCAAAGCATCGGGCATTCGCCCCCAATCGAAAACCGAATAAGCGTCGCTGTAACGGAAAAGAACGCAGTCCGTGGGCGCGGGATCGTCTAGCTTCACGCGAACGGGCCCCAGAATATCTTTGACCGACCCCTGATAGATCACGCCAAAGCTCATCCCTGACCTCCTCGATCGCGGTTTCGCGACTGTGCAAAACTTTCACCCGCCGCCTGAACGTCAGTCGGGTACTTGCCGTCTAAGCAAGCCATGCACGGAGTCTTCCCCCCCGAAAGCCCAATGGACGCTTTCAACCCTTCTAGGTCTTGGTAAATCACGGCGTTTGCGCCCAATTCTTTTTCGATTTCCTGATCCGTGCGACCCGACGCAATCAATTCTTTTGGGTTTGGAAAATCGATTCCGTAATAACAGGGTTTTCGAATCGGCGGGCAAGTCGAAACAAAAGTGACTTCTTTAGCCCCTGCGTTTCGCACCAGCTGGATGATTTTTTTCGAAGTCGTTCCTCGTACGATCGAATCGTCGACCAGCAAGATGCGCTTGCCTTCGATTTCCGAACGAACGGGGCTTAGTTTCAAATTCACAGCGCTTTGACGCTTTTCTTGCGAATCCAAAATAAACGTTCGCTTGATGTAACGGTTTTTGATCAGAACTTCGCGATAAGGAATTCCCAGTTCTTCGGCTAGCGCAATGGCAGCGATCCTAGACGTTTCAGGCACCGGTACGACTAGATCCGCCGCGCCTAGCGTGCCGTTTTCAATTCGGCTTTTGATCAAACGCCCCAGTTCCTTACCCAGGCGAATTCGGGTTCCATACACGGGGACTTCGTCGACTTCGCTTTCAGGCGAAGCAAAGTAAACCCATTCAAACATGCAGGGCTTGGGTTCTTTTTTGACCAGTTCTCGGTGAAAAACGCGCCCGTCCAGATCAATGTAAAGAACTTCACCGGGCTTGATGTCGCGGACTTTTTCATAGCCCATGAAGGCCAGCGAAACGCTTTCAGAAGCAACCATATGCGCCGTTTCGGCGTGTTGAACTTTCCAAGAATCCGGAAGCGCTTCAGCGGGCTTTTGTTTTCTTGAACCCCAGACCAAAGGGCGAATCCCGTGGGGATCCCGGAATGCGACAAGCCCATGTTCGCCCAAGATCGAAACGATGCTGTAACTGCCGTTCAATCGCTTTTGAGCATCCGTGATCGCTGCGCATATCAGATCAAATTTCCGATCCGACGAAATTTCATTGGGTGAATCGTCCGCCCCTGATTCGCGATAATGACGTGCAAGCGCATCAGCAAAAAGATTCATCACGATTTCGCTATCGCTTTGGGTCAGCAGCGTTCGCTTGGAATCTTTTTTCAGTTGCTTGGAAAGATCCGCGCCGTTGACGATGTTTCCGTTGTGAACCAAGCCGACGCCGAAAGGATAACTGAGCAAAAACGGCTGAACATCGCCCAAGTCACCGCGACCAATTGTTGCGTAGCGTGCGTGCCCTATTGCGATCGGTCCGGTCAGTGTGGCCATGTTTTCGCGGTTAAAAACCGCTTCGACTAAGCCAATATTCTTCACCCGGTGAAAGCCGTCTTGATCGTAGGAAAGAATTCCCGCGGCGTCTTGTCCGCGGTGCTGCAAGGTAGTGAGCCCAAGAAATGCTTCCCGTGAGGCTTCCGGGGAGCCGATGATTCCAACTACACCGCACATAGGTGGCCCGAGCTTACCTTTTTTTGGTCGCGTCCCCGAGGGATTTTTGACGATTTCAGAAAATTAACAGGTTGCGTCAGCGCCGGAAATTCTGTAGTCCTGACCATCCGCGCCAGTCATTCATTTTGGCCAAGTCCCACTTGCATTCGTCAATCATTTGGCACACGGTTGCATCATTACCGATAAGTCCGTAAACTAAGACTGAGTTTGTAGTTTTGAACTTCAGGGAGGTTGTTCAAGTATGAGCGCAAGTGGAAGTCCAGTGACTGGTGTGATTGACGAAAAACTGGTTGTGATTGATTTCGGGAAGTACGAAGGCAAGAGCATTGCTGAAGTCGCCGAGCTTGACCCCGTGTTTTATGACAAGCTGGCGTCGGAAAAAGAAAATGGCGTCTTCGCCATCCGTCGCCACCGCGACAAAACGTTCCGTCTTTACGTGAACCCCCTATCCAATATCGATAACTGAACTTTAGTCCCGGGCCGTCGCCAAGCGCATTTCGGCTTGCCAGGTCCCCATACCAAAAACCGGTCTAGCCCATGGCTTCGCCGGTTTTTGCATTTTTAATTCGCGTCGATCGCGTCTGCGCTGGTGGCTTCTAGCTTACGCTTCAGCTTGTTTAAGCTATTGGTCAGCTTTGAACTGACAGCGTTACACTTGGTGAAATTATCAGCGACCTGCCCCGTTGTCGTGCCGGTGCCCGTTGTGGTCGCAGGCGGAGTATAAATCGACGTGCAGTCAATCCCGGCGTCGATATTGTCTAAAGCGCCTAGATCAATGCCCAGGTTTTCGTAATTCAAACCCCGAACTGCCGAAAGCGCATCCTGAAGGTTGCTGCGAGCGCTGTTTTCATCTTTGCAATAACGCTCGACGCTACCGCATTCCAAATCCGAATTCAGCCGGGTCGAATCCGCAGTCAGCGTATCGACGATGGTCTGCATTCCTTCTTTGGGGCAGCTTGCGGCTAAGCCCGAAAGATTGACCAGTGCTTCACGCAGGGTCTTCTGATCGTCGGTGATTTTGCTGGTGGCCTTGCCGATCCCTGAAATCGAATCGGCAAAATTGTTTCCGCTGATGTTGGGAAGCGGCGGATTTGAACGACCGCCGACCAGGTCCAAGACGTTCTTCGGCGCCTTGTTCAAGCCGTCTTGGTCCTTTTCCACGTCTTCTGCCTTGTAGGGTTCGATCTTGATCGAAATCCCTTCGCCATATTCGGAAAGGGCCAAGTTCAGGTCCTTTAAGCGGTTGTTCAAAACCTGGCTGTTGCGAGCCAGGCTGGTTGAAACTTCGGAAGTGAATTTTTCAAGCGCCTGGTTTGCTTGTTGAACGTAAGACTGCTTGGATTCATTTAAGCGCTCGACATCGTCGTCAATCTGCCTTGAAATCGTCTGCATTTTACGAACGCAGCCATCCAAACCCGAACATTCCAACGGAATCACCATGGCGGTGTTTCTGGAAGGAATCAGCATCTTGATCGTCGAATTCTGGGTCGTTCCACGATAGATGCCTTCCATATTCGTGCGAAGTTCGTTCAAACACCCCACCTGGTAGGCGAAAATCTTATCCCGGCAGACGTCACTGGCATCGCACTTATTGATCACATCGCCCTGGGCGTACTGACGGCACTGCTTGACGTTCAAAGGATAATTGTTGCCGGTCAATTCACGAAGCGCCTTGGTATAAAGCTGTGCGTACTGGTCCAGCGGTTGATCCACTTTCAAACCCAGCTGTCTTTCCAATTCTTTGATCTTGTTCATCGACGCGCCCAGCAGTTTACCCGCCGAATTGCGTTCTTCGTTCACCAGCGGTGTTGCCCAGGCATTACAGAATTGAAGTCCTTTGATGAAGGTGGCGCGAACTGGAATTCCAGGCTTGTCAAAACCGGAAAGCGCGGCTCCGTACATCTGGTCAACCTTCGCCGCATCCAATGAACCTAATGGCGTTTCCAAGGCCTTTTGAACGGCATCAGCTGTCGTCGGCACTTTCGACGTGCTGGATGCAGTGGCAAAGATTTGGTTCATCAACGTTTTGATTGAACCCGCTTCAGCCGAAGTGGCATTTGCGACTGAAGTTTTGGTATCGACGTAGTTGTTCTTGCCTTTGATCTTGGCTTTTTGTTCGTAAATACAGGCGATGTAGTCATAGAACGAAACGTTCACCGAACCTTCTTGTTCTTTTGGAATACACCGAAGCGAAGGCTGCGGTGTTTCGCGAAAGCATTTAGAAACGTAACCCGAATGAACCTGCTGGGTCTGCTCGCTCAAGGCCTGACGCTGAAGCTTGATCTGCGTTTGAATTTCTTTTACTTCGGCGATCTTCGCCGCCATTCCGTTGTAACCTTGGCTGACTTCACCTTGCAAAGCCACCCAACCCATTTCTCCGCTAGCCGAACGTCCGCCCAGCTTTTCGTTCACAAAAGTGCGCTGGGATTCTCGGGCCTTCACACCCTGGTTCAGGGTCATGACGTCTTTTTGAAAGCGCTGAACGTTGTCGGTGTATGCCTTGGTCAGCTGGGTTGAAATCTGCTGGGTCAGGTTATCGCTTTCCTTGGCCAAGCACTTCAGTTCTCCGCGAAGGGCTTCCAGCTTTCTGGATCGACACGAAATGGCGCAGTCCGCGCCATTCATGGATTTAATCTTGTTATCCAAAAGGGTCTTCTTAAAGACCCCGCCTACCTGGAACTGCTTACAATCCGAAGCCACGGGTTCAATCTTAAAATTAGGACAAGGTGACGTCGCCGTGATGATGGGAAGCTTGGAATCGCAAGACTTTCCATCTGACCCGTCGGTCTTGGTCGGGTCCGCAAAGAACTGGTTCAAAAGCAGGTTCAGATTCGCCTGAGGATTCGATTGTCCCTGTTGAAACTGAAGTGCTGGGTTTTGACAGCTGGTCAGGATCCGCCCATAGGTTGCGGCATAGGTGTTGGCAGGCTGCGAAGAATAGAAACTTGCGTTGACCTTGCTGGTGTCGGTGTTTTGGGACCGTGCAGGATGCGGATGGAACAAAGTCAGTCCAAGAACTGCACTTAGAACCGTCTTGGCGACCTTCCCGCTTTTGCTCGTCATCCCGTTCCCCCCGAATACCTAACCAAGAAAGTTTAGCAGTAAATCCTTGATTCGATCACGTAAAAAGACGAATCGTTCTCGAATGTTAAGTATTATTAAGATTTAGACCTAGCGATCCCTTAGGATCACGGTCATAACCGTTTCACCTAAGGCTTGGATCGTTTTTAGGTCCAAAAGGTCGGGCACGTCACCGTGGGTATGGTGGTACGGAGGAAAATCCCAACCTGAAACCGTTTCCCCCGAAACTTGCGTCGGGCGCAAATCAATCAGATCGACCATCGCGATTCCCGCAATCTGATTGATCGCGACGTGGTCATCCGTCACCGCCATCGCGTCGGCATTGGGAAAGTACTTTGCGTATCCCAGTTCTCGCGACACCGCCCAGATCTTCGCCAGGGTCGCCGGCCCATAAGTCAGACTGTAAACTTCGCGTGGGTACTGAGCGTCTTTTGCTCCGACCATGTCAAAAAGAATTCCGTAACGGTAGCGAACTGGCATTCCCAAATCCCGAAACCGTTTCGCCCAAGCTTGCGACCCCAAACACCACGGAGTCAGCCCCGACATCGCGGAACCGCCCTGATCTTCGGCGTCCAAAAAAAGGAGATCGACTCCCAATTCGGGTGGCGTCTTCATGGCCAAAAGCGCTCGACCTAATTCCAACAAAAAGGCGACCCCGCTTGCACCATCCAAGGCCCCAGGGCCTGGGCTACGATAGTCTTTCTTGTCCTTGTCAGCCGCAAATCGAGTGTCCCAATGGGCCGCCAAAAGGACACGGATCTTTTTTTCCGGAAAAAGGCTGGCCTGAATGTTCCATGCCTTCATAGGGCGGCGGTCCACCTGCCCGCCCGGAACTTCAAAGCCATAGTTGGCCGTAAATTCTTGAACTTCGGCAATCGGACCTAATTCCTGAATCTGGGCTGAAATCCAATCCTTGGTCTTTTGATGGGCAGACGTACCCGGCACCCTAGGCCCAAAAGCAACCTGAGCTTCAACCAGTTCCTTCACACGCGAAGGACTGAATCCTTCGCCCAAGACCTTTCGATCTTTGCAACCTGGCGGCGTACCATAGATCAAGCCGCCGGCGACCAGCGCCGCGGAAACTGCAGCCTGAATCGCTAGATTGACCTTGCGACTCGGCACTTTTCTTTACGCTCGTTCTTGGCTGACTTCGCGAATCGCGTCCAAGATCGACGCAAGCTGAGGAACACTGGCCATTTCCAAAGAATCGGCCAAGCCCACGCCTGGGGTAAACGCACCTGCGACCAAACGCGGACGTGCTTCCAAGTCGTAGAAAAGATCTTCAACCGTGCGACGGATCAAATGTTCACCAAAGTTCGTCACTTCGGTTTCTTCGTTCACAAAAATCGCGCGTTTGGTTTTCTTGATCGATGACGAAATCATTTCCCAGTCGTACGGGAAAAGGGTTCGCAGATCGATGACTTCAACCGAAATGCCTTCTTGTGCCAGCTGATCCGCAGCCTGCGCGCAAAGAAGAAGGGTGCGGCCATAGCTGACGACCGTAACGTGATCGCCTTCACGAACGATCTTACCCTTGCCGATTTCAACCGTGTAATCGGTCAGGCCTTTGGGCCAATTGGCTTTCCACTTGGAACGATCTCCCAGCGGCGCATCGATCATTTCCTTCAATTGCTTTTCGCCTTCCGGGGTCAACGGCGGTTCGCCCGGAATCTGTTCCGTTCCACGGACGCGAAGAAGCGCCTTGGGCTTCAGGTACATGGTTGGGTTTGGATCTTTCAGGCACGCAATCATCAAACCGTAAGCATCCAAAGGGTTGGAAGGCATGACGATCTTCCAGCCTGCAATGTGGGTCGCCGTCGCATCAAACGAATGCGAATGGTAAATCGATCCACGAATTCCGCTTCCGACCGGGGTCATCAGCGTCATCGGCAAGTTCCAGTCGCCTGCCGAAGCCCAGCACTGGTTACCGGCCAATTTCAGAAGGTCGATGGTGTTGTAAATATAGTCGCTGAATTGAACTTCTGCGACCGCGCGCTGCCCAGCAAACGCCAAGCCCATCGCAGCGCCGACAATTCCACGTTCATCCAGCGGGCTGTTCCAGGTCGTCTTCAATCCTTGAGTCGCCGTGAAAACGCCACCCAACGGTGGACCGACGTCTTCGCCGAAAATATTCGTGATCCCCAGATTTTCTTCACCATAGTGAAGGGCCATTCGAATGGCCTGTGCCATGATTGCCATTAGAAAAACTTGCCTTTCTGCCCATAGAAGGTGTGGTCATAGATGGTGGAAGGATCGGGCATCGGTTCTTCCTTTACGCGCTTGGACATATCCAGCATTTCAGCCGTGTAACGTTCGCGCAGATCATCCATATCCTGACGCGACAAAATACCTTCAGCTTCAAGCTTCGTTTCAAATTCAACCAACGGATCGACTTCGTTACCGACAAAGTTTGCACCAGTTGCCGAACTATGGCCGTAAAGACGGGAAACTTTGGCTTCTAAAAGCACGGGTTTTCTTTCCTTACGGATGTAGTTCATCGCTTCTTCAAGCCCAAACCAGCTTTCTTCGACGTCCAAGCCATTGATGGTCATCGTTTTCATACCGAATGCTTTTCCGCGATCCGCGATGTGCTTTTCACCGTGTTGCGTGCAGGCATCCGTCGAAATTCCCCAACCATTGTTGGTGACGATGATCAGCATCGGAAGTTCCATTCCCGGACGGGTCGACCAAACCAGGCAAGAAGCGAAATCGCCTTCCGCCGTTCCTGCGTCGCCGCCAGTGACAATCGTGATTCCTTTTCCACCGTGTTTTTTCTGAGCGATGCCGGTACCGATCGCCGTCAAGTACTGGGTTTCAATGGTCGAAGTGACAGGAACCACGTTCCATTCACGTTTCGAATAATGGGACACGAAATTTCGGCCGCCTGAAAACGGGTCAGTTGCGGTGTTCTGCATTTGCCTCATGGCATCCATCGGATCCATGCCCAAGGTGATCATGGTCGGACCAGCACGATAGTGAAAGTGCATGTAGTCGTGATCCAAGCCTTGACCCTTCAAAATCTGCATCCCCAAGGGGATCTGAAAAGCTTCTTCGCCCGGTCCACCTAGCCAGAAGTATCCTTGTGACTGCTTGTACATTCGGATCAGACGCTCTTCCATCACCCGAGACTTGACCATCAGGTCATGCATCTTGATCAGTTGGGCTTTCGGAAGCCGAAAGTTCGATGAGGATTGTGAGGGACCCTTGGGACGGATGGGTGCCACGTTGGTGTTCGACGCCGATTGATTCTTCGCCATAATGCGGCCAAAGCTAGCGTAGATTGATCGGATTCTCAATCGTCCTTCCTATTTATTAAAAATCAATTAAGCTGTGGAAACGAAAGCACTATGCAAGCGCGTCGAAGGGGCCAAACGATCATTTGCTTTTTGATTCTTTTCACAGGGTCCTTGACCAGGACTTCGTGGGCTGCGGCCACCAGCGCCGATCCGAGCGCTTCGGTCAAGATTCCTGAACCCCCATCCCCCACCTTTCCGAAGCTTCCGACTTCGCGCACAAGCGCCAGTTCTTCCGACGTCGTGATCCGAGCCGTTCGCGCAGACGGATCGGTTGAAAGCTTAAAATGGAAAACGAAGGTTGAACCCTTCCCGGATCAAAAAGCCGGAGTTCGGCTTCAAGTCAGTCTGCCCACGCCGCTTCCCGATTTGAATCCAAGCCCACCGGCCACAATCGACCCAAAGACAGGGATGCTTTCATTGACCTTGTTCAAAACGGACGCAAATTTTTTGGGGCAACGCGATTCATTTTTGATGTCCTTAGAACCTTCTGAACCCTGGGTGCTGACGGATCCGTCCTGCGGAAAACTGGGGCTGGTTTTTCACATGGCTGCAGACCCTTCGGCCAATCCGGTCTATTTGAAGATCGAGTGTTCGGAAGCCGATGCATCCAAGAAAAGATTTCGGGTGAAAATTTCCTATCCTCCAAGGGCATTCCGATTTGCGTCGACGTTTTCAGCCAGCATTCAGGACACCGATGCGGAAAAAGCGGCAACTGCAGAATTCACGGTTTCCGTTCCCGACCCCAAAGGTCTGCATCCCACAAAGAACACTTTGCTAGCGTCATTTGAAATCAAGGACGCGAAAATTGAAGCCAACCGCGCGCAATTCGAAGTGTCCATCGGGGCAGATTCTTCAAAGCGCTGGTCTTTTGATGCAGGACTGGCGGTATCCACGATGATGTATGACGAACCCAGTTTTGGAAGCGGGCTAAGCATCACCCAGCTGGGCATCACCGGAAAATTCGGCGCGATTTATCAGATTCAGCCGGATCGTTACAGCCTGGTCCTTAATGCGTTTTCAACGCTGATTCCGATCCCGATTTCAAAAAATCCAAGCACGATCACCGGCAGCCTTTTTTCGGGCGCAAATCTTCGCGTGGGTTACCAGCTTCCTGAATCCGTAAAGGTTGCGCAGGCGCGCGTTTCCGTCTTCGCAGGCTGGTACGCTTGGTCGACCTTGGCCCAAGATTCATACGGGATTTCACTTTTAACAGGACCCCAGTTTTTTGGCGTGCTTCGCTTTCCAAGCGTTGAAAACAAACCCAATCCCTATGCCTATTTGAAATTCAGCCCGATTGCCGAAAGCATTTCAAACTTCAAGCTTTCCAACCGCGAAATCGCATTGGGCGGCGGCTATCCCGTGCGGATCCCAAAACTTTTCAAAGAAAAAGACCTGATCGCAACCCTGGATATCGCGCATATTTTTGCCGAAGACAAAACCGCGACGTCGCGGTTTTCTTTGCTGACGATATCGGCCGGACTTTCATTTCCGTTCAATCTTTAATTTCAGTTCGGCTGGGTCGCGATGGCAAAGCTTTGCGCGCCAGCTTGTCGGCACTGGTCCATCACTTCGATGGCGGACCCCAGGAAAGCCTGTCGATCGCCTTCCAAAATCACCAGTCTGGATTTCGTTTTGGAAAATGCTGTTTTCAGCGCTTCGCCTAGATCCTTGCCCAATGAAACGGTCTGCCCGTTCAGTTGAACAGTTCCGTTCGGGAGCAGGGTCACGATCACACCTTCGGGCTGTGCTTCTGTGGTCTTCTGACTTGCGGCAGGAAGATTCACGGAAACGCCCAGTTGATTGGCCACGGTTGTTGTCACCATGAAGATGATCAAAAGAACCAGAAAGATATCCGTCAGCGGCGTGATATTGATTTCGGCGACGATCGAGGATTCTTCGTCCTCGTCTGATCTTTTGATCTGGATGGCCATTTACTTGGGTGCCCCGATTTTTCCTGCGACGGCCGAAAGTGTTTCCACCCATTCTTCGGTCTGAAGTCGAATCAAAGCAACCAGCTGAGTGTATCGAGTTTGAAATGAATTGTAGCCGACGACGGCGATGACGGCGACCGCGATACCTGCAGCCGTAGCGATCAAGGCTTCCGAAATTCCGGCAGCAACAACCGTGAACCCGCCGGCTCCGGTCTTGGCCATTTCTTGAAACGAACGAAGAATTCCTAAAACGGTTCCAAAAAGGCCGACAAAAGGGGCCGCCGATGCGATCGTCCCCAAGATCCAAAGTCCCTGCTTCAATTCTTGATTCAAGACTTGTCGCCGTCTTTCGACCGCTTCTTGCCAGCGGGCCTTCAAATTCGGGTCTTCAGAACGCAAGCGGCTTAAAGCCGTTTGAATCAAAGCCGAACTGGGAAGATCCGGGTTTTCGCGACAAAGGTCTTCAAGACCCGTCCAATCTTGCTTCAAAATGCGGTTCATCGATTCCAGTTGAAAGGTTCGAAGACTGCGCCCCACCGACCGATATCGCGCGAACCTTTCAAAAAGGATCACCCAAATCGCAATTGACGCGCCCAGCAGGGGCCACATGATGAAACCGCCCAATTGAAACCACTGCAGAATTGAAGCAAACATATTAAGGTGCAAAGTACCGGCGAGACCCCAAAAAAGTCAATCTTTCGAGTTCTGTTCCTGGCGGCCGCCGCGACGCTGATCCTGACTGAAGGGACATCTTGTACATCCAAGCCCAAATCCGGCGAACCCTTTGCCCTATTTAAGCCCCTTTACCCTTCGGCAGAATTTCTTTCCTGGAAGCGAATCGAAATCGAAAAAATTTCGGATCCGCGATGGAAAATTTCCATCGAACCTACCCAGGCACTTGACCCGATTCGAATCCAAACTTTCCTACGTTCGCTATCGACATTGACCCCAGTTTCGGTCCAAACCGACCGCGGCTTTTCAGACCACCGCTTGGATCCCCCCGAATGGACCGTTTCAATCCAAAGCCAAGGGGCGGCGGGACTTGAAACTTGGAAACTTCAGATTGGGGAAGAAGGCGGAAGACTTGAAGCGGATGGAAGCGGCGTTAGCCGGTGGGCCAGGGTTGATTCGCATCCTCACCCGATCTTGCTTCGCGGCGCATTTGTCGAAATCTTAAATCAAATTCCTTCCGATCGATTCTTTCAACGCACCAAGCTTTTTTCCGACCGATTGGAAGAAATTCACCTGGGAAAAAAGCGGGTGGTTCGCAACGCAGCCAACGAAAGCCTTTTTCAAGCCCTGGAACAGACTCGATTCATGGCTGAAGTTCTCGATGCAGAACAAAAAAGAATTCAAGCCCAGGCCAAGCTTTTACTGAAGTTCAAGCCCGCCCCTTCGTCCCTTCGACTTTACGCTGAATCGGGTCGGCTTTATGCGGTGGTGGAAACTTCAGTTTTCGAACTTTACCCAGAATCCCTTAGAATTTTTAATAGAATCACGGCTACCGATCTGAGACCCTAAGTCCGATGGATCAAATGAAGCCGATCTTCATCAAAGGGCACTTACGGTTCCAGCTGGATGGCCAGTGGTTGGAATTTGTTCATCAACCCATTTCCGTCTATGGCGTGACAGGCCTTCAGTGGGGAAAGCTTTCGGGTGCTCAACACTTCGGAAAGCGAATCACCGCGCAAGTTCGAATCCCGCAAGCCCCTAAAGATCCGCTTCAGTTCGACTGCCCTGCCGTGATCACCCGGGAAGTGGGCCTTCATTCCGAAAGCCTGGGGCTTCACTTTTTCTTAGAAGCCAGAATCAAGAATCTTTTGGATAGCCTGATTTCATTGAAGGGATTTTACCCCACCGATTACGTGCGAAAGTACCCGCGAATCCCGTCATCCCACGTGATTCAAACTTTTCCGCTTCGCGCGATCGTAACTGCAAGAACCACCGCGAATTCAAATATTCCTGCAGACACGCAAATGGTTTTTGAAGTCGCGAACCTAAGCCCAAACGGCGCACTTTTGATGACTGAAAACCAGAATTCACTGGGACTGGCACCCGGATCCAAAATCCGAATCACGCTGGAACCCCGGGGGTGGTTTTCAAAGTCAGTTACGGTCGAAGCCTTGGTTTGTCGAACCACGGACGAAATTCAACCGCAGACCCAAAACTTTATCCGCTACTTGGGCGTGAAGTTTTCGCGGATCGACGGATCCAATCGCGCCATTTTCCTAGAACTTCTGAAAGACATCCTAGGAAGAATGAAGCTGCAACCCAGGGGCTAAGTTAACCAGCAAGGTGTTTCTTTTCGAAACGACGGATCCATTCGGAATCCACTTCGGTGTAATCTTCGATTTTTTCTAAGGCCCTGGAATGATCCTGTTCAAAATAGTTAGTCGAAGTGATCGCCACCACAGCGATGCCGGCTGCGGTCGCCGAACGAATTCCTGCAGTCGAATCTTCAAAAACCAGGGCTTCATTGGGCTTTAGTCCAAACTTTGCCAAAGCCGCGCGGTAACATTCTGGGTCGGGCTTGCTGTTTAGGTAATCTTCCGCGCCTAGATAAAATTTAAAAAGCGGGTGAACGCCCAGCTTTCGCATTGACCATTCGATGTCGCGTCTAGGCGACCCAGAAACAATCGCAAGGTTGAAATCGCGACTTAACCTTTCAATTGCCGCTTTCGCGTCTTTCACCACAATCAATTCGCGGTCTAAATTCCTGCGATACATGGCGATGACTTCAGCCGCAGCTTCTTCGCGTGATTTTGGAATCGGGTACTTTGAAAAGAGAAGGTCAAAAGCCGCTTCCCATTTCCGGCCAGTCACGTAAGACGCGTCTTGTTCTTCAATTTCGATTCCCCATTTTCCAAACGCATCGCGAATCGCGGATTCCGCAACGGCTTCTGTATCGATCAGGGTTCCGTCTAAGTCGAAGATGATGGATTTGATTTGGCTCATTTGAATTCGGCTCCGCCTAGACGGTACAATCCACCAAAAAGGTCTCCGAATACAACGACAGAAGTTCCGCTGGAAAGAATGACGCCCTTGGGCCGCATGCTGCAAACCGCAACACCCACACCGGTTGCTGGGCACCCTTCACCATAAGTCGAACTTGATAGCCAACCATGATTCACGTGATAACGCGCGACTTGAATCTGCCTTGCCCCTGCAGTCGTTCCTGTCGTTAGATAATTGATCGCAATCCCTGCGTTATTGTCGCCGTTCGAAAAAAGGTGAAAGCTTTGGTAATGCGGTGCTGTCGTATAGGTCATCGCCGGTGCAATCATTTCAGGCGTCGACCAATTGCCAAAGTAATATTCAGAATAGAAAACCGCGCTGAGCTGTGAAGCCGTATCAATCCCGATCCAAGCAGCACCAAAGCGGTTGTCCCCCAAGTATACGACCTGAGGCGACGCTCCGTTCAGATTCGAAACTTCGTATCCCGAAGGCATGCCGGTACTGATTGCGGTGCCAGAAGAACCGACGGGCACTCCGTCAGAAGTGAACCTTGCAAAGACGTGATTCAGTACGCCTAAATAGAATTCGTTGTAGACCGTCACGATGGTTCCGTTTCCGTTGGTGGCGGCATCGAATCCCCGATTCGAAAGGGCCAGATCCGAAACGGGGGTCGGAAGCGTTGCACCGGAAGAATTCCACGCCAAGGTCAATGTCGTGTCGTAGCACTGCTGAACCAAGACATCTAAAGCCGTGTTGTCTTGCGAATATGCACAAACCCAACGGCTTCCATCAAAAACCAGTTTCACCTGGTTGTTGGTCGCCACCTGTCCGACGTTGGTTTGATCAATTCCTACGTTCTGGGTCCAACGGTGAAGTTGCACTGTCCCAGCTGCTTGATCAACGACCCCGATATAGGCCCGACCGACAGCATCGAAGGTCACCGAAATGGGATTGCCTGGGGTTTCATCGGTGGTCGTGACGTATTGTTTTCCAAAAGTGCCTGCCGCGGTTTGCTGCGCAGTCTGCCACATTCCGTTATTCAATCCCGTCATTAACCTTTGCGAACCGGCTGCTTGATTGGTCTGAAAAACCGATAACCAAAACTGCCCGGGGCCACCGGCGATCGCAGTGTAACTTAAATTCACACCCGCTGTGGATGACGCCGCAACGGACGCAAAGTCGCCACCGGGGTTTGACCAACCCAGTCCGTCTGCATAAAGACGACCATATCCAATGAATCGCGCTAAACCGGCATCATAAAAGGTTGCGGTCAATTGGGCTTCCGTACCTGCGGACGCGATGTCGAAATTGTGAAAGCTTCGCAGCGCGGTGGTGCTCGGAGAATTCGCGTTCAATTCCAAATAAGAAGCCTGGCGCCAGTATTTTCCTCGAATTCCGTCTGACTGCGGGTCTTTGGTTTCAAAGAGCACGACTTTCGTGCACGCCATCTGCGAAAGCGCGAAGATCACTGCTATCCATTGCCGAGTTTGCTTCGTCATTTTCTCTCCACCGAAAAAAGTCTCATTTTCGTTTGCGTGGCATCCGCAGGCGCCGGAAAAACGACCACTGCTTCACCATTTGGAAACAATGCTGCTTCCATCTTCGCCAAGCCACAAGGGCTCCATTTCACCGAACAACCATAAATCCCGTGATCCCAAGACTGGTACGGTGCCGTACCGTCAAGCCAGGCTTCATTTGCATATCGATAAAACTGAAAGCCCATTTCGCGTCCCCAAGGCACATAGTTATTCGCCGATGGAATCACGGATTGAACCGCCAGTAGCGCGCTTCCCTGGCCATCAGAAACCATCTTCAATTCGTTTGCGCTTCGGTAAAGATTGGTTTGGGCACCTGCCAAAATGGTTGCGCCAATCGATTGGGGGGTTGCGTCCCACCCGCCGCCGATGGTGTAGCCACGCGATTGGATAGCGCCCACCCGCTGTGCCAAGTTCGTCACGTCTGTGTACCCATACGCCATTAGAAAACGACCGGATCCTAGATACGCAATTCCCGGCGTTGAAAAGTCTCGAGTCGCAGAGTACTGCGGCGTTGTCGGCGGCTGATAATGCGTCGTCACCGACGCCGTTAAACCCGTATCGATCTGGGCCGGGGCCAGCCATTGTCCAAGCGTGTTTCGAACCGCCGCGTAAGCTCGGTAATTGCAACCGGCGGCAGATGTCGAACAACTGCTGGCGGCGATGGTGGGATGTTTCATGATCATGGCAGCAATCACATTGCCTTGACCGTCAGTTGCTGCCGAAAAGGATTCAACGTTTTCGGCTATCACTTTGCGATTTGCAAAATTTGAATCATGCGACCAAGCCGACATCAGGCATTTACCGCTAGCACAATCGAAAGGCTGGCTGACCAAAAGCGGAACGGATTGACTTGAACCCCCAGGCAGAAGCGCATCGCCCAGCTGTCCATCCGTGTTTCGGCCCCAACACCAGGCCCGGTTGGACGAATCAATCGCGCAGACATGTTTGGAATGCGCCGAAATTTGGGTCGCGTTGGTCACATTCAGAACCGCCGAAGGTGTTGCATCATAAGCCTCGGTCGAAGTCGGTCCGCCCCCCAATTGTCCTGACGTGTTGTGACCCCAGCAACTGACCTGTCCGGTTGCAAGGATCGCACAGGTGAAATTGTCGCCTGCTGAAATCGAAGTTGAACCCGTCGGGATTCCTACCGATCTTGGATATCGATTGATGTGAAACATGGGAACCGTCAAAGGGTCTTCGTTGGGATCCGGATTTGGATTTCCGCAAGCTGAAGCCTTGCAGCCCCCATTGCCTAGTGCACCCAGACGATTGTCACCCCAGCAGTACGCGGTGACATTAAAAGGTGGCAGCGTCCTTTGAACCCGCATGCAAGCATGGGTTTTTCCGGCCGTGATTTGAAGCGGTGAAAGATTTGCGCCGACGAAATCAAAGTGGAAGGTCGTTTGGAAATTCACCGGCGTGAAGGTGTCCGTACCGGTTGAATCGACTTGGAAGTTCCCGTTTTCTCCCCAACAAATGACTGATTCAATCCCATCGATGATGCAGGTGAAATCTGTTCCCGACGCAATTCCTGGAATGGATCCCGTTCCCGTCAAACCCAAAGGTGTCACTTCAATCGGGGTTGCTGATGTCGGCGTCAGCATCGGGTCGGCACCTAAGGCGCCCGAAGTGTTTCGACCCCAACAGAAAACGCGATTCACGGGTGTTCCATCATCGGTGACCACACAAGTGTGAGCTTCGCCGGCTGATACCAAGATGGGGTTATCCGTGCCCCAAGACGCGCCCCCGGTTGCAACCGCTAGCGGAAGTTCGGAATCGGTCGCCGAACCATCGCCCAGCTGTCCGGAACTTCCTTCGCCCCAGCAGTAAACCTGGTTATTGGCCACTCCGTTTGGATCTGCGACAACGGCACAGACGTGTCCGCTACCGGCCGAAGCGTCGACGACTGAAAACTGCCCCAAGCATTTCACATCCCCTGCAACACCTGTCGAAAGGGCTGTCGGAACTGGGGCGACCGGACCTGTGCAAGTGGATGCGCGTCCAAGCGATCCTTCGGCTGCGCGCCCCCAACAACGCATGATCCCGTTATTGATTGCGCAGGTCACGGCATCGCCGGCCACCATTTGGTTAGAAGCCGTGAATTCGGTTCTCCAAAGCGCGGTGACACCCACGCCGTCATTCAAGAGCTGCATCTGCACGGCTTGGCGCCCGACGTTTACCGCAGTCGTCGCTGCCGGAGCATCCCAGCCCGTGAATGCGACATAGCGCTGGACGTACGCTTCATTCAAAGCCGATGATGAAACGTAACCGGCGAATGCTTCGCCACTGTCATTCCACGCAAGCCCCATCGACGATCCCCCCGCAGGGCGCGCGCGACCGTTTGAAGGAAACGGCATTGCGGGAATCACCGCGCCGATGGTGTTGGCAAAATAACCCCAAGCGCCCGTCATGCCGGAAAGTGCCGCGCTTTGGAAATCCGCAAGCGCACCAATTCCCGAAAAGGCAGAAAGCGCAGTCCCCGTGGAATTGACACCCACGGCTACGCTCAGAATATTCGCCGAACTGTTATCCAAGATCCCAAACCCTGCTCCGACGGGTGCCCAACCCTGGGGATAAGCAGGATTCGAAGAAGCCGAAGTGGACGGAGTGTACACGCGACCATAGGCGCGAAAGCCCGCGGCATCGGCCAGTGATGCAACCCAAACCGCTCGCTTGGAATTGGAATCCATTTGAAAATCCAAGTACGACGCGGAAACCGTTTGGGTCGGCGTTGGAAGAACCGTCGGCGAAGCTGTCGGAGAAGGATAGATCACGTCTTGATACTGAACGTAAGCAGCACCGAATGTTCCAAGATCCGCGGCTTCTGGGCTTCTCCACGATGGAGAAGCCGACGCCGTTACAAAAAGTCCCTTCGGACGAATCGCCTTGGATCCACCACACGAAGAAATCGAAAAAGCGACACCTAGGCTGATCACTGTCGAAGCGATCACCGAGAAAAAGCCTTCCGATTTTTTCTTCTGAAAGAAACCCTTTAGAATTTGGATAACTCCTTGCCCCCAAAGGCCTATTTTAGCACTTAAACCAGTCGCGTCAAAAAGCTGACTGACTTTCGGAACTGTCTGAAAATTCGACGGAGTTCCTCGTTGGTTTATCGGGAAAAAACGAGCAAAACTGAATGTTTGAAAAAAGGGCCAAAAATGGGCCTTTTTTAAAAAAAGGGTTGCCTAGGCTGGGTCGAAGCCCTATGACTACTTTCTATCCAACAGTACTTGGGTCAAAAAAATGGCGGCAAAACCGGCTGATTTTGATCAAAACCAATTTAGGGAGAAAAATAATGGCTAAGAAAAAAGGGAAATTTTCATTCATCAACAACCTTCACGACAAAGTCATCGCTTCGGCTGAAGTCACCCGTTCGGGCGAAGTTCGCATCAAGCGCGCTGCTCTGAAGGCTGCTCTTGAAGAAGCTTTCAACGAAGGTGCTGTTGCTGCTGCAGGCGGCGAGCGCGTTCGCTTCCCAATCATCGGCGCTCTGGTTCGCCGTGAAGTTAAAGCTCGCAAAGCTGGAAAAGGCGTCAACCCTTTCACCGGCGAGCCAACCATGATCAAGGCCCGCCCAGCTTCGAAGAAGCCACGCTGGTCCTTCCCTAAGTCTTTGAAAGAGACTTTCGCGAACAAGCGTTACTGGTAATTTTTCCAGTTTTCTTGAAGGGGGTCGCAGGTGAAAAATCTGCGGCCCCTTTTTTTTAATCAAATTTTCTAGGATTCACCCCATGCGCTTTGTCACTTTTCTAACGAAAAACAGCAAAACTCCCCTGCCCGGCTTGCACACGGGCACAATGGGAAGCGGCACGATCGTGGATTTGCCCGCTGCCTGCGGCGCGATCGGCGCAAAGGTCCCTGCCGACATTTTGGAAATCGTTTCAAATGCAGAAACCTATCTTCCGATTTGTCAGAAAATTCTAAACCTGCATTCCAAGAATGAAATTTCAAAAGACGCGCTTCACCCAGAAAATTCGGTGACGCTTTTAGCGCCAATCCCGCGCCCACTGTCGATGCGCGATGGCTATGCATTTCGACAGCACGTCGAAGCCGCACGCCGAAATCGCGGCGTTCCGATGATTCCTGAATTCGACAACTTCCCCATTTTTTATTTCACCAACCACTTGGCCGTGTCAGGACCCGGCGTGATCGCCGTTGAAGAACAGGCGCGCGAAAAATTGGACTTTGAATTGGAAGCGGCCATTGTGACCTGCAAGGCAGGAAAGAACATCCCTTTAGAAAAAGCCGACGAATACATCTTTGGTTACATGATCATGAACGATTGGTCAGCCCGAGCCCTTCAAATGGAAGAAATGAAATTGAATCTGGGGCCAGCCAAAGGAAAAGACTTTTCAACCGGACTGGGACCTTACTTGGTGACGCGCGACGAACTGGCACCAAAAGCCATCACTAGCCCCAAAGGCGAACGATTTGATTTACGCATGAAGGGCTTTGTGAACGGAAAGCAAGTTTCTGACGGAAACATGAAGGACATGACCTGGACGTTCGCGCAGATTTTGGAACGCGTGTCCTATGGTGTTCAAGTTTACCCAGGCGAAGTCATCGGTTCAGGCACGGTCGGAACAGGATGTTTCTTGGAACTGAATGGTTCCAAGATCACTGACAATCAGTGGCTGAAACCCGGCGACGAAGTGGTCATGGAAATTGAAGGACTGGGCCGCTTGGTGAACCGAATCGAAGCCGCGCCCGCTGGCGCGAAGCTCAGCACTGGCCCGCTTCCCGGATCCAAGTAAAATGAAACTTTATCACTATTGGCGGTCTTCCAGTTCGTGGCGAGTTCGTTGGGCATTGGCGTACAAGAAAGTCGCTTACGAAGGCGTTGCCGTTGACCTTTTAAGTGGCGAATCGGATTCTGAAACGCACCTTGCACGTCATCCTTTTGGATATGTTCCGGTGATGGAAATCGAAGGTCAAATGTTGACTGAATCTTTGGCGATGATTCGTTACCTTGAAGATGTGCACCCCAAGCCCAGCCTTTTGGGGGAAGGATTAAACCCCATCGCCCGCGCACGAATCGTGGAACTGGCTGAAACTATCAACGCCGACACGCAACCCCTTCAAAACCTAGACCCACAGTTTCTGCATTCGGATGATCCAGAAAAAAGAAAAGCCTGGGCTAAGCACTGGATTGTTCGCGGACTGACCGCCTACGAAAGACTTTGTTCAAAGACGGCAGGAAAATTTTCGGTGGGCGATTCCTTAAGCGTCGCCGATCTTTGCTTGGTTCCGCAGCTTTACAATGCCCGCAGGTACGAAGTCGACCTTTCGCCCTACACAACCATTGCCCGAATCGAAAAAAACTGCGCAGACCTTGAAAGTTACCGTGCTTCTGAACCGTCAAAGTTTGAACCCAAGAAAGTCTAGCTTCGAATCGCCGAAACGCACTTGGACAAAAACCCGGTTCTTTCCGTGATGTCTGTCCAACCCAGTTCTGCAATCCAAGGCCGCATCTGAGTTTCAGCGTAATTGCGATAAAAGGGTTCATGGTACCTGGTCGGAAAGCGTTCCAGATGAATGTCCATCGACGGCACATCCCCAAACTGAAGCGAATCCACCCAGCCCACAATCCCGCCTGGGCGAACTACGCGATTCATTTCTGCTAAAACTTTCTTTCGTTCGTCTTCGGGAAGTTCGTGAAAAAGAAAGACGGAATAGACGGCGTCAAATTCGCCGTCCTTGAAAGGAAGCTGGGTTGCATCGGCTTCTAGAAAACTGACCCGCGCATCTAAGGAAAGCCGATCGTCGAGCTGGGCACGAGCATGCCGCAAGTATACCGGGGAAAGATCCGTCGCGACGATCTTGGTTCTTGGAAAGGCCCTGGCCATAAACGATGTCGTGCGTCCGGTTCCAGCGCCCAATTCCAAGATCCGAGCCAAACCGCCGGGGCGACTTGCCGCACGCTTTTTGAAATCCGACACGATCATCCGGCGCATCGGATCGGCCATCCCTCCGAATAGAATTTCGACTTCGTGTTCGTAAACTTCGGCCGAATCTTTTGAAAGGTAACCGCCGGTTTGAAAGTGAAAATTGCGGCGAAAGTATCGCGGCATTTCTTCAGACAACTGCTTTTCCTTGGTGCCAAATTCAGTCGTACGTCCCTTTTCGCGGCGCCGAGAAATCCGCAAAGTATCCAACAGTACTTTTGGAAAGCGCTTCCAGTGGTCCCAAGGACTTTCGGGAATCAGGCATTCCAAAGGAATGAAACCGTCTTGAATGTCCTTGGCTTCTTTTTCCAGAAGCTTCACGACTTCCGTCCGCAGATCTTCACGCTGTTTTTCATCCAGCGGGTAGCGCGAACGGGTACGTTGGTATCCCGGAACCAAAATCCAAGTCGCCCATTCCAAGATTTCACTTTGTGAAACGTAATTCGCGGCGCGACCCGCTGAATAGACCTGATAAAGAAGCTTGGATACGACCGGGTTCATCCTACACCCCCGTGATCACGACATAACCGCGAAGCTGCTTCTTTTCTGAATCTTCGGTCTGCATGGCTTCCCAAAGAACAGAAACGGGCACCCAGTAAGGTTCGTACCACTTGCGATCGGTATCCAAAATCAGTACCCGATCCGTTTTCGCGTCATAGGCCCCAACGGGGCTTAGGTGTCCCACGGCCTGGTCCTGAAAAATCTTTCCCTGGTCAAAGTTAGCGATGATTTTGACTTTGCCTGTTTGAAACGCCGCAAGTGCTTCGCGAAACTGATCCATTCCTTCGGTTCCCTGGACCGCTTTTGGGCGATTGGCCGTGACGGTCCATTTTTTCTTGGGAAGGCAATGATTCAAGGACTGAAGCAAATACTTGGCAAACAAATCCAAGGGCGTTCCGCGAACTCCAGACAAAACGCTTTTGGTGTCGATCCCAACGCGAATATTCCAATCTTTGTTCCGGGTGCATTTCAAAAGGGATTCTTCCGTGAAAAGTTCATCGTCTTTGGTCAGGTCCGCCGATCCGCGAAGGGCGTTCAAGACGATGGTCGCTGAAGCGCTGGAACAAGAAGCGCCGGTCTTCTGCATCGAATGAAACGGAATCATTTCCCAAAAAGGTGCCCCGTTGGAAAGAGTTTCAGAAGCCAATCCCAAGCTAGCCGTTTTAGAAAAAGGGGTTGCCCTTCCTTCTGGATACTTCTTGGCTGGCGTCGCAGCGGCAAGTGCGACACCCACGAAAAGGCTTATTCCAATTGCAGTCCATTTCTTCATGATGATTCTCCTGCCAAATCCAAGTTCCAAAGTGCCGAAAAGCGTTCAGCACCTGCCCGCTGCCCTAAAAGAAAAGACACTTTAACCCAGGCCGCTTCGGGCGTCATCGTTCCCGCCCAAAGTGCGCCTGCTTTAATCAAATCGCGGCCCGGGCCGTACTTGCGCGGATCCACCAGCGATCGCCCTGAACCCATGGCCTGTCCCATCGAAACCTTCACTGATCCAGAAGTCACCGCCACCACAGGCACGCGCTTCTTTTTCGCAAATTTCAAAAGGTCCATGAACGCAGGATCTTCAGTCGGTGCCGTTCCGCTTGCAAAAACATTTAAAACCAGTCCCTGAATTTCATGACCCAACACGGCGCGAATGGCCTTGGACGGAAAGCCCGGCGTGACGGTCGTCAAAAGCACGCGCGTATCAAACTGGGGCGCCAGGGTCTGGGATGCAAACTTAAATTCCCGTGGTTCACGACGGTACTGGATTTCTGACCCGACATTGGCCAAGGCAGATGCAAACGGAGAATCGTAAGCCTGAAAATCAAACGCGCTTCTTTTCCGAACGCGATTGCCTTGAAAAAGGCGATCATCAAAAAAGACACAGACTTGGTTCAGCAGGGACCTGGGTCCTCGGGCTGCGATTTCAACAGATGAAATCAGATTGCGACGGGCGTCCGTGCGAATCGCGGCCAGTGGCCGCTGGGCACCCGTTAAGATCACGGGTTTCACACAAGGTCGTAGAAGATAAGATAGCGCCGACGCCGTGTAAGCCATGCTGTCAGTACCGTGCAAAATCACAATTCCATCATACTTCTGCCACGCCTTCTGAACGCGCTCGGCGATCAAAACCCAGTCATCCGGACCCATATTGGCGCTGTCTTGGTTCATCAGAACTTCGACTTCGCAACGAGCAATCTGAGCCAGTTCGGGCGCACGGTCCTGAATCTGCTTTTTTAGTTTGGCAGGACTTTTTTTGGCCACCCGGTACAGCTGTACATCGCTGGAAAGCGACTCCATTCCGATGGTGCCGCCGGTGTAAAGAATCAAGATGCGGGGAAGATTACTGGGTCGCTGTGTCATAGGCGTTTCCAACACCCTACCGCCTCTTTTGTGCGCTTGCCACCGTCCTTTTTTCCGGTGATAGTTTTCGTCACCGTGAACTTCGTAACCTGGTTTCAAATTCAAGATTCAAGCATCCCTCTTGCCGCAGCTGACGCTGTGCTCAAACTAACCGCCGAAGGGAACACCGTTCCCTTCATCGCGCGATACCGAAAAGAACAAACCCAAGGACTGGACGAAGTCGGGATTCAAAAGGTCATCGATCTTTCCGAACGCTGGACGGAAATCACCAAGCGCCAAGCGTTCATTTTGGAAGAAATCGAAAAACAAGGAAAGATGACGGCAGAACTGAAGGGCAAAATTTCGTCCTGCTACGAACTTTCCGAACTGGAAGACATTTACCTTCCCTACAAACAGAAAAAGAAAACCAAGGCAGGCTTAGCCAAAGAAGCGGGGCTTGAACCCTTTGCCGATTGGCTTTGGAAAGTCGGGCATGGCGAAGAAAAACCCCAGCCTGGTCAGACGGTTGAAATCTGGGCATTGACTTTTCGAAACGAAGAAAAAGGCTTTAAGGATGCCGATGCCGTCATCCAAGGCGCGACGGACATCCTGATTGAACGTATTTCTGAATCGCAGGAACTACGCGCCCAGGTCAGGAAAGCGTATTTCGAAACCGGTGCAGTCCTGTCGCAAAAAGGCGACAAACCCAAGCCCAACAGCAAGTACGAAAATTACTTCGAATTTTTCGAACCGATCGAATCACTGAAGAATCCTCAGAATTCCCATCGCTATTTGGCAGTACGCCGCGGGTGGATTGAAGAAGAACTGAAAATGTCCTTGGGTGGAAAGCCCACGGATGTTGAATTTGAAAAGCGCCTTTTGAAAACTTTCGAAAGCCACGCCTGTTCGGACGCAAAACTTCCGGGCGCGGACGTGCTTAAAAAAGCGGCACGCCTGGCGCTGAAAGCCCACGTCATCCCCAGCATTGAAAACGAAGTTCACAAAGTCCTTCGTGAAATCGCTGATGAAGCAGCCATTAAGGTCTTTGCCGAAAACGTCAGAAAGCTTTTACTGGCGTCACCATTTGGTTCCAAAACCGTTTTGGGCGTGGACCCCGGAATTCGAACGGGATGCAAAATCGCGCTGGTCGACGCATCCGGCGCCCACATGGCCAACACCGTCATCATGCTTCAGACCGAACCTGGAAAGCAGGAAGCCAAGAAGATGATCTTGGAAGTCCTAAAGCAGGTCCCGGTTTCGGCTGTAGCAATCGGCAACGGCACTGCGGGACGTGAAACGGAAAGTTTCTTTCGCGCCCTTTTTAAAGAAGAAAAGATCGACATTCCGGTGGTCATGGTCAGCGAAGCAGGCGCCAGCGTTTACAGCGCAAGCGATGTTGCGCGCGAAGAATTCCCTGATTTGGATCTGACGATTCGTGGCGCGATTTCCATTGCGCGCAGGCTTCAAGATCCTTTGGCAGAATTGGTCAAAGTCGATCCCAAATCCATTGGCGTCGGTCAGTATCAACACGATGTTTCGCAGCCCCAGCTGAAGAAAAGCTTGGATTTTGTCGTCGATTCTTGCGTGAACCAGGTCGGCGTGAATCTGAACACCGCTTCAAGTTACCTGTTGGCGCGTATTGCCGGAATCGGACCTTCGCTTGCAAAAGCCATCGTCGATTTTCGAACCAAAACTGGGCTGTTCAAAACCCGTCAGGACCTTCTTCAAGTCAGCCGCTTTTCCCAGAAAGTTTTTGAACAGGCTTCGGGCTTCCTTCGAATTCCGAATTCGCCAAACCCTTTGGACAACACGGGCGTCCACCCTGAACGTTACTTTGTTTTGGAAGAGCGTGCTCGTGCCCTTGGAAAGAAAGTATCTGACTTCCTTGGCGATGGCGTTTCGCTTTTAAAGGCTGATCAAGATTTCAAAAAACAATTGGGTGAACACACCTTCAAAGACGTGATTAGCGAACTGGAAAAACCGGGTCGCGACCCACGCGAACAATTCATTCCTTTCCAGTTCCGCGAAGACATCCACGAAGTCAAAGACCTGGTTCCGGGCATGATTTGTCCTGGAATCGTGACGAACGTCACCAATTTTGGTGCGTTTGTGGACATTGGCGTTCATCAAGACGGCTTGGTTCATATTTCTCAGCTGGCGGACAAGTTCGTCAAAGACCCTCGCGATGTCGTTGCCCCTGGCGACCGCGTGCAGATCAAGGTTTTGGAAGTCAACCAGGCGAAGAATCAGATTTCCTTAACCATGAAGATGTCCGAAAAGCCCGCTTTCGAACCCAAGCGTTCGCACGCAGGTCCAAAGCCGCAATCCGGTTCGCAGCGTCCTCATGGAAAACCGTCGCACGACCGTTCTCCCGACCGCAGTGACCGCGGTGATCGGGCCGGCGGCCCATCCCGCCACCAGCAAACTTCGCGCGCACCCGCACCTGCATTCAATAATCCTTTTGGATCTTTGGCAGCACTCAAGGGTTCCCTAAAAAGTGGGAAGTAAGCTTGGGAAGTAGTCAGACGGGTCTAGAAATTTTTTTATCCAAAGTGCCATCACCCGCAAAGGTTCTGGTGCCGGGATGCGATGAAGGATCCATCGCAGTTCGTCTTGCCGCCTTAGGGCACGACGTCCTGGCGATTGATCAAAAACCCCTGCCAAAAGCTCTGGAAGGAACCTTCTCTTTTGAAGCCCGGGATGTGCGCCTTTTTAGTCCGCCCCAAGAAAGCTTTGACGGAATCTACTGCCACCGCCTGATCAGTTATCTGGGGCCAGAAGAAGTCCGCCGTGTGATGATGATCTTTTTTCGCGCACTGAAACCCAAAACAGGGGTTCTTTTCCTATCCCACCTCAAGTCCGGCCCAGCCACGGCTTCGCATGGCGAACGGCTTGGCCAAACTTTTGCTTATGATCCGGAAGCCTTTCAAAGCTTGCTTCGGCAATCGGGGTTTTTAACCGAACTGAAAGGAACCCAGTCGCACCTGAACCAAGACTGGAACGCCTACGTTTGTCGGCGCATTTCGTAAACAAACCGGGTTTGATCGCCGTCAGTTTCTAGCCGAAGCGTCCCGCCCTGTAGATCCGAGATTCTTTTCGCTATCGCTAACCCCAAACCACTGCCGGGCACCTTTTCTTTTCCATGGGTCGGATTCGCCCGAAAAAATCGTTCAAATAATTTAGGCTTGGCTTCTTCAGGAAAAGGCTGACCGCGATTGGAAACTTCAAATACGACCTGGTCGCCCCGTGGAAAAAGCCGGCAGCTGACAGCTTCGTTTTCAGCCGAATACTTGATGGCGTTATCAACCAGGTTTTCTATCAGGACCAAGGTCAGATCCCGGTCTCCCATCACTTCAAAGGCTTCTTCGAAATGGGGTTTCAGTCGCACGCCCCGGGTCCGCGCCATTTTTTCCAGCCGGCTGATCACATCCAATACGGCTTCATCCAGGCGAAACTGGGTCACCGAAAGCGCGCCTTCGCCCGCATCGACCCGCGCCAAAACCAATAAATTGTGCACCAATCGAGAAAGGTAAATGACTTCCTGCGAACCCGTATCCAGAAAGTTTCGAATTTCTTCGGGCGAGCGATCGCGGGACCGCATCAGATCAAATTCTCCCTGAAGGATCGCCAGTGGCGTTCGAAGCTGATGGGAAGCATCCGCAACGAAGGTTTCTTGCGACCGAAAGGCTTTTTCGATCCTTTCTAAAAGTGCGTTCAAAGTTTCTGCCAGATCTCGGATTTCGTCGCGTTCTGTCGGTACGGGAACGCGCTCGGAAAGCTGGTCGGCTCGGATTTCGCGCGCCTTTGCAACAATGGCGTGAAACGGATCCAAGGCCTTGTCGGCAAAGTACCAACCGCCCGCAGCTGCCGCCAAAAGAATCAACGGAATGGAAACGGCAAAAAAGGATACCAGCCCGCGCTTTTCGCGTTCAATCAGCATCATCGGGACTGCGACTTGAAGAATCATTTCAGGCCCCATGGGGGGTGTCACGACGACCATGACGACCCGGTAAGCTGATCGAAGTTTGAAAGCTCGAAAGGTTTCTGTGTCCAAGGTTTTGAAAAAAGTGCGTGATGCCAACAATTCTTCGCGCTCGGTCCGTGTGATCGGAAGCGAACCATCCCGAAGCGTTTCTGATCTGGCCAGGGATTGGCCATCTAAGGTGCGAAGTTGAAGAAGGGATTCTCCTAGCGCAAATGGAAAGACTTTTTCACTGGTAGCAAGAATCTTTGGGGTCAGGCGAATGCTGCCTAAGAAATTCACGTCAATAGATCGGCCCACGTCGACTGCGTAATTGTAAAGCGCGACGTCGAATTCGGTTTCATGGTTCTTGATGAAGGACAGATAAAGAAAGCTGCTGAAAAAAATCAGACTGGTCCCAAAGAATCCGACGAAGATCGCCATCAGTCGAAAGCGAAGGCTTCGAAGCTGGGGCCACTTTCGTCTGAAGTCGGTCCGAAAGCTCATTCGTCCTCTTTCAGGACGTAACCCACACCCACCACCGTATGGATCAGACGCGTATGCGACTTCCCTTCGACTTTTTTCCGAAGCATGTTCACATAGACATCGATCACGTTGCTGTCGCTGTCAAAATGAAGGTCCCAGACGTGCTCGCTGATCGATGTTCTGGATAAGGGACGGTTGGGATTTCTTAAAAAATATTCCAATAGCGAAAATTCTTTAGGCGTCAGGCTGATTTCCTGGCCCGCGCGCCGAACCTTTCGTGAAACCAGATCCATTTCCAGATCCGTAAAACGAAGAAGCGGCTGAACTTCTTGCTTGGGGCGCCGAAGAAGTGCGCGGACCCGCGCGCCCAGTTCTTCAAAAGCGAACGGTTTGGTTAAATAATCGTCGGCCCCAGCATCTAAGCCCCGGACTTTGTCCTTGGTTGAACCCAGCGCAGTGAGCATCAAGATCGGACCGCCGTAACCGTCTTGGCGGATGTGGCGCGCGGTATCTAGGCCGTTTTGGTCAGGCAGCATCACATCCAAGATCACCAGATCGTATTCCGAAGCCGCTGCCAATGATTCAGCGGACGCACCGGATTCGGCAAGGTCAACGCTGTAACCCATTTCAGATAGGCCACGGCGGATGAAGCTAGCCATCTTTTTTTCGTCTTCAACGACCAGGATGCGCATGATGAAAAACTAACACCGCGGTGAGCCGATTCCTAGCCCAACCGCGGTGTTTTTGGGGCTTAAGCCGGAACGGGGACAAGTGCCGGCCCATGCAGTTCTAGACGGTTCAGACAATTCTGAATCGCTAGGTTTAGGTCATTTGCGGCGTGGAATTGGGAGCGCCTTTGACCTTTCATAGAAACTTCGATCGAACATCCCACATCATGCCCTTGGCCTAGTCGGTCCACGCGAACGCGAACTGCATCGACGGCCGGGGCGGAAATCCCTAGGCGCTTGGCCCATTGTCCGACTTTCTTTCGGACGAACTGACGAATGGATTTTGGAGCGTGTCCGCCCTTCTCAAAGTAATTGCCTTCGAATTCGATTTTGCCTTCGAGCTCAGCTTTTTGGACTTCTGCGTTTGCCATTTCGGGGCTCCTTTCATGGTTTTCGAGTTTGAAGTGGGGACGCTGACGGCGGAGAAGTGGGGCTGGGATAAATCGTTTCTCCAAGCCAAGGTCAGGACCGTAAGCCCGATCATGAGGGGATAGATCGCCTGAATCGTTTCGCGTTTAACCAGAACTTCCGTGTTGGAAACTTTCGCAGACATGGGCTTCGCTTTCCTTTCCTAGACAAACCGTCAGCGTTGTCTTGAATCAAAAGTAAGCGATGCCCCTAAATTCGAGATGAATGCGGGGTTAAAAGATTTTAATTCCTGACCGGGGCGGGTCGAACCCGCCCGAGATCCAAATAGTCTAATTATTTCGATGCTTTAACGTGATCCAGGACGACTTTATGATGGGTTTCAGGGTCGACGCTTTCGATGAAAAGACTGATCTTTCCTTCGGGATTCACCAAGACCGACTGTCTTTTCCAGATTCCAATGACCGGGATACTGCTGATCCCAAACGCTTCACCGATCTTTCCTTCTTCATCCAAAAGAAGTGAGAACGGAATTTTGTACTTCGAAGCAAACTCCTCGTGGCTTTTCTTATTCTGCCGAGAAACTCCAAGCACCGTGATCTTTGCTTTCTTAAAAGCGGCGTATTCATCGCGAATTGCGCAAGCCTGCTTGGTGCAGCCCGGAGTATCGTCTTTGGGATAAAAATAGAAAAGGACCCACTGCCCTTTTAGTTTTTTCGAATCGATCGTCGCGCCCAGATGATCTTGCGCAACGACCTGAGGCGCATCGGTTCCAACCTTGGGCGCTTCGGCCATGGCCAAAATTCCAAAACCAAAACTGAAAATCGCTGCAAAACTAATCCAAGTCTTTTTCATTTTTTAGATTCTCCCAAACTGGAACCAGATCCAGATCCAAGCCCAAGGCCTTGATCGCTTGATAGACCCCACCCAGCTTCCGATGCAAGAAGATTAAATCCCTAGGCGGTGGTGAATGCTTCAACTTTGGCATCATTTCCAAAAGAATTTTTCGGGTTTCATCGACGTGCCGCTTACCTTTGAAAGAAAACGGCTGCATTTCTGGGCGAAAAGGTTCCAGTGTCTGCATCAAAAGGCGCCAAAAAACTTCTTTGACGGCGTCGGATTCTTTTTCAGAAATCAGTTTCATTTCATAGCAGGCCCGCATGGCCAAATCACGCCTGCCTTCGAAAGCGTCGACCAATAGCTTACGGTATTTGACGATGAATGCTTGGGGGTATTCGCGGGTCGCTCCGAAATCCAAAAGAACCAACTGCATTTGACCATCAGACGTTTCGTGAATCAGGAAATTTCCAAAATTAGGATCCGTCTGCACCAACCCCCACCGGAAAAATTCCAGGAAATACAAATTCAGAAAAAGCTTTCCGATCTGGGTTCTCTTTTCCAGACTAGGCGATGTTTTCAGCCAGTCCGTTAGCGTCAGCCCGGGTTCGCGCGACATCGCCAAAACGCGGCTTCCTGAAAATTCTGAAAAAACTTCAGGGACCCGAAACTGTAGCCCCGACTTCGCGACTTTTTCGCGGTAGCGCGCGCACATCTGGGCTTCATTTCGGTAATCGGTTTCCAAAACCAAGACCGACTGAACTTCGGCAAATACTTCTTCAAACGATATGGACTTCAAACTTAAGCGAAGCAGACTGGTGACTAAAGTCTTCAGTAAAGCGACATCGGATTGAACGGATTCAGCGACACCTGGAAACTGAATCTTGATGACAGCCGAAACGCTTCGACCATCTGAAAGCTTCAATTCGGCTTCATGGACTTGCCCAATACTGGCTGTCGCCATGGGCTTTTCTTGAATCGACAAGACGCCCGGGGGCAATGGGCTACCCAGTTCTTTTTCCAGGACAGCTTTTAATTCTTGAAAATCGACTTGGGGTGCACGGTTTTGAAGCTGCGAAAGAATTTCGATCACTTCAGGCGGCAAGTAGTCTTGAAGTTCATGGCTGAAAAGCTGGCCGGCTTTCATCGCCGCGCCTTTAAGCTTTCCCAGTTCTTGAACGATTTTTTTAGCTTGTTCAACTTGGGTCTGAAGTCGCTTCAGCTTTTCTTCTAAATCTTTTTTCTTCGCTATCGCCTGGCCTGCGCGATGTCCCAATTCGGACGCAGCAATTCCCGCCGCCAGACCAATCAAGCGGCTAGACCGTGCGAAGAATCCCTGAGGTGGTGTCGTCTTTTTTTTCGAGGGCATGGTCTGCCCCCGGAATCGCCGCTTTAGGCGTTTCCGGTAGTCTGTGTTCGGGGAGTCTTCAGAAATGGGCCCTGAACTTGGTTAGGTGACACTTCAGTACCCAAAGTATCCTTGAAATGAAGGATCGCGTACTGGCGATGCTTTTCCGCTTCTTCTTTGCTTGGAGCTTCGAAGGTAAAGACTTCGTTGTTCAGTCGATATTCGTAGACTCGATCGTTCTGTTCCATGGCGTTTGGCCCTTCCCTAGCCAAAAAGTCTAGCCGGTCCCTGGGTACCGTCAAGGCGCACCAAAATCCGTCCTCATTTCAAGGCATTAAGCCAGCCTTACTGAGTTTGGCTGCAGCCCAAATGGTCTGAAACCCAGGTCGAAGTCAGCGTCAGTGGTCCAACCGAAACGGCGACTTCGCGTGAAGCGTGTCGAACATCGACCTGACTTGCTGGCCAGGGCTGGGATTGAATGCGAAGGCACATCGCTTCTGGCATTTCTTCGACAAACAAACAGGAACAAAGTTCTTTTGCGTAGAAGTACGAAAGAAGTTCTTCCATCGTCGGCGCGGTCGTAAGACCGGTTCCGGTCGGCATTCGAGCCGCGCGGCTTGCGTAAACGCTGGTCGCAATCAAAGGCGGATGAACGGTCTTTGCGCCCTTCAAACTTTGCGAAAGCAAAGCCAATCCCTTTTCATCGTCAAAGTAGGAACGATCGGCACCCACTCGTGCGACGACTAGATCCAAAGATGGGACGACCAAAAGATACTGACCGCGATGACCAAAGGCCAAAATCGTATCTTCGGGCCAGTCGTTGTAAGGGCGGCCGGATCCATCGGCGTAAGGTAGGTTCAGATGCCATTGGTTGGCGTAGCTTCGCTTTTCCGCGCCTTTTCGTTTCAGGCTAGGTGCAAGATCCCGAAGTGTGGTCTTCAACCAGTCGCGGCTTAAGATCTGTTGATTCTTCCAGCGTCCGCCGCGGGCGTACAGAAGGCCAAAGCGCGCGAAATCGCGTGGGGTCATGTACAAGTACGAAGATCCCAGCCAGTTTCCTTGGGCGTCGGCTTCGAAAGTCGCTGAACGGATTCCAATGGGTTCAAAAACCTTCTTCCAAGGAAAGTCATCGCGTTCCGCGGCCGGCAACTGATCCCGGACCCACTTCATCAGAACGTTCGTGTCGCCACTGGAATAGCGAAAGAATTCTCCTGGCGTGTATTCCTGCCCCATCGAAAGCACCCAAGACGACAGATCTGCGTGCGAAGCGCGCGTGTACAGCATGGGGATGATCGTGGATTTCATGGGATCCACATAGTCTTCGCGCCAAAAAATTCCCGACGACATTTGAAGAAGGTCGGAAACGGTCAATCCGGGTGGAGCGCCCGGAAGCGTGACGGCATCGGTCAGTTTGAAATGACCTACATCCCATGCGGCGCCCACAATCGCGTGCGAGACGCTTTTGGATGCCGACCAAAGTGTGTGGCGATGAGCGGGATCAATGTCTTTTGCGTACCATTCGGTGACGATCTTTCCGTCTTTCACAACGACCAGTGCATGCGTTTCAGATCCGTTTCCAGGATCTTTCATGAAGGTCAGGTAGTTCGCGAAAGCGGCTTCGTCGAAGCCCGCTTTCTTCGGTGTCGTCGTTTCCCAAGCGTCTTCAGGAAATGGATGGCAGGCGGTCAGAGCCAGTAAAAAAAACGACGCAAGGATTTTCATATGGGGTCAGTGTAACGAAGCGGGCTGGCTCGTCAATGGGTCTGTCACAGTGACACGCCGAACTTGGGATTGTCCCAGGTTCCGGTGATCGGGACTCGAATCGTTCCAAATTTCTTCCCCGTGCGGGGATCGTCCTCAGGGTCGACGTCGATCAGGCCTTTTTCCTCAAGCTCAGGATCAGGAATATCGTCTACACCGCCCCGAGTAATCGCTTCAAGATCCAACTTTTCATCCGCAATCGTCGATTTACCTTCGACGTTAAAGTAGACACCGCCCAAAAGACCGCGAAAGAACTGAACCAGGATCTGCCCCTCAAAAACCCGAAGATCCATGCTGAACTTATACATTGGCTGAATACCGTTTTCCTTCTGTGTGGGATTCCCAGCAAGGAAGTTCACGACCTTGACCAATACTCCAGAGTTCTCTCGCACCTCTTCAAATTGCCCATCCCGAACCCATCCACTTAGAGAGGCTTCGGTGCGAACCAACTTGAAGCGATTCGGGGTTCCTGGGAAATCGAAGCGAAAACGGAGCGAACTCTTCTGCAACTGAAGGACCTTAAAAGCTTGGATCTTCTCAAAGCGGTAGCGAAACTTGCTTCGAACCAGGGCCTTCCCCTTAAAATGTGATCTGGCTGGCACATGGTTGATCCAAGCCTCGTCCATCGTCATTTGGACGGCGGGCCCTTCGACGCTGATCCCCGAAAACTTGTACTGGGATTTATGGTTATCCGAATCAAACTTCACCTTGCCCCATTTCTGGTCGCCGATCTGGAAGTCTTTGCACACAAAGCTTGCCGACGGGAATGATGCTGTCTTCCAGTCTTTTCCGGTGTCGGGAGCGTTCTTGTCTTCTGGGGGTGCTCCAGGAATCACTTTTGCGCCAAACATCCTAGGAAGCTTGATGAAGGCGAATTCGGTTTTTACAAATCCCGTCGAACCTTTTGCTGAATCGTAGTCACCTGCGCCTGAAAAAGCGTCCGATTTCAGCTTAAACGCTGCTTTAGTTTTCGAAGACGCCTTCCAAGAAGCATCAAATCCCGAAAAACTTTGATTCTGATAGTCTAGGCGCGAAGCGGTGATGGACGCGTCCATAAGCAAAGGCGGTGACTTTGTCTTGGGTTCATCGCCTGAAGCCGCTTCGAACGAAAAGTCCAGATCCATCAAGGGATCCAAGACCACGTCCTGAAGCGCTAGCGAAAGCTTCAAACTTGAAGAATCCGTTCCCCGCTTGAACTTGCCTTCTAGCGCCTTCCCGCTTTCCAGATCCACCGTCTGAACGGAACCCGAAAAATGCGAGGCCTGAAACTGAATGGGCGTAAGACCCTTCAAAAAGACATCAAGCTTGGCGTCTTTCAAAGCGCCCCCCCAAGGGAGCTTCGAAACGTCGGCATCGCCTTTGAAATAGATCTTCGAACCCGTGCCGGCTGGCACCAGGTCGACTTCGGTTTGAACCGGGATTCCGGATGTATCATTCCCGGACAAAAAGTTTTCGCGAATCTTCTTCGGTAGCGCCAGCGATAGCGGCGCCTGGCCCTGAAACTTAAACTTCCCAAGACCTTCTGGATCACGCCTTCCTGAAACGGTGAAAGGCAACCCCGCCCAAGTTCCCTTGCCTTCAGACAGCTTCATTTCCCCTTTTTTCAATTCGATGGCGCCCGAAAAAGAATCGATTTCAGAACCCTGGATTTCCACACCCAGCGATTCAATTTTGAAATCCAGATCAACGTCTTTTGCGCCCATTCCCTTTTTGATCGGCATCGAAAGGGCCAAGTGCCCTTTCAAATTCTTCTTCGGCATCGCCATTTCCGCCCAGTCTTCGGTCGTCTCCTGAAATGGGCCGGCCTTTAGGAACTGGAGCAAGCGCCCCGGCGGCGCATCCAGCCCCGAACTTCCTTGGACTCGCATCTTGGGTGAACCCATTTCAGAAACGGAAACGCTCAGGCCGGTCAAAGCCATTCCCATCAAAGTCGCCTGTGCTTTTTCGATTTTTAGCTGCGAACCCTGAATTTCGACTGAACCCGAAAAATCTTCAACCCGCGGGAAATCAGCAGCCACATTCAAAGAGGCATCTTTTAAGTCCAGACTTCCCGAGACTCCGTTTTCGTCGCTGCCTAAACTGATCCGACCCTTGCCTTTGGGCGCAGCCGTCTGAATCCATGACTTCAGACCCTTCAACGATTCATGCGACGGGATCCAAACCTGAACCGCCGCCAAAGGTGCCGAAGGCCAATCCAGCTTCCAGCGAAACGAAACCTTTTCTTGCAGCGGAATTTCGAGAACCAAGTTCAGATCAGCCCCCAAAGACGGAGCCGTCAAAAGCACGGGGTCCAGTCGGATCGATTTTGCTGAAAGACTGGCCAACGCGCTCAGGTCCTTGATCTGAAATTCGGTTTTTTGTTCGGGAAAGAACTTGGATAAATCGGCCCGAATTCCGCGACCCGATACGGAAACCTCGCTGGAAGACTTCAGCCGCAGTTCAAGCTTCTGAAACCCAAACTTCTGTTCAAGGTCCAGGTCTGCATCTTCCAACGAAAGCTCGGCGCCTGACGAAAAGAAACGAAGCGAGTCCATCCCGATTTCGCCCGCGGTTTTTTTCCCCGCGTTCGCTTTAGGGTCCGTCCCGGCTTCGGCAGCGGGCTTCAGCGTGATCTGAATTCCCCCAAGTCCAATCTTCGTGAACCTGGGCTCAAGCGCGACGATCGATGGCCAAAGCGAGATCTCGGCAGCCAGCTTTTTCACGGTAAAAAGGTTTGGGGTTCCCTCTTCCTGACCCTCGATCCCGGTGATCTGAACGCCCGATTCCAGAACTTGAAAGTCCTGGTACTTCACGACCCATCCGGTCTGCTCTTTCAGTTTGGCGCCGATCCAGCCGTCCAACTGCGGCTTGATTCTATGCAAGACCATCGGAAGAAGCTTGGGACCGAACACGATCCCGACGGCGACCGCAATGACAAGAAGGGTCGAAAACGCGCCGACGACCCAAAGAAAGATTCGTTTCTTTGACCTAGGCTTTTCACCGGCTGATGGTACGCTGAATTCGGAATTTTCCACTGGAGCCCTCATTATGCCGAATCTGAATTCCCTGAAAAGTCTTTATCTTGCTGTTCTGTTCCTAGGCACCTTGCCCCTGCTTTCGGGCTGCAATGTCGCCAAACAGATGGGTGCAGCAAAGGCCTTTTCTGAATGTCAGTTCCGCGTCAAAGGGATCGAACAAGTCGTCCTTGGACCTGAACGCGGAAACTTTGTTTCAGCCCGCCCGTATGCCGACATTCCGACCTGGGAACTTTTGAAGAACTTAGTCGGAAGCGACCCGTACTTTCTGATGTTCCAGATTCGAATCGAGGCCCGAAACCCCAACGCGATTGAAGCTTCGATGAATCGACTGGAATGGATTCTTCTTTTTCAAGAACGTGAAATGGCCCGTGGGATTGTGAAAGATAAAATTCACATTCCGCCAGGACCTGTTTCGATCACCGATTTCACCGTGAATATCGAAATGAATGTTCGCGAAGTTTTAAGTGGCGACACGGCCAAGGGCCTAGCCCAGATGGTCGGAACGCTGACGGGCTTTAGCGAAGAAGATTCGTCCATCACGGTTCGCGTGAAACCCACCTTAGTCATTGCAGGAATGGATTATACGGTTGCCGATTACATCAATGTGAAGGCGAAGTTTTCGGCGGACCAAGGAAAGGAACTCAGGAAGTCTTTACTGAAAGGAATCTAAGCTTCATGGAAAACGCAGCGCAGACTTTGACCATCAACGGCGGCGATACCGCCTGGATGTTAACCGCCACAGCTCTGGTACTTTTGATGACGCCTGGGCTTTCGTTTTTTTACGGCGGGATGGTTCAGAAAAAGAACATCATTTCTACGATGCTTCAAAGCTTCATTTCCATGGGCGTGGTCAGCATCATTTGGGTGGTCATTGGCTTCAGTCTTTCGTTTGGACCCAGCATCGGCGGATGGATTGGTGATCCCCGCGCATTCTTCATGTTAAAAGGCGTGGGCGCCGCGCCTGACGCGGCACTTTCACCCACGATCCCGTTTGCGCTTTTTGCCCTTTTTCAGCTGAAATTCGCGATCATTACACCGGCCCTGATCACAGGTGCGTTTGCCGAACGCGTGCGTTTTTCATCTTATTTGATTTTCATCACGCTTTTCACCCTTTTGATTTACACGCCGCTTGCGCACTGGACCTGGCATCCCGAAGGAATTTTACGCAAATGGGGTGTTCTGGATTTCGCGGGCGGAACGGTCGTTCACATGGCTTCGGGTTTTGCGGCGCTTGCGGGCGCGCTTTTCCTGGGCCGGCGCGAAATTCATCGCAAGACGAAATCCCATTCACCGGCGCATATCCCCTACGTGATGTTAGGAACCGGGATGCTTTGGTTTGGGTGGTTTGGCTTCAACGCCGGATCCGCACTTGCCGCAAACGGACTAGCGGTCACGGCTTTCTTGAATACGAACACAGCATCGGCAGCCGCGATGTTGGCTTGGATCTTTTTTGACCGCGCGCGCGGCCGACGGCCTTCGGCCTTGGGCGCTTGTGTCGGAGCAGTCGTGGGTCTGGTCGCGATTACTCCGGCAGCTGGATTTGTCAGCACGGGCGCAAGTCTGATCATCGGCACGGTGGGCGCAATCGTCAGTAACCTGGCTGTTCATTGGAAATCGAAATCCAGTGTCGATGATACCCTGGACGTTTTCCCCTGCCACGGTGTGGGCGGCTTAACGGGGATGATTCTAACCGCCGTTTTTGCGCAAGACGGCGGCTGGATTAACGGAAGCCCCAAGCTTCTTGGGATCCACCTTTTGACCACCGTGATCGTTGCGGCCTTTAGCTTTGGTGGATCGCTTCTTTTGTACCTATTTGTGCAAAAACTTCATCCGCTTCGAGTTTCAGCCAAGGACGAAGACATCGGCCTGGATATCAGCCAGCACGCTGAATCGGTCGAATAAGACTGGATGTCAGTCCAAGTCTTTTTACTTTCGTCCGGGCCATCACGCTTGCGCGGCTTTTAACAGGCGTGGACCTACGACGTCCCATGGAAGAACCGTCATCAGATCAAAAAGTCCGGCACTGACCATTCGACCCGTTACCCAAAGTCGAAGCGGTTGTGCCAGATCGCCTAGCTTTACGCCGTGCGATTCGCCGGTCTGGCGCAAGATCGCGTCCACATCCGTGTGGGTCAATCCCACATCGCCTAAGGAAGGAACCGTTCCCCAGACTTCGTCAGCGCCCTGGCGCGTGACTGAAATGCGGTCTTTGATCTTGGCTTCGAAAGCCTGATGTGCGTGCTTGATCGCGTTTTGTGTGGCGGTTTTCAAGGCTGGATCTTTTTGCCATTTCAAGCCGCTGGGATCGACTTCGACTGCGCCTGGCGTGCAAAGCGGCACCAGCTGTTCGACCAGTTCCTTAACCAGTTTCACCTTGGGTTGAATCAAAGCCACTAACTGATGTCCAATCGGGCTTCGAGCGCGATCCAGTTCGGCGGCACCTTTGAAATGTTCGGCGAAATCCTGGGCAGCGATTTCTGCTAAACGCGCGGGTGCGGCCTTTCGCATGTGTTCGCCGTTTAACCAAAGAAGTTTTTCGTGATTGAAAACGCCCGAAGCTTTTTGGACGTGATCAAAATCAAAATACTGAATCATTTCTTCTTTTGTGAAAATTTCTTGGTCGCCGTGGCTCCAGCCGATTCGCGCCAAAAAATTCAGCATCGTTTCAGGAAGGTAACCTTCCATTCGATACAGATTGGCCGAAACCGCACCGTGCCGCTTGGAAAGCTTCTTTTTGTCTGCGCCCAAAATCATCGGAAGGTGTGCGAACTTCGGCACCTGGTACTTGAAGAACTGGTACAGGTGAAATTGTTTCGGAGTATTGTTGATGTGATCGTCGCCACGAATCACATGGGTCATTCTGGATTCAACGTCATCGACCACCACCGAAAGATTGTAAGTCGGTGCACCGCTAGAACGAACGATTACAAAATCATCCAGTTCTTCGTTATTCACGCGAACCGTTCCGCGAATCAGATCTTGAAATTCGCAGTAGCCATCCAGCGGCAGCTTCGTGCGAATCACAAAGGGCTTGTCGCCAGCCTTAATTTTCTTTTCGCGGCAAGTCCCGTCGTACTTGGGTTTTTTTCCGGCAGCTGTCGCCTTTTCGCGCATGGCTTCGACTTCGGCTTCCGTGCAAGTGCATCGGTAAGCCTGACCACGCTCAATCAGTTCTTCAGCTTTTTTTCGGTAAACATCCAAGCGCTTGCTTTGGTAAATGGGTTCTTCGTCCCAATTCAACCCAAGCCACTTCATCGACGCCAGGATGTCGTCCGTGTAACGGGTTTCTGACCTTTCAAGATCCGTATCTTCGATTCGAAGCAAGAACTTGCCGCCGTTGTGTCGGGCATAAAGCCAGTTGAAAAGCGCGGCGCGAACGCCGCCAATATGCAAAAAACCCGTCGGCGACGGTGCAAAACGAACGCGAACTGCATCACTCATTGTGGAACTCCTGGTGCCAAACCGCCTGTTCGATGTGCATCCATATACGAAACCAGCGCCTTGGATTCTTTTTCTTTCAAAGTGACCACGCCCGGCGCTGCCGGATGCCCCTGCTTTACCAGTCGGTCCATTCGGGCTGGATCGTAAATCAAATCCAGCGGTGGGATCTTTTTGTCAGATCCAGCTAACTTTACCGCCTGGCCTGCCATCTGGGCGGCGCCGTGACAGCTGATGCAGTTTTGAACAAAAAGCTTTTCCCCGCGCATGGCAGCCGGGTCGGTTCGCTTGGCTAAGAAAAATTTCCCAAATACTTTTCGATAGTTCGAAAACTGAATTTCACTGACGCCAGGGATGAAAAAGCTTTGAACGGGCGCTTCTTCGGATTTGATTTTACCCACGGTGGTCCAGGGGATGACCGAATAGACCGGCCCTAGATCGTTAAACCCACCCTCTTTTCCGGATGCTCCTAAAGCCATCAAGACAGGATACTTCACCGTAAAAGCCCTAGGCACCAGGGCTTGCGTCCCACCTTTGCCGCGAAAGACGACCAAGTCGATCTGTGCCTTCACTTCGGCGGGCAAGGACTTCAGAACTTCATCGATCAAGGACGAAAAAAGTACGCCCTTCCACGCGACCATCTTCCCGTCTTGCGGGTCTTTTTCGCTTCGGGTGACCTGTTTCATTCCCTTTAATTCAGCAATGGCCCAAGTCTTTAAGACCGGGTTTTTCAATGCAGGCTGAATCGCTTGGGCAATTTCGGGACTTAAAGAAAACTGAAGGCTTTCGTCGGCATGCACAAAAGGGGCAAGCCCAAACAGCAGCCCCAAAACGGTGATCGTCATCTGGTAAGGATTGCCGGAAGCGCTATGATTTAAAAGCAGAAAATACCCGACAATAATGCACGGATTTCAAGATCACCCAAACCTGATTCCAGCCTTCCATCCCCCTGCGAAAGATGCTACTGGTAGCCGCATCATTATAGTGTTCACTCGTAGGAGGTGGGCCACAAGCCCGCCTTTTTTTTTAGGGGTCCGATGTCACAAGTGTCTCAAACAGCTGAAGACCAAACCAAGACGCTCAGTCTGGAAAACTTCCTGATGGAATCTCTTTCCAAAGAGATTGCCGCGGAAGGTTTCGAAGTCGTGCATGCGGAACTGGTCAATAGCCGCCAGAAAGTTTTGCGAATCTTCATCGATCGTTCAAATTCATCCGATGGCATCAGCTTGGATGACTGCGCAACGGTTTCAAAACTTTTGGATCAGCCCTTGGAAAAGCTGGTTGAACTGGATCGCTACTTCGGCGGCCCCTATGAATTGGAAGTGTCGTCACCGGGACTGGAACGCCCACTTCATCGTGAAACCGACTTCGTTCGTTTTTCGGGTAAAGAAGCGCGCATTCACGTTCTTCGCCCTTTGACGGCTGACGAAATTGAAAACCGCGACTACCACGTGAAAAACCCGAAACAGAAAAATTACTTCGGCGTTTTAACCGGATTCAAAGACGGCAAAGTCCGCTTGATGGTTTTACCCGAAGGCAGTGCCGCAGGACTTGCCGGCCACTTGGGATTGAAACCCGCTAAACCCGGACAGAAAATTTCAGCAAAAAAGATTCAGAAGGCTCTCGAAGAACGTGATCGCCTTCGTGAAAACCCGCCCGTGGAATGGTCCGTCGCTATTCCAACTGGGCTGATCTCGAAGGCTCATCTCGAGCCTCACTTCGACGCGAAGGAAATCTTAGGAGAGTAAACCATGAACGCATCAGAACTAACCCGAGTCATCGAATCTGTCGGCAAAGACCGTGGAATTAAGCGCGAGATCATCATCAGCGCACTTGAGCAGGCCGTTTTGTCGGCTGCACAGAAGAAGTACGGGCCTCACGCGATTTTGGAAGCCCACTACAACGCCGAAACCGGCGAAATCGATTTGTTCTTGTTTAAAAAGGTTGTCGAATCCGAACCCGAAATGCTGGAAGAATCCGAAGAAATCCAACTGGAAGAAGCCATGAAGCTGGATCCAGGTGCGGTCGTCGGCGACGAACTAGGGATTAAAGTGGAAACCCCTACTTTCGGCCGAATCGACGCGCAAACCGCCAAGCAAGTCATTTTCCAAAAGGTTCGCGACGCTGAACGCGAAATCGTATTCAACGAATACATTCACCGTAAAGGCGAAATCATCACCGGGATTGCCCGCCGCATCGAGCGTGGAAATCTGGTGATCGACTTGGGTAAAACTGACGCGATTTTGCCACGCACCGAAATCATTCCTGGCGAAGTTTTCAAGCCAGGTGACCGCGTTCAGGCCTTCTTGACGGACGTCGCAATGACCCCACGCGGACCGCAGCTGATCTTGACCCGAACTTCATCCAAATACTTGATGAAGCTTTTCGAAGTCGAAGTTCCTGAAATTCGCGAAGGCATCGTTGAAATCAAATTGGCAGCCCGTGAACCCGGTGCCCGTTCGAAAATCGCGGTTGTGTCCAAAGACCGCGACGTGGATCCAGTCGGCGCTTGCGTCGGCATGAAGGGCATGCGCGTTCAAAACGTCATTCAGGAACTGAAGGGCGAAAAGATCGACATCATTCCTTTTTCGGACAACCCCATCATGTTCGTACGCTCTGCACTGGCACCGGCAGAAATTTCATCTGTTCGCGTCGACGAGCGCAACAAGGCGATGGAAATCATGGTCGAAGACGACCAACTTTCGCTAGCGATCGGCCGCAAAGGCCAGAACGTCCGCTTGGCAGCGCAACTGACCGGCTGGCGCTTGGACATCATTTCAAAGTCGAAGCTTCAAAAGCGGGCTTCGGATGCCCTTTTCAACCTTCAACACATCGAAGGCGTCACCGATACCTTGGCCCAAGCCATTTATCAGGCCGGATACATGTCGGCTCGAATGGTGGCGGACGCAAACGCTGAAGACCTGGCAAAAATTCCAGGGTTTGAAGAAGCGGGCGCAAGCGAAGGCTTGAAAGCAAAAGCTGCAGTCGCTGCTGAAAAGATTCAGGACATTGCTCCGGCGGCAGCGCCAGAAGCAAAAGTCCTTGGCGCAGGCGGGCCAGGAAAAGACGCGAAGTCTTTGGCTGAAGAACGCCTACGCGAAATGATGAAGTCAGAAGGCTCGAAGCCAGAAGGATCGGAAAGCTAAAACTTAACTTTATAAACCGTTGTTCGCTCGACCTGTAACTCAACAGACTAATAAAGAGACCTGACCAATATGGTGCAACAAGAAACAACTCAGCCTACCGGAACGATGAAAGTCTACGAGCTTGCCAAAGAGCTTGGGTTGGACTCGATCTCGCTTCTGGACAAGCTCAATACGCTCAACATCAAGGTGAAGAACCACATGAGCGATCTGGGCGCCGAGGAAGTGACCACAGCCCGGGCAAGCCTGGGTAAAAAAGCGGAAGCCCCTGCAAAGAAGACGACCACAGCAGCACGGGTTAGAAAGAAGGCGGCGGATCCGGCGGTAGCCACTCCTGCGACTCCTGCTCCGGCGCCAACGGCCGCAGCGGCCCCGTCAGCATCGGCTAAGTCGGCTTCGGCCGTCATTCGCCGACGCGTAAAATCTGATGGCGAAGTCGAAACCATGGTCCCGGCATCAGTGGCCAAGCCCGCCGAAGTCGCAGCTCCAGTGGTGGAAGCGGCTCCGGTTGAAGCACCCGCCCCACAGCAGGAAGAAGCGCCTGCTCAGGTCGAAACTCAGGTGGCTCAAACCCCAGCTGAAACGGTTCAGGCAGCGGCAACGCCGACCCCGGCCGAAGAAGCACAGAAAACCAAAAAGCCGATCATTCTAACCCCAAGGCCAGTTGCTCCGCGAAAAAGCATTTTGACCGTTCACGACGCTCCGGCAGTTCCGGTTCGTCCGACGATTAAGCCTGCAACACCGGGCGTGAAGCCTGCTGCAAAACCAGGCTCGGCCAACGACAAAGACGGCTTCCGCATCATCAAGATGACCAAGGAAAACTTGGATCAGATGGTGGAAGAGGAAGCAGCAAAGAAACGGGGCGGTGGCCGCGAAGCTGAAATTCGTCCAGAAGACGTGCGTTTCGCCGATTACCGCAAAAAGGAAATGGTCTTCTTGCCAAGAAAGAAGAAGCTTCCTGTGGGTCGCGAAGTCAAGAAAACGGAAATCACGACACCCAACGCAGCGAAGCGCGTGGTTGAAGTCAACCACACGATCACGGTTCAGGAATTGGCCGCCCAGTTAAGCGTCAAGGCCGGAGACGTGATTCGCAAGCTGATGGCCATGGGGACCATGGCGACCATGAACCAATCGTTGGATTTCGACACGGCAACGGTGATTGCCGGCGAATACCAATACGAAGTGAAAGACGTTTCTTTCCGTGAAGAAACAATGATCGAAGACACCAAAAAAGATGCGGCCGATACCTTGGTCGCACGGCCTCCGGTGGTGACGATCATGGGACACGTCGACCACGGCAAGACTTCCCTTCTGGATTCGATTCGCGAAGCGAACGTCGCCGCTGGAGAAACTGGCGGGATCACCCAGCATATTGGTGCGTACACCGTTGAAAAGAACGGAAAGCTAATCACCTTTATCGATACTCCGGGCCACGAAGCGTTCACCACCATGCGTGCACGCGGAGCGAACGTTACGGACATCGTCATTCTGGTCGTTGCTGCCGACGACGGCGTCATGCCTCAGACCCGCGAAGCGCTAAGCCACGCGAAAGCTGCAGGCGTACCGATCATTGTAGCGGTCAACAAAATGGACAAACCCGGAGCCAACCCAGAAAAGGTCAAGCAAGCCTTGGCCGAGCTGGACCTTTTGGCAGAAGACTGGGGCGGCCAAAACATTTTCGTTCCGGTTTCTGCCGTAAAGAAAACCGGCATCGACAAGCTTTTGGAAAGCATCCTTCTGGTTGCCGAAGTTTCCGATTTGAAAGCAAACCCCGAAGCTGCGGCTTCTGGAACGGTTTTGGAAGCGCGAGTCGAAAAAGGCCGTGGTCCTGTGGTCAGCCTTTTGGTGAAGCGCGGAACTTTGAAAGTCGGTGACGCCTTGGTCGCTGGAACTTTTGCTGGTCGCGTGAAAGCGATGATCGATGACAAGGGACGCACACTGAAGGAATTGACGCCGGCAATGGCTGCCGAAGTCTTGGGATTCGAAGGAACCCCTTCTGCAGGCGAAAAATTCGATTCTCCGGAATCGGAAATCATCGCTCGTGAAATCGCAAGTAACCGCAATCTGAAAAACAAGGCCCCGGTCGCTGCCGGCAAGGTCAGCTTGGACGACTTGTTCTCGAAGATTCAGTCTGGAACGATGAAAGAACTGAACGTGATCTTGAAAGCAGACGTGTTCGGATCTGTCGAAGCGATTCGCGAAAGCCTATCGAAGTTAGCGACCGACAAAGTCAAAGTGAAAGTCATTTTGGCGGCACCTGGCGGGATTTCGGAAAGCGACGTCCTTCTGGCATCGGCTTCGCAGGCCATCATTATCGGCTTTAACGTTCGTCCCGAAACCAAAGCCCGCCAATTGGCGGAAGCGGAACACATCGAAATCAAAAGCTACGGCATCATCTATGAACTGCTGGAAGACATTAAGAAATCGATGGCTGGGCTTTTGGACAAGAAGAAGGTCGAAAAGTTCTTGGGCCGTGCCGAAGTTCGCCAAACGTTTTCGGTCCCAAAGGTCGGAACGATTGCAGGCTGCGCGGTCGTCGACGGAAAAATCATCCGTGGCGCCAACGTTCGTCTGCTTCGCGAAAGCCGGATCATTTACGACGGCAAGATGTCGTCGCTGAAGCGATTCAAGGACGACGCAAAGGAAGTCGCTGAAGGTTTCGAATGCGGTATCGGTCTAGAAAGTTACAACGACTTGAAGACCGGTGACTTGATCGAGGCTTACCAGATCGACTGGATCGCTCCGGAATTGAACGCCTAATGCAAGAAAACCGAAGAGCCAGACTGACTCAGGTCATTCAAGAAGAATTGTCTTCGATCATTTCACGGGAATTGAAAGACCCGCGCGTCGGACCGTTGACGATCACCGCGGTTGAACTGACCCCGGACGCAGGTCTGGCGAACATCTTCATTTCTTTACTAGGTGGGCTGATCGCCGAACGAAGCGAAGACCCCAAGTCAGAAATCGCGATGAAATCGGCGCTAGAAGGTTTGAATTCGGCTTCCGGGTTTCTTCGCCGGCAGCTGGGTCCACGCCTGACGGTCCGTCACGTCCCAACCTTGGTTTTTAAGGCCGACAAGGGGCTTTCAAACGCAGTTCGGGTTTATGAATTGCTGAAAAAAGTGAATGAACCCAAGCCAACCGACAATTCCGAAGACCCGACTTGATCCGCTGTACGAAGGCGGTCTTCTTTTGGTCGATAAGCCCAAAGGGATCAGTTCCTTTGGGGCCATCGAAAAAATTCAGCACGCGCTGATCAAGGCCCTAAACGTTCGGAAAAAAGACGCCCCAAAAATGGGACACGGCGGAACTTTGGATCCTTTCGCCACCGGACTGCTTCCCATCTGCATCGGCGGGGGCGTTAAACTTTCGCGCTATTTTTTGGAATCCAACAAGGAATACACTGGCACGATTGTTTTTGGAGCATCGACGCTTTCGGGTGATCTGACGGACCCGATTCATGAAAGAACCCAAACCGTTCCAGAAGATTTAGGCGAAGTTCAGAAAGCCGCAGATCAGTTCGTAGGAAAACCCTATTCACAAACCCCACCCATGCATTCGGCTAAAAAAGTCGGCGGCAAGCCCCTTTACGAATTGGCCCGCCAGGGGATCGAAATCGAACGCGCGCCCCGAATCTGCCAAATCGAAAAGTTTCAAATCCTTAGCCTTCACAAAAAAGACGATGCGATCCAGGCTACGTTTCTGGTTCGTTGTTCAGCAGGTACTTATATTCGCACATTGGCTCAAGACCTGGCCAGGTCCATGGGAAGTCTAGCGTTCTTAAGCGAACTTCGACGAACCCAAACGGGATCCAAACGAATTGAAAAATCAGAATCCCTTGAAAGGATCTGCGAAAGAATCACATCCGGACAGTTTGAAAACGATGTCGCTTCCTTCATCCCCTTTCATCAAATGCTAGAAGGCTTTGATTCAATCTCTGTTTCAGATGCCGAAGCCTGGGCCATCACGCGCGGGCAACAAGACGTCTTAGTTGAAATCGTCAAAAGGAAAGATTCCGTCTGGCCAAAAAGGCAGTGGCAGGATCAGGAAATGATCGTTTTGAAAAAGGAAAACCAAAGACTTTTGGCTGTCCTTCGTTTTGAAAAAAACCAATGGGGCCTAGAACGCGTCCTTTGCACGGACTAAGGCAAAGTGATTTCAGCGTCGCGAATCACGCCTTCTTGGGTTTTCCATTTGAAAGCCAATTTAGTACCAGGGCGCTCGGATAAAAAACGATTCACTTCACCTTGGTTCCAGTAATTTGAACCCTTGCCCGCAATTTCGGTAATCAGCGTTCCTTCTCCAAACCCGTAGGTCTTTAAAAAAGAAAGCGCGCTTTCTTTTTTGATTTTCACCACACGAAGTTCACGATCATCTTCGGCATTATAGACATAACGAAGTTCAACCCCTGTGCGGTTTTCAATCACCGGCCGGGCCAGCGCATCTTGAGAAAGCCAAATGCGTCCATTTGCTAGATCCAAAACAAAAGAGCTTCGATCTAGCATTCTCATCCCGACAGTAAAAGCGGGGTCTTTCTTGGTGAAAGGATCCAAGTTCAAAGTGACCGACGCGATCTTGGGATTTGCGGTCTGCCGATTCATGAAACTGCGATGGAAATCCATTTCGAAGTCGCGGGCGATGTAAAACTTGTCGGTGGTCAAGGACCAGTCGCTGCCTTCAACCGCAGCCGGCCCGCTCCAAGGTTCATGCATCAAAGCTGCCGTGTCGTTTCCCGTATCCCAGCGAAAATGAACAGTGCCCGATACCTTCTTTCCTTCCATCAACCCGATACCCGCGATGGCATCTTTTTTCCCGTCCCATTCCAAAACGCCCTCGCTGACCAAATCACCGTCGGGGTGGCGGAACACTTCGACCCAGGGTTCGATATTTCCCTTGATGTCTTTTTTCACATAGCCTTCGCGTTCCCAAAGAAGAACAGTGGGCCGCGGATGCGCAAGGAATTCGACTGCGTACTTTTCAAGAAAATCTGAACCTAAAACGCCGTCGCAACAGTACGTTCGGTATTCAGGTGGGCGGAAAAGCTGTGTTTCCACCAGCAGAAAATTCTTGGTTTCAAGCGCGTGCGAAGAAAGCTTGGGATCGTTCACGCGAATCATCCGCGCCATGCTTTCGCCCATGATCCCGCGCACGCGCTGCAAGGGTGCATCCTTGACTTCGACATCTGAAACCTTCACACCCTGTCTTTCTAAAAAGGCAGGAGAAATCAAGCTTGCACCCGATGCAGAATCCACTATGAACTGGCCGTTCAAGATCTTGTCTTTGGACTTCATCGAAAGGCGCACGACATAAAGCCCCCCGATCCTTTCGGCCGGCGAACGCGAAAGAAGCTTGGGTTTTCGCGAAGCATCGACGGTCTCCATTCGCTCGCGCCAAGTCTTGCGTGGCGCCGGCGTTTCAACGGGGCGATCGCCCATGCAAATTTCCTTTTTCTGGGCTTCGGTGCGGTAGTAAGACCATTCCTTCCCACGCGATTCGAGCTGAGACTTTACTTTGAATTCGTTTTCTAGGTCGGCCTTCCAACGTTCCAAGACCGCCCAAGCCGCTTTTTCAGCCTGAACCGCCGTCGGCGTGTGAATTTTCGACACCAATATTTTGAGTAGCGGAAGCTTGGAAGTCAGTAAGGAAACCCAAAGTTCGGATGCGTAAACCGCGGCGATCTTGGATCCCATCCAATTCGAAAAATAAGGATCCGCATCGGGCGAGCAGGTAAATTCCTTCCAGTCGGATTCCCAGTTGCCTGGTGCACGCAAGTAGACAGTGGTGGGAGCCAAAACGTTCTTGATCAGCGGACGAAAGCCACCGTCATGAACTTGGGCCACGACTTTTTCGTAGCGAACATCACGACTAACCCACCAGAACTGCCGATGAGGGTTTGAGAGTTTGGGCGCAAGTTTCCGAAGCAATGAAAGATTCAGGGCTTCAGGGGATTCTTTTTGATTTGCTACCAAAGTCAGTGACTGCTGCGCCACCCCAGGGGTCTGCGCGGGTGCCTGGGCCCAGGACGAAACGGATAAAAAGATCAGGGGCAGCAGCATTTTCATGAGCCCCTAGTTTGGCTTATGTGCGGTACTTTTCAAGCCCAAGTTTCTTCGCCCAGCCCTGTTCCATCCGTACCCGAAAAAAGGTTCCTTTTTCCAAGTGACGCTGCACCTCAATGGCGCCATGAGCATGGATCAAGGCTTCCACTTTGCTTTGATCATAGGGGATCACGATTTCGTAAACTTCCAGCTGACCGTGAAAGTGATCTTGGATGATTTTCTTCAGTTTCTGGATGTCTGAATCATTCATTGCCGAAAGAACCGCCGCCCCGGGAACGACCAACTTCAAACCCAACCGATTTCCAACGCCCTGAACCAGATCCGACTTGTTCAAAACGGTGACTTTAGGCTTTTTTTCCAGACCCAGGTCCTTCAAAACCGTTTCGGTGACGTCGTACTGTGCCCGGGCTTCAGGCGATGACCCGTCGACGACGTGAAGAAGCAAGTCGGCTTCGTGAAGTTCTTCCAGGGTGGATCGAAAAGATGCCACCAGCGCATGCGGAAGGCGGCTGATGAAACCGACGGTGTCAATTGCAACGATCGGCGGATGACAGTGTGGATCCAGCGACCGAACACTGGGATCCAAGGTCGCAAAAAGCTTGTCTTCGGCCCGGACCTGACTGTCCGTCAAACGGTTCAAAAGCGTGGATTTGCCGGCGTTGGTGTACCCCACCAATGCAACCTTCAGGACTTCCTTACGCGACGATCTTTTGATCTTCCGTTCTTTTTCAATTTCAGCCAGGCGCGAACGAAGAATGCTCATTCGTGTTTTGACCAAACGGCGGTCGACTTCGATCTGCTTTTCTCCCATTCCGCGCATCCCGGTGCCGCCGCCCCGTTGACGTTCAAAATGGGTCCAAAAATGCGCCAACCTGGGAAGCAGGTATTGAAGCTTTGCCAGTTCGACCTGGGTCTTGGCTTCCTTCGTTCTGGCATGACGGGAAAAGATTTCAATGATGACACCCGATCGATCCATCACGGGCTTTCCGATGACTTTTTCAACGTTTCGAAGCTGGTTCGGCGAAAGGTCGAAGTCGATAATGAATGCGTCGCAATCTTTCGCGTCCATTAACGCCTTGGCTTCTTCAAGCTTCCCTTTTCCAACAAAGGTCGCCGGGTGAACTTTTTTGTGCACGACCAAGATTCGGTCGACCAGTTCAACGCCCAATGTGGTCAGCAAGCGACCCAGTTCATCCAGGCTTTCCGCCGTTTCACCCATCGACACGACGCGCAGACTTTTGTTGCCAGACGCCCCGGATGCTTTTGGAAGAAGTGATTCTGTGGACTCGAGCATGTTTCACTGCGATAGTTGCATCAGTGAACCCTTTTGTCGAGAACACGATCATCGTGATCAATGGGCAGCAGGTCGACGCAAAAACCGCTTCGATCCCTGTATTTGACCGCGGCTTTTTGTACGGCGATTCGCTTTACGAAGTTGCTCGGACCTATGGCGGCAAGGCCCTTTTCATGTCCGAACACCTGGATCGCCTTTTCGAGTCCGCAAAACTGGCGCGCATGCAGTTGTCCCAATCCAAAGAAGAATACCGGCGTCAAATGGAAGCTTCGATTCAAGCTTTTCGCGCCCTTCCCGGTCAAAGCCAGTCCGAAGCTTATTGTCGAATCATCGTCACCCGCGGTGCTGGGAAAATTGGATTCGGTTTGAATTGCGTGATGACGCCCACCCAGTACGTGATTTTAACCCAGAAACTGGAACCACCGAGCGCCGAACAGTTTCAAAAAGGATTCAAATACAGGGTCGTTGAACGTTTTCGAAACCACCCCAATGCAACGGATCCCGCCATGAAATCGGGAAACTACCTGAACAGCCTTTTGGCTTTTTTGGAAGCAGGCGACGGTTTCGACGACGCGCTTCTTTGCAACGCCGACGGTCACCTGACCGAAGGAACCACTTTCAATATTTTTTACGTCAAAAACGGAATCGTCGTCACTTCGCCCTTAGATATCGGAATTCTGGACGGACTGACCCGACGTGCGACTTTGGAATTGGCCAAGAAGCTGAAAATTCCCGTACGAGAAGTCCGTTTTCCAAAAGAACGCCTTTACGAAGCCGACGAAGTCTTCATGACTTCGACGATCAAAGAAGTCTTCCCCGTGACGAAAGTGGACCAGCACACGATTGCAAAAGGGAAACCCGGACCCATCACTGAAAAGTTGAATCAAGCTTTTCGAAAGGAAGTGCAGACGTGGCTAGCCTGAAAAAACTTCCGGATCTGGGCGGACCTGGAAATCTAAAACAGCGCCAAAAGCTGGCCAAAGAAGTTGTGCGCGCCGCCCTTTCCGCCGGAAAGACGCTTCTGAAGTTTTACAAACGCCCGTACAAGATTTCGGAAAAAAAGGGCGCAGGTCTAGTCACCGAAGCGGACCTGGCGGCTGAAAAAGCGGCGATGCGGATTTTGGAAAAAGCTCGGCCCGATTTTGATTGGCTGACGGAAGAAGCAGCCCCGCAAGGAGCAATTCGCGCAGCCGACGGAATCGCATCACAAGGAAGATGGGTCTGCGATCCCTTGGATGGAACCACGAACTTCGTGCACAAATTTCCGATGTTCTGCGTTTCTTTGGCCGCTGAATGGAAGGGTGAAGTCATTGTCGGCGTGATCTATCACCCGATTTTGAAAGACCTGTATGTGGGCATTCGTGGTGGCGGTTCATTCTTGAACGGAAAACCCATGAAAGTGTCGGGAACCGAAAAACTTTCTGATTCGCTATTAAGCACGGGGTTCACCTATCGCAAGGGCCAGTGGCTTCACGCCGAAATGGAAGCCTTTGAAAGGCTCAGTGGAATCGCACGAGCTGTTCGTCGCCCCGGCAGCGCTGCCCTGGATTTGGCATACACCGCGCGCGGAGTTTTCGACGGATTTTGGGAAAGAAAGCTAGCGCCCTGGGATGTCGCTGCCGGATCACTGATCATCGAAGAAGCGGGCGGAACAGTGACCGATTTTCAGGGAAAACCGTATCGCCTGGGTGCCGACGGAATTTTGGCATCCAACCCCAAGCTTCATCCCTCACTTCTTTCCATGCTTGCACCCGAACTTTGCGCGATTTAACCTATATGCGGACCGAGCTTTGTCTTGCTCGGTGGGTCCAATAAACCAGGGGGCGTCGCGCCATGTCCGAGGTCGCAAAAGAAAGTCCGAAGGAAACCGCCAAAGAATCCGCAAAGGAAGTGGAAGCATCTTCGGCCGAAGCGCCTTCGCTGGATGGCCCTGCGGCGCAAACCCTGCACTCTGGAACAGAAGCCGCAGGAGTACAGCCCTGGGTCCAAGTTCTTTCTCGCTTCACGTCTGAAGCTTTATTCTTTGAATCTTTGGCCGTTTCAGTTTTTGCGGCCCTGTATCTTGCGTTTTGGATTTTAAAGAAAAGAAAGTACGGATCGGCAAATGAAGTCGTCCCGTCCACCTTGGTCAAGACCTACCTTTCCCAGCTGATCGGCGACGCAGAAGGAATCCGAACTCAGCTTTTTGGCTTCTTGGATTCCGGTTCAACGGAACCCCGAATGAACCTGGGGCCGGCTCTGAATGCGGTTTCTAGCGGCGCATCGGATCCCGCGATGGCTTCGCGAGTGGCTGAACAAGCCAAGCAGATTGAATCTTTGAATGACGAAAAGATGAAACTTCAGGCGGAAGTCGAAGAATTGAAAAAAGGCGGCGGCGGTGCAGCTGCGTCGGCACCTACGATCGACAATTCGGCAGAAACCGCGGCACTTCAGGCAAAGATCAAAGAATTGACCGACAAGATTGAACAACTTGAAGGTCGATTGAATGAATACAGCGTGATCGAAGACGACCTAGCCAACTTAAAACGGCTTCAGCAGGAAAACAAAAAACTGAAAGAAGAATTGGCCGGAAAAGGTGGATCTGCGCCAGCCGCCGATGCGGCTTTGCCAGAAGCAGCTGCGGCTGCGGCCGTACCGGCCGCGGCCACCAGCCAAGACGAATTGGATAGCCTACTTGGGGCAGCGCCTGCTGCCGCTGATCCGGCGCCGCTCGCGGAAGCCGACCCCGCACCCGCAGCTGCTGAAGCGGCACCCGCACCGGCGGCCGCAGAAGGATTCGAAGGATTACTGGGTTCAGTCGACAACAGCCTTCCCGCCAATCCCGCCGGCGCAAGCGTCGCCGATCCGTTGGCCGCCTTGGGAGCAGACGCACCTCCAGCTGGCGGCCAAGATATTTTGGCTGAAGTCGCAGCAGATGGTGGTGGCGACGCAAAACCGGCCGGAGAAAAGAACGATGCTGATTTGGTCGCTGAATTTGAAAAAATGCTGAACGGATAATCGAATCGATGATGAAAAAAAAGACGCTAGGGATTCTGGGAACGCTGTTCATTGTACTTACTGCGACAGCGAATGCAGCCATTCAACAATCCAACGTTGACCAAATCCGCCGGCGCCTGCTTCGCCATTCCGATCGGGATCTTTCCAAGTTGATTTCTGAAGTTCGGATCCAGATGGGTGAATCGGCGTATGATCCTTTGCTCAAGATCGCGACCAGCCCCGATGAAACTGAAAGAAATCGATATATGGCGATTTCCCTGCTTTCGGAAATCGGCGGAAAAAAGTCCATTCCCGTTTTGACCCGTCTGACTTTGGATCCCAGCATTCTGACGAAGCTTTCGTCGATCCGAAATCTGGAAAAGCTGGATCCGGAAGCCGCGCTGCGGGCGGCCGCACGCTTTCGCAAGGATCCGACGCTGATCGTGCGTTTGGAAGGTCTTCGCGTGATGAGAAAATCTAAAAGCCCGACTGCTGAATAGCTTTTTCGTTCTTTTCGTTTTCGTACTGGGCCAGCTTGGTTCGAATCGCGATCAAACGCCCGATCCGATAAAGAAGCGTGAATTCTTCGATGCTATCCGTCGGCAGACGTTTCCAACCTTCCAGCACATCTCGCTGAATCAACTGTTCCTTTTGAACCGTCACTTTCACGCTGGGCTTACCGTTGTAAAACCCCTTCACCACCGAAATCAGAAATCGGTACTGAGCCTTGGTGAAAATTCCGCGTTCGGTGAAATTCTTTTCAATAGTATTGTCGGTCCACTTGGTCTGGATGAAGCCGCTTTCTTGATTTGAAACATCCAGACGAACGGATTTCAGGGCTTCGACCGTCGACTGCCAAGCCGTGGGCAGATCCGTTAGATAGATCCGGTGATAGACCTCGGGAATATTGCCCACCGACGACCGGTAGGCTTCGGCACACCCCCAAAAAGGGGTTAAAAAGATGAGGGAAAGCAGCAGGACCCCAGGCTTCACCCTTCTATTCTGATCGGGGATCGACTAAAAAGGAAGAAATGAGTTCTTCAAAAGTCGTTCAGGACCTGTTCTCGGTTTTAGACCTAGAAGCAAAAGCCCTGGCCCGAATCGCAGCAAAAATATCCGACCCCGATTCTGACGAATCCAAACGCTTGGTCAATAGCGTGGAAATCATCGCAGACCGGCTAAAACAGGGCGGTCGCGTGGTGGTCGTTGGACTGGGCAAAAGCGGAAAAGTAGGCCAAAAAATTTCGGCTACTTTATCCAGCACCGGTTGTCCTTCATTCTTTTTGCATCCCACCGAAGCCCTTCATGGCGATTTGGGAATGGTCGCTCAAGGCGACGTCGTCTTGGCCTTAAGCTACACTGGCAACACCGACGAAGTGATCAAACTGATTCCAGCCTTGAAATCGTTGGATGTTCCGGTGATTTCGATTGTTGGCCACGCAGAATCTCGGCTGGCGAAATCTTCGCGGGAATGGATCGATGGCAGTGTTGAAACGGAAGCCTGCCCCCATAATTTGGCGCCCACCACCAGCACCACTGTCGCACTTGCGCTGGGCGATGCTTTGGCCATTGCACTGATGAAGCTTCGCGGTTTTGATGCCGAATCCTTTGCAAAAAACCATCCCGGCGGGGCCTTAGGTCGACGCCTGACCCTTCGTGTAGAAGACCTGATGCACCAAGGCGCCAACGTTCCAACCGTTTCCGCTTCAGCCAGCATGGACGAAGTCGTTTCGCTTTCTACGCAAAAGAAATTGGGTGTGGTCTTGGTCTGCGAAGCTGATCAAAAATTAAAGGGAATCATCACCGACGGCGACTTGCGTCGCGCACTGAAACACCGCGAGCGTTTCTTTCAAATGACCGCTTCGGAAGTCATGACCCAAAAACCCATCGCAGCCAGTCCAAAAATGATGGCGCGAGAGGCTTTGGAACTGATGGAAAACCGTCCCAGCCAAATTAGCGTCCTTCCCGTGGTCGACGAATCCGGAAAGTGGCGTGGCGTCATCCGCCTTCATGACTTAGTGCAGCTACTTTAAATCATTGCGCGAAGCCGCAAACCCGCCTTACGATGAGGCTCATTCGAATTTTCCACGTACACAAGTACTTACGCAAAGGAGACCACCATGGCTCAACCCACCCTGATCAATAAAATTCAACGCCGTTTCGGCCCCATGGGAACTGCTACCGCGGTCCTCAGCTTTTTGATTTTCGCAGTCGTCACCGCCTGCACAAACGAAAGCCGCGCGAAGCCTAACTTCATTTTCAAGCCAAAAGCCGAAGGCGCTTCATCTGGTCCAATTGCAAAAATCGGTAATGAAGAAATCACTGAAGAAATGTTGATCGGTGACGAGCGCTTGGAGTTCGTTGACCTGAACAAGAAAATTTACGATTTCAAGATGGAACGCTTGAACAAGCTTTTGGAAGAAAAGCTGATCGGTGCGGAAGCCAAGAAAGCCAACATGTCTTTGCCCGAATACATCGAGAAAAAAGTGGTCGGTGGTTCAATCAAAGTCAGCAATAGCGAAATCGAGAAATTTATCGACGACCGCCGCCTTCCGCGCGCACAGATCGACAAAGATGAAGAAACCAAGAAAAAAGTCCGCGGACAGATTTCTGCTTTCATTGAAAATGAAAAGAAACAGACCAAAGTCGCGAACTATGTCGCGAAGTTGACCGCTGGACACCCCGTCGAAGTTTACTTCACGAAGCCTCGTTTCCAGTTCAACGTCGACATCAGCAAGTCACCGATCCTGGGAAGCAAGGATGCTCCGGTCACCATCATCGAATATTCGGATTTCCAGTGCCCTTATTGCTCGAAAGCCGCGATGACCGTGAATCAAATCAAAAAGAAATTCGGTGGAAAAGTGAAAGTGGTTTTCAAACACTTCCCTCTTCCGATTCACCGCGAAGCTCGTCCGGCATCGGAAGCGTCAATGTGCGTGCACGATCAGAACCCAGACAAGTTCTGGAAGTACCACGACCTTCTTTTCGCAAACCAAGACAAGTTTGACGAAGCATCGCTCGAAAAGTTCGCAAAAGACGCGGGCGTGAACGTCGACAAGTTCAAGGACTGCTTCAAGTCGGGCAAGTTCCGTGAAACCGTCCAGAAAGACTACATGGACGGAGACAAGTTGGGCGTGAAGTCGACTCCAACTTTCTTCGTGAATGGTCAGCTAGTCAGCGGTGCACAACCGATCGAAGTCTTCTCGGACGTCATCGAAGAAGAAATCGCATTGGCGAAGAAATAAACTAGTCCGTGCAAGTCAAAGCCCTTTGGGCGGGAATCGGGGCCGGAGCGCTCTGGGGTTTTTCCGTCCTGGCGCCGAAACTGACTTGGAACTATGACTTCTGGGACGTTTCGTTCGGACGCTACGTCTTCTACGGGATCATTTCGTTCGTCCACCTGGCTTTGAATTATCGAAGTCGAAAACAGTGGATGACCGCAAATGCCCTGTGGACGTCGTTTTTCTTTAGCCTGATTGCGAATACCGTCTATTACACCCTGCTGGTCTATTGCGCGCGTCGTTCGGGAATCGCCCTGACATCGTTGATGGTTGGGTTAATCCCTGTGACGGTTGCGATTTTTGGACGTACAGCGGACCTGCCCTTTCGTAGAATCGCCGGACCGATTGCGTTATTGACCTTGGGAATTTTTGTACTGGAATGGCAAGAGGTACGAAACCTTGGCCACTGGGATTGGGTGGGCTTTGGCCTTTTGGTTTTCGAAATCACGATTTGGACTTGGTACGCGATTGAAAACGCGAAGTTCATGAAGCGGAATCCCAAGATCACGGGATTGATCTGGTCTTCACTTTCAGGTGTCACGACTTTGACATCCATGGTGGTTGCTTGGGGAATCTATAAATACTTCTGGGGTGAGCAATGGGTTGCCCCAGTTTCCGAAGCGACGCCTGCGACTTTAACAACCTTCCTTTGGGTCGTCGCCATCTGCGGCTTAGGGGGGTCGTGGGTCGCGTTCGCCTGGTGGAACTACGCTTCTCAGGTCCTGAAGACCTCGTTGACGGGCCAACTGATGATCTTCGAAACTCTATTCGCCCTGGCTTATGGCTGGATTTACGCCGGCCGATTTCCAACCGCGCACGAAATCGTGGCTACCCTGCTTTTTGTAACTGGCGTCCGTTGGTCGATCAAAACGGCAAAAACTGCCGGCTAGAATATTGGATAAGTTCGCGTAAACTGTAAGGAAGAGGAAAAAGGATTTTCCTCGTTGGAGGCACTATGCCAGGTCCAGTTTCAGGTTCCACGGACGGCGGATATTCGATGTACAAGCGCTCGCTTGATGAAGTTCAAGACGAGTACCAGACGCAAAAATCGAAGTCTGAAAACGCCCAAAGAATTGAACTCGAGAAACAACAAGACGCCCACGTTCGCGACATGCGCCGCCAAGAAGAAGCGCATAACGAAGCGCTAGAACACGCGCGAAAGAACGCCAACGACTATGTCGAAAACGAAAGAAAGAATTACCGCGCCGAAATCGATGCAGCGAAAAAGGAAATGTATGATTCGCGCGGTCGCTGGAATTCCGCAGAAGCCGACCATCTGAAAGCAACTTTGAATTCAACCCGCGAAGGTTACGAAGCCGAACTTGAAAAGCTTCGAAAGCAAGCGGACATCACCGACTCCAACCACGCTGACCGGGTTGCCGAGCTTGCTGCCCTACGCGACGAAGAAATTGCGCGCACGCTTGAGACCTACAGAAACGAAGTCGGCGAAGCGAACGAAAACAATCGAGTCGCCAACACCGAGTTTGTGAACCAGCTGCAATCGGATCACAAAAACCGTTACCAGCTTTTGGATGACCAGCGCGTTGCGGATGCCGAACAGACCCGCCGCTATCATCAAAAAGCGACCGAAGACCTAAAAAAGAGCTTCAATCACAAACTAGAATTAAACGACAAGGATCTGGAAGAAAGGTCGACCAAGATCAACCGTGCCGCGATGGAGCGATCCGAACGCGCAATCGCCCAGCAACGAAAAGCTCACAACGAAGAAGCCGTCGAACTTCGCCGTCAAGTGAAGGACATGATCGGCGAAGACATGAAGGCCAAGGCCGAACTTGGAAATCGCGCTGACAACTATGAACGCGAGAAGCAGCGTGAATTCGATAAAATGCGAGAAATGGTAGTCGACGACCGCGATCGCACGGTTGAACACGAGCGCGAACGTTCGGATGAAGTTGAAAAAGCGCTGGGCCGAAAGAAGTCTGAAGCCCTAGCCGACAAAGACGACGCCCACAGCAAGACTGTGAAAGAGCTGACCAAGGAAGCCTACGTCCGAGAAAAGGTCTTGGAAAAAGAATTCGACCGAAATTATCAGACGGTGAAGGCGCAGGCCAAAAAGGACGCCGAACTTGCTGAAAAGCATTTGGAATCCGCCGTCGCAAAAGAAGTCGACAACAAGAACAAGGCCCTGAACTACCAGTCCAAAGCTTATGGCGATCAAATGACCCGCGATAAGCAGCAGTACGCCGAGCGAATCGAGCGCCTGCAAAAGGACCTGCACCAGCGAAATACCAGTGACAACGTGGCAGACATCTCGCCTGCTGCAGAACACGCGATCCGAACCGATATTCTGACCGAATACGAAAAGAAGCTTGGAACCGAACAGGAACGAAACAAGGCCAGCGTCGACAGCATTCAAGAAAGTTATTCCAGCCGGATGCAAGAAGCGATTGCGGAACGGGAATACGCCGAAACGGAACGAAACCGCCACCTGAACACGGAACACCACCGTGAACGATCGGACCTTCTGCACACGATCCAAGACACGGAAGAAAACAAAAAGCAGTCCATCCGTGAAATGGAAGCCTCGCATGCTCGCGAACGTGAAAAGCTGGTCAAAGCGTATTCACAAGCAATGGAACGCCAACGCCGCCAGTATGACGACCTGCTCAATCAAACCCGAAGCGAAACAGGAACGAAGCTTCAAATGGCTCAGCGCGATGCGCAAATGGAAGCCAAACTGTCGCACCGTGCCTTCGCGTCCCAAAATGCCGATATTCGGCGTGAATACGAACGTAAACTAGCTGATCAAAAGGCCGATTACGAAGCCAAGCTTCAGGACCAGAAGAATGCGCTGGAAACCCAGATCCGAAATGAAAGAAAACAAACGGAACTGGCCCTGAAAGATGCTGAAAAAAATACGGAATTCAGAGAGAAACAGCTTGAGCAGGCCCACAAAGAGCGAGAGCGTTTTTTGATCGCCGGCTATGAAGACAACATAGAGAAGGTCAAACGTTCACATGCGAAAATGGCATCCCGATACGAAAAGGCATAACGAAACTCACGCTTTTTCTCATCGTCGTGTCAAGATCGTCGCAACCCTTGGCCCCTCTTCCAGTTCTGTAGAAAAAATCCGCGAATTAATCGAAGAAGGCGTCGATGTTTGTCGACTGAATTTCAGTCACGGATCGCATGACTTTCACGCCAAGCTGATTGCAAACGTGCGCGAAGCTTCAAAGGCTGCAAACAAGCCGGTCGCCATCATGCAGGATGTTCAAGGTCCAAAGATCCGCTGCGGCGTCCTTCCGAAAGAAGGAATCGAACTAAAAAACGGCGACCATGTTTTTTTGTACCCAGAAGGTTCGCAACCCAAGAACGCTCCCAAAGGCGCAACGTTACTTCCGATTTCAGCTGAAATCGCCCTACCCGTTTCAAGCGCCGTTCAGGTGGGCGCTAGAATCCTGTTCGATGATGGAAAACTTCAAACCCGCGCGTTGAAAGTCAACCCGCCTGAAATTCTGGTCGAAGTCGAAGTAGGCGGACGCTTGACCAGTAACAAAGGAATGAACCTGCCGGGAACGCCGCTTTCAATCCCCTGCTTGACCGAAAAAGACCTGGAAGACATTCGCTTCGGGATCAAACAAGGCGTGGACGCTATTGCAATGTCTTTTGTTCGCAGCGCCGAAGACATCGAAGAACTTCGCAAAATCTGTAAGGAACAAAGCCCTGAACCGCCGATTCTGATCGCAAAAATTGAGCGCGAAGAAGCGGTCGAAGCGATGGATTCGATCATTGAAGCAGCGGATGGACTTTTAGTTGCCCGCGGCGACATGGCCGTGGAACTGGGGCCAGAACGCGTTCCTGCGATCCAAAAGAAACTGATTCATTCGTGTAACCAGTTGGGCGTTCCGATCATCACGGCAACGCAGATGCTGGAATCGATGATCCAATCACCGACCCCAACGCGGGCGGAAGCCAGCGATGTTGCTAACGCCGTTTTCGATGGCACTGATGCCGTGATGCTTTCTGGCGAAACCGCTTCGGGTCAATACCCTTTGGAAGCCGTTCGCATCATGTCGGAAATCATCATGGAAGCGGAACGCTCTAGCGAATTCTATTCCGGACCCACCGACATGGTGCCAATGCCCGGATCGACCGTCGAATCGATTGAATTTAGCGCATCCAGAATCGCTCACCACGTGGGTGCAGTTGCGATTGCTTGCATCACCCATTCAGGCCTTGCGGCTAGAAGTCTTGCGAAGTTTAGACCCGAAACACCCATCATTGCGATCATGGACCACGAACCTATGGTCCGAAGACTGTCCTTTATTTGGGGGGTTCATGGTGTCTTGATCCCAAAAATTCTGGCAACGGACGATCTTTTTGGGATGGTTGAAACGGTTTTACGTGAACAAGGAATTGCCCAGACTGACGACATCGTCGTCGTCACAGCGGGGATTCCGTCACTTCGCCGCGGAACCACCAATATGGTCAAAGTTCACAAAATCGGGCGCTGATTCGGATCTACGACTATTTCAGATTCGAAACAATCTGTGAAATCGCTTCGGAAAACTTTTTCAAGATGTTCGAAGCCGAGCGGTCCGCCCGGGTCATGCGATCCATGTACTTTTGCAAACGCAGACTTTGTTCTTGCGACAGATCCGACAGCGAATCCAGTTCCGCTTTTTCGGAAGGAGTCACGTAGCCTGAAAGCACCAGGCTTTCGGCACGTTTTGCCAATGAAATCTGGCGGCCGACAATTTCGACCATCGAACGTGCCAAATTCTTTTTTTCCGTTTCTGGCAGTTTGATTCCGGAAATCTTGGTAGCCAGTTCGGCTTCCAATTTCGCAAGCTTCTTCATTTGTTCGGGAAGCTGAGTGCAGGTTCCGCCGTCTTGGCGGCACTTCGGCTGGTATGCGTTTCCAGTTGTCGGACGTGCGTAAAAAATATCTAGATCAGCGCTGTCAAAAACGCGCTTTTTCTTGGTCGAAGCCGATTTTACGGAAACTGAAACTGGGGTCAGACCAATCACCAAGCCCTTCAAAACCAAGGGACCGTGCCCGGGGCCCGAGCGCCCTGTATCCAAGACTTGATCCTTGCTCATGTCTCGAAGTTCGACGCTACAGTCTTCTGAACATTGAATCTGCAAAGTCACGTCCCCAGATCCCGATGCGACGCCCACCGTTTCAGAAGAATCCGGCGTCCACTTCAGCTTGCGGCTTTCACGGTAGGGTTCAAAAACAAGTTCTGGCGACTTTTCAGCTTCCGAAGCCAGCTGTTCAAACTGACTGCGAAGCATGCTGCTCATTTTTTCTTTGCGTGCCGAAGCCTTTTCCATCATTTCGCGAAGCTTCTTTTTTTCGGTCATGGTTGACTTCATGTCCGCCAACATTTCACGAACGTCCGCTGCTGCTTCTTCGGAAACCAAAAAGAAGATCATTTGCATTAAGACGGCGACGTCCATCTGGGAAAAATCCAGACGATTCATTTTGGATAAGAATTCAAACGAACCCCGGCTCAAAGCTGCCCGCGATCCGAATTTCGTGAACGCAGCGCTATCCAATGCTTTTTCAGTTTCCTGAATCAGCTTCTTTTCCAAACGGGCCTGGCGCCTTGCCATGCGCGCGGTTTTCCCTGGAAGTAGACCGCCGGCAAAACTGGAAACGGTTAAAGCCAAAGCCAGACCGACTGCGCCGATACGAAAGGACGGATTCAGAATCATGGCGGGGATATACCAAAGGCGCTCCCCTAATACAAGACAAAACTAGTCAGGTATAGAACCTAAGGCGTCGAAACGTCAATCAAGGCCAAAATCGAAGCCAAATCCGGCAAAATCGTGAATTTGTTCCTAGGAGAATACCAGGTCGTATTTGGGTAGGTCGGGGGGTTGTGATTGATGTTTCCGGTGATCGCCGGAGAACTGATCACATCGTATCCGGCTGCAAGAGCCCCCAAAACTGTCGAGCGAACGCAATAGGGACCATTGATACCCGCTGCAATCAGGGTCTTGGCGCCCCAAGAATCCAAGGTCTGCACGGCTTCGTCATGGCTGTCATATCCAAAACCATCGTCTTCGTACTTGGTAATGGCCTTGAAGGTCGATCCGACCAAAAGATCGGTCAGCGAAATATTCGTCGGCTGAAATCCCGAATATTCAAAGATTAGGACGGGAACGCCTTCTTGGACGGCCCAATTCAAAAGCTTTGACTGTTCAGCGACTAGGTCCTTTAGGCCCTGGCTACCGACGACCCCGCCACGCTTGTAAAAGCCGGGCTGCATATCGATCAAAACCACGGCGACTTCCGACTTCGGAATCCCTGCGGCATACGCATCATATGACAAAGCCAAAGCCAGTACCGACAACCAGGTCCCCAAGATTTTTTGCATGGCCGACCTATATAATGTCGCAAAGCATAAGGGAAGGTTTCCTTTCGCACCAGGGCCAGAAAATTCCAAAAGATGGGTATCCTGAAAGCCTATCTTTTCCATCAGTTATAAAAGAATAGTCCTTGGCACCGGGCTTGCTCAATGGGGAGCAATCGTTAGCGAAAAGTCTGTTTTAGGGTTCGATTAGGACCGAAATTGCAGATTGACGCTGCGAGTTAAATTAGCTAAATCCAGTCAACAATAACGGGTTAGTCAAAACTCAGGGGACTAAAAAATGAATCGTATCTTAGGGGCCTTCGTCATTTCCGCCTTTGCCGCTACAGCAGCAAATGCAACCACCATCAAAGCAAAGCCGGCTACTGACCAAATCGAAACCAGCCAAGCATCGGCAGAAAAAATCGAAACCAACCTGCCAGCAGCAGCCGCCATTGAACAGAAGGTGGAAAAAGATGCGCAGGCAGCTTCGGCTCCTGCCGCAACCACTTCGGAAGCCAGCATCAAGCAAAGCGGCCTAAAGAAGTTTCTAGGTGGCTTTGGTGCGAACTACTTCACTTTTATTGACGGACCAGGATTTGGTCAACCGGCCCACCTACCCGTCAGCAGTTCGACTGGCTATGCCAGCGATTCAGGCATCAGCATGTGGACCAATCTTTCGGTTCGTTACAAACTGACAGACCGGATCGGTTTGGACTATCAGTTCCGCCTTCAACAGATTTTTGATTCAACCCGCCCAACCGAACCGGGCTTCATCACTTTCCGCGATCAAGGCGGCCGTATCGGAATTTCTGGCACCCTTTTGAAAGGTGCGGATTGGTCATTGAGCGGAGCCTTCAACACGGACGTCCCTGGAATCGGACAGATTCCTCAGGCGCGGACCCAAATCATCAACCCAGGGTTGTTTTCTAGCTTCAACTACCGCAAGGCCGGTTCGAAGTGGTCGGTGTTTGCGCTGGTTTCCCCACGCGTTTTCATCTACCGCGATGCTGACGCCTTGGCACCCCAAGACGTGACCGGAACGAAGCCACAGATCCTGTTCGTGGCGAACCCTTCGATCAACTATGCATTGTCCGAGAATCAAGGTCTTCGCGCAGGCATGACGTTGGACATTCGCAAGAACTCGGGTCAGTCGTTCCAGCGCTGGTTTGCTCCGGTTGAAATGGGATACACCTACAAGATCAGCAAGCACTTCACCTTGTACCCACACATCCGTTTTTCGACGCCTTTGGATGACGGTCTTCGCGAGCGCGTCGCAAATGACCAAACCATTGCAAAGCGCAAGAAGACCCCGAATGCAGCAGCATTCCCCGTCATGCCATGGACCCACACCGCAAGTGTCGGTCTTTGGATCAACGGCGTGATCTTCTAATGAGCTCGACTTAAGTAAACGACTTGTGGGCCTCGCAACCCGAGCGCCCCAAGTCCCGAGCCGGCCGGCCGACAAAGCATCCCCCCGCTTTTTCGGCCGGCCGGCTCTTTTTTATTCCGGCCAAGCGCATTTCGGCTCGGCCGGCTCTTTTTTATTCCGGCCAAGCGCATTTCGGCTCGGCCGGGTCTTTTTAATTCCGGCCAAGCGCATTTCGGCTCGGCCGGGTTTTTTTAATTCCGGCCAAGCACGTTTCGGCTCGGCCGGGTCTTTTTTTCCGTCCGCGAACCCGCGCCTGGCGCGGGTCTTTAGAAGCCTTGATCGAAGCCCCCCAAGCTGGTACCGCGTTCCCAAACCCATGAGCGAAACGAATCTTTCACCCCTGATGAAGCAGTACTGGGATCTAAAGTCCCAAGTCGCTGATGCAATCTTGCTTTTCCGAATGGGTGACTTTTACGAAGTTTTCGCTGAAGACGCGATCGACGCGTCGAAGATCTTGGAAATCACACTGACTTCGCGGGACAAGGGCAAGGCCAACCCCACCCCAATGGCTGGCGTCCCCCACCACAGTGTTCAAGGCTACATTCAAAAACTTTTGAAAGCTGGCCGGAAAGTCGCCATCGGCGAACAAATGGAAGGCGAAATGGAACCCGGCCAAGGATCCAAGTCGATCGTCAAGCGTGCCATCACGCGGGTTTTTACTCCGGCCATCCAATTTGAAACTGACGGAAACGAAATGGCTTTTTTAGCCACCGCGATCCCGGTCGACCCTGCCCACGCTTCCAGCGATGGCACTTGGATCTTGGCGCTTTTGGACGCATCGACCGGACAAACACGCCTAAGCCAGCCCATTGCAGCGACCCGACTTTGCCTGGAACTTTCCCAACTTCCGATCCGCCATTTTCTTCGTATCGGCGAAAAACTTCCGCTCGATGCGGCCTCGACCCTTCGTGCGCGAAAAGACGTTTTGTTAGAAGATCTTCCTTCGAACTATCTGACGGAAGCGGCAGCGGCTGAATTCCTAAAGAAGCAATTTGGGCTTGCGATCTTGGATGTTCTTTTTCCGATCGCGCAATCGATTCCAGCCATGGCGATCCTTTGCAAATACGCCGCAAAAAGCCAGGGCGTAGAAGTATTAGCCCACATCGCGCTTCCCGAAGCCTTGGATCGCCCAAGCACCCTGGTCTTTGGCCCACAAACGATTTCTCATTTGGATCTACTTCCCAAACCCGACGGGACGCCGAACCTGTACGACTTCGTCAACCAAACGAAGACAAGCCTTGGCTCGCGCCTACTGAAGCGCTGGGTGACGGAACCCCGAATTGATCTTGAAGAAATCCAAGCGCGCCAGCTTGCAACTGCCGAACTGGCCGAAACATCCAACACCCGCGCGCGAGTGATGGAAAAATTATCCGAAGTCTATGATCTGGAACGAATCACCGGCCGCATCACGACACGGTTGGCGAATCCGCGCGACACTTATGCTTTGGCCAAAAGTCTGAATCGCGTGGCAGATATTCCGTTGATCTTGGCGAATGCCCGTTCACAGCGGCTTCAGGAAATCGCGGCCCGAATTTCAAATGCCCAAAGTCACCTGGCCGAACTGACGGCAAAGATCTTAAAGACCCAAAAAGAAGAAGCCCCACTGACCCACAAAGAAGCGGGAGTCTTTCAACTGGGAACAGATCCAGAACTGGATCGCTTGATTCGAATCAATCAAGACGGTTCTAACTGGCTTGTGGAACTGGAAACACGCGAACGAACCCAAACGGGGATCCCTAGCCTGAAAGTTCGATTCAACCGCGTTTTTGGCTATTATATTGAAGTCACCAGCACACACTTAAAAAACGTTCCTGCACATTACCAGCGAAAGCAAACCACGGTTGGCGCCGAACGTTTTTTCACCGAAGAACTGAAAAAGTTCGAAGACGAAATCGTTCATGCCGAAGCCAAACAAATCGCCTTAGAAAGAAAACTTTTCGAGCAACTGATTGAAGAAATCAGCGACCAAATTTCCTGGATCCTGGAAGCGTCCCAAGCTGTTGCCGCTTTGGATTGCCTTCAAAGCCTAAGTCATCTTTTGGATCGCCCAGGATTTGTTCAACCCAATTTGGACACTTCGCTGGATCTAGACATCCGCAAGGGCCGACATCCAATGGTCGACCAACAACTGGGCGGCCGGTTCGTTCCTAACGACACTCAGCTTTTGGGGTCTAGCGGAAACCAGGAATCCCAAATTCTATTGATCACCGGGCCCAATATGGGCGGTAAATCGACGGTCATGCGCCAAGTCGCGTTGATCGTCGTGCTTGCTCAGATGGGCGCAGCCGTTCCTGCAGAATCTGCACGCATCGGAATAGTGGAATCGCTTTACACCCGAATTGGTGCCCAGGATGCGATTAGCCGCGGACAATCGACGTTCATGGTGGAAATGACGGAACTGGCGCACATCCTAAATTACGCCAATCGCAAATCACTTTTGATTCTAGATGAAATTGGCCGCGGGACTTCAACCTTTGACGGAATGTCGGTGGCTTGGGCAACGCTGGAATGGATCTGCGGAAAGATTCGCGCGCGGACGCTTTTTGCAACCCATTATCACGAACTGACGGAACTGGAAGGCAAGCAACTGGGACTTAGAAATGCGCATGTTGCGGTTGAAAGTTCCAAAGGCAAGAATGACCTACGCTTTTTATATGAACTTCGATCGGGGCGAGCAAATGAAAGCTTTGGCGTTCAAGTCGCCAGCCTTGCCGGACTTCCGAAATCCGTCATCGATCGCGCCTGGAAGGTTTTAAAAGACCTGGAAAAATCCCGGATCGCGAAAAACGACGCTCCGACGGCGCAAATGGATTTCCTTTCAGCCCTGGCCGAACCTTCTCGCGCTGACGAAGACCTTGCCCAACTGAATTCGCTTCAATCTCAGCTTCGCGAAAAAATCCAGGAACTGGAAACCCTTCAATCCAAGCTTCAAGAAATTCAAGACTTGAAGATTGACGAAATGACGCCACTACAAGCTTTGAATCGCCTGGCCCAAGTGAAGTCTGATTTTTCGGCCTATACCTAACTATTTGTAAAAGGCGACTGCGACGGCGATCAAGATCAAGACCATCGATACGCCGTACCGCCACTGAAGCCCTTCGCCCAAATAGATCGCTGCAAACCCCATGAAAACCAGAAGCGCTAAGCATTCTTGCAGGATTTTCAGTTGGTAGGCTGAAAAATTTTCGTAACCGATACGGTTGGCTGGAACTTGAAGAACATATTCAAAAAAAGCCAACCCCCAACTGATCAGGATCGCCGCCCAAAGCGCTAGGTTCTTAAATTTCAAATGGCCGTACCATGCGGCGGTCATGAAAAGATTCGACAATAACAAAAGCCCAATGGTCGGAAGTGCTTTCATCAGATTGAATTCCCCCTGGCCGCCGACAATACGGCTTGAATGGTTTTTTGAAAGGCGGACCCCGTAGCGACTTTCTGCGGACCATCGATCTGGACTTCATCCAAGGGAATCCAAATCGTTTCTAGGCCCTTGGGTAAAGGGTTCCCAGCGCGCTTTTCAGAAACCCAGACCGTCGTCTTTCGAGTGATCTTGTGTCGAGTCACGACGTGCTTGCTTTGAAAGCTTGCGACTTTTTTATAGGTCTTGCCCGACGGGGCTTGATCCATGAAGTCCCAAAGCCCCGCGCGCCATTCGCCCTGAGCCCGTCGGCGCAAAAGAAGTTGGTCACGATCAATCCAGGCGTGGACTTCTTCTGCAACCTGAAGCCACTGCTTCTTTTTTTTCTTTTCAGGAAAATTTTCGACTTCGGATTTTGAAAAAGCCTGGCAATGCGTCTGGACGGGACACGCTCCACAAATTGCCCCTTTGGGCTTACAAACCATCGCCCCTAGTTCCATCAAAGCTTGATTGAAATTGCGGGGACCCACCCCTGCCTGATGTGCGACCCGAACCCATTCACCCGCTTTTTCCCAAAGCTTGGCCTTGTACGCAGCATCCGAACCGGCTTGCGATCGGGAAACCCGATCGATTCTAGAAATCACGCGTTCAACGTTTCCGTCTAAAATCGCTTCCGGCTTTTCTAGGGCAATTGAAGCGATGGCACCCGCCGTGTAAGGCCCCACCCCGGGAACTTCTAACCAAGCGTCACGCGTGGAAGGGAATCCGCCGGCTTTGACGATCTGGATGGCGGCGGCACGAAGGTTTCGTGCACGGGAATAATAGCCCAGTCCCGCCCAAGCCTTTTCGACTTCGTCGACACTGCACGATGCCAAGGCTTCGACGGTCGGAAACTTTTTCAAAAAATTTTCGAAGTAAGGAATGACGGTCGCGACCTGGGTCTGCTGAAGCATGATTTCAGAAACCCAAACACGATAAACTGACGGATCATCACGCCAAGGCAGGACCCTAGAATGATTCGAAAACCAGCGATCCAGCCGCAGGCCGATGGATTGGATTCGAGAAGGCATGTGGAATTCACTCATAACAATCGGTACGATGAAGGTCCATGCTTCTTGTTTCCGCAATCTTTCTAGCCCTGCACGCGCCTTCGCCCACATGGGCTGCGCCTAAAAAAGCCAAAGGGCTTCCGAAGTTTCACGTGGTCATTGACCCTGGCCACGGTGGCCAGGACCTGGGAACCACGCATAAGAAAGGCGGGGTCGTCGTCACTGAAAAAGAAATCGCACTGGCCATCGCGCTTGAAACCGCAAAAGCCGTCCGAGCCAAAGGAATGCTGGTGACGTTGACCCGCGAAACGGATCGAGAACTGGCCCTGGCGGACCGAACGGCGCTAGCCAACCGAATGAAAGCGGATCTTTTCTTTTCGATCCATTTGAATTCCCCAGGCGCCGACCCCGCACGGCAACCCGAAGGAATTGAAACCTATATCCTAAATACAACGACCGATCAGTCATCGCGGCGCCTGGCTAAGCTAGAAAACGCCGTTTTGGGAACGACGATCGATGAAGCCGACGGGCAGACAGAAGTGGCCTTGATTCTGAAGGATCTGAAGCTGGACGCTAACCTGCCTGAAAGCAAACGCATCGCCTGTTTGCTTCAAAAGGGGCTAGTTCAGCTTTGGACTGCCCGGGGGCCAAACCCCGAAGTCGACCGCGGGGTGAAGCAGGCTTTGTTTCACGTTCTTTTGGGGGCGGACATGCCTTCGGCACTGGTTGAAGTCGGGTTCTTAAGCCATCCTCGCGACCGCTTAAACGTGGTTTCTACTGGCGGGCGCAAGAAAATCGCCGACGTCATTGCGCAGGCCGTGGCCAAGTTTCGGGACGGCCGGGGTAAACCCGAAGCCCTTCGAGAACTGAGCAGCTGTAAAGTTCGTTGACAGTTCACTGCCTGAATTTTGGGCGCCCCTTGGAATCATCCGTTCGGGGGATTCCGAATTCAGTCGATTATTATTCAATAATTTCAATTACTTAAGAATATTTCCAAGATTGAGCCGAAGTTGACCCTGCTTGTCGGTCATTTGGCACACCCCCTGCTTTATATCCCGGCAGAGAGAAAGGTAAACGTCCGTCTTCTGCTGACGGACAGGAGGTAGTTATGTTGTTTCAACGAGCTCGAGTGATTGCGGCTGCTCTCGCGGTCATTTCAACAGCACTGGTCAGCGGGTGTGCGATGACCAACCCGCAGTCTCCAGTGAACGGAAACGGACAAGGACAAGGACAATGGAACCCCTGGAATCCAGGCGGTGGATCCTTTCCAACCCTTCCAGGCGGAGGCGGCTGCGTGCCGATCTCTAGCCCCATCGGATTTCAAGGCCAGGCCTACGTCGACTATGCCAACATCGTCGCCGGAACCCTTCCTTATGGTTATCAGAACATCGGCCAGATGGTCGTCACCGGCGGTGGCGCATCCGGCGGAATGCTGAATACCCGTCCTGGATCCAGCGACGGCATGATCAGCATGAATCTGCAGCAATCCGGCTTTGGCCAACAAATGCAGATGCCTTACACGGGATATCCACAGAACACGTACTGGCAGCAAACCGGTTACCCAAGCGGTTTCCAACAGCAGCCAGGTTTCCCAACCGGCGGAATGGTTCCAGGAAGCTGGAATCCGAACCAGTCGATGATTCAGGGAACGATTCAGCTGAGCCAAATGGTCATGACCGACATCATGTACCGTTTCGGTGGCGGCATGATGAATACCTTTCCAGGCATGACGGCGCCGAACTGGTACCAACAGCCAGGCCAGATTCCAGGGTATCCGCAACAGCCAGGTTACGGCTACGGATCGCAAGTCTGTGTCAGCGGTATTGCAATGAATATGGGCCGCTGGAACAACCTGCTATACGGCGGAAAAGTCTACCTTTACCTGAATGGATCGCAGCACGGCTACACGCTGCAATTCTAAAGACTGAAAAGACCTAGCAGAAACGCCCAAAACGTCCGTGCGGATGTTTTGGGCGTGGTCTATTCTAAAGAAGATGACCCAATTGGAATCAGCGATCGAAGGTTTCATCCAAAGTCTGCGAATCGATCGCGGGGCTTCGGAAAAAACGACCGAAAGTTACTTTGGTGACTTGAACGGTTGGATCAAGACCCTTCCCAAAGAAATTCGCCTAGAAGAAATCACGGCCGCCGAAATTTCCAACTTCCTGGTCGAACTTTATAAACGAAAAGCCAAGGCTTCATCGGTCGCAAGAAAGCTGACGACGCTTCGCCAATTTTTCAAGTACTGCTGTTTGGAATTGAACCTGCCCCAGAATCCAACCGAATCCATTCCCATGCCCAAGATGCCCAAAGCGCTACCTAAGGCACTTTCGCAGGCAGAAGTTCAGAAGATCTTGGATGCTCTGACACCGGGAATTACGTACCAACATCGCCACCGTGAAGCGCTTCAGGCGCGTGACCGCGCCATGGTCTACCTTCTTTATGCTTCGGGACTTCGCGTTTCAGAACTGGTCGAACTGGAAGCCCAAAGAACTGATCTGAAGCTTCGCTACGTTCGCGTTTTGGGAAAGGGCGGAAAAGAAAGAATCGTACCCTTTGCCCCAGTCGCCGGAGACGCCTTGAAAGCCTATTTAGAAGGCGAAGCCGGACGCGGCCGGCTGACGATGTCCCCAAACGCAAACCCCCGGGATTTTGTCTTTTTGAATTCCCAAGGCAACCCACTGACCCGCCAAGCCTGTTGGTCGATCTTGAAACAAATTGTAGCGCAGGCAGGGATCCGAAAGTCCGTTTCGCCGCACGCAATGCGTCATTCGTTTGCGACTCACCTTCTTCAGGCCGGTATGAACCTGCGAAGCCTGCAGACCCTTTTAGGGCACGCCGACTTGTCGACGACGCAGATTTACGCCCACGTAGCTCAGGATCATCTTCAGGAATCCTACGAGAAGCATCACCCCCGAGCCAAGCGCACGAACAAAGTTTGACTGAATTCGCTGCCTGGCCTAACTTCCCCACCATGCGATTTTCCTGGGTACTTCCGGCACTTCTAGCGGCTTTCGTGGGTTCAGATTCACGTCAAGCACACGCTGGACTTGCATCATTGAACGCCGACGCAGCATCTGTTCGCCGTCTTTTGGATCCAGGGCAGACCACCGCGTGGGCCGCTTCGGGTAGCTTTTCTTGCGACATGATCTGGGGACCCGACAAAATCGGGGTGGATCGCAGCTTTCAAACGCAGATCGTGGTCACGATCGTCACCAAAGACACCTTGCGAATTCAGATTCGGACGATCGATTCCAAAGGGTCCATTGAAGAACAGCTTCGAATCTTAAATCTGTCCCAAACCCCTTCTACTAAAGCCGCTTATCAAACGTACGATTCAAAAACCGCCAGCACGATTTCCTTTGTCAGCGCCAACGACCAAAGCTTTGTGGTCGAATGGAGCATTGAAGCGACTGCGGTACCTAAACACACTCCGTACCAGATTTCTGAAACCGACGAGAGCATCTTCAATCCCAAAGACGACCGTAGCTTGGCTTACCTGCTTTGTTTAAAGAAAGGTGCGGCGGCACCCCTGTGAGCGATCTGAACTGGAACGAACGCCTTCAAGTTTTATCGATTCAATTCGTGCCCTTCATCATGGCTGTGGTTTTCCATGAAGTTGCACACGGTTGGGCGGCTAGAAAATTTGGCGACAAAACGGCGGAATCCGAAGGCCGCCTGACTTTAAACCCGCTTCCGCACATTGACCCGATCGGGACCATCCTTTTTCCGGTGATCAACATGGTTTCTGGAATTCCGATTCTATTTGGTTGGGCCAAACCGGTTCCGATTGATGCGCGGAATTTTACCAAACTACGTCCCGGCCTTTTTTGGGTGTCTTTTGCAGGCCCAGGAATGAACTTCATTCTGGCGACGCTTTCAGGCGCCGTCTTTGCCGCCATCAAGAAATGGGTTCCCGAAGACTTCTTCCTTTTTGAACCGCTGATTGCGATGACTTATGTTTCCGTTTCGCTGAACTTCGCGCTTGGACTTTTCAACTTGGTTCCGATTCCGCCACTGGATGGAAGCAAGATGATTGAAAGTTTTTTGCCCAAGAAATGGATCTATCAGTATGAAAAGATCGCTCCTTACAGCTTCTTTATCTTGATGGGTCTTTTGATGATTGGCGCGTTCAAGGTTTTGGAATTTCCAATTCGATTATTGAGCAACTTAGTATTGTTGGGAATGACGACCCTATTTGGAGCCACATGAAAAAGGTCATGCTTTCAGCCGTTGCGCCAAGCAACCGGCTGACTTTGGGAAATTATTTAGGCGCATTGAAAAACTGGGTGAACTTGCAAAAGCAATACGACTGTCTTTTCTTCGCAGTCGACATGCACGCCATCACCGTGAAGCAAGACCCCGAAGAACTTCGGCGCGAAACTCGTCGCGCGGTAGCCACATACATCGCGTCGGGAATTGATCCAAAAGAATGCACCCTTTTTGTTCAATCCCATGTCCCTCAGCACGCCGAACTTTCCTGGGTCCTGACTTGTTTTGCGACCATGGGCGAACTGGGCCGCATGACCCAGTACAAAGACAAGTCCGCCAAGCAGGGGGCACATATCCCCGCAGGACTTTTTGCGTATCCGGTATTGATGGCGGCTGACATTTTGCTTTACGGAACACACTTGGTCCCTGTCGGAGAAGACCAAAAGCAGCACCTGGAATTGACCCGCGACATTGCCGAACGGATGAATGGTCTTTTCGGAGATGACCTTTTTGTGATCCCAGAAGTCTATATCCCACCCGTGGGCGCAAGGATCATGAGCCTTCAGGATCCGACACAAAAGATGTCGAAATCAGATCCAGATCCGAATTCAGCCATTTATCTAGGCGACACCAGCGACCAGATCATTAAGAAAATCAAACGCGCGGTCACCGATTCGGGTTCGGAAGTCACTTGGTCGGATGAAAAACCAGGCGTCAAGAATCTGATCACGATCCAATGCGCGCTGACTGGAAAAAAGCCCGAAGAAGTCGTGTCGGGATACGCGGGAAAAATGTACGGACACTTGAAAGTTGAAACTGCCGAAATGGTGGCCGCCCATTTGGCCCCTGTTCGCGCTGAAGTCGAGCGCCTGATGGCCGATACCGCGTACCTGGATGGGGTCCTGAAAATGGGTGCCCAGAATGCCCGGAATCGCGCACAGAAGCTTCTAGACAGGGTTTACGACCGCGTCGGATTCCTGCCTCGTTCATGAGAAAACCGACCCTGACCGGCGCCACCCAAGGCCGCGCCAAAATTCCAAGGATTTTCTTGCCAAGGAATAGGGCTTGCGACACAGTCGACCTACCATTTGGTCCGGGTAAGCGCATCACGGCTGACCCGGTGCTATCGGTTAGGGGGGCTTAACCAGCGTGGCTAGTGGATTAAACACAAATCGCATGCCGATCACGGTTCGTTTGGATCAGTTTGAAGGTCCATTGGATCTGCTTTTGTATCTGATTCAAAGCCACGAAATGGATATCTCGAAGATCGCCATTTCAAAGATCACCGACCAGTACCTGGCTTACGTTCGCTTGATGCAGGAACTGAATTTTGACATCGCTAGCGAATTTTTGGTGATGGCCGCTACCCTGCTTCTTTGGAAATCAAAATCCCTTTTGCCTCAGGATCCTGCGCTGGCAGCCGCACAAGCCGGTGCCGATGCCGAACCTTCTCAAGAAGACCTGATCCTTCAACTTTTGCAGCATCAGCGCTTCCGTGCAGCGGGCGAAGACTTAGCCCAACTTCCGCGCCTAGGCGAAGACACTTTCACTCGCCCGATCAAAAAGGCACCCGTCGAAAAAGTTTGGAAAGATCTGGACATCACGGACTTGGGAATGACTTTCCAGGACGTTTTGATCCGTTCGCGCAAGCGCACCACGGTTCTGAAAAAAGAAACCGTCTCGCTTTCAACGAAGCTGGGCGATTTCAAAAAGCGCCTGGTCCTTGGAAAATTAACGGCGATGAATGAACTGCTTTCGCAGGATCCGTCGCGCGCCGAAGTCGTGGTGACTTTCCTGGCGTCTTTGGAACTTTCTCGTCTGAAGAAGATGAGACTTCACCAACAAGAGGTTTACGAATCGATTTATGTGGAACTTCTGGAAAACCTTGACTCATTCGATCCATCGCTTGCTTCAGGATTTGATCACCTGGAAGAACGAGCTACCGCTTCCCCAGGGCTTGAAAACGCAGTGGAACAAGCCGCAACCCCTCCAACAGAACTTCGAACCGACGCCGCTAGCGCCGTCGCCGACCCACTTGGAATTGCCGGAAGCGATCACGGAATCGAAGACGGAAGAATTACCTCGGCCGCTGCAAACGCAGACGGAAGCTTTGTCACAACCGAAATCAACACCGACGCAGGATTGGACCGAACCTTCAACGGAAGGACTTCAAATGACTGATCAGGATCAGAACCCACACGACGAAAAAATCTTTGATTCGTTGGAATCTTCGGTTCAGGAATCATTGAAGACCGAAGCATCGGAATGGCTTCCAGAAGTGACCCAAGAATCCGCAGCGAACGCCAGTTCGGAAGCCGAACTGGTTGAAGAAGTCGTGGAACAAATTATTGCGAGCGAAGAAAAAGCACATCTAGAAACACCCGTAAGCATCAAGCCTGCGGAAGTGACCTTGAATGCCGCTTCGACCTTTATCGCAGACCCATTTGGTCTGACCGCCTTGGACGTCCGTGACGCCCAGATGGAAGAAGACGAATTAGATCTGGAAACCCCTTCGGACGAACAAGTCGAAGCGGAAATCGAAGCCGAAATTCAAGCTGAAGCGGCCCCAGAAGCCGAATCCGCTGAAACGATCGAATCGACAGACGTGGCAGAAGCCGTCCCGGCCGAAGCCATTGAAGCGACCGAAACCGCTGAAGCTGCCAAAGCGGCTGCAGATGAAGACGAAGCCTTGCTTGAAGACGGTGTCCCCGAACAAGATCCCGTACAAGTTGAACAAGAAATGTCGAATCTGGCTGCCGCGATTCAAAAGCAAGAAGAAGCCCATCACGCTGAACTGGTTCAGATCCAAGAAGCGGCCCAGGGTGAAAGCCCAGAAGCCCTTTTGGCGCGCCAGATTGCCGAAGACGAAGCTTTGGAAAAAGCGTTGGCTTTAGAAAACGAAGCCGCTGCTGAAATCGATCCTGAACTTCAGGCAGCTTTGCCCAAGCAACCCGTCGAAGATTCCGACGGAAACCTGGACCTTGCCGAAATGGAAAGTTGCATCGAATCGCTTCTTTTCATGACCGATAAGCCCATGTCGCTTGAAAAGCTTCAGGGCCTGCTTGGACCCGAAATTTCTCATGCGCTTTTCCAAGAAGCCATGACCCGCCTAAAAGACCGCTATCAAAAGGCCCACCACGGTATCGAAATCGTCGAAGTCGCCGGTGGATTCCAGTTCCGCACCAAGGTCGGCCGCGCCGCTTTAGCCAAGAAACTGGCAAAAGTTCAGACCCAGCGCTTAAGCGCCGGCGCCATGGAAACCTTGGCGATTGTCGCTTACCAGCAACCGGTTTTGAAAGAAGACGTCGACAAGATTCGTGGTGTCGACAGTTCCCACTTCATTCGCGGACTGATGGAAAAGAAGCTGATCAAGATTTCAGGACGCTCGGATCTTCCAGGACGTCCGATGGTTTACGCAACCACTTCCGAATTCCTAGAAGTTTTCGGCCTGAAAGAACTTTCAGAACTTCCGTCGCTTCGTGAACTGGAACAGATGATCCCTGCGTCGCAATCCGGCGAAGAAGATCCAAGAATTCTTGAAATGCGTAAGCTGGTTCAAGGAATGAAGTCCGATACTTCGGTTCAGTTGATTTACGACGCTCGCGAAGACGAAAAGTTCCTAAAAGACATCCGCGAACGTGTTCAGTCGATCCCGACTTCGACGCCTTATTTGGACCAACAAAAGGCGGCTGAAAAAGCTGCAGCTGAAGCTGCAGCCTTGGGCGCTGAAGCGCCAGCCGTGGTCGTTCCAGGGCTAGAAGGTCTGACTGCGCAGGCGACGGAAGTGCCGGCTGCGATTGCTCCGACTGAAACCTAAAAAAGGTTTAGGATTTCTTCGGCTGTTTGTCGCACGGTTTTTCCGTGTGTGTAAACGGTCTGCTTAGCCAACTTTCGGTTGGATTCATGCTCGATAAAGGCACGATTCGCTTCGATTTCGATTTTTTCTAGCGGCTTCTTGCGTCTTTCAAGAAGCCTTTCGTTACAGATCTGAAGTGATTCGGCCCGATCGGGTGACGGCAAAACGAGAACGACGCCTGGGATTTCTGAAAGCGTTGCTTGAACTTCGTCAAACTGCATCGGATCGACGAAATACGAATGGCCAGCCCCAAAATCAATGATGGCATTTGGGAATTCCTGAATGATTCTTTTCACGGCCCGGACTTCGAAGGGCTTCCAGTACTTCATTGTTTCCGGAAAATCGTCCTTTAAGGCGGCTTCACTTTGCATGCTGTAGCCGTCTTTCAAGTAGTAGTACCAACGCACTCGATCCATCGGGATGTTCGGTACACCAGTCAGCTTAGAAATTTCTAAGCCTAAGGTCGATTTTCCTGTTCCCATAGGCCCAATCAAAATCAGGGGCAAGGGCGGGATTTTTACCGAATTCATAGCGTGCAAAGAACCAAACCGATTAACCAATAGGCCGTCACGATTCCGGACCCGTGCAGTTCAGTCCAGTGGCCAAAGCCCAGGAATTCGGTCAGTGGGTTTTGCTGAAGCAGAAAAAGCACCGAAAGCGCGAAGACCAGGTACCAGCGGCGCTTACCCCACCAGGCCCAGCTCATGGATGAATGTCCTTGTTCGTGGGCGGCATGGGTCGTGCGGGATTCCGCGGCCAGGGGTGCTCCGATCATAAAGACGCTGCCCCAGCGCCAGCCCAGGGGGCTCATCAGCTGAATGAACAAAAACCAGGGGCTGACCCATGCGATAGGTGAAGTTTTGCGGAAGTAGCCGTGATCCGACGCCTGGACCATCAAGATCCCCAAAAGCATTCCCAGAAATAGGCTAGCCAATCCCAAAGACAGAACCGGGTATTCGGTCAGCCAGCGGGGCGCCGAAGCCCAAACGCTTTGGTTGAGTGACGAATTGAAAAGGTTTGCCGACTGGTACTTGATCAGGTCAACCCAACCCCGCGACAGATCGCGCGCGCGTTCGGACCCCAAGACAATCGATGGGATGGCCGCACCAAAGGCAAAAGATCCAGCCAAATAGCCCGAAAAGAATTGCTGCCCCCGTCGCTCGGTTCGGCGGGTCGCGGCTGTGAAAAAGGGCAAAGACATCAGAATCCAGGGGCCCTTAATCCAGGGCATCAGGCCCGCAATGAAGCCCGAAATGAAGGTCAAACGCCCTAAAAGCGCTGCTGCGCAAAGTCCAAGGCCAAAGATGAAAAGTTCGGGCTGTCCGTTGTCCAGGGTTTCGATGATCCCCTTCCAGCCCATCAATAGCCCAACCAGAAGCAAGAAAACCGAACGGTGGGTAGAATACGAAGTTGCCCACATCAATGCGATTGCAAACAAAAGCAGGTTCATCGTGCTGAACCAAAACCAGGCCTGGTAGGCGTTTCTGGGAAGAAGCTTGGATACGGCCAAAAGCCCCGGCGAAAACTGGTACGCTTCGGGATCCTTGGGATCGTAAATCGCCGCTGGATCCGCGCCCTGGCGAAGTTTTTCAGTGGCTTTGAAAGTGGCCAAGAAGTCCTTCGGAATTCTCAATTCTTGAAGCACTTGCTGATTCTTGACTGACTTTGACGCAGGCGGCGGCTTTGCGATGGTGCCTTCGAAACTACCCAGATACGGGACGGAATACCGAACCCACAAAAGGCACGTGACCAATCCAACCAGGGCAACTGCGAGAAATCGTGGAGGGAGTTTTGCCCACATGTGATAATGATTGCACTATGTCAGCCGAACGTGTCCAGAAAATCCTTGCGCATGCGGGAATTGCATCGCGCCGAAAAGCCGAAGAATTGATCAGCCAAGGCTTGGTCACCATCAATGGTCAGGTCGCAAAACTGGGCGACAAAGCGGAATTCGGCAAAGACGCCATCAAGGTCAATGGCAAGCTGATCACTCAGACCGAAGAATTGATTTATGTCGCGTTCAACAAACCCAAGAACGTGATTTCCATGATGGCCGACCCGCAAGGGCGCCCTAACCTTTCTGATTATCTTTCAAAAATCCGAGGTCGTCTTTTCCCGATCGGTCGCTTGGACTTTTCTAGCGAAGGTCTTTTGCTTTTGACCAATGACGGATCCATCGCTGAAAAAATTCAAAAATCAGAAAAAATCCCCCGCGTTTATCACGTTAAGGTGGCGGGCCACCCGAACCCCGATATGCTTTCGCGCCTGGAATCCGGTGTACGCGTCGCAGACCGATTGGTGAAACCGCATTCGATTCACCTTCATGAAGACCTTAGTTCCAAGACCCGCGTTGAAGTCGTGATCCTGGGAAGCGGCGGTGATGTTCGCGCGCTTTTTGAAATGCGCGGATTCCGTGTCGACCGAATTGTTCGCACGGCGATTGGTCATGTCACTTTGCACGGATTAGAAGCCGGTGCGTACCGTTTTCTGAAAAAATCCCAGATGGAAGCGATCGTTGAAACGCCGGAAGCTGCGATTCGCGCACTGGCTGAAGAAGCAGAAGCGCGCACCGCCAAGCAGCTGGCTGAAAAAGAACGCGAAGCACGTCGCGCAGGTGAAGACTCGACGCCTAAGAAAGAACGCGTCGTCATCGGCGGCGGGAAACCCAAAGCCGCAGGCGCACGCGCTGGCGGCCGAATTTTCGAAGGGGCAGGTGCACGCCCCGAAAGATCAGGATCGGATCGCCCGGCTCGCCCGGGTGGCCGTCGACCTACGCGGAGTTTTGACCGCAAGCCAACGGATCGACCCGCCCCTAAATCCGCCATGAAACGCGGTGTTCGCGACGCAATCAACGCAGGCCTGGAACCGAAAAGAAAACCGCGTTCGGCAGCTGGCGGCTTCGGAAGCAAGAAACCGCGTTCGGCCGCAGGCGCAGGCGGCGGCTTCGGTGATCGCAAACCCCGTTCAGCAGCTGGTGGCTTCGGAAGCAAGAAACCTCGTTCAGCAGCAGGCGCAGGCGGCGGCTTCGGTGATCGAAAGCCGCGCGCAGCAGGCGGTGGCTTCGGAGATCGTAAGCCGCGTTCAGCTGGCGGCTTTGGAAGCAAGAAGCCGCGTACCGGGGGTGGCCGATCAGCCGGCGGATTTGGAAAGCCAGCAGGACGTCCTCGCCGCCCAAAAGCGGACTAAGCTAGAACGCTCCAGCACCCAAAAGATCACGAATCGCAGCCATCAAAGGCACCGGACATTCTTTTTGTGGCAGATGCCCACATTCAGGAACTTCACGAATCGTCGCACCCGAAATCGCCGATCCAAACTGGCGCGCAAACTTGGGGTCGATGATCCCGTCAGCCTTTCCCCAAAAAACAATCGTGGGAATTTTTAGGGCGCCTAAATGAGTGTCCAAACTTTCCCCTAGCCGATCGTTCGCGTCCAAGATTTTACCCGCGGGCGATTCTGCAATCCTGGCGGCCGCTGCTTGCCAAACGGCCTCGGGAAGTTCACGCGGTTTGAAATAAGCCCGCTTCTGAAAGTTTTTCAAAGCCTGAACATCGCCCCCGGTCCAATTTCGAGGATCGATGTCCTTGGGCATGGATTTGGAAATTTCTTTGAGCCCCGATGACGAGACCAACATCAGGCGTCGAATCCCTTCAGGCCATTGGATTGCTGCCCAAGCGGCAACGGATCCTCCGAAAGAATTGCCCACCACCAGCCACTTCTTGCAGTCGACTTCGGTGCGAACCCAATCGATCAGCTTCCTGGCCATCTGTTTCGAAACCAAGCTTTCGGGCTGTTTCACGTCGGAAACACTGGCTAGATCGACCGCATAAGCGACTTCGGTTCCGGGTTTCAGCCATTCATTTGCACGCATCAGAATCCTGCGCCAGGTCGTTGGGTCATCGCCCAGGCCATGAATCAAAAGCACGCATTGGCAATTGTTGACGTCGCACTGACCCACCCGAAGGCCTTTAGCCCCTGGGCTTGACTGAAAGGGCTGAACGCCAGCCTGCCAAAGCTGGTAGCGGCTTTTCATCCCTTCTAAGAAAAGCGGGTTCCAGATCAGGTAGACCCCGATCCCCATTAAAATGAACAACCCGGTGGCGGCGGTTATGACTTTGCGCTTCTTCATAGTTCTTTTTATAGGGCGAGCGCATTAAACTCGGGACGCGCGTTTCGCTCGTCCGTTCCTTTCGGCTCGCCCTGGTAAAAGATGACATAGACGGCGGTTTTATTGCAGCGATTTGTGGGCTAGATTGTCAGGATCATGAAATCCGCACGCCGCTACCTGACGACACCGTTGTACTACGTCAACGCCAAGCCACACCTGGGCCATAGCTACACCACGATCTTGGTCGATGTGATCAAGCGTCACCTGGTTCAGCGCGGAAATCCGGTCATCGCGCTAACGGGGACCGACGAACACGGTGAAAAGATTGAACAGATGGCCAAGGCCGCGGGACAGGACCCAAAAGCCTTTGCCGATGAAATTTCAGGACACTTTCGTGAAACCTGGAAACAGATGCATCTGGATTTTGATATTTTCTATCGCACCACCGATGCATCGCACGTGAAGAAAGTTCAGCAAGCGCTGACGAAACTAAAAGATCAGGGTGACATCGTTTACCGCGAATACACCGGAAATTATTGCTTGGGTTGCGAACGCTTCCGAACCGATGCCGAACTGACCGCTGATGGCCTTTGCCCGGACCACCAGAAGAAACCCGAAGCGCGAAGCGAAGCGAATTACTTCTTTCTGATGTCGAAGTACCAAAAGCGCTTGATCGACCATATTGAAAAAAATCCGTCCTTCATCGAGCCGGCCCATTACAAAAACGAAGTCTTGGCGTTTTTGAAGCAACCGCTGGAAGACCTAAGCATTTCACGTCCGAAGTCGCGGTTGAAATGGGGAATCGAATTGCCGTTTGATTCAAACCACGTCACGTATGTTTGGTTCGATGCGCTTTTGAATTACTTAAACGCCACGGGCTGGCCGGATCAATTCGACCAAGCACTTTGGGAATCCGTCACGCATTTTACGGCTAAAGATATTCTAAAGCCGCATGGGATTTACTGGCCAACCATGCTGATGGCCTTGAACGTCCCGCAATATAAAACTTTGCAGGTTCACGGCTACTGGCTGATGGGCCAAAGCAAGATGTCCAAGTCTTTAGGCAACGTTGTCAGGCCTTTGGAAGTTGAAGAAAAGTACGGACGCGAAACTTTGCGCTTTTTCCTTCTTCGCGAAATGTCCTTCGGATTGGATTCGTCCTTCACTTTGGAAAACTACGTCACTTGTATCAATGCGTACCTAGCGAACGGGATCGGAAACCTGGTTTCGCGCGTTTTGACAATTGCTTTGAAGAACTTCCCGGGAACTTTGGCTTTGGATGAAAAAACGCTGACCGCGGAAGACAAGAAAGCACTGGAAGCTCGCGCAAGCGCGCTTTCGCAGTGGGACCAGGGCTTTGACGAATTGAAGTACCAAAATTCGTTGAAGGCTTGGAGTGATCTGGTCACCGCAGTCGATCTTTACGTGAATGAAATGAAGCCATGGGCCTTGGCGAAAGCGGCTGGCACAGGTGATGCGACGGCGACGGAACGTTTAAAAACCGTGATGGGTGTTTGCCTGCGATTGATTCAGGCGGCAGCCGTGATCATCTATCCCGTTCTTCCGCGCGCTTCTTTGGATATTTTGAAAACCTTGGGCGTTCAGTTTTCGGGACCCGCACCGGATTCAAAGCTTGCGCTTGAAGATCGTCGCGAATTCAAGTTGGGTGCGGAAGTTCCAAAGCTTTTCATGCGGGTTCAATTGCCCAGTGTCGACGCTTAAGCGTTATTGGCAGAAGTTTAAAGACGGAGCGATTCCTAGTTGGATTTGCTTTTTGGCCTGTTTTTTTGGGCCCATTGCGCTGGTTTTGCTCATCGCTGTGAGTTTGGGTGATGGAGCGCTGGCGCGTGGCCAGGCGATCAAGCAGTTCTTTGCCTATTCGATTTCAAAATCGCTGTCGGCGAACCCATGGGCATGGCTTTCGACCCACCTTCCCTGCACGGACGCGGCGACCGGGGGTCTACGTCTTTGGGTAGAAGAACCTCCGGTTTTTCATTTTTTATCCGCCTGGGGGATTCGATGGTTTCCGCAGATTGCTGCTCCGGTTTCCATCCTGGCTTTGTTTTTCATTTTCTTTGCAGCTTTTCGATTCACTTCTGGAACTTGGTTTCCCGACTGGTCTTTCAAAAAAGATCCCAAGCGTGACTATCGCCTCCATTTGGCTGCTTTCAGCGCCGCCATACTGGTGTTCTCGCCCATTGTTCTTCGCTACAGCATTCAGCATCTGCCCGATCTACTGGCCACCGCATTTTTAGTTTTAGGTGCAGCAGTCGTCCACCCCACGTTGGCTCTTGTTTTTTTCACTCTTTCGGTAACGACCAAAGCGCTGACAGTCATCCCGGTAGCAGCGGTTTTGATTTCAAGATGGTCCGTTTGGGACAAGAAAGTCACGCAAAAGGCGCTGGTCCGGCCTGCGCTGAAAACCGCGCTTCAGTTAGCAGGAATTTCTGCACCCTTTGCTTTATGGCTTTTCATTCTTTGGAAGAATCAAATTCCGAATCCGTTTTCATTGAACAACGTCGTTGAAAATCGACACTCGGGAAGCTTGGGCCTTTTGATCGATCCGCATTTCTGGTCGCGCTTCTTCACCTGGACTTTTTCAAAAGGCGTCGGCTTGGTCGCGCTTCCGTTTTTTATCGTTCGTGTCCTAGGGGAATTTGGGATCGGTTGGGCGAAGAAGAAAAAGGGAACCGAGCGAACCCTGATATTCTGGGCGGCTTCGGTCATTCCGTATTGGCTTTTGATTCGCCAGGGGAACTTCGTTCATGACTATTACACTTTGCCCTTTGCCTTCCCCATTCTGATGTTGGCGATTTCTGGATTGACGTCGCTGCCCCGCTTTAAGTCCAATTGGGTAAACGCGGTGCTTGCGCTACCCCTGATTTTGATTCACGGCATGGTTGGTTTTATTGGAATAGAATCCCTTCAACCTTCGACCGTCCTTCGCGATCAAGGCCGCCCGTATTTTTGTCAGATGGAATCCGGCCAAGATTCCCATTTGTCGCGCCCCGCCAAGCCTTGACTTCGTCAGTCCTATAATGAGAATGGTTCTCAACATGAAAAATCTAATCGTCGTCGCTTCTGCGCTTTTTCTATCCACGTCTGCTGCCTGGGCTGCCGAACCCCTGCAACTTTCCAAAGGGCGCGAAGCGCTACACGCGATGACAGGTTGCTATCTGGTCGACTATAGCTATTCCGAAATCGAATCGCTGAAAGCGGGCTACCCGATCGACAAGCGGGTCTATGATGTGAACCGCGACAAGTCGGTCAAAGAATGGATCTATGCAACCGACGTTTCCGCGAACCGCGTTCGTCTGCAGCACATCTTGTTTGCGACCGAACTGGATGGAACGCTGATCGAAGGTTCGGAATTAAAGCACACCGGTGAAGACTGGGAATACGACGCAAACTTTCTGTACGACTTTTCGAAAACCCGTACCTGGGATGTGAAAAAACTGAATCCCAAGGCTGGCGTCGACGGCAAGTGGACCCGCCGCGTGACGAACTTAGACGACGGCCTTCGCTACCAGTGCGAAGCAGCCTGGGATCTGACCAAAGCTTTTCCTGAATGGACCTGTTCAAGCTATTCCCCGATTCCAGGACGTGAAACGCGCGACATGGGCCGCACCGATTACCAAACGATGGATCGCACCACTCGGGTCATCGTTTACAAAAACAATTGGCTGGAACGCCAAGACAACATCAAGACCATTGAAGATCCGACGACTTTTGCTCGCACGCCGCTTGCGCGCGAAGTCGGCAAGAACTGGTACGTTCGCCTTCCGGATTCCGAATGCCAACCTGCCTTTGATTTCGTCACCCCAGGTCGCAAGGCTTTTTGGGAACTGGTCATTGAAGCTTGGGATCAAGTCTTGGTCGGCGATCGCACTTTTACAGAACTTCTTCCAACCGGCCGCACACCGCCGCGCTTCTTGGCGATGATGCTGGTTGAAATTAAGTACGAAAACCTGAATCTTCAGGACCCCGCCATTCGCAAAGCTGCGATGGCTGAAGTTCTGAAAGTGATTTCGGACTACCGGATTTAGTCGTGCGGCTTTTTGGCCTTTTGCTTTTCAGCCTAGCCTTCGGTCACGACGCCGGTCACGGGCCCACGATCGAAGGCCTGGGACCAAAGGGCGGAAAGCTTGTTGCGATTATTCACGCAAAAGACGCCGAAAAAGGTCAGGACGCAGAAATTCAAGGCGTAGCGGAATGGAGCATTCGGAAAACCCCAGAAGGCCGTGAGGTTTCCATCCAGCTTTATGCAAAAGATCGCAAGACCGCCATCACGTCCCCAAAACAATTGAAGTGGATTCAACTGGGCAAGTCTTTGCCCAAACCGCTAGTCACTTCGGTGAATGAAGCAAAATCAGTGATGAAAACTTTTCCAGAAGCCGATTTTTTGAAAACCCAAAAGCTAGAAGTCATCTTGGTTGGCTTTGGCGATAGCGCCGATAAACACGTGGTTTCGATTTCGCTGTGAAAAAGGCCATCAAAAGAATGAAAGTTTTCTTTGCACTGACCGCGGCGCTGGTCGTTTTGGCGTATGGGGTGTTTCAACTTCCCCCTTTTGGCGGAAGCTTTGACGGTGAACGCTTGGCACGAATGCAAAAATCGCCACAGTGGGCGCAAGGGCGATTCGAAAATAGCCCCAAGCAAAACACTGATGATTCAATTTCGAAAAACTTCAAATTGTACAATCAAGGAATCCCGCGCGATCCGATTGTCGATATTCCCGTGATGGCACTTTCGGCGCAGACCTTAAGATCCAAGCCTGCACCCGGACTTCGCGCAATCTGGTTTGGCCACGCCACCGTGCTGATCGAAGTGGACGGGGTTCGCGTGATGACCGACCCGGTGCTTTCCGAACGCGTGTCGCCGTTTCAATGGATTGGCCCAAAGCGTTTTCATGCTCCCCCAATTGAACTGAAGAACCTAACCGGAATCGACGCGGTTGTGATTTCACACGACCACTATGACCACTTGGACCAGGCTACGATCACAAAGCTTTCGCAAGACGGAACCATTTTTTACGTGGGATTGGGAATCGGTGCCCATCTTGAACGCTGGAAGGTTCCGCCAAACCAAATCGTGGAAATGGACTGGTGGGAAAGCACTCGGATTAAGGGAATTGAAATTCATTGCACGCCGACCCGCCATTATTCGGGCCGAAAGAAAATGGACAATTCCACCCTTTGGGCGTCTTGGACAATCAAGGGCCCAAAACATTCCTTCTTTTTCAGCGGGGACACGGGTTATTCAAAACACTTTTCTGAAATCGCAAAGAAGCTAGGGCCCATTGACCTAAGCCTGATCAAGATTGGGGCTTACGGCGAAACCTGGCTAGATATTCACATGGATCCTGAATCGGCCATTCAGGCGCACTTGGATCTTGGAGCCAAAACGATGCTGCCCGTCCACTGGGCTACTTTTGATCTTTCCTACCATGCGTGGGCTGAACCCATTCAGCGCGCCACGCTTTCAGCCAGATCGAAGTCGGTGCACCTGATCACGCCTAGAATCGGCGAACCGTTTGAATTCGGCGCGCCATTTCAGAATTTGAACTGGTTTCAGAACTAGCCCAAAAAAAAGGCTAGGCGACATCCGGAAGCGTGATTTCAAATGTCGTTCCCTTGCCTTCTTCGGTTTGAATCTGAATTTTTCCGTGAGCTTGTTCCACTGCTGCTTTGACGGCGTTCATCCCTACGCCTCGCCCCGAAACGTCAGTGACTTCGGTCTTGGTTGAAAAGCCCGGCGAAAAGATCAATTCAACCACCTTTGCCGGTTCCATTTTTTCCAGTTCTTCCTGGCTTGCTAATTGCTTAGCCAACGCGACTTTCTTCACGGCAGCGACACGAACCCCGCCGCCATCGTCGCGAATGATCAATTTCAGTTCACGACCCCTTGTAGAAGCTTCAAAGCGAAGCGTTCCTTCTTCCGGCTTGCCTGCTGCCACGCGTGCGTCCGGGGTTTCTAGGCCATGGTCCAAAGAATTCCGAACCAAGTGAACCAGTGATCCAAACACCGATTCCAGTTTTTCATGAAGCACTGGAACTTCATCGCCTTCGACTTCGATTTTGACAAACTTATCTAGCTTCGGCGCCAAGTCTTCGGCCAGACTGACCAGACGCTTCAGTGCTTTCTTCAGGGGCTGCTTTCTTAAAGCATCAATCCTTGTACGAACTTCATCCCAGGCTTCTTTAGGAATTTTTGCCAAAAGGTCCTGCGACAAAGCGTTGATTTGCGAAGACGAAACTTTGAATACCGGTTCGGCATCATTTGAAAGGTCTTCGCGTGGAACGATCTTAGAAAGCTGACCCAATTGTTCATCCAGCCGATGTTCAAGAGTCATCATCCCTTCTTGAAGCGCGATGCGGACCGAATCTGTCAGCACCTGCTTTCCGGAACGAACTTGGGCCAGTTCGCCTTCAAGCGTATGGGCAGCGGACGCGACTTTCTTTAGGCCAAAGATCCCCATTCCGCCCTTGATCGTGTGAAGCAGACGAAAAAGTTCATTCACATCGATTTTCGCTGGATCCCTTTGCAAAACTTCCTGGATCTGACGGATCATTTTCTGGCTATCGCCCAAAAGCTGGATGAATCCGTCGCGGTCAATCGCAACCCGAACAATCATATTGTTCAGTTCTTCTTCTGCGGCAAACTGCGCGGCCAGAATTCTTTCTTTTGTGACGTCGCGGACGATCACGATGACCCGTGATTCCTTTAAGTTTTCGGCGTTTGTGACAAAGCGGTACTTCAATGAATAGATCTTGGAACCTTGCCCCAGCGGACCTTCCCCCAGGGTGACGTCTTTGGGCAAAAGTTCTTCGATCATGGAAAAATCGCATTGACCTAGAAAGACCATTTCCAAGGTCGACTTCACGCCTTGGATGTCTTTGGCGCGAACCAGGGCAAACGGATCCTTGTACTTGATTTCTTCACCAAAAAATTCGTCGCAGGCTTTGGATCGTTCTTTGTGAATCGAATAGTCCATCCCGAAGCTAAAGAATCCTTCGCCGATATTGTCCAATAAGTCGCGAACATCACGGGTCCGGGCTTGAACTTTTTGTTCCAACTGATGATTGACTTTGTATTCGTCTAGGACCGCTAGAAAAGTTTCGGGTTCTGGTCGAATCGTCACGTCATCGGTTTGATCGATGTAAATCACTTCGCGCTTTTCATTGGTGATGATCGCGGTTGGAAAAATCGTATCAGAACCGTATTTAGAACGCGAAAGACCGATGGGCACGCCGTTTTTGTGAACTAGTTTTAACGCACTGGCCAGTTTCAGATCTTCGTCGACTAAGAATTTGAAAGGGACTTTGTGACTGGCGGCTAGCTGTTCGGACATTTCTTGACGTTGACTGCTGATGATCAGAACTGAAACCGCACGATCATCCAGTTCGCGATAAGCACCAGCGACTTCTTTGACCTGTGCCATGCAAAGCGGGCACCAGTTGCCACGAATAAAAAGCACCAATGCCGGTCCCGGCATCAGATCATAGGTTTTCACAACACGCCCCGTGGCGTCTTTCAGCATGAAGTCCGGAAAGACTTTTCCCGGTGCCAATACGGATTCTTCGGATTTGGCCTGCAGAAAGTTGTACGCAAAGGTATCGAAAATCGCGATAAACGCGCCCAAAAGCGCGACTTGAACGGCTTCTGAAAACCCTGTCGAAAAACCCCACGAATACACCACGGCGAAAAGCGATCCCGCCCCAGCAAAAGCCAGGTACGAACCCCGTTCCGTTCGAAGCGTATCTTTAAAGATCTGGATTCGAAGGGTCAGGACGCAGAAGGGATAAGTCACCAGAACCGGCCCACTCCATTCCAAGGCCGGACCTAAAGCCAGGCGATAAAACGATAGGATCGTCAGTCCCAAAAGCGTCAAGTACGCGGGAATTGGAAAATAGCGCTGAACGACTTTGTGGATTTTAAACCAAAAGTTCATCCCTATCCCCCCGAGGTTATTTACCCACGCATTGTTCCCAGTAACGTGCCTTCATCAATCTAGAAGTATATGCGGCTAATGTTTCGTTCTTCATTGGATTGGCCACCTGTCCTGACGGCAGGCTGGCCATCTTGCGAAGAAGCTTTCGATTCTCTTTCTTAATATCCGTGACCATCATGTTTTGGCAGGGTCCGGGGATCTTTGAAAAATCCAGTGCCAGATCAGTGACTTTTTCCGCATCCTTTTGGCAGGCTTCAGGCGATCGCTTTTCGCTGGCAGGGGTTCTTTCTTTCTTGTCCTGAAGAACGGTGGCCGCAAAGGCCATCGAATGGGACGCCGACATCATAGTCAGACAGACCGTTTGGTCGGGTCTTGAAGCAGCCCACCCCGCGGTCACTTGAAAAGCCCCGAGCACCCACCCCAAAGTTCCAACCCATTTAAAATAAACCATAGCCATTACCTTATCGGCAAAGTCAGGAATTAATCGAGCTCATCGGGATCGGATTTACAAGTGATTGAAATCACTGAATTGACGCATCACGTCAATATGAAGACCTACTTGATTGCCTTGGGTGCGTACTTGAAAAAGGGGTATCGGATGTATTCGCGGTACTGCTGGTGGGTGATGAAATCCTGCACCAGAAGATCGCTTAAAACGCGACGAAGTTTTCTGGCTTTATCCCTGGGCAGATTCCGGTTTTCAAAAAGCATGTAATGAAACTTCCGCGGCGAAGGAAGCATCAGCGCGATGAACGCCCCTTCGGCCGCGTTGATTTCCGAAGGCTTCTTGCGAAAGTAATATTCTGCGGCCACCCCAATTCCGTACATATCCGGGCCGACTTCGATCAGGTTCAGATACAATTCCAAAATTTCATTCTTCGAAAGACGTTCTTCCATTCGTGTGGTCAAAACCAGTTCGCGAAGTTTTCTGGAAATCGTTCGTTCGGGGGTCAGAAAAATATTCTTCACCACCTGCTGGCTTAAAGTGCTGGCCCCTGATTCGACTTTGCGCTTTCGAAGATTGTTCAAGCTAGAAGCCACAATCGAATCCAATTCAATTCCGTCGTGATCGAAGAACTGAGCGTCTTCACTGGTCACAATCGAATACAAGTAAGGTTTGCTGACTTTTGAAATCGGGATCCAAACAGGCTTAGGTCCCTTGCCCTGTCTTCTTTCACTGGTTCGCTTTTGGGCCATCGCTTTGAAGTCTTCAAACTTCAAAGCTTCAATCTTGGGCAGCGTCGAAAAAAAATGAAACCCGATCAGCGACAGAATGAATCCGATGATGACGACGATCAAGCCGACGTAATAGCAAATCTTGCGAAACGCACGCCACGGCCAAGTGATGATCCGCAATGCGCGAAGCTTGAATACCGCAAGTTGATCTTGAAATCCGGCTGGAACCTTGGGGGGCATGTTCGACCAGTTTATCTGGCCTTGGCCCAATTCTGCAAGTCAGCGACCCAAAGATGAAAAACCAAAAGCACAAAGTTTAGCGAACCAAAATCAAAAATCGCAGCCAGACCCAACTGAAGGGCCGTCAGCGCTACCCAGGTCGCTTTTCGTGTCCTGACCCAAAGCACCCCAGGAAGCGCCAAGACTTCCACGCCTAGCGCACCCCAAGTCAAAACTTGAAACACCGCGTGCCATTCGTCGGGGATCTTCCCGGAAAAAAGCGGTCGGACAAAAAGGTCGTTTTCCAAGATGAATCGAAAAGCGTGACCGCTACCCCAACTGGGGCCATAGATCCACTTGGTTAGGCCACTTGCCGTGTAAGTCAGGCCAAAAACCCATAGCGCAACTGGGGCCATGGCCTTTTGCTTTTTTCCATAGTCGCGGTCGTCGGGGTGCATCCAGGCCATGACGGCCATCATCCAGCCCATAAAGCCAATTGAAACATCGTGAATCGATCCGTGAAGGTCCACTAAGCAAAGCCACATGACCCAAGACAAAATGCAAAGCGCCTTGAAGGATCGTCTTAAAGATAACGTGGCCAGAGTCAAAGCCAACAGGATCCAGGCAACCAAGCCAAAGACCGTCAGTTCCAAGTGCCGCAAGGGATTCAACGCAGCGATGGTTCGAAAAAAATTCCCCGGATTCAGGTTGGGATCGATCTTCGTTTCCAGATAAGCGCGCGGATCCCAAAGCACTGGAAAAACGATCACCCCAAACGCCAAAATCTGAAATCTTCGGATCCACCGGGAAGTCTGCTTTAGGGACACTGAAACCCCCAAGAACGAAGCAATTGACCGGTGGCTTGATCCCATGCGCCTAATTTCAGATCAGGTTCGGGTTGGCTCAGCAGTTGGCAAGTGGTCTGCGCCCACTTTTGCATCTGACCCGGATTTTCGGAACCCAAAGAAAAGGCCAGCGGCGCATAGACCCAAGCCCGAAGCCGAAGCCCTGACAACCCGCGATCGCGTATGGATTTCGACGTCAGGCGCCAAGACTGCTGACCAAGCTGAATTTCGAAACGATTTCGGTAATATTCAGTCTTTCCGTTTCCAGTATACACATGCGGAAGCGGAGAAATCCCCGCTTCGACGGTCATCCAGGAAAGCTTTTCGTTCAGAAACGAAGGCATCCAAAGACCGATCGAACCGAAACTTCCCAAAAACAGAAAAATACCGGCTATCCAGTTTTCTTGCGCACGCATGCTTTTCATTCCTGAGTCTAGCTGACCGCGTGCGTGAACGGAAACAGTTCGTCAAATGGTCCCTGTCCTGCTATCTTTTTACCCCATGGCGACACACGATATCGTCGGCGGACACCTGAAAGAAGACTTTAGAATTCAAGGCGAAGTCCTGGCGCGGAAGAAGGTCTTCGACACCGACCTTTATTCCATCGAACTTTGCATCTACCCTGGCCTGAAAAACGACCCGGTTCGGCACCAGGATTTGATGACGGTCGTCTACAAATTCAAGCAGGAATCGATTCGAATCATGCTTAAGCAGGTCGAACTGAAACCGGGGCTTGATCCCGAAGCCGAATTCAAAAAGATGGTCGGCAAGTGGTCGGCGGAAGAAAAAAGCCCGGTGATGCTGATCCGAGACGCCAAGCGCTGGGCTGATCTTCCCTTCACGCAAGCCGATATGGATGCGTTCACGGAAGCTGGCCTAGAGCACCATCAAAAGAAGTGACTACGGAGTCGCGCATTCCTTCGGGATGCCGTACACGAAAGACATTGAAATTCTCTTCTTGTCCAGACTGTTGGTGTAGCTTGAAAAATCAACGAAGGCGATCTGCTTGATGCCCATGTTCATTTCTTCGATCAATAGCTTCGCTTCTTCATGCATGGTGCCGGTCCAAAGGATCAGGGGCTTGTAGTAGCCGTCGTCGCAGAACTTCTTGCCCGACGTCGTGAATTGAACGGTCCATTGATCGGCGCGCGGGAAGCGCTTGTCGCGGGTGACTTCCAGGGGCTGAGAAATCAGCTTTTCATCCATCAAAGCTTTTGAAACGCGTTCGATCATCGTCTGAAGTTCCGATCCGTTGTAAACGATGCTGTGTTCACCTGAATGGGCCATCGCAGTCTGCGCGATTGAAAGACTTAAAAGACATGCGGTTACGATTTTTTTCATAAGACCTCTTGAATTTACCGGGCCCCACGGGTCGGTACGTATTTGGTTTCTTCAATTCGTTTCAGCGGTGACATCACCCGCGCCATTTTTTCTCCGTCTAGGCTGTGAAGCGGACGGGCTTGGCTTGTGCGAACGCGATCTTTGCGTCCAGCGACGCGCTTCGAAGACTTTTTGCTGCGTCGTTCAGCGCGCGCACGTTTCATTTCAGAACGCTTGCGTGACTTTTCAAGATCGGACTTCAAACGGCTTTGACTTTCGCGATGAGAGCTTTCCATCGCTGCCAGGCTATTGATGTCGGAATCAAAATTGGGCTTGTGATCGCGCTTGGCGCGAATTTCTGACAGGTTCTGATAAATGGCGGTGTCGTCCGTCACACGTCCGGACTGCGGCAGGGATGCCGATGAAAGCGAAAGTGCAGTCACCGAAGCCGTTGCTCCACAAGAAAACCAAAGCCACGCCAGGGTGGGCGCTTTGCTTTTCAACTTCTGCTTCAAGTTCGTTTTCATACCATTCTCCTGCCCCGCTATCAGCAAGCCTAGTGCCAAGCGGACACACCCTCGGGACTGAAAAAGACTGACTTTACGGACTACAACCCATTGAAATGAAAGGACATTATTTTTTGAGCAGTCTCCTCTCTTTCCCATCCCCACCAATCCCTGTAGAACCATTGAACACCTGAACTTCCTTTAGGCACCTAGGACCTGAGACACCATGGACCCGTCAACCCAAGCCCCATTCCACCCCCGCGTCAGCCGCGAAAAGCGCGAAGAACGTCGGATCCGTTTGATTGGCGTTCGACAGAACAATTTGAAAAACGTTTCGGTGGAATTTCCGTTTCGAAAGCTGACCGTAATCACTGGGCTTTCAGGAAGCGGAAAAAGCAGTCTTGCCTTTGACACCCTTTATGCCGAAGGCCAGCGTCGCTACGTCGAAAGCCTTTCAACCTACACCCGCCAGTTTTTAGAAAAGATGCCCAAGCCCGACCTAGACGGGGTCGAAAATGTTCCACCTGCGATTGCGCTTGAACAAAGAAATCACGTCGTCAATTCACGCAGCACCGTAGGCACGCAAACCGAACTGGTCGATTACCTTCGGCTGATGTTTGCAAAAGTGGGCCAGACATTCTGTACAAAATGCGGTTCCGAAGTCCGCGATATCAACCCCACTGAAATCTTGGATTGGGCGCTTAGGAATGCCCCGGGCAGAAAAATTCTGGTCCTAGCCCCGATTCGTCTGCTGGAATCTGAACCCGCTGACGCGCCTGCAAAAAAAACCGCGAAAGCCAAGAAAACAAAAGCCACAGGAAAAGCTAAAGCCCCTGGCCTGCCGACAGTCGAATCCTTTATCGAAGTGCTGAAGGGCCAAGGCTTTCGAAGGATGGCCTGGAAAAAATCTGAAGAACTAGAAGTTCTGGATCTGGACGAACCCCTTGCCATGAAGCAAGCCAAGTTTGAAAAAGCGGTTCGCGATCAAACCTTATTCATCGTCGCAGATCGAATGCGCCTGTCATCTGACGTCAGTGCAGAAACCCGCGCGCGGCTAAACGACACAATCGCCCAAGCTTTGGCCGCCGGGCGCGGCCGGGTCAGTTTTTACGACCTAGACCAGTTGGGTGAAAAAGCCTGGAAGCATTTTGACAGCCGCTATGCGTGCCTGGAATGCGGAACGGAACACCGGCGGCCCGAACCGAATCTTTTTTCTTTCAATAGCCCCATCGGTGCGTGTCCCCGCTGTTCGGGATTTGGCTTCAACCTAGAATTGGACGAAGCCCTGGTCGTGCCCGATCCAACCAAAACTTTGAAAAACGGGGCCATCGATCCGTTTTCTAAACCTTCTTTTGCAGACTGGCAGCGGGATCTTTTTCGATTTGCGGAACGCCAAGGAATTTCCATTGGCAAACGCTACCGTGACCTAACCGACGTTCAGAAGAATCTGCTTTGGCGGGGCGACCCCAAAGATCCGACATTTCCAGGGATTCTGGCTTGCTTTGAAGAAATGAAAAAGTGGAAGTACAAGCTTCACATTCGCGTCTTCATCCGCCGCTATCAAAGCCAAAGTCTTTGCGAAGACTGCAAAGGCGCAAGAATCACGAAGGACGCACTGGCGGTCAAAATCGGGGGATTGAACTTGCCCGAAGTTTTGAACCTTCCGGTTCAAGAATCACTGGCGTGGCTGAAGGGCTTGAATCTAACGGCGACCCAGAAAAAAACTGCGCACGAAATTCTGTCTCAGTCCGAAAGACGCTTAAGCTTTTTAGAAGAAGTCGGCGTGGGTTACCTGACGCTGGCCCGTTTAGCTAAAACACTTTCTGGCGGAGAATTTCAGCGCATCAACCTGGCCACGCAACTAGGAAATGGACTTTGCGGAACCTTGTATATTTTGGATGAACCCTCGATTGGTTTGCATGCCGCAGACACTCATCGATTGATCCGAATTCTTGCCCGACTTCGGGACCAGGGAAACACCGTGGTCGTGGTCGAACACGACCTAGATGTCATGAAAGCCGCTGATTGGTTGGTGGAAATGGGACCGGGTGCCGGTCGCAGGGGCGGCGAATTAGTCGCGCAGGGGCCGGCTTCGAAATTGATCCAGACCCCGGAATCGCTAACTGGAAAATACCTTTCGGGCACGTCCCGCCTGGTGCGTGACCGAGCCCCCCGACCTGCCCCGCGGCGCTTCATCAAGCTGACCGGATGCCGTGAAAACAACCTTCAGGAAATCGATGTCGAATTTCCTTTAGATCGACTGGTGGTCGTGACGGGAATGTCGGGATCCGGAAAAAGTACCTTGGTTCACAAAACTTTGTACCAAGCGCTGTCCAAGATCTTTAACCGCACCAACGAACCGATCGGGCGTTACGACCGACTTTATGGTGCTGAACAGATTTCAGGTGTGGTTCTTTTGGACCAAAGCCCCATCGGACGGTCTTCACGATCCAACCCGGCGACCTATTTGAAAGCTTGGGATGAAGTGCGACGAATCTATGCCAATCAGGCCCTGTCGCTTCGGCGCGGGTACACGCCCCAGCACTTTTCCTTTAACGTCGACGGGGGGCGTTGCCCGGTCTGTAAGGGTGACGGCGAAATCACCTTGGACATGCACTTCATGGCCGAAGTCAGTCTTCCTTGCGAAGAATGCGGCGGAAAGCGCTTTAAGAAAAACATTCTGGAAGTTTCGTACAAGGGAAAAAACGTCCACCAGCTTTTGAACACGACGATTGACGATGCTTTCGAAATTTTTCGCGACCATTCGCTGCTGAGCCGCAAACTGGGAATCCTTCGCGAAGTGGGCTTGGGTTACCTGCAACTGGGGCAAAGCGGCGCCACACTTTCAGGGGGAGAATCGCAAAGGTTAAAAATTGCGGCTAGCCTAGATGACCGCGAAGCTTCGAATCTATTATACATTTTTGACGAACCCACCACGGGACTTCACCTAGAAGACATCAAAAAGCTGATGCAAGTGATTCAGGACTTGGTCGATTCACGCCACAGCGTGATTGTCATCGAACACCACCTGGACGTGATCAAACAAGCAGACTGGGTGATCGACGTGGGACCGGGCGGCGGCAAAGACGGCGGCCGAATTGTCGCTGCAGGTACACCAGAAAAAATCGCCCAGTATGAAGAATCCGCAACCGGGCGCTTTTTAAAGATCGATTCTTAAGGCTGACCGAAGGCCAACGGATCCAAACTGATCAGATAGCCTGCCGAACCGCCGACGTACACGATGTTGCCATGGGCACGTGCCGTCAGAACGATCGTTTGGTCGATCAGTCCTGAAAATGTCGCAGCGTCACCCTGAAGTGGGTAGTACGGAGAAATTCTGCGCTGATAATTCGCAATCCAAGGGTGGCTGAGCAGATCCACTTCAAATGCATAGATCACTGCTTTTTTCGAGTCGCGGAAGATGCGAATCTTGCCTTGAAGGGCATAGGTTTCTTGGTCTGCCAATTCCACGCGGGTGTTCTTGGACTTGTAAGGGGTTGGGATTCCGCCTGACGGCGTCGGAGCTGCCTGCGCAGCTTGAGCAGTCGAATAGATTGGGGTTTTCGAAATGGCTGGAATCGTGGCTTCCCATTGGGCCCAGTCTTGAAAGAAACTAGCGGAAGGACGTCCCGCTTCACCGGCAAAAGTGTACGTCGCGAACAAGAAACCGGCCAGCGCAAGCGCGATTCCCATTCCGATGCCGACCAGTTCGGCCAGATTTTCCTTCTTCAGTTGTCCTTTGCGAATCGAACCGTTCATATATGCCCCCCAAAAATGGCCCCCCGGCCTAACGAATCAATTGAATCTTCAGATCTGGCGAAAGGCGATAACCTTCGCGCCAGTTCAGCAAGTACTTCGGCTGACGTTGATCGGGTTCGATCAATTTTCTCAGCCGATTGATGTTGTAATACAATTTATTGTCGTGAGCTTCGGGTCGATAGCGTTCTCCCCAAACGCGCTCGATGATCTCTGCTTTGGACAAACCTCTTTCGCTGGAATTCGGTTGGCTAGCTGCCGCTTGCGCCAATTCGGACAAGATGCCGATCAAGACGTATTGCTTCCCAATGGCGACTTCACCTTGTTCGCGAGTCCGAACTTTCCCATGTTGAACGTCAATCATCAGATCGGCGTGGTCTTTGGATAGATGACCCCGTTCCATCGACACTTCGTAAATCAAAGATTCAAGCTTTGACTGCCCCACCGCTTTTTCAACGATTTCAAGAAGCGTCCCAGCCATCTGGCGATCGCCGTTCAAGCGCGCCAAGCGCGACAGGCACATCAACGTATAAAGGTGCAACGACCAGTTGTGTTCGACCAAACTTTCGGTCTGCGCTTTTCCGTACCAGCTTTTTGCCGCGACCAGATCTTTTTCAGATTCTGCGAGTTGTCCCATGACCAGGTAAACGGTCGCGTTGACACTGCGAAAGTGACGGTGTTCGTACTTTGCGATGATCGTTTCAGCCAAGAAGCGAGCACGCTTGGCGTGATTTAAATAAAGGGATGCCACGGCAATCATCAACCAGCCGCGAACTTCGGCAGCTTCCAAAGCCAACTCGCCGCGATTTGGGCTGTTCAATTGATTCTTGCTCAGGAAACCCAAGTAAGATTCTTGCGCTTCAAGCGAGCGGTCTTCTCGGACTGCGGTCAGGTACTTGAAAAAATAGTGAAGCGATTTCTTTGGATCATCAAAAACCCGATAGATCGCACCCTGACAGTACCAAGCCATCGGCGGAACGTCTTTCGGGTGCTTTTCAATCAAGGCATCCAGTTCTTTTTTCAGTTCTTCCGTGCGCGCGCGATCACGGCGATCGGCTGCGTGACGAAGAAGCCCTGAAATCGCTTCCATGCAAAGACGGATGGCTTGAATTTCTTGCGCTTGCTTCAAAGCCAGGACGTACTTTTCTTCGGCGTACTCGTGCTCGCACTTTTCCATTAGGATGCGGGCCATTTCCAAAGTGCGACGAACTTCACGACGACCCGCAGACATCGTCGTTTCGTCAAATCGCGGTGATGAAGCTGATGCACCCACTGAAGGGCTTGGATCTTGAGTTCGCATCTTTTGGTTTAAGTGCCCGCATGATAGTCAGTGGGGAACGAGAGTCAACGAAATGGAACTATTTTTTCACCGCTGGGGAACGCCCTCCCCTGAGCAGTCTCATGTTCTGAGAACGAAGCTGGTTCTGCTTCATGGAATGGGTGGAACCGGTGCGATTTGGCGCCCGCTTGGGGCTTCCCTGGAAAATCATTTTGAAATTCTTTCGCCCGACCAACGCGGTCATGGACGAAGCATTTTGGCTCCGGATTCAGCACCCAGGCAACCTCACGGGTACACTCCGCTGGATTATGGAAAAGACATCCTTGAAACCTTAGAGAAAAACCAGTTTCACCCGACCTGGATCCTAGGACATTCCATGGGTGTTCGGTCTGCATGCGCTGCAGCATTTCTTAATCCAACCCAAGTCAAGGGACTCATCCTAATTGATTTGGGCTTTTCAGGCGTTGCTGGCGGTGGATTAGGAGAAGGCTTGGCCCGGTTCATTCAGATTCTGCCCCAGGGCTTCCCAAGCCGGTCGGAAGCCAAGGCGTTTATGGACGCCCACTGCCCTGATCCTTCAATCGCTCAGTATTTAATGGCAGTGGCCCAACCCGTTCGTGGTGGTGCCATCGGCGAACTGTATTTCCCATTTGATCATTCTGCCTTGATTCAGACCATCGAAGCCGCGCGTGACAGTTCAGCACGCAAATGGGTTGAAGCATTAGCCGGCCAAGGGATGCCCATTCGGGTTCTTCGAGGCGCTAAAAGCTTGGTTTGGTCGTCAGAAGAATTTGAATTCGAAAAAGCTCATTTCAAAAAGCACCCAAACGTGGAATTTTTCGAAGTACCCGAAGCTGGACACGGACTGCCATTTGAAAAGCGCCCATGGCTAGCAAAGATGTTACAGGAATTTTGCAAATGATCATTCAAAGGCTCACTGCGATCGTACTTGGGTTTTGGATCAACTTGGCGCCCGCTCAAGCTTGGGATCATTGGACCGTGATTTCGGATTCACATGGCGTTGGCGCGTTCGGCGGTCGAATTTCTCAGTGGCTTCGGTCGCGCACAGACACTTCTTTTTATTTTCTTGCCAGCGGAGGGTCTCATCCCGCGCATTGGTTGAAGGAAACTTTCACCAGCCCCTGCGCATTTGATGATTCCGATTCCATGGATCCCAAGCGCAAGCGGGTCTGCCTGAAAATTCTGACCCCGACTTTGGATGGCTTGCTTCAAGCTCGACCCAAGTTCGATCGGTCGATCACTTTGATCATCCAGGGAACGAACTTTTCCTTGGACCCCAAGCAAAGAAAAACCCACGTCCAGCAGACCGAAGATCTAGCCAAGATCGCAGCAGCTTCCAGTGACCTTTGTTTTTGGGTGGGACCTCCGAACATGACCAAAAGCCCGGGCTATGACGCTGCGGCGGTAGTCGAAAAATTTGGAATTCTTCAGGATGGTTTGAAAAACATTCCCGGCTGCCAGCTGATCGACAGCCGTTTGATTTCCACCTACCCCGCTTCAGGCGGCGACGGCGTTCACTATCACTGGCCTGCTGCGAAAGACCCAGTGACGATTCAGGCTGCCGAAGACTGGGCAGACCGGCTGATTCAAGAACTTGGACCGCGGCTTTAGTTCCCGACGGGCTTTCCCTGGATATTTGCGAAAGCGTTTTCGTAAAAGTTATCCAGCATCTTTCTATGAAAGCGCGGATAAAGACGCTGATCGCGAAAATCTGATCCGGACGAATAGCAACTGATGTGATTTACGCGAACGCCTTTGACTTTGCCGGCTTCGAGACCATCTTCCAAAAAAGTGATTTGCTGAATTCCACGTGATTTGTTCGTCGTCAGATAACTGAACGACAGTTGAAGCTTCTTGGGATCGACCTGTACAAATTCAAAAGCCACGGGAATATTCAACCCAGGGGCAATCTTCAGTTTCAAAATATAAATCTGTCCCGTCGACATTTCAGGAAACTGAACTGTATTTCGGTCATAGGCCCTGGCCGTCTTACGATCGTAAAGAAGATCGAACTGAGCAAACCCATTCCAGGCTTTCAGCGGGGAAAGCTGGATGAACTTTTGAAAAACTTCGTCAGGCCGACCCGAAGTCAGGTAGGTGTCCAACATCCGAGAATAGCTTTCCGGGCATTCTTCCAGCGAACGCATGCTGGGAACGTAGGTGGAAAAATCCATCCCGTTTTCTTCCAAAAACCTTTCTGTGGTCTTTTCAACTTCAAGGCCCTGGTACCGACGCCCCTGATTGGCCGGTACCCGATCCTGGAAAATGCAGGCCGCTAGTCCTAAAGCAGCCACAGCAATCATTCCCAAGATCCAGATCAGTTTTTTCAATTAGGTTTCGCTCCCGCTGATCACCGCCGTGTTCAGGTCGATGCTGGACTTCTCACGAAATTTCTTCATCCACGCTTCATAAAGCTCGCGTTCTTTTCGGAAGCTTAACTGCTTCAAAATCTTTTCACGTTCTTTTGAAAGCTGCGACAAATCCGGTTTCTTGGTGTCGATCAAAACCGCAACCAGTGTCCATGCACCGGAAACATACTTTTTTGCTTTTCCGTTAATCGGAGAATCAGCGGCAAACGCGTCTGCCAACAGATCCTTCGCTTCACCGATTCCAGGAAGATAAGGATTCAGTCGGCTGACCAGTCCCGTTTCTTTCACTTCGGCGCCATAGCGCTTTAGGGCTGCATTCAAAGCTGCGTCGGCAGACTTTGCGACCTGAAGCTTCGAAACGGCTTCAGCCGCGGCAGCTTCGATGGCCTTCTTGATGTCGTCTAACTTTTCGGAAGCGATCGTCGATCTTGCGATTTCTTCCTTCACTTGATCAAAGGTCTTTCCTTTGAATTCTTGCGTCTTTTTGAATTCAAACTGCGATTTTGCAATCGAAAGCTTGGAAGGGTCCTTCAGGAACTTTTCGATTTCAGCAGTCGGAACTTGAACACCTTTGCGGCCGTTTTCCGTGGTCAACAGGACGTACTTGATATTGCGTTTGTCATTGCTGATCAGGAATTCATTTTCGACTTCCTTTTCAGAAGTCCGGACTCGGTGCGCAAAATAGCGTTGCCAGCTTTGAGCCGACGCGCCGTCACGAACCATTTTTTCAAAACCGCCCGGAGTCAGCTGGTTTTGTTGAAGAACCAATTTATAGGTGGCCGCGTCAAAGCGCCCGTCTTTCTGAAAAGCCGGATACTTTCGGATGGTTTCCCGAACTTCTTCGTCACTGCCCGCTAGGCCCGCTTTTTCGGCGGCCTGCTTGGCCAACTTTTCTGAAATCATTCCTTCGATGACGCCTTCTCGAATTCGCATTTGCTTCAGCTGAGCTTCGGTAATCTTGCCACCCATCATCGAGCGGTACATTTCCAAGCGCTGATTCACGGCGCGGCTAAATTCCGGCAAATTGATTGGGTCACCGTTCACGACGGCGGCAACGGCCGCGTCCGACATTCCGCGTGTCCGACTGGGGGTAAACATCCCCGAAATGATGAAGACCAGGGCCAATCCGCCGATGATCACTACAGTGACAATTGATGTGAATTTTTCTCGAATCCATGGTGTCATAGGCGTACGATCCTAATGCCGGCTGCGGCGAACATCAAATGCCAAAATTGAGATGCCCACATAGATGTTAAGATACATTCAGCAGTACCGATTCTATATTGCGCTTTTCATCTTCCTGCTGATTCCGATCGTTCAGATTGACACGACGAATCGAAATCCCCGCGACTATCGGTTTTACGACCGCGCGATTCTGACGATTACATCGCCGATCCAAACTTTGATCACGGTGGTTTTGGATACCGCGGTTTCGGCGGTTCAAAACACCTTTTTCCTTTGGGACGTTCGAGACGACAACCAACAGTGGGTTGAAGAAAACCGCAAACTACAAAACGCGATTGCCGAATTGAAAGAAGCGGAACTAGAAAACGCGCGACTTAGAAAACTTTTAAGTTTCAAAGACAAACAGAAGCTCAAGACGATTGCCGCACGCGTGATCGGAAAAGACGTATCCAGTGATTTCCGCGCGATTCGAATCGATCGCGGAGAAAAAGACGGCGTGATGAAGAATATGGCGGTTCTGACCCACGAAGGAATTGTCGGGCGGGTTTTGCGAACCGCCAATAACCATTCCGACATCGTGACCATTGTGGATCTTTATTCTGCTGTCGACGCCATTGTCGAAAGGTCCCGGGCACGTGGAATCGTCGAAGGAAAAACGGACGACCTTTGCCAACTTCGCTTTGCGCTTCGGACCGACGACATTCAGCCGGGCGACGTTCTGATTTCAAGCGGACTGGGGGGAATTTTTCCGAAGAACGTTCTGGTCGGCACCGTCACTCGGGTTGATCGAAAGGCGTTCGGAATTTCACAAGAAGTTGAAGTGAAACCTAGCGTCGACTTTTCACGCCTAGAAGAAGTCATGATTGTTATGGATAGCCTGGCCAGTCCAGGAAAGGACGGAGTCAAGGATCTATGACCCGGATTGTTTTACGAATCCTGAATCCGTGGCTCTTTGTTTTAAGTGTGATCCTGGTGGTCGCGCTCCAGACGTCTTTATTTCAGCTTCCTTTGATGAAGACGCTTCAGCCTGACTGGGTTTTGTTGGCTGTGGTTTGGTGCGGCCTGGAACGGTCGTTTTACGAAGGCGGAATTCTGACCCTGATTTTTGCGTACCTGATGGAAATTCATTCGGCAGCCCCTCAGGGGACCTTCTTGCTGACTTACATTCTGGTTTTTTTCCTGATTCGGATCGCAGCGCACGCCTTAGTTCTTCCAAATCGAAGTTCGCTGGTGCTTCTTTGCATGGGATCAGTTGCCGCCTGGAAAATTTTGAACTTAGCTTTGCTGGGGTACTTAGGACTTGGGACTGCCCCGCTTCACCATTTCTTTATCAATCTAATCCCAAGCGCCCTTGCGACGGGGGCTTCAGCATGGTTCCTGCTTCCCTGGCTGGAATGGTTTGATCGAAAGACTTACAAATCACACCGTGCTTTCCACCTATTAGATGATGAAATCATCTGGGACGGAGGATCGTACTAGCCATGGCATTCTTAGGCCAAGAAGAACAGATCCGAGAACTTCAAGACCGTTTCAAGTTCTTGTACGCGGCCATGTTCCTGGGCTTGGGAATTTTGCTGGGCCGAATGGTTCACTTGCAACTTTTGCAAGGGGATCGCATGCGAATGTTTTCGGAAGAAAATCGAATCAAGCGCGTGAAGGTTGCTGCACCCCGCGGAATGATTTTCGACCGCAACCGCCGCCTTTTAATCGATAACCGCCCCGCTTTCGATCTGGAAATCATTCCCCAGTACCTGCGCGAATCCAAAAAAACGGAAGCAGTCATTGCGAAACTTTCCAAGATCATCAAGATGCCTGAAAAGGAAATCCAAGAAATTTTGGATAAATCCAAAAGTCAGGCGTCTTTTCTTCCGGTCAAGATCAAGAACGACCTGACTCGCGACGAAGTCGCGCAAGTCGAAGTCTGGAAGATCGACATGCCCGGCGTTCAGATCCAGGAAGAAATCAAGCGCACCAATCTTTTTGGCGACGTCGCTGCCCACCTTCTGGGCTACATCGGCGAAGTCAACACCGTCGAACTTCCACGACTGAACAAAAAGGCGCTGAAATATAAACTGGGCGATTCGATCGGAAAATTCGGGTTGGAACAACAACTTGAAGACATCCTTCGCGGAATCGACGGCGAACGCCTGGTCGAAGTCGACGCCATGGGACGAATCAAGCTGACCCGCACGAAGAACCGCTTGGTCGATCCCACTTTGGAACGCGCCAGTGTCCCTGGAAAAAACCTGGTTCTGACGATTGACCAAGATTTGCAGTTAGAAGCTGCCAAAGCCTTTGGTGATAAATCCGGATCGCTCGTCGCGATTGATCCTCGCAGCGGCGAAATCCTGGCCATGATTTCACGCCCTTCTTTTGATCCAACCGAATTTTCACGCGGGATTCCTCCTCAGCTTTGGCAAAGCCTTCTGAATAACGAAAACCGTCCCCTAGGCGACAAGACCATTCAGGATCACTATCCGCCCGGGTCAACCTTTAAGATTGTGACGGCGATTGCGGGACTAGAAGAAAAGGTCATCGACGAAAACACCAAGTTCAATTGCCCGGGTGTGATCTGGATGGGGAATCGGGCGTACCACTGCCATAAGAAAAACGGGCATGGCAACGTCAACGTGGTCGATGCGATCACCCTTTCTTGCGACGTCTTTTTTTATCGGGTGGCCCAGAAACTAAAAAGTGTCGACGATATCGCGAAATGGGCGTTTCATTTGGGCTTGGGCAAAAAGACCGGTATTCAACTGGCGCGTGAAACGGCCGGATTGATCCCGACAGAAGAATGGAAGAAAAAGCGATTTAACCAAGTTTGGAACGGCGGTGAATCGCTTTCGGTCGCCATCGGCCAAAGCTTTGTTTTGACCACCGGACTTCAGCTGGCCAACCTTTATGCTTCAATCGCAAATGGTGGCATTTTGTATCGCCCCTTCCTGGTCAAAGAAATCGAATCGTACGAAGGACAGATTCTTCAACACTTCAAGCCTGAATCCATTGACCGCCATCAGCTTTCGCCACGAACTTACGAACTGATCAAGCAGGGACTTTGGGGCGTGATCAATCGACCCAATGGAACCGCGGCAGCACAACGGCTGCCCGGAATGGATTTCGCCGGCAAAACCGGCACCGTTCAGGTCATGCGAATCGCAGCCGACAAGATTTATCAGAAGTGCCAAAACATGAAGTACAAGGACCGCCACCATGGAATGTTTGCAGGCTTTGCTCCGGTGAAAGATCCGGTCATCGCCGTTTCCGTCATCGGCGAACACGTTTGCTCGGGATCGGGCGGTGCCGCACCCATCGGACGTGCCGTGATCAAAAAGTACCTAGAAAAATACTATCCTGATCTGTACGGAGAAAAAGTCCTTGCAGCACGGATCAAGGCTGAAGGCAAAGAACGCGGTCTTCCTGCAAAGATCAAACAAGTTGAAGAAGAAGGTGTGACGGTGAACGCGGATTCCACCGTTCGTACGGAACCTGTTCCTGCACCACCTGCTCCGCCTCATCCGGATGCAGTGATGCCGCAGGAATCAGAAAACTCAGAGGGAGACGACGAATGAGTACCCATTCCACCATGGAAACCCCTCAGGATCAGCCTCGGTTTTCGCTGTCCAATAGTACGGGCGATGACGAGCTTTCTCGTTACAACTGGACGATGATCAGCATCGAGCTGTTTCTTTTTTTCATCGGAATCGTCAACCTGGTTTCGGCGACCGCCGTTGAAGACAAGTCGCAGGGCCTGTTCAAAACTCAGTTGGCGTACTTTGGCGTGGGCTTGGTTTTGACCGCCATTCTGATTTTCCTTTTTCATTATTCATTTCTGTCTCGGGTGGCTTACCTGATCTACTTTTTGAACCTTCTGCTTTTGGTTGCCGTCTTCTTCGTCGGTAAGTCCAGCCTGGGAGCTCAGCGCTGGATCGGTTTTGGTCCCGTGCGGTTTCAACCATCCGAGTTCATGAAACTTTCCATGGTGATCGGGCTTGCGAAATTTTTTGAAACCGATCGAACGACCAGCGGTTACACGCTCAGGGAAATGGCACTGCCGGCGCTACTGGTCGGTGTTCCGGCACTTTTGATCATGGCGCAACCCGATCTGGGAACCGCTATGATTTTGCTTTTGGTATTCGGAAGCATGATGCTTTTTTTAAAAATCGAAACCAGAACTCTTTTGATCATCGCCGTCACGGTGGCCACGGCTTTACCGCTGGCCTACCGTTTTGCGCTAAAGCCCTACCAAAAGCAGCGAGTGATCTCATTTATCAATCCAATGGCTGACCCCAGGGGATCCGGTTACAACTCGATCCAATCCATGATCGCTGTCGGCAGTGGCCAGCTCACTGGGAAAGGGTGGAAAAAAGGCACTCAAAGCCAATTGAACTTTCTGCCCGAACACCACACCGACTTTATTTTTTCTGTTTTTAGTGAAGACTGGGGATTCCTGGGTTGCGCGGCACTTCTGATTGCGTACCTTTTCTTTTTGTCCAACGGAGTCCAAATCGCCTACCAGTCTCACGACAAGTTCGGGATGCTGCTTTCGCTTGGGATTCTCATGATTTTTTTCTGGCACATCGTCGTGAATATGGGCATGGTCATGGGCCTTCTTCCGATCGTGGGTGTACCACTTCCGTTCCTCAGTTATGGAGGATCGGCATTGATCACGGCCATGCTCGGAGTCGGAATCCTGACCAATATCGCGAACAAGAAGTTCATGTTCTAAAAGTGATTCACGAAAGGAATCGTTCATGAAATCCCTACTCTCCCTTTCCTTTGTTCTTGGGTCGGCCGTGACCCTGACCGGTTGCACTCAAAGCCGCGTTCTTCAGGCACAGCTTGACGAAATGAAAGCCAAGCAAGCTGAACTGCGAACCGAACTTTACCAGGTCGAAGGCAAGCTTCAGGAAGCCCGCACCGAAATCACCGAACTGCAGCGCCTGACTACGCAGATGGGAAACACGGTCTTGGCCATGCGTTCCGCTGCAAAAACGACTCAGGCTGCCCCGATTCGTGAATCCGCCAAAGACGCCAACCAGACATCACGAACCACTGTGAAGCCCAAGCACCGCTCGAAAAAACGTTACCAGCGGAACTGAAGGCCCAAACGGAAGCGAGTTTCTTCAAAGTCGATCGCTTGGCTGCGTTCTACGTTGACGCGTGAACCGACCAGCCCCATGCGAAGCTGTTCGTAGGTCACGATCCCAAGTAAGGACCAGGATCTTGAAATCTGGTAGGAACCCCCGAAAGATGCGCTCCAAAAGAAATTGGCGCCGTCCGACGTGGTTGCTGAATCTTGAGACATTGGACCGCTGGTTGCGCTCATCAAAAGCGGCATCCCGAACTGCATGGCTAGCTTAGAATCCCAGCCTTTTGGCCAGATTCGCGAAAGTTCTGCAGTTCCCAAAAGACCTGTCGAGCGAATTCCGGTCTGAATGTCCTGGTTACGATCGCCGACGGATCGCGTGAACACGCCCCCGCCGTACCTAAGACGCGTGCTACGGCTTCCTAAAAACGGACTGTCGAGCCCCGCTTTCACGCGCACGTCGGTTTCCACCACAGCTGCACTGGAAGTGGTCACATTCTGCATTTGAAATGTACCGTCCACCCACAAAGGGGATTCTGGCGAAGGAAGGTATTGAAGGCCAAGATCAAATCCCGCAACAAAGTTCGACGTATTGTACGGCTGCAAAGTCCTTGGATCAGAAACGCCCAGATCATTCGCACCGGTTGGATTTGAACGAATCACCGATGTACGTCCGCCCACGGGCAGACTGAAAAGAAGTTTGAATCGCCCGCTTTCATCGATTGAAGCTGGTCCGCGAAGTTCGCGCGGATTCAACCGGAAAGAAGCATAGGCTTGAACGCTGCTTTGCTGATAGCGGCTGCTTAGGCCAAAACTGGTTGTTTGCGCACTTGCGCCGTTGGACATAAAGCCAAGTCCAAGATCCACTTGCTTGTTCAAGGCGTATTGACCGGCAATTTGAAATTGGGTCACCGTGCCGTTTGCGGTGGGAAGAACGTCGCTTAAGTTGCCCTGCGTGTGCGCAAAGAACATATGCAAGCCCGCCAGTGCGCTGAACTTGGTCGTGAATCGAAATTCGTATTCGATTTTGGCGTCAAGTCCCCAAAGTGCAATCGGGTACGAAAACCGAGCCTGAGACCCGCCCGTCGTAGAAAAATCCAAAATCAGTGGAAAGCGCGCATAACCCAAACCCACACCCAAGGTCAGAAGCGATTCTCCGATCGAATCCAGCATCAAGTGGTATTCTCCGCCCACTGAGAACCACTGGGCTGCCGTCGAAATACCGTCCACTGCTAAAGGAATTCGAGACCAACGCGCATAGGCACCCCATGGGCGGTTGCGATTGTAATCCACACCCAGCGAATACCCCATGCGACTATCGCTGCTGTTGGCATTTGTGCGACCTGGGACATCAGAATCAAAATCCATCCCACCTGACTGAATCTGACCGGTGAAAGTCAAATCGGGTGCCTTGGACCGGTCAATGCGATCTAAAAGTTCAATCCGCTGACTTGCGACTGTTCGTCGCTTTAAGCTTTCTTTTTCATCGGGTGTTTGCGCCTGCTTCCATTCTTCTTGGCTGGGTGGAACCGGCTTTTCGCCCAAAGACTGGTAGCGCTTCACGGCTTCTTCTGGGGGAAGCGCCATCGCTACTTTTGGGGCTTTGGGGAAACTTGGAGCATAGATCTTTAAGCGTTCAACTGCGGCGCTTGCAGCTTCCTGGTTGCTTCCGCCAATTTGGCGCGCAAGCGGTGCTTGTTTGGTTGGGACGAAATAATTTCCCGCTTCTGGCGTTGCCGCCTTTGGAACCTGGTACGTCACAGCTGAACCATCCGAAAGTTGAAGCGATGGAATCTGTGATGGATCAAAAGCGGTGCCCTCGGTGGCAACCGATGGCGAAACGCCGGGAACAACGGCTTGAACACCTACCGTCCACTGGGTTGCCGCTTCCCCAGCCTTTTCAGCCAAGCTTGCAGGAATTTCGACTTTTGGCTTTTTCACTTCTTGGGACCAAACGACTTTACCCTGAGGGTCTTTCACCGAAACCATGTATTTCGATGCTTTTGGGGTCTCGTCCCATTTAAGTTCCGTGCCGTCGCGAACCAGTTCTTTGGGTGGCTTGGGCCGTACTTCAATCTTCTGGGCTTCAGACCACTGGCCCTTTACACCGTCTGAACTGACGCCGCGAATGCGGACGCAGTACTGGCCGGCGTCCAGTCGACTTTCCCAGAAGTTTGTCTTCACTTCGACTTTATCTACGGATTCCTTGCAACCGGCGTCTGAAAACCGATGAAGCTCGTACTTGACGGCGCCTTCAATCGGTTCCCAATCCACGCGCAGCGCGCGAAGCATTTCGTCACCGGCCCACGCAGCTTGACCCGCAATCGTAGCCACGATCGCACTGATCAGAATCATTCTGCGCCAAGGGCGGCTCAACGTCATTTCGTCGCACCTCCGGCTGGGACTCGGTCGGCTTCTAGACGAATCTTCACTTTAGATGGCGCAGCTAGGACCGAAGTCCATTTCACTTCAAAGCGGCCACTTGCAGCTTCACCCGGCTTTTCTACGCCAAGTTTTGGGTCGTCTTTCAGGTGCGGAGGAATCCCCACTGGAACCACCTTCCAACTGTAGCTTCCGCTTCCGGTGGACTCGGGCAGAACAAATGAACGATCCGTCGTCTTTTCGCGAACGACCGTTTCGGTCTTCCCGTCGGCGCCCGTTTTTTCAACAATCACTTCGTAAGCTTTCGCACCATCCACGCTTTCCCACTTCAGCTTGATGGTCTCGGGTTCCGGCTTTTCGATCTTTTGGTTGGCGGCTGGGAATAGAACTTTCGGAGCCGCCAAGCGATCGCCAAATTTGACGACCAAGACGCGTGCCGGACTTGCAGCGCCGACACGTCCCGCTTGATCGATGCTTCGGACCGTCCACTGATAGCTACCGGCGTCTAGCTTCTTTTCGACAAAAGCTGCGTCGATTTCCTTGTTCCAATCCTTTTCAAGTTTGCCCGAACTTTCTTTCTTCCAAAGCTCGAATTGATACGCCTTGGCTCCGGCAACAGTTTTCCATTCAAACTTCACCTTCGGTGTTGGATCGGCTGGGATCACAGCCGCGCCCGCCGGATTCACCTTTTCTGGCGCAGCAAGGACTGGTGATTCCTTCATGGCAAAGTTTGCCGTTTCGCTCAGCGCCAGTACGTCACCGTTTGGCGACAGCGCGCGAACGCGCCAAAAGACTTCCCCGGCTGGAATTTCGTCGGTTTCAAACGCGAATTCTCTTTGCTTTGGATCCGAAACCTTCACGCGATCATCAAAGATCACGTCTTTGAATGCGGTATTGCGCGAAAACTGAACTTCATACTTTTCTGCGCCGGTTTGGGCTTCCCACTTGAATTGAATCTTGGGTTTCTTGCCTAGGAAGCTGAAGGTTTCTTGTTTCTTAGGCGCAAGAGTCTTAAAGCCGCCCGCGCGAACGATTTGGAAAACTCGGCCGTTCGTTGCTTCGCTGGATTGGTCGTCCGCGATCGCTTCGACTTTCCAAAACAATTTTCCGGGTTGATCCAAGACCGTGTCCCATTCTGGCGTGGTTACGGTTTGCGTCCTAATCGCATTCTTAAACTTTTCATCCGACGCCAAGGTCAAACGATACGACTTGGCTTCGGCAATTCTCTTCCAACGGAAAGCGATCTTTGCTCCGTCCTGTTGCATTCCGAAAGATGTTCCGGCCTTGGGTTCCAAAAGTGTCGGCACAGGAAGCTTCGCTAGCTGAGCCACAGAAAAGGTCCGCGTTTCTGACATCAGTTCGATCGGATTCTTGGCTTCGGCGCCGGTTCCTTCATAGCGGGTCACGACTCGCCAGAAGTACTTGCCCGGAACGAACTGGTCCCACTTCGCTTCACGAACTTTTTGCATCAAGCCCGTTTTTTCAGCCAATCCCCGTGTCGGCTTCAGCACCAAGGGCTTTGAAAAGTCTTTATTGTCTGAAACCTCGACGCGTTCGATTCCGCCTTCGGCTGAACCCGTTCTCCAGGAAAACTGAACCACGGGTCGATCCTTAAAGAAGGATATTTCGTCGGATGCAGCCGGCGCATCCAGCTGCGCAAGTGAATGCTTCTGAACACGGAAAAGACGGGGTTCGGTTTGTTCCAGGGCTTTTCCGTCAGCATCAATGATCTGAGCGCGCCAGTAGTAAGTCCCTTCGGCCATTTCTAGCTCGATTTGCTTTGCACCAGGAGCCGGCAAACGGCCAGTCACCCCTTTTGTAAATTCGGTGTCTTGCGAAATCTGAAGACGGACCTTGGCCCCAGCGACTGCGTCAGCTGCCAGTTGCCAAGAAAACGGAACCTTGATGGTCTTACTTTCAGCAATGAATCGCGAAGCCGGCATCGGAAGCTCGGGCTTGATCGTGACCTTCTGCTTTTGAAGACCACCACCTGCACCCAGCTTTCCTTTTTCGTCTTTACCGATCTGCGCTTCACCCGATGCCGTTTTCACTTTTGCGGCACCTTCCAAAACTGTCAATTCCAGACCTGCGCTTCCTGAAGTCAGGTTCAGCGCACCTTTTCCACCTGCGCCGTCGCCCAGTTCGACTTTTCCGTTCTGGGTCTGAATGGCGATTCCGTGTCCTGCTTGGCCGCCGCCTGCAGCCGAAATCGATCCCTTGACGAATTCGACATTCAGCTTGTCATCGCTTCGATCCAAAACGACCAAAGAATTTTCAGCCAATTCCAGAATCGTCCCATCATCAAATGTAATTTTTGCGCGGCTTTGCTCGCTGGTTCGAACTGCGTCTTTTTGGTACAGAAGTTCGTCAACCGCCATGTCATCCCAAAGCACTTCGCGATCCAGTTTTCGCTGAACCGTTTTTTCGGTTAACGAAAGCTTCGCGACAACCGCACGCGATCCGTCTGCAGCACGCTTGCGCACCAGTTCGTCGTTGATCATCTTGCCCAATACAAAAAGGCTCAACGCGCAGAACGCGACGACTAGCAGCGATTCGGATTTTGCAGACTTGACTAGTTCCACTAGAGACACTCCCGTCTCTTCCTCTTCGGATGAACGAGTGCGCAATGTAAGAAAAAAGGCCAAGAATAAAATTGTTAACGGATTGGGTATCGCCACCGATACGAAAGACTATGAAGGTCCGTCTCAGCATTCGGACAAAACTAGTGGGCATGATCAATGCCGTCCTTTTGGGCGCTGCAGGAGCGATCGTCATTTCGTCCACCGACTTGTTTTCAAAAGACAATATTGCTCGAATCCAAGAAGCGAACCTGGAATCGGCGCGCCTTCTTGCCCAGGAAGTTCAAAACGACGTCAAGAACTTGACTGAAAAATTGCGACTGGTCGGCGTCACCATGATGCAGCCGCTTCCGGCAGCGCAAATGGAATCGCTTCAAAAGCCCTTCTTTGAAAACGACAAAGAATTCATTTCAGCTTCGGTTTTGACCCAAACGGAAGCCAAGGTCGTGACCCAGGTGGCAAACGCGGCTAACGACGCCGTCATCAAGGCTTTGGATCTGACCCGTGACGAAATCAACCAGATCCAAGACAAAGTGGATCCGGCCCTGGCGTTCTCGCCCAAAGAAACCATTCAAAGCTTTGACATCAAGGGAAAGATTCCGCTGCTACTGGTCACCTTGCCTTTGATCCAAGATGATAAAGGTGCGATCACTCACGCGGTCGTAGCGACCGTGAAACAAGATCGCTTCTTGAAGGCCGTTTCAAACGACAGCTTCATTTTAAGTTACCTGGTCGATTCTACCGGATCATTGCTTGCTCACCCGGACCAAAGCCGGGTTTTGAAGAAAGAAAACCTTTCAAACCTAGAAATCGTGAAACAGCTTCTTTCGGGAAAATCCAACAACGGTCAAACCCGTTTCACGGACCCCGATACCCAGAAGGTTCTGTTGGGCGCCTTCAAAACGGTTGGATTCGGGGGCATTGGCGTCGTTTCTCAGGTCGAAGAAGCAAAGGCCCTGGAAGCTGCCAATCGGGTCCGAAAAATTTCGATCTTGGTCACCGGAATTGTCGGAGTCGTGGCGTTTGCGCTGATCTATTTCTTTAGCTTGTCACTGACGACCCCTCTGGTTCGGCTAGTCGACGCCACCGCAAAGATTTCCCGTGGCGAATACGATGTCACCTTGAAAAAGGGCGCGAACGACGAAATTGGCGACTTGACCGTTTCATTTAACGAAATGGCCACGGGTCTAGCTGAACGTGAAAAGATTAAAAACGCATTCTCTAAATTCCACTCGAAGGACGTTGCCGATAAAATTCTTTCGGGTGAACTGAACCTGGTCGGAGAACGCAAGCGCGTGACGATCTTCTTTTCTGATATTCGTTCATTCACTACTTTGTCTGAAAAGCTTCAGCCAGAACAAGTCGTCGAATTGGTTAACGCTTACATGACCCGAATGGTTCGCATTATTTTCGCCCACGGCGGAGTCGTCGACAAATACGTCGGTGACGCCATCATGGCCGTCTACGGAACCCCAGTCGTATATGGAAACGACAGCCTACGCGCTGTTGCTGCTGCCATCCGAATGCGTGCTGAAATGGTGCGCTTCAACGCCGACCAGATGTCCAAGGGAAAGCCCGCAATCGCAATTGGGATGGGGATGAACACCGGCGACGTCGTCGCAGGAAACATCGGATCTCCTGAAAGGATGGAATACACCATCCTAGGTGACGCCGTGAACTTGACCTCGCGTATGGAATCGCTGACTAAGGAATTCAAAACGGATATCTTGATCAGCGGCGAAACTTACAACGAAATCAAAGAACATATTCACTGCATGCCTCGCGGTAGCACCAAGGTGAAGGGCAAGAACGAAGAAGTTGCCGTTTATGAAGTCATCGGCTTCCGCCCTGGCTACGAATTTATTCCGCCAGAAACCGGAACCACGGGCGAAACGGGTTTTGTGAATCGCAATGCTCCGACACCTCCGCCCCTTCCAGCAATAGCCCTGCAACCTGCTGCCGCCAAAAAGGAAGAAAGAAAAGTTTCCAAGAAAGAAGAAAAGAAATCCGCACCAAAAGCCGCGCCCGCTGCTGCGGCAGAACCGGCTGCGATGGAAGTTGCCGAATTGGTGGTTCCTTCGTTTGCTTCGACTGCGACGGAACAACCGGCATCTTTTTCGCCCACAGCTGGTGGTGAAACCGAAGAACTAGCCGTTCCGTCTTTTGATCACCTACCTGCGGCAGCACCCGTAGCTTTCAATTCGAAATCTTCAATTCAGGTGGAACGCATCACCGACATGCCGGCTGCAAAGCCGGTCGCAGCTTCGGCCCCCGTGCAGGCTACTGCTCAGGCGCCGGTTCAAAAAGCGGCACCCGCGCCGGCACCGGTCCAAGCGGCTCCAGTGTTAGCCACGTACACACCGGCCGATCTGGAACTTGCCATCCCAAGTGCAACGCTTTCGTCGCTGGGGGCAACCCCTGCACCGGCTCCGGTTCCTCGCGGAGCAGCGCCAGGGCCGGTGAATCACGAATTGCCTACTGCAAATGACATCGTTGCCGAAGTGGATACTTCGATCATGGTTAAGCAACTGACTGAAGCCTTGAAGGACGAGCGCAATATTGCACCGATCACTGATGATCCAGTGGCAGACGTAGTTGCGATCGGCGCAAAGCAAGCCGGCGGTCAGAAAAAAGCTGCGCCACAGACCCGGCAGAATGCCGTCGACGCCCTATTCGCCCAAGCTGGCGGAACACCGGCACCTGTCGCCGCGGTCGAATCATCGGAACCCGTTCAGATCAACGTGACGTTGGAAGACGCGGCGTAAACGGACAAAGCGTTTAAGGCGAAACGAAAAGCTTTCTGACCGCGCCCGCCGAATCAATCACGTATAGCGTGTCGCCGCCGCCCGCCAACGAAATGGCCCGTGCCGTGATCGAAGCGTCCAGAACTGGAAACAAGCTTCCGTCTTTGAAACGGAAAACTGACCCTTCATGGCAAGGCAAAGGCCCCCCACGCACGCAAATCATATAAACATCACCGGTTTTCTCGTTGATCTCGATAGATCCACCCAGCTGTCCACTGCCGTTCATGATCGGATATGAAAACCGCGTCAGCGGCACGACGGGAGAAACCGGCAAGCCCGCTGAATCCAGCTTCACATAGCGAATCTGGCGCGTTCCGTCGGAATAGTACAAGCGCCGACGCAACCGATCGACTTTGATCGGACCCAAAACCGAATCGCCATTGAGCGAAATGTCTACGCGTTCACCCGAAGGCGTCACCTTCATCACGCCGGTTCCGCCGCCTTTACGCATGTAAATGGTGTTTGCATCCAAAGCCGTCATGTATGATTCGCCGTAGCCGAACTCGGGGACTCCGGCGACAACGATGGAATGGTATCCGCCGGAAGGATCCAAGTAGCCAAAACGCTGAGTCGAATTCGCGCTAATCGCGGTATCAAGAGCCGTACGAACGTAGATTCTGTCACCCAAAGGTAAGACGGCACCGATGTGATTATGAACCCCAGGGAAAATATCTTCGATCCTCCAAAATTCAGTCGTCGCCCCTGAAGAAGCCGATACTTTGCGAATGATTTTGTTGTCCCAAACCAAAACATCGCCTGACCCTTCAAGAATCGCAAAAGCTGACGCAAGTGAAGGCGCCCAGGCCGAAGTCAAATAAGCATGAGTTGAAGCCCAGCACGCTTCCGAATCCAAGACGAAGGGATCAAAAGTGGGACACGAAAACGCCGAACAAGAAACGTAGCTGGTCTTTCTATCGTCCGCGTCGACGGTCGTCACCCGCGTGCCGCCATATCGGCATTCCGAAGATCCGAAAGGAATCGTTTCTTGAAGCACTGACACCGGCGTTTCGCAGGCGGTGGCCAAAACACAAACTAAAAGTGCATGGCCTACCCAAGCAATTCCTTTGTCAAAACATTTCATAAAATTACCCCAACGATTGATCTTCAGTTGCCTGCGCGCTTTCAGTCACAGCCTGGACTTTCAGCCCTGCCCAGTCTTTATGCTTTTCGGTTCCACGTGCGGTTCCGAAAATGCTGCGAAGCTGGCCGCAAGCGGCCAAGATATCGCGCCCGCGCGAAATGCGAACGGTTGCCGTGATGTTTCGATCGCCTAGGTAGCGCTGAAACTTCTTCACGACTTCGTCCGAAGGACGCTTGAATTCAGCACCACTGTGCTCATTAAACGGAATCAAATTGATTTTCGAAGGAATGCCCTTGGTCAGCGCCACCAGCCTCGCAGCATCTTCCATGGAATCGTTGAAATCCTTCAGCATCACATATTCGAAGGTAATGCGGCGATGCGGTCCCAAAGGATAGCGGCGGCACGCATCCAGAAGGGCTTTGATGTTCCATTTCTTATTCACGGGCATGATCGCAGAACGCTGTTCATCAGTCGTGGAATTCAAAGAAATCGCAAGTGACACATCGACGCGTTTTCCAAGTTCGTCAATCGCAGGGACCAAGCCGCTGGTCGACACTGTGACCTTGCGCTTAGAAAAGCCCATTCCATCTTGATCCAAAATAATCTGGCAGGCTTTTGCGACGTTATCTAAATTGTGCAGCGGTTCGCCCATTCCCATGAATACGATGTTCGTGATCGGAGCGCGCATCCGCGTTTCTAAAACTTGGGTGACAATTTCGTGGGTTTGAAGATGGCGATCTAAACCTTGAACACCGGTCAGGCAGAACTTACAGGCCATCGCGCAGCCCACTTGGCTGGAAATGCAGACGGTTAAGCGTCCCCACTTCTGGGAATCAATTGCAGTCTTGGTTTCACGACCTGAAAAGCGCTTACCCTGCCCCATCAGTTCGGATTCGGTTGGCGCGTCAGATCCGACTTCGTCCTTTTCCTGAAGCGCCGCTGGAATAATCACGCTTTCAATCGTCTTTTGGTCGTGAAGGGTCCAAAGAAACTTATGGGTACCGTCTAAGGCTTGTTGCGAGACTTTTTCGGTCAGACGAAAGATCGTGACGTTTTCTTTCAACCAATTGCGCAGGTCCTTGGAAAGATCCGTCATCTGGTCCCAATCGGTGACAAAGCGTTGGTAGACCCAGTGAAAGATTTGTTGGGCGCGATACGCGGCCTGCTTGCGCTCTTTCTTTTCTAATTTTGCCGCAGCTTCTGGATCATCCGCTTCCGGATGACGTGAAGAACGAATGCGGCTCAGAGGCAGCAAAAGTTCAGCGAGTTCGGCTTTGGTTAAGCTTTGAAAAACAATCATGCGGACGGATTTACCCCAGATTCTTTTACTGCATTGCGGCAGATTTCCAAAGGCTGTTTTTATGGCCTCAAATCCTTGAAATCATTAAGTAAATTAACAAATTAATATGCATAGCGTCAAAATTAGCCGTTCTATGGTAGGGTCGGAATCGATCCATGAATTCCGCGTGTGAATCTTGCCGAAGCCCTGAAGTGACCGAGAACTGCGAAGCGTGCCAAAAGGCCCTTTGCTCGGACTGCGTTTTGAATCCCGAACCGGGAGCATTTCAGCTGATGCCCAAGATCCCTAGCAAACTTTCTCACCAAAAATACTGCCGCTTTTGTTTCGATGAAACAGTTCAGCCGGCTTACGAAAAGTATCTAGAAAACCTTGAAAAAGCGAAGAACGTGAATGTGTTCTACAAAACCCAACGCAAAGGAATTCCGCTGGCCAAGGGAACTGGACGATCCAAATTGAAGTTCACTGTCGAAGCCTGTCCTGATCGCGATGAAACGATTCTTCGTCTGGCCTATCAGGCCGCAGAAATGGATTATAACGGAATCTTGGACACCGAAGTTTCATCGGAAAAAGTCCGTCACTTTGGGTATCAAACATCGGTGTGGAAAGGATCTGCGTCCCCGGCCCACATCAACGATTACTTGTTACGGCTACAAGACCAGCAGGAACAAGAATTTCGTTAGGGCGTTCAGACCTTTTCTGAGTGTCGAAGCTTTGGACACCGTGAATGCCCCAAATTCACTAGAACGACCTTAAATCCAAAAAATCCTGGCCAAAATCTTGCTTTTTTAGGCGCATGACTTCAGCGTTCATTTCCCTGACCTTGGCCATCGCTTCAATTCAAACCGCTGCTGCACGAAACGCGGGCACCCCAGATTGTCCAAGTCCATGGACCTGCGAAAAGATGCCGATGACCATCGAATTTCGGCAATTCATTCCGGTGCCTTCACCGGTGCTCGCTCCGCTGATCCCCGTACCCTTGATGCTTCAAGACGAAGTCAAGATTCGCGCAGGGTACATGGAAGAAAATCCGAAAGTCCCCTTCCAGGGAAACATTATTTATTTAGAAGGACTGGCGGATTCGATGATGAATCACCATTCGTTCTTCAAGAAGCTAACCCAGCGCGGATACCGAGTCATCGCGTTTGACTACATGGGACAGGGTCGATCGACTGGATCGATGAACAATACGCGAATCAAAAACATTAGAACCCTAAGCCAAAAGGTGTGGGAAAAGTTCGCGACGAAATTGGATCAGGTTCCTACCCGCACGGTGATTGGATGGTCCACAGGCGGTCTAGCCGCCTACGCGCTTGGACTGCACGGTTTAGCCGACCGAATGGTCTTGATTGCTCCAGGCCTGGTACCTAACGCGATCGTGGGTGAAGGCCTGGGAAGCTGGCCCCCGAATGAAATCACATTGGAAAGTTTAACATCCGACACCTATGGCCCTGGAAATCCAGATCCGCACTTTGACCCGATTTCACCCAAAAGCCCCGTTCTGGTTCCTTCGTTCGCAGCTAACCTTCTGGGCACAGCCCAACTGGTTTCCAGAAAGAAGATGGACCCAAAAGTCCGCGGCTTGGTCTTCTTGGGATCAGACGATAGCTACGTGGATTCACCTAGAACGCGAGAAGTCCTAAAAGAAATCGCTCCCCACTTTTTGGTTCACACGTACGACGGCGCAAGACACGAAATCCACAATGAAAGGCAAGCCATTCGTGAAGGTCTGATGGAAGACGTTTTGGATTTTTTGGACCAAAAGTAGCCTGGGATTAAACGGGCAAAATCGCCTTTAGGCGAATCAAGCTACGAACACCCATGACGTCCGGATACAAGCGGGTGCGCTTAGACTTCACGGACTGAAGCACCCTTTCCCAAGGATCTGCATCGCGTGCCCATTCCTTCCATTCGCTGGAAGGGACCGAAACAGTCTGCACTTTGACCAAATATCGGTCTTCTAAAAACTTGGCGACCTGCGCGCAATCGCGACGGCGTTCCAAGCTCATCCCTGAAAGATCGGGTTCGTGAAAGCAATCAAACTTTCCGCGACGAACGACCAGGAAAAAGTCCTGCGATTCGCCTGCATGGTGGCCCGTCAAACGAAGCAAAAGGCCAAACTGGTCCGGTAACACGCGCGACCACCAGCCTTCGATCGAACGAAGCAGAAAATGTTTGCGATTCACCCGGGCATTCCCCAGGACAAAAGCCGCGCGAGAATCGCCAGCGCGAAGGACCGATCGACTTCTGGATCGCATTTCTTCAATCTGATCGTAAAAGCGCGTCGATGAAGTCGCCGACTGAATCATTTCGTCGACTTCGTTGCGATCAAAAGCCACAATATCGCGCGCAAGCCAGTGCGAACGAAGTTCTTGAATCGGTCGGCCCATCCATTCCGACAGGTCTTCACCTTCGGTGAAAGCGGTCAATACGACCTGTTCGGTCCCGTCAAAAACGACATAAATAGGCTTTGAAGTTCCGCGTTCGGCGTGAACGGGTACGCCCGTGCCGGATTTTGGCTGAAAGAAATTCTGGAAAAGTTTCCAATCACAACTCAGGTCGACCATGATCTTCCTTAATCTTTTCTTCAGTTGCAGATCCATCTGCAACGCTACCGAAACTAACTGAATCACTGAAACCAGGTAGTTCAGAATGAGCTGACCGAGATGCCACGTCGCCCGGTTTTTCGCCCTGGCTGACAAGGGCTGCTGCCAAACTTTCCTGTGCCGATTCTTCGAAGGATTTCAAATCCAGACCATCGACCGAAATCGGCATGATTCCGCAAGATGGCACATCCAAAGAAAACCTTTGTCCGCGCTTAGGTGAAGCTTCCGTATTCACGCGAATCGGATTTCGATGCGCGATGTCTTCTGCCAAGGCGGCAAGCCCCTGTTGGATCGGGTTTCCACCCACAGCACGTTTTCCCTGGCGCATTTCTAAAGCCAGATCCGAAACTGAAACCGGCGCTGAAAAGAAAAGATCCGCACCCACAGGGCGCGAAGTCGAATTCATCACAAACACGGCTGCGGCACTTCCGGGTCGCGATAGCGGAATCGTGCGCAATCGAATATCCGAAAGTGCGCAGATGTTTTGCACACCCGCCACCGACAAGATCGACGAAATGAAGTGCGAAGAATCTTCCTTGGACTTGGATCCATCGTAAACGACCAAACGGCCTTTGCCAGGGCCGACTTGATGAAGATGAAAAGGGACTCCTAGGTCGATTTCCATCGAATTACGGCCCGCTGATTCTTCAATCGCATCCTTGACCAGGTTTTCTGCCGCATCTGAATACAAACGCGACTTGGGAATGACCAGCATTCGCCCTGACCGCGCCCATTCCAAAAGCTGTGCAATCTGGGTCTGGGTGAATCCATAAGACGGATCCACAAAAAGCAGGCGCGCGTCCGGGTCGGCCAAAACGCGATCAATCGAAGCCACCAAGCGCGCCTGATGACCCACGCGCGTGTAGACCTGATTCCAAAGCGGATCTGGATTGGACCAAAGATGCGGGACTAAATAGAAAGCGCGGTTCTGAAGTTCGAATTCTCCCGCCGAAACGGCGGCCGCCAGAATTTCCACCCGATTTCGAAAAGAATGGGAAAGTCCAAACCATTCTTCTTCGTCGATGATGACCCCACCTTTTTGCGAGCCCATCAAAAGAAGCGACTTCAAAATCAGAAACTGTTTTTCGGAATCTGAAAGGGTTCGAAAGCCGCCAAGACCGGTCCAATGAACAAAGTTCGGTGCTACTGCGCCCTGGCTTCCGGAAGCAACTGAAGACCCACGCATCGCTGCTTCGTCTAAGAAACTGGAAAGCCGCTGAAAATCACCGGATGCTCCGCTGACCAATTGAAGGAAATTTGAATACGCAAACGCCGGATCCGCTTCAGGCGTGTAAAGTTCGACCTGCGAAACTTTCAACGATACAGAACGTTTCTTCAGAAACTGCGCTGATCGAAACCGAAACTGATCTTCAGCCGACTGGAAAAACCAGCGACGATTCGTTTCTTCCATCGCGCGGGTTTTCCACCGTTGATTCGACGCCACGCCTGCTTCGCCGAATTCACGCTGTGAATAGTGCGCATCCAGTTTCTGTCGAAAAGTCGAAATCGCGGCGGGCGAATAATCCCCCGACGAACCTTCAAAAGAATGAAGCGCAGAAAGCTTAGGAAGCCGGTAGTACTTCCAAAGACTTCCGGTCAAGACGACACGGACGCGATCCAAAACACCGGGATGCAAACGATCCACATCCGCAAAGTACGAATCCATTCGCGTCAGGTAGTTGTGGTAGCGCTTTTGAAATTCAGGATGCAAAAGCGACGGAAGCGAAAAAACGTTGGGCGGAAGCGGCGATTGCATCGTTTCGGATTTCTGCGACCGAGCCAGCAAATCGACCTTATTGAAAAGATCTTTTGGGAACCCCGAATTGGCGTAATGGACGCCGACTTCTGGGCTTAAAATCAAAGTAACGTTCAATTTCTTCTGCGCGCACGCCTGCAAAAAGCGGGTCAACGAATGGGAAATATCGGATTCAACCGCCTGCCAAGGCAGGAAGGAACAAAGGTGTGAAACCCCGTTACGACACAGCGAGTTAATTCGCTCGGAAAGGATGGCTTGCCGAATTTCCCAGTAATTCACCAAGACCTGAATCGAGAAGGGAAACACGGAGTTATTTTGATCGCCCGACAGCATCGTATGAAGTATGACAGAACCCAAACGAATGTAAAATGCCGGTTTAAAAACTGTTCAAAAACCGGTTCAAAGTTCGAAGTCAGCGCCAGAATTTTGCCGCCCATCGAACGCCCCAAAATCATAAGGATTCCCTATGTGGTTCTTTTCTGATGAAGAAAAAATGCTTCAAGACACCGTCCGCCAGTTCGCAAATGCCGAACTTGCCCCAAAGATCGAGGCCTTAGACCACGAAGAAGGTTTCAATCGTCAGGCCTTTCACAAGATGGGCGAATTGGGGCTTTTGGGAATCACGGTTTCCGAAGACGACGGCGGGGCGGGCTTGGGCGCCGTTTCAGCGACCATCGCCATGGAAGAAATGGGCGCAGTCGACGCGTCAACCACCCTATCGTATCTGGCTCATTCGATTCTTTGTGTGAACCAATTGGGATCCAACGCATCCCCCGAACAAAAAAGAAAATACCTTCCCAAGCTAATCAGCGGCGCGCACTTGGGCGGAATGGGAATGTCGGAACCCGAAGCCGGATCTGATGCGCTTGGTATGAAAACGCGCGCTGTGAAATCCGGCGCAGGTTACGTGATCGACGGAACCAAGACGTGGATTACCAACGGCCCAAACGGCGACGTCTTCTATGTTTATGCAAAAACCGGCGAAGGCCGTCGCGATGTTTCTACCTTCATCATCGAACGCGGAATGCCTGGGTTTTCAACAGGTAAAAAGTTTTCAAAAATGGGAATGCGCGCATCCCCTACCGGCGAATTGGTTTTTGAAAAAGTCAAAGTCGGCACGGATCAACGCGTGGGTGAAGAAAATTCAAGCCTTCGAATGATGATGAAAAACCTGGATCTAGAAAGGATCACGATTGCAGGTATTTCGTTGGGGATTGCTCGCGGAGCAATCGAAGCCGCGACCCGATACGCAAAAGAAAGAAAGCAATTCAACACTCCGATCGGCGCGTTTCAGCAGATTCAAGAACGCCTGGCCGAAGCATCGGCCTGGTACGAAGGGTCGCGTGCGCTGACTTACAACGCAGCTAAACTTTGGGACCTAGGACTGGCAGCCGGCAAGGAACGATCCATGCTGGCCGCTCAGGCAAAACTTCAGGCTGCCCAAATGGCGACACAAGTCGCGCTGGATGCGATTCAAATTTTGGGCGGATACGGTTACACCCGCGAATTCCCGGTCGAAAGAATGATGCGCGACGCCAAGCTGATCGAAATCGGCGCTGGAACCAACGAAATCATGCGTTTGATCATCGCAAGGCAGATGTTGGGAACCGAGGTCGCGGATGCGCTTACCGCCGGTCTTTAGGATCTCGGGCCGGTTTCACCTGCCCTGGTCAGGGGTCTCGGGCCGGTTTCACCTGCCCTGGTCAGGGGTCTCGGGCCGGTTTCACCTGCCTTGGTCAGGGATCTCGGGCCGGTTTCACCTGCCCTGGTCAGGGATCTCGGGCCGGTTTCACCTGCCCTGGTCAGGAATCGCTCTGACTTTCTTGGCTTTTGGGCTGCTTGAAAGCGGGTGTGGTCGCGGGGTTCATGGCACCCCAGTGGCCAGTCAAGCAGCGCCCCAACGCGACGACGAAGGCGAATTTGAAGGCGGTTACCCCCAAAGGCTTTTTACCTTCGGCGAAGGCCAACTGAACTGGAAGCTTCAGGACGCGGCGGGAAAGCTGATCGAAAACCAGAAAGCCACTTTGGATTACCAACAATCGACGATGGTTTTCCAAGCCGCGATCTGGCTGGGAATCGTGCCACTAGCGGTTGACCAAAGCTTGAACTTGGAACTTTTTCTTCCGTTTTCGCCCAAGGCCTATGAACTGATTGGCGACACCTACCTTTGGAAGTCTTTTGCCGGAGGGTCCGATCTTTCCACCGGCAAAATGCAGACGTCTTTGTCCAAAACTTCAGACCCGGACGGAAGACTTCATTTTCAAATTCAGGTTTCGGCTTCTGAAATCTTGGACCCCACAAGCCCTGACCCGAAGTCTTTTGAGATCGTCATCTACGACCAAACGTTTTTGCCCTTTGTGAGCCTTCGATTTTATAGGTAAAATTGGCGCATGAGCTCACGAAGTCCCGTGGAATGGTTTATCGAAAATTCCGCCAATTCCGGCGCGACTGAAGGTCCCTATTCCGCCGAAAAAATCGTCGAGTGGGTTCAAACCGGAAAAATAAAAAACACCGACCGTGTGACCGCCGAATGGCTTGCCGGTGAATGGATTTCAGCTTCGGACTTGGTCGCAGGATACAAGGCTGCTTACGGAAGCCCTGAGCCCAGTGTGGCACCCGCTTCGAGTGCTGCCGCAACATCGGTTCAAGCGCAACCCAACCCCACCGTTTCGGAACCCGTTTTTGCACCAGCACCTGCGCCGGCACCGTCACCCCCCACATCTGCAACGACGGCGCCCGAGCCGATGATTTCACCGCCCGCGCCGACCCCAGTTGTCGCAACGCCCGAGCCCCAACCCACATCCGCACCCAAGCCGGCACCTACGAGCTTAAGCCCACTTTCCTTGCCCAGTCGCCCTGGTGAATTGACCCAATCCAATTCAGAACCTAGTTTGGGAACTTCAATTCCATCGACTGACGAAGACCCCGCGATTCGCCTTTTTGAAATCATCCAAGCGCTCAAGTACAAGCGCGGGGCTTCGGCCACCGCGGTACCCCCGCCGCTAGCGGTTACGGAAGAAGAAGAAAATGCGGCGTCGCTTTGGAAAACGGTTCAAGCCATCCCCAAGCCCGTTTTGAACATGGGACTTGCGATCGCGGGCGGCGTATTTCTTTTGATCATCGTGGTCAAACTGATGGGAAGCAGTTCAACCCCAACCAAACCCGAAACCACGACCGAAACGCCGCCAGCAGCCGTGGCCCCAAAACGTGATGTCGTGAATAACCCACCCGCCGGGGGGGATCGTTTTCGCAATCTTCGCGTCGATCCGGGAAATGCGCCTGCTCATCGCGGGGCCATGCAGCCTGCGCACCCCACGTCGAATGCGGCGCCGGCCCATTCGGGATCGCAGTACGATCATCGTGAACGCGAGTACCGAGAACGAGAACAGCGTGAACGCGAAATTGAACGCGAACGCGAAATTCGAGAAAAAGAACAACGCGAACGCGAACTCATGCAGCCGATGCACGAAGCGCCGGTCAATTCCGCAAGCGATTCGGACAAACCGTCGAATGACGGTGCTCAGCCTGCAAATGCCGATCACGATAATCAGGCCGCGCCGGCACCCGATCTGAATCTGGACGGCGTTCGTCAGGACCCCAATAGGAAAGACAATTGAAGTTTTCAAAAAAACCGCGCTTCATCACCTTTGAGGGAACGGAAGGTTCCGGCAAGTCGACCTTGATTCAGCAGCTGGCCGTCCTGCTTCGTTCGCACGGGATTCCGGTCGTGGTGACGCGCGAGCCTGGCGGAAGCGCGGTAGCTGAAAAGATCCGACAAATCATTCTTCACGAAAAAATGGACCCCAAGACCGAACTTCTTTTGTACGAAGCTTCTCGCGCCGAACACTTGGCTGAAAAAATCCGCCCGGCCCTGGCGCAGGGCCAGTGGGTCCTTTGTGACCGTTACACGGATTCAACCCATGCGTACCAAGGCACAGCGCGTGGAATTCCTGTCAAAGAAATCGACCTGGCGAATCGCCTAGCCACAGACGGGTTGAAACCTGATTTAACCGTGTTTTTGGATATCGATCCTGCCGCAGGGCTGAAATCCGCCGTGGATCCCAATCGATTTGAAGCCGAAGGGGTAGCTTTTCAGAAAAAGGTCAGGCAAGGATTCTTAAAGCTGATCAAAAAAGAAAAGAAACGCTTCCTGGTCATGAAGGCCAAAAAAGCGAGTCCAGAAGTCATGGCCCAGGAAATTTTTCAATGGCTGCAAAAAGTCCAAAAGCAAAAAAGGTAAAGGAAGTCGAAACCGTCCTTCCAGCGGACGCAGATCTGATCGACTTCCACGAAACGGGCCTGATTCACACGCTGAATCACTGGCTGAATCGAAAAGAAGTTTCCCATTCACTTTTGATGACAGGACCCAGGGGCATTGGCAAAAGAACCTTTGCACACCATCTGGCTCAGTGGTGGATGTGCGAAAATTCCGTTTTCAATTCTGGAACCACGGGCGGGCTTCGGGGCTGCCAAGAATGCGCTTCTTGCAAACGCGCGCTTTCGCAATCGTATTTGGATTTGGTTGAAATCGCTTCCGAAGCCGATTCGGGAACCGGTGAATCGTCACAAATCAAAATCGAAGCCCTGCGGCAGGTCAAAGATTCATTAGGAATGGGCGCGTTTAGCGGACGTTACCGGGTAGTCTTGATTCGTGAAGCCGAACGTCTGACGCCACAAGCCGCAAATAGCCTTTTAAAGATGCTGGAAGAACCCCCACCCGGATGGATCTTCGTTTTGACCGCATCTGACCCCAGTCTTGTTCTTCCGACCCTGGTTTCACGTTGCCAGATTTTGCGAATGCGCCCGCTACCGGACGAAGTACTGAAGAAAATTCTTTTGGAAAAAGATGTCGCCATCGAAAAAGTGTCCCCCGTCGTGGCACAGTCGCACGGCAGCTTAGGTCTGGCGCTTTCACTATCGCTTCCCGAATTCTGGGAAACGCGTCAGGGAATACTTCGATTTGTGGAAAATCCGCAGGCGGAATATTCCGCGCTGACCGATTGGGCGGCCGCCGACCCGACGCAGTTTCAATTCCTATTGAATCAATTGGAATCCATTTGCGTGGACAAGATCTACGCAAGCAAAGACGACCGCCTGCGTCAGTTCTGGATTTCGTCTGTGATTCGAATTTCGAAGGCCCGGCAGGAATCTTTAAGCCCAGTTAACCGAAAAATCCTGATTCAAGATATCCTATTGCCATGGGTATCACCCTCAGCGGGGTAGGAAAAAAGTTCGACCGATGGATCTTTCGGTCGCTGAATCTTTCAGTTGCCGACGGCGAATCGGTGGTCATCATCGGACCTTCAGGCCAGGGCAAAAGCGTGCTTTTGAAAATGATCGCAGGACTTCTTCCCTGCGACGAAGGACAGATTCAGGTCCCCGCCCATCATCTGGGGATGCTTTTTCAAAAGAATGCCCTTTTTGATTCACTGACCGTTCGTGAAAATCTGACATTTCCATTACGTGAACGATTGGGCATTCGCGGCGAAAAAGCGGAAGCCCTTTCAAAAGAAATGCTTAGCGCCGTTGGGCTGTCGGGTTCTGAAAATCTTTACCCCGACGAAATATCAGGCGGGATGCAAAAGCGCCTGGGAATTGCTCGAGCATTGATCGTCGACCCCGAAATCCTGATCTTTGATGAACCCACGGCGGGTCTGGATCCCATTACTTCAAAGAAAATTGCGGATCTAATTCGTTCCTTGAAAGCGAAAAAGAAACTGACCAGCGTGACGGTCACCAATGACGTTCACCGCGCCTATCAACTGGGTGACCGAATTTTTCTATTGTCCCAAGGAAGGCTTTTGGGTGGATTATCGCCTGAACAGACCCAAAAAACCGAAATCCCGGAAATCCGGCAGTTCATTTTAGGTTTGAAGCAGGGCCCTCTGACCGAAGCGACGGTTGAAAGCGGAGGCCCCGAGTGAGCATTCGCTTCGAAAAAGTTTCCAAGTCCTTTGGTCCACCCGAAGCACGAAAGACGATTCTGAAGGACGTTTCCTTTGAAGTCGCCGAAGGCGAAATCCTTTTCATCCTAGGGAAAAGCGGGATGGGAAAGTCCGTCACACTTAAACATATTGTTGGCGTCATGAAGCCCGATTCGGGTCGGGTTTTTGTCGACGGAAAAAACGTCGCCGACCTAGACGCCGACGGGCTTTCCGAAATGCGCCGAAGCTGCGGGATGGTTTTTCAGCACCCCGCGCTTTTGGATTCGCTTTCGGTCTACGATAACGTTTCCTTTGGCCTAAGGACCCCGCAGTTCAATCGCGGAAGGCCGCGCCCCTTGAGCGAAGCAGAAATCCGTCAGGTGGTTCGTGAAAAGATCAGCCTGGTACACCTGAAAGATGAAATCCTGGACTTAAGTCCGCCGGAAATTTCTTACGGAATGCAGAAACGGGTATCCATGGCCAGAACCCTGGCCCCGGAACCTAAATTTCTTTTATTCGATGAACCCACCACGGGACTGGATCCCATCACGACAACAGCCGTGAACGATCAAATTCAAGAACTTTCTAGAAAGCTGAAAGTGACTTCCGTGGTCGTTTCCCACGACATGGGCTGCGCGCTTTCGATTGCCGATCGAATTCTGGTACTGGATCAAGCAAAAATTCTTTTCTTGGGCACGCCCAAGGAAGCGATCGCGTCGAAGGAAACTTTGATTCAAGAATTCTTGGAAGAAACCTTGGCCAATCAGTCTAAACCCGGGGGTTCGCGATGAAAGTTGTATCCGCCATCTTAAATGACGTGGGTGGGCTTGCTCTTTTCGTCAAGGACGTCTTTCAAACGGGTTTTCGAACTGAAAAAAATGTGAAGCCGATTTTGGATCAGATCGTCGATGTCACGACCCGCAGCTTTACGACCGTTGCATTCGCCGGGGTCTTTGTGGGCGCCATTCTGGTTTTGCAATTCAGCCTAATCCTGGCCAAGTACGACGCCCAGACTTTTCTAGGCGGCTTGAACACGTCCGCAGTGGTTCGCGAAGTTGGACCCTTGATCATTTCGTTTCTTTTGGCGGGTAAGGTTGGAGCTTTCACAGCTGCTGAATTAGGAACCATGCGGGTCACCGAACAAATCGACGCCATCGAATGCCTGGGAACCAATCCGATTCAGTATCTGATTTTGCCCCGTTTCATCGGGATCGTGGCATCCAGTTTGATTCTTTTGATGATGAGCCTGATGATTTCCATCTTGGGGTCCATGATGGTCGCCAGCGTGACTTATGGAATTTACCCCGAACAGTTTCTGGGCAGCATCCCCCGCTTTGTCAGTTTCGGAACGCTGGCGGCTGGGATGTTCAAGTCTGCGGTTTACGGAATCATCGTCGCCGGCGTCGCCTGTTACAAAGGCTACACAGCTAGCGGCGGCGCGCGCGGCGTGGGGCGCGCCGTAACCCAGGCCGCGATTCTGACCAATCTTTATATCGTGATTGCCAACTTCCTGACCGGACAGTTCTTAGATGTTCTTTCCGCGCTTTCGAAAGGAAACGCCGGATGAAAACTGCGCCCGCAAAAAACCTTCAATCCAACCTTCATCAAGTCGGCCAAGCGTTTCAAGAACAAGTCGACACGATCCAAGACATTGCGCTGCTTTTCAAAGCGACGCTGGGGTGGTTTTTCAAAAGACCTTGGCGCTGGGATGAAATCTTTCATTCCGTCGTTCAGATGGGAATCGGAAGCCTTCCGGTGGTTCTGATTTCAACGGCCTTTGCAGGCATGGTCGTCACCAACGAACTAGCGTGGCACATGAACGAAGCACTTTCGTCCATATCGATGATCCCCGGGGTCAGCGGTCAGTTCATCGTTCGCGAACTGGGGATCGCAGTTCCTGCGATGATCTTGGTCGCAAAAGTGGGCGCGTCGACCACCGCTGAAATCGGCACCATGAAAGTCACCGAGCAAATCGATGCCTTGAAGCTTTTGGGAATCGATCCGGTGGGATACTTAGTGTTTCCCCGCTTGATTGCCGCAATCATTTCCATCACCGCGCTGACCCTGATTGCGATCGGATTTACTTTGATCTTTGCGATCTTTGTTGCGGTCGCAAAATTCAACTTTGGAACCTTTGAATTCATTAACGCGCTGCGACCTTTTGTGGGGGTCGGCGATCTGGCTTGCGCCCTTTGCAAGGGCATTTCCTTTGGAATCTTGATCCCGATGATTGCCTGCGGCTATGCGTTTCGTTGTCAGGGTGGCGCCAAGGGCGTGGGTTCAACGACGACCAACGCTGTGGTCACCGCAACCGTGGCCGTGATCTTGGTTGATTTCATCTGGACCTATGTTTTCTCGCTTCTTCTGTGACGCACTAACCAGTAGAATCTGAAGGAAATGAAACTGACGAACGAAGCAAAAGTCGGAGCGCTGGTCGTTACGACCCTGGTCTTGGCCGTGGTTTTTGCCTGGGTGATCGGGATTCAGAATCCTTTTCACAAGACCGTTGATTTCTATGTCACCTATCATTTTGCCGGAGGCATCGAAGTCGGATCCCCGGTGCGTGTTGCCGGAATCAAAGTGGGCAAAGTTTCCAAAATCGACTTCTTCGTCCCGGCTGAAATGGACCAGGCCGAAGACGGGATTTCAAAAAAAGAACCCGGCAGCGCCGATTCAAGACTGGGTAAAGCGATCCCTGAAGACGAAAATGAAAAAGTCCTGACCCCGCTTCGCTTAAAGCTTTCGATTTCGAAAGAAGCGGCACAGGGTGTTCGCAAAGATTCGCGCTTTTACATCAACCTGGCTGGAATCATCGGTGAACGATACATCGAAGTAACCCCGGGAACCCGCAAGTCCCCCATGGTCAAATCTGGTGACACCTTGGCCGGCGTCGATCCGCCGCGCATTGACCAGCTGATTTCTCAAAGTTTCGACCTAGCTGGAAAAATCAAAGAAATCGTCGACGAAAACAAAGGCGACATCACCAAGTCGATCGAACTTCTTTACAAGCTTTCTGGAAACCTGAACAAGACCTTGGACTGGGTCGATAAAAGCAAAATCTTTAAGACCGATCTTTCCAAGCTGGTGGAAAACCTGATTGCAGTGACTTCGGATGTGAAGAAAATCACCGGCAAAGTGAACACCCCAGAAGGCGAAAAAACTTTGCGCCTTCTTTATGATCTGCTTTGGCGCTTAGAACCGTTGGATTCCAAGAATATCCGCGAATTCATGCAAAAAGAAGGAATCCGAGTTCAGTTCTTCTGATCCTAGTGCCAGTTAGCCCGGGGTCTTTTCGTTCGGAATCTCGGTTGCGTTGAATTCGTGCTCGATCTGCCTTCGATTCGGCATTCCCTGAAGATCCGGAATCGATTTCTGAATTTTTGGAAAGTTCCACTGGTCGTCCGCGATGTGCGGATGAAGCTGGGACCAATTGGTCATCGTTCCGTTTGCGTTAAACAGGTCAAACATGTCCACATCGCTCATCAAAACTTCGGCGCCACTTGAATTCTTGCAATAGGTCTGGAACTTGAACTTGTAGTTTCCATCCGGCAGGTAAGTCAGTTTCTTGGTTTCAATGTCGATATTGCCCACGAATAGGAAATAATCCGAAGTGTAAGGATCCAATCCAATGTCTTCGGGAAGATTCGGAGACCAGGGCAAGCTTCCCGACTTGTCTACATACACAAATCGACAGTCGTGGGCCTTGGCTTCACCACCCACTTTATAATTGCACTGGTGGTCGCCTTTGGATGCTTCAGGAAAAAATGCAACCTTCAACCCTTCGCGGCCCTTGAAAAGTTCGCGACCGGGCAAATCGCGAAACTTGTGAATATCCCCACGAAACTTGACCCTTGAACAACCGGACTCGGTCCACGGTCCTGGAGCACCATACATATCGACTTGCATTTTGGTCTTCACTGACCCAATCCACTGAGTCAGCGGGACTTCATTGCTTTCGCGTCCATCCGCCACAACCTGGGTTAAGCCGTAACTTCCTGCACCTGACTTGGGTAAATCCGCTTCAATCCTTCGCGTCGACCAGCTGGTGATGTTCAGGGATTGGTTAGCGATCTTCAGTTCTTTTTGTTTCTTTCCAAATTCACCTTTGACCAAAATCTTGTCTTTGTGTTCGTCGACTTCGATCTGTTTGATCGACGGAACCAAGATCACTTGTTCAGAAGTTTTTTGGAAAAGGTCGATGCTTGCCGCCTGTCCGATGGACGCCGTCTGATAGCCTTGTTCTTTCATGTACTGAAGAACTTCGGTTGCCGAAAAAGGACGGTTCGGATTCGGCATCACTTTGTTCACATCGTTGATTCCCAAGACGCGATCGACAAAAATTCGAATGACGCGCAAGGCGCCGATCACGGCTACGGTCTGGTCCCAACCCAAGATCGAATGCGCGTTCTTGGCGTGCAGGTTCGAACGAAGCCCGATCATTTCTGGGTCATTTGAACCGGTACTGCAAATGTCCATCAGCACCAAGCTTTCAGGAACAAAGTTCCAGTACTGCAGAACAAAACCTCGGGTCATAAACCACTTGGTGACCCTGCCCGCATTGTCGACGGCGGCCCGAACCAAATAGTACTTCTGTTCGTCTGACCGGTTCTGTGCCTGGATGGCTCTACAAGTATTTCCGCTGATTCCAGTGGCACAAACACCGACAGCCGTGTTTCCCGGGTCGCCAATTTGAATCATGGCAAATTGAAATTTTTTCCCGTCTTTTTCCAAGATGGCCGCCGACGAATGCGAAGACATCCAAAAGAAATTGAGCCCATTGACCAGCCGGCGTAGGTCACTGGAAGTTCCCGACGAAATCTGGGGATTGTAGCCCTTCTTTGAAAGCATTCCGGCCAGAAGCTGGGTGTTGACGTTGCCCATTCCTTCGACGTCGACTTCCAAAGCTTTAGGTTTGTCTGAAAGCAAGTACTGGGAACCTGCCGCCTTTACCGCTTCGTTTGGACGAACATCAGGCCAAAGCAAAGTAGGAAGCGTTGGAATAACCGAAGGAAACCCGGACGGAAAACCTGAAGGAAATCCCGAAGGAAAGTTCGTTGGAAAGTCAGAAGGAAATCCAGACGGAAACGGCATCGGGATATCCGATTGATCCGGGTCAGGTAGTGGCGATCCCTGCGGGTTAGGAATGGTCTGTTCCGGTGGAAAATCCGGTTCAACCGCGATCGGATTGGGGCGTTCATTCAAATAGAAAAAGGGGGTCCCATCGCTGAACAAAATCCCCACCGTGCCTTCGGGGCTGACCGTAGCCGAAATGACTTCGGGTTGCTTGCGTGCCGTGGTCGCTATCAAATTTGCGCGATCTTGTGGTGAAAGCTGTTGGCCAGTTGGCAGTGATTTTTTTGCAGTTTCTAGTGCTGAAGCAACCGAATCGACCAGATTCTGCGTGTGCTGGCCGATTTCCGCTTCGTTAAACGCAGGCTTTAATCCGTCGCGCGAAGGAACAACAAATTCATCGTAATTCTGAGTGATTCCGCCTGAAGAACCTAAACCTTGATCTTTGCCGCCCCCACAAGCCGCCGTCCCTAACAAGACCGCTACTGCGCCGATGAACAGAACCTGACTTCGCCCAATCTGGATTGACATGGCACTGACTTAGCACGTTGCGCCGTGGGATTCAGCTACCGACTTTCACTAATGATTTTATACGGTTAGGAATGTAGATTCAGCCGCGCCAGTTCAGCCTCGGCATCGACCGTTCCGGGCTCCATTTCGTCCATGAAGACACGAACCAAACGCTTGGCCCAAGGGTATCCATGGTCCTTCCTAGAAAGGTAAAGTGGGGTTCGACGCCGAAAGAAGTCATCTAAGTGCATCACCATTCCATTGCGGACGGCAAAGCGAAGCTGGGCATCTAGCCAAGGGAATCCATCCGGGTCGCGACCGTCTTTGGCTTCGGCTGATTTTGAAATGTTTCGGTGAGCGATTTCATGAAGATCAATGGCTTCGGCTCCGTACCGATCCCAGATGGCTTCAGGGATCTGGATCGCTTTTTCCTTAGCCCAAACTTCAGACGCTGTTCGTTCACGCGAAATCGCTTTGGGATTAACCGGTGATCGCGTGTGGGGCGATTCGATTCTCGGCAATGGATCACATTTTCCGGCCCTCGCGTCTTGGCGCCAGGATGACAGCACTTCATCCACAATTTCCTGAGCCATCGTTCGATGGGTCGTGTACTTGCCGCCGGCAACGACCACGATTCCGCCGGGGATCTTTTCGATGTGGTGTTCGCGCGAAACCTTCTGAAGGGACTTTCCGCCCGCGCCTGCTTTCTTTCCGTAGTCTGGGTCCATCAAGGGACGGACGCCGACATAGGTGCTTAGGATATCGTCGCGGGTGATTGCAAGCGACGGAAAGTAAGACTGCACCAACTTCAGAAGGTATTCGATATCGCCTTCATCCACTTTGGCGTCTTCAGGGTTGGTCGGTGTCGGACCATCGGTTGTTCCCACAATCACCACGCCAGCACCCAAATCAGGTCTAGGAATCACAAATGAAATCCGACCATCGCTGGGATGGGACATGACCAGCGCGCCTGGGATTGGAATTTTTTTCCAATCAAAGACCAGATGCACACCCTTAGACGGCTTGATCCATGCGCGCCAATTGGGATCCATTTTCAAACCCAGCTGATCCGTCCATGGGCCGCCACAAATGACGGTCCTTTTGGCTTTCAAATCAAATTCAGGTTTCTGTTTGGCTTGTCCCATCCGAAGTTCACGATCCCGAACCCGGTAGCCGACAACTTGATCGCCTTTCCAAATCGGCGCAATGGCTTCTGTGTAATTGGCAATCGCAGCACCTAAAACTTGCGCAGATCGCAAGACTTCAACCACCATGACATCATCCCACATGGACGCATCAAAGTAGCGATATCCCCCGACCAACCCGTCGGCCTTCAAAAATGGCACATCCTTCAAAAATCCTTCGCGTGAAAGATTCTTATGAAATCCAGGCGTTCGAAAAAGGGCCAGAAGATCATAAAACCACATCCCCAGACCGACCTTGGTTTTTGAATTTCGATCACCTTCAAAAACCGGAAAGTAAAAAGGAAGCGGACGAACCAAATGCGGCATCGTCTTCATCAAATGCGATCGTTCGGAAAGTGCTTCAAAGACCAGTTTGAATTCGAAGTTTTCCAGATATCGCAAACCACCATGAATCAGTTTGGTCGAGCGCGACGATGTCCCCTGGGCAAAATCGCTTTTTTCAACCAGCGCCACGCGAAGCCCACGTGAAGCGGCATCGCGCGCGACAGCCGCGCCCGTGATTCCTCCGCCAATGACCAGAAGATCAAAGGTTTCTTCACGGAACCGCTTCAGATTCGTTTCGCGTGTGCGGAAGGAAAAATCTGCCATGGTGCCCTAAATTACTTGGCTTCTTCTGCTTTGTGCTTGGGAATACTGACCGCAATTCCAAGTTCAGTCAGCTGTTCCGGTGTCACGTTCGATGGCGTTTCTGACATCAAGCAATGGCCCTTTTGCGTTTTTGGAAAAGCCATGACGTCTCGAATCGGGCCAACGCCACAAAGAAGTGCTGCCAAGCGATCCACACCAAAGGCAATCCCGCCGTGCGGAGGCGTTCCGAAAGACAAAGCTTCCATGAAGAAGCCGAACTTTTCGCGCGCTTCTTCCATCGAAAGTCCCAATAGCTTGAACATCGCGGCTTGCACGTCGGGGCGATAGATTCGCAAGGATCCCCCGCCGACTTCAACGCCGTTTAGGACCATATCGTATGCGGCGGCTTCGATTCGGTCCAAGTTCCGACCCGCGACGAAATCTTCAAAAAATTCCGGACGCGGAGATGTGAAAGGATGGTGAGTCGCAAAATAGCGACCTTCTTTGTCGTCAAATTCCATCAATGGGAAGTTCACCACCCAAAGGAAGGCGGGTGCCCCCTGCCCCAGTGGCGGAACCAAGCCCAAGCGATTTCCCAAGTTCAGGCGAATCGCGCCCAGGGAATCAAATACGACTTTGTTCTTGGCGTCGGCGACGATCAGGATCAGATCACCTGGCTTTAGCGAAAGCTTCGAAGCCAGTTGCGCCTTTTCTTCGTCTGAAAAGAATTTGGCGGCCGGAGACTGAAGTTCTCCGCCGGCTTGAACCTTGATCCAAAGCAGACCTTTGGATCCGTACGAAGCGGCCACTGCCGTCAAATCGTCCAGATCTTTTCTTGAAAACTTTTCGGCCTGGCCTTCGATCTTGATCGCCCGAATCGATCCGCGGATTCCGCGAGCATTGGGTTTCAAGGCACCCGAAAAAACCTGAAACGCACTTTTTTCAAAAACCGAAGTCAGATCCTGAAGTTCAAGGCCAAAGCGCACGTCGGGCTTGTCGGATCCGAAGCGGGACATGGCTTCGTGAAATGGCATTCTTGGAAACGGCGTTTTCACTTCGACGCCCAGAATTTCTTTCCAAAGTTTCGCGACCATGGATTCCATGATCGGGAAAAGCGCTTCTTCGTCCAAAAACGATGTTTCAATATCGATCTGAGAAAATTCAGGCTGGCGGTCGGCGCGAAGGTCTTCATCGCGGAAACATCGCGCGATCTGATAATAGCGATCCATCCCGCTGATCATTAAAAGCTGCTTCAAAGTCTGAGGCGACTGGGGAAGCGCGTAGAAAGTTCCTAAGTTCAGACGCGAAGGAACGATGAAGTCACGCGCACCTTCTGGAGTCGACTTGTAAAGAATCGGCGTTTCGACTTCGACAAACTGAGCTTGGTCCAGGTGGTTGCGCACGATTGAAAGCATCCGGTGGCGGATCAAAAGATTCTTCTGAAGCGATGGACGACGAAGATCCAGGTAGCGGTATTTTAGGCGCGTGGTTTCAGCGACATCGATTTCGTCTTCGATCGGAAACGGAGGCGTCTTGGCTTCCGAAAGAATCTCAATTTCCGTACAAGCGACTTCGATTTCTCCGGTGGTCATATTGGGGTTGGTCATCCCAGCCGGACGGGCCCGAACTTTGCCCTTCACCCAAAGCACAAATTCGCTGCGAATCCGACCTGCCGTCTGGTGAGCATCCGCGCCGCCTGCCAGCGCAGGGTCAAAAACGATCTGAGTCATGCCATAACGATCGCGAAGATCGGCAAAGACCAAGCCACCGTGGTCACGGCGCTTCGAAACCCAGCCACAAAGTGTGACGGTTTCACCAAGATTTGTTTTTCGGATTTCTCCGCAAGTATGGGAACGGACGGTGCGTTTCGGGGAGCTCATCCGTGGGAACTTACCACGTTTACCTATTCAACGCGTCGCACCATTTTGCCCCAAGTCGTCACTGCTGTTCATCAGGACCGGGTTCTTCTTCTTCACCCAATAGGTCCGACGGATCCGGCAGATTCAGACATCCGGGTTCTCCTGGCTGGGGACCGACGCGAATGTGAAAATGATTTCGGTGGTTGCGCTGGTGCTTGATGTATTTTCGAAAGATCAGCCAGTCCGAATCGCCCTTTGCTGCTTGGGCAAGCTTCGCAATCCACTTGCGATCCAAGAAAACCGCCCGGACGCAAGCATAGGGGTTGCTGAAAACCTGCTTCAAAAGCCACCAGTTTAACGGAGCGTCGAAGGTTCTTTCGAAGTTCGGGGGGGATGCACGCTTGGGTCTTGCAATCAGGTAACCTAGATCAACATCCAAACCATTGGTGTGCGAAAGATGCCCACGCTTGCCCCGGCGCCCCGAAAGGCATCCGCCACGCGGTGCGGCCATGTCCCCCACCAAAAGATGGGTCTTCGCAAATGCGGGGTCGTTTCCCAGCTTTTCGTGAACCTTTCGGCCCACGTATTCCAGCATTCCCACCATGGAATCCGTTCCAAAGTCCACGCAGCGGTGCGGATTGCGAATGCGAATTCGATTTCGGTCAGTTGGAACTAAACGCCGACCCGATGCCAGAAAGCCATCATTCACTGAACAATGCGCCTGATCCGCGCGCTTGGTTGAAATCACTTTCAGGACATCGATTTTTCCAGATTCCACGTCCGCGATGTAGCGTCTTTGTTCGTCCGACATTTCGTCGCAAAAGATGGTCTTGGCCCGCCTAGGCGGACACTTCTTTTCTTTCTTCGTCAGCTTTCGATTCGGACAACAGAAATACTTTCGAAGCCCATATTCGGGATTCCAACGCCGGCAAAAATCCATGACCGGGGCGGTGGCGTTGAACTGTTCGTTTCCAATTTGGTCCAAAAGAAACGGGGTCTCGGGTTCGCAGCTTAAGTCGGCGGCATAGCTAGAAGTCGCAAAAACCAATGAAATAAGAAACCGCACCGGGATCACGACGCCATCCCCCCGTCTCGAACCTTCAGCCATGAAATCAGCTGGTGTTCCAGTTCGAGCGCCTGAAGTTCGTCTTGCCAGTAGCGAGGGCTTTCAAACTGTGGAAATGCGCGAGGGAATGCAGGATCTTCCCAGCGTCTGGAAAGCCACGCCGAATAATGAATCATCCGAAGCACGCGAAGCGGTTCGATCAAGCGAAGCTGGGATCGCGGAAAGTCGGCGAATTCCTGGTAACCTTCCAAAAGGCTTTCCATTTCGGGGCTGATGGCCAATAGATCGGCTTCGGTTCCTTCAGGCAAATTGCCGGCGAATTCGTCGGAAAACTGCCTTCTTCGGCCTCGCCCCGGCAAAAGCAACCAAAGGTCTTGAACGACCGGACCTTGAACCATGTCGTCAAAGTCCAAAAAAACAAAGGGCGACTTCAAGGCGTTCAGGTGCCGAGTCGCCGGCGACGCTGCTGCTTGGGTCACTTGTGCCTGCGCCAGAAGATTCTGAAGATGACAATCGCCGTGAATTCGCTGGTAGCCTGCGACTGAAAACCAAGGTTCAAAAGTCGAAATCATTTCCCGACAAAGGTCTTCGTACCGCGAACGAAGTTCAGCTGGGATCCGACCACTTTCCAAAAGATACTTCAGGTCGTCAGTGCCATAGGTCTTGGGATCTAAACGAATCCGGTGCTTGGCCTGACGCGTTTTTCCCACGCCGTGAATTCGCGCCAAAAGCCTTCCGACTTGAATCAATTGATCGTCATTCAGTTCTTCGGGTGCTCTTCCCCCAACCTTTGGGAAAACAGCGCACGCGATTCCGTCCACATCCGTCACAGGTCCCAGTGCGGCAATTGCCGGCAGATCCGTGGCAACCAAATCCTTCAAAAACTGATGTTCTTCGTCGATCTGTTCGCGATTCCAACGCCCGGGACGATAGAACTTGGCAACTAAAGTCTGGCGATTTCCGTCGTGGTCTTCCAATTCCACTTCATAAACGCGGTTCTCAAAGCTGTTTAAGGCAAAGCAACGACCCGTTGCCCGCCAATCCGCATCCGAACGCATGACGGACTCGACCTGGTCCATCACCCGGTCAGGGGTAAGCGCGTAAAAGTATTCAGTGTCTGCTGACTTTGCGGTTCCCAAACAGAATTTCCTTTTAAGATCCGAGACTAACACCCGTTCCAGTTGGCTGCAAACCAGACGGACTAATCTTCGTTTTGGGAACCGGATTTTTCTGCTTCTAACTGCCGGAAAGCCGCGTCCACAGGGGATTCCAGGTGTTTTGCTTGATTGCACGGACGGCAGGAAGGAACAATGTTGCCCCGGTTCGATTTGCCCCCACGAGCCAACGGAATCAGATGATCCATCGTCAATTCGGAAGCCTTAAACTTGTTTTGGCAGTGGTGACAAATGCCTCGATTCAGAAGATCCAGCCACCATTGAGTTTTCTTCAACTTGCGCGCTTGATCTCGTTCTTTTTTGATTCGCGCAGGATCCGTGTGAGCTGGATCCAGCACGTGATAGGAATCATCTTTGGCCATCAGCTGATTTCATCGCATAAATTTCAAATTCTGAGAATTGTTTTGCTCGACCCGAAATCCGCTTGAACAAAGGGAACCACACGACTATCTCGAGTTTCACATTATGAAACGTGGTCGTCCAAAAGGTCGCAGTCGCGACAGTCGTTCGTTTGGTCCGCTCGGGGACCTGATCCGTAAATCCAGACTTGAAAAGCAGCTCGGACTGCTTGACGTCGCTCAAGCTTGCGATTGCTCGGTTCAATTCATTTCAAACATCGAGCACGGACGTGCGCCGCTTCCCTGGGACAAGGTTTCGGGATTGGCTCAGTTTTTGGGCCTGACTGTTGAAGAAGTCCAAGCCGCGAATCTTGCCGTTCGCTCGGATTTCAAAAGTTTTGCGCTAGCTGGAAAGACCGGAAAAAAGTCAGGAAAGCGCCTGGCGGCTCCATCTGTTCTTTTAGGCGCAAGCGATGCCGCTCAGGCCTTTGCAGCTACGGCTTCGGATGCTCAGCTTCGCAGCCTGATCGCTGCCTATCAATCGGCGACGCTTGCGAACCGAAAGAAGTTCGTCAAAGCAGCGCTAAAGATGCTTGAAAACTAATCCCCACAACGTGGATCTAGTTCGACGACCGGCGAGCTTTCTTCATTGAAAACGACGCTGACGATCTTTGGGTCTAGAAGCGGCCTAAAAACTTCCGATTGCTGAATGACTTCAATCGGCAGGTTCAAGAAAACCTGCCTGATGTCTCGACTTCGTAGACCCTTACAGACTTCCTGCGGGTCACGCGACTTTCCTAAGACCTGAAGGGCTTCAGACAGTTCTGGGCTATCCAAAAGGTGAACGGGCGCCATCATGGAAAGGTAGTAGTTTCCGGACTCTCCGACCATTCCCAAGCGGTAGCGTCCGCCTTTAAGCCCTTTGAAATCTTGCCGTAGCCATCGTTTGGTTCGCCCGTATGCCATGTCCAGTACCTTCGCGTTCACGTCACTGTGTTTGCCGCGAAGCCACTGGCTGACCAAATACAAAGGCGGACTGCTGATGGCGATGACCAAAAGACCCGCAACCCAATCGTTCTTGCCTCGAAGGTTTAACTGGGAAATGAACTTCACTAATCCAATTCCGCTGATGAAAGCCAAAGTCACTAAAATTGCACCCGCTAGCCGAAGCTGAATCCCCTGCGATTTCAGTCGAATCAAAAAAAGCATTCCTAAGCAGATCAAAGCCCAGATCAGAAGTTCGCGGTCGCTTTTCTTTAAACCGCCTCGGGTAAAGTAAGTGGCAAAGAACAGGTAGCCCAAGAAGGCTGGAAAAAAATGAAGTGCTGGTCGAACCCAATTGGCAAATCCCGACCAAAACTGCGGTTGCAGAACGCTTAAACGCAGGCTTTCGTACCCCGATTGCACTTCCAAAAGCGTGGGCGACGCCCAGGTGCTTGGAAAAATTGAAAGCAAAGCCGGGAAAAATGGGTTTCCTGAAAGCCAAGCGTTTCGAATCGCGACGGGCGCCCAAGCCAACACAGCAAAACAGACTGCGGGCCAGACCGTTCGGATGGCCTTCTTTTTTCCCAGCACAAAAAGTTCGTAGGCAAAAAACGGAAAAATGAAAAAAAGCGATGTCAGTTTCACCGAAAAAGCCAGGCCCGCAAAAAAGAAGGCGCGCTTGGCAAAACCTTTCCGAAGAAGAGTCCAAGAAAGAAGCGACAGGAAAATCGCCGTCCAATCATTCTTGGCCAAACTAGAAAATGCGATCACTTCCGGCGCAGAAGTCCCGACAAATGCCGCTAGCGCCGCCGCGATTTCTGACTTTGGAAAAAACTGGCGCGCAAACCCGAAAAGAAGCGCCATCACGGGCAAGTAACCCAAAAAAACGTGAAGAACTTGGGACGCCAAGTGCGATTCAATCAGGCCTGTGTTGGGGTCGCTGGACAAAAGAACCTGCATCGCCAATCCAAAAACGTATTCCAAAGGCCCAGCCTGAAGATCATAGGGATAATACGAAGTGGCGCCGAACTGGCCGGCCCGAAAGGAACGAAGGGGCGCCAAAAGGTGATAGTAAAGGGGATCCCCGTGCGGACTGAGGACCAAGGCACCCAAGGCGCGAAGCCCAAATCCCAGTCCCAAAATTCCAAGCGCCCAAAAGACAGCGGGCTTTTTCAAAGATTTCGACTTGGGAATTTCGTCCCAGTTCCAACCCAAAAGCCCAAGACCCACGCACCAGAAAATCTGGTCCATCCAGAAAAAGGGGGAACCGATCCCTCCCAAGTGCGTTCGTAAGAATCCAAATCCAAAAAGGATTGCGAAAACCCAGGCCAAGCTTTCGGCGAAATCGTCAACTGAACCCAGCCTTTTGAAAACGGCCTTAAAACCCCAGCCCGAAGCGACCCAACCCAGCGCGGTCACAAATGATCCCAAAAAGATCCACGAACCGTGCGGATTATCCAAACCAACGGGCGGGCAAAGGTACTGACGAACTAAATGCAGCGCAACAAACCCGAGTAAAGCCCCCGTAACTGCTTGAAAAGTCTTCCTTGGCTTCTTCAATCGGGTCGCCTACCGTACATGCCATGAGTCTATCGATTGTGATTCCGGTGTTCAACGAGGAAGAAACCCTTCCCCACACGCACCAACGATTGACGCGACTGACTGAATCGGCGGAACTGGCTTCGTTTCGTCCGATCGAAATCATCTATGTGAATGATTGTTCGCGCGATTCCAGCGCGAAAGTCTTGTCGAAGCTGAAGTCTGAAAAGCTACCCCACACGGAAGTTCGTGTTCTGGAATTTTCGAAGAACTTTGGACACTCGGCAGCGGTTCTTGCCGGACTGGAAGCCTGCAAAGGCGATTTGATTTCGATCATCGATGCGGACCTGCAAGACCCGCCCGAATTAATCCCGCAGATGCTGGCGCGAATCGGCGCGGGCTTTGACGTCGTGTACGGAAAAAGAATTTCCCGCGAAAAAGAATCTTGGTTCAAGAAATTCACCGCCTGGGCTTTCTACCGACTTTTGAATTCATTGGCCGGCGGGTCCATTCCCAAAGACACGGGCGACTTCCGCGTGATGACCCAGGAAGTTCGCGATGCACTTTTACGGTGCCAAGAACAGGACCCTTTTCTTCGCGGGCTGGTTGCTTGGGTTGGATTTCGCCAAGAAGCCTTTCCCTATGTTCGGGAAGGTCGAAAGTACGGCGAAACCAAGTACCCTTTTAAGAAGATGCTGAAGTTTGCGCTTTTGGCGTTAGTTAGCTTTAGTTCGCTACCGCTTCGCATGGCGCTTTATGTGGGATTCTTGGGCTTGATCTTCGTTTTAGGAATCGGTGCTTGGGCCGCTTTTGCATACTTTGACGGTCGCGCGATTCCCGGTTGGACATCTTTGCTTTTGGGATACCTGGCGGGCCAATCTATCACTTTGGTTTTGGTCGGAGTGATCGGGGTTTACGTCGGGCGAATTTTTTCAGAAGTTCGCGGGCGTCCTCGTTACATCTTAAGGCGTAGCTGATGGAAGAAATCATGAGCGGTTCAAACCTGTATTCAATTGAAAACTACGCCGAAGGATATCCCGACGGAATTCAGTTTCATTACTGGCAGCAGGCCCGAAATCAGATTTTGGTCCAAGTCCTTGGAGAAATTCCGGGCGGCCCCGGAAGGATTTTTGAAATCGGCTGCGGCCGCGGTTTCAATATTCAATACCTTCGTGACCATGGCCTGGATTGCACGGGATCGGAACTGGCCCCCGCGCCGATTCTTCCCGAAGTCGCGGCTTTCGCCGTTTCAAGTCAGGATGTTTTCGAATTACCTGCCGACCGCCGTGCTGGAATTCAAACGGTTCTGCTTTTGGATGTGATTGAACATATTCAAGACGCACCCGGTTTTTTGGAAAAGGTTCGCCACGCATTTCCGGACCTTCTAAACCTGATTCTGATGGTTCCGGCACGAAGTGAAATCTGGTCCAACCATGACGAACACTACGGACACTTTCGCCGATACGACTTGGCCCTATTGAAGCAAAATGCCGAAGCTGCCGGTTTTGTCGAAAAATCTTCGGGCTACCTTTTTCGGATTCTGTACCTAGCGGCTAGAATCTTGCTGAAGGTGCAGAAAAAACGCGATGTCCTGATTCGCGCGCCAAGCCCCGCGGTTCGATGGTTGCATTCTGTGATTGCGCGGATCTTGGTTCTTGAATCCCGCCTTTTGCCAGGGTTTCTTTACGGATCTTCGGCTATTGGAATCTACCGGGTGAAAAAATGAAGATCCTTTTGACCGGCGGCGCAGGCTTTATCGGAAGTTCTTTAGTGGAAATGACCGTGGCTCAAGGCTGGGACGTCACGGTGCTGGATGCCCTGACCTATGCCGGACACGTGGAAAACCTGGAATCCATCCCTCAGTCCCCCGGAAGATGGAACCTGATTGAAGCCGATCTTCGCGACGCCGCTCGGGTCGCCCAAATCATCCAGGACGGAAAATTTGATGCAGTCTTGAATCTTGCAGCAGAAAGCCACGTTGATCGGTCGATCACTGGGCCATCTGCCTTCATCGAAACCAATATTTTAGGTGTCTTCAATTTGCTTCGCTCAAGCCTGGATTATTGGAAAAGCCTGGATGAATCGGCGCAGAAAAAATTTCGCTATTTGCAAGTATCGACCGATGAAGTCTACGGTTCCTTGGGTCCCACCGGAAAGTTTAGCGAAACCACGCCGATGGCGCCGAATTCGCCCTATTCGGCGTCTAAAGCATCGGGTGATCTTTTGACTCGCGCGTGGTTTCACACCTATGGACTACCGACAATCACGACCAATTGTTCTAACAACTATGGGCCTAGGCAGTTTCCTGAAAAGCTGATTCCACACATGATCCATTGCGCATTGACCGATCGCCCCTTGCCCGTTTACGGCGACGGCGCAAACGTTCGCGATTGGATTCACGTGAAAGACCATTGCCAAGGGATTCTACTTGCCCTTGAAAAAGGAAAGCCCGGCGAAACTTACTGCTTTGGCGGCGACGCCGAACGCGACAACTTGAAAGTGGTGCGCGCCATTTGTGAAATTCTGGATCGGCACGCACCCAAGAAGAACGGAAAAAAACATTCTGATTCCATTCAGTTTGTCACCGATCGGCCAGGTCATGACCGCCGCTACGCGATTGATGACAGCCGCGCCATGAAGGAACTGGGGTTTCGTAGAAATTTTCAGTTTGAATCGGGCCTGGAAGACACTGTTCTTTGGTACCTGAATCACGGCGCCTGGCGTGAAGCGGTTTTGAAAAGCAAAGCTCAGAAAGGAAAAGTCGGATGAAAGGGATTATCTTAGCCGGCGGAAGCGGAACACGGTTGTATCCACTGACCAAATGCATCAGTAAGCAACTGCTGCCCGTTTACGACAAGCCGACCATCTATTACCCGCTTTCCACTTTGATGCTGGCAGGGATTAAGGAAATCTTGATCATCAGCACGCCTAGGGACCTTCCCATGATTCGCGATCTTTTGGGGGACGGGTCGGGGCTTGGAATTCGTTTGCAATATGCCGAGCAAGCCAAGCCCGAAGGAATCGCGCAGGCATTTTTAATTGGGGCCGATTTTATTGGCAAGGATCCCGTTTGCTTAATCTTGGGTGACAATATTTTTTACGGATCCGACCTGACCAAGAAGCTTGAAAAAGCGGCGACTCAGAAGTCAGGCGGCCGCGTATTTGCCTACCATGTGAATGATCCCGAACGTTACGGCGTCGTTGAATTCGACGCTTCCGGTAAAGCCATCAGCATCGAAGAAAAGCCGAAAGTTCCTAAATCCAAGTGGGCAGTCGTTGGGCTTTACTTCTATGACGGTTCCGTCGTTCAAAAGGCTCGCGCCTTGAAGCCTTCCGCACGTGGCGAACTAGAAATCACGGATCTGAATCGTGCGTATCTGAACGAAGGATCACTATCGGTTGAAATGATCGGCCGGGGTGTCGCTTGGCTGGATAGCGGAACTTATGATTCCCTTTTGACCGCTTCCCAGTTTGTCCAAACCCTGGAACAGCGCCAAGGCTTGAAAGTAGCCTGCCTTGAGGAAATCGCTTTTAACAAAGGGTTCATTGACGAAGCGGGATTGAAAAAGCAGATCGACGCGCACGCCAAAAGTGCGTACGGCGCTTACCTGCTTCGGGTGCTGGAAGACCGGAAAAATCTAAATCCATGGGCCACTTAGATCCCAAGGGCGGCGCCGTCTGGGTATTGGGCGCAGCCGGCCAGATCGGAACGCGCTGGATCCAACTTTTGAAAGCACGCGGAATTTCGGTGCTTGCCCCCACGCGCGCGCAGCTGGATCTAACGGATCTAGATTCGCTTCGGACTTACCTTCTGGCCCATTCGTCAAAACCCATTCAAGCCATTGTGAATGCGGCGGCCTACACCCAAGTTGATTTAGCTGAAAAAGAGCGCAATATCGCACAAGTCTTGAACGCAGAACTTCCTGGAACTTTGGCCAAGCTTGCCCATCAGCACAATGTGCCCCTGGTTCACTATTCGACTGACTATGTTTTTTCTGGAACGGGAACGAAGCCTTGGGTGGAAACCGATCCGACTGGGCCCTTAAACTTTTACGGGGAAACGAAGCTTGCAGGTGAAAAGGCGATTTTGGCTACCGGGGCGCGCGCTTTGATTTTGCGAACATCCTGGATCTTTGACGGCCACGGAAGGAACTTTCTTCGGACCATGACCAAACTTGGCCGTCATGCGCAGGCCAAGCCTGGTCAAAAGATCCGCGTCGTCAACGATCAGATCGGCGCCCCCAGTTTTGCAAAGGATGTGGCAGCTGCTTCGCTTCGTGCGCTTGAAGAATTCCGCGGTAGCGCCCCCGAAATCTTCCATCTTTGTCACGCAGGTGCGTGCAGCTGGTTTGAATTTGCAGCCGAAATCTTTCGTCAAACCCAGTTGCAGGTCGATCTAGAAGCGATCCCATCCAGCCAGTATCCCACCCCCGCCAAGCGCCCATTGAATAGTCGCTTGGATTGCGGGAAGCTGAAAGCAACCTTTGGAATAGAAATGCCCGATTGGAAAAAAGGGCTTGAGGAATGCATCCGTGAAAATCCAGACCTTTGATATCGAAGGCCCCAAACTGATTGAACTGAAAACCTTTCCTGATGAACGCGGAACCTTTACCGAACGCTTTCAGGAAAAGACCTTTGAACGCTTGGGTCTTCCTTCCAAGTTTATTCAAGACAATCAGTCGCGTTCTTTACCTAAGGTCGTTCGCGGCCTTCATTTGCAAAAGCCACCTTTTTCGCAAGGAAAACTGGTTGGCGTCATCCGTGGACGAATCTTTGATGTTGCCGTTGATCTTCGTACCGATTCAAAAACTCACGGGCGTCACGTGGCCGTCGAACTGGACGAAAAACACTTGTTTTGGATTCCGCCGGGCTTTGCGCACGGCTTTTGCGTGATCGGCGATGAACCCGCCGATGTCCTGTATAAAATTGACCAACCCTTTATGCCCGATTCCGACATCGGGGTCCGCTATGACGACCCGGACTTGGGAATTCAGTGGCCGATCAAAAACCCGATCCTTTCAAAAAAGGATCAGAACTTACCCAGCCTTCGCGAACTTCTTCAGCTTAAGATCCGCTGGTAAAAATCAAAGTGGCGCTTAGCGGTTTCCGCGGGCGTCGTTTGCGCGGCATAGGCCAAAGCCGCCAAAGACAGGGACTGGATTTCATTTGGATCCGAAAGCAGCCTTCGGATCACGGTTTCTAGACTTTCGGCATCGCCGGTTTTGAAAGGCGCAAAAAGCCCTTTTTGGCGATTCAATAGATCCAGATTCAGTGGAAGGTCGGATGCAACCACGGCAGCGCCCCTGGAAAAAGCCTGCGTGATTGATCCTGATCCCGAAGTTTCCAAAAATGGGGCAATCACCAAGGACGCCTTGGCAAACCAGTCGTCAATTTCTGCTTCCGGCACAAATCCCGTCACCGTGATGCGATGGCGCGCACGAAGCTTTTCCATCAAAGCTTGGCAACGGTCGAAATACGCCTGATCTTCTTTGCGCCTGACCCCACCTGCAAAAACGACGTGCACAGGGGTGATGATTCTTTCTAGCGCTTGAAGCAGAAGTTCTTGCCCTTTTTCCGGAGTAAAATAACCAAACAACAACAAAATCGGGGATTCTCCCGGAACTTTCTTTGTCCCAAAAACCTTCCTGGGTTCGTAACAATAGTGAGGGATGACGGCCGTTCTTAAGCAACCGGACCGATCCAAGATTTGAATCTGGGATTCGGAATGCACCAGCGCCCCGTCCACGATCCCCCAAGTTCCTTTTGTCCAAAGTTTGACCCACGAAGGAATCAAAAAAAGATTCACAAGCTTTCGAAGGATGCGTTGCAGCCAGCCGCGCCCAAATACAGGATAACGGTAGTCAGGCGAAAGAACAGAATGTGCCGTCACGCAGATTCGTGCCTGGGGCGCCGCTTGGCGAATCGTCTGAATGGTTTTTGGAAATCGGTAAAACCAGGGAATCTTGGATCCAAAAAGGCCAAATTCGTGCTGAATGTGGATCCAATCCGGCCGAGCTGCCGAAACCGCCTGAACGGTCGGGGTTTCGTTCAAAGCAACCGCATGATGCCCACGCGAAACGGCTTCTTTTTGAATGTAAGGCCAAAGGCCGTCTGAATAGGTTCGAATTCCACCCTTTTCTTCCGGGCAAATCCAAAGAAGATTCACGCAGCCCGCCTTTTTGAAAAAAGTCCGGAAACCAAAACCCCATCCACCTTGCGACCCAGGAACCCAAACCAAAGACCCAAAAGAACCCCTTTTAAAGCCGAAAACTGCCGATACAAAATGGCTCGTGCCGAACGCTTTAGACCGTATACAAATACCGAATAGGGAAATGCGATCAGCTTTTGAAACCAAGCCGAATTTTTTCGGATAAAAAGAATTCGGTTTCTCATCATAAAGAATTCCTGAAGGCCGCTGAACCGATTCACAGAAACACTTCCTTCGTGAAGAATCTGGGATGCCCGGACAACAGCGATGCCTGAACCGGCAACATAAGCCCGCCGGCAAAAGTCAGATTCTTCGTAATAGGCAAAATAGTCTTCATCTAGACCCCCTAGGCTTTTCCAAAGATCGGCGCGAACGCAGAAACTGCAACCGTGAACAAATTCGCAAGGCGCTAGATCCTGGTCCGAAACTTCATGGGTAAAGGGCGTTGAACCGGTCCAAAGATTCAACCACCCCGTTGAAATCGGTTCATGGGTTTCTTCACCCGGACGATCAGGTGTGACGACGACCGACCCAAATACGCCATAAGACGGAAATCGGGTAGCGGCCTGAATCAAGGGTTCTAAAAACCGCGAATCCGGCAAAGTGTCGTTGTTCAAAAGTAGGATCAAGTCGGGTTTAAACTGAGGGTCTGAAAGCGCCTGCTGGGCCAGCGCATTCATCCCGCCTGCAAACCCTAGGTTCACCGGCGACCGGGTGAAGCGCCCAGGTGGAACCGCGCCCAACTGACGCCAATGTTTTTCGATTTCTTCAATTTCCGAAACCTTCGAACCGTTATCCAGGACATAGACCTGAAACCCCGGGTGGGTGGACGTGGATAGACTTTCCAAGCATCGCAAGGTGTCTGACTTACCGTTCCAATTTAAGATCAGGATGGCGACCTTCATCGTCTAGAAGTACTGTATCCGATATGAATGCGTTTCGAAACCAGTACCCCCGACTGCTTGAAAAAGAACTGGTCGCTGCGGGCCTTGATTCGGTCTTGGACGTGGGCTGCGGATCGTCTTCCCCGATTCGGTCTTTTTCAAAAAAAATTCCCCTGACCGTAGGTGCAGACGGCTTCTTGCCATCGATCGAAAAAAGCCAGGCTCAGGGCATTCACCAAAAGTACGTTCAGGTCGACTTTAGAAACTTAGAAAACTACTTCCAGGAAAAGTCTTTCGATGCCGTCATCGCGTTAGACGTCATCGAGCATTTTGAAAAACCGGAAGCCATCGCGTTGATTCAAAAACTTGAAAAAATCGCGAAAAAGAAAGTCGTTCTTTTCACGCCCCATGGCTTTTTGAAACAAGGGGTCTATGACCAAAATCAGTTTCAGCTTCACCGCTGCGGCTTTGACGTGTCGGAATTGAAAAAAATGGGCTACCGGGTCTTGGGCGTTCATGGCCTAAAACCCTTTCGGGGTGAATACGCAGACATTCGATTCAAACCTAAAAAATTCTGGACGTTGGTTTCGTGGCTGACGCAACCTTTTGCACAGGTTTTTCCAAAAACCGCGTTTCAGCTTTTAGCGATTAAAGAATTCCCGGCGACTGAAGCGGGTGCTTTGAAATAAAATCGGCGATTTCCTTTCGCCAATCCCCGCCCATTGCACCGGGAGCAAGCCCCGTGGATTCAAGATGCGTCGCTACGGTAGGTACGGGCGACCAAAGTTTTGCGCCTGATCGCGAAAGAAATCGCTTCCAGCCCATCTGCCACGCGCGCGCGTAGAACGTAAAGAAATCCCACTGCGTGAACAAAAACTTCAAAATGCGAAGAAAACGAAAGACCCCTACGTGGGTGATCACTAGCCACATCCCCGCATCGGGATTGCCCCTGCAGTAGGTCAGAAATGATTCTTGATCCCTTTTTAGGGCCGATGTTCGCGCCAAAAAAGTCAGGCAAGTCGTGGCAACCGTTTTCCAAACGAATCCAAGGGCCGGCCCAGAATGCTTCCCCGAACTGCGCACAAAGCTTGGGTTCCGATGAAGACTTAAGCTGTAAAGATCGGGGTGATCGTACGGCGTGACGTATTCGACGTCGGGCTGGGACTGCGCCCAACGGACCATCTTTTGCATTGCCCCTTCGCGGTAAAAATAATCGTCTTCGGCAAAATAGACAAAATCGGAAGAAGCAACATTCGCCAAATCTCGCACCTGAATTTCAAAAGTACCTTGATTTCCCACCTTGGAAAGGTTTCGGATCTCAAGTGCGTCGCTTTTGAAAACGTCCCGAAAAACCCGTTCGTATTCGGGCGGGCACCCATCCAAAAGGGCGATGATTCGAAGCTTGAGGTCCCCGCAAGACTTCTTAAAAGAAAGGATGCTCAGTTCCGTCATCGCCAGCTTGTCTTTAGAAAAGACGGCGGGCTTTTTTGAAATTCCCGGATACACACGGTAAGCAACGACCAGATCAAAGATTCCCAGGCTTGCAGGTTCGCTAGTCTTCATTTTTCACCCGCAATCTTGGACAAAACCGGCTCGAGCGCTTTTTCCCAAGAAAGATTCTGAAGCGCCCATTCTTGAGTTTCTCGAAATCGACTAGGAAGCGCCTGGTCGCCAGTCATCTTTTGAATCGCCCGCACCCAGGCGGTTTCATCGTCTATGGACAAGCAGGTTCCCGACTTTCCGTCTCGGCAAACGTACTTGGCCGAACCGACCTGATCGGAAACCAAGATCTGGTGCCCAAAGACCAAACTTTCTAAAAGCGCAATCTGGAAGGATTCGCGTCGGGATGTGGACACGGCGATCTTCGCACGGTCCATTTCCGCGTAAAGTTTCGCGCGATCTCGGATTTCTCCCACAAAAAGAACCTGATCTTTCAGGCTAGGATTCTCCGTAAAAAACGAATCGATCTTTTCCTGAAAGCCCGGCTGCACAGGGCCCACAAAAACCCATTTCCAGTCTTTCAAACCAACCTTGGGAATCAGCCGCAAAAGAAATTCATGATTTTTTTCGGGTAACCCTACCCGCGCCAATATCAGAATCCGATTTTCTTTTTGTTCAAAGGGAAGAAACTTGGGATGGGCAGCCTTCAGGGATTCCAGATCCAATCCATTGGGAACATAGGCTAGCTTCTGGGATAACCCCGGTGCGCGTTCAAAAAGGGCCTGAAGGGTTTCTTGCGATTCCGCAGAAATCAAATCCACCGAGCGTAGAAAAATTCTGGAAAAAAATCCGTTCAACGGCATCGCCAAAACCTGGTCTGGCCCCGCATCTAGCTTCAAATAGACTTTTCCCTGGGGGTTCACCTTCTTAAAAAGCCAGGCGTAAAAAAGCGAATCTGCAGACATGAAATAAAGCTGCAGCAACGCGATTTCGGATCGAAATCGCAAAACGTACTTTATGAACGACCACGAAATACCCCGAATGCTGAACGGAAAAGTCCGTTTCAAGAAATGAACTGTGATTCCTTGGAAATCCTGAATCGATTCGGACCAAAACCCGACTAAAGCCGCGTCAAGGCCCGTCGCTTGGGATAGCGCCTTTAAGACCTGACCCACGTCCTTGTGAAGGTGAACGTTCATCAGGGGGTACTTGAAATAGGTGACGATTCTGCCTTTCATGGTCTACCTTTTGTTCAATTCCTTCAAAAGCAAAACGAAAAGAACCACGCCTCCCATCCAGTGCGCCGCCGACCAACCTAATAGAAACGCGGGGGCTCCCATGCTTTGATAAGTCATCCAGGCGATCGCTACCCCCAGGGTCGCCGAAATCGAACCGGCCCAGGCAAAGATCCCCGGTCTGCGCATGGCGACCCAAGATTGCCCAGAAAGTGTGTAAAGCAAGATTCCAGGTAAACCGATGGCTCCGATTGCAACGGTTCGAGCCACGATTTCTTGATCTTGCGGCGACAAACGCCCCTGCCCAAAAAGAATCTTCAAAATGGGGGCTGCGAAGAAGAACAAGAAAAGTGCTAAGCCCGTCATCAATGAAAAGGAATAGACAAAAAACTTCATGAACTGTTTTCGAAGGTCCGCCTTCTTACCCGCAGAATGAAGTTCGGCGAAACGCGGCACCAAAACGGAAGCAATCACCGCCATGAAAACACCGGTCGGAAAGTCAGAAAACTTCCGCGCATAATCCAGGTTCGAAGCAGCGCCGATTCCAATTTGGGTCAAAAGAATTCTTTCAACGGCCGATGCTCCCTGAGCAATGACGTAGGAAGCATAAAACGGAAATCCCAGGCGAAAATAGACCCAGGCCTGAGGATTCAATAGATGAAACTTCGCGCGGCGGTAGGGCGTTGATTTCAAAAGTCGATAACCCAGCGCCAACACGAAAGCGATGTTGGCCAAGTAGGCTGCCAAAACCAGCGAAAGGACCCCAAGACGATCCCGAAAAAGAATCATCAAGGCGATTTGAAGAACCGTTGAAAGAGTTCCGAAAAAATCGGGGTAATAGTAAAAGCCGTACGCGTTCAGAAGCGAACTCCAGGCGGAAGTCAGCTGGTTGAGCAAAAAAAGCGGCAAAGTGATCAGAATCATCTGCGAAAAGACATCAAATGCCGCAGCGTCGTAACCGGGAACCAGATTCAAGACGCGCGTGTGAACCAAGACCAGTAGAACGGCCCCGCCCAAGATTCCCATTCCGATCATGGATCCCACTAAGCTTCGAAAGCTCGCTAAGGCCTGGATTTCTCCGAATCGGTTTTTTTGGTGAACGAATTCGGCCCGCACGACTTCGTTGACGGGCCCATACAAAATCATGCCCAGGACCGTTCCCCATCCCAGCGCCAGAACATAGGCGTCACGAGTCAGGTCCGAACCGAAGAATCGCGCCATCAGGACCAGAAGCAGGATCGAGCCCAGAGCGCGAACCATCTTCACCAAAAAAAGGCCGGAACTGATCTTCTTAATGCTCACAGTAAGGGAAGTTTACCCCTTCCAAAGTAGGAAGGGCAGGCTAAAAATTACGCCCATCATTGCATACAAAAGTGTGACCCTTTGGTGGGACAATCCCTTTTGAACCAGTCGCTGATAAAAGTGCTCGCGATGGGCTTCGGTCAGTTTTTTTCCCGCTAGAAACCTTCGGCCCAGGGTGATGCCGGTATCCAGAATAAAGGGCATGAGCGGTGCCAGATAGGCGGCCAAAGAAATCCGGTTCGATGGCAGCACGGACACAAAGCCCAAAAACCCAAGAACGTAACCCAAAAAACCACTGCCCACATCACCCATGAAAATCTTGGCAGGACGCCAATTCAAAACCAGAAATCCAGCGACACTGCACGAAAGCATCAGAAAAACCGCGGCCAGATCCGGCCGACCTGCCTGATAAGAAAGGATTCCATACACCCAGCAACAAACCACTGCTTGGGTTGCTGCGATTCCGTCGATCCCATCCATGAAATTGTAAAGATTGGTCATCCACGCCAAGGAAATCGCTACGAATGCCAGAAGCCCGATGGCTTTCAAAAAGAATCCGGGGCCAAATGCAGGATCAGCGCGAATGCCACCCCACCCTCCTTCGCCGACCCAAATTCCGATCCCAACTGGAAGTCCGATGGCCAAGGCCGCTGTTCCAATCTGAACGATCAAACGTAAACGCGCAGATAACCCGTACCGGTCATCCAGCAGGCCCAAGATTGCGATGATCAAGCCCGAAACTAAAAGTGGATAGTAAAAAGACAAAAGTGCCCCACGCGCCGGGACCGCAATCAGAATCGCCACGGTCCAAGTCACGACGATTGCGATTCCGCCTGCGCGCGGTGTTGGCTTTTCGTGCATGCTTCGGTGATTGGGTCGGTCGATCAGCCCGATTCGTCCCGAAACGCGAATCAACAAGACGGTCAGCGCAACCGATGCAAGAAACAGGACCGCGGGGAATCCCAGAATCCCAAGGATGGTCATCAGTGCAAAAATCCCCGTTCTTCGTCGTCAATGGTCTGAGCCGAAGCTGAACCGGAAGCCGAATGAGCGGGTGGCCCGTATTCGGGGACCCATTGGCAGATCCATTCCTTGATTTGCGATAAGGGCAGAATTTCGCCGCTTTCTGCAAAAGATAGGACCCGTTTTTCCCAGTCAGTATCCAAGGCTTCAGACAGATCGCGCGATCCCTTAAAGATCTTCGGATGGGCGGTCTTTTCCTGGCCCTTTTCATCGATCAAAAGTTCTTCGTAAAGTTTTTCACCTGGGCGCAATCCGGTGAACTGAATTTCGATATCCTGCCCGGGCTTCAATCCTGAAAGCCGAATCAAATCTTCGGCCAGTTCCAAAATCTTCACCGGTTTACCCATATCCAAAAGGAAGATTTCCGATCCCTTTCCCAAGACGCAGGCTTGAAGGACCAAAGAAGAAGCTTCGGGGATGGTCATGAAATAACGCGTGACTTCTGGGTCAGTGATGGTGACGGGACCCCCATTGGCAATCTGTTCACGAAACTTCGGAAGCACGGAACCTTCTGAATCCAGCACGTTTCCAAAGCGAACCGAAACGGTCTTCATCGTTTGAGAAGCCTTGCCCACTTCGTTGACCACCCGTTCAGCCATCCGCTTGGAAGCGCCCAAAACATTGGTTGGACGAACTGCCTTATCGGTTGAAACCAAAAGGAAGGTTTCTACGCCGAAACGCGAAGCCGCTTTTGCGACCAAGTAGGATCCCAGCACATTGTTCTGGATGGCCTCGTAGGGATTTTCTTCCAGAAGCGGGACATGTTTGTACGCGGCCGCATGAACGACGATCTGCGGACGAAAATCAGCAAAAACTTGTTCCAAGCGTCGAGTATCCAGAATGTCGGCCATGACCGGGCAGATTTGCGTTCCCTGAACCGCCATGCGTTCACGTTGGATTTCGTTCATGAAGCGGAAAAGATTGTATTCCGTCCTTTCAAACAAAATGACGTGACTGGGGCCCGAGCGAATGATCTGCCGGCAAAGTTCAGACCCAATACTGCCGCCGGCGCCGGTGACCAGAACACGCTTACCGGCAAAAAACGAACGGATTGAATTTTCGTCAATCGCGACAACATCGCGACGTAGCAAGTCTTCAACACGCACTTCGCGCATTTGGTTTAGGCTGACTTTGCCATTTAAAACGTCTTGAATCGGTGGCGCGATTCGAACTTGGACGTTTTTTGCCTGGGCTGCTTCCAAAATCGGTTTCAGCTTTTGGCCGGGAAGACTGGGGATCGCGATGATGACATCGTCAATGGGTCGCTTGTTCAGGACTTTTTGAATATCCGATAGGGTTCCCAAAACCTGGGCACCGTGAAGCGAACTGCCTTTCTTCATCACGTCATCATCCAGGAAGCCGATCACGTCCGCCGAAATTTCTTTGCGGTGCTGAATTTCGCGAGCGACAAAGTCCCCGGTTAAACCTGCTCCGATGATCAATGTCTTGCGACCGGTTCGACCCAAAGCCCAGCCATTTTCACGAAAGAACCGATAAATGAATCGGCCACTTCCCAAAAGCATGACCAATAGAAATCCATCCAAAACAAAGACCGACCTAGGCCAACCCGTGAATCGGTCATAAAGCGTGAAGAACACGACACTTAGGCTGGAAGCGATCACCGCAGATCGAACAATCAGCGCAAGGTCCCGAAGACTGGCGTATGACCACATCCCCCGATAAAGACTTTGACTGACAAAAACGGCCGACTGAATGGCCAAAATCCAAGGAAGTCCCTTGATCAAGTTCGCCATTTGATCGGCGGGAATCCGAAAGTCAAAACGCAGTGCAAACGCAAGATAGTACGAGATCGCGATGATCCCTAAATCGTAGAAAAATACGATGAAGCGGCGGTATTTCCTAAGTAAGTTCATGGGTTGCCTTATTCCTAATCCCTATGCCGAAGAATGCCAAAAGAAAGATCAGGTCAAAGCGCGGAAGCGTCTGGCTGGTCCCATAAATGAAGATCAATGAAGTCAGTGTTGGAACGGCGGACGAAAACGAATTACCCCAATGAATCCAATACCCTAGTCCCAAAAAGAACAAGACGGATCCCAGCAAACCCCACTCGGACAAAAGTTCAGTATAAAGGTTGGTGCTCAAGGGGTCGTTTTTCAAATATTCAAGATCTTCGGGCTTTCGAATTCTGTCCCCCTTAAGAAATCGATCGTCCGGCATTTTCTGCACCAAGTAGGCTCCCGCCGAACCCGGTCCAACACCCCAAACCGGGCTTTTCATAAAAACCAAAAAACCTGCACGAGCGTCTTCAAATCGATAGCCCAAGGTCGTCATGCGAACAAAGGACGAATCCTTGTAAGTAAACGCAAGCCCCGACACTAAAAGCGCGAAACCCAGAACGGAAACCCCGGCTCGAAGCAAAACCTTCCGACTGATTCGAAGGGACGCGGCTTGCTGGACGATGAAGATCAAGGGCAATGCCACTAGCGTCAGTCGCGACGTCGTAGCAAGAGCACCCACAGCGGCCAGGATCCAGGCCCATCGAAAAAAAATCTGATCGACTCGATTCTTTGTACCCTGGTCCAAGGTGCGAAAGACGGCAAAAGCCAAAAGAAGAAAACCGCCCAGATAATTGGGTTCCTGGTACCAACCGTGTGGACGACAAACCCCTTCATTTTGATACACGCGAGCAATGAAGAAGGTTCCACCGCGAACGCAGCTCAAGAAATCGAGCCCCGCAATGATTCCATAAAATCCAACCACCGCCGCTACTGCGTGTGAAAAAAGTTTCGGAATCCGGGTCCAACCCACGTAAGCGATCCAAGGAACACCGACCAGTGTCCCGATCGACCAAATCGTAAAGGCGGTACTTCGTTTTGGGTTGGCAGATACAAAGACCGTAGCGATCAGCGCTGGCAGAACCATCCCCATCCAAAGACGAAGCGGCTTTTGTTCTAGAAACTTCCAAAGCTTTTTGATTCCAAACCGGGGATCCAAAAGGGACGCAAGCCCAATGATCGCCGCGCCCAAGTAACTGAGCCTGGCATCATAGTGACCCAACTTGAGCGTCAGTAATCCGTCCACCCCCAGCACCAAAAGGATCAGGACAAAACCAAGCACATAGACCATCGGCCAAAGGTCGGCCTTACTTTTTTGCATGGGTAACGCCCACGGCATCCAAAATCGAATCTGCAAACGATCCGAAATTAGAATCATTGTTCAAATAAAGTTCTCCGGGCCGACTGTTTTCCCAGACGGCCTGAAAGTACTTCCGGCGATCATTTTCGGGTGAAACTTTCCAAACCCGTTTTTGCAAAAGGGCGCTGAGCTCTTTCAAACTAGGTGCAAAAGTCACACATGGCGAATCGCGATAAAATGCATCTCCAAGAACAATCACGGGCTTACCCATCAAAACGGCTTCTGCCCCCGCTTTGGAATTCACGGTCACGACCAATTCAGCGCGCCCCAGAACATCAAAATTGTTGTTGGACGGATTCAAGAAGCGAAGCCTTTTGTAACGCTTCAAAAGGTCCTTCATTCGCGCCCGATCAATTGCGCCCACCAATGCCGGGTGTTCCTTGATCGCAAGCACGTAGCCCGACGGAAGATGTCGAAGTAGAAAATCCAAGGTCGCGTACTGGTCTAAGTAATCCGGTGAACGCACCGTAAGCGCAACATCCATGGGAACGTGAAGCGGATAATAGATGAACGGTTCTTTTGGTATTCCGGTATAAGACGCTGCGAATGCAATGCGGTTCACGATCATTCGTGCGTGGCGCATGAAGTAGGCGCCGATGTAAGAAAATTCTTCGCGAAGGTCAAAAAGGTATTTGTCCGCCAGCTTCTGAAAAAGACGGACTGCGTTTCGAATCTTCAAAAGTTTTCCAAAAACCCCGGCGTACTGCCAAGAATCCTTGGCTGGAATCACAATCGCGCGGGACTTTAACGTTTGATCCAAATACAAGTTCACCGCTTCTGACACGGGATTCGGACTAAGTCCCGAAACTTTGGGCGCAAAAACCGAATTCTTCGTGAAGAAAACCGTGCCCCGAAAAAAACTGGGTTCTACAAAATAATGAGAAAATCCGCGCTTCTTTGAAACCAAGAAAGTGGAAAGTAACGAAGTAAATCCGCCGGTTTCCTGAATCACTACCGTTTCGGATCCGGACGGGCTACTTTTCACCGCTTGCGAAATTTTATCGAAAATGGATTCCAAGGCGCCGACGTAGGACGAAAACTTGTTTTCTAGACCCTGAATGTCGGAAACTTCAAACCCGAACATTTCGTGAATCACCAAATCCATCGGATTTGAAACCCCGTACTCGGTGCAGATTTCAGAAAACGCCTTAGGCCGAAGTTCTCGAACAGCCTGAAAGACATTGAAACCCGTAAGACCCGACTTCTGAACTAAAGGGAAGCTACGTTCATGAAAGGAAATCAAGAAGACGCCATGCCCCGCCGCTTTGAGCTTTTGCCCAACACCGATGAAGAATTCGACCTGATTCTGCGCTAGCGCCGTGAAGACAAAGTTCATTTCCACTTAGTTCCCACCCGGAATTAAGGTCAGCACTTCTTGAATCGACATCAAACGTGCATCTGCTTCTGCCGAACGCCCGTGCTGCAAAATCGACTGAGCCGTTTCCATCATGGCCGGGTACGCGCTTCGAAGAAGTTGGTTGGCGTAAATGGCGACGTTGACGCCCGCCTTGGCCAGGTCGTCTTCTGAAATCGAATTGTAACTGGTTGGCACTGCAAAAAGCGGTGGACGCTTTTCAAACTTTGAATACTGCCGGCAGAACTCGAGAATTTCGTCAGGCGTTTTCTTGCGGCTGTGAATCAGGATTCCGTCGGCGCCCGCATCAATATAGGCTTTTGCCCTTTTGACGGCGTCATCCATCCCCTTTTCCAGAATCAAGCTTTCGATTCGCGCGACGATCATGAATTCAGAAGTGATCTGGGCGCGCTTACCCGACTGAATCTTGTAACAAAAGTTTTCAATCGAATCCTGGGTCTGTTCGACATCCGTTCCGAAAAGAGAATTTTTCTTTAACCCGACCTTGTCTTCAATAACGACCGCAGAAACCCCATGGCGTTCCAGCGTTCGCACGGTAAAGACAAAGTGTTCGGTGATTCCACCGGTGTCACCATCATAGATGATGGGCTTTGTGGTCACTTCCAGAATGTCGTTGATCGTCTGAAGCCTAGACGTCAAATCGACCGCTTCGATGTCTGGCTTACCCTTCGCCGTGGAATCGGTCAGACTGCTCAGCCACATGGCGTCGAATTCTTTCTGTACCGTCGCTGCAGCCGTTTCGGATTTCGCCTTGGCATGTTCGACGATCAAGCCCGTCAGGCCGCTATGGGCTTCCATCACTCGGACAATGGGTTTGTTTTCAAGCAGCCGCTTCAAGCGTCCCATTCGGACGCTGGGGGTTGTTCCGATTTCTTTCAGGACTTTGTTCAACTGGGTCGACGAAATTCCTTCGGTATAGGGCACTTCGATCAATTCTCCGCCCCAAGCTTTCAGGCAATCGATCACCGCTTGGCGGGTTGACTTTTGGACGCCCGTTTTCCAGTCATCGCCGTGAACCACGTAGTCGGGTTTGAACTTCTTTAGATTTGGAGTGTAATCCAAAGTTTCCTGAGGAACGACTTGATCCACGCCCTTGATGCTTTCGACGACCGCGCGTCTTTGTTCAAAAGTCATGTAGGGCAAACGCTTGTAGCTGGCGATCGCCCGGTCCGTTAGCAGTCCCACCATCACTTTGCCGTGCTGGCTTGCCACTTTAAGAATGTTCAGGTGGCCCGGATGCAGAAGATCCGCGCTCATGCCGACGTAGACAGTTTTCTGGGACATAGGGTGGACACGTATCAAGTTTCTAGGGCAAACGAAAGGCCGACCGAGGGACGTAAATCGTCCGAAAGATGTGAAAACACGAACTTCCGACGCAGCGAGCACCCCCCGCCCATTTCAAACTTTCTGGTGGTCGAGGGCGACTGGGGTCCACAAAGTAGTCAAAACACGCCCCGCCGTCCCCTTTGCATTTCAGCCACTGGAGCGTTCGCGCATTGAATAGGACGTGGACCCTTACCGGATCCATCGAAGCATAACGCTCCAGGACATGAGTGACCGTGGAAAAAGGGGCGTCTTGAATGAACTTTTCGATCAATCGCCTTTCCTGTTCAGGCGAGCCTTGGACCCGAAGGGTTTCCAAAAGCGAAACGACCTTGGCCTCGAACTGTGATGATAGGTCCGAAAGATTTGGAAAAAGGTAAAGCGAAGGCAATCCCTGAAACGCCTTCAAATGCACCAAGGTCACTGGATCTGAAAGAAAAACATCAGGCCCCCGCTCGGGAAGATCCAGCGTCATCAGGTCTTGGTACTCGCGTTTGGAATAGTGCGAAATCAGCGGCTTGCCTTCGGGCCGGACCCAGTTTCCGTAGGAATAATCGTAGAATCGGATCACGATCCACCTTTGCTCGAAATACAGAAGTGAAAGAAGTGCCGAAATCAGAAACAGGTACGATCGATTCTTTTCGCGATCCAAGGACCAACCCAAAAGCGTCGCCCCTATACCAACGGCCGCGACGATGGCAGGAAGTGCGAAAACGCGCAGGTAATCGTTCAATCCGGCCCAAGCATAAATCGATACCGAAATCAGGATCGAAGCACCTGCCAAGTATTTCAATGGCCGACGCAAGCCAGAAAAATCGAGTGACTCAAAGGATCGGAACAAGAAGAAGAAAAAGAAGAACTGAACCAGAAATGAAACCCGATAAGCATAAGGAACGCCGAAAAGCGAAACGCCGACGGCAAATAGCCCAACGAAACAAAACGCGTCTTCCACCCGAGGCTTCTCGTTCTTTGAAGTTCCAAAAAATCGAAACAGGTAAATCACCAGAAAAACCAAAGACGCGAAAATCGGCCAAATTCGAATCCATTCAAAGATCGCGTTCCTAAATCCGCCGCTGATATCCAGAAGATTGGACGGATCGATTCGTTTCCCCGTCATGGTTCCGATCCATTCGCGCCAAGGCCCCCGAACAAACCAATTGCTGTACCCCGCCCAGGTTGAAACAGCGATCCAGGCGATTCCAGCAAGCCCAAGAACCGGCTTTGAAAACTTTTGGACGCAGTGAAAAGCTACGGGAATAAGGTAAATCAAGGCTCCTTCCAGAAGGTGGGAACGATGAAACAAAACCCCCAAAACGGACAGAAAAACCAGATCCAAGACCCAGGGCAAATTCCAGCGCTTTCGAAGCCATGGGGTCATTGCCATGCCGGACGTGGCCGCAAGTCCCACTAGCGCACTGTTCATTGAAAACGGACGCCCCAGCAAAGCGCGAAGAAAGACGGTCAAAAGAATCAAGGACAGAAACGTCCCGACCGTGCGCTTGGCATTCTTGGAATTCATCCATTGGTCTTGTCGGGAAAACAGAACGTAAAGGCTGTACAATGCGATCAACGACGAAAACCCGCCGTTGCTGAAGCCCAAGACCATGGGAAAAAAGATCACCTGAGACAGCGCGAAATAGTTTCGCCCCCGCCCTGCCGGACCATAGACCGATTGCGAGATCCGAAAAACCAGTACTGCGAAGGCAATCGCCAGCAGAAAGCCCGAGATCCACCACATCGAAAGCAAGTCGGATCCCAACTGGGACTTCACTAGGCCATATCCGACTTGAAAAAGCGGAACATACGAATCGCCGATGAATCGATTCAAGACTTGGCGCTCGGCAAACTGGGTAGCGCCTTCCATCAGATGACCCCACTGAAAAACATTCAAAACGGGGAAGCTTTGGTGGATCGCGTCTTTATCGATCAGGACCCAAAGAAAGACGGAAACGGGGATCAAAAGGTCGATGCCCCAAGGGTCCTGTTTGCGGCTTCGAAGGATGCGAATCCCGGCGAAAAACGCTCCTAGAAGTCCGACCAAGAAAACTGCTTTTTGAAAAAACCGGATGGAATCAAGGCGGACCTGATTCAGTTCCAACAAAAGAAAAAGAAAGGTTGAAAAACCGACGCCCAGGATAAAGTGCTGAAAAGTTTCTTGGGTATTTGAACTTTTGACGCTTTCAGGAAAAGGCTTCAGAAACCCCGCGCCCGAAAGCCAAAAACCTAGGCCAATGGGGATCAAAACGGAAAATGACGCAGAAACATAGGATGCGAAATCAAGCTGCATGCGGAGCCAAAACGCTACCCCAAAACCATTGCTCATTCTAGGTGACTTCGTTATACCGAAAGCTATTCCATTATGATTTCAAACCTTGGCCAAGCTTGGGGAATCATCCCCGCTCGAGGCGGCTCGAAAGGCATCCCTCGAAAAAATCTGCGACCGATCGCTGGAATTCCGCTGATCGCACACACCATTCTTGCGGCCAAGGGATCGAAGATTCAGCGCGTTATCGTTTCGACGGATGACCTGGAAATCGCAGCTGTGGCCCGTCAATGGGGAGCCGAAGTGGTCATGCGTCCGGCGGAAATCAGTGGCGACACGGCGTCTTCTGAATCGGCTTTGATCCATGTTCTTGAACAACTGGGTCGCCCTGAATGGACGGTCTTTTTGCAGTGCACGTCGCCTTTAACGAAATCCGTCGACATCGACCGCGCATTGGATGTCATCCAAAAGGAATCCGCCGATTCTCTGGTGACAGTCGCTCCGTTTCTGCATTTTTTGTGGGAACCCAAAACCCCGGGCAAAGCTGAATTCTCGCCCATCCGCCACGAAACTTCTCGTCGACCCATGCGCCAGGAAAGATTGGGCAAAGAATTTCTGGAATCTGGGAATTTTTATGTGATGAAAACCGAAGGGCTTTTGAAATCCAAATCGCGTTTCTTTGGGAAGATCGTCGCTCACGAACTTCCGAAAGAAAGCTGCTTTGAAATCGATGACCCGATCGATTTAGACGTCGCTGAAGTCCTGGTTCGAAAATCCAAAAAGGATGAAGCCACCGTCGGGCTTTTGGAAAATGCGGAAGCTTTGGTTCTGGATTTTGACGGCGTCATGACCCCCAACAGCGTGGTGGTCCACGAAGACGGCCGCGAAGCCGTGATTTGTTCTCGCGGCGACGGGATGGGAATCACTTTGCTTCGGAAAAATACGGAACTAAAGATTCTTTGCTTGTCGAAAGAAAAGAACCCGGTCGTTTCCCAGCGCTGCAAAAAACTTGGAATCGAATGCCTGCAGGGCATCGACGAAAAAGAAAGCGCCCTGGTCGCGTGGGGAAAAGAAAACGGGACCGCCCTAGAAAAAATGGTCTATGTGGGAAACGACATCAATGATTTGGATTGTCTGAAACGCGTCGGACTGCCCGTGGTCGTTCAAGACAGCCATCCAGACGTCGTCCCTTTTGGAAGAATTTGGCTGAAAAATTTGGGCGGCCAGGGCGCCGTTCGAGAAATCTGCGATCTTTTGATCGCGCATTCAAAACGGAGAAAGAAATGAGCTCAAGAACAGTGATGATCGGTGGCCACGAGATCGGCGACGGCAAGCCATGCTTCGTGATCGGTGAAATTGGGCTGAATCATAACGGCGATGTCGAAATCGCTAAGAAACTGATCGATGTCGCTTCCATCGCTGGTTGCAACGCCGTGAAGTTTCAGAAAAGAACTCCAGAACTTTGCGTTCCTCCGGAACAGCGAAACATTCGCAGGGAAACACCCTGGGGTGAAATGACTTATCTAGAATACCGTTACAAAGTCGAATTTAACGAAGAACAGTACCGAGCCATCGACCTATATGCAAAATCCAAGAAGATGGTTTGGTTTGCTAGCCCCTGGGACCCCGTTTCGGTCGACTTCTTAGAAAAGTTCAACCCACCTTGTTACAAGGTCGCATCCGCCAGCATCACCGACCTAGAAATGCTTCGCCGAATTCGCGACACAAAGCGCCCCGTGATCATTTCAACAGGAATGTCGACGATGCAAGAAATCCACAAGGCTGTTGAAGTCTTGGGAACCGACAAGCTTCTGATCGCTCACGCGACCAGCGCGTATCCTTGCAAACCCGAAGAACTGAATCTTCGAATGATCGCTACATTGAAAAAGGAATTCGACTGCCCCATTGGTTATTCAGGCCACGAAGTCGGACTTCAAGCAACCATCGCAG
>JAEUWC010000013.1 GCA_016786465.1 Bdellovibrionales bacterium | reverse complement strand
GGAGCAACTTTTATCGAACGCCACATCACCTTGGACCGTGCAATGTGGGGCAGCGATCAGGCCGCATCGGTGGAACCGACTGGGCTAATGAAACTGGTTCGCGATATTCGCATCGTCGAACAGGCCATGGGCGACGGCGTGAAAAAGGTCTACAATAGCGAACTTCCGATCTTGAAGAAGCTTCGACGCGTGACCCAGTAATTGCGACCCTTAAAAGCGAATCTTCATGAAGGTCTCGATCATCACCCCGTGTTACAACGCCGAGCGTTTCATCCGCGAAACGATCGAAAGTGTTCGCGCACAAACCCATCGCGACTGGGAAATGCTGATCACGGATGACTGTTCTAAAGACAGCTCTGCGAAGATCGTTGAAGAAATAGCAGCTCAGGATCCACGGGTGATTCTGATTCGTTCGGCAAAAAATGGCGGTCCAGCTGAAGCCCGGAACCAAAGCCTTCGTCAAGCGACGGGCCAAATGGTCGCTTTTTTAGACAGCGATGACCTTTGGGTTCCTACGAAGCTTGAAACGCAGCTGGGGTGGATGAAAGAACACGGATCCAGATTTAGCTTTACCCAGTACCGCCGCATGTCTGAAGACGGAACCCAGCTGGGATCGGTGATTCAGATTCCGGAATCCCTGTCTTACGATCAACTTTTGGCAAACACTGCCATTACGACATCCACCACTTTACTGGATCGTGACTTGCTTCGGGGCATCGAGCTGGAATCGGGCTGGGGTTACGACGATTTCGTCCTTTGGCTTCGCATTTTGAAAACAGGTGCTACCGCCCACGGCATCGCTCAAGATCTGGTTCGCTACCGTGTTGTGCAAGGTTCCGTTTCAAGAAAATCACTTCGATCAGCAGGATGGGTCTGGCGAATTTACCGCGAGCACGAACACTTGGGCCTTCTTCGATCTGCTTATTCATTGGCCAGCTATGGTCTGCGCGCAGTGATCAAACACCAAAAATAGCCACCGGCACGCTGGCAATGCAAAGACCGCTTAGACCAGAGGGGTCTTCAGCCGCCATTCGCCTTTGACTTGATGAAAGATTTCCTTGTTGCGGTAGCGGTCGACGTTTTCCCAGAATTCCTTTTCAGTCACTTTATGGAATTCGCAGAATTCACCGATGTATTCTGAAGGAATCTGGTACTGCAGTTCATTGACGACCTTGACGGCTTCAGCGCGGGTCATGCGATCGTTCCAAAGTTGGTAACAAGCTTGGTCGGTTGGCCGCCAAAATCCGAATTTCAGAAACTTAAACCAGATGTTAATTTCACAAAGCTTTTCGTCGATGTTGTCATAGTCAATCAAGTTCCCGCTTAAGGGGCCGGCTTTACGACCCGTGAAGCCCAGTTCTTTGGCCTTGATGTAATTCTTTTGACCGTCCCACCAATGGTAATAACCCAGGTAAATTGAACGAATATTCCTCCGCTTCAGTTCTTCGATATCCGGGTGGCGGTAAAAGAAAATGTCTTTTTCTTGGACCTGTTTCCCATCTAAAAACCGATCGATACGCTCGTCCTTTATTAAGTCGTTTCTAACAATATTATCTGCGGAGGCAGAGCGTTTTTCTCCGCCCCTGCCTCCGAACTCGGCGGCGATGTCTTCGCCCCAAACGACCAGCGGCGCGCGGTACATCATCGCGGTTCGGGCTACGCTAGAAAACATCGTCAAATGCTCCGCCCAATTTGGCTCACCTTTAAGAATGAACGCCTGTTTACGGACTTCCCGAAAAGTTTCAGGCTTGATGACGATTTTGATCAGGTCAACGCCGACGTTTTCGACCATCGCGTTTAGATTCGCGATGCCTTCTTCGGTCTGCACGTGTGGCGCAATGCAAACGCAAAGCGTGTGCATCTTGTACACATGCTTCATCATGTAAGCTTGATAGGTGCTGTCTTTTCCGCCACTGACAGGAACAATGCAGTCGTACCCGTTCCCATTGGTTCCACGGATGCTGTCGCAAATCGCTTGAAGTTCGCGACCCCTTTCGTCCCAATCGATCATGCGTTTTCCGATATTGGACACGCACGCGCTGCAAACGCCTTCGCTGTTAAAAATGATCCCTGGCTTGGTGTCAGGCATCACACACCGGGTGCAGTACCTCATGAAATCAGGCCTCCCATCAAAGAAGGCGCTAAAGGTTCATGCGCATCGGTCAAAGCCTTGTAGTTGTACTTGTTCAGATAACTTCGACCCATCAAGATCGGTTCGTCTTCGATGGCGTCAGGTTCACGGGACGGCGTGATTCTAAAATGACATTCTTCGATCTTTTCCAACCTAACGCGATCGACCCCCGGGTCCTTGACGTGGTTTTCAACCGAGTCGACCAATTCCCAATGAGCGCCATTCTTTTTCCAAGCCCTGGGATCACGGAAACGATTGACGCTGTCGTAGAACTGGCCTTCAGTCATTCCCGACCACTTTAAGAAGATCGGAAGGTCGGCCGGAATTTTATGGCTGTATTCACGGACTAGCTCGATTCCTTCTTCGCGAGTCATTCGCTTCAGTCGAATCTCGCGCGAAGCGTGGTCGGTCACTTTGCCGTATCCATATTTTAAAAACTTGATGTAATCGTGCGTTCCCGCCGAATGCAGGCATTCAACGTCTTCGTAAGTGTTGAAAGTGCGTTCCTGCTTCGCGCTTTCATAACCATACTTTTCAATCATCAGTTCGTGCTGTTTTTTTGAATCCCATCGGATGTAATTGCCCAGGTAAATCCCACGAACACCCACGGTCGAAAGTTCATTGTCATAGGGATAAATAAACGGCTGAACATCGCGCCGGGTAATCCCGTCTTCTGCGCAAATCATGTCTTCGGCGTCAAAGCCCATCAGACTATGTTCTTTACGGACTTTCTTCGTCATTTCGACTTCGTCCAGGTGCGAAAACTGCCCGACCTGATCCGACCAGCCGTGAACACCCCAGATCACCAAAGGAACCCTGAACCGAAGGGCAATTTGAACGGGGAAGGTCTGGGTACCTGCCAGACAATGCCAGTACATGCTGCCAAAACGGCGCATGCTGGACCGGGTTAAGCGCTTTAAGAAATCGGGATTCAACTGCAGGCTGATCTGATCGCAATCAAAGACGGTCAGCAGATTGGCTAGGTTTCTGATCCCGCGCTTAGTGTTGTATTCCTGGTTGAAGGTCACCACCAAGGGATTCATCCCGTACACTTTCTTGATCGTGTGGATGATGAAGTGGCTGTCTTTGCCGCCGCTGACCGGAACGACGCAGTCGAAATTTCGCCCGGACTGGTTGCGGTAGCTTTCCAAGATTTGTCCCAGACGCTGGCCCCTTTCGGCCCAAGGCAATTCGTCTTTTTCTTCGTGCACCCGACAGCCGCTGCACACGCCTTCGGCGTCAAAGGTGATGTTCAGTGGGTGATTTTCCGGGTACAGGCACCTGGTGCAGTAACGCATCTTAGATTTCCTCTTTCTTGAAGCGTTCCATCCAGATTTGTTCCAGTTCCGCGTCAGAACGTTTCAGAATTCGACCTGAATCATCGAAAACAAAGTCCGTGTAACGGGCCAGGGTGCCTAGGCGAATATCGACACCGGCCTTGGCCATGAAAGATTTGGCTACGATGGTTGAATGCTCGACGTGTTGAAAAATATTCGCAGCCGCAACCGCGTCCGCTCCCGCTTTCGTGACGCCTTCCACGAAGTGCTTCATCAGGCCCACGCCCCCACAGGCGATCACAGGAATGCCGACTGCGTCGGCCACGGTCTTGATCAAATCCAGATCGTACCCCAGCTTAGAACCGTCGCGATCAATGGAATTCAGCAAGATTTCTCCGGCACCAAGACTTTCGACTTTCGAAGCCCATTGAACGGGATCCAGCCCCGTGGCTTCAGTCCCCGAATTTGCAAAAACTTCGTATTTGCCTTGAGCGTTCTTTTTCACGTCCATTGAAACAACCACGCACTGCGCGCCAAAAGACTGCGAAATTTCGGTGATCAGTTTAGGATTTTGAATCGCTGCCCAATTCAGGCTGACTTTGTCGGCGCCCGCGCGAATCACTGCTTTCACGTCACCGACTTGGCTAATCCCGCCGCCCACCGTCAACGGCACAAAGCAGTTTCTAGAAACAGTTGCGATCAAATCCGTGTTGGGCTTTCGACCTTCGCGGGTTGCCGTCATGTCGATCAGCAGAATTTCGTCAATGTCCCAGTTGGCCATGAATTCAACTGCGATCTTGGCTTTTCCAATCGGAAGGTAGCGCTTGAATCCGATGCTTTGCACCAAAAGTTCGTTCTGCAAAAGCAGGCACGAAATCAGACGACGCTTAACCACGGCCGACCTTCCCTTCTGCAAAATTCAAAAAATTTCTTAGGATACGCAGTCCATGCGTCTGACTTTTTTCTGGGTGAAACTGGGTCGCAAAAATACTGTCTTTCTGAACCGCTGCCACAAAGGGCGTCCCATAATCGCAGGTCGCGGCGACGTTTTCGGGCGCACATTCAAAATGAAAACTGTGAACAAAATAGTAGCAAGGCTTTGGATCCGACTTTTGAAAAAGGGGATCCTGTTTCACGATCGTCGCCGTGTTCCAACCCACATGGGGGATACGAAGATCATTCTTAGGATCCAATTTTTTTACATGCCCCGGAATCCAACCCAGGCCTTCGTGATTTCCTAATTCATCGGATCGATCGGCCAGAAGTTGCATTCCTAAGCAGATTCCCAGCAGCGGAAACTTGCGATCCAAAACCCATTCATTCAGGGGTTCGATCATTCCTTGGCTTCGCAGGTTCTGCATCGCCATTCCAAAGGCGCCCACACCGGGCAAGACCAAACCCTTCACCGGGCCGTTAGGACCTGAATTCTTCATTTCCGAGGCCAGGTCTGATGGATTATCGACAATTGATGCTTCGCACCCAAGAAACCGGAATGCGTTCGCAACCGACTGTAGATTACCCATTTTGTAATCGACGATCACCACACGTGGGGTCTGGGACATAGGTTTTTCCGCTGTACCATATTTGACTTGCCAGTGGTACGCCCCTTTGGTTCTGTCTCTACTTTCGCTGGAGCAATGAGTGAAGATTGGATTGGTTCTCGATAACCCAAAACGCGATCTAAACGGTCTCCTTATTTTGACGCACGAGTTGCTTAAATATGGACACCAGGTCTTTATTATTCCCATGTACTTGCAGGGCTATGATTTTCCCTGGCTTGAACTGGATGGCATCGTGCTGAACTACATGCGTCCAGGCAACGCTGCGCTGGTGAAATCGTTCCATGACGCAGGAACGCGGGTCTATGTCTTGGATACCGAAGGCGGGATTTTGTCTTCGGACGGTGCTGATGCGCCAGAAAACTGGGCGAAATCATTCAGGGCCAGTGGCTTTGATCGGTTGATCGATGGGTACTTTTTCTGGGGTACGGAAACGCATGCCGCTTTTCAGAAACTCAGTGGAATGAAGCCCGAACAGCTGAAGATCACTGGGTGTCCCCGCTATGACTTTTGTCATCCGAAGTGGTCTGGGACTTTAAAGTTTGATCGAAGCGACTTTGTATTGATCAACACGAACTTTTCGGCAATCAATCCTAAGTTTTCCCGCTCACCCCAAGACGAAAAGCGGGCCTTCTTTCACGCGGGTTGGCCCGAGGATTACGTCGACGAAATTCTATTGAACCTTCACGCCGTTTTTCCAAAGTATCTGGAAACGATTCGGCGTCTGGCGATCGATCACCCAAAACAGACTTTCTTGATCCGTCCCCATCCCTTTGAAAACGAACCTTTTTACCAAGAAAAGTTCCGGGATCTTTCCAACGTCGTTGTCGATGGACGCGGCGATGTCCTAAACGTCATCAGCCGGTGCAGAATGATGCTTCACCTGAACTGCGGTTCATCGGTCGAAACTTTGCTTCTGGCCAAACCGCCCGTTTCGATGGAATTTTTAAACACGGCATTTTTGGCAAAAAATACCGCCTTGCCATCGAAACTCAGCATCTGCGCGCATTCCTACCAGGAACTTTCCAAGATCATTCAATCCAGCGATTCAGAAATTGCCGAACAAATGAAAGCTCGCAGTGACGCTTATGAAAAGTACGTTAAACCGTGGTTTTGGAAAAACGACGGAATGGCTTCGATCCGCGTTGCGGAAGCCATCGACGCCGATCTTCGTCAAAACGGCAGGAATCCCCAAAAAAACAAACCCGGCTTCAGGTCTAGGATCACTTCGCGCGCAAATCCTTCATGGGCCCAAACCCTTCAAGCCGCAGCGATGAACTTTCTAGGGTCTCGGGCAGGGTTTCAGCTTCGCGTTGGGCTGAATCCCGCGCTTTCTGCAAAGTTTGTCACCGTAGAAACCGTCCAGGATCGAATGAATCGCATTTCGCGTTTCGGACAGACTGGGGCGACCGAAGTACGAAACTTTCGCCACCCCTTACACCGACTTCCGTTGTCGACGATTCAAATCACCAAGCGCTCAGACCGCCATCAATAGCCAGCGTCTGACCGGTAACGTAGCTGGATGCATCCGATGCCAAATAGATCAGGGCTCCCACCATTTCATCGGCCTGGGCCATTCGTCCCATAGGAATGCGTGCTGAATAGTTTTTCAAAAAGCGTTCGTTCTGACCGCTTTGAACGCCGCCAGGGACTAGGGTGTTGACGCGAATTCCTTGTGCTCCCCAAAGGGACGCCAGGTACTGAGTCAGACCGACAACAGCGGCTTTGGATGCGGAATAAACAGCCGGAGAATTGATCTGTTCCCCCATGTATTCGGAACCTTCATAGATCCGAAGATCAGGCGCCATGATCCCATAGATCGAACCCGTTTGAATGATGCTGCCCCGTATGCCCTGGCGTAGCATTTGCGCGCCGACTTCGCGTGCGACCAGGAACATCCCGTCCACATTCACCGACATGATTTCTTTCCAGTCTTCCAATCGAAACTTTTCGGTCGGTGCGAAAAAGTTTTTCACGTCCTTGGTCTTAGTTGCCGCATTATTATGAAGGATGTGAACCGCACCGAATTCCGCAACCGCCTTTTTTACCATCGCTTGGACCGATGATTCATTGGCGACATCGCATTCGATGCCCAAGGCCTTCACACCGTAGGTCTTTTGAAGTTCCAACGCGAAATCCTTCAGACTTGACGGGTCCCGATCCACAATAGCTACGTTGGCCCCAAATTCAGCCAGCCCACGGCAAAAATGCTTACCCAAAATGCCGGTTCCGCCCGTGACGATCGCGGTCTTTCCATCCAGCCTAAACTTCTTTGTGATTTCACCAGGCATCTTGAAACCTCTTTCTTTGTGAAACGATGAATTCCACGACTTGAAAATCTAATTCCGAATCAATGTCCAAAGACCGGTCTTCAGGCATTTCAAAGATTCGCGTGTCGGAATGAAATAAAGTGTCACGCTGCAAAATTCCCGCGCGCGTCCAAACATAAATGGAAGCATTCATATCAAAACACTTCGGAGCATCCTGGCGCCTTAAAATGGGTTTTGCAGGAACTTTGGCCAGCCCTACGGTCCCATCCCCGCGGTCTTCGACCAAATTAAAATACGGTGACCTTCGCGCGACCGCGCCGGTGATCACATTCCCTGCCCCCGACTTTTCCAAAAGCGCGACGGCACCTTGAATATCTGAAACCATTCGAAGCGGAGACGTGGCGTCCAAATCCACCAAAACATCAAAATGAGTTGCCAAAATCTTTTCAGATTCCAGAAACGCATGGCGAATCGCTGGAATTTTTCCAGCCGTGTCGGTGGCTAATTCCGCAGGACGTCGAATGACCAAATCGGCTCCGGCATTCTTAGCGATTCCTAGAATTTCTTCAGAATCACTGCTGACCGCAACGGCTTCGAAAAGTCCGGACTTCTTCGCTTGAAGAATGCTGATTTCCAAAAGCGGACGGCCCGAAAGCATCCGGACGTTTTTGCCTGGAACCCCTTTGGATCCGCCCCTTGCGCAAAGGGTACAAAGTCTTTTCATACTGCCACCCACGTTTTTGAAGCACTGGCTTTTTCAATCTTTGCAATCTGATTCAGGATTTCGACGCCTTCACCCAGCGTGCAGACGTTCTTGCCGTTTTCACTTAAAATCGACCGATGCATCTGCACGTAGGGATGATCCACTTCGCAATGAAGATCCTGGATTTGCGTATCGATATTTAATCGACCCGAAATCAGGTCAACCCGATAAGTATGTTCCTGGGTGTTCACGGTCAAATAGCGCTGAACCATGCGGTCGTTGTAATTCACTTCCAAACTAGCGGCCCCTTGCCCCTGAAACCTCATCATGACCTGGCAAGTATCGTCACTGGTGATCTCTAATTGGCTCCATTTGGCTTGAACGGCCGTTAAGCTTTCCGGCTTTCCAAAAAGCCAGTTCAGATAATCCAATTCGTGGCTTAGGTCCCGGATGACGCCTCCGCCTTTTTCACGACTGGCTGAATAGCGTTCGCGGTAGTCCCGCCCGGGCCGCCACATCGGTAGGTACTGACCCACATAAGCGTTGACGGAAATGATCTTTGCACCCCGGATCAAAGACTTTAACTGAACCAACGCCGGATGAAACCGCAGCTGATAGGCGACGTACACTTCCGACGTTTGAAGTTCTGGGATCGCCGTGGGATCTGAAAACAGTGGCTTTTCAATCAAGACTTTGCCCCTGTAACCCGTCTGACCCAAAACCGCCAAAGACCCCAGGTGTTCATCCGTCGGATTAGCGATCACGACATAATCGGGTTTGAAATCAGAAACACCGGTTTTCAAATCCAAGAAGGCACCCGGTGCGTGTCGACTGACCATCCCCACGGTCAGGCCTAGCCCCTTCAATAGCCGTTCGTGACGTTGACCAATGGATCCGTAACCGACGATCAGAGCTTTCATTTCAAGATGCTTTCAATCTCGCCGTTAGCTTTTTCAAAGTCATCCAGTCGACCGATGTCCATCCAATACTCGCGTACGGGAAAAGCGCCGGTGGGCCGCTTCTTTTCGATCAGGGACGAGAAAAGCGTGGTCATGTCGTATCGCTCGCCTTTTGGAATCATCGGAAGCACTTCAGGGTTCAAAACGTAAATCCCCCCGTTCACAAAAAAGCGGTGAGTCGGCTTTTCGTCGATGCTGAATACGCGGTTCTTTTCTGAATCCATCGTCACAACACCGTACGGAACCTGGAATTCATATTCGCGGACGCACATCGTGGCTTCCGCTTTCTGGCGTTCATGAAAATCCAGAAGCTGGCTGAAATTCACTTTGGTCAATAGATCGCCGTTCATCACAATCATAGGAAGATTGGATTTTGCCGGCAAAAGCGTCAACGATCCGGCCGTTCCCATGCTGGTTTCTTCTTCCAGATACTGAATCTGGACGCCAAAACGCGAACCATTTCCAAAGTGTTCCTTGACGACGTCCGCTTTATAATTCACGGAAAAATAGAATTTCTTGAAACCTTGGGTCACAAAGCTTTCCAGGATATTTTCCAAAATAGGCTTGGATCCAACCTTAAGCATCGGCTTGGGCGTATCCTTGGTCAGCGGATACAATCGGCGTCCAAGCCCCCCGGCCATGATGACGACGGGATTTTCGTAAGCCTTCCGATTCAGAAAATCCTCTAAAACGTACAGCCCCTGAACCACGCCCTTTTCATCGACCACCGGAATCTGCCGAATGCCATGATTCTGAAAAAGATCAAAAAGCTGATCGCGCGACATCGACGTCTGACCGACAGTCGGCGTTTTGTGCATGATCTCTTGAACCGGTCCGGAAAGCGCGACTCCGCGCAGAATGCCCCGACGGATATCGCCATCAGTCACAGTTCCCAGAAGTTTTCCCGCTTCATCCGTTACCAGCGCAATCTGAAGACCTGCTGAATCAATGATCTCAATCGCTTTCACGATCGATGTTGAAGGCTGAACTCTTAGGTCTTTCCAAAGGGCAATCTTTTGAACCATTTTATCCGATCCATTCTTCCTGCGAATAATCGCGTGATGCCTTTTTTCCCAGCCAATCCCAGAATTCAGTGGGGGCAATCCCCCCGGCCGGGCGTTTGGACGTCAGGTTTTCTTCGGTGAAGACTTCACCCTTCTTAATCGCCCGCGCCGCCACCAAGCTTTTTCGAGCAATGGCGATATTCTTCTTTTCCGACGACGCCGGTTTCTTGATTCCGTTGCCCAAGGATTGATCGACCGCGCGAACGCCATCGACCAGCATTTTCAGTTCGCTGGGTTCTAACGAAGCCTGATGGTCCGGTCCCTTAAGATTTCGATCCAGCGTAAAATGTTTTTCAATCACGATCGCCCCCCGGGCAGCGGCGGCGATAGAAATCGCAATTCCTGGCGTGTGATCCGAATACCCCACAGGCAGATCAAACGAATCTTTCATCGTCTGCATTGCCGAAAGATTCACGTCTTGAAAAGGGCACGGGTATTCAGTCGTGCAGTGTAGCAACGTGACTCGCTTCTTTAGAATTTTTCGACCTTCGGCTGATCCAAAGGCTTTCTTGAAAGCCGATTTCGACGGTGCTTTGGTCTTTTCCAAATATCCAAACGCAATGACCGACAGGGCTTGTTCAATTTCTTTTAAGGTCGCCATTCCGGTCGACAAAACAATGGGTTTACGCGTGCGTGCGGCCGCCAACAAAAATGGTGAATTGGTTAATTCACCGGAAGGAATTTTGATAAAGGGCAGCTGAAATTCACGTACCAAGTACGCCATGCTTTCTTCGTCAAAAGGCGTGGAAAGAAACTGAATCCCGACTTTCTCGCAGTGCCGGCTTAGGGTCTGGTGATCCGTAGGACTTAATTCCAGCTTCCGAATCATTTCATGCTGGGATTCCGCTTCACCGGTCAGCTGCTTTTGATAGTCAGCCTTAGGCGCCGCTTTTGAAACCAAACGATCCGCCTTGAAGGTTTGAAACTTAACAAAATCAGCCCCTGCGGCTTTTGCAGCATCAATCAACTTCTTGCCCAGTTCCAAGTCCCCGTTATGGTTGACGCCTGCTTCTGCAATGATCAGTGTGCGTTTCAAACGACTACCCCTTTTTGATCAAAAAAAGGTTTCCGTTGCAGGTCGTGCAAGTGAACTGAAGCAATCTGCTGGCAAATCTTGGCGGATGCGTGCCCGTCTCCGTATAAGGACGATACCGTAGCCAGCTGCTGCTGAAACTGGGGCGATAGCGCTTTTTGAATCGCCTTGACGATCGATGCGGCATCATCTGCCGAATGGATAACACTGGGTCCGCTTAAGCGTCCCTTCTGCCGATCGCCGATGTTCACAGTTGCGACTTTCAAAGCCGGAGCCTCGATGATTCCACTGGACGAATTTCCAATCACGGCCTGAACATTCTTCATGGCGCTTAAATAGCGAATCTGACCCAACGAAGTAGCGACGAATCGACGCTGTTTAGCCTTTGAAACATAATCATCGATCATTTCTGAAATCACCCGCCCGTCTGCATCTGCATTTGGACGGGTAAAGATCAGGTGTGCATCCGGGAAAGAATCCAAAGCCAAAAGAAGATCAGCCAAGGATTGCTTTGAAGATCGCGTTCCCAAAGTGACGGGGTGAAATGTCACTAGAAAATTCTGCGCGCCCAGAAGAAAGCCGGTTTCCGCTTCAAATTCCGCACGAGACAAAAGCTTGGCCTTTCGAATGAAGTCCAGACCCGGAGCGCCGGTGTTGAAGACATGCGCGGGGTTTTCACCCATCTGAATCACCCTTTTGCGATGGGCGTCTGCCGTCACAAAGTGAAGATTCGCCATTTTGGTAATCGCATGCCGAATGGATTCGTCGACAGCCCCTTCAGTAATTTCCCCGCCGTGAATATGGGCTATGGGAATTCGGGCCAGCATCGCAGCCTGGGTCGCTGCTAGGATTTCAAAGCGATCCCCAAGGACAACGACTAGGTCGGGACGATCTTTGTCAAAAACTTCTGCAAAGCCAGAAACCCCCAATCCGACCGAACGGCTGATGCCTAGATGTGTGTCCTGATCCAGACGAACGTCCACACGATGCGTGATTTGAAACCCGTCTTTTTCAATTTGGTCGAACGTATTTCCGTACCTGGGCGACAGATGCATTCCGGTCACCGCCACCCGAAGATCAAGCCCCTGGGTAGCCCGAATTTCCTCCAGCAGACCTTGCAGAAGCCCGTAGTCAGCACGCGAACCGGTGACGACACAGACTTTTCGCAAGTTCATAAGTTGTAAATGTCCGCCTTGTATTGCTTCAGATTTTCGGCAACGGAAAACCAATCAATCGTTTTCTTCAGGCCCGCCCGAAGGCCTTCTTTTCCTGAATATTCAGGTGACCAACCCAAAAGGCGTTTTGCCTTTTGGTTTTCACCCCAAAGCCTTTCGACTTCGCTTTTTTCAGGACGAACCCGGGCTTCGTCGGTCGTAATTTCGATGGACTTGCCCATGATTTCAGCAATCATTTTTGCGGTTTCACCAATTGAAACTTCGTAATTGCTGGAAACATTGATCACTTCACCGACCGATTTTTCGCTTCCGGCGACCGCCATAAAGCCGCGAACGGTGTCTTCGACAAAACTGAAATCGCGTGTGGGTGTCAGACTTCCCAAGTGGATTTGTTTTTTCCCGGATGCGATCTGGGTGATGATCGTTGGAATGATCGCACGCGCTGACTGGCGCGGCCCGTAAGTATTGAACGGGCGAATCACCGAAACCGGCGTTCCAAATGAACGGTAAAACGAAAGCGCAATCTGATCGGCGCCGATCTTCGTGGCAGAATACGGTGACTGTCCCTGAAGGGGATGTTCTTCGGTGATGGGTACGAACTGGGCCGTGCCATAGACTTCGCTGGTCGAAGTATGTACGACTTTTGAAACCCCAAGTTCTTTCGCCGCTTGAAGAATATTCAAGGTCCCCGAAACATTGGTTTCAACATAGTTGGCCGGTGAATGGTACGAATAGGGAATGGCGATCAAGGCCGCCAAATGAAGAACCGTGTCGCAATCCTTCATGGCTTCTTTCACACCAAAGGGGTCACGGATATCGCCTGAAAAAACTTCCAATTCATTTTTGATTTCCTTTGGAGAATGGTCCAGCCAACCCCAGGAATTAAAAGAATTATAAAGCGTGAAGGCTTTGACCCGGCAACCTTCGCGAACCAAGCTTTCGGTCAAATGCGATCCGATGAAGCCATCGGCCCCGGTGACCAGGATTTTCTTGTTTTTCAAACTGGGATGCAGCGACATTTGGAATTTAATTGGGTGTAACTTTGACAAGCCGTGAGGATCAAGTCATAAACCTGAAAAATGTCCCAAATTCTCAATGATTTGCTGAATTCCTACAAAAACAGCGGCAAGCCCGCATTGGATCGCCGCGTCCTGGCGTGCTGGTTAATCTTTCGCCCAGCGTCATGGCTTCCGACGACCGCATTCATCGCAACCGGATGGTCGGCAAATGCGGTCACCCTTCTTGCCGCAAGCCTGCTTCCCATCATTTGGGGTCTTCTGCTTTCGGGCGATTGGAATCTTGCGAAGGCCGGCTACGTTCTGTTTTTCTGCTTTACGCTTTTGGATTACGTCGACGGAAATATTGCTCGGTACCGGAAGACTAATTCTGTATTCGGAAAAACCCTGGATGGGTTTGTCGATCAGTTGGCATCGGCTACTTACATTTTCGTCGCCTGCGGAAATATCCGGCTTCACGCACACCTTTTGCCCGCCGAATTTGAAGCGATCGCAGGTGCATGGAGCACCTTTATGATCGCTTGCAGCGCCTATACCGACATGCGAATCAAGGCATTTGCGCTGGAAGCTGGAACTTCGTCATCGGGATCTAAGCCCAAAGCCGCCCAAAAATCTTGGAAGAATCTGGCCGAACAGTTTCAAGAAAATCTGGCTGCCCTATCCCCTGTTGCACTTTTGGTGCTTGGGCTTTTGGAACTGCCGTCGTTTTACACCGTCGGGTACTTTCTGTTTTTCGCTTTGATCTATCCACCCCGGATCGCCCTGAAACTTTGGCGGTCCAGAAAAGATCTTAGCGTCCCAAGGTCTTCTTGATCTTCAAAAAAATTGGAGCCTAACCAAACCGTTCTCCGGGGCGAAGTACGGCACCGCCCGTCACTTCAATTTCCAGAACTTCGACAAAGCTGTCCTTCGTCTTGACCAGCCAACCGTTCTTCCCTTTTCCTAAAATTTGGCCTGGGGTCCCTTTGTACTGGGGCGAATCTTTCACTTCGATCACGCGATTGATGAAGGCGTCCTGCCCCAGGTACTTCGTCGTCGCGCGTGGCCCGGGCTTAGCGATCGCGCGCACGAAGTTGAAGATTTCACGGCTGGTCTGATTCCAATTTAGGATTTCATCCCCAGGCTTGCGCTGGGCGCAGTACATCCCCACCGGGTGAATCGTCGATTGGACGATGCGCTTAGCGCGACCTTCTTGAATCTGAACCAAGGATTCGTAAAGCAGGTCCGCACAAATCGCGACGGCCTTAGCGTGAAGGCTGGCATAGTCATCTTCGTCGGTAATGGGCGTGCACTTTTGTAAGATGATATCGCCTGTGTCAATTCCGGTATCTACATGGTGAACGGTGACACCCAGTTCTTTTTCGTCATTGATCAGCGCCCAATTCAAAATATTGCGACCGCGATAAAACGGCAATTTACCGGCATGACAATTGATGATTCCTAGCGGCGCGATCTTCAAAATGTCAGCTTTAAAAATCTGATCAAAGGACATCGACACGAAGATTCTACATTCTTCCCCACGCAGTTTTTCCAAAACATCTGGCGCATTGATCTTGGGTACGGAAAAAACGTGAATTCCCGCTTTTTCTGCCATCTGTTTCAAAACAGGATCCTGATGGGTCCAACGAAGGCATACAAACGCGACTTCAAATCGCGAATCGGCTATGATCTTTTGAAAGGCCTGATGAGCCCACGGTCCGTCGGCAAAATACCCCAATCGCAGCGCCGAGTTTTTCACGTTCTTCGCCCCCCTGCCAAAAAGGGACTGCTGGGCAGGCAAATCACCGAGCGTTCCAGCTTTTCAGCAACTGAAAGATCGGAACGGGGGCAGTCGCGGTACATCTTTAAGCTATGCAAAAGCTTCCACACGGGGCGAACCCCGACTTTCATTTCATGCGCCCTTTGAATGAAGTCGTCGCGGTGCTTTTGAAATGAAGTATCCAAAACCAAAGCATTCAACCAATAGTTGCTTTTCGAATACGAAGGTTCCTGAAGTAGCTTAAAACCAGAAATCCCTTTCAAAAGACTGCGGTATTCGTCAGCCAGACGGCGCTTCTTTTCGACAAAAGTCGAAATCTGTTCAAGTTGCGCGCACCCCAAAGCCGCCGCCAGGTTGGTCAGTCGAAAATTGTAACCGACTTCGTCATGCACGAATTCCCAAGCGTGGGGAATTTTAGCAGTAGTCGTTAAGTGCTTCGCCCTTTTTCCAAGCGCTTCGTCTTGGGTCAAGATGGCGCCGCCACCGCCGCTGGTCACTATCTTATTTCCGTTGAAGCTGACCGCTGAAAGCCGTCCGAAACTTCCCGTGTGCTTTCCTTGATAAAGGGACCCCAGTGATTCGGCCGCATCTTCTAGAACGACCAGTCCCCATTTTCGGCCCAGGTCCAATAGCGCATCCAAATCGACAGGATGGCCAAAAATATGAACAGGAACGATCGCCGCAATCCTTTTGCCCGTTTTCTTGTTGATGACCCCGACTGAAGTTTTTTCAGCGACCGAATCCAGGTAAGCGGAAAGCTTGGGAACATCGATTCCCAGCGATTTTTCTTCTGAATCGACAAAATGGGGTGTCGCACCCGCATGCATAACCGCATTGGCGGTAGCGATAAAACTTAATGTCGGAATCAGTACTTCGTCCCCGGGTCGAACATCGGCAAGTTCCAATGCCACCTGCAGCGCAACCGTACCATTCGCGACGACTACCGCGCGCTTGACCCCGGTGTACGCGGCAAGGTCGGATTCAAAGCGATCCACGTAACTTCCGACCGACGAAACCCATCCCGTCGCGATGCAATCCTGGACGTACTTGGATTCATTGCCCACGAATCGGGGCTCGTGCAAAACGGCTCCGGTTTCGGGTAAAAAACCTTGGATCCGCTGAAGTGCGTCGAAAAGATTGGAAGGCAATTCCATTGCATCCACCTTAACGCAAAGTCCATGAAACAACAGCCGGATTTGCGCTTGACCCTGTCCTTCAATCCATGAAAATCTGCGACCCATGATCCAAGCTTCCGACTTCCTGGGACCCGCCGTCCGCCAGGGCTACACCTTCTGGACCGGCGTGCCTTGTTCGTTCCTGACCCCATTCATCAATTCGGTTTTGAACGATTCTTCTTTGAAGTACGTCGGAGCATCCAGTGAAGGCGAAGCAGTTGGAATCGCGTCCGGCGCCGCGCTGGCCGGGCAGAAGGCCGTGATGATTTGCCAGAATTCAGGGCTGGGAAACACGGTGAATCCGCTGACGTCGTTGAATTTCCCATTTCGTATCCCGGTTCTATTGATCACGACCCATCGCGCCGAGCCCGGTGTCGCTGATGAACCTCAGCACGAACTGATGGGTCAAATCACCGAAAAGATGTTGGATCTGATGCAGATTCCTTGGGAAGTTTTTCCAAAAGAAGCCAGTCAGGTCGAAGCGGTGCTTCAGCGCGCCGAGGATTCCATGGCAAAGACCGGAATGCCCTATGCGCTGGTCATGAAAAAAGGATCAGTGGCCGACTGCGAATTGGTACCCAGACCAAGAACCGTTATGCCCAAACCAGCCCATGAGGATGGGCGACTGATCGGAGTCTTTTCGAATCCACCATCAAAGTGGGCGCCGAGAATGGATTACATCCAGGCAGTTCGCGAAGGGGTCGGAAAAGAAAGTGGATTGGTAGCGACCACTGGGAAAATCGGACGCGAACTTTTTACCCTGGGTCACCGTCCTGGGCAGCTTTACGTCGTGGGATCGATGGGCTGCGCATCCGGAATTGGATTTGGAATTCATGAATCCGCGCGCGGAAAAAAACATGTCACCGTGATTGATGGTGATGGCGCGGCTTTGATGAAGATGGGAAATCTAGCCACAATTGGCCACTATCGTCCCGAACGATTCTTACACATTATTTTGGACAATGAAGTTCACGAATCGACGGGTGCACAGCCTACGGTCAGTTCCACGGTTGATTTCGCAATGATCGCATCGGCGGCGGGTTATCAAAGAATCTGGCGCACCGATCAGTTGGAAGACTTCAAAAAAATTCTTCCGATTGCGAAAGATCAAAAAGGCCCCTGCCTGATCCACGCAAAAGTCGGAATTTCAACGGATCAGAAACTGGGACGCCCCACGGTGACTCCGGTTCAGGTCAAAGACCAGTTCAGGGACTGGTGGAAAACGCTTGGTTAGGCTTCTTTCAGATCCGAAACTGCAAGCGGTCATCGCAGGCCGTGGCTTCTGGGTCCTGGCGACAGAAGGCACCCTGAAGCGTTCCGCGAAAATCCTAGACTATCCCAAGCCGCTTGGGATTTTTTCAGAAATCGCGCCCAACCCCACCATTGCCGCGGTTCAAAAAGCGGCCAACGCCATGAAGTCAAATCCCCCAGAAATCCTTCTAGCCATCGGGGGTGGTAGCACGCTGGATACCGCAAAGGGGGTAGCGGCCTTGCTTTGCCCCGAATTGATCCAGCAGTCGGATTGGCTATCTTTGCACCTAAGAAATGGCGTTCCATTGCCCAAAGAATTTCAACCGCTTCCGATCATTGCCATCCCAACAACCGCGGGCACCGGCAGCGAAGTGACCCCGTTTGGTACCATTTGGGACGAAAAGACCGGGGCCAAGTATTCAATCCATCACCCTAAACTTTTTTCAGAAGCCGCAATTCTGATCCCGGAACTGACCGCAACCCAGCCCCATGACTTAAGCCTTTTCACGGGACTGGATGCGTTTTCCCACGCTTTGGAAACCCTTTGGAACCGAAACCGAAACCCCGAAAGCGTGAAGCTTGCAAGTGGCGCCGTTCAAAAGCTTCTGAAACACCTACCTAGGGTGTTGAAAGAACCCAGGAATCTGGAATCCCGTCGCGAAGTTCAGGAAGCATCTGTATGGGCGGGACAGGCGATTGCCCAAAACCGAACGGCGCTTGCGCATTCGATGTCCTACCCCATTACTTCAGAACTGGACGTTCCCCATGGTCTAGCCTGCAGCTTTAGCCTAGGCGAAGTCCTTCGCGTTAACGCCCAAGCTGAATTGGATCAGATGAAAGATGTTTTTTTTGCCCTGTCGGTGAAATCGGCTGATGAAGGCGTTTCGCGTGTTTACGCCTTTTTTAAAGAACTGGGCTTGGCAGCTGAACTGAATAAAAAAATCCCAGGGTCCGCGAAACTTTTGGGATTGAAGGGAAAACTAATTCAAGCAGCCAGGGCCGATAACAACCTAGCCCAAGTGGATGACCTTCAGGCACGGCAAATCTTGGTGCGCGCCTGGGACCAGGTGATGGCCCAGTGCTAAAGATCGTCGTCACCGGAAGCACGGGGTTTGTTGGACGGAATTTACTGAAAATTCCTGGGGCCGTCGGGCTTTCTCGAAAGGATATTCCTGAATGGACACCCCAGACCGATTTTAGGCCCTTCTTAAAAGATGCCGCGGTCGTGATCCATGCTGCCGGAATCGCACATGGGCGAGAAAACGACCCGCAAAAGGTTTTTGGGTTTCATGTCGACGTCACGCGAAAGCTTCTTCAAGATGCCCACGACATCGGATGCACGCGGTTCATTTTGATCAGCAGTGCTTCGGTCTATGGGCGCGCAAAAGACGCCCGCCCCATTCCCGAAGTTCAGGCACCGGATCCCACCGACGATTATGGCCGTTCGAAGTGGATGGCCGAAGTCGCAGTTCAGGATTTTTGTCGCAGTCATCCATCGATTCAGTACACGATCCTTCGTCCACCCATGATCTATGGCCCGGACGCGCCGGGAAGCCCGGCTAAGGTTCGGGCCCTAGCTAAAAAAGGAATTCCACTTCCGCTGGGTGGATTAAAAAGCCCAAGAAGCATTTTACATGTCGATGATCTTGTCGATTTTGTGAAAGTCCACCTGCTGAACACTTCAGATTCAAGAGGAATGAATCAGGTACTTAATCTTGCTGCGATAAAGCCTCTTCCTGTGGGAGAGATTGTCCGTAAATTAGCCGCCGACGGTAACAAGAAGCCGAACGTTTTCGATTTCCCAGAGGCTTTTTTTCGTCCTCTGTTTTGGATGCTCCGCGTATTGAAGCCTGGATCGCGCATCCCCCAGCAGCTTATTGAGCCTTTTGTCTTGGACACTACGAAATCACAAGGATTCGGATTTCACCGATCCTGAAGCTTCTTTCGCTACACTCTTCTACTCGTCTCCCACTCTCAGAGGCCGACCCGAGAAAGGATTGGCCAGGTATCCAAAATTGTAACTCAACGTACGACGAACCTCCGAACTGAAACGGGAAAATTCGTAGGACGGGAACAGTAAGAAAACGGCTACGTCGCGATAACTCTTCTGCGGGAGTGTGGCCTTGTGAATGCAGTATTGCGGAGTAAAAAGAAGACATGTTCCTTTTGGACCTGGTAAAGTTCGCGCCTGTTCTTGAATCGTCGATCTAAAGGCATCCATCTTCAACCGATCCCAGAATCCTTTTCTTTTGAGTTCTGCACTCGTGTGCTTGGGCACTAGGGTCAATGCCCCCCGATCTTCTGGTGTGTCCGTTATATAAACCATAAGCTTCAGCATCGAGTGCGGAGCATTGTCAAAATGCCAAATCAAACTGTAATTTTCTTCAACTATTGGGGTTTCAACTGGAAATGTCCTGTAAACATCACAGCTGTACACTTTGAACGGACTTGAAAAATAACTGCATACGGCATTAAGTAACTCGGGCGCCGTTAGAAGTACTTCGAGTTCTGGGAGCAGGATAAACGAGTCCTTTAGTCGAAGAATTCCGCCAGCAGTATGCGTACCGATGACTTGGTCGGGTCGCCCAATAAGCCTGTCAATTTTTTCAGAAAGGGCACTTAAAAACTGCTCCGAGAGAACGGGGCTCACGGACGCATATCCGTTCTCTCGGATTTCCATTCCTTTGTCGCTCGCGCTTCTCATTGTATTCCAAGGTTTGAACAGAGAAATCGACCGCAGAAATGCCCCAAACAAATAGTGCAACAAGTTGGTGACAACGCCAATTCGATTTCCGAAAATCCTCACGGACACTCGTGTGTAGATTCGGCCCAGCCATTTTTTCATGCTCAGACTCATTCTTTCTTTAATCTGAATACGACCATCCTATCACGACCTGACGGATCATTCGGATGCATCCAGTCTTTCACGAATGAAACAGACAGGCCGTTCTGCAAACCAGCCTTTTCAAAGAATGAGAGTGGGTAACTCCAGTCTCGCAGGTGCCGGTGATGAATATCATCCGTGGCGCTCTCGGTGAATGTCGCAAAAAACTCAGAGTCCGCTGCCATAAACTGCTGGATATCACAAAGAAGCGATAGAATGTCTTGAGGCGACATGTGAGTAAGGACAGACTGGGCCCAAATAAAGCGAAACTTCCGTGGCCCAACAATAGCCAAAGACCCTTCAAAAATACAAAAGAGCGTTGGCTCTTTATCAAGCAATCCGAATCGGGACACTCGATTTTTCGCTTCTTGTACAACTGCAGGCGACACGTCAACACCAACGTAGTTTCCCCTGTCTAGAAAATCAATGAAGTGCCGTCCCGCCGAAATTGCGCCGCAGCCGTAATCCAATAGAGAGTCACTCTGCTTCATTCCTTGCTTCTGCAGGTACTTGAGTTGGAACTCTCTCTCTAGATTTAGCCCCCAATTCGGGTTCCTCTTTACAATCCGATCCATGCGTTCTGAATAGTACTTAAAATAAGGAGTCCCGCTGAGCTTGTGTCGAAGATAAAGCGTGAAGTCCTGTGCCATCTGAACTGACAGTATCAATTTTTCCTTAATCAAGGCAGGAATCAAAACACACCCCATTTTCATTCTGTTGGCGCCACTTTTTTCATTTTCAATAGCGCTGAATTCATTAGCCAACTAGCATTTCCCGACCCGCCTATTGAATGAATAGCAAGAAACACCCAAACCAAGACACAGATCGCCAATTTTGCGACAATGTTTAGATATAGAAAACCGGTTTCGATCTGAAATGCAAGGATGCAGGCCCCCATCGATCCGATAAATATGACAAGAATCTGGCTCCAATAGACGGGTCTTGGGTAGAGCTTAACCGCAATGAAAATCTGAACCAAGGCTCGCGCCGACATCGTAAGTACAAACGCATGAACGGCGCCCCAAATTCCATATCTAGGAACTAAAGCCCAAAGGCTGCAGACACAAGTCGTAAGACCAACCACCGTGATGAGAGGTGAAAAATATGTGCGGCTTGAAAGCTCAACTCCTCGCCCCAAAGCGGTAGCGGCTCCAGAAATAAAGTAAGCCAAAACAAAAAATGAAATGAGAGGAGCCGATGGGAAGAATTTCGAATTTCCGACCAGCAACAGTATTTCTCGAGCAACCGCCGTAAGGCAGATTGCCGGGAGTGCTAGGACCGCAAGGTATACCGTTGACAAACGTCCAAGTACCTTAGGAGCATCTTCTCGTTCCGAAGTCAGGCGAAATAGGAAGGGAACCCACGAAAGCTTAAGTATCTGGTTGAACAAGTTGAAAGCTGTTCCGAATTGTCCTGCGACGGAGTAGATCCCCATCTCGCGAAGTCCCACGAATTTGTCGAGAAAATATCGGTCAAGGACGCCAAAAACTCCCTCCCCGACATTCGCGGGCACCATTGGAATAGAATAGATCAGGGTCTCTTTCAATGCTTTGAAATCCGCTTCCCAGCGGACTTCCTTGAACATGTATCCAACATACACCACGCCTGAGAGTGAGTTGCTGATTAGGATTGCAGACAAATATCCCTGTAGTCCCAAATTCAAATAGAAAAGGTTGAACAGTATCAAACCAGACTGCATGAAAAACGAAGTTACAGTCAGACCGACATAGACTCTGAGCTGTTCGCGAATTCGCCAAAGAGCCAATGGGAAAGTGCTTAAACTGAGTGCAAACCCCGACCAGACGCCTGTGCGAAGATGGGGCTCGTAAGGTACATTCGTAAAAAGAGCCGGAAATATTTGACCATGAAAACATTCCAAAAGAAGGCAGATAACTGCGCTTGATACAGTTGCGAACAACCAGAGAATTCCAAGGTTTGATTTTCGCTTGGACTCAGGCCAAGCGAGATAAAACCGTTGAACGGCGTCCGCTAGACCAAAACCCAAGACCGGGGTAAGAAAAACCAGTATCCCATTTACAATTCCGATTACGCCAAAGTCGGCTGGGTCTAACTTTCTCCAGTATAAGGGGAGCAAGAACAGGCTTCCTGCTCGAACCAAAAACACGCCTACCCCGTAGTGGGAAGAATTCTTGAATAAGCGAAAGGCAAGCGCACGTATCGAAACGTTTGAACCCAAGAAAAACCCTCTGCTCGAAACTCGTTTAACCGCTAGTCCCCAATTGCTCGCTGCTCGTGCAATAAAAGTCAACACAAAATAGTCTCTCGCAACAGCCTAACACGTTGAAATTTATGAATATTTAACACGGCTCAGATTGGATCACATCGCTCTCCTAGATAGATTCATGCTAGAATTGGAGGGATGATCGCAACCTCATTTAGGTTCCAAAGAATCCAGGGTTGGATCTTGGTTCTGGCTGCGCTTTCCGTTGCCGCGGTCAGCTGCTCGGATCCGGCGGAACCCGGATTTTTGAAGTTCTGGTCCGACGATACCCCTTGGCGGCTTTTGGGCGGGATGAAGCAAAACGGAAGCTGGGACCAGCTGGGTCGCAAGTACACCCAGGTTCGTCCGCTTCAGGTCTTTCAGGGCAAGCTTTACGTGGGTCTAGTGAACAATGACCACCTGTACGGAGAAGTCTGGCGTTTTGACGGGGCGGAATGGGAACGCGTTGCCGGAGGTGGAGAAATGGGTTCCTGGAATGAAGGGCAGTACAATGCGGTGAACTCGATGGCCGCAGATTCAACTTACCTTTACGCAGGAACCGGCAACTATTTGGGAATGGCAACCGTCTGGAGATTTGATGGAAGCACTTGGACGCAAATCGGCGGCAACAACCTAAACGGAAGCTGGGGGTCAAACATCGACGACGTCTGGCACATGACATTTCACCAAGGTCAGCTTTACGCCGGTTTAGTTGAAGAACGCAGCGGGCAGCTGGCCGCACCTTTGTACCGTTACAACGGGGCGACTTGGTCCTTGGTGACCGGCATCAACGGAGAAAACGGCGGTTGGAACAACACCCAGGGCTACTTCATGGCCTATGTTTCGCTTTCCGACGGCACCTACCTTTACAGCGGCCTTGCAGGCCGATCGGATCACAACGGAAATTTCTTTCGATATGACGGATCGACCTTCGAACAAATTGGCGGTCAAGGTATCCGAGGAAGCTGGAACAATCCTGAAATCAAGTTCGTCGGCGACGGAATCATTTACCATTCGCAGCTTTATGTTTCGCTTCAGGGATCGTCTGACCCTTCAGGAAATCGCGAAAATCCGGTTTGGAAATTCGACGGAACTTCCTGGTCAACCGTGGGCAACGTCCCTGCCGAATGGTCGAACTTCCAGATCTTCAATAAGCTGATTGAATACAACGGGAAGCTTTACCTTTCGACCGGCGGCGCGCCCGGAACGGCGACGATCTGGGTATTGGATGAAACGTTGAACGTGTGGAACAAAGTTGCAGGTCACGGAATTGAAGGATCCAGCTGGCACTTAAGCCCCGGGCAAACGGGAACCACGGGCACCCAGTGGATCTATAAAATGACGATTTTTCAGGGCAAGCTGATCATCGGAATGGCGACGTCGGGATACCCTTATTCCGCTGAAGTCTGGGGATACCCCTACTAAGCCTGGCTACTTTGCTAGAAAAAGCACATCCGGATAGGGGCGCGGGTGTTCCTGCATCGTCACTGGGTCCACGACCCGGTACCCTTGGGGTAAAAGTTTTTTGATTTCCTGAAAGCGATGATCGTCGTGAATTTCGACAAACAAAGCGGGACGAAACTTTTCAATCGTCTTTGAAGCCCCCCGAAGGGCGCTTGTTTCATGTCCTTCGACATCGATCTTGATGAAATCAACGTCTTGGATTTCATCCAGGTAGCTATCCAAGGTTCGCGCTTGAACATCAAAAGTCCGGGCGACTTTGTTCGTCTTTTCCAGATGGTGTGCGGGAACCCCTTCAATCGACGACCCCCCACTGCCCAGCGGATTAAAATGAAAGGTGACGCTGCCGCTTTGATCCGAAAGAGCCACGTTGTGGACTGACATGTTCCCTTGCGGCTTGGAATTCTTCTGAAGGGTTTCAAAGACGCTGGGCAAAGGTTCAAAAGCATGAACTTTCTTAAAGGTCTGAGCTGCAAGGACCGAAAAAATTCCAACGTTTGAACCAATATCGACGAAAGTCCGGCCCCCTTTTAAAAGCAAGTTCCGTAGGGCTGGATCCGGGTAAGCAAAGTAGTAGCGGATCTGAGTGTAGTCTGTGACATCCAGCCAAACCTTGAACTTGAAATCCCGGTGACGAAAACTCACGCTCTTGAAAATCGGGTCCTGAAAAGACGCCCCCTTAGGAATCAAACGCAATAAGTAATTGCCGACCTTCTGAAGAAGGCTTGGACGCTGCATCAGATCTAATTCGCGTTCCGCTAGGCCGTTCAGGATCATCGAAAAAAGCCGATTGTTGCGACCCGTTAACTTGACGATCTTTTCTAAAATGGCTGAAACGGTACTTTTTAATGATATAGGCATGCGTATGACCATGAAGACAATCATGCGAAATTTGGTTCTTCCACCCAAATTTTACAATTCCTATTGGCTGAATCGCCTTGGAATTCAGCCCCTGCGCATCATTCTAGACCGGTTCTTTTGGTACTTGCGACCCATGCGGGTATCGCCTGAATTTCGATCGACCCTAAGTGCGCTTGAGCAAAACGGTTACGTCGTCATCGAAAATTTTCTGCCCCAAGAAGACTTTCAACGTTTGCGCGAAGAGTTTAAGGCTTCTTTCAATCCGGATAATGCCGACATCCGGAACCGCGTTTCGGGAAAGAACCTGATTGAAGAAATCGACGTTCTTGAATCCAATCAGCAATCCTACGCGCTTTCCCGACGACTTTTTCTGATGTCTGAAACGATTCGAAAAATCGTCCAGTGGGCAGCCCATAAAAAGATTAGGCTACCCATGGCCTGCATCATGCAGCGCCTTTCCATCGAATCTTATAAAGACAAAAAGAACGTGATCTTGCACCAAAGCGAAGACTTCGATGCCGAAACGATTCTTCACCAAGACGCTTCGCTGCCGATCTACAAGGCCTGGCTGTACTTGGACGATGTCGGCACCGAAGACGGGGCCTTTGTTTACGCCCCCAAAAGCAATCGCCTGACGTTTGAACGCCTGAAATACGAATACCGTCGCAGCTGTCAGCTGATGAAGATGCAGATGGGTCGAACCGACGAACTTCCGAAAGAAAACCTGTACCTAGGACGATACGTCCCATCCCCAGCCGATCGCAAGGCCCTGGGGATCGAAGAAAAGTCGATGACCGGCAAAGCCAATACCCTGGTGATTGCCAATACCCTGGGTTTCCATCGTCGGGGGAACATTGAACCCGGCCGTATCCGGTCGGTACTGCACCTGGATTTCAAGCGACTTCAATCCGGACTGAATTTGATCCCCTTTGCAGGTAAGATTCCCCATCTGGAAAAGCTGATTTTGCAGAACCGCCGCCCAGAAAAGGTCCTGCAGTACTAAAAACAGACGCATAGCGTCAAATATCCATTTCCTTCATTCCCGGGGATTTGCTAAGAAATACGAAATGCCCCCTCAATCGACTCCTCAAAGTTCCATCCTCGTCTTCGACGGCGGAATGGGCACCGAACTTTACGAACGCGGTTTTTTCATCAACCGCCCGTTCGAAGAACTGAACCTTTCGTCCCCTGCTGACGTTGCCAATGTCCACTTGGCCTATATCGAAGCCGGCGCACAGGTCCTGACGACCAACACCTTTGGCGCGTCCAGGCCCCAGTTGAAAGAATTCGACATCGACCAAAAACTTTTTGAAATCATTCAGGCCGCGCTGAAAAACGCAAACCATGCGCGAAAAGGTCACGACAAAGTTCAGGTCGCGCTTTCGATGGGTCCGTTAGGCGTCTTGGTTGAACCGCTGGGACCTTTCGCGCTTTCAGATGCGAAAGAAGAATTCCGTCTGATTGCCAGTAGCGCCTGCCAATCCGGACAGGACTTCGACCTTTACATCCTAGAAACCTTTACCCAGATCGCGGAACTTGAAGTCGCAATCGAAGGCATTCGTAAGGTCGATCCCGTGCGCCCGATCGTCGCTAGCCTTTCTGTGAAATCCAGCCAAAAGGATCTTTTGACGGAATTCGCAAAGCGAATCGGCGAACGAACCGACATTCAGTACTTGGGACTGAACTGCAGCGAAGGCCCTAGCGATCTTTATGTTTCGCTGAAGTTTTTAAAGCCCCTGACCCAAAAGCCGCTGATCATTCAGCCCAACGCCGGCACGCCCAGACACGTCAACGGTCGATACTTTTATATGTCGTCGCCCGATTACGTCGCAAAATTCGCCAAACGATTTGCTGAAGCAGGCGCCGCAGGCGTCGGCGGTTGCTGCGGAACCCGCCCCGAACATATTCACGCCATTGCGCATTCGCTGAAGATGGTCGACGCCCAGATTTACGGCGGCATCGCGGGCATGAACCGAACGAAGAAGCAGGATGCGGGAGCGGTCAAAGGCGGGACCACACCTGGGACTTCTGAATCCCAGCCCCGGCGGTCCTTGGCCGACCGAAAGGAATCCAAGATCGGCCAGATCTTAAACGCCGGAAAGAAAGTTCTTTCGGTTGAAGTTCTGCCGCCCAAGGGCACGGATCTGGTGAAATTTTTTGAAGGCATCGAACTTCTTCAAAAAACAGGCGTCGATCTGATCAATATTCCCGATGGCGCACGCGCCATGACCCGCGTGAATTCCATGCACCTGGCTTCGTTGGTTCAGTCGCGAACAAAAGGCGCGATGCACGCGATTCCTCACTTCACGACCCGCGATCGAAACCTGATCGCGCTTCAATCCGATCTTTTGGGCGCTTACGTGAACGGAGTTACCGATGTCCTGATCGTGACCGGAGATCCCCCAAAACTGGGAAATAACCGTGAAGCGACTGCGGTTTACGACATCGATTCCATCGGCCTGACTTACCTAGCCGATTGCTTAAACCGCGGGATCACCCCCAGCGGCGAATCCATCGGGCGCGGAACTTCATTTGGAATCGGCGTGGCGACCAACCCAACGGCGATCAACCTGGAACTGGAACACCAACGCTACCTTTACAAACTGGAAAGCGGTGCCGATTTTGCGATCACTCAGCCGATTTTTGATAGCGAAAGTTTCCTTCGCTGGATGGATCGCTTAGGCGACAAAGCCATTCCCCATGTCGTTGGAATCTGGCCCTTGATCAGCCTTCGAAACGCCGAATTCATGGCCAACGAAGTTCCGGGCCTTCATGTTCCGACCTGGGTCTTAAAGGAAATGGAAAAGTCAGCCGACGCAAACGGATCGACCGATTCGCCTGAAGCCAAGGCCGACGCAATCAAGCGCGGTATCGATATCGCACTGAAAGTCATGGAAGAAATCCGTTCGGTGGCTTCAGGGGTTTGCATCAGCGCGCCCCTGGGACGGGTTGACATCGTATCCAAACTGATCGGAGCCCATTCAAAATGAATTTTCCGATCCAGGCGCGCTCGACGGATCAGAAGTTTCAGACCCGCGGGTTTGCCGGGCCATCGCTTCTTGAACTTCTTCAGCAAGCGGGCGTCCCCATCAAATCGTCTTGCCTGGGAAAAGGGATCTGCCGCCAGTGCCGGGTCAAAGTCGAATCCGGTGTTGCTGCGGTTTCTTCCGCAGATCGCAAAAGTTTTTCTGAAGAACGCATCCGCGAAGGCTGGCGTCTGTCCTGTTGCATCCGACCTAAAACCGCGATTTCAGTTTTCTTTCCACAAGCCTATGTCTTTGGCGAAATAATCACTGTGACACGCGCCCCGGCTTCTGAAATCCACTGGGTTTGTGACCTGGGAACCACCGGGATTGAAGTCATGGCCTGTGATCAAAACGGCGAATTGATTCGGATCGCGGCCTTAAGCAAAAGCGTGGTTCAAGGCGCCGACATCATGACCCGCTTGGAATACGCCCAGCGCAACGGCGTGGAACCGCTTTTTCAAAAATCGGCCGAACAACTGAACGCGTTGGTTGCGAAAGTGAACGAAGCGGGCCAGAAAAACTTTGGCGCGACTTGGAACGCTTGCGGCGATTCCAAAAAAGGATTTTTGGCCGGAAATTCTGCCGTCACTAGTTTTCTGGCCAGACTTGAAATCGCTCAACTGGCCGTCGCCCCCTACCAACCCATCACTTTGGAATCACAAACCGTCGCCCTGGATCACGTCACTTGGACGACCCTGCCGCTTTTGACCAGCTTCATCGGCGGCGATCTTTTTGCGGGCCTTTTTGTTCTTTGGACCCAGGCTGGCGGCACAGCCGAAGCGATGTCCGGGAATCCTTGGATCTTGACGGATGTGGGAACCAATTCCGAAATCCTAGGTTGGGACGGAACGAAGCTTTGGGTTTCATCCACACCCGCTGGGCCGGCGTTTGAAGGATCCAACATCAGCATCGGAATGCGCGCTGAAAACGGCGCGATCACGAATCCAAGGTTGCAAACGAAACCAGAAGGGGCCGGAACATCAGGCGATTGGACGTATTCCGTCATCGGCGGGGATACCCCAAAGGGAATCTGCGGTTCTGCGCTGGTGCAGTCAGTTTATGAAATGGTTCGCGGGGGCGTCATCAAGGCCGACGGCGAAGTTCTGCGCGAAGCTGGCCTAGCCTTCACGCAGGGTCTTTCCCTTTCACAGGACGATATCCGCGAATTTCAACTGGCCAAGTCAGCGATTCGATCGGGGCTGGACCTGGTCATTGAAAAAATGACCGTGAAGCCCAAGACCCTGTATCTAGCCGGGGCTTTTGGTCAAAACCTGCCGCTAGACGAAAGCCGCTGGCTGGGGATGCTGCCCCGGATGACCACCCGCACGCTTGGCAATTCCAGCTTGGATGGAACGCTTCTTTGGGCCCAGGCTTCGGGCGAAAAAAGGAAAGCCTTTCAAAGCTGGCTGAATACGGTCAAAATGCCTTTTGAACTGTCTTTAAGCGATCGCTTCCAGGACCTGTTCGTGAAGAACATGCATTTAGAAGCAGGCCCCGAGGCCGATAAAGCAGCTAACAATCAAGAAAGAAGCCCAGCTTGAACGCGCGGTACGAAAAATTCAGAAAAACTTTGGCTAGCCGTCTGATGGTTTTAGACGGATCCATGGGCGCGCTTCTTCAGCGCAGAAACCTTCCGCCCGGGTACGCGCCGGATCTTTGGAATCTGGAAAATCCATCCGCGATCAAACAAGTCCATCAGGAATACTTCGATGCGGGCGCCGACATTCTGATCACGAATACTTTCGGAGCATCACGGCTTCGCCTTCAGGAATACGGCGCTTACGGAAAGTTGCGCGAAATCAATCGCGCCGCCGTTGAAATCGCCCGAAGCGTGGTCGGCGACAAAGGCTTTGTCGCAGGCGACATCGGTCCTTGCGGCGATACGATCTTCCCCACCGGAAACTTGCCCTTTGAAACGGCCGTTGAAATTTTTCGTGAACAAGCCGATGCGCTGATCAGCGCGGGCGCCGATCTTTTGATCGTTGAAACCATGTTCGATTCGCTGGATTACAAAGCCGCGCTTTCTGGAATCCGTGCGGTCAGCCAAGACGTTCCCGTCATTGCACTAATGACCTTTAACACCGACGGAATTTCAGATACCGGTATTAGCCCAGAATCCTGCGTGGCGATTGCCGAAGGCTTTCACGTTGACGTCGTCGGCGCAAACTGTTCAGTCGGCCCAGATGCGATGATTCAAGTGATTTCGCGGATGAAGAAGGTCAGCCAGATTCCCGTGTGCGCGCAACCCAACGCCGGGATGCCCAAGCTTCAAAACGGCACGACCGTTTTTCCCTTGGATGCCGAAAAGATGGGCGGATATGCCGAATCGTTTTTCAACGCCGGCGCGCGCGTTTTGGGTGGGTGCTGCGGCACGACGCCTGAATACATCAAGATCCTGGCACAGATTCGCGATTCCAAGGGCCGCGAACTTTTTTCGGCCACGGAAATCAAGCCGCGAAACCGCGTGATTCTTTCCAGCAAACAAAAAATCGTGACGCTTGGTCCAGACGAACCCTTTGTCATGATCGGAGAAAAAATCAATCCAACCGGTCGTAAGAAAGTCGCTGAAAACATCCGTGCAGGAAACATCGAGGCCTTGATGGCCGATGCAGCCGCACAGGTTGAAGCCGGCGCCCATGTTCTGGACGTCAACGTCGGCGTTCCCCTGATTGATGAACCGGCGATGATGGCAAACACCATCACGGCGATTCAAAACGCGATCGAACAACCGCTTTGCATCGATTCCAGTTTTTCAAAGGCACTTTTGACCGGCGCATCCTGCTATTACGGGCGCCCGCTATTGAATAGCCTAAACGCCGAAGACGAAAAAATGGATGAAGTCATTCCGATTGCGCAAAAGACGGGCGCGGCGGTCTTGGCTTTGACCACGGAAACCGAAGTTCCTGAAACAGCGGCTGGGCGAATGAAGTACGCGCAAAAGATCCTGGATCGGATGCTGAAGGCCGGTTTCAAACGCAATGACATCGTCTTTGACGTCTTGGCCTTGACCGCTTCGGCGATGAAGAAGGGTTCGATCGAAACTTTTTCGGCCATTGAAATGATCACCCGGGAACTGGGTTGCGCGACGACTTTTGGCTTAAGCAATTCATCGTTTGGACTTCCGAACCGCCGTTTTGTTCACCAGACCTATTTGATGATCGCCATGCAACGGGGCCTAAGCAGCGCGATCATGAACGTTTTGGAACGCGACATCACCGTTCGAGTCGCCGCTGCCGATCTTTTTCGAAATCGGGCGCGTTCGACCGAAGACTTCTTGGAAAATTTTTCAAAGCCCATCGAAGAAGGCGCCGCCGGCCAAGCGGCGACGACGTCCAGTGCAAACGACGCCGAAACCGATCCTACGGCTGAAATGAAGTTGGACGCGCTTTCTCGCGAAATCTATTTTGACGTCTTGGACGGCAAGAAGGACAAGATCATCACGGATCTGAACCTTTTCATTCAAACGCGCTCCAAGGAATCGTTTGGTCTTTTCCTAAACGTCATGACGCCCGCGATTCGTTACCTAGGTGACCTATTTGGAAAAAGAAAACGCTTCATCCCCCACCTGGTCGCAGCCGCCGAAGCCATGAAAGCCGGGGTTGAAGTCCTTCAGCCTTATTTGAAAGTCGAATCCAAAGACGGCACCCCCCAAAAGCGTGGGACGGTGATCTTTGCAACCGTCAAAGGCGATATTCACGACATCGGGAAGAACATCTGCATCTTGATGCTTCGGAATTTCGGATTTGAGGTCATCGACCTGGGGCGAAACGTTTCGATGGAAGAAATCTTCGACGCCGCCCGAAAGCACAAAGCCCAGATCATCGCGCTTTCGGCGTTGATGACGACGACGATGATTCAAATGAAGCTTTTGATCGAAGAAAACCGCAAGCAGGGTTATGGGTTCAAAGTCTTAGTGGGCGGGGCTCCGGTCACGGATGAATTCGCGAAAGAAATCGGCGCTGACGGTCATAGCGAAGACGTCGGAAGCATCGTCGGTGAAACCGAACGTGTTCTGGAAGCCTTAGGGTACCGGGCCGTTCAGTAACTGAACCCCTTAGTGCTTGTCCCCAACCGGACCGCTTTGGCCGGTCTGTCCCATGGGCGATCGAATTCCCGCGCGCGCATAAAACACGCCCTGCTTTTCTAATCGCCGAATCTGTTCTTCAACCTTGGTTTGAACCGCCGTCATCGCAGGCTGAACCGGGCGCTGCAGGCTTGCGCGCGGTGGATCGATCCGCCCCAGGGTCGAAACGGTCTTCTTCGCTTCAGCCAAGATCCTTTTCCAGCATTCGATTTCGCTTTCATGCTGAAGAAAGACGCTTGCTCCGAATCGGGTCCATTCCAGGATTCCGGTTTCAGATGCGATCGCTCCACGGTCACTTTTTCCGGGAATCAAAACGGCACGAAATTCGTGAAGGGCTCCGCCACCATCGCCCCAAGCGGCGATGCACTTTGCGGAAAAAAACCGAGCCGGTCCGTCGTTTTCAGAAAGCCCAAGCGCTTTCAACGCCTGATGGGTCAATTCGGATCCAGTTACTTCTGGAATCGGCCAGCCTTGAATCAGCCAAAAATCGACCGCAGCCTGGGTCACGGCAAAACGTCGCGCACGATCCAACGCCGTTTGCGCCGAAAAGCCCGCACCCACCGCCTGGATGGCGGCATCCAGCGCCGGCGTATCCACCAAACGGCTAAAAGCCCCTTCCAAAAGCGCGGACGCGCAATCCATCACAGCCAGGTCCTTGGAAGTTCCAATCCCAAACGAAGTCGCGGGATCTAAACCCGGAATCTGAAAAACGGGTGCTGCGCCGACGGCTTCTGCGGTGAAAACGCCATCCCAAGCCTGAATGCGAAAGTCTTGAATCTTGGCGAATTCAGGAACCCGATCGGCAAAGGTCGCAAGGCGTTCAATGATTTTTTTCATAGGTGACGAAATCAAATCCGGGACGACCCGAATCCGCTGCCCGGTGGTCGCGCTTGATTTCGCGCCAGGCGTTCTTGGGGAATTCGGGAAAGCTGGCGTCGCCATCGATCACGGCATCGACTTCGGTCAGATCCAACTGGTCGGCAAAACCCTTCTTCAGGGCTTCGCCGTAAATTTCTCCGCCACCGATCACAAAAATTTCATTCAAGCCGTGCGCACGCGCGTGATCTTGCGCTAGCTTCACGGCCAAAGCGATGTCTGAAGTCACGTGAACACCTTCGGGTACGCCTGCGCGGGACCGCCAAGAACTGTCCCGAGTGATCACGACATTCAGGCGCTTGGGAAGTGGGTTACCCAACGATTCATAAGTCTTGCGGCCCATGATGACGGGCTTGCCCAGGGTTCTGGATCGAAACCACTGAAGATCTTCGGGCAGATGCCACGGCAATTTTCCGTCGCGACCGATCACGCGGTTTTTTGCCATCGCTGCGATCAAAACAATTTTAGGATCTTTCACATTTCTCCTACGACCGGTTTTCAGTCACTTTTAACGCATCCGGCATCAAAAAGTGCTCAGAGCACTAAACCGCCACCGGAGCCTTGATTCCCGGATGAGGGTCGTAGCCAACCAGTTCGAAGTCTTCGAATTTAAAGTCGGTGATCGCCTTCTGATTTCCGTGGATCTTCATCTGGGGAATCGCGCGCGAATCGCGCGAAAGCTGAAGCTTCGTCTGATCCATGTGATTGCTGTAAAGGTGCGCATCGCCCAAGGTGTGCACAAAATCACCCAATCCCAGTCCCGTGACTTTCGCGATCATCATCGTCAAAAGCGCATAGCTGGCGATGTTAAACGGAACGCCCAAGAAAAGATCCGCCGACCGTTGGTACAGCTGGCAAGAAAGCTTTCCGTTAGCGACATAGAACTGGAAAAACGCATGGCAAGGCGGAAGCGCCATCTTGTCGATTTCGCCGACGTTCCACGCGTTCACGATCAAACGCCTAGAATTTGGGTTCTTTTTGATCATTTCAATCACTTGCGAAAGTTGATCAATGGTCCGTCCATCCGCGGCCTTCCAAGATCTCCACTGAGCGCCGTAAACCGGGCCCAGGTTTCCGTCCTGATCCGCCCATTCGTCCCAAATGGTGACGCCATGGTCTTTTAGGTACTTGGTGTTTGTGTCGCCTTGGATGAACCAAAGAAGTTCATGAATGATCGATTTCAGATGAACCTTTTTGGTGGTCAAAAGCGGGAAGCCCTTGGAAAGATCAAAGCGCATTTGCTCGCCAAAGACGCTCAGCGTTCCCGTTCCCGTTCGATCGCCCTTCTGGGTTCCTTCGGAAAGGACTCGAAGCAAAACTCGATGGTACTCTGCGTCCACTTCGTTCCAGTTCGAATTTTGGGGATTCGACATCACTCGAGCGCGCTCTTGAAAAATTTCCATGTCAAAAAGGAAACATGGCCGCCCGCAATGCGCACGAAAAAAGTCAGAGCCTTCAAAATACTTTCAGTGACACATTGACACCACTTCCCGGTTCCTGGGACACTTATCAGATAATGAAGACGGGGCGAGGAAAGGATTTCTGAAACCCTGTTGGATGGGAAGATCAACCTTGTACAGGGGAGAAGCGCATGGATCGCGCGTTCGTTTCGAGGTTTTTTTGGGTTACCGTTTTGGGGGCATTTCCAGTTTTTCAATCGACCTGGGTTCACGCGGCAGCCGCTCCTAGCGCAACTGTCGGAATAATAGGACCTACGGTCATCTACGGTGTCGACAATCGTCGTGACCCGTACGAGGTCACCGAACAGATCTGGCTGGACAAAGCTCGATCCACGGTCGCCTTGTTTTCTTCCAAGAGCGTCTTGGGTACGACGACCAGCGGCGCGACAAAGATCAAAACGACGTCTTACGCACAGGATTATAACTTGTGCACCAGCGAGCCCTATTATGACCAAGACACGGGTGCCTTCTGTTCAGGATCCCTGGTCGGTGACGACTTGGTTCTAACCGCGGGGCACTGCATCACTTCATCGGCCCAGGACCTTTACGTTCCTAAGTGCAAAGACACGAAGTTTGTTTTTGATTTTGGGATTTGGAGCAAAGGCAGCAAGACCCCAGGTGAAGTGCCAACCACCAGCGTTTATGGCTGTAAGCAGGTCATTGCGCGCGTCGAACAAGCAACCGGTGCTGACTATGCTCTGGTCCGGCTGGATCGCAAGGTCACGGATCGCCCGGCGCTAGCCGTGAATCGCCTAAACAATACCGCCATCGGTGACCCGATGTTGGTCATTGGTCACCCAGCTGGTCTTCCAACCAAGATCGCAGGCGGCGCAGTGGTTCTTTCGTTCGGACGCGGTTACTTCAATGCGGATCTGGACACCTACGGTGGAAACAGCGGAAGCGCGGTTTTCAACGAAAAGACCGGGCTAATCGAAGGGATCTTGGTTCGCGGGGCCATGGACTATGTCGAATCAGCAGGCAAAGGAAGCTGCGTGATTTCGAACGTGATTTCCAGCCCGTCGGTTTCGGGTGGAGAATCCGTGACTTCGGTTTCGATTGCGGTTCCAAACATTCCGTAATCGATTCTAAAAAAAAGACTGTGGTATGACGGGGATGTGGCACTGCCAGATCCCCGTTTTACTTTTACCCCTGCCCAAACACCTCGGGTCATCTTTGAAGACACCCACCTAGCCGTCTTTGATAAGCCCTTTGGTTTGCTTTCTCAGGGCGATATTTCGGGTGAAGCAAGTCTGGTGGATTACTGCCGACAACACTTTGGTCGAAATTACGTGGGATTGGTTCACCGCCTGGATCGAAACACGTCGGGATTGATCGTGGTTGCCAAGCGATCCAAAGCGGCAAACCGACTGACCGAAAGCCTAAAAGAAGGGACCTTGGTCAGGACCTACCTAGCCTGGTTGGTCGGTCGCGTGCCGGCGCCAGCGACTTGGGAAAATCTGCTTTTGAAAGACGAAAAAACCAACACCGTCCGCGTCGTTCAAAGCATCGGCCCTAGCAAAGCAAAAATGGCAAAGCTTTCAGTGAAGCCCGTTTCATATCTGAAGCCAGATTCGATTGCGACGCCTTGCCTGACCCTTTGTGAATTCGTTTTAGATACAGGAAGGTCCCACCAGATTCGGGTTCAATCGCATGCGGCGGGATTTCCATTATTGGGTGACACGAAATACGCCGCAAAAAACGGCCCGACTTTTTCTAGAACTGCGCTTCATTCACACCGGATCCGTTTTCCCCACCCGATGTCGGACGAAAATCTGGAATTTCTATCCCCACTTCCCGCAGATCTTCAAATTCAAGGCACTGTGGATTCAGCGTAAACCCAGCCCTTTAAGTACTTCACGCCCGGAAAAGAACCGGGCTGGGCGATAGGGAAAAGCTTTTTCAGATTTCGCTTTGTAGCCGCGATGACCGGGTCGACTTGTGCGTCGAATTCTTGAACTGATACATTTTCAGAATTGATGGAACTGATCAGAACGCCACCTGGGGCAAGCACGTCCAAAGCAAGCCGATGCAGTTTTCCCAGATCCTTGGACGTCGAAAAGTTTCCTTTTAGGCCACGTGAAAAGCTGGGGGGATCCAAAACGATGACATCAAAAAGTTCCTTTCGTTTGGCAAACCTGGGCAACGCCGCAAAGTAATCATCTGCGACGATCTTTAATTTTTCGCGCGCCAGTCCATTCAAGACCCAGTTTTCTTCCGACCATTTCAAGGTGGGCTTAGAAAGATCCAGATTCACAACCGCCGAAGCACCACCCAGGCCTGCCGCCACGGAAATACTTCCGGTGTAGCAAAACGTGTTTAGGATTCTTTTGCCCTTCGAATTTTCCTGAAGCCAGTTTCGAATCGGTTCGTGATCCAAAAAAAGTCCGGGGTGCCGGGTATTCTCAAAGCGAATCAACGATTTTCTAGTGCCTTCGAAAACGGTGACGGATTCAGGTGGCTTGCCAAAAAGGGGGGAAGGAAAATCAGGGGTGCCTTTTTCAGGGCGAAAAAGGTGAACAGCGCCTTTGGCTTCTTTGGATTTCAAAAATTCAGAAACTTCATCCAGCTGCGCTTTCGAAAGCTTCTTTGAAGACCCCTGCCATTCAAAGACCCAGTAAAAATCCAAAAACTTTTCAATGGCGATGGATGCCAGTGCGCCACGCCCTTCGCCATCCCCGTGAAAAACACGAACCGGGCTTTGGCGATCGATTGCCGTCTTACGTTTTTTCCAGGCTGCTTCTAACGATTCAGCGATGGTCGTCATGTCGACCCTCGGTACTGGTGAATCGCCTTTTGATCGGGCGGGTGATTTTGCATCCAAGAAATCCAATCTTTGAAATCCGCGTGCTTTTCGGCGCGAAAATTTCCGATCCCGGGAATCGAAAGTTCGGCGGCGTGAAGCGCGACCCTGGAAATTTTCAGCTGGATGGGGGGTTCGCCGGGGGGCGAATAAGCCAGGTTTTCAAAGCCGCCATAACGGACGTCCCCTAAAATGGGATGCCCGATCCCTTTTAAGTGAATTCGAATCTGGTGACGTCGGCCCGTTTCGATTCGTGCGCGTCCGATAAAGGCTTCATAAAACGGATTCCGAAAACGGGTCAGAACTTCGATCTGGGTCAGTGCCTTGGAACCTTCAATCGGTTCGGAACACCGGTAAACGGGTTGCGTCGGATTTCCACCGGCGATGAATTCGTAAACCTTCTTGATCTGGTGCTTTTCAAAAAGCATCGAAAGTTTGCGATGCATTTCAGCGGTTTTGGCATAGACCATGACCCCGGAAGTCTGAAGGTCCAGCCGATGGACGATGAAAACTTTTTCGCCAGGGTTCTTTAGGCGATTCTGAAAAAGCCATTCGGCGACAATCGGAAATGGATTCGGAGCACCATCTGCTCCGTCACGGCCCGTCCTAGACAGCCAGTTTGCGGGCTTGTCGATGATCCAAAAGTCGGAAGTCTCGTGAATAATCTTCGGCTGGTCCAATCTGTTTTAGGTTACCATAGGGCCATGGTTCATCGCTTTGGAAAGAAGAATCGAACACCAGGATTTTGGTCGGCTGTTGCTGTTTTGGTGATGGGCACTGGTGTTCTTCTTTTTGCCATCGCCAGCCGAAATCCGGCGCCCGAAGCCCAAGCACAGTGGTCGCAGCCCCTTTCTGCACCGCCCGAAAAGACTTCGACCCTTTTGGATTCCGTTGTGAACTGGCCCCGGTTCTGCCCCAACGTGCGGCAGGCGCGCCTGATCAATCCCGAAGGGATTCCCTTGCCCCTGAACGATCAAAAGCTTCAGGAAGGATCCATCCTGGAACTTTCTGTCGACCCAAAGCTTTCCCGCCGTAGCGACGAAGAAATCATCCTTGAAGTCGAAAGACCCGTTTCGGATGCGCCCGTTCACCGCTTTCGTTTCAGCGTGGAAAAGTACATTCCCGGAAATCGTTTGAAGCTTCGGATGATCCTAGACCCCACCGGAAAGATTTCGGCGCTTTACAGCAATCTGGCTTGGGAAGTTCAGCTGATCGGTCATGAAAAGATTCTATTGACGGTTTCAGCGATTCCTACGGCGTGGAATTCGCGAATCTTCGCGGTACTTCTTCCAGGACCTACGCTGCGTCCTTTAGCTTTTGTGGATCTTCGGCCACTTTCGGCGATTCAGAATCCGCTTGGAGTGAACTCGATTCCTCAATGGCGACGATAGCACCGGGCTGGTATTCCGTCAGCACGACCGCCGCAACCGGTGACGCCGCTTCTGGGGATTCCGATGGGGCGACAGAGGGTGCAACGGATGGGGCGATCACGACTTCGGGAGCGGGCGCTTGGACCACGGGCGCCGCTTCGACCACGGGCGCCTGGGTAAATGGCGGCGGCGTGACCGCCTTAACCGGATGATCCTTAAGCCACTGCGCCGCTTCAACCCAACCCTGCACCGTGGATTCAAAACAAATCCGGGCGTGATCGGGAATTGCCCCGCGAGAAAAAGCCGCGCGAATGAAAGATTCCGTCATCGGGCCATGCAAAGTTTCGCCATCAAAAACCCAGCCCGTGGCTGACGCATCCACGGTGGATGAAAAAATCTTCGCATCACGAATCTTGGCAGAACCCCCCGCCGATCCGGCCCAACATTCACAATCAAAATCCAGTTCCTGAGCAAAAAGCGCCTGCGCGATCTGCTTGGCGTTCAAAGGTCCAAGCATCTGGCTTCCGTTGTTCACTAGCCAAGTCGGTTCGCTTCCGACCATGACCGATCCCGCCGATGCCGCCGCGTCGGTTCCAGCGGGCGTCGCCGCTTCCGGCGCGGCTTGAGCTTGCGATCCCGCAAGGTCTTCCGCGTTTTCGACCGGCCGGCTGTAGGGCGTCAGGATGCGAATCTTGTTTGAATCTTCCAAAAGTCCTTCGGGCCAAAAATACTCCATCAAAAGCGCATACTGGCTTAATTTCGCTTCACCCACCCAATGGCCATAAATCGCAGTCTTCGCGTCTTCCCAAACATTTTTGGAAATCACCATGTCCAAACCACTGTGAAGGGCGATGTTTTCAAGTACGCGGGCGCAGGCCAGGATTTCTCCGACAGATTGAACTTTGCGTCCACCTGCGGGGCCGACTTTTCCAAGAACGACTGAATCCGAATGCACGCCCATGCCCACCCAAATGGCAGGCATTCCATCAATCTTTCTGGCTTGATTCAAAGAATCCAGATCCCGTCGAAGCGTCATCGCGAAACGCGTCGCCATCACACTTTCCAGATGATCTTCGCGCGCGGCCCAAGTCACCGCGTACGCGTTGCCGCCGATCATTTCAAAATGACCCATGAATTCAACGGCGCGGCTTTTGACCAAGGTCAGCCAATCTGAAACCGCTTCAACGACCCAATCTGGATTCGCTTCCTTCATCCAGTCTTTTTGATTTCGAACAGTTCCGAAAACCAAGACCACGGGCGCCCGCTTGGCTGAAAGCACGACATCGTTTCCGGCCCAAGTTTCAGCTTCCTGCTGTAAAGCAGATGATGAAGCCGATTTCAAAAGGCGGCGATTTCTGCGGATCTTGGACCACGAATAAAGCGAGCCCACGATTCCCGCAAAAAGAAAGCTGATGAAAACAAAGACGATGGACCGAACGCGGAATCCGCTAAGCCCTGCGCGTGCATCCGCTTCCGTCACATATGAAACGATCGTTAGGCCACCCACGCCGACACGGCGGTAGCCGCCATAATAAGCGCCACCCGAACCTGACGGATCTTCCATCCGAAATTGGTTACTTTTGATTTCAGCCTGATTCCCCTGAAGCGACTTTTGGATCAGGGCAAACTGCGGAAGCGCGCGGGGTGATCCGGTTTTACCGCCTGGGTGGGCTGCAACCATTCCGGCTGCATCGATGACCAGCGAATTGACCATGGTTTCAGAAGGCAAAAGTCGATTCAAACGACCCAGCTGAATTTGCGCAACCCAGACTTCGTCATTCAGTCCCATCGGGCCAGACATCCAAAGCGTGCCACCGGGTTCGATGACCGTGTTTTCCAAACGCAAGGTCAGGGGCTTTTGCGCGGCCGCTTCCGCCCAGGATCTTTCCAAAGCTTCTTGCGACCGAACACGGATTCCCAAATCAGGAATGCGTTGAAACAAAGTGGAATTGGCCATCCAAGCCGTGCGCTTCCATTCAGGCGCAACCGGTGGTTTTCCCAAAGCTACTGGCGCAGTGTTCACGGCGTCGGCGTTGATTTTCCGCCAAACGGCGATGCTCAGCCAATCCGATTCCCAACCCAGTGCGGGCTTGGGTTCCACGATGCCGGTTTCACGCGGCATTCTTGAAGCGATGTCGCGAAGCTGCAGCACCAAACCTTCTAATTCGGTTTTGATATGCCCGGAAATCAAAGTGGTCGTGTCGCCCAGTGATTGCTGAATAAAACCTTGGGTTTCTTGGCTTAGGCTTTGCCAGGTCACTTCCATCGCAGCCGTCGAAATCACGACCGACGCCATGGCGGCGATCAAACCAAATCGAAGTGCTTCGGTCTTCCTGGGCTCCCAGCGAAAGCGACTTCGGGTTTTCTTCAGCTTGGATCCGGCGGTGCCGGAATCGGGGCTCGTCATCCTTCTATGGATCGGCAAAAACCCAATGGAACCCAAGGTGCGTGGTTACTTTTCTCGAAGCAAAGCGTCAGCACTAACGCGGCGCCCACAGAAAAGGTGCCAGGCACCTTGCGCTCACGCGTTTTTCTTCTTCACCAGCGCATCGAGCTGGTCTTTATAATCACGCACCTGGTCAAGCCATTCGGACTTCCAGACCCCAAGGATCTGGGCCGCCAAAATTCCGGCGTTCCAAGCGTTTCCAATCGCAACCGTTGCTACGGGTACGCCCTTGGGCATTTGGACAATCGAAAGAAGCGAATCTTCGCCATGAAGATTTCCATGCGGGATCGGTACCCCGATGACGGGAAGTTCGGTCACCGCCGCCACCATTCCCGGCAAGTGCGCGGCGCCACCGGCGCCTGCGATGATCACCTTGATGCCCGTTTTGCGGGCCTTCTTGGCTTCGTCAAACATCATTTCGGGCGTGCGATGAGCCGACACAATCTTCACCGCATAAGAAATTCCAAAACCTTCAAGCGCGTGGCCCGCGTCCTTCATGATGGGCAGGTCTGAATCGCTGCCCATCCAGATGGCGACTAAAGGCTTTTCAGACTTTTTGGTCTTCGTCTTTTTCGTGGGCATGGTCACAGTTTAACATCCCGTGCCGACTTCGCCAGCTTTTCAAATTCTTCGATGGAATCGGCAAAATAGTTCAGGTGCCCCATCTTCCTTCCCGGGCGGATTTCGGTTTTTTGGTACCAATGCAAAATCAGCTTCGAATCTTTTGGAAGTTTGGGCGCTTGGGATTTCCCCGAAGTTTCTCCGATCAGATTCAGCATTCCGAAAAAAGGCTTTGCTTGCGGTGCCAGGACCCTTTCGCCCTTCCACTGCGACAACGCCATCGCCAAATGCGCCTGAAACTGAGAAAAACTGCACGCATCTTGCGAATAGTGTCCCGAATTGTGGACCCTAGGAGCAATTTCGTTAACCCAAAGACCCCGGGCGTCGCGCGTGCTTTTCAGATCCGAAACCGCTGGGGCTTCAAAAAATTCGATGGCGTAGACCCCGGTCAAACCCAGACGATCGCCCAGTCGGCGACCGTAATCGGCGGCCCTTTTTTCAAGATCCAAAGAAACGCCAAAAGCGGAAGCCGGCCCCTTTACTTCAAAACAAATCCCGTCGCGCTGTTCTGAAATCACCAAGGGAAAATGCAGAAAATCCCCATCGTGATTTCGCGCATAGACCATCGCCAGTTCTCGAACAAACGCGACTTTGGCTTCGGCATAAATGGATACGCCACGAGTATCAGCAGCTTCCAGAAACTTCAGTGCCGCCGAATGATCCAAAGACTTCAAGAAGGTGCCTTTTCCGTCGTAGCCCAGCCGGCACCACTTCAAAACCCATCCGCCCTTTCCATAACGGTGGTCTAGATCCTGAAGCGCCTGAAGGTCTTGGCCGCGAATCAGCTGCGCATCCGAAGTGGGGATCTGCAATTCGTTCAGAATCAACTTCTGCTGCCACTTGTCTTGAAGGCGATAAAGAATGGAAAGCCTGGGTTCAAACAAAGGATCATCCGAAGCAATCCCGGCCGTTCGAAACGCTTTTTCCGGAACAAATTCGTTTTCAAAAAGCACTCGGTCTTTTCCCGCGATGAAACGCGTCAGATCACTAGGATTTTCCCAACTTCCAATCTGACTTTCGGCAGCCGAATGAACGGCGGGGTCCGACTGCGATGCGGCCAAAACCGTCACGGGAATTCCCATCCCCTGCGCCGCTTCAGAAATCATTTTCGCCAGCTGTCCGCTGCCCAATATCCCGATCATTTGCTTTCTAGCCTATCAGCCCCGTGCTAACTTGGAAACACCATGACAGCCCGCTGGATCGCTCAACTTTTGGACGTGTATTTACCCGGATTACTTTCAAATTCTTCCCCCGCTTCGCCAGCCGAACTTGCTGCTGAAAACACCGGCCCAAGCCTAGACCAACCCTTCACGGCCGTATGCACCGATTCCAGAAAAATCATTCCTGGATGCCTTTTTGTCGCCATTCCAGGCGATGTCTTTGATGGGCACAACTTTATGGAACAGGCGGTTCAAAACGGCGCCACCGGCGTTCTTTGCTTAGAAGATCGCCCAGCACCCGTCTTTAGGTCCGCGCATGTTTTCCGGGTAAAAGACACCCAGGAAGCGTATCGAAAAATTTCCAAGGCCTGGCGCGATCGTTTTCAAATTCCTGTGATCTGTGTGGCTGGCAGTGTGGGCAAAACAACGACTAAAGAACTTCTGGCTGCGATTCTTCAGGGCAAGTGGAAGCAGGAAGAAATCCTAAAAACCCAGGGCAGTCAAAATGGCTATTTAGGAATTCCGATGACGCTTTTGGAATTAAAACCCAGTCATCAAGTCGCCGTCATCGAAGTCGGCATTGATGAAATTGGCGCGATGGCCAAGCACCTGGAAATCGTACGCCCCACCCATTGCATTTTGACGGCCATTGGCCCCGAACACCTGGAAAAGCTGATCGACCTAAAGACCGTTTCGCGCGAAGAAGTTTTGTCGCTTCAGTGGGTGATGAAAAACGGCGGGACCGCGGTCATGAACCTAGATGACGAATGGGTTACGCCCACCCTGAATGAAGCCGGAACCAGCCCAACGGACAAAACCTTCGGCGTGACGCTTGGGACGGTAGCAAAAAAAGCCGGATCATTTTCCAAAATCAAAAACAAGCTCACCGCAAAGATTTCAGACGACACTTCTGAAATCCAGTTTTCGGGCCTGGGAATTGATGAAGCAAACGCGAAACTTCTTCTTCCGCTTCCGGGAAAACACAACGCCGTCAACCTGGCCAACGCCGTGGCTACGGCGCTTAGTGTGGGGCTTGATTTTCAAGAAATTCGCGCAGGCTTGATGCGGTTTCAAGCCGCATATGGGCGATCCGAAGTGAAATCCTTTCAAGATGGTAGCCCTGTTCTTTGCGATTATTATAATTCAAATCCCAGTTCAGTTCAGGCCGGCTTAGACAGTTTGGAACTGATTTCAAAGAAATCGCAGCCAGAACGCATGCGATGGGCCGTGCTAGGCGACATGTTGGAACTGGGCAAGGACGAAGAAAAATACCACCGCGACCTAGCCGATCTGATTTTGCGCCACCGTGTAGAACGCGTTTACCTTTACGGAAACCGAATGAAGTGGCTTCTGAATGAACTGGAAAAAAGAAAGGGCGCGTTCCCAAAAACCTTCAAGCACTTTGGTACGCATCCGGACCTGGCTGATTCGCTCAAGTCAGATCTGAAAGCGCGTCCCGCCCCTGTCGCACTGATGATCAAGGGTTCACGCGGAATGAAAATGGAAGAAGTCTGGAAAATCCTGGCCGCTGATCCAGAACTAGGAGGCTAATTGGAGCTTCTGAAATCCGATGAATCCGGAATCCTTCGTGCCGCTCAGCTTCTTTTAGAAGGAAAGACCGTCGCGTTGCCCACGGAAACAGTTTACGGCTTGGGGGCAAACTGCTTTGACCTTTCTGCTGTCACGCGGGTCTTTGAAGCCAAGGAACGCCCGACTTTTGATCCTTTGATCGTCCACGTCAGCGAAGAATTGATCGCAAACACCAAAAGCGACACCTGGGTGGAAGCGTTAAATCGCCTGGGGCTATTGGACGCTTTGTCGCTGACTGAAAAAACCCGCGACCAGATGGAAAAGCTGATGCGGATTTTTTGGCCAGGACCCTTGACCCTGGTGGTTCCAAAACTTTCCAAGGTTCCGGATCTAGTGACCGCGGGTCTTCCGCGTGTTGGAATCCGAATGCCCAAGCACGAAGTCGCACGAAAGATCATTAACGCCGCCGGCGTTCCGATTGCGGCCCCAAGTGCGAATCGCTTTGGCCGAATCAGCCCCACCCAAGCCAGCCATGTGGTTCAGGAACTGGACGGCAGAATCGCCGCCGTGGTGGATGGCGGCCCCTGTGCCGTCGGTGTGGAATCCACTGTTCTTCTGATGGACCCCTTAACGCTTCTTCGTCCCGGAGCGATTTCAGCCCACCAGATTTCTGAAACTTTGAACGAAATCATTCACCCGCCCGGAAGTTCCCGGGGACTTCCGCAGGGACTTAGCCCTGGAACCCTGGCTAGCCACTATGCTCCGCGAAAGCCGCTGGTGCTTTTGCCTATGGGATTTTTTGAAACAGGAAAGTCAGGCAAGGAACTTTTCGCCCTGGCCGAAACCCAGCTGAAGAAAAAGAACGCAGACCCTAAAGGTGCAGTTGGGCTTTTGCTTTGGGATGGCCGGCAAGTTGAAAAGATGAACACGGCCATCGAAAAGGCCGGGCTTTCGCCCGCCGTGCGAATCGAAATCTTGTCTCGGCAGGGTGATGTCGAAGAAGCCGCGCGCGATCTTTTCCGCGCGATGCGAACCTTGGATGACGATTCACGGATTCAGTGGATCTTGGCGGATTCTTGCCCTCATCCCACCGGCCTAGGCCACGCCATCCACGATCGCCTGACCAGGGCGGCTTACTAGCCGCCCGAGATTGCCAAGACCAGGGCGGCTTACTAGCCGCCTGAAAGCTTTAAAGCAGAAACCCGGCTTTTGCGATCCCACTGAATGATCAAAGTAATCGCCACCAAAGTCAGACCCGCAACAAATCCCACCCAAAGCCCTTCAACCCCTTGCCCCAAAGAAAAGGCCAGGTACGACCCTAGCGGAATTCCAAACACCCAGTGCCCTGCCATGTTGGCCCACATCGAACTTCGCGTGTCGCCAATTCCCCGTAAAGTTCCGGTTGTCGAAACCTGGATCCCATCGCTGAGCTGAAAAATCGCAGCTAGGAAAATCAACTTTCTGCCTAGTTGAATCACGGAAAAGTCGGTGGTGAAGATCCCAAACACCCAGCCCGAAAACACGGAAAGAAAGACAGCCGACATCGCCATGAAACCCACGGCCAATCCAACGATTCGATAGCCTTGCCGCCTGGCCAGTGCAAAATCGCGTCGTCCAATTTGGTGCCCCACCAAAACGGCGCCCGCCGATCCCAAACCCAACGGAACCATGAAAGTCAAAGACGCCACGTTTAAGACAATCTGGTGCGCGGCCAATGCGACGGTGCTGATTTTTCCGGCCAACGCCGTTCCTAGCGCGAAGACGCCCACTTCTAGGCCCATTTGAAAACCAGATGGAATCCCTAAAATCAGGATTTCTCGCCACATCGGAAAATCCGGCATCCGTAACTTCCAAGTGGCGCTTCTTCCCGAAGCACGCAAACGGCGACGTTCAAAAACGGCAACCCAACCCATCAAAAGGATCGCGCTTAAAACCCGGGCCACCGTCGTCGCGTAGGCGCTTCCGATCAGCCCCAAGCTTTGAAAACCCCAGGCCCCTTCGACCCAGATTTTATTCAGAAAATAGTTCAAAACGTTCGCAATCAGACTGACTACCAAAGGGGCAATCACCCGCGAATGGGCCTGAAGATAAATTCGACCCAAAATCAGAAGCAGACTGGGAAGCGTCGAAAAACTGATCCAAAAAACGTATTCCTGGGTGGGAACCACCAATTCAGGGGCGACACCAAAGGCGCGATACCCAAGTGCCGCTAAGTTTTGACCCAAGATCAAAACCACGCTTAATACCAGTGCCACCCAAACCCCTTGAATCCAATAATTGAAGGACTGATCGGGCTTTCCTGCCCCGACTTCGCGCGCGGTCAAAAATTCTAAACCCGTCAAAAGTCCCAATCCAAAAACAAAAAAGCCTGCGTGCGTGGCCCCACCCAAACCCACGGCTGCGATTGGAAGCGCGCCGAGCTTTCCGACAAAGATCAAATCGACCGTCATCAAAAGCATGGAACCCAGGAATGAAAGGATCACGGGAAGCGCGATCTTCAGAACCGATCCCACTTAAAGCACCATTTTCAGATCTGGGATTGCGGCAGTGGATTTCAGAATATCGATGATTTGTTCGGCGCTGGATGCGGTGAATTCAAAGGTCAGCGAACAGTGTTTGTTGTCGGCTGAAAGACGGCGATGGGTCTCTTTTAGCGAAGGATACAGCGCCTTTTTGGATGCGCTCCAATCCGAAACGCCCGTCAAAAAAGCATCCGAATTCTTTCCAATGAATTTATGAATAAAAACCGTTGGAAAATTCTCAGTCTCCTGAAAAACTTTCAAAAGGTCTTCATAGCTTTGGGATGACATCGGCCGAAAGATGTCGCACTTTTTGACCTAAAAAGCAGCAAGGTTTTAAGAAACTTTAAGTGGCCGCTTCCCACCCCGACTGCGACCTTTTTGAAGCATGGCGTCTTCTGTTGGAACCAGCCAAAATCCGCGTCCACCCGTTATTCCCAGCAATGTTCGCCGGGCGCTGGTGGTCGATGACGAACCTGAAATTCGGGATCTGATCTGTAAGTTCCTTTCCAAAGAATCGATTGAAACCCAAACGGCTGAAAACGGCAAAGAAGCGCTATCGTTTGCAGAAAAGGAAGACTTTGACCTGATTCTTTCTGACATCACGATGCCGGAAATGAATGGTCTGGAATTCTTGAATTCACTTCGATCCAAAGGGCGAAACACCCCAGTGGTCTTCGTGACCGCATACACAAATACTCCAAACACGCTTGAAGCCCTTCGCTTAGGCGCAACCGATTTCGTTTCTAAGCCCTTTCGCCAAGGCACTTTGCTTGAAGCCGTGACCCGCGCTTTTCACAAGCATGACCGCGACCTAGAAACCGATCAACAGATTCATCAACTTCAGAAGCTGGCTTTGGTCGGAGAAATGTCGGCTGGACTGGCCCATGAAATCAGCACGCCCTTGATGCTTCTTCAGGGAAGAATGCATCGATTAAAAAAGCTGGTCGATGATCAAAGCGAAATCGCCGCCCAGATCAAGAAAGCCGAAAACGACATCGAACGCGTCGGGAAAATCCTCAAGTCACTGAAGGCGTTTAGCCGCGAAACCCATTCAGACCCTTTTGAAACCATTTCCGTAAGGTCGCTGATCGACGATGCAATCAGCCTTTGTTCGGATCGATTCAAAACCGAAAACGTTCGCCTGGATGCAGACTATGGTCCTGAAGGATTAGAAGCCGTTTGCAGACCTTCGGAAGCGGCACAGATTCTTTTGAACCTTTTTTCAAACGCCCTGGACGCGACCGAAGGGCTTACCGAAAGAACTGTTCGCGTCCATGTTGCCGAACTGAAGGCCGAACGCCGGTATTCGAAGAAGAATCCTTCCAAGAAACCTCAATCATCGACCTGGGTGGAAATCCACGTCGAAGACCCCGGTCCTGGCATATCCGCGGAAATGGTCGACAAATTGTTTCATTCCTTTGCCACGACCAAAAAGCCGGGAAAAGGCACTGGCTTAGGACTTCGAATCAGTAAACGTTTGGCCGAACTTCAAGGGGGCGATCTGTTCTTGGATCGGGCCGCAAGCCCCACTCGATTTATTTTAACGCTCCGCGCGAAATCCTGACTTAGGGTATAGCGCTCGGATGCCACAAATTTCTAACTTCAGTCCGGAACTTAAACTTGCTCGCTCGTCTAAAAAAATCGATCGTTCGGTCGCTCAGGTCTTCCTGGTCACCGAAGGATTGAAACTGGAAAAGGCGGCTCGAAACCGCGTTCCTCGCAGCGGTGAAGATCATCCGGTTTTGAAAGGAAAGCGCGGATCCAAACTGGTCCTTCACGCCAAAGACGCTTCAGTCATTTACGGTTTGGGTAAGGCGCCGGAATTGACTCCGCAAGAAGCCGCCGAATGGGGCGAAAACCTAGGAAATATTTTGATCGCTGAAGGCTTCTTGGATGTCGCCATCCATTGGCCGATTTCGATTCCCCATCCCGCGATCGCGCAAAATTTCATCAAGGGTCTGGGGCTTGCCGGGGTGAACTTCACGGATCTGAAGTCCGCGCCTTCGTCGGCTTCTTCCGAAAAACGAACCCGGATTCAGTCAATCCAGTTTGTTTGCGAAGACGAAATCCTAGAAGAAGGCGATCTTTTCGAAGTCGCAGCCCTGATTCCCGCAATCGCTTTTGCCCGCATCTTGGGCGAACTGCCGCCGGCAGTTGCAAGCCCCCAAGGAATCGTCGACCTTTTCACCGAAAGCGCGACCCATCACGGAATCGAAATTGAAGTTTGGAACGAAAAGAAGATCGCGTCTGAAAAAATGGGGCTTTTGCAGGCCGTTTCACAGGGTTCCGCGATTCCTCCGCGCTTCCTGATTGCTAGAACCGGCAAAAAGTATGGCGAATCTGCGCCGACTTTGTACCTGGTTGGAAAGGGAATCACCTTTGATACGGGCGGTGTGAATTTGAAAACCGGTGACTGGCGTGACCTTCTTTCCATGCGCAAAGACATGTGCGGTTGCGCCGCCGTTCTCGGAGCGATCTTGGCAATTGCTGAAAGCAAGTTGCCCATCCGCGTGGTAGCCGTGACGCCCATGACCCCAAACATCTTGGGTTCGAAGTCCGTCATTCCAGGTGACATTGTGACGGCCTACAGCGGAAAAACGGTTGAAATTCAGAATACCGATGCGGAAGGACGTTTGATTTTGGCCGATGCCCTTCACTATTGCGTGAAGAACAAGGCCGACTACATCATCGATGTCGCGACACTGACGGGCGCTTGCCAAATTGCCTTGGGGTCGTACCATTCAGGACTTTTCACCAACCAAGACCGCTTTGGAAAACTGGTTTTCCGGGAATCCGATTTCGCAGGTGAACCGGCTTGGCCGCTGCCGTTGTCTAGACGTTACGGCGAAGAACTGAAGAATTCTTTGGCCGATTTGACCAATATGGGAAAAAACCGCGCGGGCGGCGCCAGCATCGGAGCCGCATTCTTACAGAACTTTGTCGCTGAAACCCCATGGTGCCACCTGGATATTGCCGGAACCCATGATCTGGGCAGCCCGGCTTCGGCATCCCCGATTCAGACAGCTGGACGGATGGTCCATACGCTTTATCGCGTCGCTAAGGAACTTTCGGTTCGGTAAGTGGGTCTTTTGGGACACAGGTCCGACCCAAATAGAAAAAGCTAGAACGGAAATCACACCCAAGTTATCCTTAAAGGTAGGGAATTTACGGGGGTTTTCATGAAAAAGACTTTTCATTGGGTTGCTATTTTTGCTTTGGCTTTTTCGACCGCTGCTTGGGCGAAAAACAAAAAGTACAAAACCGAAATCACGGACGCTGAAGGCAATGTGATTGGTCAACGCAAAGTCGTTGTCGATGAAAACGGCAATGGCATCCGAATGAAGGAAAAGGTCAAGTCAGGTGAAAACCGCGGTCACAAGACCAAGGTCAATCTTCAGACCGGCGAAACCAAAAACTGCCAGCACAACCAGGGTTCCCGGGATTGCACCCGATTCATCGACCGCGGCAAACGCGATGTCGTGATCAAAAAGCCCGAACCGCTGAAGATGCCCAGCCTAGCGCCGATCAAGATGCCTTCACTGACGCCCGTCAAACTTTCCATCGAAACCGCTGCGGATGCAGGACAAAAACACCAGCAAGGCCAGCAACAAGCCATTGTGACCCATGCCAAAAAAGAAGCCACTTTTTCTCAGGCTGAAATGAAAAAGGCCTGGAACACGGTTCCCACCAAGCTTTCAAAGGCCCAGCAGGTCGCTTTTGGGAAGCTGGACTGTAAGGGTGAAAAATTTCATTTAAGCCAAATTGAACCCGATCCCGCGAAGCGCCGGATCTTGACTGGGGGCAGCGACTTTGACCCTTGGTACCGTGGCGATAAAACGCGGGCGATCTGTAAAGACCCTAAGTATCAATAAATTAGACTAGTCTTGTGTTTTGATCTGACGTTTGGGCAGAATTGTCTGTGTATTTTGCGATTCCTCGGTTTTGGGGATTCGCTGGCGCAGGCAGGGAGGCCCACGTGCAGCCAAAGGCCCAAGGGCTTTACGACCCGGTTCACGAGAAAGACAGTTGTGGAATTGGGCTGATTGCGCACATCCGGGGCCAGCGGTCGCACGAAATGGTCGCTTCGGGCCTGAAGATCCTGACCCAGCTTTCCCACCGTGGCGCCGCTGCAAGTGACGGAAAGACCGGCGATGGCGCCGGAATTCTAACCCAGCTTCCCCACGGATTCTTCAGTGCTGCAAAGTTAGCCTTCGCCCTACCGGCTGCGAATGAATATGGCGTTGCGATGGTTTTTCTTCCGCGCGACGCAGCCATCCGAAAGAAATTAGAAAAACAGGTTGAAACCACGGTGCTTGAAGTCGGCGCTTCGGTCTTAGGTTGGCGCGACGTTCCGGTGAACCGCGACGCCATCGGCCCGATTGCACAAGCAACCGAACCCGTGATTCGTCAGCTTTTTGTGGGGCGCGGAAAGCTAGAACCCAGCGATTTTGAACGAAAGCTTTACATCACCCGAAAGCGTTGTGAAAAAATCGCGGACAAAGAATTTTATATCTGCAGTTTTTCCAGCCAGACGATTGTCTACAAGGGAATGATGCTGCCGCCCCAACTGGGCGATTACTTTCCGGATCTTCGCGACCCCGCTTATCGAAGCGCGCTGGCGCTGGTCCATTCGCGTTTCAGCACCAATACTTTTCCCGCTTGGAAACTAGCGCACCCGTACCGCTACCTTTGTCATAACGGGGAAATCAACACCATCCGCGGCAACGTGAATTGGATGCGCGCACGCCAGGGCCGATTGCAATCGGATCTTTTTGGCGAAGATCTGAAATCGCTTTTTCCGATTGTGCCAGAAGGCCAAAGTGATTCGGCGTGCCTAGACAACGCGGTTGAATTCCTGGTGATGGGTGGGCGGTCGTTACCACACGCGATGATGATGCTGATCCCGGAACCTTGGGTCGCCAATCCCCACATGGATTTGGAACGTCGTGGGTTTTACGAATACCATTCGGCGATGATGGAACCCTGGGATGGCCCGGCGGCCGTTTGTTTTACGGACGGCAAACTGATCGGAGCAACCTTAGATCGCAATGGCCTTCGTCCGTGTCGCTACCTGATCACCAAGGACGACCGAGTGATCTTGGCATCTGAAGCAGGCGTGCTTCCGATTGAACCCGATCAGATTTTGCAAAAGGGACGGCTGGAACCAGGCCGAATGTTTTTGGTCGATACGGCGCAGGGCCGCTTGATCGATGACGAAGAAATCAAAGCCCAGATTGCCGCGCGTAAACCTTATCGTTCATGGGTCACGCGAAACCGGGTGTCCTTGGACGAACTTCCCGATCCGATCAACGTTCCGCAGCCGGATCGCCTGACGCTAAAAAGCCTTCAGCGGGCTTTTGGTTACACGCGTGAAGAATTGAAGATGGTCTTGGGTCCGATGGTCGTCACCGGCGAAGAACCCCTTTCTTCGATGGGAAACGATACGCCCTTGGCCGTTCTTTCCAATCGCCCACAGCTTCTTTTCAAATACTTTCGGCAGCTTTTTGCGCAGGTGACCAACCCACCCATCGACCCGATTCGCGAACACCTGGTCATGTCCTTGACCACGAACATCGGCCCCAAGCCCAATCTTCTTTCGGAAAATTCTGAAATCTGGCGCAGGATCAAAGTTTCCGGCCCAATCATCACGAATTCGGACCTGGAAAAAATTCGCGAAATCGAAGACCCCTACTTTCGAACAAAGACTTTGAAAATGCTTTTTAAAGCATCTGATGGTCCCCAAGGACTTCGCGCAGGCGTTTTGTCTTTATGCCGCCAAGCCAGCGACGCCATCAACAAGGGCTGCCGCTTCATCATCCTAAGCGACCGCGGGGTCAACGCCGAAATGGCGCCGATTCCGTCACTTCTTGCGGTGGCGGCCGTGAACAACCACCTGGTTAGAAAATCTCAGCGCGCTGAAGCCGGTCTGATCGTCGAAAGTGGCGAACCCCGCGACGTTCACCACATGGCTTGTCTTTTGGGATACGGCGCGGGATCGGTAAACCCCTACCTGGCATTTGAATCATTGACCGGAATGGAACGCGAAGGTGCGCTTCCGGAAGGGATCGACGCTTCCACCGCCCACCTAAAGTACATCAAGGCTGTCAACAAGGGCCTTTTGAAGATTTTTTCCAAAATGGGAATTTCGACCGTGCAATCGTACTGTGGTGCGCAGGTCTTTGAAGCCGTCGGCCTTTGCAAGGACACGATCGAACGTTATTTTACGGGCACACCTTCGCGGGTCGAAGGCGTGGGGCTTGCTGAAATCGGACAGGAAGTTTTAAGCCGCCACGAAACCGCATTTTCACCCATCACGCCCGAAGAACTGGCGTCGGATGGCCTTTTGGATCCGGGCGGAGAAATCCATTACAGAATCCAAGGCGAAAGCCATTCCTGGAACCCCGAAACGATCGCGTCGCTTCAGAAAGCAACCCGAGAAAAAGACGCAAAGACATTTCGTGAATTTTCGAACCGCGTGAACGCCAACCGTGACAGCCTTCGAAGCCTTTTGGATTTTAAGATCGATGGGGCCCGATCCATCGCCATCGACCAGGTCGAACCCGCTTCTGAAATCGTGAAGCGTTTTACTACCGGAGCCATGTCTTTTGGTGCACTTGGGAAAGAAGCCCACGAAACCTTGGCCATTGCGATGAACCGTCTTGGGGCAAAAAGCAATTCCGGTGAAGGCGGTGAAGACCTAGAAAGATCCATCCCCCTTCCCAACGGCGATTCTAAGAATTCTGCGATCAAGCAGATTGCTTCGGCGCGTTTTGGTGTGACTTCGCACTATTTGATGTCGGCTCAAGAACTGCAGATCAAGATGGCGCAAGGGGCGAAGCCCGGCGAAGGCGGCCAGCTTCCAGGCCACAAGGTCGACCCAAACATCGCACGCATGCGGTATTCGACACCGGGGGTAAGCCTGATTTCTCCACCACCCCACCACGACATCTATTCAATCGAAGACCTTTCGCAGCTGATCTTTGATCTGAAAAATGCAAACCCAACCGCGGACGTTTCCGTGAAACTGGTTTCTGAAGTTGGCGTGGGTACGGTCGCGGCTGGCGTTGTGAAAGCGCACGCAGATAAGATTTTGATCAGTGGGGATAATGGCGGAACAGGTGCATCCCCGCTTTCATCCATCAAGTACGCCGGGCTTCCCTGGGAACTGGGATTGTCTGAAACACAACAAACCTTGGTTTTGAACGGGCTACGTGATCGCGTTCGCGTGGAAGTCGACGGTCAGCTTCGCACGGGTCGCGACGTGATGATCGCAGCCCTGCTGGGGGCCGAAGAATTTGGGTTTTCGACCGCGCCTTTAATTGTCGAAGGCTGCATCATGATGCGTAAGTGCCATCTGAACACTTGCCCTGTGGGGATTGCGACCCAAGATCCTGCGCTTCGAAAGAAATTCACAGGACAACCTGAACACGTCATCAATTATTTTTTCTTTGTGGCCGAAGAAGTTCGCGAAATTTTGGCAAGCCTTGGCTTTCGAACGCTTCAGGATGCCGTAGGAATGACGGAATTCTTGATTCAGAAGCCGAAAACCGAAGGCCATCGTCCATCGGACCTCAAGTCGCGGGGCCTGGATCTTTCAGCGATCCTTTACAAAAAACCGGGCGTCCCGCGCGAAAGCATTTCTGGAAAACCGGCTAGGAAACGCAACCCAAGCTTAGAATCCTACCGAAACCGGCTGGGTTCGGTTTTGGATCTTTCGATCTATTCGGAACTGGGTGGTGACACTGAATTTCTGAAAACGCTTGAAAAGCCCGTCGTCTTGAAAAAAACCATCACCAACGTCGATCGCGCTGTGGGGACTTTCCTTTCTTCCCAGATCACAAAGAAAACTGGCGAAAAAGGCCTAGCCCCGGATCAGCTGACCCTGGATTTGACCGGTTCCGCTGGACAGTCCTTTGGCGCTTTCGCCTGCCCAGGCGTCACGCTGAAGCTGACGGGCGAAGCGAATGATTACTTAGGCAAAGGACTTTCGGGTGCTCGAATCATCGTGCGCGCGCCAGAAAACGTGACCTATGACCCAAGCAGTACCATTTTGGTGGGCAATACCGCACTTTACGGGGCAACCCGTGGCCAGGCCTTTTTGGCGGGAACCGCTGGCGAACGTTTCGCCGTTCGTAATAGCGGCGCTACCGCTGTGGTCGAAGGCACGGGGGATCATGGCTGTGAATACATGACCGGCGGCCTGGTGGTTGTACTTGGGAAAACGGGACGCAACTTTGCCGCAGGAATGTCCGGCGGGGTCGCCTTGGTTCTGGACGAAGACGGACAGTTTGGTGCGCGCTGCAATTTAGCGATGGTTGGACTTGAACCTTTGATGCTGCCTGAAGAACAAGAAGAACTGAAAAAGCTTCTGCAGGCCCACTACGCAATGACCGAAAGCACCAAGGCAAAGAAGCTTTTATTGGACTGGGAACAAACCGTTTCACGCTTTTTAAAAGTCATGCCAGTGGATTACCGACGGGTCCTAGAAGGAACAAAACCCAGAAACATGATGACGGGTTCGTTGATTCTTCAAACGCTATCGGCCTGGCGCGAAACCAAAACCGCGAGGTCTGGAAATGTCTGATCCTAAGGGCTTCATGAAGCACGGAAGACAGACGCCCACCCGCGAAGCGGTGCAAGATCGACTTAAGCACTTTAAGGAATTCTATGCGCCCATGGATGAAGATGCCTTAAAGACCCAGGCTTCGCGCTGCATGGACTGTGGTGTTCCGTTTTGCCAGGGAAACACGGGCTGCCCGGTTGAAAATTTGATTCCGGAATTCAACGACCTGCTTCACCAAGGACTTCACCGCGATGCGCTTCGGTCTTTGCATTCCACGAACAACTTTCCCGAATTTACGGGACGCCTTTGTCCCGCACCCTGCGAATCGGCCTGCACGCTAGGGATCAACGACGAACCGGTCGCCATTCGCACGCTGGAATCTTCGATCATTGAACGGGGATTTCAGGAAGGCTGGATTTCTCCGCGCCCGCCCGCCAAGCCCTCCGGTAAAAAAGTTGCCATCATCGGATCCGGACCAGCTGGGCTTGCGGCAGCCCAACAACTGGCCCGCGCCGGTCATGACGTGACGGTTTTTGAAAAGGCCGATCGCATCGGCGGTTTGCTTCGCTATGGGATCCCTGATTTCAAAATGGAAAAGTGGGTTTTGGATCGACGACTGGCGCAAATTGCCGCCGAAGGCGTGAAGTTCAAAACCGGAATTGAAATCGGGTCAGCCGCGCATCCTGCCGAAGAACTGGTCCGTACCTTCGATGCCGTCTGCTTGACCATCGGCGCAGAAGAACCGCGCGAACTGAAAATCCCCGGTCGTGAACTTCAAGGAATTCATCCCGCGATGGACTACTTGATCCAGTCCAACCGACGGGTCGCAGGCCACCCCGATGCCCCGTTTCCAATTTCGGCCCAAGGCAAACGCGTCGTCATCATCGGCGGTGGCGACACCGGTTCAGATTGCTTAGGCACTGCCCATCGCGAAGGTGCGCTGACAGTGCATCAGTTTGAACTTTTGCCGCAGCCGCCGAATCAACGGTCAACGCAAACCCCTTGGCCGACTTGGCCGATGCAGCTTCGATCGTCCCACGCGCATGAAGAAGGCGGAAAGCGCGAATGGAGCATTTCGACCACGGCCTTCATCGCAAGCGACCGCGACCCCAAGAAAGTTCAGGCACTGGAAGCCATCCGCGTGAAACTTGAAAACGGAAAATTTCACCCCGTACCTGGAACCGAATTTAAATTGGAATGCGATTTGGTTCTTTTGGCGATGGGTTTCACGGGCCCATCCCAGACGTCTTCAACCCAGGGAATTCTAAAAGCTTTTTCAATCGCGCCCGATTCACGCGGAAACATTGCCACCGGTTCTGATTATCGAACTTCAAACCCCAAGGTTTTCGCCGCAGGCGACGCACGTCGGGGCGCATCGCTGATTGTCTGGGCAATTGCCGAAGGCCGAAAGATGGCGGCATTTGTCGATCGCCAAATCCGATTCTAAAGGCGCCAGGCACCTTTAATCGGAAACGCGCGCGGTTCCGTATTCTTTGCCGGGGCGACCGTCTGGCGAATCCAAATCAAAAAGGGTGACCGAAACCGAAGTCAGTCGAAGACTAGGATTCAAATTTCGAAAACGCGAAAGAACGTCTTGATCGACCCTAGGAAAAAGAAAAGCGGCGATGGTTTCGCAAGTAGGAAACGCACGAACCGATGAATCGACCGTTTCAGATTCGTTCAAGTACTGATTCTGAAGCGGGCGGACCCGGTCCACGACCGCAGATTCAAATGAAGGAAGATCAATGATTCGTCCTTCAACGGGATGCCCGGTGACTTCCACCACGATTCGAAAACGATGCGGGTGCGGAACTTCATTTCCCGCAAGCGAATGCGACGCCATCAAATCGACTTTCACCAAAAGGCTGGTCTTCACTTCGCGCCTCCGGACAAAATATAGGATGCTCCCTGCCCCGGCGTTTCTTCCACTTTCACTTCCAGGCGCGAAACCGAAGCCTGAGCCAGAATCTTTTCAAGCCGCTTGGCCAATGAAATCGCAAAAAGTTTTGAAAGTGATTCGCTGGTCACGTTGTCAGCTTCAAGCCAAACCACTTCGTCCATGGGCAAAAGGTACTTTTTTCCGCAAAGTTCGAACTGAACCGACCCATCGGCTTCGCGTCGACCCTTCATTTCAGGACAAAGCGAAGCCAAAAGAACCTTTTCATCCCAAAGATCGCAAATCTGTTTGGCCGCTTTTTTTACTTCATGAAACGGAATCATTTCAGAAAGGTCCGCCTTTGGAACGTCCAGGCGAATGGACACCTGGTAATTGTGGCCATGAAGATTTTCTTTCGTACCCCCGGGAAATACCGTCATGTGGGCGGAAGAAAACTTAAGCGCGTCTTTGCGAATCAAAAGCCGGTGGGTTCCCCGATTAAGCATTGGAATTGACCTCGATGATGGCGCCATTTAAGGCGCGCGAACGGGTTTCGTCACAAAGCCCGACAATGATTGGGGCGATGTCTTCGGGACGCGTCTGGGTCTTTAGAAACGGAACCGCCTTGCGAAGCATCTCCGTATCGACCGCGCCCGGTGCCACGCAATTGGTACGAATTCCAAGTTTCTTTCCTTCGACGGCCAAGCTTTCCGTCAATCCCACGACCGCGTGCTTAGCAGCGACGTAAGCCGAAAAGCCTTCGAATTTTTCGGTTCCACGAATTCCCGAAAGGCTGGAAAGATTCACGATGCATCCGCCCTTCCCACTTTGACGGGCGTGCGCAAAAAGAAGCTTGGAACAGATGAAAGCGCCACGAACGTTGACCGCCCAAGTTTGGTCAAATTCAGAAACAGAAAGTTTTTCAATGGGTGCGGGAACCACGCGACCTGCGTTGTTAATCAGGGTGTGAATCGGACCCCACTTTTCCAAAACCAGATCAAAGACGCGCTTCATCGCAGCTTCATCAGTGACGTCTGCTTCGATGGGCCAGATCTGGTCGGGCCCGATACCGCCAAAATCAGACGACGCGGGAAAACTTCGGGCCGTCACGACCACGCGGTACCCGTTTTTCACCAGTTCTAATGCAGTCGCGTGTCCAATTCCGCGGGACGCGCCAGTGACCAAAGCGATCTTCATTTGGCTTTGGGCTTAGCACGGAAGCGGCCTAGGCGGCTAGGCGGTCGGAAATCTCGGGGGAAGCAGCTTGAGCGCGCTGGATATCGGCCTGGTTCAAAGCCTGCAAAGCCCGTTCGAAGCGATCCGCGTAAACAACTGAAGTCTTGGCCACCCGATCGTGAAAGGCCCGCTTTTTTGGATCAAAAGCCGCCCAGATAAACCCGGCATACAGGGGCAAAGACCCCAGAACCCACGCCCCGTAACGTAGGATCCCCTTTTTCCAGTCGGGCGTTCCTAAATCGCGGTTCAAGACCCTTAGCCCAAAGACCTTTTTACCCAAGGTGTAGCCCAAGATTCCTTGCATGATTCCCAGGTAAGCTAGGTTTAAAGTCACGGCAAAAGCCAAAGTGAATCCGGAACCCAAAGCTTCAGCTTGGTCCGCAGTCAAGTGGCCATCCAATACAGCGGTTGCGGTCACCTGTCCTACGAAGTACCCCATGGGGTTGGAAATCAGGCTGCCCAAGAACCAGTCAAAGACTGCCGCAGCGCCGCGAATCCAAAACCCAGCAAACACGGCCTGAGGCAAATCTTGGGTCGTATGCTGCAGGGCTTTTGTTTCGGGAGGCAAACTTGGAACTAAGCGTAATTCGGGGGCTGCCATAACAAAGGCTTTTCGACCTTTTGAACCCCGAACTTAAAGGCTAAACTGGGCCAAAAAGGGGGCCCGAATGAAGACCGAAGTCCTATTTCAATTCGCGAATGTTACCGCCATCTTGGGCTGGGCATTCCTGATCTTGGGCAATAGTTGGTCTAGGCGCTGGCCCTCGATGCAACCGGCCATCATCAGCTTGGGCATCGCCTTGGCGCTTTCTTTGGCCTATGGAATCGGGGCTCTATTTCATTTAAGTCCGGCTGATCTGGCCCAAATGAACCGCCTAGAAGGCCTTCAAAACTTTTTTGCTCGTCCGGGAACCGCCCTACTGGGATGGGTCCATTTTCTGGCCATTGACCTAGCGATCGGCGCCTGGATTTCAATGGATTCAAAAAAAGAAAACGTGGCTCCTTGGTTGATCAGCCCGATTTTGGCGCTGACGTTCTTGTTTGGGCCTCTGGGATTTGCCCTTTATTTTGCCGTCAGAAAGGTTCGTGGACTTAAGACCAAGTCATGAAGCTTTCGATCAAGAAACAAAATCCCCTGCTCTGGGTTTTTGAACCTTTGGAATCGGATCCGACTTTCGCGACTCGAAAGATGTTCGGAGGAATCACGGCCTTTATTGACGGACGGATGGTCTTGGTCTTGATGGTCAGTGACGAACCTTGGAATGGCATCTTGGTTCCCACCAGCCGCGAGCATCATCCCTTCCTGATGGAAAAATTCAAAGGGCTGCAGTCGCACCCCATCTTGGGAAAATGGCTGTACATATCGCAAAGCGATGCCGATTTTGAATCCATGGCTGAATCCTTGACCCGCGCTATTCTGAAACGGGTCAAAGAAATTGGAATTGAACCTGGGGTTCGAAGGCGAAAGAAAAAAGAAGCCAAGGAACTGGTGACCAAAGTCCGTAAAATGATCAGTAAGCGCCGGTAAACGACCAGTTGATGTTTGGCGTAGGCGACGGCGAACAATTCGTGACCGAGTACTGCATCGGATTGAACCCATGACCCAGGATCAAAGCAAAATTGTACGGACCACCCAACGTGCTTAGCCCGCAAGGATTGATCAGGGCCATTCCGGTAGTCGTGCCCTGAATCGGCGCATGCTCGAAACGAAGATCAAAAAGACTGTTCTGCGCTAATCCAGAACCCAAAGTGATCAAAGTGCCACCCGTGACGGATGCATCATACTGATAATCCGTAAACGCAACACCGGCCAAAAGCGGCTGACTGACATTGTTCAGACCCAGACCACTGCTTTTGGATAGGCCCCGAAAGTTCGTGTGGTACGCCGAAAAGCCGTAATTGTTTGGCGCGGAATTCACTGAAAAATACTTCGATCCTAGGTCCGTCGAAACGATTTCAGCGCGGCGTCCCGGCGATCCGCGTGAAATGAATTGCCCACCGTACTGCAGTGAAATCGTGTAACCGTCGTCAATCGCAAGGGTTGCTCCTGAATCAACAATGATCCCGGTGCCGTAATAGCTTCCTGATGTTCCCAGATTCACGTTGCCATCGACTTCCATGCGCCCACCGGGCGCAAGGTAAACCAAGGAAGGCGAACCAATTCCCGCTGAATGAATGTTCACGTTTCCCTTCACGCGCACATCACCATTGATCCAAAGTCGGCAAGCTAAACCGCTGCCGGGAATGCAATTCAGATTTCCATTGATGACCAGCTGTCCAGGGCCATCGATCACGTGTGTCCCGCCGTTTAGATTCAAGTCACCCGAAATCGTAACGCCGCTCCAGGCGATTTGATTTGAACTTAAGGAAGCCACTGGCGGCGATGAAGGTGTCGCCGTGGGCGCCGGCGCCGAAACCACCGTTACGGTCGCAGGATTAGCCGTTCCGCTGATGGTCCCATCGGTCACATCGACATAAACCGATGAAAGCGCGGTATTTGGCGCGACTAAGTCGACCACTTTTTCTCCGCCATCCCATGCGTAAAAAGTCGCGCTTCCGGCCGGATAACCGTAAATCGAAGTGTTCACCGTTCCCGTGTAGTCATTCACAGCGTTTCCATACGAATCAATCACTGAAACCCGAACCGTGTATCGGTGATCGGTGAAAAGTTGCATTTGCGGCAAGTCTTTCACTTGAAAGCTCGATGCCCCCAGGTGTCCAGTTAAGGTGTAATTTGCGGAAAAGGTATTGTCCGAAAGGGTTAAGCCCGTGGTGCTGACGGTGCCGCTGATGGTGAAAAGACCCTTGATCTTTCCCGTTCCATAAACTGGATCGAACGCCAACTGGCCCGACCCATCGGCTGCAAGCGCCACAGATCCCGCCATCAGACCATGCGACCCCGGATAAGCCGCACTGGTTGGAAGCGGTGTCGGATTAGGGTTCACAGTGACTGACGCCCCCGCAGGCAAAGGAACCCAGTTTCCGTAAGCGTCCTGTAGTTGAACGTTCACGCTGGCTACGGTCGGAGAAGCCGTGCCCACTGGAAATGAATTCATGCCCACACCACGCACGCGATCCGCAGGAGCAGGAAGGATGGTTAACGGACCCATGCAAGCCGAACTTCCGAATCCCATCGAACGAATTTTCAAATAAGTTGCCGAGCCTGCGCGGGTGACTTGTCCAGGGGTGTTTGAATTACAAGTCACCGATACCAACGGAGTATTTGGAAAAAATGGAATCAAGCCCGAGACACCCGATTGGGTGTGCTGGATCACTCCATCCGAACGATAGCCGCCGGTCTGATAGTCATAAACAGGAAGCGTCGAAGTGCAGCCAGAATCGGAATAAAGCACCAGATCGACCGGAACGTTTTCCAGGCTGGCGTCGACTTCGCCATCCGCTAGCTTCACAAAGCGCGCGCCAAAGTCATAAAGGCATTGCCCAGCCGTCTTGGTCTGCGCAGTGAACCAGATCGGTTCGGTGACTTCGATCTTGTGGGTTGCTTCGTCCATCCAGATCATGTCTGAACGAAAACACCCCGGAGCGACCGCAAAAAGGGCGACGCCTGCCAGGGCTGCCAAATGCGGCTGAAACCGCTTAAAAAGACCCGAATCCCACCTACGTCCCATCCAGAAAAGGATATCCTTTTCACCTAATACCTGACAAATTAATTCAATTAATGACTTATCCAGTCATTTCATGAATTTAACCCTGATTATCAAGAAAATCCAAAGCGTTTCAAGGACCTAGTACACGAGTATTTTAGTCGACTTTTAATTCAGAATTCTGTATACCCAATGCGCCAAAATGGTTTTGAAACCCGCTGGTCGGAAATCGCCGACCCTCATATCCGCTTGGATTGCACTCGCAGCCTGCGCGATTTCGCGCCCGGGTTTCGCCGCGCCTGCGTTCGAAGATTCAGAATCCGGCGCAAAATCAGAAATTCAGTTTCGTCTGGAACCCCATTTGTATTCGGGTTCGCGCGGCACTGAACCCAAGTTTCAAACGGTCGCACAAACTTCGCTACGTTTTCGATCAACCACTCAGGATCGCACTCAGTCCCAATGGACCCTTCAGCTGCATGCGGAATCTGAATTGGACGGGCGGCGCGACCGTTCTTTCGACTTGGATCGCGCATGGTATTCGTGGGCCACAGGTTCGATGGAACTGACCTTGGGACGAATCCACCCTTGGGACATCTCAGGAAACCTGGAAGCCAATCGCCCCTGGGGATACGCGCAACAACTTCAGCCTCAGAACCGAGGAATTTTACTTGGCCAGGGCTTCCTGGGGTCCAACGACGAAGTTTTCCCTCAACCCGTCCTTTTGGGCTGGCTGGGCGTCCACACTTGGTCCAGCCCTTCTCGCAAGGGAAGATTTCAATGGGGCCTTTCAGCAACCCCTTTCTTCATTCCTAATTTAGGTTCCGAAGTTTCGTTCTCAACCACCGAAGACGCATCAGCGGGCCGCTTCGGACGCCGTCCCCCTGGAACGATTGATGTGGGCGGAGGAAATCTTCTTCCCCTGCGCTATCGGCTGGATGATTCCAGAATCTTTCAAGACGTTATTTTAAATCCGCAGTTGGGTTTAAACATGCGCGCAGAAATCACGTCTGAACTGACGGGACACTATAGCTTCCAGTACAGCCCTTCTGCGGAAGCGGATCCGACGACATCGGGCTTTGTCAGTGTTTCCGGGTCCGGTGTGAATGCCATCGCTGAAGTGACTCCCCGCTTTCCCAAATCTTTGATCGGGACACTGACACACGTTTGGAAACCTTCGCGCCTTTTGGGAAATACGAAATTCTTTCTGACGGTTGCCGGAAACACCCTGGGACGCGTCGGGTTTGAAACCGGAATGAGCTTTAAGTCGGTGACCATCACCTATTTGACCGAGCGACCACAGCCTTCCAGTGGCGGATCCGCATCCAGCGCCGGCGGATCTTATACCAATCAAATGGTTCAGATGGACGTCGCTTTGAACTTGACCCCTCGATGGGGACTATTCGGCGGATTCAAAGTGGATCCAGTGGAACACGACAGCTGGGTGCGCTTGGTTTCAAAGCACCCAATTTCAGCCCGCGCACAGTTGGATTTCGGCGCAGAAGCTTTTGCCGGAAGCGAAGGAACCTATTTCAGCGAGTGGCGGACCAACGACCGCATTTACGTCGCTTTTACTTGGAGACTTGAATCATGAGAAAGTTCTGGAGCCTAAAGACTTACTGGGTCCTTCCGGTCATCCTTCTTTCATCTTGCGGAAAGATGTTTGGCGAAAAGGAAACCGCTGCTCCGACCGTGCAGACGGCAAGCTCGAACCAATCTTGTTCGCTTCCAAAAGCGGACGACATGAAGGGGCTTTTGACCGATCCCATCAAACTTTCACTGGCCGCTGACTGCCTGAAAAGTCAATTGGACGAAGGCTTCAAATCGGTTCGTGGAAAAGTTCAAAACGAACTTTCCGTTTCTGAAATCAAGCTTTTGGTCGAACGGCGTGTGATCGCCCTGGATTTTAAGGATGAAAGAAAATGGGGCGCCCTAGAAGGAGCACTACGACTTTTCCACCCGCGCGGAGAACCCGCACTTCACCGCGGCAGTGTTCAAATGCTTCTGAGCTGGGCAAAAGCCCATTCTGAAATCTTTCTAAAGATGAAGAACACGAAAGCGGAAGACATGTTGAAGTTTTCCTATGACGAAATTCTTCCGGCACTGGAAGATCTTCAAGCTTTCATGTCTTCGGACGCTGTTTTGGATCGCGACTGGTTTTTACACGTCGCCAAGATGACCGAAATGCTGACCGAAGACGAAGCCCGCGCCATCTGGTCATTGCGACTGCTACTTTTGGCCGATCCGGACACAGCGGCGACGAAGGCACCGTTCGCGGATCCG
>JAEUWC010000002.1 GCA_016786465.1 Bdellovibrionales bacterium | reverse complement strand
AACCACGGCTGGGAACTGAACCGCAGTCGGTGTACCGCTGATCACGCAAGTGGTTGGGTTAATCGAAAGACCTGTCGGAAGCGAAGGCGAAGCCGTGCAATTCGTCAGCGGCGTTCCACCCGTCAGTGAAGCCGGGCTGATCGGAAGTCCGGCGGCCGAGTTCTTGGTGAAAGTGTGGGGTCCACCGTAGGAACCAATGACTGGCGCTACGTTGTTAATCTGCAATGAAAGCGTTACGTTCTGGGTTAGGCCACCCGTTGAAGTCGCGACCAAAAGATAAGGCGTTAAAGGAATTGCAGTGGTCGCAGTGCCGGTGACCGAACAGTCGCTGTTCAAAGTCAGACCCGTGTCGGCAGTCAACGTCGCGTTGGTACAGCTAATGACCGTTCCCCCACCCGCTGTTGGCGTGATGGCTGCAATCGGTCCAACCGTTCTCGTGTACGAAGCCGAAAAGCTGATGGCCGGCGCCATGTCGTTCACGCGAATGTTCACGGTCAACCCGGCCTGGGTCGCTCCACCGAAGCTGCTTGGGGTCACCGAGAAAGCCGTTCCTGGAACTTGGACTACGGTTGGCGTACCCGAAATCGAACAATCGCTGTTTAGCGTTAGACCCGTTTGGGCCAAGATCAAACCACCCACGTCCACGCAACCAGTAACAGCACCACCACCCAAGGTTGGCGTGATCGTCGTGATCGCAGTGCCGCGGGTGAAAGTGTAAGGCGACCCAGCGTAACTGATCGCTGGAGCAATATCGTTCACGATGATGTTAAACGTGTCCGTACCGGTGGCTCCGCCGGCCGAAGTCGCAGTGACTGTGTACGCAGTCGAAGCCTGTGATGCAGTCGGTGTGCCTGTGATGTCGCAAGTCAAAGCGTCGATCGACAATCCAGCAGGCAATGCGGGCGAAACCGTACAATTGGTGATCGCACCACCGGTGGGTACTGCGGAAAGCGTCGCAATCGCGCTATTGCGCGTGTACGTGAATGGACCGGCTGCATAGTTCAGAACCGGTGCGACGTCGTTCACGCGAATTGAAACCGTCTGCGTTCCCGTTGCCCCACCCAGGGTCATGCCCGTGATCGTGTGAACGACCGCAGGAACTTGAGGTACCGTCGCAGGGCCGGTGATCGCGCAAGTGGATGGGTCAATCGACAATCCAGTTGGAAGCGAAGGTGACGCCGTACAGTTGATCAAAGGTGTACCACCCGTCAAAGAAGCCGGTGCAATTGGAAGTCCCGCACCCGAGTTCTTCGTCAAAACGTGCGGACCTGCGTACGATCCGATGACCGGAGCGATGTTGTTCACCACAATCACAACAATCGTATCGAAGTTTCCACCGCTGTTGGTTCCGCGAACCGTATGCGGAGTCATGACTGAAGCTGCGGTTGGAGGCCCAGAAATTCGGCAAACCCCGCCGACGGCAGAAACGGTCAGACCCAAAGGCGCAAGGGTTCCACCAAAGTCCGAGCAACCGGTTGCAGGCCCACCGCTATTCAGTGAATTGATGGGAAGCGAAGCGCCCGAACCGACCGTCAGCGTGTAAACTGATGGGAAAGTGATGATCGGGGCGACATCGTTCACGACGATGTTCATATTATGAGCGGTGCCCGTTCCCCCCGAGTTCGTCGGAGTAATGGTCACCATCGTACCTGCTGGATTCAAAGTCGTTGGCGTTCCTGAAATCTGACAGGTTGACGTGTTGTAAGTGAGGCCCGGAACAGCAGGCGCAATGGTACAGCTGGTGATGGCACCACCTGTATTCGTAGGCAGCCAGTTGGCCATCGGCACGGTACGGGTCAAAGTCAACGTTGCTGGCGAAGTCGTGATGACAGGAAGTGCATCAACGACGGTCATGGAAATGTCAGCTGAATCCATTCCGCCGCTGTTCGTCGCTTGAACTGTGAATGTCTGTGGCGTCAGCATCAGGGCCGTCGGTGATCCGTCATACTCGATTCGACAGCTGGTGGTGTTCACTGTGAAGCCAGCTGGCAACGCAGCTGGAACGTTTGTACAACCCGTGATCGCTCCGCCAGTATTGGTGGGTACGACTGAATTCGAAGCCGTTCCATTCATGAAGGTGTGCGACCAGTTCGCCACAACCGGTGGACGGTCGATCACCCGAATCCAAATCGTCGCGTCGTTGCTTCCCGCTAGGTTCGTTCCACGAATCGTGTAGGCTACCGGTGCGCCGTTCAAAACATCGGGATATCCTGTGATCTGGCAAGTCGTTCCGCTGACGGAAACCGCGATCGTGCCGATCCCGCCGTTCAAAGCCGTTTCCATGGAACCTACAGGAAACGAAGTACACGAAGTCGGCGTACCACCCGTGTTCGAAGCCAAAACCGGCGTCATCGCCGGCGCACCCTTGGATAGAATCAAAGGATTGCCGGCATTCTCGCCGGGCTGCCCAGCAAAGCTTGGAACTGGCGCTAGGTCAATCACGGTAATATTGGCGGTGACCGGAAAATTACCCCCGCTGTTGGACGCCATTAAGTTGTAGACGGTCGCAGCCTGCGCAACAGTCGGTGTACCGCTGATCACGCAAGTCGTTGGCGCAACGGTCAACCCCGGAGGCCCGCTTCCCGGAGGATTGAAATCGCAGGCAGTGATGGCTCCGCCGCTGTTCGCGCCGGGGTTAATCGTTGCTGGGCTGTCCTTAATGATGGTCGAAGCCGCGTAACTGAAATTAGGAATCGGATCGACGACTTTCAGCCACAAGGTTCCCGGAAAGCTTCCACCGCTGTTGGTTGCCGTGATGGTGTAAGAAGCAACCGTGGCAAGTGCCGTCGGCGTTCCGGTGATCTGACAGTTGGTCATTCCCGTTACGTCCAGACCCGCAGGCAAAACAGTCGTGTCGGCGCAGCTGGTGATCGGACCGCCACCGACGTTGGGTGGTACAAAAGGCGTAATTGCCGAACCGTTTCGCACCAAGATGATGGGGTTACCCGCGTTTTCACCTGGGTTTCCGGTCCAGCTAATCGTCGGAGGAATATCGTTGATGGTGATGGTCAAAGGTGCTGTCGTCGAACCACCGCTGTTGGAAACTGTAACGGTGTAATTGGATAACGGATAAATAATGCCCGGCGTCCCTGTCACGTCACCCGTCGTCGTACTAAAGGACAAGGTCGATCCCGGGAAAGACGGCGAAATCGTATAAGCAAGCGTAGAACCCCACGCTGCCGGTGGGCCACCACCGCCGCAAGTCACGCTGTTGGTCGCAATCGCGCTACCCCGAGTATAAACCGCTGGCGTCGTCGCATAGGTACATCCCGACGGAGGGACGTCATTGATGCGAATCTGCAATGGAATTGCCGCCTGCGAACCACCCGAGTTCGAAGCGGTAATCATGTATGTCCCTGCCGGTGCCGTGATCGGTCCGGCAGAAGCAGATGTGATGTCGCAGTTCAGACCCGAGGTCGAGTTCCCGCCAGAAAAAATCAAGCCCGCAGGCAGTGGCGGTGCAGAACTACATCCAGTGACCGTGCCTCCGGTGTTTGAAGCAGGGCTGATTGCAACCGGACTTCCCAAGACAAAAGTATGGCTGTTGGGCAGATAGGTAATGTTGGGAATCTGGTCGACGATCGTGATCTGAATATTGAAGGTATCGACGCCACCGGTGTTCGAAGCTTCAACCGTGTAAGTCGTTCCAGCGACATCCAAAACCGTTGGGGTTCCAGTAATCACACCGGTCAATGGGTTTAGGGACAGTCCGGCAGGCAAAGTCAGCGGACCGGGGGCGACCAACTGAAAAAGATCCACTGCACCACCGGCAAGCGACGGAGAGTTTGCGATGATCGCTACGTCTTTGGTGTAGACGACGGGATTGAATGTGTACGCCAAAATATCTGGAGGAGGAACAGTCACGGTCAATGGCTGGGCCGCAGCCAAGACCGCTCCGGAAATGGATGCTTTGATTTGAGTCACGTTGCCCGCTTGGGTGCCTAGAATCTGGGCCGCGTAAACGCCGTTACCCTTGTAAAGCGTTGGCCCCATCGTCACTTGCGACGTGCCGCCAGTTGCGTAGAAACCGACGACGAATCCGTCGTCATCCACCGGAGCACTGACGGCGTCTCGAATCGTCAATTGAACTTCCGTCGACGTCGTCACGACGATACTGGTGTTTGAAATCGTTAGGGTCGAATTCACCAGGTAGGTTGGGTCAAAAACCGCATCATCTTCAGGGGGTAAGGTTGCGTCTTCGACGGTCGCAGTGCCGGGATCAGCACCATCAAAATTTACCGATTGCTTTGAACAAGCCGTCGCAAACGACAAAATGGCAGCGAGAGAAAGGACTTGCGCCCTCCTCAAAAAATTCGCGCACAAAATCGTCGATGAAAAAGCCCTAATCATGATCCCCCAGCAAACGTCCCTAACTTTTCGGAAATCCCTATTAATATATTAATTTAGTCAGCTATTATACGCAAAGACCATAACCTCCACTTAACAATTGAGATAATCGTTTTAATTTCATGCATTTAGTTAACGTCAACAGTGACTTCTTGGGTTAAAGTTTGGCCGTTGATGACTCCCCTGACGCGGGTTGGCGTCCCGGCAGCCGTCGTATTGAAGGTCGCCGTATAGGTGCCGTTGCCCAGGTCGTTCAATGCCGAAAAGGTGCCGGTACTGGTCCCGCCGATATGGTTAAAGCTGAAAGTTGCGCCCCCAGTGCCAACCAAGTTTCCGTTCACGTCTTTTGCAACCAAGGTCACCGTTCTGGATCCCGGGTGAACCACGGTCGTTGAAGGTGTCACGGCCAAAGTCGACTGCGTCGCATCCGGATCACCCGGGGTCACCGTTACAGTGGGCTTTGCCGTATTCAAAAGATTGCCGTTCACGCTCGCTGAAATCTGGGTTGCGGTTCCCGAAACAAGCCCCGTGAATGTCGCTGTGTAAACTGCTTTCACATCCGGGTCGCGCGCCTGTCTGATTTTTCCTGTACTGGTTCCACCACCGTAATAAAAGAAAACGGTTTGCCCACCTACTCCGATTGGGTTTCCGCCACCATCCTTCAATTCCAGGGTCAGCGTAATGGATTCGCCGCTTTTCACAGTCGGCGCTGAAACCACGACTGTCGAGTTATCCAAGTACACGCGATCAAATGGTCCGTTAGCGACCGGAGTACTTCCAGGAATTGGAACTTTCGTGATCCCGCTATTGCTGCTAGCGCCGTCGAAATTCTTGTCGCTACTACACGACGATGCCGCCATTGACAGCACTATCAGCGCGCAGAAAATGATTCTGTTTCGAAAAACGAAATAGTCCATACCCTTGCCCTATCGGACAACCCTCGCAATTCCCTAACGATTAGAATATCGTGGGCGATCGCTGTTTGTCCCAATATGTCGCCAAAAAACTGACGGGCCCCACTTTAAACAGGTTTTATGTAAGGGGTGTGATCCAGGTGACACATTCTTGCCAGTCCGAAAGGACTCTGCTCTCTGCGTTAAATGCGACCAATCTGCCCCAGGCACAACTATTTCCTAATCATTGCCGTCTGCTTTTCCGATCAAGAAAGAAGCAGAAGCTGTAAAGCCTCTGTTTTGGAATCTAGAAAACGAAAGGAAGACAGCGGTTTGATGACTCTTGGATTTCGCACCATCATCACGATCTTGTTTCTTGCAAGTTTAGGGGGTGCTTTCGGGTGCAGCTCTCAAGGAATCCGATTCGAAGCCCAATTCGACGATGCGGAAGTTTCGCTTCTTCGTCCTGGAAAAGGTGATCCTGTGAAACTGGGACAGACACCTTTCATTCTACAGCCGCAGCTTTTGGCGGATGCAGGACCAAACGGTGCGGTGATTCGTATCCATAAAGAAGGTTACAAGTCGGAAACCATTGTCTTGCCTACAATCACGGCGCAGACGATGGGAATCATTCGCGTTGAACTGATGCGTGAAACCAATGCATGCACCCAGGTGATGGACAATATCAACGAAATCACCCGTCATATGGGACAGGTCGTGAAGCTAACAACGCGCCGAAAGTATTCGGAAGCGGAAACCACGGCTTTGGAATTGATCACCAAGTATCCGGAACTAGCCCTGGGTTACGACTTATTGGGCAACGCTTATTATTTGAATCGAAAACTTCAGCCGGCCTTGGACGCCTATAAAAAGTCCATCGCGCTTAATCCCAGAAATATTGAAACCCAACGGATGGTTGAAAAATTGTCGGCAGCGACAGGAAAGGGGCGCGAATAATGTTCTTTAGTTATCCCGTTACCGTTCTGATTGCAGTCACCGCGATCGTGGTCGCCATCATCGACCTGAAGCAGTCCGTCGCTTACTATTATGACTTCGTCGGTGTCATGGTCGTCATCGCAGGCACCATCGCGGTTTCAGTCGCGACCCTTCCTTGGAAGCACTTCAGTGAAATGATGGAAGGATTCAAACAACTTTTGGCTCCGCGCTATCCCGACACGAAACAAATTGCTTCAGATGCCTTGAATCTGGTTCGCGGGAATCAAGAAGGGTTCCAAACCACAGGCCTTCCTTTAGAAGTCTTGAAAGATGGCGTCGAACTTCTGCAATTGGGACTGAAAACTGAAGAAATTGAAAATATTTTGCGTGAACGCATGTTTCAGTACCTGGACATTCGAAGCGGCATCGCCAATTCGATCCGAAGCTTGGCAAAGTACCCACCCGCTTTCGGCCTTTTGGGTACGGTCTTGGGTCTGGTCAGTCTGATGCGCGCCGTTTCGGCAGGCGCAGGATCGGAAGAAGTCGGCGTTCGTATGGCCGTCGCCCTGGTCGCTACCTTATATGGTATCGTGACCGCCAACGTTCTAGTCAACCCAGCCGGCGAAGCCCTTTCGAAGTACGCAGCCAACGAAGCGAAGGCAGCCGAAATCGCACTTCAAGGTGTACTGCTTGCTTCGGATCAAACTTCAATCTTGGTTGCGCAAGAAGCATTGAATTCTTACCTACCCCGCGGCAGTCGCTTAAGCGTGGTCGGCGGTGGCGGCGGCACATCCGCTAAGGAGGCTGCATGAGCCTAGCCCGTCGCCAGAACCGCGTTGATTTACGCGCTCAGGTGGAATCCGTGGATGAACACGGATCATGGGCTATTTCGTATGGTGACATGGTCACTTTGCTTTTGTGTTTCTTCATCATGTTCTTCAACGTCAACCCCATTAAGAAGGAAATGAACCACTTCAAGGTTCTTCAGGAAGCGCTTCAAGGCAAACTGATGAGCCCAAAAGAAGCGGCCAATCCGACGTCCAAGAACATTGATATCGGTGAAGAAGATTCAGGCAAGAACGTCGACAAGACGCTTTTGGAAAAATTGGGTGGCGTCGTGACCGTACAGGGCGACAATATCCTGGTTGAATTCCCAAATATTTCCTTCTTCGACCTAGGTCAGATCACGATCCGAAAAGAAGGCCAAGACGTTCTGAAAGTCTTCACGGAATTGTACCTACCCTATTCCGGAAAATTCCGACTGGCGATAATGGCTTACACCGACGACGTGCCGGTTAAGTCCAAGCGCATTTTTCAAGACAACCTGGAACTTTCCGCGCTTCGATCGATTTCAGCCATGCGCGTTCTTCAACGCGCGGGACTACCGCTTTCAGTGATGCGTGTCGGAGGATACGGAGAACTGACCCACATTCGGCCCCAAGTTCGGGTCGTTGCGGGAAGTCCGAATCTTCAAGGCGAAAACATAAGTGCATCTTCCTTTGAATCCCCAACCGGGAAGTTCAAAGGAAACGCGATGGCAAGACGCGTGATGTTTTTAATCGAACCGAGGAAAAAGAATAACCTATGATGGTGAAACGTAGAGCGAGAACCTTCGCTCTCATCAGCTTGATCTGCCTGTTTGGAATGGTCTTTGGCCAATCCACGGCACTTTCGCGCGACACCATCAAGCATCCTCGCGTCGGCGAACTGGAAGAATACCTGCGTCGCGTGGCTGAAAACCACGTCCAGGGACGTTTCCCGAACCAGCCTCATAGCATCCGTGTTTCCGTAGAACCCCTATTCCGTTACGAAGCCGACGATGGCGGCGACGACAGCGCCCAAGGCGAAGACCTACCGGGCTTGTACCTGTCGCGCGAAGAAATCCGCGATGAATGGGACGATCCAGCGACTTCCATCCACCAATTGATGGCGCGGGTTCGCAAAATCAAAGTCGAAGTCAACCTTCCGAACATCTTAAGCGACGATGAAGTCGACGAAATCAAAGCATCCGTGCAAGCCGCGATGGGCCTGATTTCGGGTCGGGATTCTGTTGAAATCGTGCGCCGTCAGTGGAAAGCCACTGAAAACGGCATGTCTTTGAATCTGATGCTGCTGGCCGGTTTGATCGGCCTTATGATGACGGCAGCGCAGTTCATGATTGCGCAAAAGTCGACGGCCCGAATTGCGACCGCATTGAAGGGCATTAACATCAACACTTCTTCAAACGTCGCGTCCGTAGCAGGCGGGTTGGGCGGTGGTGGTGGCGGTGGATCTTCCGGCGGCGGTGGTGGTGGCGGTGCGTCTGCAAAGGGCGAAGACGCAGAAGCTTCTGACGTCAACATGCTGGACCCGATGAAAATGCGCGATGTGGTCGTCGGCATGATCGGTGCGCTTGAAAAAGATCCGTGTTTCCCAACCCTAGCCGACATCTTGGCCTTGGATGATTTGGGAACCAAGAACGTTCGCCGAATGGGTGTGATTCTGGATGAATTTTCAGCGAATACCCGTAACAAACTATTTAGCTACGGTACCAGCGCTTCGTGGTGGATCGATTCCTTTTACATGTCGGGCGGCCAGGTCGACTACATCGCACTGATGACTCTTCAGAAACTGGTTCGGGCAAAACGCGTCCCAGAAGAAGCTGCATGGAACCAACTTCTGACCCTGGTCTGGCGTATGGAAGACCGCTTGGTCGGCTTCATGAAGGACATCGGCGAAAAACGGGCTATCCCGATCTTGGCCGCACTTCCAAAATCCGTCAGCGTTCCAGTCGCAAAGAAAGCTTTCCCCGGATCTTGGGGAATTCTATTGAACCCTGCTCTGCCTGAAGACAAGCTGGCGGAAAAGGACATCGCCGACGTGATCGAACGCGCTATGAAGCTGAATCCGCTTCGCGATCCGATGATTCTGTCCACCTACAAAAAAGAACGCGAACTTTTGGGCTTCCTAAACCAGGCAGAACCCAAGGAAGAAGAAGAAATTTACGCAGCACTACCGGAAAGCTCGAACATCTTCAGACTTCGTCCTCCGTTCTTCCGATTCTTCAACCAGTCCCGTGACGTCATCAAGAAAGTCACCAAGGATCTGGACTTGGATCGTATCGCAGTCGCGCTATACGGGGTCGACGCCACGCTTCGCATGAAGGTGCTTGAAGTTCTGAACGAAAAGCAAAGCTTCATGGTGACTGAAAAGGTCACGAAGTTCGAAAAGAATCCGCCGGATCCAAAGCTCCTTTCGCAGACTCGTCTGCAAGTCGGTGCCTTGGTCGAGGACATTCTGGAAAAGCAGAAGCGTTCGGGTGAAGAGGAAGCGCCAATTGCAGATGAAACTGCTGAAGGCGAATCCACTGAAGCAGCTTCTGAAGAGTCCACCGATGATTCGGGCGATGATTCAGGAGACCAGCAAAATGCGGCTTAAGGCCCCCTTTCTGATGATCCTGATCACTTCCGGCTGGGTTTACGGACTACCAGCTGCAAAGGCCGACAAAATCGACCTGAGCATGGGTTTCTATTCTGTGAACTTCACGCAAAACGGAGTCCACAAGCCAGGTCCTGCAACCCTGGGTTCGGTCTTTCTTAATTTTAGAAAGTCCATTACCCCCCATTCGGAACTGGGTGCGGGCTTCAATGCCTTTTTCCTGGGCACAGTGACCTTGGCACCCGGAACGGGGTTTGAAGTTTCCTACACCTACTACCCCTTTTCAGCCGCCGAAGCCATTGAATGGAAAGAAACGAACGTTCGAATGAGCATCCGTGAACTTTGGCGCCCTTTTGTGACCGCGATCGCGCTTCAACGTAATTATCCGTCCAGTGGCACCACCCAAAATTTTTCTTTCTTTGGCGGTGGCGCTGCTGTCGGAACTGAACGCACGTTGAAAGGCGAACTGAGCATTCGAGCCGAAGCCGGTTTTGGGATGGGCGCAGGCGCAGGCGCAGTGAAAAGCACCTTTATGGATATCAAAGGAGGCCTTTCCTACCGCTTCTAAGCGGAAGGGATTTGAAGTATGGCACCTCCAACTCCAGCCAAGCCAGCAGCAAAAAAGAAACTTCCGCCGAAGAAAACATTCGGACTGAAGACTCTTTTCATCGGCGGACTGAATGTCATTGGTGTAGCCGTAGCCATTTATGCGGCGATGTGGGTTGTCTTGGGCTTTAAAGCCAAAAGTGCCCTGAATTTGGCCATGAAACACAACACCGAAATGGAATCAGTGATTACTTTGGCGCTGAACCAGTACAACACTTTTGACCGATCCGCCGCACGATCGCTTTCCACACTGAATTCCAAAGAATTTTCAAAAAACGTACGCGCAGCAAACACGGCTAAAGAAGAAGTCGTCATTCAGCTTCAGCGACTAAGCCAAATCGCAACCCCGCCTAAATCCATTCCAGACTGGGCAGGCGTCAAGCCGTCGCAGTACAAGGCCCTGAAAGAAATGATCGATGACGTGGGATTTCGCCATGAACAGGCGATGAAACTTTTTAAGAAACTGACGTCCGAAAGAAAAACCCGGATGTCGACCCTGGGCGTAGGAAGTTTGGCCGCATCAGCCGGTGACGTTTCACTGGAAACGGTGAACAAGTGGTCGGGTGCCAAGGCCGTGAAAGACACGCGCGAAGCCCTGGAAGCGTTACAAGAAAGCATCCTGACCATGAACAACGGAATTCGACAAAAGACCCTGTCTTCGCATGGACAGATGGTGGGATGGCTAATGGGAGCATCTCCGTTGGTCCTTTTGGTCTTTGCTTTAGTTGGATTCTTTCTTTATCGCGCAGCCATCAAACCCGTGGGCAGCATCGCGCAGTCGATTGCTACACTTCTAAAGACGGGAAAGATCACGATCGACGGGAACAAGTATCCCGCAAAAGAACTTTTGTCACTGAACCAGGGCATTTCTGGACTGCTAGGAGAACTGAAGAAACGCGACACCAATCTCAAGTCCATTTTGTCGGGCCTAGAAGACGGCGTCTTTTTCTTTGATAAAGATGGCAAGTTTTCAAAAGAATATTCCGCCGCGACCACCAAGTTCTTTCCTGACTTCACCACATTCAAAAGTGTCTTCGAACTTTACGAAAAGTACACGGAAACCAAGACAGCTGCGGCTAAACAGGTCATGGCAATGCTTTGGGCCAAGGACATCGCACTTCGTTTCGTCGATATTTCTCCCCTACTTCCACAACAGATTGTCCTGAAGCCAAGGACCTTGGAAGAAACGGTTGTTCGACTGATTTACAAGGAACTTCGCGATCCAAAGGGTGAACTTCAGAAAGTTTTCGTCATCGCAAAAGACGTCAACGTCGAAATCAAAGCAAAACGCCAGAATGACGACCAGAACGAACGCGTCGCACGTATTCGGATGGCTTCGGCCGATTCTCGATCCTTCAAAGACTTTTGCGAAGAATCCGAAGAACTTTTCGTCGAAGCGGAAAAGGTTTACGCGAAGGGGTCGCAAGATCCCGAAACGATCAACGACCTGAAGCGGATTTTTCACACTTTAAAAGGAAGCTTGGCCCTTTATGAATTCGCCCAGGCCGCCAAAGGAATCCACGACCTTGAAAGCAACCTGGCCAAGATCGGGTCCTATGGTGAAAAGATGTCCTTCCAAGACATTCAAGACCGATTTGCTGAAATCCGCAAAAGCGTCGATCAGCTTCGTAAAGAAATCTCGGACATCTTGGGTCTGGATGCAGAAACCAAGTTTATCAAGGTACCGCGTCCAAAGATCAAGGCGCTGACCGAAGCCGTCGAGCAAAAAGACATCGCCAATGTCGAAAAGGTTCTGAAAAGTTTGGATCGCTACGCGCTTTCGGATGTTCTGGCCAAGTACTCGCGCTCGATCATGGTACTGGGCGAAAAACTGGGCAAGTACGTCGAACTGAAGTTCGAACCCGGTGCAGCGGAACTTTCCTATCCGGAAGCTCGAAAACTGAATACCGCCTTGCTTCACATCCTAAGAAACTGTGTGGACCACGGAATCGAAGACGAACAAACACGCGTCGATCGTCAGAAACCGCCCGAAGGATCTATTTTCCTAAACACCATCCGAAACGACGATCAAAGTCTGCACTTGGTGGTGCGCGACGACGGCGGGGGCATCAATGCGGTAAAACTTTCGGAAAAAGCCGTGAAGAACGGTCTGTGGACCGAAGAACAGGCCTCAAAAGCCACCGAACAAGACAAGATCGACCTGATTTTTGCTGCAAACCTTTCGACGCGCGATCAAGTCACAGAAACATCGGGTCGTGGCGTGGGTATGGACGCCGTCAAAGCCCATTTGGAACAACTGGGCGGATCGGTCAAGGTTTCATCCGAACTGACCAAGGGTTCTCGGTTTGACATCGTGATTCCGTATGCGGCCGAACCCGAACCTGAACCGATGCCCGTTGCACAGCCCGAAGTTCCAATGGCGCCCGTCGCCGACGTGATTCCGCTTCCAGTTGAAAGCGGGCCCGCAGGCGAAGAACCTCCTGCCGGGGATGCTCCGCCTGCTGCTGCTGCTTAGGTCGGGCCGAAATGCGCTCGACCGCCTTTAAGATTCGAAGACGGCTCACCCCGGATCAGGGCAAGGCGTGGGAATACATAGGTGCCGTACTCGGTTGATGAGAGACTTTCGTCTCGGTGGCGGGATGGTAGCGGGGTGATTCTGGTGGGAACACTCGCATCTGATCCAAATTGCCGTCTTCGCTGGGATCGAAAGAATCGACCCTAGAACTTTTCTGAGCCCGGGGGGCGAGTGGGGCCATCCATGGCCCGCACTCTCTTACGGGACTTGTGATCAGCGTCTTGCTGTTCACGCCCTGATGTATTTCACGCATCGTGCCGATGCGGGATGTACCTAGGAAGCAACACAGACTAGGCTGACGAAAGAACCCCAAAAAAAGCCGAAGCAAACCCTAGGTCGTCCATGACCCACCTCGGTTTTCCTGACACGCCCCACGACCTAAGAAACGTGCTACGTTGACCGGGAATGAACACGCCCCTTCCAACCCTGGACACGCTAAGAAAGCAGATCCACGACTGCGAAAAATGCACGCGCCTCAGGGCCCACTGCACAAAAGTTGCGAGCGAAAAACGTCGGGCTTATCAAGACCAAACTTATTGGGGTCGTCCGGTGTCGGGCTTTGGTGACCCCAATGCCCGGCTTTTGATCGTGGGGCTAGCGCCTGCTGCCCACGGCGCAAATCGCACCGGACGAATCTTTACCGGGGATCGTTCCGGCGACTGGCTTTACGGCGCGCTTCACCGTCACGGTTTTGCAAATCAAGCCAGTTCAACCCATTTGAATGACGGCCTTGAACTGAAAGAAGCCTACGTGACCTGCGTTGCGCGATGCGCGCCCCCTCAGAACAAACCCAGCCCAAAGGAAATTCAAAACTGTATCCCCTACTTGTTTCAAGAACTGAAAATTTTTTCAGAAACCAAGGCGATCCTAGCGCTGGGCGCCCTTGCTTTTGATCAGCTCTGGTCTGTTTTATCTGCGTTTCCAGATATTCAACTTCCTAAAAAGAAGCCTCGGTTCACGCATGGTTTATCGATCGACCTAGGCAGGCTTACGCTTCTGACTTCCTATCACCCCAGCCAACAAAACACGTTCACCGGGAAACTGACCCAAGCCATGTTTGATCGGGTGTTTCAGATGGCTAGAAAGAAACTGAACTAGCGCTTAGGCGACAAGCCTAGTCGCCGCAGTGAAACGAAGTGCTATTTGAACTTTTGTTGACCTGACGCGCGATTTCTTCAAAGACTTCCAAGACGCGCACACGATCGGCCCGAAAACTTTGTTTTGAAAAGATGTGCCACTGAACAAAGTTCAACTTCCCGCCCAAGGTCGTCTTTCCACATTCGTCAGTTCGCGGAACGCGGCCATTTTTTAAAAGATACGTAAACAATGACCGCACCTGTTTAGGCGAAAGTGTTGGCGCAAACCCCTTCAACGTTCCTTCGAAAACCTTGAATGCCTCGCCGCCTTCATCATCGGAATCGTCGATATACCCGTCCCGATTTCGATCAAAACTGCTGAACATGACTTCAACATACTGCAGGGTCGTGGCCGTTCCTTCGCCGACGTAAGAATTCATTTTGCCGCCCGTGCCGTCATCTTGTCGCCCGGAAGCTTCAAGCGCACGACGGAAAATCTGGCTTCGTTCACCCGTAAGTTGCAAATAGTAGGACGGACCTAGGCCCATATTCTGGGTATAAAATTCAAACTGAACTGGGTCAAACAATGTGGCCCGAACGCACTTTTCGTCCAACCAATTTCTGCCGTAAACGTCGACTTCTTTAAGTCCGCATTTTTGATTCAGATCCCCGTAAATTCGCGACGCCAAGTTCACGCCAGAAACCAGAAGCGCCATGTACTGCATTCCTTCGTTGAAATCGAAGTACCCGTCCCCATTCGCAGCCGGGGTAAAAAGATTCGCTTCGCGAAAACGCTTACTCGCCAAGCTCATGGGCGATATTGCGGGATCCAAAAGCTTCAAATCAATTAACGTATCAACCGCATCGTTCACCAAGTTATTGAACTCGGCCTGCGTAACTTTTTCGGCACTATCCGACCGCTTTTGTTCGTCCGCCCACCCTGAAATCAAGAAAGTCGTAATGGTCCGAAACATGTTCCACATCGACATTTGATAGAAAGTTTTTCGGCGTTCGGATTTGTACGGAAAAAAGGTAATTTCAGACAAGTCCGACATGAAGAAAGTCGGAAATGCCTTGTCGTTAGCTAAGTTCTCGGAAATTTTTGCTGCCGCTTCACCTTTGGCGGATAACGGATCAATTTGGTTAAAGTAATGAAGAAGTTCCATCGGTGCCACGGGCGTTCCCAAGAAAACTTTGGTGGGCAGCGATTTTCCAAGGACTTCCAGATACCCTTTTTCAAGGGTTGTTTGAACGTCGTACCAATTTTCCAAAACCGACTTGGTTCGACGAAGGCCCGACGCACTCAGTCCCGTAGCGCGACGGCCTCCTAACCCAAAGTCGGGTCCACCCATGAATCGCTGAACGAAAGGTTCAACCAGCCTTTCAAGCGTTTTTCGCCGAAAAGGGCCCATCTCGTTGTCCTTGATCCCTTTCAACAGGGCATGGATTTCCGAAAACGGAATGACCTCGAAGGGGTATTCTTGAAGCGAATCCAAGAGAATCGCGACTGCGTCTCGCACCAACTGCATCGAGCGCTGTAGATTGACGCCCATCCAAACGCTTTCGGCACCCATGGAATCCGTCAATCTTGCATAGCGAAGGTACAAGCCCAGCGATCGCGACAAGGTTGCAAAAAGTCGGACCAATTCGTCGCCCTGCAATCCTTCGGTTAGACTTCCGTCCGCACGAACCACCTTGATGGGCGACACCAAAAGCCGCTTCATCGCGATCAGCAGGTCCATTCTGGAAGTCAGGACTTCCAAGTTACTTTCTTTATAGATCTTTGAAATTTCTTCGACGAAGGCCTTCAGATTCGAAAATGGATAAGCATTCCACTTGGTGTTCAGCGCATCGCCTAAATGATTAGCTGACTGCAAAAGCGCATTTTCTAGATCCTGAATCTGCTGATCCGATCGCTTTGAAATATCCTTCAGCGGAATCGGCATAAAGGGGCGAAGACGGATGGTTTCATCACGAAGGACTTTCAGAATTTTGACCAACTGATTCAAATCGCTTGCCCGAAGCTCAGAAGTACCCCCGCCGATGACGGAATTCTTCAGAACCATGGCTTCATCCAGAAGACGGTCGGAAATCTTGAAGTCGCTAATGAAGAACCGGTGCAGGAATTCTCGAAGCTCGGTTGGCTTCCATTGCCCCAGCTGCGCGCCACGCGTCTGCGTTTGGAACTTCGTCAAGGCATCGATCGCACAATTCCAGCTGGCTTGAAGTTCAGGGTCGGATGCCTTTCCATCAAAGTACCGTCCGATCAGATCCGAAAGGCCGTTTAGGCAAAGGTTGGACATCCCTTGCCCCGCACTTTGCGAAGTCTCTTTTTCTCCGACCTGGATCGAACATGCGGAACTCAGGATCAACGATACGATCGCTATGGAATGGATCAGCTGCATCTTAAAGCGCATAGCTGATTCCCCCGTAGACGCGGTCGTAGGCCTGGTAGCGCTTCATAAAATCTTCAGCAAGCGCTTGGCTTGGATCCGTGCTTCCTGAAGACGCTCCCATCAAATCCGTCCCCAACGTCCAGGTGAAGCGCTCGGTCGGACGAAAGGCCAGTTCGGCCGAAAGAAGCGAACCCGGCTGCGAAAGCGATTCGACCCAGCGGATTTGCGACGATACGCGATTTTCAGAAAAGCCCGGAACGTACCCGCGGTACCCTAAAGCCACCGCATTCTGAAAAAGAAATCGAGGCTCGAAGACACTTTGGCCCGGTGTCGCCCAAGGTCCGATGTCTCCACCGCGATCGCCGAATCGCTTTAAATAGCTGACTTCGATTGCGCTTTTGCGCCCTACGGATCCCGAAAGCGGAACGCGAGCGGTGGATGAAAACAAAGTGGAAGGAACCAGTTTTGGCGTCGTCAACCACGACGGGGTTTTCTGATCCATCGGTTTTTCAGCAGTCAAAGTCGACCAGATCGAAATTTGATTTCTACGAAGTCCCGCTTCCAAGGTCGCCAAGTGGTGGTAAGCCACGCGCGGGTAAATCGATGCATCCGCGTTATAGGTCGCTAGATTCAAAATGCCTTCGTAACCCAGTTGCACCTGATTGATGGGTTTGTATGCATACGAAAGACTGGACCAGAAGCCAGTGGACGACTGAACTTTCATCTGAAGCGCGCCGCCCGGATTCAACAAAAGCTGATGAAGTGGCGGCATTTGAATTTGATACACGATCGCGGCGTCGCGCGAAGAAAGCGGGATACTTGCTGGGGGCGACCCCGGCCAAGGGTTACTGGGGTAAAAAAGCCCCTCGCGAAGTGCGACGGTCGGTCCGCGTTCCGGAACATAGATGGGCGAAAAATAGGCCGTCATGCTGAAGAAGCGGTCTTCCGTCTGAATCTCGGCGAAGGCACCCATCAATCCCACGGGTGAAACTTGCAAGTAGTCCCAACGATTTCGCGGCTGCCAAAGTCCCATCCCCCAAAAGTCGTCGGTCATCGACCAGGTTTGGGTTTTTCGACCCAACCAAAACCCCTTATAGCCCACTGCCATTTCCGGTGCTTCCCACCAAAAGCTAGCCTCGCGAAACTGGCCTTGGGTCGAAACGATCCCCTGAACTGAATAGGTGTAGTCGATTCCGGTTTTCCACTTTCCCTGATCCGAACCTGATCCAAAAAACACGGATTGGACTCGACCTGTCTTCAAGATTCCTGGGCTTAAATACCCGTACCCTAAGGCGCCCACCTGTCCCCATGCCGGGGTCTGCGAACTTGCCGGGTCATTTGCGCGCTCGGCGCGGGCATAAGACGCCCCGGCCTGGGGGGCTGATTGCGATGTGACGCCAAAAATGGCGTACGCAGAAGGGCTAGAAGCCGCAAAGAACCAGGCTGCAATGCTGAGTGTTTTCTTAACCCAAATCAAGGTGAACGGGTTTACCCTAATGCATTGCATCAGGCAATCCCGAAAATCACCGGGGTTCAACCTTTAACTCTATGTTTTTTAAGGGAAAGCGTCAGAATAAATTCGGCAACTGGTTCTGGGCCAACCGAAGGGACGCTAGCCGTGATTTTTACGGGAAGATTCAGCCGCTGGTCCGAAGCCCGAACTTTTTCAAAGAAAGCTAGGATCTCGGCCCCTTGGTCGCATCGAAATTCGACATCCCCTTCGGGCCGTTTCAAAAAATCCGCCTTAAAGTCTTTGAAAACTAGTGAAATTCCAGGGTCATAGGTCTGAATCAGGCGCATGGCCAATAGCCCGCCAGCACAATCAGCCCCAGCTGCTAGAACTGCAAAATACATCGATCTCAAATGATTCTTAGTTCTTCGGGTCAAGGGAATCAGGACGCGGCACCTTTGCGGAGAAAGTTCCAAAACGCGTGGCCGGACGTAATTCAAGACCGGAATCAGTGCTGCCCCGAAAATTCGAACCATCAGTGTTTCGCGAAATGAAACCGGAAGCAGGTTCCAAATCGGGGCCAGAAAACTGGAAAGGCCCAAAGGCATTTTTGGAATCGGGAAGGAATTGGCGTCGGTATTAACCATTGGCAGGAAACCCCAGAAAAAATTTAATCGTTCGATACTCTCGACTGACTCGACCATCTTTGGTTCGAATCATCAAGTCGGGTTCTGACCAAAGCGCAGCCCCGGCTTCCGCCACGGCTTCTGGCGGGAAGTCCGTGCTTTTTACGGCCAGATAAACACGAAGCAGCGGGTCGTCCCCTTCTTTCAGTTGGACCGCCCGGGTCTTCAGCACGGTTAGCCCAGCCTCTCGAATTCCCTGATCGGCTCTTTCTTTTTGAGCATTCGGAAAAACACAGGCAAAAACGCCGGCAGGCGCTAGGTGCTGGGCGGCGACGCGCGCATAATCGGCGACGTCTCCACGAAGTTCAAATCGGCATGCCTGCTTTTGGGGGTGTTCAGAAAGTTCACCGGTGCCGACCGGAAAATAAGGCGGGCTTCCGCAGATCAAGTCGAATTCACCTAAGCCTTCACGAACCCGGGATTCCCGAAAATCACCTTCCAAGATGGTCCAGCGGTCTTCTAGACCGTTGCGCACGCGAGCAACTTTGGCCAATTCAACACTGGTCGATTGGGCTTCGATGCTGACCACGGGCACGCCCGGGTTTTTCCAAGCCAAGATCTGCGCGATGGTTCCTATCCCACTGCCCAGGTCCAGGATCCGCGCCGGCCGGGCACAACCCGCCTGACCGTACCAAGCAACCAAAAGGTCATCGGTTGAAAACCGATGTCCGTTCTTCAGCTGTGCAATTCCAAAAAGCCCGCAAAGCGCGTCGATCGTGTAGTCTTCGCCGCCACTGGTCTTCCCAACCGAACCGAAAGCGCCGTCACCCTGCGCGCGCACCTGGTCCTTTAGGCTTTGGCCTGGAATTGCCCAACCCTTGAAGTTCATTGTACTTTGGAACGCTTCGGGCAAGCGCATGAATGCTCGCCCTCCGCTCTATAGGGATTTCGGACGAGCGCATTTCGGCTCGTACTTACCCCGGACACTACTTACTTCTTACCTTTTTTCTTCTTACGGAAAGCGGATTTTTTATCCGACGAACGCTTCGACTTTGCTTCGAAGAATGCCTTCGCGAAAGCTTTGTCGCCGGCAATTTTCTTCTTCTTTTTGATTCGGCCCAGCGCTTTGAGCGTACGGCGCCCCAACTTGGTCGGTTCGCCCTTTGGGCCTTTTTTCTTTTCGGTCGCAGTGGTTTCGGTTGCTTCTGACATTTAAAAATCCTTTGTTTTTGAGTGAAGACGGCTGACTACCACAGTCAGAATCCGTAGGTCAAATCGATGATCTGCCCATCGCCACGGACGAAGTAGGAAGCCGATTCGCGGCTTTTCTTCATGACCGTTTCAACTTCCCAGCTGACATCCAGTTGCGCACCCACGATCGGGTCTAGCAGGGTTCCTAAATTGACGATGGTTGGAAATTCGACGCGGGAATTCAGGGTATAGCCCCAGCCCACGTAAGTCGAAGTCGGGATCACGGTGACGTTCGCGATGTACTTTCCTGCGCCATTGTAGCGTCCGCCAAAGAAGTAAACGACGCGGAAGCTGAAGCTGACGATTTCAGATCCAAAGCCGTTCTTGTAGGCAATCTTGAAGACGCGAGATTCAGGATTGCTCCAGCGTTCTAGGTCCGTCCAATCTTTTGCGGCTTTTGGAAGAACCGACATGCGGTTGGTTTTCACATCCACTTTCGGTTGGTTTTTTTCGATGATGTTCCAGACCAACTTACCCACCGCGATGATTTCATCGACGCTGACCGATGTGGTGGCAGTCTTTAGGGTCGGAAGAGAGGTTGCGTAACTTAACGAACTGCTTTGGGTCACTTCGTCAATGTAGGGTTGCATCCAAGAACCAGTCGGATCGGGATCGGCGATTTCAACCAAGGTGGGCTTGCTCAGTTCATAGTAGCGCGGATCGCTGGCTTCGATCGGAGCTACCGGCGCTTGAACCTGCGCTGAAGCGACGTTTGCGAAAAAAATAAGTCCCGACACTAGAATTGATTTTTTCATGGAAGATCCCCCTCAAGATCGGCCCAAGATTTTTGGTGAAAACTGCAAAGCTTGGGTTGCGCACCATTTAGCAGAAGACGCAGGTAGGTCAAACCCTGCTCTTGAATTTTTGTGGAAAAATCCCGGGTTTTTCGCACTTTTTCAGCGCTCTACTTCCGCGCGGTGCGCAAGCGCATTGCGGCATTATGACGTAAATGCAGGAACTGAAAATGACGCACTGGACTGCGGATCGAATCACAAGTTAGGATCTCTCGGCTCATGCCGATCCAAGCATTTCCAGATCCCCGACTTGCCGACGACGATGGCCTTTTGGCCATCGGAGGCCAGATGGATATTGAAAGTCTAACGCTTGCCTATCGAAACGGAATTTTTCCGTGGCCGATCGAGGGACTTCCTTTGCCCTGGTTCTCTCCACCCAAGCGCGCGATTTTGCGCTTAGACGGAATCCTCATCGGTCGAAGCTTGAAGCGAGCGCTGAAGAATGCCAGCGATCTTCGGTTCACGTTAAACCGCGATTTTGAACAAGTGATTCAAAACTGTGCGGTGATGAAGCGCCCCGGTCAAAAGGGAACTTGGATCACCCGCGCTTTGAAGGACGCTTACGTGAATGCGCATCGAGCAGGCATCGCCCATAGCGTGGAAGTTTGGTCTTTGAATCCAGCGGCAGGGGCCGCGTCCGATGAAAAATCCGGGAATGCCGAGCTGGTCGGCGGGATTTACGGGATGGAAGTCGATGGGGCTTTTTCGGCAGAAAGTATGTTCTACAAGCGTCCTTATGCTTCCAAGCTAGCGCTTTGGGTTTTGTCGGACCTGCTTCGCGCCCAGGGTTGCCCCTGGATCGACATTCAGATGATGACGCCTCATTTGGAAGCGATGGGAGCAGTCGAGATTTCCCGCGATCTTTTCCTAGATGAATTGGCGCGCGTGCAGTCGCGCAAGCTTTGTTTCGATTGGTCGGCTCGTGAATTGGCCCGACCCAAAGGTTAACCGGAAAATCAGGTCAGCGAATCCGATTCAAAAGGTCGATCCGATTCAAAAGGTCGATCCGATTCAAAAGGTCGATCCGGTCAAAGGGGCCCCGCCCTAGGGCTTTGTTTCGCCAGGGTCTTTGGCTTTTCCCCGTATTTGTTCCTGGGCCGATACGGAACGAACCCCAGTGCTTCTAATGTGTTCTGCATCAAGTACGCGCATACACGTCGGTAGTCCCGTCCCCATTCAATGATTCGTGTGAACGGGCGCGCATCCCAGAAGCGGGCTGGTTTTGGGTGTTCATTTAGATTGGCGTCGGCACGATTGTCGGGTTTTGCTCTTGCGCGCTTGCCGCTTTTTTCCTGTTCACTTTTAGAGTCTTTCGCCCGTCCCCGTTCCGCCCCAAGGGTCGCACGTGCAATCAGGCCGCTGATCGAACGAATAAACGCCTGATAGGCGGGTCTAGAACGCGCCAAAACCACCAGATGCATGTGATTTCCGCTGTTGGCGTAGCGGTACAGCTTCACACCCTGAATTTTGGCCGCACGTTCAACGATCGCGCGGACCCGTTTCGCCCTTTTGGGTTCAAGAAAAGATCGCGGACCACGCGCCTGGGATGAACGCAGCACCACGTGAAGGGGGCGCTTAAAGGAAATCGGGCGCTGGTCTCGCGGATTTCCTCGAAGCCAGCTGCCGCCGAATGCTCGCGCTTTGGACGGATCGAACTGCAAAAATGAAAGTTGCTGAGCGCGCACGCAGTCTTTCTATTGCATTCTTCAGCGATGTCAATTTTAATACTCTCATAGGCAGTACTTTGGCGGACTGAAGTGAACCATCGGTCAGAATCGCAAGCGGGATCCCTTCCCGAACGTGATTTCGGCCACCCCCGGAACACTGGGCGCTGAAGTTGACTGCTTTTGTGGTGGTGAATGTGGATGAAATTGTTTTGAAGGCGCGCGTGAACAGGATGTGAGTGCGCGCCTAAGCATTTGAATTGAGTGCGCTAAAAATCGTTTCTAGCGTGACTGATCTTCAGTGAAGGGGTAGCCCCCCTACCCCTTCACAAAATTCCGATAAGACCCGGCGTGATTCTTTCAACAGCTGCGGCAACACGACCGTGTAGCGCTTAGGTCGAACTGCGTGCCCTTGCGTGCCCTTGCGTGTGGCGCGTGTTGAGCCTGTGCCTGTGGCGGGGGGTGAATGCGCCCGATCGCAGGGCTGCCCGCGGTTCAGCAAGCCACGCAGGACTTACGTCCGAAAGTGGATCAGAATCCGACACAGTTCCGACAGCTGAACAGGGACCTTGGGGCGAGTCCCCGCCCCGGAATCCGACACAGTTCCGACAACTCAAAGAACCGGCACCCCGCCCAGAAGCCTCGACCCGTATAGTCCTAGCGCTTCACAGTTACGGCCGAAGACTTTTTCTTTTTCGAGCTGCCGCCACTGGCGCCACCGGCACCCGCTCCACCCCGCCCGGCTCGGGGCGAAAAGTGAAACACGGGCTTCCCATCCGCGATTTGGACGCGAACTTTGCCGCCCTTTTCCAAGCTTCCGAAAAGAATTTCCTGTGCCAACCCCTTTTTGATCCGATCTTGGATCAGCCGCGCCATCGGGCGCGCGCCCATCCGTTGATCGTACCCTTCACGAGCCAACCAAGCACGGACTTCTTCATCCACTTCAAGTTCGACCCTTTTTGCCAAAAGCTGGCTTTCCAATTCCATCAACTGCTTGGACACGACCTGCGTGATCGTCGTTGGATCCAAAGGATTGAAGTAAACAACCGCGTCTAATCGATTTCGAAATTCAGGCGTAAACGTCGTTTCGACCGCCTTTTTCGCCGACGCCAAACTTTCTGATTTATCGTCGGACAAAACCCCGATCGGGCGACGCTCCATTTCACGCGAACCCACGTTGGACGTCATCAAAACAATCGCGTTTCGGAAATCCGCCTTCCGTCCGTTGTTGTCCGTCAAAAAGCCATGGTCCATCACCTGAAGCAGAATGTTCCAGACTTCAGGATGCGCTTTTTCAATTTCATCGAGCAAAACCACGACATGAGGATTCTTCAATACGGCTTCTGTCAAAAGTCCCGATTGCTCAAACCCCACATAACCCGGAGGCGCGCCGATCAGCCGCGATACCGTGTGGCGCTCGCCATATTCGCTCATGTCAAAGCGAACAAAGGGCACCCCCAAGGACAACGCCAACTGCTTGGACAGTTCCGTTTTTCCGACACCGGTGGGTCCGCAAAACAGGAAGCTTCCAACCGGACGTTCGCCCGTGCGAAGGCCCGACCGCGCCAAATGAATCGCCGTGACCAGCGTTTCAATGGCCGTGTCTTGCCCAAAGATCACCATCTTCAGTTCCTTTTCCAAATCCTTCAGGCGGTTCTTCTGCTGACTTGAAACGGATCGCTGCGGAATTCGTGCGATCTGCGCCACCAGTTCTTCAATTTGAACCTGGTCGATCTTGCCAACAGTACCCGCACTAGCGTCCGTAGCCTTGGCGCGCGAAAGTTTCATCTTCGCACCCGCTTCGTCCAAAAGGTCAATCGCCTTATCGGGCAGGTGCCGATCGGTCAGGTGCTTGACCGAAAGCTCAACTGCACTTTTTAAGGCAGCCGAAGTGTACGTGACGCCGTGATGCGCTTCAAACCCCGGCTTCAAGCCTTCCAGAATCTGGATCGCTTCTTCTTGAGTAGGTTCAGGTACATCAATCTTTTGGAACCGACGCGCCAGTGCGTGGTCTTTTTCAAAAACGTTCCTGTATTCGGCATAGGTCGTCGAACCCACGCACTTCAATTCACCCGAAGTCAGAAGCGGTTTTAGCAAATTCGCCGCATCCAAGACCCCACCGCTGACGGCGCCAGCGCCGATGATGGTGTGAATTTCGTCGATGAACAAAATCGGATCTTCCGACCTAGGTGCTTTCTTGCGGTTTTCCAACGCTTTCAAAACACGCTTCAACCGCTGTTCAAAGTCGCCGCGAAACTTCGCGCCCGCGATCAAAAGCCCCAAATCCAACGCGTACACGCGCGAAGACTTCAAGACGTCGGGAACATTGCCCTGATGGATTCGCAGGGCCAGGCCTTCAGCTAGCGCCGTTTTACCCACGCCTGCTTCTCCGACTAGAATCGGATTATTCTTCCGACGACGGCAAAGGGTCTGAACCATTCGATCCAGTTCCAATTGCCGACCAATCAAAGGATCGATCTTGCCCGCAGCCGCTTTTTCATTCAGGTCTTGCGTGTAGGCCTTTAGAGGATCTTGCGATTCTCCGTCTGCGCCACGGTGATCCGAACCCCCATCTGCCCCTGCTGATTCTTCTTCGCCACCTGAAACCGATGCTTCTTCGTCACCGATGCCCCCGTGGCTTATGACTGACAAAAGATCCAGCCTTTCGATTTCGTGTTTCGAAAGCAGGTAAAAGGCCTGCGAATCTTTGAACTGATATAAAGCGACCAAAAGATCCGAAGGCGTGATTTCCGATTTTCCAGCCGACTGCACATGGAAAAGTGCGCGCTGAATCAGTTTTTGAATATCCAAAGTCGCTACCGGGTGTTCGCCGTTGGCAATCTTGGGGACGTCTTTTTCTAGTGCGTCCTTTAAATCTTTGGCCAAAAGATCAGGATTCGCGCCGCACGCTTCGACTAGGCTGCGAATTTCCGATTCTTCCAAAAGTGAAAGCAGAACATGTTCAAGCGTAAAATATTCATGCGAGTGATCAACGGCGATACGGATCGCTCGATTCAAGACCGCTTCAGTTTGTTTTGAAACCATGCTCATCTGGCTCTCCTGTTCTTTGACTCAAATCGGCTCCATGGTGCACTTCAGGGGAAACTCACTGGCTCTCGCGTGCTGCGTCACCTGAACGACCTTGGTTTCCGCGATCTGCCGGGAATAAATCCCAGCAATTCCCTTTCCTTCGTGGTGGACCTTCAGCGTGATTTCCAAAGCCTGTTCATGATTCTTTTGAAAGAACTTCTGAAGGACTTCGATGACAAACTCCATCGTGGTGTAGTCATCATTATGAAGTAAAACCGCGTACCCGGGTGGCGTCTTCAATTTGGGACGCGACTCGGCTACGGCGACTCCACCTTCGTCTGGTTTGCTACGACGCTTAGGTCCGGGACTCATCTCACCGCCTGTGTTCAAGATGGGGCTGAAAGGCCCCCTGTCAATCGTAGCACCGTACTTGACCAAATGGCGAAAATGGGCCATTTTGCTTCGCGCCATGACCGGACCCACTTCCCTTAAAGCGCAGCTTGAGCAAAGCCGCTTCAATCGCGCCCTGGAAATCACTGAAGGCATGGCCGCACGCCGAGTCCAGCTGACCACCATGGAATTAGCCCGCCTGAACAATATGTTGATGGGCAAACCCACCGAATTCGAGCCTTGGCGCCAAGAACCGATTTCACTGCGACTTCCTTCCGGAAATACCGCCCACTTCGCCGTACTGGGCGACCCGAAACTAAACACCCGTGACAAACTTCACCGCGCAACCGCACTGGCCGAAGGCGGCCACGTGATCGACGCAGCCGTCGATCTTTATGCCGGACTGGTCATGCTTCACGCCTTTCAAGACGCCAATCGCAGAACCGCCGTCTTGGCCGCACATTATTTTCTAAGCCGGTACGGAGTCCCTGTTTCTGGCGTCGCACTTCACGATCTTGGAATCGGGGATCTTCGCGAAGCGGGACAGATTGAAAAGCTGAAGGACGGCGTTCAGCAAATCGCCAAGTTCGTCAATCGACGAGGCGACTAAACTAAACAGGCCCTAAGGCTTAGGGCATTCAAAAATCTGAATCAGACGGACCGATCGATTCGTGCCACGCTTTTCCAGGTTCCAAGGTGGAAACGGAAAGAAGCGCGCCTTGGCGCAAAATCCTTTTTGGACCACACCCCACTGGCGATCTTCGCTGGAAGAAGTATGAATCTTCCCGCCGTTCAATTCCTTCATCGCCACAGCGAAGCTGAAAACTTTGTCGGGGATGTCGCCGCCTTTTCCGCCAGCAAGTGTCTGAGAATTCACGATGATTCCAGGTTCTGTGACCCTTTGAACGTCGATGACTTCCCCTTCCACTGTTTCAGCAAAAAGTAGGTCATAGTACTTGAAGGTCACCAGGCCCGCGGCCATTAGAATGATCAAGCTGATGGTCAAAGCTAAGGTTGCTTTCATTAAATCTCCTTCGTCGGGACGAGCGCATTTCGGCTCGTCCACTCCTCAGTGAATATTTTTAAATTTGACTCGGTGCGGTTGCGTCGCGTCCGCGCCTAGGCGCTTTTTCTTGTCTTCTTCGTATTCCTGGAAGTTTCCTTCAAAGAAATGAACTTTCGAATCCCCTTCAAACGCCAGGATGTGCGTGCAGATCCGGTCCAAAAACCAGCGATCGTGGCTGATAATGACGGCGCAGCCAGCGAAACTGGCCAAAGCGTCTTCCAATGCCCGAAGCGTGTTGACGTCCAAGTCGTTGGTTGGTTCGTCCAGAAGCAAAACGTTCGCGCCGGCCTTCAACATCTTCGCCAAGTGAACACGGTTGCGTTCTCCGCCAGAAAGAATTCCGACTTTCTTTTGCTGATCCGAACCCGTGAAATTAAAGCGCGCGGCATAGGCACGCGACGAAACTTCGCGCTTACCCAACATGATCACTTCGTTTTTGCCGTCGGCTAAGGCTTCCCAAACCGTCACATCGGGGTCCAAAGCGTCGCGTGACTGATCGACGTACGCCAACTTGACCGTGTCACCGATCCGGATTGAACCGGTATCCGGCTTTTCCTGGCCTGTGATCAATCGAAAAAGCGTGGTCTTACCCGCGCCGTTTCCGCCGATCACGCCGACGATTGAACCGGGTGGAAGTTTGAACGAAAGATCTTCAAATAAAAGTTTGTCGCCAAACTTTTTTGAAATCCCGTTGGCTTCGATGACGACGTTTCCAAGACGCGGGCCTGATGGAATGTAGATTTCCATTTCTTCCACACGTTCCGGACGATCTTCAGCCAACATTTTTTCGTAAGCCTGAATCCTGGCCTTGCTTTTGGCCTGGCGCGCGCGCGGTGAAGCTTGAATCCATTCCAATTCGCGTTCCAAGGTCTTCTGGCGCTTGGTTTCGGTTTTTTCTTCTTGGGCCAATCGCGCCTGCTTCTGCGCTAGCCACGAAGAATAGTTTCCTTCCCAGGGAATTCCGTGACCGCGGTCCAGTTCCAAAATCCAACCCGCGATATTGTCTAGAAAGTAGCGATCGTGGGTGACGGCGACCACAGTTCCTTCGTAGCGCTTCAAAAACTGTTCAAGCCAACCCACGGATTCAGCGTCCAGATGGTTGGTCGGTTCGTCTAAAAGAAGCATGTCGGGCTTTTGCAAAAGCAGTCGACACAAAGCCACACGACGCTTTTCACCACCGGAAAGATTCTTTACGCCTGAATCACCTGGGGGCAATCGAAGCGCATCCATCGCGATTTCCAGCACGCGATCGATTTCCCAGCCGTTGGCGTGATCGATTTTTTCCTGAAGGTCGGCCTGTTCGGCCAAAAGTTTTTCCATTTTGTCCGGATCCAGATCCGGATCCGCGAAGGCCTGGCTGATTTCTTCAAAGCGCTTGAGGTGCTTCACCACCGGGCCCATTGCATCCATGACGTTTTCTTTCACCGTCTTGGTTTCATCCAATTTGGGTTCCTGTGGCAGGTATCCCACGGTGATTCCGTCGCCGGGACGGGCTTCTCCGTTTACGTTCGTTTCAATCCCGGCCATCACCTTGAGCAGTGTCGACTTACCGGCGCCGTTTAGGCCTAAAACCCCGATTTTTGCGCCGTAATAGAAAGAAAGCCAAATATCCCGAAGGACCTGTTTATTCGGAGGGTAGATCTTAGAGACCCCCTGCATGGAGAACGCGAATTTTTGAGCCATCTCGATTTGATAGCCCTTTCAGACCCCTAGGTCAAACCCGACACACTGCAAAAACCGCCGCCGGAAGCCGATAAATAGAAGAGGCGAGCAGAAATGCGCTCGCCTGGAGTCAAAAGGCGAGCAGAAATGCGCTCGCCTGGAGTCAATAGGCGAGCAGAAATGCGCTCGCCCAGAAGATGATGGGGGATCTAATCATGCGACGTCTTTCCCTTGGGGTTTACGCCACTACTGCGCTTCTTGGTCTATGTCTTGGATTGGGATCTTCTTCCTGGGCGGGAAAAAAGGAACAAGATCTGGACGCAAACTTTGACCGGCTGGACGGAACCGGAAAATCCGGCAAACGCGTCGACGTCATCGAATGGGAAGGAAATCTGGAAGTTCACGTCTACCCCAAAGGCAGCCTGAAGGGTCTGGGGATGAAACTGGATCAAAAAGACGGAAAAAAGGTCATGGTCATTTCCTACAGCCTGGCAGGCGCGGAAAAGCCCCTGATTCGTCGAGCGATTCTGGGTATTCCTTTTCAAGAAGGGTTTCAAGCTTACGAAGACAAGACCGCCGATGATTACGACAAGATCATCGTTTCAAATAACGGTCTAGCGATCACGAAGAACCTGGTCGCATTCAAGCTGGATGCAGCACCGACGCAACTTTATCCGGACGAACATCCCGTCACGCTAGCTGCGAATGAAGACACAAAAGAAGATACTCGCAAGCCCGCTGCGGCCGGTTTGAAGCCCTTTGCCGATTCCTTTAAGGGAATCCCAACCAGCCAAAAAATGAAGAAGTCTGTTCCTTCAGACTTGGTTCCCAAAAACTGGAACCAAGAACAGCTTCAGCAAATGGAAAGCGGCACCAAGGGTGGCCGCGTGGATCCAGATTCGGGCGCAATTCGCCCATTTTCTTGGTGAGGAATAAAAAATGAAAACATTATCCGGGAAACTGATTCTGAATTTCTGTGTGGCCTTTGCGATGTCATTTCCTGCAATCGCCCAAGACGGCGGCCAAGCGCCTGCAAAACAGCAAGAACCCAATTGGGATGGCGCGTACGAAAAATGCTCGCAAAGTTGCTTTGAGGGGGGCCCCTGTTTTCCGGATTCGAAGAAAAAATGCCGCGTTCGCGTGAATACTCGCAAAAAACAATGGGAGCACGCTAAGTGCCAAGCCATTCAAGAAAAGTTTGATCAGAAGGAATGTTTCATCCTAGCCAAAAACAGCGCTGCGAAAATGGATGACGCCGAAAACTTCAGTGACGATGACCAAGATGAAATGAAAGCCTGCAAAAGAAATTTTTCGTCAGATCAAGACCGCGCGAAGTGCATGGAAAGTTCAAATGCTCAGCGCAAGTCCAAACAACGGAACCAACAACTGGATGCGCAAATGAACGCGGATCTGGAAAAGAACGCAAACGAACGAATTGCTGCTCAACTGAAAGCAGGCGGCGTCCAAATGATGCCTGGCGGACAGGCTGTCGGCGGAAAACGTGCGCCCGCTTCCAACGGAACGGGCTATAGTTCAAACGCAGGTAGCGCAAACACCTATAAGCCAGGGGGCGGCACAGGTTCCGTACAGTATTCAAACCCAGGTTCGGGAACGAATACCTATAAGTCCGGCGGCGCTGCGGGGACTCCAACCTACCGTTAAGGTCAACCATTCGAAATGATTGAATTATTTCGACTTGAATAAACATTTGTTTACTTAGTTCAAATGAACATTTGAAATTTCAAAACGGTCGTCCTACACTGTTGACCTATGGACGCCCTGAACAAGGACCTGAATTCGGACGCAAAATCCACGTTGATTCGATCGGCTAAGGTCCTTTTTGCGCAAAAAGGCTTCGACGGCGTCAGCGTCAAGGAAATCGCGGATCACGCGGGCGTGAACATCAGCCTGATCAGCTATCACTTTGGCGGCAAAGAAGGACTTTATCGAACCTGTTTAGAACAATTTGGGACCGAACGCTTGGCCAGTGCTGAACGCCTTTTGTCCGAAGTTGCATCCGTCGAAGAATTCAAGACGCGATTGACCATCTTCGTTGAAGACTTCATTGAACAGCACGCAAAAGAACCCGAAGTCACTTCAATCATCCACCGCGAATGCACCAGTGGCCATCCGGTCATTGACGAAATTTTTACTAAGTTCTTCATGAAGCAGTTCAAGTGCCTGATCGATTTTTTTGAAAGCGCGCGCGCGAAGAAGATTCTGGATCCAAAGGTGGACGTGCTGGTCACGGTTGGAACTTTTTTTGGCAGCATCATTCACATCCTGCGCACAGCGCCGCTAGCGGAAAAGCACTTTGGGGTTTCGATGTCTGACCCCGCGTTCAAGAAAAACTTTGTGACTCATATTATTCAAAATCTTCTTCACGGAATCCAAGGTGGCAGGTGATGTATGAAACGACAATCAGCACTTCTTTTCAGTATTATTAGTTTTTTCCTGATCCCTGCGGCAATGGCCGCGTCGAACGAAATCCTTCGCCTGGAAGATTTCATGAATCAAGTTCGCGCCAAAAACGATGCAGTCAAGGCCGCGACTGAAAACCGCGAAGGATCGAAGGCACGGTCGGCGGATGCCAACCTTCTATTTACACCTACGTTGGGTTTTGATTTGAATGCAATCGACGACAGAAAGCGCGGGCTGCTTTTTCCTTTGAACCGCCAGGTTTTGGACACGGCGACATTAGCGATATCGAATCAGTTTTCCCTAACAGGCACCCAGCTTCGCGCAGGCTACACGCTACAAAACTTTGAATACTACTTCGCTAGCGGCGCTACGACCAAGACCTACCTAGGTTCGCCCTTTGTAGAAGTGCGCCAACCGCTTTGGAGAAACTTTCTGGGGTCGGAATCTCGAGCCACCCGAGACCTGCTTCAATCCGATGCCATGGCCAAGCACTATGAAGAAACCATGCGCTTAAAGCAGTCTTTGACAGGTGCTGAAGGCGCATACTGGCGCCTGGCAGTGGCGCGGCAATGGCTCAAGATTCAAACGAAAGCACTGGAACGCGCTAAGAATATTTTGGACCACAACGAAAAGAAGGCAAGACTGGGCCTGGGCGACAAGGCAGACGTCTACCAGGCCACAGCTTTACACCAGGCTAGAAAACTTGAACTGCAAGCCGCCAAGGATGAAGAACGATCAGCCCGCGTCAGCTTCAACCTGGCACGTGGTCGCGATGGGCAAGAAGTCACCGAAAAACTTTTGGATCTTTACGCAGAAGAAAACGTGAAGATGGAAACTCCTAAGCGTGCGGGTATTCGTGAAGATGCGTTGGCCGCCCAGGAACGTGTCAAACAAGCCGAAGCTTCGGCACAACAGGGAAAGGAAAGAAACCGCCCTACCCTAGAAGCCTTCGCCAGCTACACAATGAACGCTTACACAGGCCAGGCCCTGGCTTCATTTAGCGATGCGTTTTCAGCCAATCAACCGACGCGCGCCATTGGGCTAAAGTTTTCGGTACCCTTAGATTTGGTTTCCACCCATCGATCGATCGACGGTTATGCACGCGAACAAGCAGGTGCCGAATTGAACGCCAATCGAAAGCTTTTTGAACAAGAACAGGAATGGCTGGATCTTTCGCAAAAGTCGGAAGAAGCCAAACTTCGCCTGAAACTTGCTCATGAAATGGAAGACGCTCAGGAAAAGAAGCTTTCATACGAGCGGGATCGCCTGAACCGCGGACGATCGACGACTGCCCAAGTGGCGCTTTTTGAAAACGATTATTCACAAGCGCAGCTGGCGCGGATGCGGGCGCAGGTCGATGTCTTGGGCCTGAACGCGCAAATGAAAACCTTTTCTGAACTGAAGTAAAAGAAGTGAAACGGAGCCCTGTATGGATTTAGCCAATCTATCAATCAAAAGACCAACCTTCATCACCGCCATCATCTTCTTGATGCTGGCCGTGGGTTATACGTCGATGAAAAAACTAGGGGTCGACATCTTCCCCAACATCACCTTCCCGGTCGTGACCGTGACGACGCCTTATCCAGGCGCGGGTCCATCTGAAATCGAAACCCTGGTTTCAAAGCCGCTTGAAGACGAAATTTCAACCCTGTCCGGGATCAAGCGCCTATCCAGCATCAACCAAGAAGGCGTCAGCATCTTGGTCGCTGAATTCACCCTAGAAACCGACGTGAAGTTTGCTGAACAGCAGATTCGCGACCGCGTTTCATCCACCAAGCGCAAACTGCCTTTGGACGTGAAGGAATCCACGATTCGTCGAATCGATCCCGCCGATCAACCGATCATGGTCATGGCGCTTCGGGCCGATTTGAAGCAGGCCGAACTTTTTGACATGGCTTCCGAAGTGATTAAGCCACGCCTGGAACAAGTGAACCAGGTGGGTCTGGTTGACGTGATCGGGGGCCGTAAGCGGGAAATTCGCGTGGAACTGGACCGAAACAAACTGAAGCAGCGTGAAATTTCGGCCGGACAAGTCGCGGCACGCCTAGCGGCTGCGGGTGAAAATATTCCCGTGGGCAAAATCGAAAAAGGCGAAGGCGAAACCGTCTTTCGGACCGTGGGTCAGTTCAAAAGCGTGAAAGACATCGAAGCCACGATCGTCAATTTCTTTGGAAGCGACGTTCCGACCACTGTTTCAGATGTGGGTAAAGTGGTCGATAGCTTGGTGGACGAAAGAAGCCAGACCTATGTCAATGGCGAAAAGTCCCTTTTAGTGAACGTTTTTCGCCAATCGGGATCCAACACCGTCGCGGTTGCAGAAGCGCTTAAAAAACGCATCGACAAGATTAACGAAGAAATCGCCAACCTGCCTGGAAAACCCAAACTAGAAATGGTTCGCGATTCCAGCGTCTGGGTCAAAATGAACGTCGAAGACGTGAAGGAATCGATCACGTTTGGCATTATCCTGGCCGTCTTGGTCGTGTTCTATTTCCTAGGAAGCGGTCGATCGACTTTGATCACGGGCCTTGCTCTGCCCAATTCGCTGATCGGCGCCTTCATCTTGATGGCGGCCGCCGGTTTTACGATCAACATCATGACGCTTCTGGCGCTTAGCCTTTCTGTCGGTCTATTGATCGACGACGCAATCGTGGTTCGGGAAAATATTTTCCGTCACATCGAAATGGGGAAACCCCCCATCAAAGCAGCAATCGAAGGAACGGGCGAAGTTCGCCTGGCGGTCATCGCGACTACCCTAACCGTCATCGCGGTCTTTGGTCCTGTTGGATTCCTAAAAGGCGTGGTCGGTCAGTTCTTCAAAGAATTCGGACTGACGATCTGCTTTGCCATGATCATCAGTCTTTTTGACGCTTTGACAATCGCTCCGATGCTTTCGGCTTACTTTGCAGGAAACATGCACGGCTCAAAAACCGGCAAAGAGAACCTTTGGGACAAAACCATCGGTCGAAGCCTGAAAGCGTTCAATCGCTTTCAAGAAGGCCTGGAAGATCGCTATGAAAACCTGATCCGATACACGGTCAAGAATCCAAAGACGGTCCTAGGTGCAAGCTTTTTGATTTTCCTGGGAAGCTGCGCAGCCGTGGTCGCAGTCCCAAAGACCTTCTTACCGCCTCAAGACGCCGGCGAATTTTCGATCGGCCTGGATCTTCCGCCGGGAACGAACTTGAACGCGATGTCGGAAACGGCACGTAAGATCGACCAGGTCGTTCGGGCGCATAAAGAAGTCCTTCTGACTTCATTGACGATCGGAAACCGTGACGGCGAACCCAACGTTGCCGACATCTATGTGAAACTGGTTCCTTCCAAGGAACGTAAGGTCAATACGTCGCAGATGAAGGAAGTCCTTCGTGACGAATTGAAGAATCCTGACTATGCTCGTGCAAACCCCAAAGTGAAGGATTTCGACGCCGTCGGTGGCGGTCAGCGTCCGTTCAACTTGGCGATTGTCGCGCAAGACCAAGCCGCGCTTGAAAAGATCGCAACCCAAGCCTTTGACAAGCTGAAGAATCACCCCGCCTTCAAAGACGTGGACATCAACTTCCGTCCTGGAAAGCCCGAGCTTCAAGTGGTTCCGGAAAACCGAAAAATGGAGCTTCTGGGCATTTCAAGCGTTTCGCTTGGACAAGAACTTCGAACGCAGATCGAAGGGATTACTCCGGCAAAATTCCGCGAAAACGGAATCGAATACGACGTTCGAGTCCGTGTGAAAGAGGATCAGCGAAATCTGAAAGATGATTTCCAGTCGATTTATGTCCCCAACATCAACAACAACCTGGTTCGTTTGGCAGACGTGACCAAGGCCGTGGAAACCACAGGTCCTGCGAAGATCAACCGAATGGATCGCGGTCGTTACATTCAAGTCAGCGCGGACATGAACCCCAAGGGCCCGGGAATGGGAGAAGTCATGACCGATATCCGCAAGATGTTCGAAACAGATTTGAAGCTTCCGCAAGGCATGCGGTACATGTTCGTCGGACAGGCGGAAAACTTCCAGGAATTGGCTGAAAGCATGGCGTTGGCCATGGGTTTTGGCGTTTTGTTCATCTTCCTGGTTCTAGCAAGCCTTTATGAATCGTTCGTGACCCCATTCACGATCATGTTGGCGCTTCCGCTAGCGATCTGCGGATCGTTCTTGGCCCTTCTGGTGACGGGCGAATCGTTGAACATCTTTTCGATGATTGGAACGATCATGCTTTTGGGTGTTGCGACGAAGAACTCGATTCTTTTGGTGGATTACGCCAACCAGTTGGTTGCCGAAGGAATGTCACGCGCGGAAGCCTTGGCGAAATCCGGTCGTACCCGTCTTCGTCCGATCTTGATGACGACGATGGCGCTGATTGCCGGTACCCTTCCCGTCGCCTTGGGCTTGAACGAAGCTTCGAAGCAACGGACATCCATGGGTGTCGCCATCATTGGCGGTCTAATCAGCTCGACGCTCCTGACCTTGGTCGTCGTGCCGGCTGCTTACACTTTCATCGACCGCTTCCGAATTTGGTCCAAGGCCAAAATGATGAAGCTTTTTGGAACGAATTCGGCCGAAGAATCTCATCGCGGAAACGGGAAAAGCCACGGCAGCGAAAAAACGATCAACGCCTAGGTGCCTGCTCATTTTTAAGTCCGAAAATCAAACGCCCCGACTGCCAGTGGCAGTCGGGGCGTTTTTAGGTTTTGTACGAACGAAAACCGGACTTAAAAAGTGGCAGTCACCTTTAGACGGCTTCGACCGAAATCACGTCAGGGATCGCGTCTTTCAAGCGGGTTTCAATTCCCATTTTCAAGGTCGCCGTCGAACTTGGGCAACCGCTACAAGAACCCTGCATCTGAAGGTAAACAATGCCGGCTTCATAGCGGTCAAAAGTGATGTCGCCGCCGTCCATTGCGACTGCAGGGCGAATTTCATTATCCAGAATTTCCCGAATCTTGACTTCGATTTGGTCCGAACCCGAACCTTTGTGACCCGCGCCGTCCATTGCTCCGGCATTCAGAACAGGCAGTCCGTCTTTCAGGTGGCTTTCGATCGTTTCGCTAGCGGATTTGTGAACGACGTCCCAGTCGCCGTCTTCGGTCTTGGTCACGGTCACAAAATCCTTGCCCAACATGACGCCTGCGATTCCGGGTACTGCCAAAAGGCGGGATGCTAAGGGTGATCTTTCGTCAGCATCGGCCTTGCGCACAAAATTGGCCGCGCCTTTTTCCACCAGGGTACGATTGACAGAATACTTCAAAGTATTCGGATTCGGAGTGAACTCGAGCGAAACGTAAACTTCCTGGTTTTGACTCATAGCATTAGTCCTCGCATTCATTGAAAATATGGGTACCATTTACCTCATGGCAACGCGTTTTCTAAAGTATTTCTTCATCCTAGGACTGGTCCTGCCCTTCCATTCGACGGTGGTGGCTGCCGAGACCGAACTTCCCACCATCGATCGCGTAGAGGGGTCCTTGATCCATTTTAAGGCTGCCACGGCCGATGCAAAACCGCCCGCCCCTTTGGATACAAAGCTTTATGAAATCAAACCTTTCGGGATCCTAGAATCCCCAGCCGGTGGTAAGCCCTATATCTTGATGTCAGCCCGAACCTGCCAGGACTGCACTGAAGAAAAGCAAGTTTTCGCCCTTCAAATTGACGGAAAAAAATCCACACACTTTGTGTATCCAGGAAAAATCCTAGATCCCAAGACCAAGGCGCTTTTGATGGAATCCCGCGGTTTTTACGGGAAATGCCTGCCTGGCGATACCCGTAAAGACGTATACCTGGTCTATCAACGTGAACGCCTGGATCGCCGCCGATCGCTGCAACCCAGTGTTTTTGTTTCAACCCCCGGTAAATCCTTTTTAGAAGAAAAGCTGATTGATTACCGGATGCCCAATATCAAGCACACCCTGGCCCAGGTCAAAAACAAGCAATGTGCAGAAATTGAAGGCAGAAACCGCCTGATGCTTCGAAAACCCATGAGCCTGACCCCGAAACGGCTTAAGGACGATGATGACGATACGGAAGACGATACGGGGACCAAAGAAAACCAGACCGACCGCGAGCTTCCAGCTAGTACTTAAGGGCTGACTTTGGTAGATCGTGACCCCATGTCACGAGAATCACGAAGGAATCCAGAAGGCTCAAAAAGCCAGTCCCAGAAGACTACCCTGAAGAACGTCACTCTTTCCAATGTCCGACCCAACGGAAAGAAGATGATCCGCGAAGCTAAGCTTTTGCGTTTTGCCAATCGCACGACTGTCCGCCGCTATGACATCGAATTTACCTGCCCCGAATTCACCTGCATTTGCCCTGTTTCGGGCTTCCCCGATTTTGCGACCATCACCATCAAGTACGTTCCCAAGGATTGGTGTGTCGAATTGAAAAGCTTGAAGCTTTACTTCAACCAGTTTCGTGACCAGGGCATTTTCCACGAAGACGTTTCAAATCGGATCTTGGATGATCTGGTCAAGCTTCTGGACCCTTGGGAAATGGAAGTCGTCGGTGATTTCGCGGTTCGTGGAAACATCAAGACCATCGTCCGCGCCAAGCACAAACACCCCCAACACTCCAACCTGAACTAGGATCCCCTTCATGTCTGATCAACTGAGAAACGTCTGCATCATCGCCCACGTCGACCATGGCAAAACCACCCTGGTCGATTTCTTGCTTCGCCAGGCAGGAACCTTCGCGGCCCATCAAAAATCCACTGACCGGGTCATGGACTCGATGGATCTGGAACGCGAACGCGGAATCACGATCATGGCGAAAAACACTTCGGTTCGCGTCGGCGACACGAAGATTAACATCGTCGATACACCGGGCCACGCCGACTTCGGCGGAGAAGTCGAACGCATCATGGGAATGGTGGACGGAGCCCTTCTTTTGGTGGACGCTGCCGAAGGCCCGTTGCCTCAGACTCGCTTCGTTTTGAAAAAGGCCCTGGCCCAAGGCCTGAAAGTGATCCTGGTGATCAACAAGGTCGACCGCCCCGACGCGCGAATTGATGAAGTCGTGAACCACACCTTTGATCTTTTCGTGGACTTGAATGCAAACGACGAACAAATTGATTTTCCGATCGTTTACGCCTGCGCCCGCCAAGGCTGGTGCACCACCAAGCGCGACGAAGTCGACGGCTATCTGACAGGCGGCAAAACGGGATCACTTAAGCCGCTTTTTGATGAAATTCTGAAAGTTGTCCCAGCACCCAAAGTCGCTGCCGGCGAAGATTTCCAGATGATGGTTTCCAACCTGGCCTATTCCGATTACGTCGGCCGTCTTTCGATCGGCCGGATCCTGAAGGGCAAAGTGAAAAAGAACCAACGCATCATCCGCCGCGGTGTGGATGAAGCCGGTAACAGCCGAAACGAAAGTTTCAACGTTAGCCAACTTTTCACTTACGAAGGCTTGAAGATGGCCGAAGTTCCTGAACTTTCCGCAGGCGACATCGGCGTCATCGCTGGAAATGAATCCATGGAAATCGGCGACACGCTGGTCGGCACCGAAGACGGAAAACCCCTGCCACGAATTGTGGTTGAAAAACCGACTATCGGAATGATTTTTTCTGTCAATACGTCCCCGCTTTCGGGCCGCGAAGGTGAAGCCATTCAATCGCGTAAACTTCGCGAACGCCTGCTTCGCGAAGTTCGCAACAACGTCGCGCTTCGGATGGAAGATTCGGGCGCAAGCGACCAGTTCCGACTTTTGGGTCGCGGTGAACTTCAATTCGCGATTTTGATCGAACAGATGCGCCGCGAAGGTTTTGAATTTATGATCGGTAAACCTGTCGTTCTTTACCAAACCGGTGAAAACGGCGAAAAACTGGAACCGATGGAACGCGCGGTTTTGGATCTTCCTGAATCTGCCGCCGGCGACGTCACGAACATGTTCCAAAGCCGAAAGGCCATCCTGACCAAGTACGAAGGCGGATCCGGAAACGGAACCGGCCGTGTTCGATTGGAATTTGAAATTCCAACCCGCGGACTTTTGGGAATGCGTTCACGCTACCTGACCGCTACGCGCGGCGAAGGCTTGTTCAGCACCCTTCTTTTGGGATACGGGCCGCACAAAGGCGACCTTCCGCATCGTACAGTGGGCGCGTTGGTTTCGGATCGCCAAGGTGAAACCGTCGAATACGGCCTATTGGGTCTTGAAGATCGCGGCATTCTTTTCGTGAAGCCCGGCATGCCGGTCTACGAAGGAATGATCATCGGTGAAAACAACAAGGAAAACGACCTGAACGTCAACCCTTGCCGTGCAAAGAAACTGACCAATATTCGCGCAGCCCACGCCGAAGTTCTGGTCACTCTTTCCGGCATTCGCGAAATGTCGCTTGAACAATGCATCGAATGGATTGACGAAGACGAATGGATCGAAGTGACGCCTAAATCAGTGCGTCTGCGCAAGAAGGTCCTGGCCCAAAACCTTCGCGGCGTGAAGCGGGAAGATCGGATCAACTAGCCCGTATGGGAGAATCCCAGGCGGGCGCTGGCCCAATCCAAGTTGCGGTCACCGGAGCCAATGGTTTCTTGGGAGCCTTGATCTGCAAAAGCCTGGTGACTAGCGGAATCAAGGCCCGCGCCTTGATTCGACGAAATCTAAAAATCGCTGAAGCAAGTGAAACCGTGCAGGCCGATTACGCGAACCTGGATTCGTTGATGACGGCGATTCGTGGCTGCGAAGTCTTGGTTCACTGTGCCGGTGGCGGCAAGTCGCCCTACAGGGCTGAAATCTTTAACGCCAACCTAGAAAGCACGCGGGCACTTTTGGAAGCCGTTCAGTCGCTTGCGCCCGAAGATCGGCCAAAGCACTTTCTTCTGATTTCGTCCGTCGCAGCGACCGGTGGTCATTGCGATCGACCGACCGAAGAAACTTTAGCCAAATGCACGGCTGCTTCGGATTACGGCCAAAGCAAATGGCAGGCAGAAAAACTATTCTTAGCCAGCGATATTCCCGGACTTCGAAAATCAATTCTGCGTCTTCCCGCGCTGTACGGCATCGGCGACGCCAGGCTTTTCTTGCTTCTTAAGGGCGCCGTGCGCGGAACGATTCCCATTCCCCACGCCCAGCAAAAGCTATCTTTATTGGATGCCGAAGACGCGGCAAATGCCGTGACCGCGATGGTGCAAAAAGCAAACGCGCTTCCTAACCCCTTCATCACTTACGCCGAAGAAGGAAAATCATACACTTTTCGGGAAATCACTCGCGCGATCGCCGACGAACTGAATCCCAAGGCACGCTTCATCGAACCGCCCCGCTGGGTTTTGAAAACGATCGCAGGTGCAGGCGAAGCCGGTGCGCGCCTTTTTGGGATCAAACCCGACCTGACCTTTGACAAGCTTCGGGACCTTTTCGTCCCCGCATACGTCTGCGATTCGTCTGAATTGCAAAGCAAGACCGGCTGGCGGCCCAAGCATCAGCTTCGCCAAAGAATCCGGGCGATCTTTGAATCGATGCCCAAGAACTAGATTTTAGTTCGGATAGATCAGTGATCTGCGCGAATCACGTTTCGCGCCTGCGGGCCTTTGGGCCCGTCATAGATGTCGAATTCCACTTCTTGGCCTTCGACTAAGGTCTTGTGACCTTCTTGAACGATCGAAGTGTAGTGAACGAAAATTTCGTCGCCTTCATTTCTTTCGATGAAACCAAATCCTTTTGCGTCATTGAACCACTTCACTTTACCCAGGGCCATCCAAAATCCTCCGTGATGACTCAAGCCTCAGAAGCCACGCATTCAAACCCGGTTCGTGCATGAACCGGAATCTATGAATAGTTTGAACGGAATCGAAGCCACTGTCAAAACTGCCTTAAGGCGTGAATATCCCTAGGGTTCAAATTTGACGCATTAAGTCAGTTACTGACAATATGCTTTTGCGGGAACCCAAACGTCGATCGATGTGCGGCCCTTTCGTTTGGCAGAAAAGACACGTTCGCCGTTGATGAAAACGCGAATCTTCTTCTTTGCGTCGACCAATCGATCCAGGTTCGAAATTTCAAAAGTTCGAATGTCCCAGCAAATCGCCCCCGTGAGCGCTCCCAACTGAATTTGAATTTCAACGGGGCTAACGACTTTTGCGGTAACCGTACGAACCATCCCGCCTTGTTCAAAAGTGGGCATCGGATAGTTCTTGGCCTTCAACCATTTGACCGTATCCAGCGTCTGTTCTTTCACTGCCGGTGTCACTTTCGCGATCGGGTAATTCCGCGCTTCCAAGACGGCGTACACTTCGGTTTGAACCGCTGGGCGCTCTTGTTCAAAAAGCTGGTTTAGGAACTTTTCATTCAATTCGCGGTTGGGCTGGTGATTTCCTTTATGGAAAACCAATTCAAAAAAAGAATTGCGGCCCTGTTCGATTTCCATCAAATGAAGTTTGCGTTCAAGCGACTTCATCCAAGGTTCAAAATCCGTAAAGTGGTCGTTGATTCCGTTTAGGTGAATGTAAGGAGTGTAGAAATAAGACTGCAAAAGATGCGCGGCCGTTGAGGATTCTTTAGCGCCAGCGGCCTGTCCCAAGACCCCACGAAAGAAATGATGAATCAATCCGAATTCGCGGGTGATCCCCATTCCTCCCATCGAATGGCCGGAAAGAACGATTTTTTCGCCATCAACCGGGTAGGCGATTTGAATCTGTTTCACCAGATCCCGAAGGTAGTAACGGGTTTGAAGATTCCAACCATAAGCTGTGGTTGGGAAAATCAGAAGGACCTGATTTTTTTCGGCGTATTCCAAATAGTCACGCATGTAGCGAAGCGCGACTTTCGAAGCGCTAGGCTGGGTCGCTGTGCTTTCGCCACCGCCGTGCAAGAAAACCAAGGTCTTGAACTTCTGACCTTCTTTAAAGGGTTTTTCGATCGATGTTGGAAAATAGTAGAAATTTTCTCGGGCCAGTTCTTCGCTTCCGCCCTTAAAGTTAAAGACGATGACCTTTCCCAATTGGACTTCAGTCGATTCTTCGTACGTCAGTTCGGTCGGCGCTTGGGGTTGTGGCTGAAGAACTGGAACCTGCGGAACTTCTTCCTTCGCGCACGAAACCAGAATGAAACCAAGCGCCACGGCGGAAAACCAGGAACGACGAACCATACCTTTACCTCGAAACTCTCGCGCAGGTTTCACCTGCGCTGGTCACCCAAGACTCTCGCGCAGGTTTCACCTGCGCTGGTCACTTCTCTCTTGGGTTGGGGCGTAACACGCTTCGTCAGAAGTCGAAAACGATTTCATCCTTGCCCGCGTAACCCATGTTTTTACGGATCTCGCGTTCTTGAATTTCTGGAGACGATTCCAATTTCTGACTTTCTTGATCAAGAAACTCGACTTCGGCTTCCAGAGCCGCTTGATGGGCCTGCCGCTTGGAAAGTAGGCTTTTAAGGCCCCACCATTGGCGAAAGCCCGGGGATCCTCCCCAAGGGGCCATCACCCCACTGAGAAAAAGGATCCAAATGACGAAAAAAGCGACCCAAAGGCGGTGGACGCCCCTGCCTTCTTTCAAAGGATTTCGCGAGGGCTGTGGACGGGGCGTCTTTCGGCTAGCGGCCAAAAGCCTTCACCCCGGCGTAAACGGCCTTAGATCCCAAGATCCCTTCGATTCGAAGAAGTTGGTTGTACTTGGCGATTCGGTCGGTGCGTGAAAGTGAACCGGTCTTGATCTGACCACAGTCGGTTCCGACCGCCAGGTCCGCAATAAAGCTGTCTTCAGTTTCACCGCTTCGGTGGGAACTGACCGAACGGTAGCCGTGCTTCAGGCCCAATCGCATCGTGTTCAAAGTTTCAGTCAGCGTTCCGATTTGGTTGACCTTGATCAAGACGGCGTTTGCGACTTTTTGGTCGATGCCTTTTTGAAGAAATTCGGTGTTGGTGACGAAAAGGTCGTCGCCCACCAGTTGGCACTTGCCCCCCAGTTTCTGGGTCAGAAGTTTCCAACCGTCCCAGTCGTGCTCGGCCATTCCGTCTTCGATTGAAACAATCGGAAAACGATCGCACCAATCGGCGTAAAGTTCGACCATCTGCGAAGCCGTCTTTTCTTGCCCTTCAAACTGGTACTTTCCGTTTTTGATGAATTCGCTTGAAGCACAATCCAGGGCAATCGCGATTTGCTTGCCCGCCTGATAGCCCGCATCGGCAATGGCCTTCATGATCGTTTCGATCACCTGCGTGTGAGCATTCGCGCCCTTTCCGTCAGTACCGTTAAAGCTTGGAGCAAATCCGCCTTCGTCACCCACACCGGTCGAAAGCCCGGCGTCATGCAGGCGCTTTTTCAAGTGGTGGAAAACTTCAGCGCCGGCGCGAAGCGCTTCAGAAAAACGGGTGAAGCCCAAGGGCACGATCATGAATTCCTGAATCGCAAGCCCGTTATCTGCATGCTTTCCGCCGTTCACGATGTTCATCATAGGCACGGGCAGGGTCACGCCCTGCCCATGGGGAACGGGCAGTCCACCCTTTCCGCCGGCCTGGTACTGATCCGCGATTTCTTCCCATAGGTGGCGTCCTTTGGCCGTCGCACGAGCACGTGCGTAAGCCAGGCTGACGGCCAGAATCGCATTGGCACCAAGCTTGGACTTGTTGGGTGTTCCGTCCAGTTTCAAAAGCGTTTGGTCCAAATCTTCCTGCGAATCAAAAGATTTTCCGACCAGCGCCGGCGCAATCTTGCTAGCCACGTTTTCAACTGCTTTCAAAACCCCTTTGCCTAAGTAGCGGGCCTTGTCGCCGTCGCGAAGTTCAAGTGCTTCGCCTTCGCCGGTGCTTGCGCCTGATGGAACCATCCCGCGGGAAATGACCCCGCCTGCGGTGATTTCGACTTCGACGGTCGGAAAACCGCGGGAATCCAAAACTTCTCGGGCCAGTACTTTTTCAATTTTCATAGTTCCCCTTACTTGCTGGACGTCGTTCCTAGGATTTGATTCACGGCATGGAAAGCCGCCGTTTTGTAAGCTTCGGCAAGCGTCGGGTAATTGAAGACGCTTGAAATAAAATAATTCACATCCCCATTGAAGGCCATGACGGCCTGCCCGATGTGGATTAGGTCTGCGGCGTTGTCGCCAATGATGTGCACGCCTAAAAGTTTTCGATTATTGCGATCGACTAAAAGCTTCAAGATTCCCCACCGGTCGCCCACGATCTGTCCGCGGGCAAGTTCGCGGTAGCGCGCCCTTCCAACGACAAAGTCCGTTTTTGCGGTATTCAGTTCTTCTTCGGTCAGGCCGATCATCGAAATTTCGGGAATCGTGTAAATCCCGTACGGAAAAAGCACAGGCATCGCATAGCTTTGATTCTGCTTTTGATCCAAGACCGCGCCGCCGGATGAATTGGGAATTTCAAAAGCGTGACAGCAGGCGATGCGCCCTTGTTCCATGCTAGTGGAAGCCAGTGCAGGCGCGCCGACGACATCGCCGACTGCGTAAATATGGGGAACCGTCGTTTGAAAGTGCTGATTCACTTTCACCAAGCCCCGTTCATCCTTTGCGATTCCGACAACATCCAATCCCAAATCGTCCGTGTTCCCCGCGCGACCAAGCGCGACCAATACGGTTTCGACCATGATCTTTTTGCCATTGGAAAGGTGCACGCGAACTTTTTCGCCAGCCGATCGGGATCGACCTACAAATTTCCTTCTAGGCGCCGCGACGATTTCTAGCTGCGTGGCTTCGCAGGACAATAGAATTTCCAGTCCTTGCGACTGAAACATCCCGGTCAGGTGACTGACGATTTCGCGATCCACAGACGCCAGAACTTGGGGACGTTTATCGACCAATGTGACTTCGGTGCCACCTGTGGCAAACATGCTGGCGTATTCACAGCCGATGATTCCGGCGCCCAAAACAACCATCGATTTTGGAAAACGTTTTAGGTTTAAAATCGTGTTGCTATCGTGAACCAGTCGACCATCCACCGGCAGGTGTTCGGGGGCAACTGGGCGCGCGCCCACGCAGATGAAAATGAACTTTCCCGAAATCCGTGCCATCGGCGTCTTGGATCCGCCTTCGAAAAGATCCAGTTCGTGCGGTCCTGCGAACTTGGCAAACGCGCTGTAAACTTTGATTCGATTGCGATCCAGTTGATCGGAAATCACCTGGGATTCGCCTTCAACAACCCGGTTTCGTCGCTTCAAAAGCCGCTGCATGTCTGGAAGTAGCGCGCGCGAATCCGACGAACCGTCTTTACCTAGGGTCCCGCGCGAACCCAGCGAAAACCGATAGACGCTTTCACGAAAGCTTTTTGAAGGAAGGGTTCCCGAATGGATGCAACCGCCTCCGACATGTGTATGGCTTTCAACGATGGCGACCTTTTTTCCGGCCTTGGAACCCTGAAGTGCAGCGCGCTGCCCGGCTGGTCCAGAACCAATAACGATCAAGTCATAGGTAAAAGCATGCTGAGAGTCGGGTGAAGTCGGCGCCATGTGAAGATGGAACCGTTTTAACCTAAATTAGGCGGCGTGGCCAGATCCGTGACCGCCACCCAGCTTCTTGGTTTGCGATTCTTCACGTGCCATCTGAGCCTTGTACCAATCCGGCGGATTGAACCTTTCCCGGGGAAAGGGCAGGCGATTGATTTCAATTTCGTGCATGAAGGTTGGGATGTAGCCCGTGGGAACGAACTCTCCGACAATTTTCCCTTCCGGGGTTTTTCCGCGCTGCACAAATCGAAAGATATCCCGAATGCTGTACCGCCCCTGTTCGTCGACTTCAGGCAGGACTTCTGAAATCGCGGTGATCTTACGCGAACCGTCGTCTAGGCGCTTGATCTGAACCACCATGTGAATGGCTGCTGAAATCTGGCGGCGAATCGCGGCAACCGGGACGTTTGAATCACCCATCATGGCTAGGGTTTCCAAACGGACTAGCGCGTCGTACGGAGTGTTCGCGTGCGTCGTCCCCATCGAACCGCCGTGACCGGTGTTCATGGCCGTGACCAGGTCCATGGCTTCAGATCCCCGGACTTCCCCAACGACAATTCGGTCTGGACGCAAACGAAGAGCGGACTTGATCAGGTCACGAATCGTGACCGCACCTTTGCCAAAGGCATCCGGGTGCTTGGTTTCCATATAGACCACGTGGTCGGTCTTGATCTTCAATTCCGACGCGTCTTCGATGATCAGAAGGCGCTGAGTTCCCGGAATTCGGGATCCCAGGACGTTCAAAAGCGTCGTTTTACCTGAACCCGTACCCCCAGAAATAATCAGGTTCTTGGCCAGATAAATACAGACGTCTAGGAAACGAGCCGCTTCCTTGGAAATCGACCCGCGATTGATCAGATCGACGAAGCTAGGGCTGCCTTTTGAAAACTTACGAATTGAAAGGGTCGTGCCCTTTCGTGAACAGGGCGGCAAAACGGCCGCAACCCGGCTTCCGTCAGGAAGACGTGCATCCAAGATTGGATTGTCTTCATCGACCGTACGGCCGACGAACTGGGCAATGTTTCGAACCGCCGCTTGAAGCGCTTGTTCGTCTTTGAATTGCACCGGAACTTTTTCCAAAAGACCGCGCTTTTCGATGAAGATTTCCTGCGGTCCGTTGCATAGCACTTCGCTAACCGCATCATCGTCCAGATACGGTTTCACGACAGCTAGGAATGTGTTGACTGAATCTTCAAAAACACCCATTTGGGTCTGCTACCGCCTATTGGTTTTTTTGGCCGTATTCGCTGACAACCAGGTTTCCTTCCGTTCCATTCACAGGACAGTAAAAACGATACTGGCCAGCGCGGTTCGGAGTGAAAACGATTTCCTCGATCCGGTTCGTTCGGATCTGTTTACGCACCTGGAAGGAATCCATCATGATGCAAAGCGAGCCTTTTGAAGCACCCGTTACAAACATGCGTACCGGGATGTCTCGGGTCACCATGACGGTCTTTGGAAAGAATCCCAGATCGCCCGCGATCAACGCGACTTCTTGAATTCCATTCTTACGAAGCGCGACGGTTTCTTCCGTGTCTTGAAACTTCACACGGGTTTCACCCTGAACGCGGTATCCAGCTGGAGAACGTCCTGCTGGCGATCCAACCGCACGGGTCGTTTCGCGCGTACCCGATGCGTAAGCATCGCCGCGATCGCCATCCAGGTTCGACCAGCCGGGGCGCGCTTTTGGAACTTCTTCATCCGTCACGGGAAGGACCTTGGTCCCACCCTTGGGCGGCGCGAATCCGAATCGGGATTCTGCATAGATTTCCTCGCGCCCTTCTTCAGTTGCCGAATAGGTTTCTTGGATCAGCTGTCGTCCGCGGTTTGCGCCACCCCCGTCAGACAAAACCTGGCTTGGCGACATGACGACGCTAAAGACCAAGCCTGCTGAAACCCAGAGCCTCTTTCGTTTTAATTTTTCACGAATCAATCTGACCTTTTCCATAAGATCCCTCTTTTAGGTGCACTTCTCGCACCTTCTCCTGTGGCCTATCGGACACAGGCTTAAGGAACTTAAGGAAAGATCTAGGACTTGGGTTTCATCAGCTTGCCGGACATTGCCAGGTTACCTGAAACACGAGCGTCAAGATTCCGCCACTTTCCTTGCCCGACGCAAAGGATTGAAAGAAGACACGCCCAAATGGACCAGTAGCCCAAACGAAAAGCCAGCGAATGCGAAAAGAAAAGTAGAACCGCTAGACACAAAAGTGAACTGGCTGCCAGCGACGTCGTCCAAAGATTGTTTTGCCGCATCCCCACGATCAGAAGTACCGCAGACATCAATAGGTAGGGCCAATAGACAAAAAGAAATGCAGCCTGCGGACTTTCCGTCAAAACTTTCAGCCCGCGATGCACCCATAAAAGCGGCGAATTTCTAGAGTAATCCAGCCGATACGGGCTGACTTCCTTTGCTTCATCAAACGGATAGACTCGCCGATTTAGGGGGTCCAGGCCCAGGTGGGCTCGAAAGTAAGAAAAGCGGTGGCCCATGTAGGCCAGGGGATTTGAAAGGACGACTTTCATATACTGCCAGGTCGCTGCCTGAAGGGCGTCGCCGCGCCGAAAATCAAAACAAGGACGAAGTACTCCTTCCGAAATGAACTGATCGCAACGGTAGAACTGACCGATGGTGTGCTCGATAAAAAGCGAATCGAAAAGGCGTGGACTTTTTTCAATCAGCCAGCCCTTTTGATCGGCGAATTTCTTTTGCGCCGGATCCAGAAGACTATCGGGAATGATCCACTTGCCAGAAACCCGGGTCATTCCGGCTAAATCAAAAGTGATCCCCATATGTCGGATCAAGGGCGGTTCACGCGAGGTCGCCCATTGAACACCGAAATCAGCCACGAAAAGTCCCAAAAGCCCCAGAATGAAAGCCCTGCCCGTATACCTTGGAAAATGAATCTTAGAGAAAACCCAAATCGCAGGCAAAAGCGGAACGAAACCAAAATAGCGGATTTCCATCGCGTAAAAACTTCCAAACAAAAAGACGCCCAAAAGCCGGCGATTCAATTTCGTCTTTGCCGAAACCAATAAAGATCCCCACACCAGAATCAGCGCAAAGGCGTGGCCCGGATCTTTTAGGATTGAACCTGCAAACCCAAGCAGCGGAGGAAAAAAGAGCAAAAGGAAGACACCCAACTGTCGGACCCAAAGCCCGGAAAAGGCTTGGGAAAATAGGCCCAAGCCCATCCCTAAAATCAGAAAATGAAACGCCAGAAATATGGGTTGGACCGGACCCAGGTGACTGAATAATCGGAAAAGGATTCCGCCCAGCGGTGGATGCCAGGTATTGATTTCGCGGTTCAGCCCTAGCCCTAATAAAATGAACGAATCCCAGGACATCAAACCTGGAAAAAAGATCGAAAACCCCACAACAGCAGGGATCACTCCGAGAATGAATGGCCACGGAATCAGTCGTTTCGTCATCGCTTTGCTTTGGGAAGAGTAGCATTTCTGAAGGGAATGCCGTTCTGAACTTTTTCCCTACCCTGTCCAAACCCTAAACAGTTCTGAGCAGATCTGGGGTCACCATCTGGGTTTTAAGGGTGTTTCAGAGCCATTTTGCGCTGATCGGTTCTGGCATCTGAATTGCTCTATGCCCAGCGCCATGAGCGCAGACAACATTGTATCTCTATCGAAATTCAAAGTTCTAAAGGCGGCCGAAGACCAGGAAATGGCTTACAAGGCCCGGATCCTAGGCATGGATAAACTTCAACTATTGGAAGAAATGGTTCGCTTCCAAGAAGAAAAGGCCAACGCAGCATCCGGCAAGATGAGCGTCGAAATGATGATCCGCGGCCACTACCTTTTTAAGCAACTGGAAGAACACGCCGAAACCCAGGAACTGCGCATCCTGACCCGCTCGTATCGCCGACACCTGGAAATGGAACTGGCCGAAGTCAAGAAGGCCCGCCCGTAACGTTTAAAGCAGGTTCGACGCCAATTCCGAAAGCTTCGAGCGTTCGCCCTTGGTCAGGGTGATGTGCGCAGAAATCGATTCGTCTTTGAACCGTTCCACGCAGTACACCAAGCCGTTGTTGGCGGCATCGACGTAAGGGTTATCGATCTGGAAGCTATCCCCGGTCAGGACGATTTTCGTGTCGTCGCCGGCACGAGTGATGATCGTCTTGATTTCATGAGGCGTTAAGTTCTGCGATTCATCGACAATCAAGTACTGCTGCGGAATCGAACGACCGCGGATGTAAGTCAGCGGTTCAATTTGAAGCAAGCCCTGGTTCATCAATTCCTGTCCGCCTTTGCCGACTCCGCGGCGGCCTTTGGCGCCGGTGGCTCCGAATAGGAAGTCGATGTTGTCGTAAATCGGCTGCATCCAAGGATTCAGTTTTTCTTCGATATCGCCTGGCAAGAATCCGATGTCCTTACCCAGCGGGAAAACTGGACGCGAAACCAGCAAACGTTGATAGACGCCTTCGTCGACCGTCTTGGCAAGTCCGGCAGCAATGGCCAAAAGCGTTTTACCGGTACCGGCTTTACCCACCAAGCTGACTAGCTTGATGTCGTCGTTCATCAACGCATCGATGGCAAACGATTGTTCTGCGTTCTTTGGGAAAATTCCCCATAGACCCTCAGCCGGCTTGTAAACCGGAACGACACAATCCAATTCTTTGGAATAGCGACCCATCGCCGTGTGATTGGGATTCGCTGAATCCTTCAGAATCAAGTACTGATTGGGCTTTAAATTCTGAGGGCCGTCTTTCAGAACCAATCGCTTCTGCTGGTAAAAATCGTCGACCATGTGCGGGTCAACGTTCAGGGTCAGAATTCCGGTGTAAAGCTGATCGGGTTCGACGTTGGACGGTTCGTAATCTTCAGCCAAAATTCCAAGTGCGTCGGCTTTGATTCGAAGGTTGACGTCTTTAGTGACGAAAACGGTTGGGCGCTTAGGCTGCTCTTTTTTCAAAGCCATCGCCAGCGCAAGGATTCGGTTGTCGGCCTTGTCCATCGGAAGTTCCAATGGCAGCGTCGCGTTTCCGCCCAGTTCGACGGTCAGTAACCCTCCGCTAGGAAGCTTCACTCCGCGAGAAAGTTCGCCGGTCTTTCTCATGTCGTCGATCAAACGAGAAAAGTGACGAGCATGTCGCCCGTTTTCGCTCATTTCCCGCTTGAAGCGATCGATTTCTTCGATCACGACGATTGGAATCACGACATCGTTGTTGCCGAATTTTAGAACTGCGTTGGGATCGAAAAGAAGTACGTTGGTATCGAGGATGAAGGCTTTGCGCATGGTCGTCCGATGACCCCCCTACGTCAAAGGGTAGACGGTTTTCTAAAGCAGTGTCAAACCATTAGCGGGATTCCGGAAAAAGAGTCTGCCAAAAAGAATGACTTTACGAGTCAATGTTTCAGCTGAGCATACCCGCCTGCTGCCTTGGTCTTGAATCCTGCCTTAAGGAGCATTGCCGAAGCCTTCTTTGCACGCGCACCAGATCGACAGTACGTCAGCAAGAGCTTGTCCTTAGGAAGTCGATCCAGATTTTCTTCGAAACGAGACAGGGGCATCAGAATCGCACCCGGCAGATACCCGCTTTGGGTTTCATCGGGTTCGCGGACATCCACAAAGACGGCTTGATCGCTTTTGGCAAAAGCCCAAGCTTCGTCAGTCGGAATCGTTTCAACGGACCACGTGGCTAGCGGTCCGTTGGCGATGACCCAGGACAGAACCAAAAGCGGAAAAAGATACGGCCAGTTTCGTCTTAGTGATTTCTTCATTGGAAATTATAGAAAAGTGATTCTTTCAAAAGTTTGGGTGAAGGACCGACATAGGCGCCGGCGTCGCGAATAAATTCTTCACGGGACTGCTTCAATGAAGAATTCAGTTCCAACTGCTGAGACCAAACGCTTGCACGGCCGCCTTCGGCGTCGTGACCTGGCAACAAGATCGAATTCATCGTCATCAATTCTTTGATCTTCAGAAGACTTTCAAAGTGCTGGGCCGGATTTCCCGTGGGTAGATCGTCCCTTCCCGTATCGCCGTGAAGGATCGTGTCGCCCGTAAAACCAAAAGGGCCCCACTGAATGAATAGACTGTCGCGCGTGTGCCCAGGGGTTGGCACCAAGCGCAGGGGCCCCGCCGCGGTCGGAATATGGGTTTCATTCGATACTCGAAGGTCGACTTTCGGAGAAACCGCGTTTGCATGCATCACCAGCGGACAATTTAGTTTCTTGGCCAGTTTCGCGGCACAACTGATGTGATCGGCATGAGTGTGGGTGTCAAGCACCGCCAAGAAGGTGTAACCCTGAAGGCGATCGGTTTCACGAACCAAGACTTCCCAATCGTCTTGCATCGGATCGACCACGATCGCTTGCCGACTTTCCGGGTGATAGGCCAGATAGGTCAGATTGTCGTCGTTGACGATCACCTGAACCTGAAAGTCTTTGGGCAAAGCCCACTTTCCATACGAAATTTCTTCAAGTGACTTCACATGTGTTGAGCTCATTTGAACCTCCTAAAAATTAGACGCAGGCGTTTTGCCAAGGACCGGCATTGACGACCTTTTGAAAGCCTTTGCTTTTTAAAATCGTGGCCGCCATCGCGCTTCTGGCACCGGACGCACAGCAAACGATCACCGTTTTTGCTCGATCCAAACCTGAAACGCGTTTTTCAAGATCATCCAACGGAATGTTGATGCTTCCGGCCGCAGATCCTTGAGCATATTCGCCCGGCGTTCTGACATCGACAATGATTGCACCTGCTTCAATTAAAGATGGCATTTGCTTTTTTACCTTTCTGTTTCGAAAACTTCGCCAAACCAAGAAAAACACGATTGCAGCGGGCAAAGCGTAGCGCTGTAAATCCAATGCATCCATACGTATTCCGTTCCTTCCTCAGACCTTAGTCACAGTAGATTTTCTTTACCGAACGCAACAAAGAAACCAGCTTGGCGTCGGCGATCCGATAAAAGACCCGTGTTCCCTGTTTCCGGGATTCCACGACTTTTTCGGCTTTCATTCGATTCAAAAACTGAGACATCGCCGATTGCGAAATCCCGCAAAATTCCGTCAATTCATTCACGCCCCGGTCCCCGTCCAAAAGTTGACAAAGGATTTTCAAGCGCACCGGATGCGCCAATGATCCAAAAACACCACTGACTTCGTTACATCGATCCAAAAGAGCCTGCGATAAGGACTGATTCAACATAAACATATATTACATGAACATAATATTATGTGCAAGTAATATTTAAGGGCCGGGTTAAAACAGCCGATCAGTCGATGATGCACCGTCTGTCTTCGCTACTGATCTTGCTTGGGATTTCGGTTTCTTGGGCTCAGGCCCCCGGTCTTGATCTGTCCCCTTTTTCGAAAGAAAAAACGATCGAGCAAAAAATCAGAAAATTCATCAGTCGCAACTATTCAGAAGGCACACGACCGCACGAATCCATCTCCATTCTTAAAGTCCCTCGCGGACGATCGCTTCAAAAATCAAATGCCAGCATCGCGTCACCCCGATACCTGAGTCGATCGCAGTTCGATGAATACTCGCCCGCAAGCTACATGGGATACGTCCACAAGACTGACGGCTTGGAAGTCATTCAGTGGGACAATGAAGAAAAATTTTACCGTTTCTTTGTGGTGACTCAACCCTCGAGCCTATCCCCAAAAATCCATGAACCCCCTCGGGAAACTTGCACCGTATGCCACCAACACGGCGGTCCCATTTTTTCACGGGGTCCCTGGCGTGAACCAGCTGAAGGCGAAGGGCTTGACCTGGATTCAAAGAATTTTTTTTCGTCAGAATCAGCTGATTTTGACGGGGAAGTCCGCGATTCCGCGCGTGGCATGCAAAAAGCCGAAATCTGTAAATCCTTTTGCATGGACCCAAACGACGTCGGTTGCGAGCGTACCCTTTTATTAGCGCAGTTACTTGGCCTAAGAAACGCTGGCAGCACCACATTAGTTGCCTATGACGGCGCGACTGGTAATCCCATTTATGGTGTTGCCGAACGTCATCGCCCTGGTGGAAGATTCGTCGCTTCGCTAACGGGGTTTTCAGACTTTTACCAAAAAGCAAAGTCGCAGTGGCCCGCGCAAGGGTATTCCTACCCAAGCTCGGCGATCTTGGATCGCGACCCAAGAACCGGAAAAGTTGAAGTCTCCCAGTTTCCTGAAGGTTCGCTAAACCCGGAAAAGAATTTTCTTCCAGATTCCTTTTTTTCGATTCAGCAAGGTGAATCCCAGGCGTCGGCGGAAGAACGCCTGAACCAAAGAACCATCGCAAAAGTTCGAACCGTTGAAGGACTTCTATTTGACGAAGAACTGGCACGAGGTCGGCCCGAATCGTTGGAAGTTCCTTCAATCCTGAGCGCTGATCCGAAATGGCTGGCTAAGGCAGATCCCAAAACGCCAAGACCCAAGGTTTACCCTTTGACTATTGCCGATGGCTGGGAACTTCTGACTTCAAACGTCATGCCCAGCGCTTGCGGCCCTGACTCGAAAAGAATCAGAGAACTATTGGCACAGGTCAAAGACGAAGCAACACTGAAAGCCTGGACGGATTCAGGAAAGTTGGATGCCCTGCTTCGCCGACGTGGGCAGTCGCAAGAAGACATTTGGTATTCAAGTCTAAAGCAAATCCAAGAAGGAAAGGATATCCCCTGCGAATCTGTTTCACACGCCAAAGCGAAGGGCGCTGAAAACCTTCTTGATCAGATCCAGAATCTTCAAGACCAAGTTCAGGAAATTGCCGACAAGATCCTGGATCAGCCCCTCAATGCGGAAGAAAAAAGTCGAGCACTATCGGGTTTCAAAAGCTGCACCCAATGCCATTCGCAAGAAGGCGGGTTTGAATTGGGAATCAACTTTAGCGATCCTTTATCGATTAGCCGTTACCGCGATGGCCTGGCACGCAAAAAACTGGAAAGTCATCAGATGCCGCCCGAATTTGCAGATCACCAACTGGGTGATGAAGAAAGAATCATCATGATTCGGCTTTTGTTCGAATCAGAATCAAAGCGGTAATTTCACATCCGCGCGAATCGCCCAACGTGTCTGCTGATCCACAAAAGTCTGCGCGCCCGTCTGAACCGTATAATAGGCCGCCGTAATTCTGGCCAGCCAGACGTCAATGGCCGCACCATAGCTTAATCGCGCTTGGTTAAGGCCCCCGTAAATGGTCAAAACAGGAAGTACGTATTCAAACCCCAAGTGGGAACGATTGCGCCAATCCGTTTCACGATTCAGCTGCCGCAGTTCGTACATCAAAGTCAAACGACTTGCTGATCCCATGCGAACCTGTGCACCAGCACCCCAAGACAAATTCATCTTCATCGGCTGCGCTAAACTTCCAAAGCTGGTGTCACCGATGTCTTGGATCACCCAAGCCGTCGAAAGCGTGACCGCCTTCCCCACCGGCATCAGTACTTGCGTCCCTAGGTCAAATCCGTAACCCATCGCAAAGTTTCCCAAGCGATCTTCAAAAGTCTGTTGGCTAATATTCAAAAGCTGGGATGTCGGAAGCATCGAATACGAACCCTGGCGCCAAAGTAGTTTTCCAGCCAGACCCATTCGGAATTCCGCGCGCTTGGATTTCTTTCGTCCCAATCGAAACCCAAGCCCCGTCTGTAGCCCACGCGTGGTCATGTAACCGTATTCCAGTTGCGGCAAAGCCTGGTTTTCGGCCAAAAGGGCGAACTGCCGATCCTCGATCACGGCAAAGCCAAAATTATTTGAAATCAGCGTTGGTGCGAGCGATGCACGAACGGCGATGTCCTTGCCCATCAGAACGTTTAAAGAATTTCCGGATGGATTGTTCATGGCATCCATCACCGGGCCATAGGATTTGATCGCATCTTGCGAAAGCGAAAGATCCAAAAGGACTGGGTGAAATCGGGTCTGGGTGTTCCCGGCCAAGCCAGCAGGATTCATAAACAATGACGCTTCATCTTCAGGAAACGCAATCGAAGTTCCACCCATCGCCATGTGACGAGTGCTTCGATACGCTTCCAAAAGTTCGCTTCCCCAGGCCGAAGGCTGCGCCCCCGCAAAAAAAGCCAAAAACAAAGCTGCGAAAATCGGGGCCGCCCGCGTCACGGCCACCCCAGGGTCGTGTGCATGTTCACAAACCGTGCAATCCCGGCAGCGGCACAGGAATTTCGGTCCGTCACCAGCCCCGTACATGCCGTCGCATCACGAAGCGCTTGTGGGCACGGCACTGAAGCGGTACCCGCACAGATATTGTCGGCAAACGCACACCCTGTTCCTGAAAAATCGATCACTTCTGGCGGCGCGCTTCCGATCACACCTGCCGCATTTCCCTGACAACCATAGTTGCAAGCTTCGCCGATGACCGGCTTGATCGCGGCAGTCACTGTTGCGATCGCCGCGCCCGAAGATCCGCCTGGGTTCACAGCGATCTGATCCACGCTATCGATGAAATTCAGAAACGCCGAAGCAAACTGGCAACCGTGATCCGCTGTCAAAGTCGCGTCTTGCCAACCGTTGGGGTTTCCAACGGTATAGCCAACGACTTGGGTCTTGTTCCACGTCGTGGTATCGGGTGCTGAATACCGATTCTGAAGTGCGCCAATCCGCGCAGCGCTGATCAGCACGTTGTACAGATTCGAATCCGGTGAACGATCCACCGCAAGCAAAGAACCTGGATTGAAGCTGGACCAATTCACCTGATTGGCTAAAGGCACGACGATCCCGTACCCGATGACTGAAAAAAGTGCGTAAGTGGCGCGCCGGGTGGATTCGACACGTTGATCCAAGAAATTCAGATCCGTGTGGTAGAAGTTTTCAGCCATCGTGGTCCAGAACGCAGTTCCTACGGGCGGCGTCGCAACGAAAACATCCAAAAGCTGGAAAAAATTAATGCCGGCGTTGCAGCCATGCGCAGCCGCGTAAGCCATTCGAACGGCGTCGTTTGAATGCACGGAATTGTAAAGCGGTTCGATCAGATTGATGGCGAGAGCACATTCACCGTTGGTCAGCGCTTTGTGCGTGGATTCCAGAATGTTCTGGCGTCCTAGTTCTGTTCCGATGTCGTTGCCAGGAATCGCGCAACCCGCAAGGCCAACCAGCCCCGCGATCGCGGTGATCAAGAATTGGAACTTCTTTTGGCTCCTTGCTTCAGACAAAACTCAACCAACCTTTCGCATCCCTTGGCAAGGGACGCTTCATCCGTGGCATAACTGAGTCGACAAAACTCGGGGGCTCCAAACGGAGTTCCCGGAACGACGGCGACCTTTGCTTCCTGCAAAAGTCTTTCAGCAAATCCCATCGAATCTTCCCCGTCGTTCAGGAAGGATCCGATTCCGACAAACGCGTAGAAGGCGCCAGTCGGACGTACAACCTTGATTTTGTCAGCTTTTCCCAAGATTTCCAACGTAAGATCGCGGCGCTTTTGGAAGGATTTGACTTGGTGTTCGAATACGCTTTCAGGCAGCTTCAAAGCGGCAAGACTTGCCCATTGGGCCAATGAATTAATCCCGCTAGTCGACTGACCTTGGATGGTCATCATCGCTTGGGTCAATTCCTTTCGCGCAATGGACCACCCAATTCGCCATCCCGTCATTGCAGCCGATTTTGACATTCCGTTGACGGTGATCAACTGATCGCGAAGTTCGGGACATGCGGCACCAAAAGAAACAAAAGGCTTTCCGTCAAAAACAATTCGGTCGTAGATTTCATCCGAAATCACCCAAAGATTCTTGGCGTGACCCGAATCGCGCATTTCTAAAATCACTTTTCCTAGCGCGCGAAGTTCATCCAACGAATAACCCACGCCGGTTGGATTGCCGGGGCCATTCAAGACCAGAACTTTCGGTCCTGCCCCACCTGTTCGTGAAGCCGAATCACGAATCGCCGCACGAAGGGTTTCAGGTTTCAGCTTAAAACCTTCTTCGTACCGGGTGTCGACAGTGACCGGTTTTCCTTCGGCCAATTTCACCATTTCCGGGTAGCTCAGCCAAAACGGGCTTGGAATCAGAACTTCTTCACCTGGATTCAAAAGCGCCATGAAGGCGTTGTACAGCGCTTGTTTTCCGCCGTTAGTGACCAAGACTTCGTCAACTTTCCAAGGATTCTTCGCACCAATTTCAGGTTGCTGCTTGTGCGTCTTTTCCAAGACCGCCTGGCGAAGTTCTGGAATGCCCAGCACCGGAGTGTACTTGGATTTGTTTTCGGCCAAAGCTTTTTGAATCGCTTCCTTTGCGGCGTCAGGCACATTGAAATCGGGTTCGCCCGCGGTCAGATTCACGACATCGATCCCTTGCGCCTTCATGGACTGAACCATGGCGTTTAGCTTCAAGGTCGCACTTTCAGAAACGCCGTTCAGCCTTTTGGCTAAGAACGCGCTAGCGCCGCCGCTTAAGTTTGCGGTGGGATTCCCGGATGATCCTGCCTTCATTTTCGCCCCCTATTTTATCGTTCAGTCGACGAATGACCTGCGCCGGCACATACGGAGAAATATCGCCCCCGTAACGGTGAAGTTCTTTGATCATCGAAGAACTGACGAAGAAAAGATTCTGTCCCGTCATCATGAAGACGGTTTCGACTTCTGGATTAATTTCCTTGTTCATCGACGCCATCATGAATTCGTATTCAAAGTCACTGGCTGCGCGAAGCCCCCGGATCACGGCTGAAATCTCGTTCTTTTTGGCGTAATCCATGATCAGACCCTGCCAGCGATCGACACGAACTTTTTCTCCCATCGGGCGATCCGCCACGACTTCACGAATCAGTTCAACCCGTTCATCGGGCGTAAAGAGAGGATCTTTGCGCCCAGTGCCCGCGACGACAATGATCACTTCGTCAAATAGCTTTAGGCTTCTGTCCAAAATGTCCAGGTGGCCGTTGGTGACTGGATCGAAAGACCCTGGGTAGATGGCTCTCATGATTTTCTTTCGAAGGTGGTTAACCAGGTATCACCATAGTTTTTCTCGCGGACTTTGACAAGGAAAGGGGTCTGGTCGGGCAAAGATTCTACCTTGGATTTCACTGCTCCCCATTCCAAGAAAAAAAGGCCTCCGGGCACCATGACCTTTTCCCACGGAAAGAAATTCAAAAGCTTCATTTCCCAGTCGTCTGCGTACGGCGGGTCGGCCAAGACCAGATCGAAAAGTCCGTCCTTCTGGATTTCAAAGTCCAGCTTCTTATTAAAAGCAGGACTAAGAATGTCTTCGCGAATGACCTGAACCTGCTCTTTCACCTTCAATGTGGAAATATTCTGATCCAAGCACTTCAGCGCGACTTTCCAGTTTTCTGCAAAGCAGACGTGCCTGGCTCCGCGCGAAAGGGCTTCAAAACCCAGAGCACCGCTTCCCGCAAAAAGATCCAAAACACGCGCGTCGGCCGTGCGCATTTGAATGGAATTGTACAAAGCTTGTCTGACTTTTGCGCCAGATGGGCGAGTCTTGTCGTCAGGGGGTGTCAGGACCGTACGACCTCGAAGGTCGCCGCCCGTGATTTTCAGCATGAACGCAGACTAGTCTGAAACTAGGCGGCTCGCAAATTTCGCGCGCGTCCGACTGGAACTTTGAATTCAGTACCGTCGATCAGGCAAATCTTCAAAGCGCCGTCCGAGAAAGACAAAGTCACTTCCTGGCCGTCAAATTCGTACTTCAGCTTCAGCTGCATACTGCCGGCAACGCTCATGGTCAAAGTGCCATCGGTGCTTTCACCGCCACCAAACGAAGTTTCTGCAGGGCTGCGAATTGTTTTAGTTGCCGTGTCAGTCGGAGCCAAATCCGCTAAGTCGTCTGCCAGATGATCGGGCGCTGCGACATAAGCTTCGGCTTTCGCCGGAGGAAGCGCAGGAGCTGGCTTTTTCTTCGTCGGAACCGGAGGCGTGATGGCTTCCAATTCCTGGAGCAATTCGTCATCGCTATCAAATTTGGTTTCAGCGACCGCTTTTTCTTCAACATTGCGGCTAGTCTCGGCTGCCATTTCGGCTTCCAGAAGCGAATCCACTTCGCTTTGAGGTTCTTGCTGAAGTTCAGATTCAATCTGCGATTTCAAATCATCGTCCAAAATACTATTCGCTGCCGGCTCGGCTTGCATCGAGCCCAAGGTTTCTTCCATTGAAGCGTCGTCGCCACTTCCGCGGAAATCCGCAAGGTCCGCTTCGAGTTCCGATACCAAAGGATCTTCGGCGACAGCAACGGGTGCCACCGGTGCGGCTACTGCCGCAGCTGGAGCGGCTTTCGGAGCTGGCGCTGCGGCCGGAGCGGCGCGCGAAGTCGCGGCAGCTGCGACTGGAGCGGCTTTTGGCATTTCGATTTCCGTTTCCGGACCCGACATACTTTTCTGCAAGCTCTCGATCTCGTTCATGATCTCGTTAATTTCATCTTGTGGATCGACAGCTGCAGCAGGTGCTGCTGCTTTCGGCGCTGCTTTGGCTGGTACACTCTTGTTATCCGCGCTCATTGCGATCTCCTCAACACTCATCCTTTCGGTCAATAAGTTCGCTAGGTTGAGAAAAAAGATTTTTTCTCTCGCGGGATTCAATCTCCGCTGCTAGGAAGACCGTCCGCCATCTCAATCGCGGAATGTCGGTGGGGGAAAGTACGACGGGGGAACGTCAACTTTCTGACACACACCGAAAATCCATGCAGTTATCCCGGGGGGGAATCATGCACGACCGTGGACTCGTACCAGCACGCTGGCTACAGACACGTACCGAAATTCACGAGTCTTCAGCCGCTCATGAACTTTCACAGTGGCTTGCACAGCCGGCCTCACAACGGCCTAAAAGCCACTCCCCTAGCCCGACTTCTTTGAACCAGCAGACTTCTTCCTGGAGCCGCCTGACGACCATCGCGACTTTGGCTGGGCGCATCGCAGCAGAACTGGAAGCCAACCCCAATCGCCTATTGGCGCTGAACCCGTCTCGACGCGACGCAACTGCCGCTCATTTGGGAAAACTGATGGGAATTGCGCAGTCGGATTTTGAAGATTCTGAAAATCAAGCATCTGCCATTCAAAAGTGGGTCACTGGACCCCGCGGGCCGAAAGAAAACCGAGCCCTTCGCCTGTACTTTGAAGAAGTCGCGCGAGTTTTCTTGGGCCAGGTCATTCTTTTAAAATCGTGGTCTGATCGCGGGATTCGAATCGCGGAAGAAAAAGATTTGGCGAATCTGAACTGGACACTTTCGTCGACTCTTCGTCCGTTTATTCCGTTAGACCGCGAAGGTTGGCAACTGACCAGCCGAAATCTTTATTCCTGGTACACGCCAGAACCCGCTCTTCAACAGGAAATTTGGCGAGTGGTTTCAGGAATTCGACTGGGCGACGAAGGTCCCGGAATTCTTTTCCAGTTTCTTCAAAGCTTAGGTGACGGACAGGATTCTCACCAACGAAAGAAATTTCGTTACGATTCGCGGTTCTTCGAAGCCATTTGGAAGAATCTGGAAAAACTGGACGTCCCCACTTCGCCCGTTGGAAAGCCGTTGCACTTTTTCTGCCCGACTTTGCGCGATGGAACGCACCTGAACCCAACCGGGTTTTCCACCAGCGGCTTTGAGCAAAACACGTACGACCTTTTGACTGCGGAACTGGTTCAGCTTTGGTGGGGGCCTTCGGCTCCGCCCCTTTGGGCGCAAGGCACGGGTCTAGAAGAACTGAAGCGCGACCAACTTCAATTTAAACTGGCACCTGCCAAACCCACGATGGCTTTGCGACTTGCTGAAATGGAAGCCTTCGAAGGCGCTTTCGTTTTGGAAGAATCCTGCGTTCGTTACCCAGCGATTCGAAAGCTGATTGATTCGATCACGCAGTGGAAAGGCCTAAGAAGTCCCGGCGCATCTTTAGGAATGTTTCAAACCTTGGTCAGCTTGGGCAAGCTTCGTCCAGGTGGGTTGCTTTTCTTCATCCGCGAAGAACCTTTAAAGTCACAAGATGGGCAAAGCCTTCTTTCAGCCTTTTTGGACAAAGGGTGCCTTCTGGCTGAAATCGATCTTTCCAATCTGGTGCTACCCGGCCCTGGATCAGAAACCCCACTTCCGAAGTACGTTTATGTTTTCAAGCGGGAAACCGAATTTCAAAATCGATTGAATCATAAGCCGCGCAGAATCGCTGCACGAGGATCGCTTCGAAGCCAGATCGAACTGCCGGGAATCTTGGACCAGGTATTTCAAAGTGTTGTGCAGCCCCAGACCGCAGATCTTGCGCACGGAGAAGCCCACACCCAAATCCATGTTCTACCCAGCCATCTGACCCAGCGCGATTGGATGACGCATTGGCCAGATGCCGCTGAACCTGAAACTCTGTTGGAATTAGATCGACTGACCGTCCGTTCACAGCCGTTGGCGTCTTTCGCCACGATTAAGCAACTTTCAGCAGCCGATGCCGAAAGACTTCAGAAATCGAACCCCAGCAACAGCACTGCCGTTCACGGAATTTTGGTTTCGCCGTCGCATTCCGAAACCCACCCTTGGGTGGTCACAACCATCGGATCCGGCGAAGTCGCTTCTAAAAGTTTTTCAATCCAGATTCTTCTTCCCGATCATCGCTGGGTTGCGCCGATCCAAGCGTATTTGAATTCATCACCCATTCGAACCTGGCTGCAGTACAAGGCCGAAAGAAAGAATGATCGGACCGTTTTGACGGAAGCCTTGGTTAAGTTCATACCGGTTCCAAAGACTTTGCTTTTGGAACTGCAAGGCGGAACCCTTCCGACCGAGTGGGAAAAGATTTGTTCAGACCTGGGCAGTGAACCGTCGCGCCTTTTGTCCGAACTTCAGAAGGATACGGCTTCGGCTTCGGCCGAAGTGCATGCGGCACTTTTCGCGCGCGCGTCGCGGTGGCTCAGCCACTGGGAAGGCCAAATTCAGAAAGTTTCGCGAATGATCCGTGTTCCAGACCCGAAAAACCCCAAGGCCGTTTCGATCTGCTGGAAAAATCTGATGGAAGTGCTTCCGGTTTCGGAACGCGTTCCGGCCAGCCTGCATTCGGAAGTGAAACTGAGCGGGAAACTTCCGCCCCACATTCCGATTGGTCGAATTGAAAAAGTGCGTTTGCCTAGCCCAGGAATCCTGCTTGCGACTGAATCCGGCCTAAGCCTTCACTTGGCCATTCACCAAAACCGTTTGGTCGAAATCCTAATGGACCAGCTGGACGGCGTGCGCTGCCCAACTTGGAATGAACTTTGTCAAATCTGGAACCTACCTCGCCACCTGGAAGTTGCCGAATCCATGGCGTCTGACGTGCTTCGAGAAGTCTTCATCGCTCGCAATAAATCGGAAACGCTTCAAGCCGTTTTGGATCTTTGTTCAAAGAAAATTTAACTGTCAAAAGTTTAGACACCCGCCCTTTGTACTTTTGCGCCAGCTGGCATCAGTGCGATTTCAGCCTAGAATCGTGGCATAACGCTTGCTGATTCAAAGGCATGAAAAAGATTTACCGTGCGTCGATCCCTGCGATGGCTTTCGTATTTTTCCTGAACACGACCCTTCCGGTGTTTGCGCAATCGCAACCTGAAAAGGTCGTCATCGAAGAAGACGAAGGCGATGAAGAAACTGACGCAAACGAAGAAGTCGCTTCTGAACCTGTACAGGCTTCTCCTTATAAGCCTGGCCAGCTGACTTCATCGAAGATCTTCACTGATACGCTTTATGATTCGAAGCATTCGACTTGCTCAAAAAGCTATTTTGAAAAAGCCAAACGCCTGAATCGAAATCTAGGCTTGGGCGGATCAGTCGTGACCCTGGGTGGCGGCATCGCTGGACTGGGTGCTTTGGCCGTTATCGGCGGAATCGTTGGCCTGGGTTATGAAGGTTATGACTTTGTGACCGACTGGAAAGAAGGCGAAGTCATCGCCGGCGTTCAGATCCCAAATGGTTATGACGAAAGACTGCCGATGGTTCGCCTGCCTTTGGCAACGAATTACTTCGACACCATGAACCTTTTGAATTTTGCGACTGTCCGCCAAGACGCAAGCCTAGGTCAGTCAGACGACGCGACCGTCACTTCGATGCTGGTTTATTCGGCCGCATTAGCAGGGTTTGAATCGAAAAAGGTCAAAGCCTGCCAAAAAAGCTTTAAGAAACAGGGCTTACGCAAAGGCGACATGGCCTATGTGGAATCCAATATTTTTCAGAAATACTACAACCTAAAAGACATGCGCCCAACCGACATGGCGGAACGAAAGCGGATTGCATACGCCGAATGCCTTTTTGATATCACCAGCCAGATCGACGGAAGCCATCCGGTATACGACGCTTTGACCTGGGCCGCGATGGTGGACCAGAAAGACGCCAAGTTGAAGTGGAGACTGAAAAGCATGATCCGCCTGACTGCGGACATCTTGGAAGAAGCCCAGAAGAAACTTCCGGCTGAAAAAGTCCGCGAATTGACCATGGACGAAATCAGTCTTCGTGTTGCTCAGCTGGATCAAGCAGGAACGCTTTGCGAAAACATCTCGAAGCCGATGGGCAAGAAGGCGTTTATTCAGGCAATCCTGAAATAGCCCAAGAAAAATACCCAATAGGAAAATAAAATATGAACAGAATCTATATTGCTTTAGTCCTTGGATTATTGAACCTACCCTTGATTGCCCTAGGTGATTCACAGGTCGCAGAAATTAAGTGTTACAACCACGCAGGATCGCCGATTTGGTCAGGTGTATTGAACTACAATCCAGAAGCACTTGAAACTTCCGCCGGAAAAACATTCATTGTTTCAGGCCAGAAATTGGGAATCATTAATCCTCACTATTCCGTAAGCAATCAATGCACGGAAAATTCGAAAAAAGCCGATATCATGGGCGAATACACTTTGGTTTGCGCCAGTGGCACAATTAAAAAGCTGTCTGGCTATTGCTACGGACCAACATTCGCAGAAATCGAAAGACAAATGAACTGATCGATCTACACGATCGGGAACTCGAGAAACGAAACTCGAGGGTTACTTTTTGATCAATCCGCCGCCCTGAGCGTCCAAGTCGGCGATCAGGGCTTCGGCTTTCAGCTTGTCTTCTGCTACCCAAGCTTGGACTGCCTGGACAACCATCTTCACAAACGCCGGGTGAGCACCTTCGTGCTGGAATTCCCAGCTTTCAGCGACATCGGAAAACTGGGATTCCAAGAAAACCGTGTCAGTTGCGCACTTCTTTCTTTGGAAGCGAGTGAAAGCCAGTTCCGCCCGTGGGAATGCGGCAATACAGCCAGAAAGTTTCTGACGTCTTAGGTTTTCGTAGGTCTCACGCGCCTGCTTTGCGATCTTGATCGCCAATGGCGCAGTTGGAACCAAACTTGCCTCAAGGTCCAATACCCAAAATTTCTGCAACGACGAACAGGCAGGTTTTTTCAGCGCAGAAACCAAATCTTCGAACCGAGTCCAGTCTTGACTTGCAACAGCTTGAAAGGCCGATCCTGAAATCGCTGCCAAAGCACTGCGATCATAATAAGAATGGCAGGCGCGAAGGTGGTCGCCCAGACTATAGATGTCGTCCTGCCAATTTAAATCTTGTCTAAGGATCTTGACCAAAACTTCGGAAAGATCCGCTTCGCGAGCGCGCAAGGACTTCTGTTCGGCGATCGCCTTCAGCCAGTATTCTTGGCAGAACTGTTCTGTCGTTTGGGACGAATAGTCCGTCGGCGAAAAAAACCGAAACGTCTTCCCCGTTAAACGCCCGTCGATTTCCACTGTGACTAAAGGCAAAAGGTCGGCCCGACAAGCGGCCGCAAAACTTCCCGACGTTGCTCCCACCGGAATATAACTGCGGATTGACTTCAGTTTGGATTCCAGCACTTTCTTGGCTGCGGCCAGAAGGGCTTCCAAACGGCTTTTTTCTTCGGTCATAAAGCCCGAAAGGGCTTGACCCACTTTTCCGCAGACGCTTTCAACGGCGGACGAAGTCCAAGGTCCTGGCGGGATCGTGATCCACTTTTCTTTCTGAACTGCCAGAAGCCTTTTAAGTTCGTCCAGTACCGGCGTGGAAACTTCAGCCTGGCAGTTCGCCCGAAAGTCTCCTGTCATATCAAAAAGCCGCTTGATGAAAACCAAGTCTGCGGCCCGTCCCTTGCCGTAGGCGTCGACACTTGCCGAAAAATTCATTGCGGCTTCGGCCTTGGACCTTTCGCCTTGTAAGGCCTTCAAACCTTCTAACCAGTGCCCCAGGTACATGGACTGAACCAGCGAACGCATCTGAACATTTCCCAGATTCACCGCCGTACCTTGAAAGTTCGCCAAGGCCTCGCGGTCGTAATCCGGCTGTGCACGCGCGTTCAGACAATGCAGCATTTCGACGCTCAGAAAAGTGGATCCCCCGTCATAGGGATTTAGAACTTGAGGTTGAAGCGAAGCGTCCGCAACCACAGGCGCGGCTGCAAAGCAGGCAGACCAGGCGTTCTGCGCAGATGCTTTCAGCATCCCCGGCAGAGCCTTTCCTGCTTCGTTGATTCGCGCGCGGACTCGTTCCGAGGCCCGCTGCCAAGTCCTTTCTGCTAGAACCTGTTCCCGAAGTTCCGGAAATTCACGAACGACGTCCGGGAAAAGCGCCAGCTTTCCGTCCACACAGCTTTCCATTTCTTGTTTGTGCTGGTTAGCGCCGTCGACCACATCCCAAAGCCGAACGTGGGCTTCGTCTGCGTCGCAGGTGTCTAATGCTTTCTTGGCCTGGTCATACAAATCTAAAAGTTTTTTGAACCCTTCTGTGTTTTCAGCCAAAGCGCGGGTCGGATTCGCCAAAGCACGGTAAACGGTCTGCTGCAAATATTCTTTCTTCTTGGGTTGCCCAAGATAGTTGCAAGCCCAGTATTCGTTTCGATTCAGATTCGCGCCCACCGCATCGAAAGCCCGATTCAACTGCGATTGAAGGCAGCGACGAAGCGCAGCCGTAAAAAAGCCGTATTCTTCGCCTAGAAGTTGGTCGGAAACTTCGTCGTCTCCTGGAATCCGTCCGTTCTGCAGACAAGCCCCTAAAGCCAAGGGAAGCTGGGGAAGCATCTGTTCATAGATTCCGGCACTTGCCCAATTCTTCCATTCGTCCCAATGAAGTTCGCGCCCATACTGCGACATGTAGACGTAAAGTCGCCCTTTGTTGGGCGCATTTTTGCGTAGTAAAGCCGGATCGTGGAAGGTGAGCGCAGCTGTATCTGCAAAGTCTTCCTTGGTGCTGGTCTTGGCATACGCGGTCACGAATTCGCCTGCGCGAGGAGCGGGCATGTCGACTGCGATGATCTTTCCATGCTTGGCTAATTCGTACTTTTTCCAATCCTTGTCTTTCCATTCCTTCAGCTGCGAATACCAATACCCCGTCTTGAGCTTCACTTCGCCAACGTTTCGATCATACGCATGGCTCATTTCATGGGTGATCACGTGAAAAGCGTAGTCGGTATAAACGTTTCCTTCGCGCCTGACACTTGGATCAGTTGGATCTTTGACGACGATGGTTCCAGGACTTCCTTCGTAATACGAATACACACCCGCCGCCCAACCCGGTAAGTGTCCATCCCGAATCCGATGGATCGAAGTCAGTCTGGGCATCTGGCGATAGCCGGCCGGAAGAAGTTCCGAAACCAAATTGAACATTTCAAGTTCGGCGTTCTTGAAAAGATATTGAATCAGGGGCGCAGGATTTCGATCGCCGATCTGAGGATTTTCGCGGACCGTACCCAATGGGTATCCCATCCGTAAAAAAAAGTGGTAGATGCGATACCCTTCTTCTCCGTCCAATCGACCATAGGCTGAATTCAAAACGCACGGCAGATCCTTGCACTTCGCTGCGGCATCCTTGGTCACCGTCACCCAACGACCAAAGCGCGCAAGGTATTCGATTTCCGGGGGCTTCGCATTCTTCAGAAACGAAAAGTTGGACGGCAAAGTATAGGCCGCCTTCTTGGGCCAGGCCGATTCCATCTGCGCAATTTCGGTTCGTATTTTTGCCAGGTTAAACGTGTCGATGAAGCAAGCAGCAGCACTTGGATCTTCGGGCGCTTCAGCCTGCGCCGGAAATCGTCCATAGGCCAACCCGGGAGCACGGATCGAGAACGCATCTTGTCTGAGGTTCTGCAGCCAGTAGCCCACGAAGCTCAGCGCAATCATGCCTGAAAATAAAATCAAGGAGCGTGCGGTCTCGGTCAACCCAGCGGCTTTTCTAAGAACGGTGCGCCTATTCCTGGCCATGCTCAATCACCCGCTTGACGTAACCGTTTCCTGCTTCAAAAAGGACACTTGTGCCCCGCTCGGCGCAAGTCAGTTGAACTTCGACAGAAGTCTGATGAAGGTCCTTTGAACGCGTTTCTTCTCGACGCGTCTTGCAGTTCTGAAATTCGTGAAGCCAATATTGGACTTTTTCTTCAGACCCCACAGGATTCCGAAAGCGGGCCTGCACCACTTGAGTCGCAGGGTCGACCTGGTAGTTTTCTTCGCCCGAATAGCGATAGACTTGAAGGCCCCGATCCAAAGCGTTTTCTTCTTTTTCTTGCGGTTGACCCTTCTCTAAAACCAAGTCCTTTACAGTTCGCGTTTTCAAACCCACAGTCGCCGTGGGCCGACCCGCGATAGGGGCACACGATTGCAGAATCCAGATCCCGCAAATGACCCAAGCTTGGCTTTTGAAGAATCGAAAAATCGGTTCCATCTAGCCGACTTATCGGAACTATCCGGCCAGGTCTGTACAAGCGAAAACGCCAATGCGTTGGCAGTCTGTCGAAACCTTAAACAGTTCACGCCGAACCCCTTTAGCCAAAATCGCCTTAAATCGAACTGCAGCACGAAAACGTTGGCACCAATCCTGCTTATAGGGCGCGTTATGAAGATCTCGACTTTTGGAAAAATCGGTTTAACCCTGCTCGCCCCAGCCCTGGCCTTTGGCATTGCTTCTTGTGCTCCTGCAACAAGCCCAGCAACGCTAACGCCTCCTGGACAAGGCCAGCTCCAGTTTCCAGGTCAAGGTTACACCGGCGACTTTTCGCAGGTCCCAAGCCAGTACTCGACCATCATTAACCAACTGATGGGCGGGTACACCGTCAGCGTTCAAATCGAACCCGCCTATACGAACAATTGGAACCGCACGGTTCGCACAGCGCAACTGACCCTGACCCGTAATCAGAACAACACAAATTCTGGCTTTCGTTCATGGGGAAGCATTGAAATCGTTTTATTGGCCACCGGAAATCTTCCTGAAGTCCGCAGCACGACCTATCTGGGCGTAAACCCACAACCGGTCTACGGTCGCTACTTCCAGTTTGCGACCCCATCGTTTTCGATGCCGGAACTCAGCGATTCTCCGATTGCTTTGCAACTTTACCTGGCTGTGAATCAGCAGGGACAGTTTGATGGCCCAAATTCGGGAATCATCACCAAAGACTGCAGCGTGTCGAACACTTCTACCTGCTTGAACACCTCGCAGGATCTGGTTTTCGGAAACGACCTTCGCCGCCGCTAAGCCCTCTCTTTCCCAAAGCGAGAAGCCCAGATAGAATGGGTCCGTGCCGACGAATACTTGGGATAGGAAAGATTGGAACTACGACGTTCTTTTGGCTGCCGAAACTTTGGCATCCCGCCACCGTCTGACCCTGCGCTGGCTTTTGGAACAAGAAAAGAGATCGCAAGATTTCCTGCCTGAAGTTCTGAAATCAGAAGGCGCACTTCTTCAAGCCTTTGAAGGTTGGATGAAGTCAGGAATCCCATTTGAAACCGAAGTCGACCCGAAGGAATCGTTGTACCGAATTCGGGACTGCGTCCATGCGATTCAATTAGGAGCAATCGAAGTCCTTTCGCGCGACGATAAGAAATCCAAGTCCGAAGATACTGAAGACGACCGCCCGACCCAGCTTCTGCTTTTGGAAGAAGCTGCGTTTCGTGAAGGCTTCGAAGCCGCGCTGAAGCGCTTTCCGAAGCTAGAACTGAAAGACTTTCGAATCGTGCCCGAACTTTTGAAGTGGAGCCCGTGGGCAGAAGAAAGCCTTTGGATTGCCCGTCGCGTGACCCGCGATACAGCTGAAATTGATTTTGGCACCCCCGAAAGATTCCCCGCCAATCCTGAAAGCCGCGTGCTTTTCGAGCGAGTTAAAGCGGAATGGATTCGCGGATTCCTTTCGACTTTTTTGCCTGGAATCAAAATGGATTTTGACAGCGCTCGGTTGACCGAACCCGACGCCAAAGTGCGGGTGAAATGGTCGATCTAGTCAAGCTTCAGAAGGCGCTGTACCGCCAATGGAAGCGAGAATCCGAAGAACTTCTGGTTCAGCAACCTTCGGAAATCCGAAAGTACCATTCCGAATTCGAAAAAGACTTTAGTAAGAAATCTCCCGGCGACTTCAAAAAGAAAGCTGATCTGATTGCCGACGTCCGATCGCATCGAGTCACCTTCATCGCCGACTTTCACACTTTTCAGCAAGCGCAGCGCACGGCACTTCGAATCCTGCGATCCAGCGTCAAGCCGGGCGAAAACTGGGCTATCGGGTTGGAACTGGTTCCATCCAAACACCAGAACGTTTTGGACGATTTCATAGCCGGAAAAATTCAAGCCGATGAATTCCGAAAGCGAATCAATTACAACGAATCCTGGGGATTCCCGTGGGAAAATTATTCTCCGCTTTTTGAATGGGCGAAAACCCACCGAATTTCCATGATCGCACTGAATCGCCCGTCGGAATTTGCGAACCTTTTGAAGGAAAGCGACCTGAAAGAACGTGATCGCTGGGCGGCGGGAATTCTAACGGATCGGCTTGCTGAAGACCCCGATCTGAAGATCGTTGTCCTTTACGGTGAACTGCACGTCGCGACTTCGCACCTGCCTACTGAACTGAAAACGGTTTCCCAGAAGTACTGGAAGAAACAATCCATCAAATCGGACCTGCCTGATTCGATCGTGATTCACCAAAACCACGACCGGACGTTTTGGAAGCTAGCGGAATCGCCCAGCAAAAGCGAAATTCTGAAGACAACAAATATTCTGCTTTTGCGCAAAGGCGTTTACTGCGTTTTTTCAGCCCCACCCTGGGCCAAGCTTTCTTCGTGGCTGAATTGGATCGAGCACGACCAAGTACTGATCCAAGGGCCACAGGCACGCTCCCCGGACACCGATGACGAAGACGAATGGGAACCGGAAACGGATCTTCTTTCTTTGATTCAGCAAATTTCCGACACGATCTTTAAAACCATTGAATTGCCTTCACCAGGTTTTGAAAGCCTGACTTTTCGAAATCTAGGTCAAGCGGACCTGGTCGCCGATCACCTTCGAAGCGCGGATCTGACTGCTTTCGAAAGGTCCCACTTTGAATCCTTGTTTCGGTTGGGCAAGGACTTCTATTTGGCCAAAACCGGACTGGTCTTCTACCGAACCCCGTCCCTGAATCTTCTTTCGGAAGTGTCAGCGCTTCTGCTTTGGCGAAGGCAGAACCGCACCTATGATATCGCCATTCAAAGCGACGAAGACTTCTGCCGCGAAGTTTTGATGCAGGCCTTTGGTTTTTGGGGAAGCCTGCTTCTGAATCCCAATCGCAAATGCGACTTTTTAAAAGACCTTCGCAAACGCAAAAAAGAATCTGAAATGATTCGGGCTTCCATCCGGATTCTGGAAAAAGAAAAACTTTGGGAAGATGAAGTCGGTTTTTCTTTTTTAAAAAAATCCAAACGATCCAAACCCATTCCCCCCAAACAAAGGCTGGAACCCGCAAAGCTGATTGGCCGAATCATCGGGCATCGCTGCTATCAGGCCTTTGTCGAAGAAAACCTAGATATCAGTGAAATCCGTCGACTTTTGTTAACTAGCCGCGCGGGATACCGTGACCGTCTGGTCGAAATCGCCATGAAAGCCAAGACCCGAAAAATCAACCAAAGCAAAGCGGACCTGATCTAGGATTTTTCCAGTTTCCGATAAATCGTCCGTGAATTGATCCCCAAAAGCCTAGCTGTAAGGTTCTTATCCCCTTGGGTCGCTTCCAGAGTTTTTCGGATCATCAGATCTTCAATGTCTTTAAGGGGTGTCCCCACACGAACTTCCAAAACCCCAGATTCCGGCGAGGGGGCCAATTCAAGGCGCAAAAGATGATCCGGAAGGTCTTCCAGGCGAATCTGACCATCGCTGCAAAAAACGGTTGCCCGTTCCAGAACGTTTGAAAGTTCGCGAATATTTCCTGGCCAAGGATAGGCGCGCAGTCGATCGATCACACCCTGAGCCAGTCGAAGCCCCGGCTTTTCGTGCTTCTTCGCGAAAACGTCCAAGATTTCGTTTACCAGAAGTTCCAGATCTTCTTTGCGGCTGCGAAGCGAAGGAAGTTTCAACTGAATCACTTCCAGGCGAAAAAGCAGATCCTGGCGAAACGTTCCCTTTAGGGCTTCTTCTTTTAAATCACGGTGGGTCGCTGCGATCACTCGCACATCGATTTTCTTTGAAACCGTTCCGCCCACCCGGCGAACTTCGCCTTCTTGCAAAACCCGAAGCAGGCGCGATTGAAGTGAAAGCGGCATATCGCCAATTTCATCTAAAAGAAGTGTCCCCCCGTCGGCCAATTCAAAAAGACCGACCTTGGATTGAGTCGCACCCGTAAAGGCGCCTTTTTCGTAACCAAAAAGTTCGGATTCGATCAGGTTTTCGGGAAGGGCCGCACAGTTCAGGGCAACCCACTTTCCGGTCTTGCTGCGGCTGGAAAGTTCATGAATTCGACGGGCGACACGTTCTTTCCCAGACCCACTTTCACCCATTAAAAGCACGGATGCTGAAGTCCGGGCCACAGTCGCTATTTTCAGATCCAGATCCTGCATTACCGCCGAAAGCCAGCGTGGCCCGTCATTTGATCCCAAGGACGTCGCGCCTGTCGAATGATGCGTGGCTCGGTTCGACCTTTTTGCCGCCATTTCAATCGAATCCAAAAGTTCTGTTCTTTTGAAAGGTTTGGTCAAAAAATCGACCACACCTTGTTTCATCGCCCAGACCGCGTCTTCGACCTTTCCAAAAGCGGTCATCAAGATCACCGGCGTTTGATCGGCAATCAGTGCCAAGGCTTTTACAAATTCAAGCCCTGTCATTTCGGGCATGCGGACATCGCTTAAAATCAAATCAAAACTTTCCGATCGAATCAGATCCAACGCAATTCGGCCGTTGCTGGCCGTCGACACGACATGTCCGGCGTGTTGCAAGATTTTGCAAACGGAAGCCAATCCCTGCGGATCATCTTCGATCACCAAAATTTTACGAGAGTTCATTCATGACCTCGGATTTCGTGTCCACAGACTGGGCGGCTACCGCTGGGATTCGCCATTCGAAACTTGCGCCGCCCAAATCCTTCGAGCGTGAATAATGAACCGTTCCACCCTGTTCTTCAACGGCATGCTTCACAAAAGAAAGCCCCAAGCCCGTCCCATTTGCCTTGGTCGTCACATACGGGGAAAAAAGCCGGCTTTCGACTTCCTGGGGTAATCCTGGCCCGGAATCTTCGATACGAACGCAGCACTTGTGATCTTGAAAATCCAGACCGACGCGAATCTTGCGATGGGATTCTTCGGTTTCCTGAAGCGCCTGCATGGAATTCTTGATCAGATTCCCCAGCGCCTGTTCCAGAAGATCTTGATCGCCCTGAATCCAAAAATACGCGCCTTCAGCTTGGGTGCCGGTACGCGCCCAATCCATCTGAATCTTCTGCGCTTGAAGCATGGGTGAATACAAAGCCAAGACTTCTTCTACGACCTGTCCAAGGTCCATTCGCGACTTCTTTCCAGACGAAAGACGCGAAAGCTTCAGATAATTTTCGGTGATCTTTGCCAGCCTTTCGATCGATGCCTGAATCGATTGAAGGCTTTGGCGAACTTCCAAAGTTTCCGGCTGTTTTGGAAGCTGTTCCAACGCCAGTTCGGCTTCTAAGCCCATCGAATGAAGCGGGTTCCGAATTTCATGGGCCACCTGAGCCGAAAGCCGGCCCACGGCTGCGAACTGTTCCGCATTTCGAAGACGTTCGGAAAGTTCCAATTCTTCGGTTCGATCGAAAACTTCGATGACCCAACCCATTTCAAGCGGCGCCACGCGAACTTTCAGTTTTCGTCCCGACCATTCGTGGTCCACTTCGGCTTCGGCGATGCTTGGGTCCTGAAAGGCTCCTAGTGCCCCGCGAAGCCACTGAATCTGATCCAAACGCAATCCGACAGCGCTGACTGCCTTGTCGGTGGGCGAATGTTTCGACGTCCAGCTGGCGAATTGCGAATTCACTTTTCGAATCGTCCCGTCCGCATCGACCACGACCAGAATCGAATTCATCGATTTCAAAACGCTTTCGTTCAGCGCACCCAGATCCCGTAGCAATTGGTTTTGTTCTTCAAGTCGGGTCTTTTGGGATTCGACGACTTTCTCGCGTTCTAACAATGCCGTCGCCATTCCGTGAAACTCGCGCGAAAGCTGGGAAATTTCGTCCCCCTGCCCCACTGCGCCCGTCAGAAGATGCGGTAATGATTCTTTGTCCTCGCGGCGAAGGCCGCGGGTCGCGATTTGTCGCGCTAGTCGGCTCAATTCGTCAATGGGGCGAAGCGCGCGTTCTCCTAACCAAAGCAAAAGAAGCGAAAGCGAAATCACGACCATCAAGATCACTTGAAGGCCTGTGCGAAGGTTGGCCACGCGACTTTCCGATTCCGAAAAAGTTCGCCTTGCCAAAGCTTCATGTTCGTTGACGGCCCATTCGATGGAATTCAGCCATTCGATCAATTGGCCATTCATCCTTGAAGAAATTTCCAAAGCAGCTTCTGAATTCCCGTGAACCGCTAACGCCTGGTTTAGGGATGCCGAATCTTCCATCAAAAGCCGAAGACCATCGCTGGCCTTGGTAACCCACGCTTCCCATTCAACCTGGTTCAAAAGCGTGGACTGATCTTTTTGAATGATTTGGCGAGCCCGATTGAATTCCTGAATCAGAACGTCTTCCACCCACCTGGGCATGGGGCGCGCTTTCCATTTGGAAGCCGACCAATGGTCCCGTCCCAAGCGCCGTTCCAGTTCCCGCTGGAAAATTTCGGCGTCCGACTGGATTTGCGTCAATAATCTGCCAAGCGGAAATGTGACGTGGTTGATCGAATCCAGACGTCGCGAGACTTCTGAAATTCTGACCAAGCTCAGGCTTGAGCCCAGGAGCGTCAAAAGCACCAAAGCTCCCACAAATGCCATCATCCTACGGCGTAATGAACGAGGATTCCGTCCGCTCATGGGGCAAAGGTTAGACGACGCACCTAGGCCTGTCTATCCCTGATTTTTCCCCACCTTTTCCTTACTGGTAGCCCCAGGAATGCCGATAAACGATTGAGGAGCACCCCCTTGGAGAACGCGTTGCATCAGCACCCGATCTTGATTCTGAAGGACGAAAGGCTGGCCCCCGAAAGGGCACACGCCCTAAGCCGTCTTCTGGCGTCGCTGAAAGAAAAGCTTCCGATCGAATTGATGGAAGGTGACGCTTCAGAAGCGCAGATCCTGGAACGCCTGAACCGCGGACCCGTTTCCGTTTTGTTGATGCCATGGCATCGCTATTTGAAAGCGTTGAAGATCGAAGCGCAGTTTGGGTTGAAACGGCAAAGTGGTCCTTCGTTTGGCGGCTATTTCGCGGAACCCATCAGCGCACAGGAATTGGGGGCCGAACCTTCGCGCGACCGGCTGATTCTTTTGGATTGGACACATATGAACGCGCATGAAGCCGCAATCTGGCTTCGATCCTTTGCCGACGAAAACCGCCGATCAGGAATTTTGCCTTTGGTGCGCGACGGAAATGCGGTTTTTGGTGCGGCTTGGTTCGGAGATTCGTCACCGGGACCGACTTTGGATGGAATCATGCGCATTCCCCAACTTCAAGAATCGCCGTGGAAAGAACGCATGGGTTCCGTGCGAATGCTGGTCATGGGTCTTTGGTCACTGATCTTTGATGAAGGCCCGGGCAAGCTTTCGGATCTTGGTGGAGCGAAGGCAGCCAAAGCGCAGCTTCAAGTGACTTTGGATTCCCAAACGCTGGCCATGCGCTGTTGTTATGGAATGCCGGGTTGGAAAAAGAACGGATGGGTTGAAGCCGTTCGAACCTTCTGGCCAGCTGCCGCAGTTCCCGGCGGCGCAACCAACGCCATTTTCAATTACGCAGATTCCGTGCGTGTGCACATCGTGGGCGATTCCAGCGACGTGGAAATCACAGTGACTTTGCAGGCCAGCGCTCCGTCAAAACTGGCGCCACAGAAAGTTCGCCAGCTTTGGGTCGATCCGATTTCGCCTAAACTAGTTGAACCGCTTTTGGCGCCTGGATCTGGAAAAGGGTCCCCGGCCGCATTGACTCAACCCGGGACATTCGCGCACCTTCCAGCACCTACCGCCAACGGTCCAAATCCAGAAACCGATAAACTGAAAAAACTTTTGGGACAAGCGTCGGTCAAACTTCAGGAACTGAAGACGGCGATTCTGGATAAAGACAAGGTCATTCGTGAATTGCGTTCCGGAGGAGTCGGAACCGCACAGCCCCTTCCCCCTCCGGACACGTCGTCTCTTTTGGATGCGTTCACGGAACGGTATTTCGAAGCGCAGCTTCAAATTCGAAAAGTCGAAGTCGCTTTTGAGAATGCGAAGAACAACGGTGCGACGCCGGCACAGATCGAAGCGCTACAAAAGCGGGTCACGGCACTGACTCGACTGGAAAAAGACTGGATTGAAAAGCTTCAGAAGGTCCTGGAAAGCTACGCGAAATCAGACCGCAAGGCAGGTGGCGATTCGTAATGTCTTCGGTAAAGAATCTAGAACAGTACTTTGAAGCTCAATTCCTAAGCCTGGTCGCCGACCGGGAATTGACCTTTGACGTCTGCATCTATTTCAAGCGCAATAACCACTTGGTGGTTTTGAAACGTTCGGGGGACGCTCCAACCGCCGAATTCATGGAAAAGTACAAAGGCATCGGTTCGATTTGGATCGATAAAAAGTATTACGACGCCTATCAGGCCTATCTAAAAGGCGAAGAAGCCCCCCCCGCACCGATTGAATCACTGATCGTTGCTGTGGGTACCCCGGCCCCGGAAATGCCGGGATTAAAAGTGGTACCGCCCGCGGATCTTCCAGAAGCTACCCCACCCCCACCCGACATCACGCCAGAACAGCGCGAAGAACTTTTGTTGAACCACGCACAGACTTTGGTCGCAGGCGCGTTTTCAACGGGAAGCTTGGAAAAACAAGCGCAAATGGACGCAAAGATTCGTTCGACCGTGAAAGACATCCTGGATCAGACTGCGGAAAACACCATGGAAATGATCGGTGAACTGTGGAGCGTTTCCGCCGAAGACGAATCCTTGAATCACGGAATCAATGTGGGCGCGTACGCTGTTCTTTTGTCCATGGCGTTTGGAAAAATCGACAATGATCTTTTGGGCGATATTGCACTTGCTGGAATTTTGCACGACATCGGATTGTCGTCGATTTCTAGGTGGTCCATTCCCGAGCAACTTTCGGATCCCCAGCAAATGACTGAAAACTACCGAAAACACGTTGAGCTGGGGCTGAAGACCCTTCGCAAACATGGAACGGAAGCCAGCCTGCGGGTGCAAACCCTTTTGGAACAGCACCATGAAAAATTCGATGGCAGCGGATTCCCGCAAAGTCTTCAGGGATTTCACGTCGACGACGTTGCACAGCTTTTGGCCATGGCAAATCTTCTGGAAGAAATTTCAAGCGGGCAATGGGACGGAAAAAAACGGTCTCGCAAGCAAGCCATCGAAGAAATCGAAAGGCTTGAGAAAACCCGAACGCACCCTCAGTTTTTCAATCCAGACGTTCTTTCCGCAGTCTTAAAATGGGTCAAAAGCGAAGCGGGCGCCGACGCAGGATCACGGGCCATCGAAGTCGTTCAAAGCCAGATCCGTGGGCTTCTTAAGGCCTCGTAACATTCGGCGCAGGCCGTTTCTTCGGGTCGCGGTCTTCCAAGAACGAATTGATGATTCCGCAAGAAGCTTCGCCCAGATCCTTCAAGTGCGCGGGCGAAAGACTTTTGATCCCCTTGCCTTGAATCGCTAATCGTCCGATCCAAGAAATACTTTCGTCGGTAAATGTACCAGACACCAAAACGTCTTTTTCAAACCCGCCGTGTTCGTTGGCACGACGAACTGAAATCTGAAGCTGCGAAAGTTTTCCGTCACTGGCAGAAATACAGACCCACTTTTTCTGGTCTTCGACCCAAAGTTCGACTCGTACGATTCGACCGGGATCCGAAAGTCCTCGCGAAATAAATCCGCAGAAACGCTTCGCCATTTCAACACCGGGAATGGTTCGCTTTCGAATCAGTTCGGACGCAAAGAAATTCATTTGAAGTGCGGAAACCCGGTCCGGAAGATCCAAGACCGGTTCGTCGGATTCTACAGCCGGGGCAAACTGCGCCTGCGTCGCTGCCCCTGCCAATATGGAATCCACATCGCCCTGCGGGCCCAGGTCCGACGTGTCCACCCTAGACGGTTGCGCTAGGGTTCCGGTGGCCTGTGAAGAAGGAGCAGAAGAATGGTCTGCCGCTGCCGTCTGGGCTTGTGCAGGTGTGCTCGCCGCACCCAAACTTTCAGTTTCGACAGGTCCATCAAAAGAAGGTTCAACTGGGATTTGCGTGACCGCAGAACCTGTGTCGGCTTTGCGATACATCTTTTTGAAGGTCTTCTGAATTTCAGCCAAAATCCCTGGCGCCTGGGGTGAATCCTTAGCAACGTTCAATGCGCCGGTTTCGTCGACTTCAAATTTTTTGGCGTAAGCCTGTTTGTCGTAAACGAATTCCAATAAAGGCTTTTGCCCTGAAAACCACCAGTGTTCTCCTGAAAATTCAGGCGGCTTTTGCCCCGAAAAAGTCCACGCCCCTTCTTCTTTATGCAAAGTGTCCTGCGCCGGATCAGCAGGATTCCACTGCCAGGATTTCTGCCCTTCGGTCCTGGGATCGATTTCTGCCCATTTGCCTGATTGCGGCGCCGGACCCGCCAGACGGATCGTCCAACGGTCTTGAACTTTCTTTGCTCCGCCACTGGTCAACAGAAAGACTTCACTTTGAATGGAAATCGGGTCCAGCTGATGAATGGTTTGGGTAGCCCCCTTCTTTCCAGACGCCTCGACCGTGGCGGTTCCGTCTCGCTGGTGAAGTTTCTTGGGCATCGATTTGATCGCACGGGTCAGTTTGAAAAGAATGGTGCGTTCCTGGACGGGTTCGGGAAGTAGATCTTGAACGCCGTACATCTGAAGTCGTTCGATCGGCAACCGTCCCGCCGCTTCGCGTGGATAAAGCAGCAGCATTTTCATCCGACCCGATCGAAGGATCGGAGCCAGGTGCTTGGCTAGACTTAAGTATTCAGCAAAACGATTTGGATCACTGATGTGCCCCAAGATCACGCAGCTTTCGACCAGGCGAATCGTGCGGATTGCTTCGATGACGGAATCAAAAAGCACCCCTTGCCACGTGGGCTCTTCGTCGATCTTGGCTTGGAATCCCTGCAATGCGGCGCCCAGGGGCTGGATCAGAAATATTTGGATCTTCGCGGGATCTAATTGGAATTCGGATGCCCGAATCATTCTTTCAGGCTAAATCTGAGTCTATGAGCGTGCACGAAAAATCGGCAGCTTCCGCAATTGCTCCCGGGATTGCACCCCTGATTGCAATCGAAGGTTTCGAGACGTCACGTTCTTGGCGCCCCTGGATCATTGCGGCAATTCTCGCTTTGCTGATCCATCTGCTGACCTTTCGGGCCGTACCTTGGTTGGACTCGATGCATCCTAACCGAGTCAGTGTCGTTCCTATTTCTTCGGATCAGATCGAAAACATTCGCAAAGCCTGGGAAAAGAAAGACCGCGGTTTTGTGGTCGACCGGGAAATGAAAGGCGCGACAAAGGAAGAACCCAAGGACGAAGCTTTTTTATCGGGGCGTAACCAAACAGTGAAAAAGCAGACACGCTCGAACTGGGGGGGAGCCTTTCCGACTCGGCCGCGCGTGCAGACCCCGAAGTCTTTGGGAAACATTCGGCAACCCAAGGGACCTCTTTCAAAGTTTGGAGTTCCCATCGGAATGAGCGCGGTTGCTCCGCCCCAGGAAGCCCTGGATGGTGCAGAAGCTGTTCCACAGTGGATGCCCGATAAGGATATCGAAGTCGGCGCCGAAACGATTTTGAATACCCGAGAATCCGTCTATTCGACTTTCTACGACCGAGTCGCTTTCGTGGCATCGCCGATCTGGCATTCGCTGGTCCGTGAATCGAAGATTCCTTCCAACACCCCTGCCGGCGAATATGTAACTGAAGCGGAAATCGTTCTAGAACCCGACACCGGCAGAATTGTGGATGTCTTGATCACCCGGTCTTCTGGGGTTCCGGAAATCGATCAGTGCTTGCGATACGCGATGGTGCAGTCCAAAGCCTTTCAAAACCCGCCCAAGGATTGGAAAGAATCGGACGGGATGATTCACTTTAGAATCACTTCAACGCTTGGACTGGGGACGGCCCAGTACAAGTCCCCGTTTGAAGTTCAACCCAAAAGATAGACCACCCAAATCACCGCCCAAGCCGAAAGGGCAAAAACAAAGAACTGGCCAATTGGACGGCGTATAAAAATTGAAAGAGCGTCACCCAAAGTGCGAACCGCAGCTACGCCGGATCGATCGATCAAAGAAATTTCAGCGCGCGCAATTCGTCGAACCACACGGGATTCAATCTTTCGGGCGACTTCTTCTGGTGATTTTAACCCTGCCGCATCCAGGATCGACTGAACCGCATAGATCAACACCCGAGTTCTTTCGACCGCTTTCGAACAGGTTGAACAGCGAAGAACATGAGATTCCAGAAAGGCCTTTTCTTTACCGACGTAGCCACGATCGATCAATCGCTGGGGCCAGGGCCGAAGCGCCAGGTATTCCGGACAATGGGCGCCAGAAATCGAAGATCCCGAAGGATGAATCAGCCCTTGCGGCATTTTTCTTTTCAAAAAAACCTGGGATTCAGGGGCGTACGCCAGCTGCAGCCGCGTTGACCAAAGTAGTTCTTGAAGGTTCGCTTCGCCTTTCAGCGTCGGTTCCAAAACTGAAAGCACTTGTGAATACGACCAATGAAGCAATGTGACCGCGACCAAAGTAAACCTTTCGATCGGAAGCAGGCGAAAGAAAGGTTGATTCGCTTGTGTTGCAACGGCCTGCGGACCGCGGGCTTCCGCACGTTCAAACAAAAGACGCGCCGATTTTCGAATTAATGCTTCGCTATCGACGTCCAGCCAAGCGATCAGGCTAACGACTTCGCTGAGTTGTTCAGTTGCTTCTTCGGTGTCTGAAAAAAGAGATTGGGAAATGACCAGCAGTTCGTTCAAAGCCGCAGAGTCAATGACTGGTGGGCGCGTCGAACGGAAACGAAGTGTTTCGGTTGAATTGGACATGAAACCCCCTGCCTTGGGAAAAAGGCTAGCCGCATTCCTGGGCAAACACAAGCCAAGTCAAGGACTTGACGAAGCTCAAGACCCAGACTGGGTCAGCGGCGACACAGTTTTGGGGACTGGGTATTCCGTCATACAATAAAAGGTGGATCGGCCCGATAGGTACCTAAGGAGTCTTTGTCATGAGCTTTACCCGACGAAATCGAGCTTGGATTGTGATCGCTGCCTGGGCGATGGGTATGACTTCGGGCTGCGGGATCCGGGCTCGCTATATGTGGGAATCCGAAGTGAAGAATGCGGAAGTTTCGCCCGGCTTCGGAGCCGCTTCCGGGGGCGGAGTGGTCACCGGGGGTTCATATAAAATAAAGGGCACCGCGGGTGCCCCAGACGGTCAGCCCGTTCTGACAGGTGGAAGCTACAAGCTGTATCCAGGTCCGATTCACGCCATTCACGGTCATTGAATTCATTTTATCTCTCCCTTCCGATGCGGGACTGTTTAATTCGTAGACACCCGCCGACTTCGTTTTCGACAACCCAACCCAGGCAGTCAAGAAAACCTTTCAATAACAACTATTTAATCACTAGCCCCCTGGCACCGCGCTTGCTTTATCCCTAGGTAAGCAGAATTCCAAAATCCCCAAGGACTGGGTCCCGTTTTGGATGCCTGTGAAACCCAGAGGAGAAAGTATGAAAACGCATACTCAGTACAAGACGTTGATTGGATTCGGCCTAGCGGCCCTGATTCTTTCAGCTTGTGGTGGTCAGGTCCAAAGAGCACCGACCCCCACTTTCACAAATAACCCATGGCCCCAAAACCCACAGTACCCTCAGTACCCGTGGCCGTATCCAAGCTACAATCCGTATCCTTGGCCTACGGGAACCCCTAGCCCAACCCCTAGCCCGTCGACTTCACCGAATACGAATAACACCCCTTCGTATTCAGGCTACTTCAGCCTAAACGGCGTCAACGGCGTCACGACTTCGTACACGATGAACGTGAATGCGGACACGACTTTGAAAGTGAAAGTCACCGCGGATTCGGCAGGGCCATTGACGATTTCAACCGGTAGTTCGCCTTTCACGGCCAACTACAGCTGCGCTCAGTTCACGGTTACCGTCGGCGGGCGTTCTGTCCAAACCCAGAAACTTCTGGTGGGCGGAATTCCTTCGACCAGCTGCCCAGACGGCGTCGCTTCGCAGACGATCGACTTTTCGGACCGGTTGCAACCCGGCGTTTCGAACTACTCGGTCAAAGTCGAATCACCTCGATACGACTTCTACTGCATCATCTGGATGGCTTGTCAGACCTACCCGTACATGTACGACTCGAGCTGCTCGAGCTTCACGTACAACTATTACACGACTTATTGCCCGATGCGGTCGGTGTTTAAAAACCACACCGTTAACGGCGGATTAGAAGTGTTCACCTACTAAATCGGCCCCAGAACCGGTTTAGAGATTCTCCTCACGACGCATAGAAAGGCCACCTTCACGATGAAGGTGGCCTTTTCTTTTTTTTTTTCGGCCGAGCCTTATATATTTCCGAGAAAACCGAGATCTTCGGATTGCTTCTTGGAAAAAGACTTTTCGTTCACCTTTGAAATCTTCGAAAAGAACTGAGTCCAATTCTTTTCGCAACGAGCGAAAAGACTTTTAAAAGCTTCGCTGCCACCGCCGTAGGTCTTGAACTGAAAAAGCGTTGCATTGTTCATGGCTCTTTCTTTGGGCCACTTCAGTTCTTCCTTTAGGCCCGCGATGATTCGATCTTTTTCGGTCTTCTTGTCGGCTTCCGAAGCGTTTGATGCGTAAAGCTTTTCCAGCTTTACATAGGCTTCGTGCATCTTCTTGCCGCGCTTTTCTGATTTTTCATCCGCCTCGCGATAGGATTTGTATTCGACGGAAGATTCTCCGAACCTTTCCTTTAAAAAAACCGGCGTCATTTCGTCGGCCACAAAGCTGGCTAAGCTTTCGTTAAAAGTCGACTGGTCGTTCACATAATAGGTCGCGTGAACCGATTCATGCAAAATCACATTGGCCAGTTCACCGAACGCTTCATCCCCTTCGGGAATCATGCTGGAAAGCACCGGATCGCGAAACCAACCCAAAGTCGAATAGGCCTGGGCACCGCGAACGTCCACGTCCCAACCCTGGTCTTCGATCGTGCGCGAATATCGGAAGGCATCTTCGCGATCAAAGAATCCCAAATACGGAAAGCTTCCTACGATTGGGAAGCTCCATTCATAGGGTTTAAAGGCCAAAGGACGACTTCCACTGACCACATAAACCACGACCTTTCGATCCAGGCGCACGTAGTGTTCGTAGTTTCTAGTGGGCTTTAACCCCATTTTTTCGCCAAACTTTTTCATTATAGCGACATCGGCCAGAAGCTGCCGAATCCTTGGCGAAGTTTTTTCATCGGTGATCACTTCTGAAATGGGACGGGCACGATTGAAAAGCTCCATCTGCCCCATCCCCGCCTGCCAAAGGTAGGATGCGGTCGAACAAGCCGACCCAAGGACCGATAGCAAACTCATTACAAGTAGAAGGACGTTCCTAAAGTAAAGCCCAGGTTGTCTTGCCAAGTTCTCAGTTCTGCTCCTTGCAGATACGTCGTCGCTTCACCGCGGATGGCGAAAGTTTTGGTCAGATAAAGGCGAAAACCCATTCCTACTACACCCGTCAGCGCATCCAAACGCGCTGGTGGCGAAACCCCACCTGAATAGGTCCCTTCCGCGTCGCGGTTCAACTGACCAATTCCAATCTTCACGTAAGGCTGAAAAACCGATTCTCTAGGAAGGAAGGACTGAACCCAGTTCAAACTGTAGACCCGGTCGTTAAAGGTCGTGTCTTGCAAAGTGCCATTGGCGATCACCGTTCGGTCAACGATCATTTGAAAGGCCCATTCGATCCCAGATGTCGCTGAAAAATGATAAGCCACCGATCCGCCGATTCGGCGGTTCCAGGTATAGCTTCCAGCTGCATAGTTCGAACGACTGTAGCTAAAGCCGGTCGAAAGTTCGACCACACCGGCGTGTGCTGAACTGAAGGCACCCAACCCTACGACCCCGATCGCTAGCTGAATCGTTAGACCCGTTAGAAACTTCATTACTCTACCCGAATCGATGAAAGTTCACGAAGAAGTTTTTCCTTTTCGGCTTCTTCTTCTGAACGCAGTGATTTCGCGGTGATCTTCTTTTCAGGATTCGGATCCCGAACTTGAAGATTCACAGCGCCGGCCTTTCCGTAAAAGCGGTCGGGGTAAAGAATCTTTTCGCCATCGGTCTGATCGCCGACTAGGCGACGGGTCCAAAGTGTCTTCGCCACTTCATCATCCTTTTTCGGAGGGTGACGGCGATATTCACCAGTCTGAAATTCCAGGGCCGACGGCTTGCGGTTCGCAATTTCAGCGCCTGCATTTCTGCGATCGTAATCCATCATATCGTCCGAATGCCCTTGGCCACGGTCCAAAACGGTCGCGAACTTTCTTTCCTGGCGTCCTTTCACGACACCCAAGACTTCGTGACGGGTACGATCATCCAGACGCAGATCAATTAGCTTTTGCTTTAGTCCCGAAAGCGAAACGGCTTGCGGAATCGAAGGAAGAACGCGAAGGGCTTTAAAGTTCAAAGACGAAGCTTCACCTTCTTTCACGCGAACTGCGCGCGAACTTTCAAAGCGATTCTCAAGCGAAGCCACCTGATCCAGGGTGATCAGCTGGGTTTCTTCTTGTTCTTTGCTGAAAATCAGAATCGCGCGACCGCGCTTGATTCGTGCGCGCGCGTGGGGGGTCACGATCTTCAATTCTCCGGAACTGACACCGGCACCTGCCTGAACTTTCAGCTGACCTTTGTACAAAACCAGCTGATCCAGGGGCTGTGCCAGCGGCAATGGTTTTGCGGCTACTGTTTCGACTTGATCATCGACGACTTCCAGGAAAGTACTGGATCCCGCAGTTACGCGGTACCCGTCACGATGAATGATCTTGAAGAATCCGTCTTCGGTTGAAATCCATGAACCACAAGGAATTCCCGAACGAACGTCAATGTCCAGAATCGTCGTGCGATTCGGATCCAAGACCTGAACTTTTCCACCGAATTCTTCAATCACCGCGCAGACCGATGCGGGCTTGGGCGCAGTTTCTGCGGCAATAGCTGTTACGGCTGAAATGAATGTTGCTGCAATCCAGAGCCTAAGGCTCTTCCGAATGGGCAGGAACACGGGACGCCTCCTTGTTTTTAGCTTGCGCTGAATTCACCCATCTCGCTTCCGGCGACTTGGGGTGGTGATCAATCAATTCACCAAACCACTGTTGTGCTAGCTGCGGCTTTTTCAGCTTCAGTGCCGTTAGGCCCTGCCAAAGTCGCGCTTGCGCATGAAATTTCAGATTGTCTGCATTTGCTTCGGTCTTTAAAGTTTTGTCGAAGTATTCGGACGCCTGCTTGTAGTGATCTAGGCGGTAGAAAGAAACGCCAGCCATCAAGTACGTCCGCGCAGATCGCAGATTGGGGTCTTCGCCGTCTTCTGCCAATTGCGACAAAATGACGGATGCTTTTTCATCTTCGCGCGCCTTGAAATAGCTGACGGCCAAGGTGAAAAGCTGGGTTGAATTCAAACTTTCAGGCGATCGATAATCGATCTGCGCCAATGTGCGGCCTGCGACCGAGCCGGTCTGTTCTTCCAGCTGCTTCTTTGCGGCCAGGGTCTTGGCTTCGCCTTCTTTCATGCGACAGGTCTTGTCCAAACCTTCCGACCAAACACGCAACTTATCCAATTCGGCGCGAAGCTTGGCATTGTCGGCTTCCAAATGGTCCAACTGGCGCATCTTGCGATCAATGGACTTTAAGGACGCGGCATAGGTATCCACCAAGCGCTCCATGAATGAAGCCGATTCACCGTTTTGTCCGGGGCGCTTTTTACCTTTGAACATCCAGCCGACGTGAGGGCCCACGTAGACACCCATCAGGATGACCACCATGAAAAATGCTCCCCAAATCAAGCCTTTGCCCATTCCGTTATTTTGCGAACGATTGCTCACAAGGTACGCTCCATCTCTTCAAGCGCATCGGCCAAGGGGACGGATGACTTGAGACGTTTTTGTTGGTAAGTGGGCGTCCTACTTAAAAAAAGGAGTTCTCTGTGTTCAAAAAATTGACAACGAAAATGACAGTTATTGCCGCGATGAGTCTAATTCTGGCGCCCGCAGCCCTGGCCGCAAAGGCCGGAAAAGCAGCTGCAAAAAAGACGGATGACGCCCCCACATCCTCCTATTCCAGCCACGGTGGTTCAAAATTGGATGGCAACTTCCGTCTTTCGACGACCAGCGAGGGTCTGGACCTCAGCACCTCTTCAGCCGGAAGCCTAACTTTTGTGGATTTTGGCGCTGACGCTGGATGGATCCTTCCTAGCGGCTTGGAATTCGGCCTGCTTTTCTCGATCAAGTCCTTGAGCGCAGGTGGGACAGTCACCCGCTTCTTCATCGTCCCCGAAGCCAGCTTCAATTTCGGCGGCGACAGCCTGAACGATGCGTTTTTCACCCGTTTGGGATTGGGACTTTCGATCGTGGCTGGATCCACAGACTTCGTGATTCGTCCGGTTTTCGGAAAGCGGATCGAGCTGACCAAGAAAATCAGCTGGTCGCCTGAGTTGGCGATTGGATTGGTCACGGCATCTGCATTCACCGTCAACATTGCGGCGATGCCGATTTCCCTGACCTTCTTGTTTTAAGCCCTAAGGCTTCTTTTTCGTTTCGGGGGCGGCCGCAAAATACAGCGACCCTGTATGAGCGGTCTGCCCCGCGACGATTTCCGCGTAAGCGTCCCCACCCCAATAAATATCCACGCGTCCCGGACCCCGGATTGCTCCGCCTGTGTCTTGATTCACGGTCATGCGCAAAAAGGGCTGCCAATCGGTCCCCTGGTCGCCCACGACTTTCATCGGCCGCTGGGTTTGAACCATCGAATATGCACCGGTTGGAAACTGGGAAAGATCCACCGCGATCGAATGCCAAGGCACGATCACCGTTCCCGCCGCGCCGTAAGGACCTACCGGCGATTCTTGAAAGAACACGTAACTTTCGTTGACGTTCAATACTTGGATCAGCTGACCCGGATAAAGCGCAAAATAACGGCGCATTCCCTGAAGCGTCAGATAGGACGGATCCACGCCCTGCGATTTCAAATAGGATCCGATCGAAGTGTAAGGATGCCCATTCTGAGCCGCGTAATTAATCGATACTGTACGGCGGGTTCCGTCTTTTTCTGTGACTTCGGCAATTCCCGATCCTTGAATCTGCAAAATAAAATTCGCGAAAAGATCGTCCGTGTACAAAATTTCTAACCCCTGCCCTGCAAGCGCACCTGGCTTCTGTCCGTCACCGTCGATTTCGGATCGCTTGTAGTAAGGTACCAACTTTCCATCCGGTAGCTTACGACGCCAAACCAGCTTTCCTGAAACTGTCGTTTGAACCAGATCCGCAGGATGACTGTACAAGGGGTACTTAAAGGTCGCGTCGGCAACGCGCTTGGCTTTCAAAGTCGGAAGATAGTAGCCGGTGTAAAGAACTTCGCCTTTTTGATCGCGACCAATGGATTTGTACCATTCCAATTCGGTCTTCGCGATTTGGTAATAGGTTGCCCAATCGGCCGAACGATTCAAGATCCCAATGATCGCCTTGCCCGTTTCAGTGCACCACTGCTTACGGCTTAAAATTCTACCGTCGACATACCAAACGTCGCGTGCATTCAGCTGCGCACATCGAGCCAGCTGACGGTCGACGGCCAAACGAAAATCCGACATCGATCCGTCCGGAACCAGATTGGGAAGATCCGCGGGCAAAACTTTTACGGTCGACGGTGCTGACTGCGAAGACGTCTTCGTCTTTTTCGACAAGATTCCAGTGCCGATGTTGCCCAGGTCTTGCCCCAGGCCCAACGACTGAAATTCGGGTGTCGACTGCGAATTCCAGTGCGGGCTTGAATCCCAAAAGGTGGGTTCAGAAGCGAAAACGGATGTGGAAACCCAGCTGCTCAAAAGCAGGTGAAAAAATGATTTCAAGAATCCCCCCCAAAAACTAAGCATAACCCAGGATAAGACGCGCCGCAGCAAACACCTTGATCCTGAAAAACTTTCACGGTCAGAAGTGCTTCGAAGTTATGTCGCGCCTGTTCGTCCGTCAAGATCGGCAAACAGTTTGAGAAAATAATTTCATTGGGTTACTGCTGCCGCGGGGGAAGTTTTCATGCGCATCCGTTCTGCGATTCTCGCCTTTTCTTGGGTGGCTTTGATCCAAGCTTCGATTTCACACGCGCTACCGCCCGGAATCGAAAAAACTTGGCTGATTTCAGACGACCTTGCCCGTTACCGCGAACAGACCCAACCCACCTGGGCCCCCTATCCAGAAGGCTTCGCAGCCGATCTTCCCAACGCAAGTACTTTTAAAGAACCCCGCCAGATGACCAGCCGACTGATTCCCGTCCAAGAATACGGGATGCGTTTCTTTGATCCGGTCATTCATGAAAGTGGAACCACCATTCGCCTACCCGCCGACGCGCAAGCGACCTTGGTTCAGCCGGACTGGGCCGGAATTTTCCAAGCGCCAAAACTTTCTTCGATCAAGTTTGGCGTTCACATCAATGAAGTCAGTGGCACTTGGCCGGACGCCTGGTCGTTGAACGAAAAAGTTTCGTTCAAGCCCGCTTCAAACGCCAAACTTTTTTCGGCCCTATTGGCACTTACGGAACTGGGAACTCAGTTTCGATTTCGCACTGAAATCACGGCTGAATGGGTGGGAAAAAAATCCGATGGCGTCGTTCGCAAACTGACCCTTCACGCATCAGGCGATCCTTCTTGGGGACTTTGGGATAGCGCCGCAGTCGGGACTTTTCCGGAACTGACTTCTTTGGCCGCATCGCTTCGGTACCTAGGAGTAAAAAAAGTTCTGGGCCCCGTTTCAGTCCAGGCCAAAGACAGTCGCCTGAATGACCTTCGCATTCCAAGCGGCTGGTCTTTTGGCGACACGATCGCGTGTTACGGAACCGCGTACCAAGCCGTGAATCTTCAGGCCAACTGCGCAACCTACCAAGTGACTGGAAACACCACCGGCAAATGGCTGGAAACGGGCGTTCCGATTCCCGTAAAGGTCGTAGCGACCACAGGGACCGTCACGGATCTGGTCTTGACCGCAAAAATGGACGCGCGTGAACAGCCGATTTCATACACGATCAGCGGAACCTTGATCGCTGGAGCCACCCCAAATTTCGTTCTGCCCATTCCCAATGCGACCCAGTGGGCAATCAACGTCTTAACCACGAAACTGACTCAGCAGGGCGTGGTCTTTGAAAAAGAAAACACGACCCTTCCTTCAAGTGGCCTAACCTTGACCCATTCTTACGCTTCAAGAACGTTGGGTCAGATTCTGGTTCCTTTCATGAAACTAAGCATCAATCTGGTGGGCGATGGATTCTTTCGCTACCTAGGATCGCTAAAGTCCCCGGCCGAACCCAATCTTTGGAAAGCGGGCGCTGATTTGATGGAAGTTACGCTTCGAAACGCAGGAATTTCTGACTTTTACCTGGAAGACGGTTCAGGCATTTCACACGACAATCGGGTTCAGCCTTTGACCCTGCTTTCAACCTTGATCGCCCTGCGCGAACGTGCTGACTTTCCAACCCTTTGGTCATCGCTTCCAATTGCCGGGCGGGATGGAACCCTGGCTTCCCGGATGAAGGGAACCCAGGCCGAAGGATACTTACGCGCCAAGACCGGAACCCTGACTGGGACTTACAACCTAAGCGGCTATGTTCCTGAAACGGACCTTTCCGGAAAAGTCCTGCGCTACATTCCGTTCGTGATGATCAATCAAACGACTGGCGCCTTTGGCACCCAGGCCAGACAAACGGCTAACGAAGCCTGCATTTCGCTTTCAAACTTTGTAAGAGCCGTCCCCTAGCTTAGACTAAGGGCGTGGCACGCTCGAAAGACAAGCAACCGGACCTGATTGGACGCTTAAAGCGATTGGTCGAAATCGATTCACCGACTTCGGATTTCAAAGGCGTCGAAAAAGTTTTGAAATGGACGGAAGCAGAACTGAAACGCCTGGGCTTCAAGACCCGACGAATCCGACCTGAAAAAGCAGTCAAGTCTCCTGCGCTCCTTTTTGCCGAAATGAAATCAAAGTCGGTTTCCGCACCCGTCATCACCCTGATTACTCACGCCGATACCGTTTTTGATTCCGGTTTTCATGGCTTTAAAGTTTCGAAAGATCGGAAAACTGCAACCGGCCCGGGCGTCATTGATGACAAGGGCGGAATCGTGATCGCCCTAGAAGGCCTTAGGCTTTTTCTTTCAAGACTACCCAAGAAGGCGTCTGCCGAAATCACACTTCAATTCATTTGTGCGCCTAGCGAAGAAATCGGATCGCCAGGATTTCATGGGTTTTTGGCTGAAACCGGCAAAAAAACCTGGATGGCACTGGGGTTTGAACCCGCTTTGGAAACGGGCGACATCATTCAAACCCGTCGCGGGAATCGGTGGTATCGAATCGATGTTCAGGGCGCCGAAGCGCATTCAGGACGCGAGCCGGAAAAAGGCGTGAATGCGGCACACGAACTGGCACACAAGATCGTGGGATTAGAAAAAATTGGTATCGAAAGTCCTGGCGCCAGCGTTCAAACCGGAATCATCCAAGGCGGGACACGAACGAACGTGGTTTGCGGACATGCGCATGCGCGGGTCGATGTGCGCTATTCCGATTTCGGATCACGCGATCAGGTCCATTCCCGAATCGCAGACTTGATGTCGCGTCCATCCACGCGTCCTTCAGTCGACGGCAAGCGGGCTCAGATTTCTTTAACCCTAGACGACGACTGCCCACCCGTCCCAAGTCCTTCACCCGATACGGGACGATGGGTCGATGAATATTTAAAAAGTCTTGGGCAAGCCGAAGGGAAGACTTTGAAAGCCGGTTCAGGCGGAGGGTCCGCCGACGTGAACTACATGAGCCGTCCTGGACTGATCATCTTGGATGGATTGGGTGCCACCGGATTTGGAATGCATCAAAAAACAGAAACGATTTTCTTGGAAAGTTTGAAAACAAGGTCGGAAGCCTTGGCAGACTTTCTAAGTAAGGTCCCCACCCACAGAAAAAAGAGCACCCAACCATGAGCTTCTGGAAAAAATGGACCGCAGCCCGTCCCGGAGAAGATCAAGTTTTTAAGGACGTCGAAAATTACAGCGCAAAAAACTACAAACCTTTGCCCGTGGTCTTGTCCAAAGGCAAAGGCGCTTATGTTTGGGACACGGAAGGCAAGAAGTACTTGGACGCCTTGTCCGCCTATTCGGCCTTAAACCATGGTCACCGCCACCCCAAGATTTTGGCCGCGATGAACGACCAGGCTTCGCGCCTGACCCTAAGTTCCCGCGCGTTTCACAACGATCAGATGGGGGTCTTTCTAAAAAAACTTTGCCAGGTCGCCGGAATGGAAATGGCGCTACCGATGAACACGGGCGCAGAAGCTGTTGAAACGGCCATCAAAATGGCGCGCAAGTGGGGTTACCTGAAAAAGAAAGTCGTCCAGGACCGTGCCGAAATCATCGTGTGCGAAAACAACTTTCACGGGCGCACCACCACGATCGTTTCCTTTTCGACCGAAAACCAGTACCGCGCGGGCTTTGGCCCCTTCACTCCTGGCTTTAGGGTTATTCCGTATGGCGACCTACAGGCGCTAAAGGCCGCGATTCACGAAAATACGGTCGCTTTCCTTTACGAACCGATTCAAGGCGAAGGTGGAGTGATCGTTCCTCCGCAGGGATTCCTGACCGAAGCCGCGAAAATTTGCCGAAAGAATGGCGTTCTATTGATGGCCGATGAAATTCAAACGGGCCTTGGGCGTACGGGCCGGACCTTTTGCTATCAGCACGACGACGACGCCAAGCCCGATGTACTGATTTTGGGCAAGGCCCTAGGCGGCGGCGTCTATCCCGTATCGGCTGCACTGGCATCGAAAGAAGTGATGGGTGTTTTCAACCCAGGCGATCACGGAAGCACCTTTGGAGGAAACCCCATGGCCGCAGCCATCGGGTTGGCCGCCTTAAATGCGTTGGAAGACGAAAAGATGGTCGAAAATTCAGCTGAAATGGGCGCCTACTTGATCGAAAAAATCCGGGAAATTCAGGCACCCCACGCAATCCAAGAAGTTCGGGGCAAAGGATTGATGATCGGAATTGAATTCAAGAAAGAATACGGCCCGGCTCGCGCAGTTTGTGAAAAATTGGCCATTCGCGGAATCCTTTGCAAGGACACACACGACCAGACCATGCGGATTACTCCGCCCCTAATCATTGGAATCGAAGAATGCGATTTGATCGTGGAACAAATCGCTGCGGTTCTTGCGGGCTAGTCGACTTTACGCCTTCGGAAAATCGATCCGCACCTGGGTCCCCTGGCCTTTTTCGCTTTGGATCTGAATTTTTCCACCGCCCGTTTCAATCACCCGCTTGGTCAGACTCAGACCCAAGCCGATGCCATCGATCTTCTTGCTACGAGAAGGTTCTGAACGAAAGAACGGATCAAAAATCTTCTTCTGGTCTTCTGCCGAAATTCCTTCACCCTGATCCACAATCCGGAAAACCACCTGGCCCCCTTCGGAAAAGACTTCAAGTTCAACCGCCCGATCTTCGGGACTGAACTTCAGCGCGTTTTCAATGACGTTGCGCAAGGCTCGAGCCAACCAAAAAACCTCACCTTGAAAGGTGAAAGAAACGCTGGTGACTTTCAACTGAACCTTGGCTTTTTCCGTCGCGGAAAAAGACTTCAAGGCTTCGCGAACTGCGTCGTCAGATTGAACAATGACCGGGGACTGTGCTTTGGATGCATCAAACTTTGAATAGTCCAGAACCCGACCGATCAAGGTGTCCAGTTCCCGAAGATCTTCTTGAATGGAATCCCGCTCGGAACCTGACTTGAGAAGTTCGGTCGCCAGACGAATCCGGGTCAACGGGGTCCGTAATTCGTGGGAAACGTCGCGAAGAAGTTGATCGCGAGATTCCAAAGTTCGTTTCAGGTTCAAGGACATTTCATTGAATGAATTTCCCAAACGACCGATTTCATCCTGACCTGTGACAGGAACCCGTATGCCTAGCTGCCCCTGCCCGGCCTGGTGAACCGCATCGTTTAAGACGACCAGCGGTCGAAGCATCCTGCGCACGGACCAGAACAACCCAAAGAAGACCAAAAGCAGACCCACCAAAAGAAAGACACCCGCTTCGATAGGAAACCCTGAACCGTCTTCCATTGGGGTTCTAACCCTGGCCATAATGAAGACTTTGCGTCCGTTTCTTTCAAAAATGGCGAAAGGAAACCGTTGGTAACGCCCCACCAACACAGGACCCCGATCCGACGCGGTCGCATGGTGGCGAAAGTGGCTTTTGCTTTCAATGTCAATCCAACTAGGAACGCCATCATCCGTGGCCCAATCGGATTTGGAATCGGAAATCCGAATCCCCAAAGAAAGCTTCTGCGCAAGCGGCTTTGCTTTTTCAGGGATCGGGGGTTCGCCCATGTCCTTCAAAAGGTAGTCCGCATACTGATTCAAATTCTGAACAGCTGGGCTGTTGGAATGATAAGCGGGATTAAAAACCCAGCGAAAATACGCTCCGATCACCAAGGCTCCGGCTAGGCCCGCAAGAAGAAAGACCGTGAATAGTTTCCACAAAAGACCCAGCCGAAATGCTCTTGGGAAAAAATTTAAGTGGGCTTTCATCACGGTTTCAGAAGGACATAGCCCTTCCCTCGAATGGTCTTAATCAGTTTGGAAGTTTTGGGATCATCCCCCAACTTTTGGCGAATTCTTGAAACGGCAATATCAATGGAACGATCAAAGGATTCAAAATCCTGACCCTTCAAGCGATCCATCAATTCGTCGCGCGAAAATACTTTTCCGGGATCGGACATCAGGCATGCCAGAAGGTCATATTCTCCGGACGTCAGTTCGATGGCTTTTCCGTTCAAAGTGACTTCCATTTTGGAACGTGACCATGTGAAGGGCCCGATGATTTCGATGCCGCTTGAATCACCGGCCGACGCCGATTTTTCAGTACGACGCAAAACGGCTTCGATACGGGCGACCAATTCGCGGGGTTCAAATGGCTTGGAAAGATAGTCGTCTGCGCCCACTTCCAGGCCTGCGACTCGGTCGGGAAGTTCTCCTCGCGCCGTAAGCAAGATCACGGGGAACTGGGAACTTTTTCGAATGCGCCGGCAGATTTCCAGTCCGTCCAGTCCCGGTAGCATGATGTCGATCACCAAAAGGCTTGGGGCCGCGTTCTTCAATTCATCGAAAAACGCGGCCCAAGATTCCGGGGAAACCCCCGTACGAAGCTGAATCTGAAATCCGAAGCCGGAAAGATAGGTCGACAAAAGCTTCCCAATCTTTGCGTCGTCTTCAATGATCCAGATCGATCGCATACGATTTAGTCGTTGAATCGATCTGCAAACTTCTGAAGTTTGTCAGCCGCCTTATTGCGTTGCTCGGGGGTCAGCATCGCATGAAATTCTGCAATTCTTGCGACGATCTTAGGACCCACCTGATCCATGTGGGTTCGTCTTTCGTCGATCAACCCTTGAATTTTTGCAGTGTCCATCTTGTCACTACGAACCTGTTTCAAGAATTCGTCCATGGCCAGGCGACGCTTGGAATCGTGCGCTTTGCGTTCAGCCAAGAATTCATCCTTGATCGAATTCAACTTGGCGACCTGAACTTCAGTCAGATCCAATTCACCTTTGATTTTTTTAACGACCCATTCAGCCCGATGTTCGGGTGAACGATGGTGGCGGCACCCACTGAATGCCAGTGGCGCGATCCCCAGGGTCGCAATTCCTAGAACGACAAAGCCCAGTTTCCTAAATGCGTGATACGGAGTTTTCATAGATTGTTTCCTTCTTTCGTATTCCCAGAATACGACTCCGCAGGCGCTGGGTCTTTTCAGCCAGGTAAATCTTTGTAACCGTTTGTAACTGCCGTAAGTGCCCTATCCGAAAAGCTTTTTGAATGCCAAGCGGGTTGTATCGCGGCTGATGGTCGCAATTGATTCCGTAAGCGGGATCTGCTTGGGGCAAGCCTTCACGCAGTTCTGGGCATCGCCGCAATCGTTCACGCCGCCTTCGCCCATGACGGCTTCCAGACGTTCGGAAGCGTTCATTTCGCCGCTGGGGTGATCGTTGAAAAGACGGACTTGGTTGATCGCTTGCGGTCCGATGAACTTCGACTGCGGACCGTAATTCGGACAAGCTTCCAAACAGCATCCGCAGGTCATGCATTCAGACATCTTGTAGCGCGACAGCGCCAGTTCTTGCGAATACTTGGGTCCAGGACCCAGATCGTGTGTTCCGTCGATGTTGATCCAGGCTTTCACTTGCTTCAAGTGATCAAACATCCGCGTGCGATCCGTAATCAAATCGCGAACGATTGGAAATTTCGAAAAGGGTTCTAGGCGGATGGGTTGTTCCAGCTTATCGATCAATGCCGTACACGCCTGGCGGGGGCGGCCGTTCACGATCATGGAACAGGTTCCGCAAACTTCTTCCAAACAAGCGGCTTCCCAGGCAGGCGGTGTTGACGTCTTGCCTTCAGCATTCACCGGCGAAATCTGAAGTTCCATCAGGCAAGCGATCACGTTCATGTTCGGCTTGTATGGAATCTTGAAGGTTTCCCAATGCGATGGCTTTCCGGGGCCTTCTTGGCGTTTGACTTGAATTTCGATCGTCTTGTTTTCACTCATGGTGGCCTTCCTTAGCTTTTCTGTTTATCGACGTCGTACTTCCGGGGCCGTGGCTTCACTAGCGACACATCGACCGCTTCGTAACTGAAAGTCGGCTGTCCCGCGTCCTTCGATCCAGGCGCAGCACCGTTACCCTGATACTTCGCCATGGTGGTCTTCATGAATTTTTCGTCGTCGCGATTCGGGAAATCGGGTTTGTAGTGGGCTCCTCGACTTTCATCGCGTTTTAGTGCGCCGATGGTTACCACGCGCGCAAGCTGCAGCATCGACCAAAGCTGACGGGTTTGGTGAACCGCTTGATTCGCCCAACCGCCCTTGTCCGCAATTCCGATCTTGTGCCAACGCGCTTGCAGTTCTTGGATCTTGTCGTCGGTCTGCTTCAACTTGTCGTTGTAACGGGTCACCGTCACGTTTCGGGTCATCCAATCGCCCAGTTCGCGTCCCAAATTGTACGGATTTTCGGTTCCATCCATTTTCTTCACCGATTCGATTTGCTGGATCTGGGCCTTCGCTGCGGTTTCGAAAATGCTGGAAGCGACCTTGTCCATGGCGCGCTTGCGGTTCTTGGCAAACTTCGCCATCTGCGGACCCGCGACCATTCCCGCATAAATACAGGAAAGAAGCGAATTCGCGCCCAATCGGTTTGCGCCGTGAATCGAATAGTCGCATTCACCCACCGCAAACAAGCCTGGGATATTCGTCATTTGATTGTAATCCACCCATAGTCCGCCCATCGAATAGTGGACCGCAGGGAAAACTTTCATTGGGACTTTCGTTGGATCGTCGCCCATGAACTTTTCATAGATATCCATGATCGCGCCCAACTTCTTGCGAAGAGTGTCGGCAGGAATATGCGAAAGATCCAGGTAAACGACCGCTTCGCCGTTTAGGCCCAGGTTCATGTCGTAAACGACTTTGTGAATCGCGCGGGTGGCGATGTCGCGTGGAACCAAGTTTCCGTACGCCGGATACATTTCTTCTAGGAAGTACCAAGGCTTTCCGTCTTTGGGCACCCAGACGCGTCCGCCTTCACCGCGCGCGGATTCCGACATCAAGCGAAGCTTGTCGGGGCCGGGAATCGCGGTCGGGTGAATCTGAATCATTTCACCGTTGGCGTACGATGCGCCCTGAAGATACGTGACTGCCGCAGCAGCACCGGTGTTGATAATCGAATTCGTGGATTTTCCAAAAAGCATTCCGGGGCCGCCCGTCGCCAGTGCGACCGCAGCGGCTGGGAACGAACGAACTTCCATCGAAAAAACGTTGGTCGCGACGATTCCGCAAGCAGTGCCGTCTTCGTCGACGATGGTCTGAAGATATTCCCAGGTTTCAAACTTGCGAACTTTTCCTTCGGCTTCAAAGCGACGAACTTGTTCATCCAAAGCGTACAAAAGTTGCTGACCTGTGGACGCTCCGGCAAAAGCGGTACGATGGTGTTTTGTTCCGCCGAAACGACGGAAATCCAAAAGCCCTTCTGCGGTGCGATTGAACGGAACACCCAAGCGATCCATCAGATAAATAATTCCTGGCGCCATGTCGGTCATCTTCTGAACCGGCGGTTGGTTGGCCAAGAAGTCACCGCCGTAAACGGTGTCGTCAAAATGTTCTGCAGGGCTGTCGCCTTCGCCCTTGGTGTTCACGGCGCCGTTGATTCCGCCTTGTGCGCAAACACTGTGTGAACGTTTCACAGGAACGACCGAAAAAAGATCGACTTCCATTCCGGCCTCGCAGGCTCGGATCGTCGTCATCAGTCCGGCAAGACCGCCGCCGACAATTGCAATGCGATTGGATTTGGGTGCAGAAGATCCATGAGGTTGCGTCATGAATCTATTTATAAACCGTCCTAAGCCGCTTCGCTAGGCTGCTTTTGGTTTCGATTGGCGTAGTGCATCAGAAACGAAATCCCTTCGCGTGCGCCGACTTGCGATGCTTCGCGCCATCCGGTCAGTTGAACAAATTCTTGGACAGCCAAGACCAGTTGTCGACCTTCGAAACGAACGCCTAGACCGAATGGAATTCGAAAGGTTTCAGGACTGCTTGAGCGGCCCAGAACCGGAACCCATTCACCTGAAAGGCATAGCTTTTCTTGCCCCTGAATTTCTTCGGGGCTGATCACACGGGTCAGGCTGGAATTTGGAAACCAAACCAAGAACGATTCGTCTGAAAGAACGACCTTCGCCACAATGCCATAGTCTTGCGGAACCATGGGCGTCGGCGTGGTGACCATTCTTTCCTTCAAAGCGATCAATGCACGCTTGGAAAGTTCCAGGCGCTTTTTCGCAAATGGAATCCAGGACCAATCCGCGGCAACTTCCGCAAATGGACGTGAAAACACCTGATCTTCAAGGGTCGTCAGTGCCGACACGATGAAATCCCCACCCGGGATCATGGTCGAAGTGCCTTTCAAAGTGTGCACGCGGTGAAAGAACTTTCGGATTTCTTCGGGGTCGACGGCAACACCATCCGCCCACGCTTTTTCGGTGGCCGTCAGGATTTCATAGGCTTGCGCCAGAAGCTTGAAGGAATCGACCAGAAAGGATTGAAGCGCGCGTGTGGAAACGGACATCAACGTCTTATCGACGATGACACTCCATTCCTTAATGGGAAGGGGTCAAAAAAGACACAAGTCGACGAAAACTTTCGTCCTCGGATAAGATGATTCCAGAGGCATATATTGTGAAAACGACACTCATTCTTTGGACGAGGGCTTTAGTTCTGCTTGTGGGGCTGGACCCGCCGAATTCGATCTTTGCGCAGGAAAAAGATAAAGAACCGACCCCCTGTTACTTCAAGATCCAAGGGAGGGTCGTCAAAGGGGTTCTGATCAAGAACCCTTACTATCGATCAAATGAAGTCAAGCAATTGAGTCACAAGGATTTTGTGTGTCAGCATCAGATCGAACCAAGCCGCTTCCAGTCCTCGTCGACGTATTCTTTGAAGCCAAATCCGTAACCGCTAAACATCAAAATGCGCGTGAGGGGAATGTTCCCCTACCCACTGACGAAGTTCGCACCTTGCTTGGCCGTCAAAAAAGTGGAGGAACGCGAAAGTGCGGCGGACTTGGTGCCCGATTCCACGGAAATCCAGGTGAACCATTTTGGTCCAAGTGCCGGTGTTGATGTACTGCTTACCATCGGCGTAAAGCTTGTTCATGGGCCTGTGCGTGTGCCCGAAAATAATCGTCTTCAGATCCGACCTTTCGTCCAAGATCTGGCGAGCTTCATCTTCAAGGTCCAAGAAAAGACGGCTTTCTTGCTTCAAAATGTTTCGGGTTGTTTGCCAACTGGATCGCTTGGTCGGGCTGAACGAAAAACGCGTTTTGATAAAGTAAAATGCGGACAAAAACACAAAGCGCAGCGTGAACCAGGTATCGAAAAGAAGGCCCACAAAGACATAGACCTTCACGGGGCGAATCTTGTCGATGTATTCGCGTTCCCACTTCATGCGGTTGATGATTTTCAAAACGTAAATGCTGGACCAAGGCAGGTTCAAAACCGGTTCATCCAAGAAATCCGTCAAAACCGGCTTTTCAAAGTTCAGGTGACTTCCGGCTTCTAGCTGGTTTCCGTGCCGGATTTCGACCCCTTCGGGATAAGTCAGGCGATCCTTTTCGACTTCAAGTTTCACCTTGGGGCTTGGGTAGCGCCCTTCGGGGTCCCAAGCGCGGGTGATTTCTTCGCGAACGCGCGGAAAGAAAAGATCGGCGTCGTGGTTCCCCACCAAGTAAGTGACTGTTTTTCCAGGTAAAGCAGCAAATCTTCGAATCGCAGCGCTGACCCTGGGGTGCGCTGCCAAAATCGCTTTCACTTTTTTCAACGAAAGGGCTTCGGTGACCGCGTCTTCGAATTCTCCGTCCACCGGAACATTCAACGGATCCAGAAAGTCTCCGTTGATAATCAATTCGACTGGTACGGGCGTCCCGTCAGGCTTTGCGCCGTACCGTCCGGTCGAAAAATGCTCGAAAAGATCACTCATTTCTTCGTCGAAATGAAAGTCCTCGTGGGGGTTCTGCCGCCCCTCGAAAACCCGGCCTGCCGAAAGGTGGCAGTCGCTGACGATGATCTTAAAATGCTCCATCCCATCAAGACTAAAGCCAATTCTGGCCTATTTCTAGTCTGGACCCCGCCCAGCCAACCTGATAAGCAAGACCGCGTTATGGCGGATAAAAGCAAAAAATGGGGCGACAACGTCGCCGGGCGTTACTTTGTAGATGATCAGTGCATCGATTGCGATGCGTGCCGAACGGAAGCACCCGATAACTTCACCCGTAACGACGAGCACGGTTACAGCTACGTTTATAAGCAGCCTGAAACCCCAGAAGAAGAAGCGCGAAGCAAGGCTGCCATGGAAGCTTGCCCCGTCGAAGCCATTGGCAACGAATAAGCGACAAACCACTGAAATAACTGGTTTTTTTAAGTATTAAGACCCTCGATTTCTGTCCTAAAAATGCCGAAACGTACCTGAAGGCCAATACTCGATGCCAGGTACTGCTCGAATCACCAATTCTGAAAGGATCCGCCGCACCTTTGACTGGGTTGAAACCCAGATGGGTCGTGAATTCCTAAAGCGCACCCGCTGGGTTGGACCGCTTCACTTTGCGCCGCTTTTACTGATCCTACTTCTTTGCCCAAAAGAAGCGCTGGACAGCAATTATGTGCGCTTTTCGGCGATTGCCGTGGGGTTTTTTTCGTTCCTTAGGACTGTTCTGATCTTCTTCATTTCGCGGGCTTCACAGTCGACCGATCGAGGTTTGATCCAGATTCTTTCGACCCTGGCATTTGCAACGGCCATGGCTTGGGGAAATCTGGCAGCTGCTCATTGCATCGTTTTGGGAATTTCGGATCCGCACACGACATTGGTTTTGGTTTGCGGTGCCGCAATCGGCGCTACAGCGACTACGGCGATGGCCGGAAATCTGATCGGCCTGCTTTTGTTTCAGGTGGGCCTGGCCGTCTGTTCGATCACACCCCTTCTTTTTAGAACCGAAGCCCCCTATTGGGTCCTGGCGGGATTGATCGCGGTCTACAGCGCAATCATGTCGTATCAGGGGTATTTTCAGAACAAAGTTCTACGCCAATCATTAGTCAATCGATTCATGGCAATGGAAGAAGTGAACCGTTCGCAGGTCTTCATGAATACGGTTCCCGGTTACGTCGCGATTTTTTCGGCCGATTCCAAAATCGTTTCAGTGAATCACAACATGCAAAGTCAGATTATCGGAAAGTCCTGGCACAATCTTCCGGTCGGAGAAGTCTTTCCGGGGTCCACGCTTGCATCTGCGGTTCAATCCTTTCTTTGGTCGTCGCGGGACACAACATCGACCGAAATTCAGCTGGGCCCTGAATTCGGCAACCGTTGGCACTTGATCACCTTTCGCCGGCTGAACTTTCCCATGAACGGAGCAATCCTTCTTTCGCTGGATATCGACGAATCCAGAAAAAACCGGGAAGAACTGGAACACGAACGCGTCGTCAATCAAGCGGCTGCTCGCTTGGCATCTTTAGGTGAAATGGCAGGCGGCATTGCCCATGAAATCAATAACCCGCTGACCGTGATCATCGGACGCGCCCAGCAGATTCAGAATTGGTTGGATGAAGGCCGCATCGATCCCGCAAAGATTCGGACCTTCGCTGAATCGATTCGGCAAACGGGAAATCGGATCAGTTTGATCATCAAGGGGCTTCGCGCATTTGCGCGTGACAGCGAAAAAGACCCTGTCATTCGCGCGAAAGTCTGCGACATCTTGGATGACACCCTTTCGTTTTGTCAGGCCAGAATTCAGGGACATGGGATTGATCTTCGCTTGCCGGAAAATGTCGACGAACGGTGGACGGTTGACTGCCGTCCGGTTCAAATTGGGCAAATTCTTTTGAACCTTTTGAACAATGCGCACGATGCGACTGAAACGCTGGACGACCGATGGATCCAGGTGGATCTGAAGGTCACCGAAGACGAAATGCACCTTTCGGTGACGGATTCTGGAAAAGGAATCCCGCGCGCAATCCAAGAAAAGATCATGGAACCTTTTTTCACGACCAAGGACACCAACCGCGGCACAGGCCTAGGTTTGTCGATCGCCAAAGGAATCGTCGAAGCCCACAACGGCCAGCTTTTGATTGATAATCAGTGCGAAAACACGCGTTTCATTGTGGTTCTACCCCGCTACCGAACCGATACGAAGCTAGAACGAGACGCCGCCTGATTCGAAAATCGAAAATCTAGAACTTTCCAATTTGAACGATCTGCGAAGGATCGATCGCCTGGTTGGCTAGAACCGAAACTTTACGAACGACCTGACCGGCCAGATCCGCAAACTTCGTCGCGATATCTGACGACGTTTGCGAAACCGAAATCGGACGACCTTCGTCGCCGCCTTCGCGAACGGTTTGTTCAATCGGAATCTGAGCCAATAGATCCACGCCGAATTTCTTGGCCAAGATCTGTCCGCCTTCTTTTCCAAAGATGTAATGTTTTTCCGTGGATCCGGGCGCTTGAAAGTAAGACATGTTTTCAACAAATCCCATGACCGGCACGCGGACTTTTTCAAACATGTGGTACGCCTTGCGAACGTCCTGCATCGACACTTCTTGGGGTGTCGAAACCAAAACGGCTCCAGTGACTGGGACCAGCTGCGCCAGGCTTAGTTGAACGTCACCCGTGCCCGGAGGCATATCGACGACCAAATAGTCCAATTCTCCCCAATTCACCTTGTGGCAGAACTGGCTGACCACGTTGTGAAGCATCGGCCCGCGCCAAACCAAGGGCTGATCGCCTTGAATCAAAAAGCCCATCGACATGACTTTCACGCCGTGTGAAGTGGGCGGCAAAAATAATTCGCCCTTTGTAGGATGATTTTCGATTTGGGGACCTTCGGTTACTCCCATCATCGTCGGAATGTTCGGGCCATAAACGTCTGCATCCAAGATGCCGACCTTCGCGCCTGCGCGCGCAAGCGACACGGCCAGGTTCACTGCGACGGTGCTTTTTCCCACGCCGCCCTTGCCGCTGCTGACGGCGATGATGTGGCTGACACCGGGAATTGAATTTGATCCTTGAATCGTGGATCCACGCGGCCTGGAATCCATTTTTACTTCGACGTTTTGGATTCCTTCAACGGACAAGACGGCCGCTTTTACGTCAGCTTCGATCTTGGCTTTCATCGGGCACGCCGGTGTTGTCAGAACCACGCGAAGTTTGACCTGACCATTTAGAATTTCCAGATCCTGAATCATGTTCAAGCTGACCAGGTCGCGCTTCAGATCAGGATCTTCGACTTTACGAAGGGCGTTCAAAACTTCTTCATGCATAGAATTAGCGGGCATTTGGGGCCTCTCATTTCTTTTCCAGGCTTTTGTCCTGGGCTAAAATTTCTCGAACGTCCATTTCACATCCCCCGCATCCCGTTGACGCGCAAAGGGTGTCTTGAATCTTTTCCAAAGTCGTCGCCCCCTGGGCGATCGCCTCTAGAATCTGCTTTTTGCGGACGTTGTAGCAAAAGCAGATGATCACAGTTTCGTCTGTAGATTCGTCTCCCATGGGGTATAGAAAGGTCTATGAAAAAAGGCAAACGACCGCAAGGACCGACCCTGGATTTCCCGCCCCCACCGCTTTCAGGCAAGGATCTGGAAGCAATCATGAACCATACGGCGGCCAATATCCGTTTGCTGGGTGAAGATACGACCCGCGAAGGCTTAAAAGACACCCCACGACGCGTGGCCAAGGCCATGCAGTTTCTGACGTCCGGCTACCGTACCGATGTTGACCAAATCATCGGAAAGGCGCTTTTCAAGGCAGAAAGCAGTGACCTAGTCATCGTTCGCGATATCGAACTTTTTTCCATGTGCGAACACCACATGCTGCCTTTCTGGGGAAAAGCCCACGTGGCCTATATCCCCAACGGAAAGATCATTGGGTTATCCAAAATTCCCCGAATCGTGGACGCTTTTGCGCGCCGGCTTCAGGTTCAAGAACGACTGACTGCCCAGATTTCAGAAACTTTGATGGAACGTTTAGGAGCCATGGGAGTCGCCGTCATCATCGAAGCCGTCCACCTATGCATGATGATGCGTGGCGTTGAAAAACAAAATAGCTACACCATCACCAGTTCGATGCTGGGCGTATTCCGAACGGACGCCACCACCCGAAAAGAACTGTTGCACCTTCTTGGAGGATTGGGTTCAGTCAAAAGATGAATCCCATTCGAAATGTTCTATTTCTGGTTGCCGGCTTGGCATTGGCCCCAGCTGCCCACGCTACGACCCAATTGGACTATCAGGTTGGATTTGGTGGCATCAGCTACCCGCTGGGCGCAACCTTTTTTGGAACTGTCGGGTACGGAAAGCTGCTTTGGGGGCCAAACCCCATGGAATGGCTGCCCGAAAACGGCCCGGCCAAAAAATTGGGGGACTGGAAATTTGGTTTCGTTCGCGTTTTGGGAAATGTGCAAACGATTGGAATTTCCAATCGCGCCTTTGCCGAAGTTCAGTTCTTTCCGATTTCAATTCTGGGCCTAGCTGCCGGATACGGCGTCCATCATCGGCTTTCAAAAAACCCGAACTATGATTGCATCATCGAACAGTGCAAAGGTGGCCTTTCGCGATCTTATGTTCGGGGGCAATTCCTTGCCGGCGCATTGGGAGCCTTTGTGCTTCTTCAAGCCCGCGTGGACCAGATCAACAATTCAACCGATTCACGACCTTTCTTGGAAGAAACCAGTTCGCTTTTCAGTTCCGCCGCCCAAGATCGGCTTCAATCGACTTCCGTCATGCTTGGATACACGATCGACCCGACTTGGACCGTTACGACCAGTTGGAATCGACAGCAGTTTCAAAATGCGGGCGATGCGGGCGCACAGAACCGAACGTTGATGGTCAATGTTTCGCGCTTTTCTGGAAAATGGAACACAACCCTGGGCGCAGGAACCTATGATTCAAGTCACCTAAAAAATTCGATTACTTTCGCGCTGTTCATCCAATGGATGGGACAAAGGAACTTGGGGCTTTTTTAATACCCCCGCTGGTCTAGGTACAGACTGATTTTCCTGACCCAAAGAAAAACCAAAATCGACGACGCCAGCGGAACAAGCATCGCTACAAACTGAAATTTCACGCCGAATCGGGCGGAAATAATCGACCCCATCGTGAAGCCCAGAAAGGTCATTACCCTGGAAAAATTGGTCTTACGGGTTAACTTAAGTTCTTGACGGTCCAGTTTCCCAAACCATAGCCTTGCAGCGTCGGTTCCGATATCTGTGCTGATTCCCGTCAGGTGGGTCGTTCGAATCTGCCCCTTGGTCATTACGGCGAAGCAACCGTTTTGCAATCCGCAGATGAACGTCAGCAAAAACAGAAGCGCAAAATCACGGACGCCTACTAATTCCTCGCCGAACTGGCCAAAAAATCCTTCGTTGCCGCCCAATACAACGGCGCCCAAAAGAATCGCGATCAAAGCCAGTACCCAGTCAAAGTGCGGCCTTTGCTTTTTCTCGATCCTTGCGATGGTCAAAACGCCGTTCAAGGCAGCGCCGCTGATAAAGAAAAGTGGGAAACCTAAAAGTTCGTAAGCGAATTCTTCATGATGTGCGGCAAGCGCCGCACCGATCTGAGTACCGACACCCGTCACGTGCGAAACGTAGCGTCCAGATGCGAAAAAGCCGAAGGCGTTGATAAAGCCCGCCTGGAAGCCCAGCAAAGTCCAAAGTGCGATTTTCTCAGGCTCAAGAAATTCTTTTCGATCCAGACGATACACTTAGATTTTTGCCCCTGTATGCCGATCAAATAAAATCGACTTTTCCATTGGAAATATCAAGCACGCCCCCGACAAAACCGATTTTTCCTTCTGATTCCAATTTTGTCAAAATCTGACTTTGGCTGCGAAGCGTCGCAATGCTGTTTCTGACGTTATTCGCAATAGCGATCCCCATATCGGCGATCACGTTGCCGTTTGAATCGCGAACGGAAGGGCGAATACGTTGAAGCAGGTCTTCTAGGTTCACGGAAGGTAGCGGTACTCCGGGGTTCTTCACGTTCTGAATTGCAGCACCGATCGCACCGCACTTGGTGTGTCCCAAAACTAGGACTAAACATGAACCAAACTGCGTGGCTGCGAACTCGATGCTGGCGATCAAACTTGGGGCCACGACATTGCCAGCAACACGAACCACGAAAAGTTCGCCAACACCTTGGTCAAAAATCAATTCCACCGGACTTCTTGAATCGGAACAGGTCAAAACGATGGCAAACGGAAACTGCCCTTTTTCAGCCAGTTCGGCCATCTTCGCGCGACTGATCATCGATTCGACGGACCGAAGGTCGGAAACGAAACGTCGATTTCCTTCTTCAAGTCGCGCCAGTGCCTTCTTTGCTTCAGCAGACAAAACAGAATTCGAACTTTGCATCATGGGCGCAGTCTAGAATTTCTATCGGCGCCTACGCAAGTGATTATCACATTTTACTTTGGTCATGGCCCGCCGCCTTGACTTCAGGGCACCCATGCGCTTCACTTTCCCGATATGTCGAATTTCCGTTTTGCGATCACCCCTATCGCTTTCATGTATTTAGCGAACATATCCTTCGCTTCTTCCAATACCTGGGTTCGATTTAAAATTGGCTACACCCTGGGAACGCACGAAGGAACTTTCTCGACCATCAGTAAGCAAATTTCCGGGACTCAAGATCCGTTCACCTGGAAAGGCCAATTTAAGGTCAAACTGGAAGACGCTGAAATTTCAGATCGAAAACTGAAGTGCCATTTTTTAGAATCCATGGGCGTTGACTATTCAAAGTCCGCGTTTCCAAAATCTCATGTTTGTACAAGCGACGATCAATTGCCAAAAGAAGGCCCCGATTCGATTGCTTATCCGGAAATTGTATTTTCCTTAGATCAAGTTTCACCCGCGAAAGAATCAGGCAGGTACCTTGCCGACGGGACGTGGACGATTCATGGCGTTTCGAAAAAGGTTTCTCGGATACCGTTTGAAATTCATGACGGCTACGTTCGTCTAAGCACCCAAATTCACCTGAAAGACTTTGGGATTCAGGTCAAAGGTTTTCTATTCATTTCAACCGCTGACACGGCTGAAGTCGAAATTCAGGTCAAGCCATGAAACTTCGATTCATGTTTTTCCCGATTCCGACGGTAGTTCTCGCTTTTTTGATTTCAGTTTCTTCCTTCGCATCGCAAAAACAGCTCGGTGCATCGTTTGCCCTGGGGTCTGCTCCGGGTTCCAATTTGACCGTTCGAAACTTCTTTCCCGTCGCAAATTTTCTTGGGGTCGACACTTACCTAGGCTTACGCGTCGGTACGTTTCAAGGCGGAAAGTTAGGGACCTATCCTTCACCCCAAATCAGCTTAGACGAAGCAGGCCTTTGGACCTTGAACTTGGCCTTTCAGGCTGAAAAGACATTTTTTTCAAATTGGGTACTGGGCCTAAACATTGATTTCTTTGGCGCGTCTTTCGCATCGGAACGCCAAGGCGCATCCCCCCAAAAATTGAACTTACTTTTAGGGGGAAAGAACGATCGAGGCAGTTTGGTTTCAGAATTTTTCGTCGGCTACCAGTTTGGAGCCCACCAAATCCGGGCGGGCTTGAACCATTCCGTTCAGGAATGGAAATTTTCGAGTCTTTCGAATCGTTTTCAAAGATTCATGAACTTAGGTTTCGTCGGCTACAGTTACTTTTACTAGAAATCTAGACCCGATGAATCACCTGATCATTTGGAAGGCGCATCTGTGGTCCCCAAGTCCCGCGTTCGTGGGCACGACCAATCCCAATGACCATGGTGACCCTTGCCGAACTGGGCAATCCTAAAAGTTTTTTGACCCGATTTTCGTCATGCCCTTCCATCATGCAGGTCGAATAACCCTGCGCGGAAACGGCCAGCACGAAATTTTCTGCCGCTAGTGCCGCTGACTTGATCGCCACTTCTTGAAGGTCGCGCTTGAAGAAAGGTCCCCGCAAAATGGGACGAAAGATTCCTGTGAAGAATGCGGCGACGGCCTTGAATAGTCCAAAACTGTTCAGCGGTCCCCATGTGTAAGTCACCGGAATCAGCTTTTCGTAATAAAGATGGACGGGCTTTGGAGCATTCGCCTTCTTGACCCATTCGACCAGCGCGGGCTTGGATCGCTTCCACTTTTTTGGGTCTGCAACAACGACGACCAACTGATTCGCGGTTCGAGCGGCCGATTGGCCTAAGCAAGCTTCGACAAGCCTTGCTTTTTTTTCCGGCGTCTGAACCCAGTAAAAATCCCAAGTCTGAACATTGCTGGAATTTGGCGCCAAAACCGCTGCTTCGAGCGCCTTTTCAATGACCGATTCCGGTACGACTTCGTCCGTAAATTTTCGAATACTTCGACGTCTGGCCACCGCTTCAAAAAAGTCCATTCATTGCCTCGCGATACAATAAGGTTGCCTTGCCAATGTAGAAAACACCGATCACAGCCAAAATTCGTCCCGTCCATGCGTAAAAAACTTCCTGCTTCATTCGAATCAGGACCTGCTTTCCCATCCAGGTTCCAAGAGCGCTTGCTAAAAGCGCGATCGCTAGCCCGATGAAATTTCCGTCTAAGGGCAGAATATCGGACGCGCCCGAAATTCCTCGATAGGAAAATTCGACCATCAACCCGACTTTCAAGCCATGGCTGATCACTTGGGTTGCCGATTTCGTTCCCACGACCTTTTCCTTGGGAATCTTTCGATCCCGAAAAAAAAGATCCAGAAGCGGTCCCGCAACACCCGCTAAAAGCTGAAACAGGCTAACGAAAAGGCCGCAAAGAACAGCGCCAAACGGTCGTTCAAAGCCAAGCATCTTTGGGAAAAAATCCCAAGCACCTGCAAGCGCGACGAAACCCAGAATCAGGTACAAAAGTTTTTTGTCAGGAACAAACGAAACCCAACGCATGATGAAGTACGCGGTTGCCGCACCGAACGCATAGCGACCCACGCCCTTCCAATCAATCCCGTGGCGAAATTCATAGCTGCGGTGAAAATTCGCAAAGCCCTGAATGATTCCATGAAGCAATATGGCCTGAACGGGTGAAAAACCTTGGGTCAAAAAACCCATCAGAACAATTCCGCCGGCCATTCCAAAAATCCCAGACAACAAGGAAGTCGACCAGGTCAGGAATGCCAGAAAAGGAATCGTCATGATTCGAGCCAACCCCCCGGGGTTGTCTTGTTCCAAGCATCCATAAAGGATGCTTCAATCTGAGAACGAAGCGTGGACCAATTCGTAGGATTCAAACCTTCCCAGTCTGACCCCTGCACTTTCAAGCTGGTCATGACTTCAGGGGAAAATCCGCAAGGTGAAATCATTTGAAATGCCGACAGATCGTTCACGACATTCAGGCCAATTCCGTGAAAGGTCACCCATCGACGGACTGCGATTCCTACAGACGCAATTTTTCTTTCGTCCGCTGTCCAGACCCCCGTCGCATTCGTTCGGGTGGAAGTTTCCAAACCAAAATCCCGAAGGGTCTGAATCACAGCTGCTTCCAGACGGCGAATGTAGGCGCCCACATCACGGCCTTCCAAATGAATGATCGGATAGATCACCAGCTGCCCCGGACCGTGGTAAGTCAGGTCCCCGCCCCGTTCGATTTCGTGAAAATCGACCCCCGCCGGCAGTGGCGCCATGGGGATCGAACGTTCGCGGGCAACACCGGTAAACTGAAGGCCACGACCACGGGTGACAACCGGATGGTGTTCGACCATCAAGACCGTGTCTCCGATTTCGCCAGCAAGTCGCCTTTCGACCAAACGGTGCTGAAGATCCAAGATTTCTCGGTAGCGCGAAACCCCTGGGATCGAAAGCAGCGCCACAGATCCCGCGTGCAACGTCTGACCCACAGGCGACGCCTGGGGATCTGCAATCGGTGTCGGCCCGACAAGCGCGGGCGAAAAATCAGACTCGGGCTGTTGCACCTGGCGATGTCGCTTTCTTTTGGAAAATATGGATCGCATGACCCAAGGTTGCTTCTGCCGCTTCCATCATCGCTTCCGGAAGGGTCGGATGCGGGTGAACGGTCAAGGCCAGGTCTTCAACCCGCGCTCCCATTTCAATGGCCAATGCGGCTTCTGAAATCAGGTTGGACGCTTCAGGACCCACGATGTGAACGCCTAGCAAGCGCCCCGATTTTGCGTCGCCAATCATCTTCACCATTCCGTCGGAATCCGCGACTGAAAGCGCGCGGCCGTTAGCGACAAATGGGAACTGCCCAATCTGCGCGTTATAGCCCTTCGCTTTCGCTTCGGCTTCCGTCAAACCCACAGTGGCGATTTCAGGATCGGTGAAAATTACGGCAGGCATCGCCTGAACTTCGTAAGCGACTTTTTTGCCAGCGATGGCTTCAGCGGCGACCAATCCTTCTTTTGAACCTTTATGGGCCAAAAGTGGCTGACCGGCAATATCGCCAATCGCGTACAAGTTTGGAACGTTCGTGCGACGTTGAGCATCGACCAAAATGAAGCCCTTGGAATCCAGCTTCACACCGGTCTTTTCTAAGCCCAGTCCGTCCGAATTCGGCGTGCGGCCAATGGTAACCAGAACCGCGTCCACCGAAATGGTCTTTTCAGTTCCGGTTGGGCTTCCTTCGGCGACCGTGACGTCCACCCCTTTTGCCGTGACCTTGCAGCCTTTGACGAAAGTCGAAGTCTGAACATTGACCCCGCGCTTGGTCAGGTTACGTGCCACGACACGGGTCAATTCAGGGTCGACGCCGCCCAGCAACCCTGGACCGGCTTCAACGACCGTGACCTGGGTTCCGACTTTTGCGTAGAAGGTTCCCAGCTCTAGACCGATGTACCCGCCCCCAATGCAAAGAAGTTTTTCAGGCAAAGTCTGTTGGGAAAGAGCACCTGTGCTGTCCCAGATCTTTTTCTGATCAACCGTGAAACCTGGAAGCGTGGATGGGCGCGAACCCGTCGCGATCACGCACTGCTTGAACTGAATGGTTTCGGTTCCGCCTGCGGTTTTGACTTCCATCGAAGTTGCTGACGTGAATTTCGCGTCGCCGGCAACGACTTGGCAGCCGTTCGCCTTAAGCAACCCCGAAACCCCGGTCGTCAGTTTCTTTACGACGGATTCTTTCCAAGTCATCAGCTTCGGAAGATTCACGGAAGCACCTTTGATTTCGATTCCGATGTCGGCGGCGTGGTTGGCCTTTTCAAAGGTGGTTCCTGCGTGGATCAGTGCTTTTGAAGGAATGCATCCGCGATTCAAGCAAACGCCCCCGATTTCGGCGCGATCAACGACGGTGACTTTCTTCCCAAGCTGCGCCAGACGAATCGCGCAAACGTATCCGGCAGGCCCTGAACCTAAGACTACGACTTCTGTGCTGATCATGAAATCACCAACAATCCTGGGTTTTCAATGTAACGGATGAATTCTTTCATGAATTCCGCGCCCACGGCGCCATCCACAATCCGGTGATCCAAGGAAATCGAAAAATACGTCCAATCCCGGATCGCGACTTCTTCACGCCCGCCGTGGTTCACGACCACGGGTTTACGGAAGATCTTGTTAAAGCCCAAGATCGCGACTTCTGGGTAATTGATCACTGGGGTTGCGAACAACCCACCGATCGAACCTGCGTTGGTCAAAGTGATCGTTCCACCTTGGAAATCTTCCAAGGTCAGCTTCTTGTGCCGAGCCCGATCGACCAGACCCTGGATTTCATACGCCAGTTCAAGAATCGATTTTTGTTCGACGTTCTTCACCACGGGGGCCGTTAGACCATCGTCGGTTTGAATCGAAAGACCGATGTTGAAGTAATGCTTGATGATGATTTCGTTTTTTTCTTCATCCAAGGACGAATTCAAAATCGGGTACTTGCGAAGTGCCGCGACCATCGCCTTCATCACAATCGGAAGGTAGGTGACCTTGATCCCTTGTTTAGCGCCGATTTCCTTCGCCGCTTCGCGAAGGGCGACCAACTGGGTCGCATCCGCTTCTTCTACGTAAGTGAAATGAGCGGCCTTGTCCTTGGATAGGCGCATTTTTTCGCTGATCTTCTTACGAAGACCTTTGAATGCGACGTGCTCGTCGCCTGTGGGCGTTCCCACGGGAAGCACGGTTTGGCGGGCAAATACCGGGGCGGCAGCTGCCGTTGCACCAACACCACTTTTGCCTTTGCCGCCGCCGGAAATGAAACGTTCAACATCTTCACGCATCACGCGTCCAGCTGGACCGCTAGCCGGGACCTGATTCAAAGCCACGCCCGATTCGCGCGCAAAGCGACGAGTCGACGGTGCCGCCATCACGGAATCCATGACCGCCGCGCCCGTTGAAGCGACAAAAGCGCCGCCGCCCGAAGCAGGTGCCGCAGCCATCGAAGGCGCGGGCGCCGATGGGGCAGGCTTGCTTGGCGCCGATGCGGCCGAAGCCGCTGGTGCGCTGGATGATTTCGAAGTCGAAGCCCCGCCGGCGTCGTAATTCAGAATGACTTGTCCGACGTGAATCACTTCACCTTCTTTTGCGTTCAATGCGGTCACTTTTCCGCTGAACGGGGCAGGAAGTTCGACGGTTGCTTTATCCGTCATGATTTCGCAAACGACCTGGTCGTCTTTAACCATGTCGCCCACTTTGACCTTCCACTTAACCAATTCACCTTCGTGAACACCTTCTCCAAGTTCGGGTAGTTTCAGGTCCATTTTTGCTCCTTGTTTTGATCAGTCACTTCGTTGTTTGAATGAATTGCGGAATACTTCTTGGATCTTTTCTTTTCGATCACGCCTTGAATGAAAAATTCTCCGGCACGGAAACTGGAACGAACCAATGGGCCCGACGCGACGTAAAGGAATCCTTTGGATTCAGCGACGCTTCCATAGGCCGCGAATTCTTCGGGCGTTGGATAGCGTTCGACCGGAAGATGCGAAAGCGACGGACGCAGGTACTGGCCCAAGGTCAAGACGTCGACTTCATAAGTGCGAAGGTCGTCAAACGCTTCGTGAACTTCCGAATCCGTTTCGCCCAATCCCATCATGATTGCGCTTTTGGTGAACATTTCATGCCCGATACTTTGGGCGTGACGTTTGGCGTGAAGCAAAGTTTTTAGCGATTGTTCATAGCCCGCACGCGGATCGCGAACCCGGTACTGCAACCTTTTCACCGTTTCAATATTGTGAGCGTAAACGTCCAGGCCACTTTCTACGATCGTTTCAACGGCTTTCATGTCCCCTCGAAAATCGGGCACCAGGGCTTCGACAATCAGCTTGGGATTTAAACGCTTCAACCCTTTGATCGTTTCGGCAAAGTGGGACGCACCGCCGTCTTCCAGGTCATCGCGGTCAACTGACGTCAGAACGACATAGTGCAGACCCAGGGTCGCGACACTTTCTGCAATCTTCTTGGGTTCATCCGGATCCAAAGGCGGCGGAATACGCGCTGTCTTAATGGCGCAAAACCGGCAAGCGCGCGTGCAGGTATCCCCACCCAACATGAATGTGGCCGTGCCGCCCGACCAGCATTCGGCGACGTTCGGGCAATGGGCTTCTTCACAAACGGTGTGAAGGTTTCGGTCCCTTAAAAGCTTTTTGATTTCCGTATAGTTTGCACCCGCCGGAGGTCGAATCTTCAGCCATTCCGGTTTCTTCGACTGCAATATCTGGCGGGCCTTCGACGGGGAAAGCGGGCGGTCTGACGCGGGTGTGTCTGAAAGTACCGTAAGTTCTCGAAAAATCGCCATTTTGACCTGTGCCCTTGTTTATACGTCAGCAAAATGCGAAAGCAAGCCCCAGGAAATCCCCGATTCGGAATCTAACACGATGCGCATCCACCTTTGTTTGGCATTCATTTTCGTGGCAGTGGCACAAAGCCATGCAGCTTCGCTTCCGGCAGACGCCCAGAAGCTTTTGGAATCTTTCCCTGAAAAGAAGATCACCCTACCCTTGGTTCTTTCGCGGGCCATCGGCGCTTCCGATTCTTTCAAGACGGTTGCGGCACGGGCTGCGTCGATTCCGTCTTCGGAATACGAATCAAAAGCGCCCATCGACACTGTTGTTTTGCTAGGGACTTCGCGTGAAGTGAACCGCAACCAACCCATTTCCCCCTTTGGCGCTACACGCACCATTCAAGGTGGAAACAGTTTGGGTGCAAGATCAGGGTTTCGAACGGGTACTCAGCTTGCGGTCGAAGTTTCGGATTCCTATTTTGATGCCGTTTTTAGCGGATTTCCAGGTGCAAGTTCGAAGTTCACCAACGTCAAAGTCGAAGCATCCCAATCGCTTTGGCGCGATTTTCTAGGAAGCGGAACGCGCGCGGGACTTTTGGCTGGAAAATCCGCGACCGAAGCCGCGAAATTGGAATGGTGGGATTCGGTCGATCAATGGGTTTTGGATTTGGTCACGATTTACTATCAAGCCTGGGGACTTCAAGCGCGGGTAACTGCTGCTGAACGAAGCCTAGAAAGGCGCGACCGCCTTAAGAAAATCATCAGCGTCAGGGCAAAGCGCGGGACCGCAGAAACGCCGGATCTTCTTCAAGTCGACGGCGCCATGACGGCCGCAAGGTCTGAAGTCTTGGATGCTCGGCAAAATTTATTGGTGATCTGGAGAAACCTGATTATTTCGTTAAAAATGCCGGAAGAATGGCTGAAAATTGACCCAGCCGATGTTCCTTTGGCACTGGAAAAGACGATTGCTCCGACCCTAGAAGCATGCGAATCCAGCCAAGTTCCGGCGACCAGCCCGTCTGTAGAAATGGCCAATCTTCGGCGTGAATCGGCCGAAGGCCGGGCCGATGCCTTGGTCGATCGCGTTCGCCCTGATCTTTCTTTAAAAGCGTCGGTGAATTCAAACGCGGTGGCGGGTTACACGTCGACGGTGGGTTTTGATTCCCGCTTTTCGGATGCAATTGCCGGAAAAAATCCGGCTTGGACTTTGGGCCTTCAGCTTCAATTTCCGATCGGAGCTTACACTGAACGTGCGGCCGCTTCACGCGCGGTTGCCGATCGAGATCAGGCGATTGCAGCCGCTTCGATGATGAAGGACCAATTGAAAGTCGATTGGTTAAACCACTGTGGCGATCTTGCGCGGTGGAAGAAAGTTTTGGCCGATCAGAAAAGCTTGCTTGAAAAAATGCAGGAACGGGTTCGATTGGAAGAAACCCGCTACCAGCAGGGCCGCACTTCCCCGACCCAGGTCATCCAGGCCGGCGACGACGCCACCAGCGCCGAATTGGGATTACGAAATGCCGAAGTTCAGCTGCACTTGGCGGCATGGAAAGTCAGACGACTTCAGGGTGAAATCCGTACTGAGATCCGAAAGTTAGATACGGAAAAGCGCTTGGATCAAGCCGGGCTTTAGGCCTCGGTCTTGACAGAATCAACACGCATTGTTAATTCCGGCGGCGCTCAGGTTAACCTTTGTCTCGATTTATCTAGGGGCAAGCGCATTTCTGCTCGCCCCTCAAGGAGATCTTTGTGATTAACCTATTTTTGTCTCTTCTATTTTTCACCGACGCAAACGCAGGAACCTTTTTCATCGGACAGACCCGGCTAAACACGCGTGTTTTGCCGGATCATGACGTTTTGAATTTAGGGTCTTGCCCCAACTTCACCACCGGCGTGACCCACATTCAGTTGCAAGTCCGAAAAAGGGCGGCCGACATCGATGGCTTGGCTGTGGTCTACGGGAACGGAATCCGCGATCAGCTTGTGGTTCGCGAAAAATTCGCCCGTGGGTCCAGTTCCCGATGGATCGATTTGCAGGGAGCCGGTCGGTGCATTGAACGTATTTCCGTCACCGGTGATTCAGACGGACTTCGGGGCCGTAGGGCTTGGATTCGCATTTACGGCGAAAAATAATTTCGCTTAGCGAAACTTTTGGGGCCTTCGGTCGTTTCTTCCACGATCCAAGTGATCTTGGGGATATTGACCTGAGCACCTCAAGCCCATCTAGGAACAGCAAGGTCTTGATTTCAAAACGAAATCAAGACCTTGCCATCCGTTCCAGGCTTAGATATGACGCATTGCATGAAACTTCAGATTTGGCTTTGGATCAGCTGCCTTTTGACTTCCGCAAATGCTCAAGCCGGAAGCCTATGTGATGATTTCGCGGCTTTGGCCCGCTTGACCTTCACCGCCTTTGATACGGCAGAAGTTTTGAACCAAGGCAATGTCCCTGTGACTTCTTCCAAGCTTCAAGTGGGGCAAAAACTTTGCAACGAAATCGCGCAGGTCAATGCCAAGACCTTTGAAACCCAGCTTTCAGATTACGTTCCTTACGGAATTCTTAAAAAACGGAACCGCAACAAATTCGTGCAGGCGTGGACTTTTTGGAAAAACGCTTATGCAAGAAGCGAAGCGGCCTGTAATCAAAAGATCCTAAATCCTTCAGGCGATTCCGAAGCTGCGATCCAGCGGATTGCCATCGACACCAAAGAAAGTCAGATCTTCACTTTTCTTTACATCCACGACGAACTGAAAAAGAAGACCTGTAATTTTCAGTGAGAAACCTTGACGCTAGTTGCGGCGAATTTTCAGGCGGCTGTTTTTTCCATCCGCGTACATTTCGCGTGTGACCGAATACTGGGTTTTACCCGCAACCAAGTGTCCACTTTTGAAAAAAGCGTCTCGGCCCGTCTTTTCAGATTGGTGTTTCTTGTAATCGCTGACGAATTCCCATGCAGCAGCTACGCAATCGGCGTTCGTAGCGGCTTCCAATTTATGGGTTTGGGTCTCGACGGTAGGATCCTGTGCGACCTGGTACCCCCAGGCGCGGCTTTCGATTTCGTAAAATTTCATTTCAGCGGTTAATTCACAAGTGACCGAAGCAAACGCAGAAGCCGGAAAAACTCCAATCATCAGTGCCAAAATCATTTTCTTCATATTCTTTTTCCCAAGATCTCGTCTCATTCCCGCCAGTCCGAATCCTACGGACCAGCGGGAACTTTGAGAGAGGAGGAGTATTAGTTTGTCGTCCCTGGTTTTACCCAGAGCCGTTTTTTAGATAATTGCCGGGGGGGGCTTTTACCTAAAACTTGTTCATAGCCAGGGACCTAGTTGCGTGTCCCATAGCCCTCCTGCCGTGGTGAATCCTTTTCGCGAATCGTAAAAAGGTGTGACGAAAACCGGCATCGTCAAAGTCTGAAAACTGTTGTCCGACATCCAAGGCGCATGAAGCGTTCCTGGAAGTTCACTGGACCAGGCGCTGTTGGTTTGCACCTGCCCGGTGGTCGGGAAATTCATCAATCCGGTCGAAGGATCGTGGATAATCACCGTCGAAACGGGATCCACAGTACTAGTGACCCAAGACCGAAACGGTTGATCAATCGGTGTGTTCAAAAACGCATTCGCGTTCGCGATGCATTCTGCGCAAACCCTTTCCGAGTTCTGAGCGAAACTTGGAGATTCCAAAATTCCGAGGACCGAGAAGGTGATGATCAGTGCCGCAATTAATTTCACGCGGGCCTTAGAGCAATGCCCGTGCCATGCCGCGTTAGGCTTCAGCGTGAACCTACGAGTTTTGAGCCAAAGTCGCTGTCTAAAGTTTGAACAGCTGTAAAGTTTTTTGGGTTAAAATCAGGTTATGCGCTTCAAAAGCCTGAACGAAAAAGGCCAGGCGACCATCCTGATCGGGATGATGATGACGACTTTTCTTCTGTTTTTCGCCTTCGTGATCAACGTGGGCATGCTGGTCCACGCCAAAATCAATCTGCAAAACGCCGCCGATATGGCCGCTTACGCCGGGGCATCGGTTCAGGCCCGTCAACTGACCCAAATCAGCTTTTTGAATTACGAAATGCGGCGCCACTGGAAGCGATTCCTTTACCGCTACTACGTTTTAGGGAATTTGGCCGAACAACCCTACCCTAGAAACAGTGGCGGTTCGGGTTTCTATGAATTTCGAGCAACTTCGAACTCTCCGCCTTACAAAGTTCCAGTGGTCTGCTTGGCCTTTAACAGCGGTAGCAACGCTTGCCAGCTTCAAGACATGCCCAATCCCATCACCAATTCCTTGAAGATCATGGAAAAAGCGAATTTGGTGAACGGAACTTTGATGGGCCAGATGGAAAACATCCAGCAACTGATCAAAGGCGGCTGCGATGCGACTTCCAAATTGAACCAGCAGATCATTCTTCTTTGGCTTTTCAATTTTGATCACGACTTAAAAAGTTCCCAAGGGGGAGCCGCCGTCGCCAGTACCTATCAAGCCATCAAGCAGGTCGCGTCGGGCTTAGGCCTTTTGCCCCGCTTAGCGATGACCCGTCAGCGCATCAAGATTTTGAATGACTTCGTCAATCTGGCGCCGCAAGTCATTCACAAGTCAGAAGCGCAAAACTGGGTGAACGATCCCAATAAAGTTCCAAATTACGAACGTGCGCTTCAAGCCTACCTTTCGGCATTCAGAACTTTGGGAAGCCATAGCTACAACAACACGGAATCGATTGTGTTGACCGAACTTCTTCCATCATCAGGGACGGAAGGTAATCTACTTAAACTGAACGACATCGTGCTGGATGAATTCGACGTTTATTCGCTGCAATTGCAGTCACAGTCCAATTCCAATGCCCGCCAAAACTGTATTGCCGAACCCTTTCCGTTCAAAATCACCAAAGTCACCGTTGGGGTCGAAAAGGATCCGGCAGTGCTGACCTATTACGCGGTGAAATTAGAAGCAAAAGCCAAGATCATTTTTTCGCCCTGGGGCGATTTGAAACTGACGGCTTATTCAGCGGCACGTCCTTTCGGCAGTCGCATCGGTCCACCGGGACTGACCCAGAAAGACTTCTTGAAACAGGGGGCATTTAGTCCGATTCACTGCGGGGCTTCGGCAGATTGCGCGAAAAAGATCCCGAATATCCCAATGCTAGCCACCGAAACCACGGATCAGGGCTGGCTACAGGAAGCGCCGCTTTTTGCGTTCTTCCAGGCGATGGCAGGAAACAATACGGCGATGTCCAATGTGGGTTCGATTGATTTGAATACGATTCAAAACGGGGAACATTCGGCTGCCGCCGCGAATCCTTGGGAATCGGCCAAGTACAACATCCCCATGGACTTAGAAGATGAATCCATCCCCTATTTTGAAAAGTTCTTCGATCCAGACGGCTACGCAGCGTTCTGGGCGCCCGTGGTGCCGCCGGGCGTCACCGATCTAGGCGAAGTCGCAAAACAGTTCGAACCCGTCGTCGACAACTTGAAGAACCAATTAGGAACGGCAACGGGTGTTGCGGCGGTTGATCTGGCCACCTTCAAAGACACCATCAAAAAACAGCTGACCGAATACCTTCAGGATCTAAAAGCCGGTCAGGGAGAGAATGGCGAAACGCTACACGTCGCGCGGATTTCATCGCCGGTTTGGCGGATGCCAGAAAATGGTGGGACTTTTGCCCCTGGCGCCAAGTTTTCGGTCGCCGACAAGCTTCCCGCGCCCGACTTGGTCCTTCACCCGATCAAGCACAAGGATAAAATCCGCACGTCCTGGAACGGGGTCAAAGACAAGGACTTCGCCGCACAAGGACGGGTGGGATACAGCGTGAAGTACGTTTCCTTCAATTCCATTTCGCAAACTTCGGTGGACGGAAAAGCGACTCCGACGAACACGAACTTGGGTGGCGATCCCGAAGTCCGAAAATTACAGCATTGACCTTCTGGATCTTGCAAAGACGAAAAGGCTGTGGCCTTATCTTTTAAGTTCACCATTACAAACCTACTGATCAACGGAGACAGGTCATGGCCAAGAGTGCAAAGAAGAAAGCAAAAAAGAAGCCCGCAAAAAAAGCCGCTAAAAAGAAGCCAGCGAAAAAAGCTGCGAAGAAAACAAAAAAAGCCGGCAAGAAACCTGCGAAAAAAGCTGCAAAAAAAGCGAAGCCTGCGAAGAAGAAAGCCGCTAAAAAAGCTGCTCCGAAAAAAGCCGCTCCGGCAATGACTCCTCCGAAGCCAGCAACGCCTCCGCCTGCTGCTCCTTCGACCATGGGATCGGCGCTGAGCGGATTCGCTGGCGGTCTAGCTGGTGGCGCAATGTCGTCCACTTTCGGTTCATCGTTCAATCGCCCGAACAACGACTTCGGCGACGACGAATCTGAAGAATAAGCCGGCGCGATCAACGCACCGCAATAAGTCTTTAAATACAATCGAGGAAAACTTCCTAGGTCCGATGACCTACCCAGGAGGTTTTCCTCTTTTCTTTTGAGTACAAGACCACTAATCCGTTCCTATGGAAATACGCGACGTCATCCACGGTTCGATCGCAATCGAACCGCATGAACTGCCGGTCATCGACAGCCGGTATTTCCAACGCCTGCGTCATATCCAGCAGCTGGGATTTGGAGAGTATTCTTTCCCTTCAGCCACACACAATCGATACATTCATTCATTGGGCGCGATGGAAACCGCGACCAAAGCCTTCGACACCTTGTTTGGGGGCCCCAAGGGCCTTCGAAAAAAATCAGGTCCAAGACGCCTGGATCTTTTTGGCCAGGCCCCCAAGGCCCACCGGCGCTTTCGCGCAGTGCTTCGGCTAGCGGCCCTCCTTCATGACTGCGGTCATGGTCCGCTTTCGCACACTTCTGAAATCGCGATGCCACCACGGCTGGATTTGAAATTGCCCGAAAAACTTTTTCCAGGTGCATCCACTGACAAGTCCAAGGCCACCCACGAAGACTACACGCTGAAGCTGATCTTGGATTCGGGCCTGACCCAGATTCTTGAAAAAGCGGGCTTGGAATTTGGATTCAAACCCCTGCACGTGGCGTCTTTGATCGATCCCAACCTAAAAGTGGACGATGACTTTTTCGAAGATTCTTCGATCGATGGAAAATGGGATTTCCGTCCCGTTCTTCAACAGCTGATTTCAAGTGAACTGGACGCTGATCGGATGGACTACCTTCGGCGTGACAGCTGGTACGCGGGCGTCACCTACGGGCAGTTCGATTTTGATTGGTTGGTCGCCAACCTTTCCGCGCATCGAGAAAACGGTCGCGTGTTTTTGGGACTGGAACGCAAGGCGCTTTATTCTTTCGAAGACTTTCTGATTTCGCGATTCCACATGTTTTTGATGGTTTACTTTCACCACAAAAGCGTCGTTTTTGACGAAATGCTGGCGCGCTACTTTGCAAGTGTTGATTCGAAAGACTACCAGCTGCCCAGTGACATCGAAGCGTATGTGAAAATTCACGATGCGGATCTTTACGCGCACCTGGCGAAAAGCTCGAACCCTTGGGCCCGCCGCATTTCTGAAAAACGTCCTTACCGAATGCTAGTCGAATTGCATTCCGGAATGGCTGAAAATTCAGAACCTGAAACCAATCAAGCGATGATCGCCCGCCTGAAAGCAGACCTTGAAAAAAGAAAGGTCGATTCGATCGTGACTCAATCCACCGGCGAACTTTCCAAGTACTTCCGAAAACCCGGGCACCCCATCTTTGTGCACCTGGATAATCTTTATCAGCCATCAAAGACGCTTCGCTTAGAACAGTGCACGGACCTATTCACGCGCTATTCTGAAAAGCGGGTCATCAGCCGGATTTACGTTTCACCCGAAGATTACGAAGTCTGCAAAAACTTGGGCCGAAGCCCTGGGGTATAAAATGTCGGTTCAGGGCCCCCTTCCTACGCTCCGTAACACGGTCAAGACGATTCAGGCGATGCGCGATCGTGGCGAAAAGATCGCCATGCTGACCGCGTACGACGCGATCACCGCATCACTGGTCGAAACTTCGGGAACGGATTTGATTTTGGTGGGCGATAGCGTGGGCAATACGCTTTTGGGCTACGACACGACCGTTCCGGTCACGCTTTCCGACATGATCCACCACACGCGCGCGGTCGTGCGCGGCACCCACAAAGCCTTGGTGGTGATGGATCTTCCGTTTGGAACCACGACCACTTCAACCCGGGCCTTGAATTCTTCGGCGAAAGCCCTTCAAGAATCGGGATGTCAGGCCGTCAAACTAGAAGGCGGAACCCGGGTAGCAAAAACGGTTGAAAAACTAGTTCAGGCAGGAATCCCCGTGATGGGTCACATCGGCCTTGAACCGCAATCGGTGAACGCATTGGGCGGATACGGAAAAAAAGGAAAGACTTCTGACGAAGCCAAGGCCCTAATCCAATCGGCCAAGGATTTACAGAACGCGGGCGCATTTTCATTGGTCTTGGAATTGGTGATTCCGGAAATAGCGGCAGAAATTACAGAAACACTGAAAATTCCGACCATCGGAATTGGATCGGGCAACGATTGTTCAGGGCAAGTTTTGGTGATTAACGACCTGATCGGGCTATCCGTTCGTCCGATTCCCAAGTTCGCAAAGCCCCGTGCCGATGTTGCGTCCACGATCCGCCAGGCTGTTCAAGCCTATGTTCAAAGCGTGCGCCGGGGGGAATCGTGAATCTTTTGATCGACATCGGAAACACGCACACTGTGGCGGGATGGATTTCATCGGAAAAATGGAATCCAAAGACCGAATTTAAAGATCAGGTCCGTTACCGAACCGACAGCGCCGCAACGTCCGACGAATACCGAAGTGTGCTGAATCAACTTTTTTTGTCAGGCCCGGGTATCGACCTGGGCCGTGAATGGAAGACAATACAAAGCGTCGTCGTTTCTTCCGTTGTGCCGATGTTGGATCGAACGCTTTCTGAAGTCTTTGGATCCAAACTGATCTTTGTCGATGCGCAAAAAAAAGCGGAATTTCGTTTGAAACTTCCCCACCCCGAACAACTGGGCGCTGATCGCTTGGCAAACGTTGCGGGTGCCTTGGCCCTGCATCAGACCCCGCTTCTGATCGTGGATGCAGGAACGGCCACGACGTTTTGTTTAGTCGACGGTGAAAAAAACTACATCGGCGGATCCATTGTTCCAGGACTTGAAACCAGCTGGCGTGCGCTACAATCGCGTGCCGCAAAACTATATTCGGTCGAACTGCGCCGACCTTCGACCTGGATCGGAAATACGACCGAAACCCAGCTGCAAAGCGGGGTCTTGGGCGGTTATGAATCGCTGATCGAAGGCTTGTCGGACCGGCTGATTTCAGACGCGGGTCCTGGTTTTAAAAACGCGACGTGGATTGCAACGGGTGGGATCATGAATCTTTTGAAGCTGACCCCAAGATTCAAGATCATTCCCGACCTGACTTTGATTGGATTGAAACGTTATGCCGAATGGAACGCCTAGAATTCTGGTCTGCATTTCCGGAAGCATCGCGGCCTATAAGGCGGCTGACGTGGTTTCGGCGCTGACCAAAAAAGGCTACGAAGTCAAATGTCTGATGACCCGTTCGGCGCGCGAATTTGTCACGCCCTTGGTGCTTGAAACCCTAAGTCGAAAATCGGTGACCACTGAACTTTGGGGCCGTCCGGGTGAAGAAACAGTTTCAGGTACTGAACACATTCGGCTGGCCCGATGGCCTGACGTCATTGCTTTCATTCCCGCGACCGCACATTTGATCGCACGCCTGTCGCACGGCTTGGCAGACGACTTGGTTACGACCGTCGCCTTGGCTAGCGAAGCCCGATTTTTGGTGGCGCCAGCAATGAACGCTGTCATGTGGGCGGCCGCGCCGACCCAGGAAAACGTCGCCCGCTTAAAGTCGCGCGGGATCCGTTTCATCGAACCTGCCGAAGGTCTTCTAGCCTGCGGCGAAGAAGGATCTGGAAAACTGGCCCACGTCGACACCTTGGTATCGGCCATCGAAGCTGAACTTCCCGCAGCGCGCGCCGTGAAGCGTACGCAACCTCAGACTGATCTTCTGGAATCGGATGTACAGCCGCAAAGCTGGAAGAATCAGAATGTTTTGATCACGGCCGGCCCGACGATTTCCAGGATCGATGCCGTTCGTTACATGACCAATCCGTCAACCGGAACCATGGGGGTTCGCCTGGCCGAAGAAGCACTGAAACGGGGTGCGCGCGTTTCGTTGGTTTTGGGTCAGGACAAGGGTGGAACGATGCCGGATGTTTCAGATGACCTTCGGTCCCGCTTGAATCTGATCCCGGTTCAGACGGCTGACGAAATGCTGAAAGCATCATTGGAAATTCTGCCTTCTGCAACCGCAGTCATCGCGTCTGCGGCGGTCTTGGACTATCAAGTCAAAAAACCCAGTTTTAGGAAACAAAAGCGGGCTTCAAAAGCACTGAAGTTGGAATTGGTTCCTTCGGTGGATGTCTTGGCGGGACTGGTCGGGCGATCGACCCGCTTAAAAAATTCGCCTTGGTTTATGGGATTTGCCGCTGAAACGGATGATCTAGAAACCAATGCCCGGGGAAAACTGAAGAAAAAGAAACTGAATTACGTTTTTGGAAATTGGATTTCCGCGACGGATCAGAAAAGGTCCACTGGGTTTGGAAAAGACCGAAACGCAGGAGTTCTTTTTTATGAAGACGGAAGAAAAAAAGAATTTCCAGAAACTTCCAAACAAGATCTGGCGGGAAGAATCCTTTCTGAATTGGAAAAGGACCTACGCGACCAAGGACGGTTTCAGTGAAGATCGTTTCAAGCCTTGAAGAAATCCGAAAAGTCCGAAAAGCCGCGACAGGAAGCGTGGGATTTGTTCCCACGATGGGCGCTCTGCACGAAGGCCACTTGGCGTTGGTTCAAGAAGCCAAAAAGCGCGCCGAACGGGTTTACTGCAGCATCTTCGTGAATCCACTGCAGTTTGGACCCAGCGAAGACCTTTCGCGCTACCCAAGACCTTTTGAAGAAGACGTACAGAAACTTCGAGATCTGGGGGTGGACGTATTGTTTGCACCTAACGTCGATGAAATGACCCCAGCTGGCGCAACTGTGTTTGTGGATGAAGATCCTTTGACCAAGCCACTTTGCGGGATGTTTCGCCCAGGACACTTTCGCGGGGTCGCAACGATTGTCACCAAGCTTTTTAACCTGATTCGCCCGGATACGGCGTGCTTTGGGGAAAAAGACTTTCAGCAGCTTCGGCTGATTGAAAAGATGTCCTTGGAACTGAACCAGGGCGTGGAAATCATCCGGGTGCCGACCTTTCGAGAAAAAGACGGTCTGGCCCTAAGTTCCAGGAATCGCTATTTAAGCCCCGAGCACCGGGCGCTTGCACCTTTTCTTCATCAGACGATGGTCGCGACCCGCGAAAAAATCTTAAAGGACCACCGCGAGGGTGCGCCCTTTAAGATAGCTTTGAATGAAGGCCGCCGCGCGATCGATGGCAACCCTGCATTTCGGCTTCAGTACTTTGAAGCACGGGATGAAGAAAAACTGGAATTGGCAGACGGGGTTTCAAAGCCTGCGCGAATTTTTGTCGCGGCTTACCTGGGCCAGACGCGGTTGATTGATAATTTAAGGATCTAGATTACTGCTTTTGACGCTTGATCCCCTTCCAAAGATCGTACTTTTTTTCAGGGAATTTCAGCTCTTTTTCAAAGTGGTTGGGATCTAAGCCCTGATTCGGGTCAACACCCTGCCCGGGGGCTTTGCCTTCGGAAAGTTCCGCGCTGTAATGCCCAGTCGCTGCGGGGCCCCCCGCGGGCCCGGATTGCTTACCGCCTTGGGCGGAATCGTCTTGTGAAATTTCATTGCGACTAGGGTTCACGTCTTTTGCGGGATTGAAAGCACGGCGCTTGGAAAAGCCTTCAGGATTTCTTTCCCGATGAAAGGTTTGAATGATGTCGGTAAGCTGTTCGGGGTTTAGCCGGGTTTGTTCCTGGTCAAATCGGCGTTGCGCGCGACTTTCTTCAGCCCTTGCTTGGGCCTGGGCCGCGCGAAGGTCTTTGGCTTCCTTTTCAGGGTAGGTCTTCACCTTGCGATCCAGGTAATTTTCGAAAGCTTTTTGAAACTGGGCCTTCTTTTCATCAATCCGGCTATTCTGGGATTCGATCAAAAGGCGTCGTTCATTTCCCTGCCTTTCCATCATATTTTTGGGCGATTCCGCCGCCCAAACGTGGTCCCTAAGGGCCCCCGAAATAAGATAGATAAAAATCAATAATTTCATATATTTATAACGAAATTCCACCCATTTGGGCCCCGACTTCAATCTTGTCCATGATCGATTGTATCAGTACACTATAAGGTTAGGGGGGGGATTTTTCCTTGGCTAGGACCAAAGCATTTTTGGGGTCTTTTGGAGCGACCCTGGTCGCGTCCTTAAGCATGCCTGTCCTACAGGCGCAAAGCCCAGTTCCTTGGGCCAGCCCTTCCATGCCCACTTACGCTGTTTCAGTGCCTTCAACTGCGCCAACGGCGGGGTGCTGCCCAAACCCCACAGCAACCGGATGCCGAGTCGGGGCCGACGCCAACAAACCCACCTACCGTTGGAATGGAACCGATTACGTTTCATGGCCTGTCTTCGACACGGTTGTTGGCGACCCCCGTTACTTCCGAGGGTCCATCACGAGCCCCGCTTCTGGACCATCACCCCTTCCGGACAAGACCCAGCCTGCAAACGTCTATTATGTGTATGACTCCATCGAGACTCGCAAAAAGGCGGCTGCAAACATCGAATTGGCGCGCGCCACGCAGCCCAATCAGGAACTGCCTTGGAATCAGGTCTTTGGAAATTACATGGACCGATACAAGGAAGAACTTCCGACCCGTTTTCCATCCCCCGGAAACTGCCAGGACGGAAACGACGAAATGGACGCCTTAGACAAGTCGATTGCGACTTTGGAAAAGCAAATCACGAAGGTGAAGTCTGCGCTGGCGGGAATGAACTTGGATCCCGATCCACAGCCTAGCCAGATCATTCCTTACCCCGATGCCGACCAGGGTTTCATCGCTGCTCGATTCCTTCGCGATGCCAGCGGAAAGCGAATCGACGCCAAGAACGAATCGCAGGCGATTCGAATCTGGTTGGCAGAAACTTTCGAAAGAATGGTTCGAATTTTCATTGCGGGAAGCAAGCAATTGGAAATCGACTTTCCCCCGCCTGCCCCCGCCCCGGGCGTTAGCCCCGTGGTTCACCAAGGTGTCCATATTTACGGCCTATATCAGGGTTTCTTGCCGGATCTTTTGAACACGACTAAAACCAAAGTTTTGTACTTTGGACAAACCCCAGCTTGGAGCTTGTGTGCTCCGGAACAGCAAACCGGATCGGGTCCCACCCAAGGGACCGCAAACTTCATGAACAAAACCATGGGATGGTTTAAGGGAAAAGATGGCAATCCCGTGGATGAAACCATCCGTACGGTTCCGGGCGGAATCGAAGTCGTGAATCACCACTGCAAAGGAATTCAGACCGATGAAAATTATTCGGGCGCGCCGACCGTGCGCGGAACCGAAGTTGATCTGATGATGCAGTTGATGGCGGGGATAAAGAAAAACATTCTAGAAAAAGGACGCGTTCGCAAAACCGCTTCGTACGGCGTCATCGATTCCTGCGCCGAAACGGAAGCCAAGATTCTGGCCTTCCGAAAAAAGATCAAAGAAGGCCTGGATGATTTGAAAGCCAGGCAGCCCAAAGGCAGCAAGGCCATCGAATGTGGTGACGAACTGGATGCCGAAGACCCCGAACTGAAATACATCGCATCGCTAACTTCCTTGACCCCCAAAAAAGGCCTAAAGGGCCCACAGCATCAAGCCTGCGTTCTGGCATCCATGCAGACGGAAATCGAAATGAAGATGATGGCCCAGTACACTTACTGCACTTGGCAAACCGTCGCGTTGAAGATCCGCGAACGCATGACCCGTGCTGCTGGGAATACGGCCTGGAACGTTCCGCAAAAACCCAAGCAAGCGCCAAACGAAGAATCCCTGGCCTGGTTGGGGCTTAGCCTTTCTGGCTTCGGGGCATTTGCAAAAAAACGCGGCCGCAGACGCGAAAAAAGGGCTGCAGCTGCCGGGGTTTTCGTCGCTGTTTCTTTGATCGCATCCAGTTGTAAAGTCGATGACGTCCCGAACTTGACCTGCTCGGGCTACAAAGCCGAAGACGTGAAAACCTGGGACGAACTTTTAGAAGAAGGCAACGCAAACGAACAGGTGAAAGAACCCGTGCTGAAGTCGCCTTTTGCAGTCATGAATCGAAGAAGTGAATTGGCGGGCACTTGCATCGAAGCGTGCAAGCCGATGATCGACGCGACCCAAAATTACAACATCGAAATGCAGAACGCGCAGACGCAGATGCAGACCATTGGCACTCAGTACGGTTCGTCCTTAACCGATGTGCTGAATTCGCAAATGCAGCGGAACGAAGATCTTCGAAGCAAAACCGGATTGGCGTACACAGAAGCCTTGTATCGCTGCCAAACCGAACAAACCTTCACAGGCAAAAAGGGGCGAAGCAGCCGGGCCGACCGTCGCGCCAAGGATGAAAACGTCAAGATCGCGCAATCTTCTTGCGAATGTAACGCACCTGAAGATTCCTTGGGCGTTCCTGGCCAGATCATGGACGACACGAATCCAGAAATTCAGATGACCTTTTTGAAAGGCGATTCTGAAGCCATGAAGCACAAGGATATGACCGCCATTGCCAACCGTGCTGGTCCTCCGGACCGGGTTAAGCATGGCCTGATTTTTCCTGATGAATCGGGCGGAGAATTTTCAGGCATGGCCGAACGTGCGATCACGGAATTTAATGGCCTAAGAAACGGGGGGGCTTCGGTGGGATCGACGCGACTAGTCCCGATGCAATGGGTGGACGTTGATCCTTTGGCTTACCAAGACCCAAACGCTTTGAATGACATGGCTATGGACATGGAAGGAAGCGTCGGTTTTATGGATCCCGTGATGGGTGCCCCTAGCCCGATGAACGAAGCTCAGCTTTGGAATGCCGCGAACGGTACCCCTGACCCATCTCAGGATCATGACCGCGCGGATGAAACAAGGCTCGCGTCGGTTGTATCAGGTGGAAATTACAAATCTGTTTCTGCCGCGACTTCCAGTTCTTCAAGCGGTTCGGGACGTTCGTCGGGAAGTTTTGGCCAATCCGGCGGCCCACAAGTGGGCCAAGGTCAGACTTTCGAAGCCTTGAATTTTCCGGGATCCGAATCAGGTTCTGATACGGACGCCAGCGGCACGACGGGATCCAAAGGTAAAGGAGCGTCGGGTGTTGACCGGGCCATTGCTTCAGTTCACGGCAAGGGCGGACATCCGGGCCAAGCCCAAGACGCCAATGGCAAAGCCATCGATTACTTTCAACTGATTGATCGGCGCGAAAGTTTGTTTAAGCGCGCATCGATGCGATACGGCGAAACCAATCGAAGCTGGATTCGCGAAGACATCCTTAAAAAGCCCGTGCCTGGTAAATAAAAAGCGAATCCTTGAAACCGGGCCATCGCGGCAGTTCGAGCTTTTGAATCTTTTCGTACTTTGAATCCAAAAGTGCGTGAAAGCGATCGCTTCCTGTTCGTCCCCCAGGACCCTCGCCCACATAAACCAGAAACTTGCCCTGGTGGTGGTTGATCGCGTCTTCCGCCATCGTGCCTTCCAAAGGTGGCCAGCAAAGAAAAAGGGTCGCATCCGGCGACCGCGCCAAAACTTCGGGGCCCCCCTTGAAAATCGGCATCCACTGCGGCGGCTGTTGGGGTTCTTGGTCATAGGGCTGAACGTTGAATCCAGCTTGGTTGAGCAACCAAGCCCAGTAACCTGTGCCAGCACCGATTTCGACGATCACCGAATCCCTGGGCACTGAGCTTTTTATAAGTGCGATTGCTTCAGGCGATGGCACAGCCCAGGAATAGGCCCAAATCAGACCTTTCCGAAGGCGATCTGTTTCGCCCAATGGCTTACCACCATGATTGACAATATGCGTAAAGACATCAAAAAAGGGATTCATTCGACTCAATTTTCCAGGGGTTAACTTGGCAACCCGATCTTCCGAAAAGTGACTGTGGCGATCCGTCTAGTCATCATTCTTGCTTTCCTTGCTTCTAGGTTCACCTACGCAGACTTTGCTTGGGACTGTTCAATGCGGCTGAAACGGCTGATGGGATACGGTCAAGAATCAACCATCAAAAAAATTCAAACCCTAGAAGAAGCCCGCCAAAAATTGGATCGTTTGGAAGAACCCCTTGCCCTTCAGAACCTAGCCAAGAAGATCGCCGACTTGAAGGGAATTCAAACTTTCACCCAAGAAGTCACCGTCAATAACATGAAGTTCCCAGTTCTGGTGCTCGACAGCGCGGGGGATGCAGACCTAAATCAAGTGGCAAGAAAGATTCTTTCAGGGTCGAAAATCCAAATCGCGTTTTCAGCATTCACCGGAGGCGGTGTTACGGAAACTGGAAACTTGGCGCTGCTTCCCATACGAAGCCTGGCAGAACCGGGCGAGCCGTCCCGCCAATCTTTGATTTCGTCGATCAAAGAATTTCTTCTGTATCGAAATGACCTAAGCACCTACATCGACGTCATGGGAATCAAAACCCAAAAGACCGAAGACGGCTTGGCTTGCTTGGATGTCGAAGGCAGTTCTTCGCTGAACCGCTTCGCTTCCCGAATCAGAAAAATATTCAATTACGACGTCTGCATGGACCTCCAAACCCGTGAAGGACAAGGGGCAAAATTGGATCCAGAAAAAAAAGTCATCGTTCTTTCTTACGAAGAACTTGTGAACGGAACGATTTCCCCTGAAACCATGCAAGACCTTAAAGACTTTTACCCCGAGGTTGCGCCTTCTACCGGACGCTTAGGTTTCACCCGTGAATACGAAAAGGCAAAGGCTAGAAACGACTTTTCGCAATTCGGACCGGTGATTGAAGGTTTTTTCAAAGAAAACGGCATTGAATTCACCCAAAGCATGGATTTGAAGTTTGCGAAAAACCCAGTCTACAAAATCAATCCCAAGCAGAACGACAAGCCGGGATTCAACGGGTACCTAAGCCGCTTTTTGGCCGAATTGAACCAAATGGGTATACCCGTTCATTTTTACTTCGACCCTGCTTACGGAACGTCTTCCGCAAAGCCTTACACACTTTTCAACCGCAGCAACAATCAGATTTCTATTCACCTCAATCAGAAGATGCTGACTTCTTACCCACTTGACGAGAACCTGATTTGGAAAATGATCCAGGAAACCCTACTTGAAATGACCAACTGGAAAGTAGGCGGAAAGCTTTCGCTGGCATTTCTTCGATCGCACGGATGCAAGGCGGAAATTCACCCCGAAATCCCTTCGATGGTTATCATTTCGCCCGACGCATTCGGATGCCGATTGAACAAAATCGCAGAACGTCTGATGTACCGATATCAAACGAAAATGGTGTGGGATCCAATTGAATTGGAGACTAAGAAATTCCTAGGCTTGCATGACCGAACGAACCAGCGAATGTATACGTCGACCGAAAGCATTCAAAGAATTGCGGCCGATTCGACTTTATTGCATGAAATCCGACACGTCTATTACGACCGACTTTTAAATGAAGGTCTCGACGGCGAGTCCATTCTGTATGACTGGATCAATAGCAGCACCAAGATTCATAGTGAGAATGATGCTGCGTATACGACGTACATGCATTTAGAAGAGCTCAGCACGCACACTTTGGATGCCGCCATTTTAATGACTCAGTTCCGAAAAGCTGTGAACGAAAGAAACAAGGCGGCCGAAGCAAAGGCGTTTGAAAATTTAAGATGGAAAGCCCGCTTGCTTGCTGCTTTGGGTACACAGGTGAACCGGCGTATTCGAAGTTGGTACGTGTATAGAACCTTCATCCCAGAAGAAATGTCGTTAACCGAACTCAAAAATCTTTTGGAAAGTCTGAATCTAAAGATCGTAACTACACGCCAAGGACGGGAATACCTGCAAATCACCAAAAGAACCAAATGGAATGACTCAAACAATGACGCGGCCGACCTGCACGTTGCCTTGGTTTCTCCCCTTTTGGTTTCAAAAGTTAAAGAATACCAGACACTTTTAGCCAACGAGAAAGCTGACGGCAGCGACGTCTGGTCGATCCACCAGGCTGCCGCCGAACTTCAGACCACACTTCATGGCATCCTCAAGCAGCGTGCAGAACATCAACAATTGCTAGGACAAGAACTGGCTCGGCTTTCTGAAAAATTGCGAAACGAACTTAGCCGGTACAACGTCGATATGAAAAAACTAGAAACGATCGCCTTGGAATTTCGGGGTGCCGTAAAAAAGGCGGAACTCAAATACAAGGCTGCTATTGGAGAAAACCCGAAAGTGGTTCAATCAAGCCCGGAAACGAAGAATCAGCTAAGGCCCGTCTATCCGGGAAGCCGAGGCGCGAACAAATAACTACTGCACTGTCACATTCTGATTCGCTGCAGTCAATGATCCCCCAGTGACCGTGACCTGCGCGCTTCCAACGACCGCACCGGTCGCATAAAAGCTAGCCGTGCTTGAACCGCTTGAAACAGTGACTTCATCTGCCGGAAGCGGCGTCGTGCAGGACGCGTTCGAATAGAAGGTCAGACCGACCGCACCGGTACTGGTCGCGGTGATTGTCGTATTCGAAGAAACGTTTCTAGGAATGCCCCCACCGTCTTGGGTCGTGACCGTGTAGAAACCGCAAGACGAACCTGCGTTCAAAAGGATCGGGCCTGATATTGCCAGCTGCGTGGGCGGTGGTGCCGCATAGGTCAAAACCAGATTGTTGACGGTGATTGAAGCCGTGCCACTTAAGGTCACATTGCCCGTGTTTGCAGTCTTAATGTAAAGCCCGCTTGCCGAATTCGATCCACTTGCGATCGTAATCGTATTGGGTGAAGCCACAGCCGTGCAACCCGCATCGTAATAATAGGTTCCGCCATTATTGGCAGACAACGTCACGGTGGTGTTCGACGTGACGTTTGCCGGCGTGACACCGTTACGGCTTTGTACGGTAACGGCGCTACACGATTGAGTTGCAACCAGGCTAGAAGACGGCGTCGCAGAAATTGCAATATTGTTTGGAGCAAGCGTGACGGTCAGTGCTTGATTAAGCGTTGTGATAGCCGGCGATACCGGCGAATTCAAAGCCACCGAAATCGTCGCAGCCGGAGGCGTTGCCGTCAGCTTGCGGTAATAGAAGGTTGCCGCTTGAGCACCACTGTTGACTTGGACTGTTGAAATCGAACCGACGCAGCCAGCACCTGAATAGAATGTCCCATCAGATCCGTCGGAAAGACTGAAGATCGTGTTCGAACTGACGTTGGCTCCGATACTGGTCACCGTGTTCGAATCGCGAACATTAAATGTATAGGTCTGGCAGGTGTTCGCGGCATAGCTTGAAGGACCTGCAGTCCAAGTCAGGCGTGAAGGCACGCCGCTGGTCACGGTGACGTTTCGTGAACCACCTGATCCACCCAAGCCCCCGTTGTCCCAGCTGATCGGAACAGCCCCACCGGTCGTCGAAGTGCTGCTGTAGTAAAAATTGCCCGTGTTCGATCCCGCATTGATCGTGACGGTTGAAGTTGGCGTCGTGCAGGCTGCGTTGCTCCAGAATTGCGCCCCTGCCCCGCCGCCCGAAAGATTTGCAGTAATCGGTGAAACCACATTCGCCGCCGGAACCAAGACGTTCAATTCGTCTTGAACACGAACCGTAGTGGTTAGGCAGCGGCTTGCTGCTGCAACGTTCGTTGCAGTCGAAACCGCAATTCCGGCTGCACCATTCGCGGTGGCCAGATTGATCTGGGTCGCACTTGAAGTGCTAACTGAAGTCGTTGCATTCGGCGTCCAGCCGACTACAGATGCCGTAAGTGTGATGTTTGCGCCTGGGTTGCTCGCGGTCGCTGTCGGTTTCTTGAAATAAACCGTGCGCGCAGAAGTCCCATTAGTAATGGTTGTCGATGTGATTTCGGATCCCCCGGGGCAACCCGCCGTTGAATAGAAGCTTCCATCAGCGACACCCGACAGGCTGACAGTCGTGTCCGCAGTAACAGCTGAAGCGTTATTGCCCAATGAATCTCGCGCCTGAAGTGCGTAAGTTTGGCAAGTCCCTGATGCATAAGGAACCGCAGGAGGCGTATTGAAAACCACGCGTGCTGCTGGCCCAACTGAAATCGCGATCGAAGCCGTCCCGCTGGCCATTCCGCTAGAAGCTGCCGTTAGCGTTGAAGCTCCCACTGATGTTTTGCGAAGGTATGCGGTTGCCGAATTCGCCCCGATTGCAATTGGCCGAGTCGTCACGGTCGCGGTACAAGCAGCGTCACTATAATAGGTAGTCGCCCCGCCCGTAGCGGACAGGTTCACGGTTAAAGCGCTGGTTGCGTTGACCGAATTGTTGTTGGAATCCAAAACGTTAATGGTGACTAAGTTACAAGAAACGGTCGTGCCGGTCGGAGAAACCACGACGCCATACTTTGCCGGAGTGCTGAGCGAAACGTTTACGTTTCGCGTAGCCGATCCCAACGCCGGGCTGACGGGACTTGAAAGGGTCGCCGTCAAAGTCGCCGACCCCACTGCCGACTTTTGATAATAGAACACTATACTTGAAGTACCATTGGTCACGGTTGCCGAAGTGGTCGTCGACGTGCACATCGAATCGCTATAGAAGGCGCCACCTGTACCTGCTCCGGAAAGATTGAAAGTCGTGTCGGCCGATACGTTGGAAGGGTTTCCATAGGCGTCGCGAACCGTCAGCGTGTACATCGAACAGTTAGCGGTCGTGAAACTGGCAATACCATTCAAGACAATGTTTCCTGGCGGTGCGGACGTCACTGCAAGATTCACCAAATTATTCCCGCTACCACCGCTGTTGGAAGCCGTAATCGTGTAATCTTGCGCAGCCGCCACACCAGTGGGTGTTCCAGCGATCACGCAAGTTGTGGGATTCAGCGTGAAGCCCGAAGGAAGCGCAGGTGACGCCACACAGTTCGTGGGCGTTCCGCCACCCAAGGTCGGTGCAATGACCGGTGAAACCACCGTGCCGGCTTGATAGCTATAAGGACCGGCGTAAGAAATTGTGGGCGGGACATCGTTTACCGTCACCGTCATATTGACCGAAGACGTGCCGCCGCTATTTGAAGCCGTAATCGTGTACGAAACGCCAGGCGAACTGACTGAAGTCGGCGTTCCGCTGATGACACCCGTGGAAGTACTAAACGTCAGTCCCGTCGCTGCAGAAAGGCTTGGGCTAATCGACCAGGACAGAATGGATCCGCCACCCGTCACGTTCGGGGTATTATTTGTAATCCCAGAACCCACGACATAGGTCGGCGCCGGAGTCGAATAGACGATCGTCCCGGGTGCGACATCATTGACGGCAATCAGAAGCAAAGTTGAAGCCCCTGCGCCGCCGCTATTGGAAGGCGTAACGGTATAGGTTGCCGCCGCAGTGATTGCGGTAGGCGTTCCGCTGATCGCGCAGGTTGATGCCGAAAGTGAAAGCCCACTTGGCAACGCGGGGGTCACCGTACAATTCGTGATGGCTCCGCCAGAAACCGCAGGGGTGATGGGAAGTCCAGCGGATGACCCATGGGTGAATGAAATCTGGGTCGGCGAAACGACCGGAAAAGTAACTGTTGGGACAACATCGTTTACGGTCAAATTCAAACTTGCAGTCGCGGTTCCATCGACGCTGGTTGCAGTGACTGTGTAGGCGGTCGACCCAGACAAGCTGGTCGGAGTTCCAGTGATTTGTCCGGTGTTGGTATCCAAACTTAAGCCGCTTGGAAGCGCTGGAAGAATTGAATACGTCGGCGTGGCACCGGTGTAAGTCGCGGTGTTCGCAGTGATCGCAAACCCAAGGGTGTAAATTGCAGAAGGCGAAGAATAGGAAAGTGTTGGAGTGACTGTCGCTGGAGGGGCTACCGGATTCGCTGGGTTTCCACCGACAGGGACCGATGGGCCCTGGCTGGTACAGGCAGACAAAGTCATCTCCGCAACGACGAAAAGTCGCGTAACTGCGCCGATCCCCAGTTTTAGCCCCATCCCATCCCTACCCAAGTTAAGCAGCCTTTCTAGAAATTATAAGAAAGTGTCAACAATCTAAATGTACCTTAATACTAGCCAAACAGCAAGCCTTTAGCCTTGAAATTACAAGAGAAAATAAATTGGTGTCGTTGACTATTACTGTGGATAAGTGGCTGTTTTGACTGAAGAATGATCGCACCCCGTGCGCGCCCAAGAACCCCATTCGACCCGTAAAGATTCTCGACAGCTGAAAACCCGTCAGACGAGCACTGTGGACGCTTGCGCCCAAGCCAAATTCTCAAGCCCATGCAATCCCACCGAAATCACCCCTCCACCCCCGTGGCATGCAGGTTGCTCTTTAGTCTGAAACTGTTCTGAACCCAAGGAGTCCTATCGTGAACTCATCCGTTAAAGCCGTCATCGCCATTATGGCCATCACCCACAGCGCAAGCGCACTTGCGCAAACCCAAACTGGCGCGGCGAAAAAAGCCACCGCAACCACAAAGGTCACGACTCCGGTTCTGGCCATCCCGCCTATGGCTTACGGAAGCTTCCCAGTCGCCATCGGCGCCGGAACTTACAATTACCAATCATTGGACAAGACTCGAATCATCGACGCCTTGATCGCGCAGAACGAAAAAGTACGCGGCGAAGACATGACTGCCTTGGCAGAAATGGTTCAGCAGCTGAACCTGTCCTTCACCGGAATGTTGCAGGTGGTTTACGGAGCAACGGACGCAACCGGCAAGAAAACCTTGATCGGCTTGACCGAACACAGCGTGAAGTCGGGTTACAACCCCACGAAAAAAGACGGCAAGCTGACTCTGACTGATTTCATGCAACTGAAGTTTGAATTGGATCGCCGCGCAGCGATGGTTCGCAACAACATTGCAACGATCGATGCGATTCCTTCGATGTTGACCACCGCAAACACCGACGTCGGAATGAAAGACGCCGACGTAGCTAAGCTTCGCAAGAACTTCGAAGGCGTCAGCTTGGCGCCCCTGAAAGCCCACTACAATAAGCAACTTGACGCCCTTTTGGCAGAAACGGAAAAGCTAAAGTTCGGGATCAAGCTGGCTGAAGAAAAACTTCCAGTCTATTTCCAGACCGGCTTTGCAAACACCACCGAACTGTTGAGCAAGCGCGCTTACAGCAAAGAAGATTTCGCTAAGATGAAGGACGACGCCACCAACGCGGCGGCCGATGCTCTTTTGCCGATCAGAGAAATCCACAAGACCCTGAACCTTTCGATCCTCAAGCAGATGCAAACCGAGATCGATGTCTTTGGTAAAAAAGGTTCGTACCGGATCGAGTTGAATACGTCCGGATTTGAAAACTCGATAAAATTGATCGAAGAAATGTTCTACGTCCGATCGACCCTTCGCATGATCTATGGAATGAACCTAGGCGGATTCCGGGTCGTCTATCAAAAGAAAGCCCTTCACTGGGACAAACTGAACAATAGCAGCATCGTTTTCGACAATGGCTTTGCGACAGACCCAAGTGAATTGACCCGCCAGCAAGATGCGATGTTCCTGGCCCTGAACACCATGAACGACTTCAACGGTATCGACGACAAAGGAAAGGTGGATCCAAGCAAAAAGACTGGATACGACTTTTCGAAGCTTCTGTCCAAAGACGTGAATACGTTTTCGAAAGTGATGTCCATTTGGACCTTCTTGAAAGGCAAGACCCGTGAAGTTTCAATCAACCACGTGTTGTTGACCTTGATGCTTGCTGACACCCAAGAAGAACTGATGTTGGTCAGTTCGGCTGGGCACGAAGGAATTCGCGAAAGTTACAACCGCCGTTATCGCAATGGCGCTGACTGGACGAAAGCGCGCGACTTTTACTTCCCAAAACCGGGAACCCTGAAGACGCCAGAACAAAAGAACGTCGACCCGAAAACCTTGGTTGGAGCGAATAACATCGCAAAGGCCGCCCTTGACAAGTCTATGGACGCCTACTCGATTTCGGCTGAAATCGAGGCCGCCCTAGAACTTCTTGAAGCAGCGAACCCTTACTTCCAAATCAAGGCGGGAAGATACGATGAAATCTAAGCAAGCTGCTCTTGCTGTTTGGACCCTAGCGTGGGTCGGCCAAATCGGATCGGCCCACGCATACGTCAATAACTGCACGACCCGATCTGAAAATGACGTCACCAGCCTTTGCGCTGGACGGACACTGCCCAAAAGTCAGGTTCGAAACAAGAAAAGTCAGCAGCTGGAATGCACGGGAAACGTCGACAGCTACATCCGTCACCCTCAGACCGACCTTCCCTTTGATAAATGGAGAGCGGCCCTGGGCCACAAAGACGGTCAGATGGAAGCCTATAGGCTAAAGCGCGAAACTCTTCCCTTGATTCAGTGGACCGGACAAATCCCGTATCAGACGATCGAGACTTGGCAGTATGAAACCTGCGATCTGGTCACCGATTCGTTCAAGTGCGGAACCCACCAAGAATGTCACAATGAAACCCGCACAGTGACAACATACGACGACAAAGGCAACGCAAACGGATCCAAGCAAGTGACTGAAGAAGTCTGCGTTTCAGTTCCGAACACCTGTTGGGCCGATATTACTCATTCCGAATCTCTGTTTTGCAGCAATGAAACCATGACTTTCGCGGCGAACTACGTTCGCCCATCCGAAAGCGAATGGAACCCCTCGACCCCAGGCTACTACGACGTTTTACCCAACAAGTACGACCTTCTTCCCGGAGAAATGGAAGTCGTCCAGGTTTACAGCAACGGCTCGGGATCAACCACGATCCATCCAAGCGTGGTGATCGGAGACGCTTGGAACAAGTACAAACCCGTTTTTACCGGATCAGCGGTCGGTGCAGCCTGCCGCCAGAACACGAACTATCACTTTGACCTAGCGATTCACACCGTAGGTCGCGACGTAGGCAAAGCAAGCCCGAACGCGTTCCGTTTACCTAAAGACTACAAAGGCAACGCGGTCGACCCACTGGAATGGGGCGGCGGCGTGGATCCGGTTAAGGATCAGGCGGTATCGATTGCAGTTCCGCGTCTGCTGAAACTGGACGACACATCCGGTGCGACCATGGATCTTCTTTCGGAACAATCCCGAAAGAACGCAGATCGCGAAGCACTGAAGGCTCAAGAGGGAATGAACATCGACAAGGAAGACGCCAAGAACGCAATAGCTGCGAACGAAGCGAAGAACCAAGGCTTCTGGAAAAACACCAAGGTCAAAGTCGAGCTGATCCGGCAACGCAAAGCCTGGTGGGATTCCTTCTGGTCGGAAATGTACGTCACGGAAGTTGACGCAAAGGCCCCTACCCTAAATTTCTTGGCGGAAGATGAAACGACCAAGCAGTCGGATTTCTGGGAAATCGACATTGGCAAAGTTGGTGGTTTGTACGAAACCGTCGACGGAAAAAACAATTACTTAAAGCCAAACCGCCACTACAAGTTGAAGATTTCGATGTACCAACCTGGCGTCGATTTCTACCAGCAGTCGTGCGACGACAAGCCGGATCAAAGCTGGCGTTGTGGTTGGGCAAGCTGGATCACCAAGTACCGCGAAAGCGAATACTATTCGAAACCCATCGAAATTCAGTTCAAGTCCCCAGAAAACTTTGACGGGCGAAACGGCAAGTACTGGCGCCGCAGCTGGGTCAAGAACGCACCTGACAACCTGTGGGTCTTCCTTTTCGGAGATGTAGAAGATGAAAAACCAACTCAGTAAGATCTTGGTTCTGAGCCTTGCCCTTCAAACCATCGGCTCGGCGCAGGCAGCGTCGATTGAGCAGTATCGTGCTTGCGCGAAATCTACTTCTTCACCGAAGATCGCTCAGTCCCGAATGAACGAACTTCGAGCCCTTTTGGGGTCAAACGACCAAGCGGCTCCGAAAATTGATTGGAAACTTCTTTCCGACCACAAGCGCCGCTTGAACTATTCGGCGTACCTGAAATCGATTCTACAGCCGGGCGCGACTGAACTTTACGAAAAACTAAGATATGGAAATCCTGATCCTGTCGATCCATCGATGACCTTAGATCAGTACCGCCAGTATCAAGCAATGATTCGGCAGCTTCATCTGATGCGCGCGTTAAATTCGGAAAGCGTCAAAGCAAAAGAAGTGAAAAACGGAAAGACCGTGGTTCTAACTGGGATCTCGGCGATCGTTAAGGAATTCTTCGCGTATGTCGTTTCCCACCAAAAGAAAGAACTAAATCCGGATCAGATCGCGAAAACAACAAAAGACGAAATCACGGTGCGCACCCAGGTTGAAAAATACTTGGCCGCGGGACCGAAAGATTCTAAAGGCAATAGCCCTTTGGACTACTTAGGCGACGTCCACAACATCGAAGTACGGAACGGAAAAGTAGACGAAATCCATTTCACCCATTTCTTGGATCGCTCGGTTCACTCGGACCTGGTTCCAGGTTCGAAGAAGCTATCCCTTCAATTGAACATGCTTCTGACCTTCCGCACAGGCCAGGACGACGTCTATCTAATGACCCAGAAGATTCTGCATCAGTACTTTGAAGCCCAGCGCCGGGTGTTCGCCAAGCGCCTGGTGCAACTGAAAAGCGGGCTTTTGGATCCCGGTGCGGAAAGCCCGTGGCAGAAGTTCAAAAAAGAATTCTGGGATCGCAAGGTCCCGCACGCCAAAGTCGTCGACTATTACAAAGGCGATGTTCAAGCGGCAAGCGATAGCATCCGCCAAGCCTTGACCAGCACGGCGGACGAATATCCCGAACAGGTCTTCAAAAACCATCTGACGATGTTCTTGGAAGGAAAAGTAAAGCCAGGTGAAGCGGGCGAAAAAGATTTCATCGAAGAACGCATGCGCCGCCTGGATTCAGTGATTCCTTATTTGAAGGACCGTGTGGCGGGTTCAGAATACGCTCACAAAACTTTGGGACATCTGACCCAAGCCCAGCTGAAATACGTCTTGGATTTTTTCATTCAGATTAAGGGCAGCGATGTTTTGACTGAAACAGAAAGCGCGTCTTTAGGAGAATTCCTGGGCAATAACGCAGCCTGCGTCGGTGAAACAGATCTGGCACTGGACCAACCTTATTACCGCACGACGGATCGACTTTTGACCGACTTGAAGCAGGCTTTGATCGAAGAAAAAGCCAATCGTATCGCAAAAGCCAAAGACTTGGCTGAATTAAGAAAGATAGCCGCGAACCGTCGTAAATAAGGAACCCACTTTGAACTTCAAAAGTCGACTAACCGCAGTTACCGCTTTCGCATGGTTCGTATTTTCAGGTCTAACCCAGGCCTGGGCTGGCGGCTTTGAACTGAAAGTGGGTTCGGAACCTGTCCTGAAGGCCATCCTTTCAGAATCCCGAAAACCGGGAACAGCCCCTGAAGTCTATCTTCTTGCCAACCAGTATCGTCTGGACCTGACACTTCTAGATCTAGTCGATCAAACCACCCTTCTTTTGGAAGGGGATGCTGAACTTCAACAAAGGCTTCGAATCGCCTACGAATCTTCAAAGTTGAATCCATTTCTAAGATGGTATGACGAACTGAACTTACAGATTCAGCGTCGCCCCGATTTGCAAGAACGGCTGGACAAAAGGCTGCGTCTGCAATTTTACAGTCCTGATGCAGCTGCTGTTCGCCCCAACTATTCCTTCATCGACCTGGACAAAGTCAAAGACAACGCCCTACTGGTTCGCATCGCTCGTTACAACGAATACGCACTGGATCCAGAAGCCAACGGGATACGGGCGGTTTTCGAAAAGACAGCGCACGCCCCTTTCATCACTTCAACGCTGACGGTCGCTAAACTGAAGGAAATCAAGCGCAAAGAACTGAAAAGAATCCGAAGCGCTTATTACCGAAAGTTGGTCGAACTTTATCAGCTTTACGATCCGGCCACGGAATTCTACCTGGGCGCGAACCAAGGTCACATCAAAACTTCTTCAGAAACGGTTTCGAACCCGGCCATGAAGATCTTTGACATCATCAACGCCCTTCCCCGGAAGCATGAAATCCTTCTTTTCGTAGCTTCACAGGTCAAGGGAATCCCTTACGATCAGGGATTTGTTCTATTGACCCCTAGCTTCATCGAAAAGAACCATGCAGCAGTAGAAGCCGCACTGAAGCAATACACTTTAAACCAACTGATTCAGTCCCCGGACGACAACTACGTTCTTGGCGTTCGGCGCTTCATCAAGAAGAACCGCGCTGAAGTTTTGAAAAAGATCCGCGATTACAACAAGACCCAGGTTACAAAACTGGTGCTTTTCCACAAAAACCCGGATCAGCTTCCCAGCCGCGCAGAAGCGCTGATGGACCACGAAATACTTTTAAAGATTTACCCCGGAAGAAGCCCCGACGAACTTCCATGGATCCAACACGCCCGCGGTCTGATCTTTGATAAAAAAGGTCGTGAAAAATTCCTAAGTGTCGACACCCACGGAAACGTAGGAAGATTCTTCGCCCGCCTAGGTCGCCACTTGATTCAAACTGAAACCTATCTTTCGATTCTAATCGGAACAGCAACATTCTTGGTCAGCGACGGAAACTACGCTTTAGCGCTGACTGCTCAGAAAGTTTCCCGAGACGCCATTGTCACTCAACGCTATGACCGCGAATGGAAAGAATTCTTTAAAGAAGTCCCAAGCGACGTCTTGAATGCGTTCCTATTGGGCACGGGATTTTCTGCCGGACGCTTTATGAAGGTCTTGGCTCTGGGCGCAGGCCAGGGCGCGATTCAAAGCATTTTCACCGGGCAGGACATTCGAACAGGTGCCGCCGTTGGAATGTTTTACAGCTTTCTTTCGTTCTACGTGATTCCTGAAAAGATTTCGCGCCCGATGGCCAAAGGGTTTGACGAAAAGGCGCTGGCTTTGAATCGAAAACTAGAAACTTTGCAAAGATCCGTTCAAAGCGCGCTTCAAGGCGCGACCGTCGCAGCAATCGACGGCACTTCAATCGGCAAAGGTGCTGTCGGCGGCGCTGCCTACGGATTTCTTTCGGCAAGATTCGTGATTTGGTTGATTGGCACGCGTTACAACCCGTTCAAAGATTTTGCCGACCCTGACGTCGATGAAATGATTGAACTAGAAAACCAGTTTCAAAACGAAGTCGGTCGGGGCGGCGCCTATGACATCAATCGCAGGTTGATTATGGACGCCAACTATCGCGTCGGCGGACGACTTCAGGATTGGATCTACGCTTCCATCACATTGCCTGGAAACGTCGCAATGAGCGATCCGGGATTCGATCGCTTGACTACTTTAACCCATGAAGCGCATCACTTGATGCAGCAGGAACAATCGGGCGTTTTTGGCTTTTACTTGCTTCGCTACCTGCCTACTTCATTTAAAACGGGCTACAACGGACACCCGGACGAAAACTTCCTGACCAGCGTATTGGATTCCGCTCACTCGGGTAAATAGGAACGAAAAAAGTTTGACCAGATCGGGATTCGGGCGACATGCTTAAAGAATCCATGATCTCAGTGATCGTGCCCGTCTATAACGAGGCAGAAAACATTGTTGATCTCGCTTCTGAATTAAGCCGAGAGCTGCAACCGCTGAGCCACGAAATCCGTTTTGTCGACGACGGAAGTACCGACGCGTCGTGGGAAAGAATCCTGGAAGCCCAAAAGAAAATTCCTCATATCCATGCAACCCGACTTGCCAAGAATCTTGGGAAGTCAGCCGCCTGGTCGGTTGGATTTCAGGAAGCTCAAGGCAGTGTAATTTGCACCTTGGATGCAGACCTGCAGAATGATCCTCGGGACATTCATCCTTTACTGAAGAAGCTCGACGAAGGTTACGACTTGGTTTCAGGGTTAAGAAGTACGCGTTCGGAAACCTGGTACCGAATCGGATTGTCCAGACTAGGAAATGCATTCATTCAATTCGTAACGGGATCGACGCTGAATGACCATGGATGCGGATTAAAGGTGGTGCGAAAGGAATTTTGCCACAACCTGAATTTATGCCAGGGAATGCACCGGTTTTTGTCAGTCATTTTGATTCGCCGGGGTGCGCGTGCGGCTGAACTGGAAATTCGCGATCGAAAGCGCCGTCACGGAAAATCGAAGTTTGGCATGGAACGAATTTTCCAGCTTCCGCTGGAATGGATTCGCCTGGAAAGAAAATTTCCAAAGTGAAGCGAATCATCCTGGCCACGAGCCTACTGGTCTTTTTGGCGACGACCATTTACGGCTTTTCGATCGTTGGCGGGAAAGAACCCTTGGGCACCGCCGACAACGGAGACTTCCTTCGGGTTTATGGAACCGTTGGAATCAAGACCATCTCGCCAGCTTGGGAATCTCGGCCCTATTTCGAAGCAACCCGTAGATACAAGCGCTTTGTCGAATGGGGCGAAAGTCCCCATACACCCCGAGGCGCCCACACCTGGGTGGTCAGTCTTTTTGTCAAAGTTTCGACTTTGGCCCACCGACTGATCCATCCGACCCAACCGACTTTCGATCTGTCTTACACCGGCATACTGTACTATCTGACCGCAGTCTTTGCCGTTCTGGTTAGTCTGCGGTTGGGTTTTCGACCCTGGAAAGCAGCCGCTGCTTCGCTGCTACTTTTGGGTTTTTCAGATCCCGAACACATCGTGTTTTACAATTCTTTGTATTCAGAACCGATGGCGTTCCTTTGTCTTTTCGGTGCCACTTTGGGGATCGTGGTCGTCGAAGGGCGCTGGAAATGGCCATGGACGGGCTTTTTTCTTATGGCTTTAAGCCTGATCAAACCCCAATTCATGGCCAGTGCACTTTTCTTTACGATCTGCTTGGTTGCACACGATCTTTTCATCGAGCGAAAACTGCTTTGGAAAAAATGGACGCCTTGGATTCTGATCTCGGTTCTTGCATTGCTTCAGGACCAGATCTACCCGATTCCCGATCGCAAAATTTCAGATTCGCATCACCGCTACCACGGCCTTTTCATGGGGTTGCTTAGCCACACCGATGCTGAAACAACTGAAAGGGTGCTGAAGCGATTTGACTTGGATCCAAAGCTTTCGAAGTACCAAATGAAGTTTTATTACACCCTGACCCGCGAAGAACATAACGAGCTTTTTGAGCCTCCGAAAATCATGTTCTCGCTTTTTCGCTATGTCGCTGTGCAGATGACTGAACCAGTGATTCGAAAGTGGTCGTTGGATTACGTCTTCGGATCGATGCGCCAAAAAGCGCGATACTTCGGAAACTACCCTGAAGGATCCCAGTCGAAGGAAGTTTTTTATGCCCCTAAAGGTCCGTGGCCAAGTGCTTTACGGGAAGGATTCTTGGATTTTGGGTGGACTGCCTTTTTCGGCTGGGGATTTCTTTTACTGCTTATGGCAAGGCGTGAACACCGGGAACTGGATCTTTCACTTTTCTTCTTGATGGTGTTTGCCCTGACGATGGCAGAAATTTCGTATGTCGGAAATGGCGTTCAAGACATGAACCGGCACGTCGAATCGTCCAGGTTTGCGCTGGATCTTGCCTTGATTCTAACGGCGGTGAAAATTGCTCTGACCGTGCAAGACCAGTTCAAAGGTAAGGCGAAGAAATCCCGACGGCGCTGACTTCTTCCAATAGCGGAAAAAGTCGAGCGTCTTTTCGGACCCATTCACCGTTTTCATGAACCCGGGTTCGGTTGCCTTCGTAGGACCGGCGGCGCAATCGACGATCCATTCGACCTGCGTCTTCCAAAAAAGCTTCGGTCGGTAAGGGTCGCCCCATTTTTTTTGACCAGTCTTCCAAGAACCGAAAGCCGCGCAGGATGTCGTAAAAATAGAACCTTGGAAAACCGATTTTCTTCCAGTCTTGTTCGTCTTCCTTTTCTTCGGCGTTGTTGGGGCTAGAAGAACCCAAAGAAATTTTGCGATCGATCAAGAACTTCGCGCCCCGATCCAGGAACAAAATTTCTTCTTCCGTGTAAGCCCTAGGCGTGCACTTCAGAACGGCTTCTAGGCACGCGATCGTTCCAACCATTGAACTAGGTAGGTCAGGCTTCAAATAGGCGTCGTTGTCGCAGTTCAATCCCCCGTCCGGCATCTGGTACTTGAAAAACCAAGGACGAAGCCATGGAATTTCTGAATCCACATCGACGCCGCAGGAATGAAGGACCTGAAAAATGTTTCCAACCGCGCAATGACAAAGGGTCCCCAGAACCGGGTCAGTTCCTGCCGGCAAATCCCCCGAGTGAATCGGAAAGATCCTTAAATAGTGATTGTTCAATCGCTCGACCATCGTCCGAACAACGGGCTTCGGAATCAGTTCTGAAAATCCCATTTCGTGAAGAAGAAGCATCCTCCACCAAGGTCCATCCCACTTGGGCCAGTAAGGATCCGTCAGTAGATCCTTTTGCGCTAAATCACTGTTCAGATACTGAAGTGTTTCATCTAGCGCAGGCCATGGGATCCTTTTTTCCATCAGGCGCTTCTGGCTTTTGATTTTTTCCCCTTCGTGGGGTTTGGCTTCGCCAGTCGCCTGATAACCTAGCTTTTCCCAGAATCCCTGGACCGGATTGGAATCGACGACTGAAAGTCGAATCGTGTGGCACCCCAGTTTTTCTTTCGCGAAAGCTTCTACCCAAGCACTCAGGGCTCGGCCTCTGCCCTTCTTTTGGGCGGACTCTCGAATCAAAAGAAGTCCCAGAAAAGCAATCCCACGTCGGGGGTAATGCTGAATCAGATCGACTACCGCCATCGGGCGCCCGTTTTCGTCGGGAATCAAAAGGCATTGCTTTTGTCGGCGATCGCATCCGGGCGGCAAAGCCTCAAGGGTATCCATTGCCGCTTGATGTGCGAATGCCCCATCGACTTGAACTCCGTCTACGTTCTGGAAATAGGTCTTCGAATCAAGAAAGACTTCCGTAAGCTCGGCTTGCACCTGATCTGACTATGTCAACGAACCGAGGATCTCAAGGAACCCTAAGATAACGTAGTGCGCCATTCTCGTTTCTGTTTGACCAAATTCAGTTGGCCACGACATGCTTGTTGGCGACGCCTATGAAAGCTGCGCCAGGAAAAAAAGCCAATCGAATCGCGATATTCGCGGCGACGAACCAGTCCGTCTGGGAAAGCTGCAAGATCATTTCTGGAAATCTGGCCAAGGCGTATCAGCGCCAGTTCAAAGACGCGGTCCGTTTCTTTCCCTACAATTTGACCATGATCCGCGAAACGCAGCGTTTCAGTGGAACGCCCATTTTGGATGTCGCCGAACAGTTGCATGCGTTCGCGCCTTCGAAGGTCATCTTTATGGATTATCAACCCGCGCCGTACCTGATGCTCGCGGCTCTGCGATGGAAATACGGAAAAGATCCGCTTCCCGGTTTGAACATCCACGTATATGGCGACTTCCCCATTCACTTGCATGAATGGAAGCTTTCTCTTCCCTACATCAGTAAACAAAAACTTCGCTTCATCTGCGCATCGCCCAAACAGGCTCGATTTATTTCCGGGCTTTTGGCACCGGGGTCAGAAGTTCCGACTGTTTCTCCGTTTCCAGTCGACCCAAACGAATATTTCTTTGACCCAAAGGATCGCGCCGAATTCCGTAAGAAACACGGAATCCCAACGGACGCGCCAGTCCTTTGCTATTCCGGGCGGATTTCGCTTCAGAAAAACGTGATTGCGCTTTTAAACACATTTGCCGAAACGCAGACGAAGTCAAAAAAGCCGGCATGGTTTCTAATCGCCGGAAATTTTGATCCTCTGGCCAGCCCTTATTTTGGAATTCAGGCTTTGCATCAAAGTTACTTCGAAATGTTTGAAGCGGCGCTTGCGAAGCTCCCCAAGTCGATTCGCGCACGGGTCATCGTGCTTGGAAATCTAGGAAAGAAAGACCTGCGTCAGCTTTATTCGGCATCCGATGTCTTAGGAAGCTTAAGCCTTCATCAGGACGAAGACTATGGGATGAGCCCTGCAGAAGCTCTTTGCACGGGGGCCACCACGGTCCTTACCGATTGGGCAGGATACGGCGGATTTGGAAAGCTTTCTGCCTGCAGCTTAAGCCCCGTCATCTTGAATAAGACCGGCCAATGGATTCAAAAAGGTCTGTTTGAAAAAGCGCTTTTGGAAAGATTGAACGAAGGCTTTGACGAAAAACGAAGATTGGATCGCGCCCGGCTTGCGGTCGAATTTCTGGGAATCGAAACCGTTTCAAAGGGACTGGCGAAAACCCTTTTGACTGACGAACCCAAGTTCATGGGCTTTGATTGGAAGTTTGATTGCCTGAAACAAAGCTTTGATTCGGGAAGTCCTTTTCCCGCTGGCCCAAAGGCCAATTCCTTTTATTCGAACATCTATGGGAACTATTATGAAAAATCTTTCCAGTGATGATCTGACTTTTCCGGACTGGTTCGAAGTCGCGGCAATGCCGCGATACACGAAACCTGAACTGAATGACCATGCTTTGAATGGCTATTTATGGCCTGTCGGCGTTCGATACGAAACCAGCGTGCCTTTCGCGTCAATGTCGGTTTGCGGAAGCATGGAACTTTTGAACCAACGTGATTTTTGGATTGCGCGTGACGGCGTCATTCCACTGAATTGGTTTTTTACCAAGTTTCCGGCACCCGTGAAACTAAAGTCCAAGATCTATCTTCACGAAGCCGTTTTGGAATGGGTTCCGGAAGCATGGAAAAAATCCGTAGGATTTTACCGCCTAGCATCGGCGAAAGCGCCAAACCCAAAGACACAGCTGCTTTTGACCGGCGTCGGAATCCGAAGCTATTGCGACGGGCATGAACTGAAGCCTATTTTAGAAGCCATCAAGAAAGATTTTCCGAATCCCGAAGCCGTCCGAAGCTTTATCCCGATGCGCGAAGACGCTTTCAGCAACGAATTTCACCACGAATACATCCCCGAATTTTGTTTCGAATTGGCCAGGAACTTTGGCCTGAAGATTCAACCGATTCACTGGGATGATTTCGAAAAGACGAACGACTATTCTCAATTCTGTGTCGCAGACATCAATAGCTACCACTACCTTTGCGATAGCTATTTGGTCCACTCGGCTCTTTCGAAGGGGGCTTCACTTTGGTCACCCCAGAACGGGACCAAAAAGGGGACGAAAAACGGCGCTGCCGCAGATCAAATCCTTTCGCTTTCGTTGAACCACAGGATTGAACTTTTCGACGGCTTTCCAAAAGGGGTCCAGAAGAAATCCTTCCCCCGTTGGGCCATGCCCTTTCAGAATGAAGTCGCGGAGAAGTACACCATTGGGGGTGGACCGGGATTCGAGTGGCCGCGCCAGTACAACGCATTTCGATCCAGTTAAGGGGAAAAAGTGCCGATTCAGTCACTTCATGACAAAAAACTAAATCCCGTACCGGCTCGATCCATGCTGATTGCGGCGCAGAAGGCTCGCCCGACCCTTTTAAAGAAACACCCACAGCTGAAAAAGGTCTGGGCTCAGCAGGCACCTATGGATCTTGAAATGCTGGCTGAATTCCCGCTTTTTCTAAAAAGCCGGAAGCTGTTTTTGAAATTAGGGGGAAGTTTCAACAAGGCTGTCGTTTCCTGCCTGCGCAGCCTGAACACGGACGAAGTGATTCGAAAACAAATCACGTATTCCCCGATCGAAGACGAACTGGTTTGGATTGCTAGCCAGAAGTGGAAGAAGCGTGCAAACGAAGATCGGGCCTGGGAATGCGTCCGACAATTTGGGTTAGTTCTTTATCACGAACAAAATCACAAAATTCTGTGGAGCCTGGTAGCACCGCCCAAAGACCGAACACCGGCGTCGATGCGAAAGTACGTGAACTGGTGCGAAAGCGTGGTCGTTTGTCTGGATCAGCTTCTTTCCGATCAGGTCGGCGGGAACTTTAGCGGAATCCTGAAGCAGCTTTTGATCTTGTATCATTCAGCAAAACCTTACGGAAAAGACTTTCCGATCTCGGAACGGCAACGCCTAGAAGTGATGCTGGTCGGAACCTACTACATCCTTCAGGGAATGACCCGCCCACTTGCCGAAGAAATCGTCCTTCAAAGTTTTCCAAATCTTCCCAAAGCCCCTTTGAAGAAGCTAGCCCGCTCGGTCGTTCAACTGAATCCACGCTTCGTTTTGGAAACCAATCCAAAATGGCAATACAATTTCCTTCAAGACGTTCCGGGACGCAGTGATGCGCCGATTTCCTTCAGCCCACCCAAGAATTTCTTGGATACCCGGGCTTTGATTCGACCCTTAGAACAGGTGCTGAAACACTTCGAGGTATCCTTGAAGTGAGACCCAAGGTGATCCGGCCATTGACCCGAAGCCAGTTCAAAAGCCTTTTGATGGCGACCCGAAAGGTTCGAAGGATCATTGAAAATTTCAATATCCCCATGCACGAACCTGCCCTTGGGCGCTGGGGGATTCACGATCCCCCATTTTTGAAAAAGATTCTTCACACGGCAAAGTTCAAGCAATTGGCCCATCAGGTTTTCGGAGAAAACGTCAGGCCCACCTATTCCTTTCTTTCAATGTATTCCGACCAAGGCGAACTTTTACCCCACACAGACCAGAAGCTTTGCGAATATTCAATTGCCCTTTGTATTCAACAAAAGAAGGTCTGGCCCCTTTACATCGAAAAAAAGCCTGGATCTGGGACCTACTGGACCTATCGACTGAAACCCGGTGAAGCCGTCTTTTATTCAGGAACGCGGCAACGTCATCATCGAAAGCTGCGTAAAAAAGGAAACTGCTGCGACATTGCACTTTTTCACTTTCAGGGGAAAAAGTAGATGTGGAACTTGGACTACAAAAAGTACGAAGCCATCCACGCCGCACCCAAGAAGGTACTGCCTTGGATCGTTCCTAAGGAATCGATGAACCGGCTTTCAGAAAACGCGTCTTTTCTAAAGGCCCTAAGGAAGGCACACCCTAAAATCGATGGAAGCCCCAACGTCCGACTTGCGATTCAGGAATTCAGAAAGAAATTCCGCCCCAAAAGGCTTAGCGACACTGAAACCTTCAAGGAACTAGGGATCGCGTCGACCGGAATCTACGGCGATTCTTTCATGACTTTGAAAAGCTACAAAAGCTGGCGGTCGAAAGCCAAACTGCGCCTTTTGACCGAGCGATTCTTTTCGCCACCCGCGAACTTTTACGGGTCTTCTCGTCACGGACTACTTTACGATCTTCAGGTCAAGGGAATGGGACGAAACCTGCTTTGCACGCAGGAAGAAGTCTTTCACGCCTGGGGTGGGCACTTCGTCAAAGATGCCCTGATGGGTTATCTTCAGGGTGGCTTTGCCAAGCAACGCACCTTGCTTCCCCCGATCGAAACTTTAGCGCTTCTTCATTATGCGGAACCTAGCGAGAAGATCATTCCCGAAAGCTTGGTCCTTCGGGACGCTCACACCTTTCGCCTGGCGCAGGTTCACCCTAACTTTTGCACCGAAGGGGATGCGCAGGAAGTCCGCACCCACCTTTCGAAAATTTATCCAGGTGCGACGCCTGGTGAAATCCTGAAAAAAATTGCTGAACACTATGTTCATGCGTTTTCTCAGGGGGTCCTGCATCGATCTTTGACGTTTGACAATCTGACGGTAGACGGTCGATGGATCGACACAGAATCCATGGACATCCTTCCAAAGGCCCAAATCTATCCTCAGTGGATTTCGATTCTGGGGTCCAAGGAAGATTCGGCACTGCTTAAGAAATTAAAGCCCAATCCGGGTATTCTGCTTCGCGATTTCTTGAACCGCCCCGGCTTGACGACACCTTCCTTTCTGACGTCTTGGATTCATCACCTTCAAATGGCGGTTCGAATGACCGCGAAAGTGTACGAAGGTGTTTTTCCATCTGAAAAATTTCAGACCAACGCCATTTTCCTGCCGTTGATCGAAACGCATTTGAAGTCCTTGAATCCCGAACCCTGGAAAGAATTGGTGCGTCGCCACGAAACCTTGAACGCGCGAGTCATGGGATTATCCGGGCCCGGTCAACTGGAAATTGACCGCGTATTTTTTCAAACGGCTTTTGGTGACCTGCACCTGACGGATTCTTTCTTCGACGCCAGCCTTCAGAAATACGTCATCACTTTTAGCAGCCAGCCTGAAGACTTTCGGGTCGCCCATGATCGGAAGTTCAAAAAGTGGGAAGTCGCTTTTCGCCCTGAAAAGAAAGCCAGCCTTGCTCGTGCCCATGAATTGGCTGAAACGGCAAAGGATCTGATTTTGGGTTATTCGACGTGATTCTTTATTCGGTCGCTTTGAATAACGGAGGAATGCGCCGAGTGGTCGAATCCATGATCGATTTCGAACGCACGCTACCTCGGTCCTATCCGCTGAAGATCATCATTTTTTCACCCAAGCGTCCGAAAGAAGCAAAATCAAACCGCTTTTTCTGGATTCCTTGGGACGAATCCGATGCTCCCTATACTCCGAAGAACGTCGAAAAGATCCGACGACGTGTCGATGCCATTTTTGAAAAGTCTGAACCCGAGTGGATCGTGGGTGACGCAATGACTTTGGGTTATTTCCAGAATCTGAAATCGCGGATCTGCTACGATACTCACATCCTGACCCGGCGCTTTTATCAGGCCTTCAATCAAGAAAAAGGCATGGACGCGTGGAACGCGATTTATCCGGATCCAGTCGTGCAGTACTACCACGCCTTTGAACTGTCATCGCTTCGATCAGAAGCTCGGTTCATGGCCCGGGCTGAATGCTTTATCGCAAATTCCAAAACAACGACAAAAGATCTCAAGACGATTTACGCGGACGTGGTCGGCAAGAAAAAAGTCTTTCATGTCCCGGTAAGCACCGTGGTGACACCGCTTGCAAAGCCCACCGGCAAAGCGGATCCGACGACAGCCGATTTTCTTTACACCTATTCGCGCCTTCACCTGATCAAAGGCTGGCACCAGATTTTGGGGCGAAACTGGAGGCCGCTGAAGATCGTCCTTCGCGGAATCAACCCGGAACTTCTGACGAAAAAACTGGCTGCTTCCCTTCTGAAAAACGGAATTGAGGCACGCCCCTGGGAAAGTGATTCCGAAAAGCTTGCGCAAGAATTGATTCAAAGTCGCGCAGTCCTTTTTCCGTCGATCTACGAACCCTGGGGACTGGCTTTGCAAGAAGCATTGGCGTTGGGAAAAATCTGTATCGCCCACCGGAACCGTTCTGGACATGAAGAACAAATTCAAAACCAAGTGAACGGGTTCTTACTGGATTTCTCGGCAGCGGATCTGAAAGAAAAGATTCAGAAAATCTTGGCGATGCCCGAGAAAAAATTGAAGCAAATATCCGAAAAAGCAAAGCATCGTTCCCGGATGGGACACGATGCTCGAAACAAGAAATTGAGACAGGTTTTTGATCGACTCAGGAAACTTTAGGTTTCTGGAATTCCGCCGTAATTGTACGGCAATCCGGAACCACTTCCGTAAACCAAAAGCGTCTTTTGCTTGGCCACGTCATCCAGATTGCTAAAGTCGGGGACGAATTCTCCCACCAGCTGATTCAAGCTGATCTTCTGCGGCTTCTTAAATCGGTAAGGCTTCTTTTTCTTCTTTTTCATTTGAGTAAATCGAGCTTTCTCATTTCCTTAATAAAACTGATGTAATCATTTTCAACGACTTTACTTTTTGCGCCGGCGTAACGATTCACCACCGCGCTGACAATCTGCTTCACACTGTGACCATCGACCATGCCTTGCAAAAATTGGCTAGCAGGTCCTTCAAATCGAATGAAATCGTCCGCGTCTTCAGAAAGAAGATTCACCGCAACCACGCAGTCGTCATCGACGCGCTTGATCACTACTGATTTCTTCAGCTGAGGTTTTGCAGCCTGAGTCATGTCTGTATCCCTTACCTTTATTGTAAGGTCTGTGGCAGTTCTATTCAAATAAAGAGCTGCCATCTGCCATAAGGCCTTGATTTTACAAGCTTTACTTCGGTTTCTATCTTTAGAATTGGGGTCTTCGAATCGATCTTAAGACGGGCTCCGTTGGACAAACAAAAAATGTGAATCGGGGAATAGGTATCGGCCGCGCCAAAGCTTAGGTCAACCAAACCCGTCGGGTGGTAGATGAAACTGTCTTCAAGTAAAAATGTGTCGATGTCCAAACGCTGATCCTGGGGCCATTCGGGTAGCGTGTTTTCAGGGTGATAGGTGATCCAGCGGTGCTGCTTTGCCGGATATTTTTGGCAAAGCTGAGCCCAATCCTTTTTCAAGCCCGAATCATCATGGGCAATGAAAAGGATCCGATCCCCCAATGCGCCTTCGGTGCCTTCCAAATGATAATAGCGGGGCCGCGTGACCTTTTCTTGGATCGCGGGGAAATAGACCCAAGGCGGAACATTCTTTTCAGTCGGCATTCGAAGCAGAATTGGAAAGCCAGGGTCCTTTTGCAAGAACCGCTTGGGAATCTGTTCGAAGAAAAGCTGCGGCCAAGCCTGAGCAGAAAAATAATTAAGAAAATGGTAGTCGGGCCGAACGTCGTTACGTTCTTCCAAGCGCACGACCCAGTCTTCAACAGGAATCCTATTTCCAGTAAGAGTGTAAGTACGGTTCGAGTAAATCAAAGTACTCCCTTTCTGATTCGCTGGTGAAAAGAGCCTTGAAGTAATTTTTCCCTTTCGATGAAATCCCTTCGAAGAACCCGGGTTTGTCGTAAAGCTTTCTGAGCAATTCAGCTTGCGCGTCTAACGACCATTTCCGCAAAAAGGCTTCCGCGACTTTTTCTTTTTTTTCCGGAGCGACTTCCATTTGCTGAAAAAAATTCCTGGTATCGATATCCAGCCCTTCATCCTTCAGCTGGATGGGAATCGTTCGAACTCCGGGAATGTCGCCAAAGTCTTTGTAACCACCCCAAGCCGTCAAGACGCAGCTTAATCCCAAGGACAGAGCCTCGGCGACGCTGCGACCGAAATCCTCGCCAATCGACGTACTTAAACTGACAAAAACGTCCGAACCCAAATAAGCGTGGTTCAATTCGGCTTCTTCGGCAAATCCCGGGTAAATCACCCGCACACCTGAAGCCTCGGCTTGATTCAGGGATTCAAAAAAAATTTCCGACGCATAGTGCAGGTAGACTCCTTGCGGATTTTGGCGACATCCGCCGTTATCCGACTTCCCGTAGATCACCAAAACGGCGTCTTTGCTCTTCCATTCAGAAAACAGATTGACCAGGTGATGCACGTTCTTTTGGTAAGAAACTCGACCGGTGTACAAATAGACTTTCTGGTCGTCGCGGATTCCCCACTTTTGTCTCCATTTACGGCCATCTGATTCTTCGCCTATTTGCCTTGATGCTACAAATGGGAAGGGAAATCTTCGAACCAGATTTTCGCCGTCAAGAATTCCTTCGACAAACCCTTGATGCGCAGTCGAACTTGCAAAAACGACAACCGATTCCGATTTCAAAACTTTAGATAAAGAAATCCATTCCGGCATTCGGTTTCCGAAGCTACCGTCCGTGTGCCAGCCCCACGTCACCTGGGACTTTAGGTACTTTTTCAAAGTTTCCGTCCAAAACGGAAGGTAGAAACGAAAATCAATGAAGCTGATGACGGAATAATTTCCGGCAGCAATCTTTTGGGCCGTTGCTTCCCAAGTGGACGGGTCGTGACTGATTCCGAAGAAATCCACTGCGCCAGAAAAAGCGCGATCGTAACAGGCGGCAAGATCTGAAATCAGCCCTTGGCAACTTTTCCAGTAATGAGCTTCCGAGAAGAACAAAACCGCAACGCGTTTCACCGGAAAATCCTCAGCTTCAAACTGATGCGCAAGCGGTCCAAAAACCGAATCTTTTTTCCTTCCACTTTTCCCAAAATGCGATCCTCGGAAACCGGAGGGTCAAAGGCCAGGTAGTTTAATGAAAAGGTTTCGGCCTGGCTTTGGGGTTGCGTTCTAAATTTCCACACGCAGTGGGCTACCAGGCGGTGGTCTTGCCAAAATACGATGATGTCAAAAGCCCGGGGGTGATCTTCCAAAGGAAGAACCAGTAATTCTTCTCCCACACGGATCCAAGGTTCCATCGAAGGGCTGATCACTTGAATTGTCCTGGATCCCGCTTGGTTCAGCTTCTTTTTCAGTTCAAGAAACTGCTCGTAGGAAAACTGGGTTTCGTCCATTTGTACCATCAATGGGTCAAGTCTAGATCATTCACGATTTGTTTCGCCAGGAAATCGTGGGTTCCAGGACTGGGGTGCCCATCCCTAAGCGTGACGGGACCCGAAACAAAATCCGCTAGATCCACTTTAGAATAGTCTAAGGTACGAATGCCCCTGGAATTCAAATAGGGCACCAAGTACTGAGAGTTTGACCCAGGATAGAAAGCGACGGTGAGATTCTCAAACCCCCGGGCTCGAATGTTTTCTTGGATTTTGGCTAGAACGGCGGCCATTCTTTCAAATTCGTGATCGCCATAACGCGTCGGCCATTCAAAGTTCATCCACCGCAAAAATTCGCTTTTCGAAAGCCAGGTCAAAAGAAAGTGTCGAACCGGCTGCCCTTGGGGAATCATGACGCCGGGCGTGGGTTCGATCAATCGACCGCGGGAATCCACGTCATAATAGGGAATCACGTACATCCAGCGACTACCCCCGCGATACATCGATAGCGGCGCGACCAACCTTCGCATATGGTCATCGATGTAAACGTAGACCGCCTGATTCTTTTTCCGATTCCGTGAATCTTGCGGTGCCCGGTAACCGTATTCGTCCGAACCCGTGGCCAAGGCGATGTTGGCAGGCCCCCACCCGGGCAAAGCAAAATTCACTGCGCGAAATCCCGGTGCATAAGCTTGAGCCCGTGCAGGCAAGGTTTCAGAATCGCCGACTCCCTCGCCAAATACGATTGAACACCCCAAAAACAGCAGCTGCGCTGCGTTCAGTTGATCTTGACCCTGCGCTGGGGGTACCCATCGGTTTCGATTGATGTCCATCGAATACACGGCGTCGTAAATCACTTGGTCGCTATGAAAAACGACTTTTTTGGACCTGGTCTTTGAATTCGGAATCGCAAGCGTCCCAAACTTCGTGCTTGAAATGACGTAAGACGGTCCAACAACAGCACCCGCGGTAGGTACTGGGTGCGTGCCTCGCTTTGCCAAAGGAAGTTTGGATGGAAGGCGGACAGGAAGATTCAGCGGATCTTGCCACCCCTTCATTTCTGGAATTTTTACTTTTAAAAGAAACCAAGGATCGTGCCCTGAAATCACGAAGATGCGAGCCGCCGCTTCCAAGATTCCAAAAAAGACCAGGGCAAGAAAAATGCCCGTAAGGACTGAAAAAAAAGGAAAAAGCGGCGAAGACTGCCGTCTGCGTTTTGATTTTCGAATTGAGACCACTGATGGTTAACTATAGTCAAACTTGCGTGACCAATCCAGCTGACTTTCCTTTTCCCCTGCCTATCCAGACCGAACGTCTGGTGATCCGCCCACCCCAGAAAGGTGACGGAAAGGCGGTTTTCCATGCGATTCAGGAATCGATCGGCGAACTGGAACCATTTAGTCCATGGGTCCGGGGGCGGAAATTTTCAGAAGAAATCTGTGAAGAGGAATCAGTACAGGCTGCCGAAAAATTTAGGCTGCGGCATGACCTGCGCTTTCATGTCTTTGATCGTTCGACCGCTGAACTGGTCGGTGCCGTCGGCTATTCCTGGTACGACTGGAAGGCACGTGAATTTGAAATCGGATTTTGGACGCGGACTTCACGGGCTCGAAGAAACTACGCATCTGAATCCACCCATGCCCTTGCGAAATACGCATTCGAAAAACTTCAGGCCAAGCGTGTATTTCTGAAGTGTCATACTAACAACAGCGCTGCACGTTCCCTGATTCTGGACCTGGGCTTTGAATTGGAAAGTGAAGCCCAAGGACTTTGTCATTTTTCAATGTCAAACCCTTCCCTGCTTCGCCCTGCTCGAAGCCAAAAGGCGATCCGTTATCAAACGGACCTGGTCATCGACTTTCAGAAGAAGACTGCGCAGGGGATCTGCACTTTGTTCTTTCAACCCTTGGATCAGCCTTCCCGTCTGACGTTGAAGCTGCCTGGCTACGAAATTCACGAAGTCCTTTGCGAAAATCAGAAATGCGACTTCCAGCTTTGGGGCGAAAATTTCTGGATGCAGGTTCCAGCATCCGCAAAGTCGGTGACTTTTCGCTATCAAGTGCGGTCAAGTTCCGGTCTGACCATCCATTCGTCTTATGCCTTTACAGGCCATGAAACGAACCGCTGGATGCCTTGCCATATGGATCCTTCACAAAAAGCATCGTTTCAACTGAACGTAAAAGTACCTTCGGATATGTCTTTGGTCTGTAGCAGCGACGAACTGCCTTTTTCAGCCTATCTTTTTGGATTTGCCATCGGAAAGTTTCAATCGTCGGAAATCAAGGATGAAGGGAAAAGGTACTTGTTTTACGGGGTGCAGGAAACTTCCAATGGGCTTTTGAATCGATTCAAAGAAACCCCTAGCATGCTCAAGTTTTTAGAAAGCAAGACGGGAATTTCCTATCCCAAGAAAACCTACACCCAAGTTTTGGTCCCTGATGACATCTGTCAGGAAAAGAACGGATTTTCGATCATCAGCAAGAAGGCCTTGGATCCCATTCTTGAAGACCCAAAGCACGACTGGATCATCATTCATGAACTAGCACACCAATGGTTCGGGAATTCGATCACCTGCCGAACCTGGAACGACCTTTGGCTGAACGAAGGTTTCGCGACCTTCTTGGTCGCTTGCTATAAGAATAAAACCTGGGGAGAAACCGAGTTCGACCGCGAAATGGAACTTTTAAAAAGTCGCCATAAGACCGCCGTGAAGTCCAACCAGGATTTCCGCCTAGGTGATCCTCGGTCCGCTGAAAATTTCGACCTAACCCAGTCGCTGACCTACAGCAAGGCTGCCCTTTTTCTAGAAGACCTACGCCTGCGCTTGGGAGACGCCTTGTTTTGGCGGGCCATTCAGGACTATGCCCAGGAAAATTGGATGGGATCCGTCCAAGGACGGGACCTGGCTCGGGCTTTTTTGAAAGTCGATCCAAGTCTCAAAACTTTCTTGGAGTCCAGGATTGAAGGGTCCTTGCTATTTTGAACCTGCGTTGATCGCGTCGGCCGCGGCTTCGGCGACCAGGCGCGCTCCCTTGGCCGTGAAGTGGCCGAAAGTCCCGCCAAAGTAATCCGAAAAGTATTCCTGCGACGACGCCATCGAAAGGGCACGATTGAAGTTGGTCACATTTGAAACCAGACGGGCTTTTGGAAAATTCTTTAGGATTTCGACCAGCCTTTTGTTTTGAAGCGTGGGGTATTGCATGACCACCGGAATGGCACCGGATAGTTCTATTAGCCGAACGATTTCGCGGTAATTGTAAATGGTCATGGGATTGTGCATTTCTTCCTGGGCCTTACCCAAAGAATAAGCACCGGTGGTCAGGGGTTCTAAAAGCGGCTTCGTCCCCGTCATTTGGGCAAATCTTTCGGCATCGACGGCGACTTCGTTATTGTAAGGACAAAGTTCAACCGCTTCTTCCAAGGCTTCGCGGGCCACATCGAACATCTTGGCATGGGTTGCGTCTTGAATCAGAAAATGGCGAAGGTGACAATTTTCACCCCCAATTCGCTTTACGCCTTCTTTTAGCCGCTTGACCCCTTCTTCCAGACGGTACTGATTTCGATAAACTTCGCCAAGCCCGTCATAAATATCGACGTCGACCATCCCCAATTCCAGGGCTTGGTTGAATTCTTTTTCGGCCCACGCGTAGTTCTTCGGATAGCGAAGATAGATGTTTCCCAAAAACTTATGGGGTCTTGGATCTTTGGGTTCAAGCCAGGACGCCTGTTTGAAAAGATGGGTCGCGCGCCCCGCATGTGCCGATTGATCCGCCCCAAAACGTGAATAAAGCTGCTTGTCGTAATAAATCTTAGACGCTTCTGAAATCAGTTTTTCATTCTTCCAAGCCTTTGCAAGGACCTTAGCCTGCCCTTGGGACTTTACTTTTCGGGTCAGATTCACCCAGGCGATATGAATGAATTTGAACAGGCGAACGCGCAGAAGGATGCTTTCCTTGCGACCCGACAAGAAAACGGGATCGTTGATTCCCATCATCGTCACCACATAGTGGGGGCGATACTTTGCAATCCAACCTGGAAGCTTTTCCAAAATCTGACCTGTGGTCGCACCCGTCAAACCTTCGTTATAGACCAGGTACTTTTTGGAAGGGTCTTTCTTTTGAAGCAGGTCCTGAAGCTGACTGGGATAACTGTCTGAAAGGCCCCAAGCCGTCGTGGATTCGCCCAAGCAAAGCACGCGGACCTCCGTTTCAGAAAAATCGGCTTTCGGGGCTCCTTGATGCTGAACGTAATTGTAAAGCGAACCTGCGGCCCGAAGAACCAATTCCGTCGCCACCAACGAAAGAAAAACCAAAATGGCTCTTTTCTTCCAAAGCTTTTTCTTTTTTTTGCGACTGGATCCCTTTTTCATTTCAAATCCCTTCGAACCGCATCCAACAATATTCCCGCTAAATAGCGCTGCCCTTCTGCGGAAGGATGTCGATCCGGAAGGTACGCAGGAACCTTCATTCTCGCTTGAAGATCAAACTTGGACAGATCCAAGGTCTTCACACCCAGACGATTCAAATAGGGAACCGCAGCGTGGCCTTTGTCATTCTGCGGAAGAACCACTGTGTAAAATTCATCGACTTTCCAGTCGGCCTTTAGTTTTTGCTGTGCGGACGCCACGACCTTTGAAAAAAATTCCAATTCTGAATCCGTGACTTCCCAGGCTGCGGGACCCAAATTCATCGTGTAAAAAAGCTTAGACCCCGACAGGAAACGAAAAAGCGCCAACTTGAAAGAATCCCTAAAATAGCCGCGATCGACGATCTGACCCGTCCAGTCTTCTGCGATGTAAGGTGTATTTCCAACCCAATCCGGATAATCGCGGGCGATCGAATAGGCGCCCCGAAGCCTTTCAAAGTGGTGATCAATCATGACGTAAAATGCGATTCTTTGGGGCGCTTCCAAAATCGCCGCAGGGGGTGGAACTTCATGAACCACTTTCCAAAACTGTGCCGTTCCCCACGCAGAATGTGCATAGTTCTTAGAACGAACCGGCGTACCCAGTTTGCCTTCACCCAACTGCTGAAAGTAGTAAGGCAAAGTCTGATGGTCCTGAACCCCTTCTCCAAACGCAAAAGAACAGCCAAAAAAAAGCGCATAGTATTGCGGTTCACCCATCCCGGACGAAGGTGTGATTCGAAAGCCGTCCTTACCCTTCTTCATTTTGACATCAAAAAGAATCCTTCCGTCTTCAAGAACCCGTGTCATTTGCTCGATGCGTTCAACAGGAAACCCGGTTCTTAAATTTTGGATCGGATCCACCGTCGCACCGAGCAGATGGCTTTTCACCGGGACCCCGACTGGAATATTCAAGTGGTCAGGAATTTCGGCTGGAAGCTTGAGATCCAAATTCAAGGACGACTTCGAAACCAGGGCTTCTTTCTTGGAAAACGAAAATCTGAATTTGTTCTTGATCGGGGCGGGTGAAAAAACACGGCAATAGGCTTCCAAAAGTGCAAGCGTCAGCACGACCGCTAGGAACGCGGTTAGGATTCGGGTCCCTAAACTGTATTTCTGAACCTTCTTACTTTTACTTTTCATGTACCAGCGATTTGCAGTGTTCCCAGAAATCCTTCATCTGCGGGAACGTTTTCAAAAAGTCCGTACCGCGCCTTCGATCATGTTCTTTGAAATACAGGTAAAAATCACGGCGTGACTTCTTCAGCCAACCTTCTTCGCTGGGCGATTCCATCCAGCCGATGATTCTGCCAAACTTTTCTACTTCGGCTTGGCGAAATCCGTTTTCATCGCTGATGTTGGACTGCATGTACGTGTGAAGTTCCCGCATGCGATCCAGATAATCTGGGGTCAAGATCTTTACCGACTGATGAAACGGTCCCATCAGATGCGGAATATCCAGAAGGACCGAGCGTTGAGCCGATCCGTAACGCGTACGTAGATCCACCACCCAATCCAAAAATTCCCTAAACCGCGAAATGCTCAGGTTATTGAACGTGCACATGAACGCGACGGATGCCCTGGGATTTTCAGTCAAAAAGCGATTAATGTTCTTATCGAAGTACTTAAAGTTCAGACCGTTGCGGATGTATTCGGCATGTTCTCCAAACGTGTCCACGCTGGTGTGAAGCATGAAATTCTTCACTTTTCCGTTTTCAACGATGTCCTTGATGGAAGTGATGAAACGATCCATATGACGTTCCGGAACGCCCATATTGGAATTGATGGAAAGATCCAGATTCGCCTGCGGGTTTTCCTTCAACCAATCCAGAACCTTGAAGGTGTTTTTCGATAAAAGCGGTTCTCCCCCCGTGATCCTGAAAAACATCATCTGTTTGACCAGATCCGGCCACCATTTCCAAAATGCTTCGACATAGGGATTGTCTTCGTCTTCCAGGGGCATAAAGCCATTGTCCTGAAGCCACTGGGTGTTTTGGTGCTGATATTCGCTAAGCTGGTAAGGACCGTGCTGCTTGATTTCTTCGGCCCATTTCGAACTGACGTGCGGAGAACAGTAGCTGCATTTGAAATTGCAGGCGCTGCTGAAACTGACTTCGACATAGGACGGATAGACGTTCGCGTCCCAGGGCGTCTTTCGAATTTCGTCAAAAAACGGCAAAGTCCAGCTGTCAATTCCCCGCCAATGCCGATCACTGGTTTGATTCCCCGGAAGATCTTCGATTTCCCAGCAAATCTTGCATTCCTCGGGGCGCTCGCCATTCAGCATCTTTCTGCGCTGTTCTTTCTTGTACGAAGTGTTGTGAAGCGCAGACGGATTATTCTTCAATTCTTCAAGCGGAATCGCGTGGGTCCTGGGCAGGTAACAGGAATGCGTGTGGCCGTTCATCAAATGAATCGTCACGTGCTTCCATTTCGCCATGCAAAACGACGGCGATACCGAATTCAGCTTGGCCTTCATTTCTTCTAACTTATTGATATCGCCGAACATCGGGCCCTAACCGTTCCCCTTCTTTTCAGCGATCTTTTGAAAAACAGCGGCACGCATGTCTTCGGAAGAAACTTTCTTGGGATCCTTTTCAACTTCCGATTCGTAATAGGTTTCCAAGTTCACTTCTGAATGCGGGCACTGCTGACAAAAGGCCCATTCCGGGTCCGTCAAATGAAACTTTTCGTGATGGATGTTTTCCATTCTTTCACGAAAGACGCTGTAGGAATCCGAAAACCAAACTTCGTGGTAATCCTTTTCGGCGATGTTCCCCATCGTCGTTCCCATCACACAACAGGGGTTCACCCCACCGTCGACCTGAACGCGAAGGTACTTGTTTCCCACCTTGCAAGGGATGGATTGGTAAAGATCGATCGCAAAGTCACCGGTCAAAACCCCGATCTTTTTCATGTGGTCTCCTTGTTCAGCATCGCCTGAAGCAGATGCCGGTTATGAAGTTTCAAGCCCAGGCGATCCGCCAGAAGAATCGATTTCATGACCAATCCTTTGTATTCTTCCAATTCCGATCCGACCGGAAGCTGCTCTTTGTGGATGTCCGAATGAATTTCCATGGGTTTGATCCAAGCCTGGTTCACACCCAATTCACCCGCCAGGCTGACAAAATGAACCATGTCGCGAAAATTGTACTTATTCAGAACCAACAAAAGCGTGAATCCGATTCGGCGCGTAGGGTCTGCTTCGTGAAGGCGATTTGCGTACTGAATGTGCCGAATCACTTTTTCAAATGTCGCAGGCGTTTGGTTGGGTCGAACCTTGACATAGGTTTCACCGGTCGAAGCCGCCAGATTGACCACGTAATGCAGTTCCCAACCTGACGGGCCGGCCAATCGATGCAAGCGGTCCAGGCGCGCGTGATCCATGTAACTGAAGTTCGTCAAGATGCTGGATGTGAAACCGCGATTGCGCGCCACTTGAATGAAATCGTCGATTTGCGGATGGGTATAAGGATCCCCGATCCCACCAAACTGAATGAATTCGACGCTGTCGGGAAGCGCCTTCAAAAACTTCATTCCTCGGTCCGTGTCCAACTTGGCGGCCAAAAGCTTTACGCGATCCGGACTTAATTTTCCGCCGTGGGCCTTCTTGTTTTCTTCCATGCCCGCGTCCGAATAGTACGTACAGAAAGTGCAGTTGTGCGTGCAGGTATTGGAAACGTCCATGTCCAGCTTGATTGGCCCGGAAAAAAGATTATCGGTCTTACTGTTCCAAACACGGCGATTTTCCAGAAAATACGAAAACTGAATCTGAAGCTTCGTACGCTGAAGCATGCGAAGCATTTTGAAGGTGTTCTTGATCTTGACGGCAACGTCATAATTCGGAAACAACGGTTCTAACTGAACCCATCGAATTCCGGCATCCGCAAAAACCATCAGCGTGGGGTACAAAACATCCAGCTGACTTTCTTCCTGAAATTTCACCAGGGGAAAAACTTGAAATCGATCTTTGAAATAGCCACGGATGCCTTCAAAGTCGACCCCAGTCTGGCTTCGATCGCGCGGATGCTTGTGATGAAGCGCTTCGAAAGGCCCCATCTGCGCCGGACCCGGGTTTAGGTCCATAGCCACGCAAAGATTGGGAATCCCCGCCTGTTGAATCAGTGAAATCAAGGGATGGTGAATCACCGGGGTCCCCCGGTCCATCACATCCAACACCACGCAACCCTGGCGTGTGGTCTTTCCCAAAAGTTCGATCGCGACTTTTCGTCCTTCGTCAGAAAGCCCCGGATGAAAGCGCAGCAAAAAAAGTTCATCGGGCATGGTCTGTGAAAGGGCCGACTTTAAGGCATCTAAATTGTCGCCTTCGTGAACCAGATAACTTTTCATCGCCCTACCCCTTCCCGCACCATTTCCACTAAACCCAATCGTTCCAAAACTTCTTGATAGTGTCGATTTTCTCCAACGTGGGGGCAGCCGCGACAGATATTCCCGCCATCGGCGTAACGCTTTTTCCAAAACTTCCTAAAGCTTTGATATCGCGCATCCAACCACTGTTCCTTGATCGTTCCGTACGGAGAATGGATTTTATCCCCCATGCAGCAGTAGCGAAGGTCAGAATTCACATCAATCAAGGTAAAGTGCTGAGAAATCGAACAAGGAACGATCGCCCCGATTTCCGGGTCCAGTCCTTGGGCGGGCGGGTTCCAGGGGTCTTCGTGATAGTCACCCTGTTGTTCGCCGTATTCGGTCTTGTCAGGTTTGGGTTTGGCTTTGAAATCGACCAGTTCAACGGCCCCCGCATTTCGGTCTTCCAGATCCGTTTGGACGTCCTGATAAAAAGTTTCCAGGTTTCCCGCCAAGCCCAAGTCCTTCATTTTTTTTAATAGACGATCTTTTTCAGCCAAAACCGAAACCAATTTTTCTTTTGAAAAATTGACGGACTTTAAAAAATCCTGCGCAATCCAGACTTTTCTGAATTCCGTGAAGTCAGCGCGGATCAGCGCCGAAAAATCGATCATCTTTTCTAACCCGTCGACGTTTTCCCGTGTGATCACATTGATGATCTGCATATAGGGATACTTCTTTTCAGTCTTTTCACGAAGGTCCGACAAATATTTCAGATTTCTTTCCAAATTGTCATAGATTGTCGGCGATACATTGTGGATTCGGTGGTAGGTGTCGCGATCCCCTGCCGAAATATTCATGAAAAGCTGTTCGACGCCGATTTCGATGAAACGTTCGGCCTTGGCCTTTGTGATCAAAGTTCCGTTGGTGCTGATTCGAAGCCGAAGCCCTTTGGATTTGATGTGGTCAATGATTTCCCAGACGTCAGGGTGAAAAAGCGGATCGCCGACCGCGCAAAGTTCGACGGTTTCGACGTCAAAACCTGCCAGTTCTTCCACATAGCGCGCGATCGTTTCTTTGGTCAGCTTGCGACTGAAATAACCTTCGGGGTTCTTGTAGTTTCGGTACGGAGAATGGGTCCAGCAAAAGTCGCAGGCCAGATTGCAATCGTTGAAGATTTCAATCACTGCGCGACGGGGCATGGTCAGCGGCTGATCCAACGCCATGCCGACGGCGACTTCCAGGTCTCGATCCATCATGAAACGGATTTCCGGGAATCGCTTTCGAAGTCGATCAATCAAGGGCACGCTGGGCTTCACATCGGCATCGGTTGAATAGGCCAGGTAAAAATTAGAAACCCGGTGCTGTACCATTTCCTGGATGAAGGCTTCAAAGTGTCCGATCGTTTCGTGGTTGATGAAGTAGGCCGCTCGCAATTCTTTTCTTTCGGCGGCCCTTTCGCGAAGGTGAATCCAAGCTTCGTCAAATGCACCGGGTGTGTTTAAAACACGATCGTTCGCGACCGCTTCGATGCCCGCAAAGACGATGTACCATTCGTCCCTTTCCCAGATTCGGGTGTTCAAATAGGGATTCCGATCTTTGAAGGCGATGTAGATCCGGGCGTTCTCCACACGGAGATGCACCAGGCAATCCGGCAGGCTCACCATAGGTGCTTTGATTCTAGGGTCGGCTACCGAAAAATGCTCGGTTTTCTTTCGATTAACGCGCGCTTAACGTGCCGAGCCATAAGCGCCTGACCTTCGTCGCGCATGTGCATTCCGTCAGTGAAAAGATCCATTCGGGAATCCAAAAGATGGGTCATGTCAAACTGGGCCCCTTCTGCCCCTAATCCTAAATCACCCTTCTTCCAGGCGGCTAAAATCCGCTGATAAATCTTCCAGTCCATCCCTTCAAAATACTTGGAATTGACGTTTCGTTCTGAAATCGCGCGAGCCGGCTGCAAGAAATGAAAACAAGGAATCTTTTCCTGATCGCAGCGCCGCTTCATGGCTCGAACGTTTTCGACATAGATGGAAACGATACTGGAAATCTGATTTTCAAAAAGCTGGGGTTGGTTCCAAACTTTCTGATTCTGAGCCCAAATGACGCGCTCGATGCTTTTTTGCATCCCCCAACGAATCAATGCGCTGTAATCCGACGCCCAACGGACCCAACTGACGAACGGAGAATACAAGCGTGCGTAGGTGGCACCCTGATTAAACGGGTCCCCCGGGCGGCTTCGAACCGTCGCAGCATAGACATCATTAATTCCATCGATGATCACGATCGCACTGGGTTTCAGCGGCAAAACAAAAAGTTCCAGTTCCACCCGTTCCTGGGTGCTGTTGAACCCAGGCAATGCGGCCGGAATCAGATGAATCTTTGGGTCTGAAAAATCTTTCCGAAGTTCCGATTGAAGCTGCATGAACCAGCGTGTTTCCGGGCTAGACGCATGGTCGCCATGAGCCACGGACCCTCCCATGACAAAAATGCGAAGGTCCTTGGACTGCGAATCAAACGCTTCTTTAACCCGGTCTTGGAAAATGAAGCGCGCCTGATCCGAAACACTTTCGATGGGTTTCGTGGGCAGGTGGAAATACCCCATCAGGCTTTTTTCATAGCCCAAACTTTCTGGGCCTTCTGGACTGACGGAAACTTCCGCGTATCGGGCGTTGCCAAATTCGATGAAGGGATGAAATTCACGGTTCTGGTTGTCCGAAGAAATTCCCAGGACCCGAAAAAAAACTTCGCCCAGGACCAGTGCAAGAACCACTGCAAGAAAAACGGTGAACCTGCCTTGGCTTTTCCTTCTCGTCATCTTCATCTTTTCCAAGTTAAACTTTGACACAGATTCAAGATGAAAGCTCGTTCACTGATCCTAGTCGGATTGATTCTTTGCACCCTTCAGCTGGTTTTCGCAGCTTGGATTCACCGCCCCATGATGAACGATGGGTCGTTCTGGTATTTTTTCATTTTCCACCTTCGAAAGCCGTTTTGGGACATTACCTATGTCCGTTGGCTCGACACCTTGCTTCAGTGGCCGGCGGTGCTTTTTCTCAGGGCTTTTGAGAATCGCTTCGAAGACATTACTCCGATTGTTAGCGGGATGATGAGCTTTGCTTATTCGCTACATCCCATGGTCAGCCTGGGCGCCTGTTGGAAAATTCTTACGGCCAAGAAACGGATGGATCTTTTGGCATTCCCGGTTTTGGCTTTAGCGCTTTCCACCCTACCGACTTTGGCATTTGCAACCGGCGAAGCCCCTGATGCGATATCCGTGTTCTGGCCCCTTTTTCTATTGGTGGTCTTGCGCAAGCCGATCGACGGACTGAAAGACTGGGCGAACACTTTGCCGATATTGATTTTGACCCTGGCGCTTGCGCTTTCTTACGAACCCGCAGTTTTTGGATTTGCGGTTTTGGTCCTAGTCACCGCGCTTCGGATTCGGGACCTAAAGGCGTCGACAAAATCGTCAAGGATGACGGAATGGTTTCTTTTGGCCCTATTTTCCTTGGGAATTTTTTGGCTCGTTTATCGTGCAATCGGGCCAACCCATGGCTACCAGGGAAACTTTTTACGCTCGATCAAAAGCACCCCCCAGGGACTTCGTGTGTACGGATTCATCCTGGGTGCTGCCCTGATTCCTTCGATCGGAATGGCTTTTCTGAAAAAAGGAGGAAACCGCTGGACCAACGGGTTACTTCTTTCAGTCACGGGCGGGGCCACGATCTGGATGCTTTACCGCGCTTTGATCGCCCAGTGGTGGCTTGAAGAAAACATTTTGGGACAAGCCTTTGATGCGCGAACGACCGCGCTGCCGATGACCGCGCTGATCGCCGGACTTGCGATTCCTTTGGCCAGAAGAACTGCGGAATTCAACGCCGCTTTTGCACAAAAAACTTTGGACTGGGTTGCTTCGGTCGCACTTGGGGTTGCCGTGATCAACGACTTTCAAGTTTCACTGCACTGGAATCGGGGCGTTCAGTTCTTAAAAAATTACCTAGAAAAGAATCCCGGCTGTACCGTCCTGACCCGAGAAGCCTACCAGCGTGACTTCTTAAAATACGGGCTTGCCGCCTGGGACCTTCCCCACGCTTCGGTCGTTTTACTGAATCGCCGAAAGGCCAATGCCTTGGTCTTCGCCGATCCTTTGGGCGAAGCGGCTCCGAAGATTACCCCGGATTACTGTGGAAAATTCAAAAAAGGGATGACCGGCGTCGAAGACTTGAACATCGCCGCCACCACGGAATACCCAGTTCCGATCGCGGGCCCTCATGTTTACTGGGATTTATCCCCATTGATTCCGAAAGATGGCGCCTTGGGTCAAAAGAAATAGGGTTGCCCCCAACTGAAAGGGGATGCATCGTTTCATTTGCATCCCCTATGACCCTGGAACAGATCAAAAAACGGATGGCCGAATCCCAGAAAACCCAATTGGGAATTGGCCCGATGAGCAAGAACTGCGTCGACGTCACCGTCGATCTTGCGCAGGAATTTGATGTTCCCCTGATCCTGATTGCCAGCCGAAGACAAATCGAAGATCGCGCACTGGGCGGCGGTTACGTCAACCGCTGGTCGACGGATGAATTCGCAAGCTACGTTCGGGAACGCGACCCTGGACGCAAAGTCATTTTGGCGCGAGACCACGGCGGTCCCTGGCAAAACGAAACCGAATTTCAAAAAAAAATCGACCTGGGCGCAGCGATGGCATCTGCGAAGAAATCCTACCAAGCGGACATCGACGCGGGAATGCAACTTCTTCACATTGATCCCAGCCTAGATCCCCAAGGCGCGCCGACGACCGACCAAGTTTTGGATCGTCTATTTGAACTGTACGGCTTTTGCCACGAATACGCGAAATCCAAGGGAAAAGGCGTTCTTTTTGAAATCGGAACGGAAGAGCAATCCGTTGACGGAAACAATCCTGAACAAGTCGAATACGTTTTAAACCGCGTGAAGAAGTTCTGCGAATCAGGCCGTCTGCCTTTGCCCACCTTCATGGTTGTACAAACGGGTACGAAGGTCATGGAAATGAGAAACATCGGCACGTTCGAAATTCACTTTCGCCGACACGGAAAAAAATTAGTCGAGCTTTGCGAAAAAAACGGAACCTACGTCAAAGGCCACAATACAGACTACCTTTCAGACGAAGCGCTTCGAAACTACCCGCTTTTGGGAATTCATGCCGCCAACGTCGGTCCTGAACTGGGCGTAACTGAAACTCAGGCCCTGATTCAGGTCATGACGTCTATCCGAGCAAAGACTTGGGTCGATCAGTTTCTTCAGCTGGCGTTTGAATCCAAGAAGTTTGAAAAATGGATGATGCCGGGAACCCAAGCGACTGATCGCGAAAAATCAATCATCTGCGGTCATTACGTTTTTGGAACCCCTGAATTTGCTAAGCTTCGCGAAGAAGCTGAAAATCTGACCGGGGCCAAAGGGATTTCACTGAGCCAACACTTGAAGGACAAAATTCGCCACGCAATTGTGCGCTACATGTCGTGTTTTAATTTGGTCCAAGGGATCAGCCCGTGATTTCGCTTGGGGGCAACCGGATCCAGAACTGGGATCGCCTGGACGACGTTCTTTTTGCGCCGGGAATTCAAGACCAGTATCGCTACGGAATGATTCAGGCAAAAGATGGGCAAAAGATTCAGATTCAAGGTCTTCAGTCCTACAGCGTCTTCGTCAAGTCGGGATCCGGGAAACTTCAAACCGATTCAGGCGAAGCGCTAAGCCCAGGTGATGCGATCCAAATCTGTCGGCAAGAGCGAACCTTTACGGCCATCGGTGCGGTCGAAGTCCTTTATGTTGGCGTCCGTCAAACACGCCAAGAAGGGCTGTTTTCGGTCATCACATCGAAGGATCAAATCAAACGGGTTGAAAAACCCTGGGGCTACGAACTTTGGGTGACTGGGGAAAAAGCGGACTTCGTACTTAAAGAAATCTTCATTCGAAAAGGAACTCGGACCAGTCTGCAGTTTCACCGACTGAAGCAAGAAACCAATGTTCTTTTCCAAGGCCAAGCGGCCTTGCATTACCAAAACGGACAGGAAGTCGTTCAGCAAACGTTGTCGCCGGTCACGTCCATCGACGTGCCCCCCAATACGGTTCACCGACTGGAAGCACTGACAGACCTTTTGCTTTATGAAGCGTCAACCCCGTTTTTGGATGATGTGGTTCGAATTCAAGACGACAGCCAACGAACGGACGGAAGAATTCAATCCGAACACCAACAAGCGACTGTGTGCATTCTGACTTCGGGAAAAGGAACCCGAATGGGCGAAGCCTATTCACACATCAATAAAGCGCTTCTTCCCTATCAAGGAAAAGCTTTGCTCAGCCATCTGATCGAAAAATTTCCTGAAAACACAAAAGTCGTCATTGCTTTGGGTCACCACGGAAATCAGGTCCAAGACTATTTAGCCTGCGCGTATCCTGGCCGTCGTTTCGAATTCGTGCAAGTCGATCGTTTTGAAGGCCCTGGCGCTGGACCCGCCTATTCATTGCTTCAGTGCCGCGAAAAGATTCAAGGCCCCTTTTTCTTCCTTCCTTGCGACACACTTTGGGATGCGGCCATTCCGATGCAGTCGCAGACGAACTGGGCGGGCGCATCCCAAGTGAAAGTTCAGGAATCTGAAAATTACTGCAATCTGATTTCGAAAACGGTCGATTCCAGGAATCAGGTCGTGCGAATTTTAGACAAGGAAAAATCGTCGGACCCCCAGTCGTATGCCTTCAGCGGACTTCTTTATGTGTATGACACAGAAATTTTCTGGGAAGGTTTGGCTTCGTGCCGAATGATCGCCGGAGAAGCCCAGATTTCAAACGGACTTCAGGCCTTGGTCCAAAAATCCAAGTTGGAAGTTAAAGTTTTTGAATGGAAGGACTTCGGAAACCAAAAGCAGTATCAGGATCACCTGGCCAAGACTGAAAACTTTGACTTCAGTAAGTCCGACGAATTTATCTTCTTCACCCAGGATCGCGTCATCAAGTACTTTCGGGATCTTTCGGTATCAAGAAAGCGGGTTGAAAAAGCCGCGATGAATCCAAAAGTGTTCCCAAAAATTGATGCTCATAACGGAAACTTTTACGCCTACAAGAAAGTTCCCGGTGAAACCCTTTACACGCTTTCGTCAGTCGCAAGCTTCAGTCGTCTTCTTCCTTGGCTGAAAGAAAACTTATGGACCCAGGTTTCGGTCGATTCCAGTCAGTACAAAAAGGCTTGTCATAACTTTTACCCCCAAAAAACCCTTCAAAGGATCGACCAGTACGTTCGGAAATACCCAGCGGAAACGGCACGAACCGAACCCTGGAAGGTGAACAGGGTCACGGTTTCCGACCCCCGTAATCTGCTTAAAAATTTTGACTGGACCGAAATGGAATCGGGTTTTCCCGTTCTTTTCCACGGCGACTTGCAGTTTGACAATGTACTTTGGGACGCCCAAGCCCAGCGCTTTACCCTGATCGATTGGAGACAAGACTTCGGCGGTCATGTTGAAATGGGCGATTGGTACTACGATCTAGCCAAACTTTGGGGCGGGATTTGTCTGAATTATGACCGCATCAAAAAGGGGGAAATGTCCTTTCAAGAAAAATTGACGCCCTTTGGAATCGAAACCGAAATCACTTACCCCAGCTGCGCGCACCCGCAAGAACTGGAAAAGGTCCTTTTTCAATTCATCGAGCAAAACAGTTTGGACGGCCGAAAAGTTCGCCGCTTGACTGCTCTGATTTACCTGAACATGGCCGCTCTTCACCACCCTCCGTTTGACCGTTTGCTTTGGGCTTTGGGTGCGCTTGAACTTCAGAAGGCCCTGAAATGAAGATTCAACTTTGTATTTCGATCGCGAAGAAAGCTGGAAGTTTCGGGACGACATTCCATAACGCCTTATACAGCGAAATGAACCTGCCCTTTGTTTACCAGGCTTTTTCAACCCAGGACGGGCGCAAAGCCGTTCAATCCGTTCGAAAACTTTCGATCCGAGGCTGTTCGGTCACCATGCCCTTTAAGTCAAAGGTCATTCCTGAACTGGACGCACTTGATCCGATCGCAAAATCAGTTCAGGCCGTGAACACGATTGTGAACCAAGGCGGAAAACTGAAGGGTTACAACACGGATTACTTTTCCGCGAAAGTCTGCTTCAAGCGTTTTAAAAGATTTCGGAAAGACCATTGGGTCATTTTCGGTGCAGGGGGAATTGCAAGGACCTGCGCGAAAGCCCTGATCGACCTAGGCTATGTCGACCCTTCACACCTAACGATCCTAGCCCGAGACCCAAAACAAGCAAGAAAGCTGGCGCAGATCTTGGGCTGCAAAACGGCCGCAAAGCTTCCGCCCCAAACGACCGTCTTCATCAATGCGACTCCGGAAACACGAATTCGTAAGTTACCCATCAGCACCGGAAAACAAATTCGGGCAGTGGGTGACTATGTCGTCGTTTTGCCGAAACTGGGCAAACCTACCCCACTGATTCGCTGGGCACAGACCAAAAAGCTTCCGTGTATTTCAGGGCTGGATCTGGCCATTCCACAGGCCATTCAACAATTTCGTCTTTACACCGGAAAAAAGCCAACGCCCCAAGCGCTTAAGAAAGCGCTTTCGATGCTATAAATTTTCCGCCCCGAAACAGGTCGTACGACTTATTTGAAACTTTGGGTAAAGGTTCGAATATTTCTTCATCCTTCGTCCCTAGACCCACCCGAACGCGATACCGAAAAAGCAGTCGCAAAAGTTCTAGCCCGTAGCTAAATACACGCACCGTGGAAGGGACTTCCGAATCTTTCCAACCCACTGGGACTTCCAAAAGCGTTTCACCGCAGTTTCGATAAAGAAAAATATTGAACTGTGGGTGAAACTGCATCGAATTGGAAAAGCGAAGAAAAGGAATCTGGCGCACCCGGGCGACGGAAAGTAATGCCACAGCAGCACCCGCATCCGACATTTTCTGACCCGTCAGAATCCAGGTCAGAAAGTTAAAAAAGTAATTCCCCAGTTTTCGAACTAGGCTGTAATGACTGGAATCGGCACCCGCCATGAATCGGCTGCCCACCACGGCTTCAACCCCCGTCACCTGACCTGCTTGAACGTAAGTTTCAAGAACCGCTTCGGGGTCAGCCTGATGATCCCCGTGTATGACCAAAATATGGGTCACTTCGGGACGGTCTAAAAAGTACTGAAATCCCGTTTTGATGCTGGATCCATATCCATAGTTCTGGTGGTGGCGAAGCACCGTGATCTTCGAGCCAATCGGTGACGCTTCGCCAGAAAATGCAAGCGCTACCGCATGTGTTGAATCGGTGCTTTGATTGTCGATGATCAAGACTTCAGCGACGGTTGCGAAATGGGGACTTTCTGCAATACCGCGAATGACTTTCCCAAGTACGGGACTGACATTGTAGGCGGGAACTAGAATGCCGATTTTCATGCTCTTTATGCTACACTTCTACACATGCTGGACGTGAAGGAAATTTGGAGAAAGAAGGTCGACAACTACGCCTTAGCGTGGTCCGAGTTCGAATCCAAAACCTTGACTCCAACGTCGATGCCTTTCAAAGGCATTGTTGAATTGACGCAGAACTGCAACTTTCGTTGCATCATGTGCCCTCAATCCTGGGACCCCAAGTTCGCCAAGTACAAGGCGGAATACAACATGCCCATGGATACGTTTGTCAAAATCGCCGAACAATTTTTCCCCTACGCCAATTTCATCGACCTTCGAGGGTTTGGTGAAACCACGATTTTGCCTTGGTGGCCTGAATTGGTGGATTACCTAGAAAACCACCCGTTCATCGAATGGCACCTGGTTACAAACTTAGGTCTTCCGCGCCCACAGACCTGGGACAAAATGATTCGAACCGGTTTTGTATTAGGATTTTCCTGCGACGGCGCCACAAAGGACGTCTTTGAATCCATTCGTCAACGAAGCAACTTTGACACGATTTGCGAGAATCTTAAGACGATTCAGGACGCGATCAAGAAAAACCAAACTGGATTCTTGTATTTTATATCGACGATTCAAAGAAAGAACATTCACGAGCTTCGTGCCTTGGTCGAAATGGCGGCACGCTACCAGGTCGGTGAAGTGCAGTTTAAGATGGTTCAACCTAAAGACGCCGACCAGGACCCTAAAAAAATGAATCCGGACGAAATTCGCCTGCACTGCGAAAGCGCGATCGACGCAGCACTGGACTTGGGTGTTCGGGTGCTGTTTAACGACTGGACTTTTACAAAAGGCATCGATCCCAAACGCGTCCAAGCGGCCGCAAATATCGACAATCGCCGTTCGCCCAGACCTTTTCCGGCGAAACCCAGCTTCGACCCCGACTACTGGGAACAAAAAGGAATGCCCAGAATTTTTGACCAGTCGATCGATTCGTATCGAGTTTCAGTGAACCAGCGCTGTTTCAAACCCTTTAGTTACGTTTACATCAATTACGAAGCCAAGATGGGGACCTGCAACCACATGATGTTCCCCGATATGCTGGAAATGGGCGACCTCAAGAAGCAATCGATGCGTGAAATCTGGAATTCTCCGGCCTATCAGAAGTTCAGAAGCGACCTGCTTTTGGCAACCCCCACGGACCATCGCTGCCAGTGGTGCTTCAAACACCGGATGGACGACTGATGCCGATCATCGAAAGCCTGCTTCGACTGCCCTATCATTTGTCACTTCAGACGCTGAAGCTGACACTTCCCGCACAAGTTTGGGCGCGAAACAGTTTTCAATTGGGCACCGACAATCCTGGCCAAAGCGACCTAGACCTGACTTTGTTTTTAGAAGAATCACCTTCTGACGCCGACCTGAACCGAATTCGTTCTTCGTTGATTTGGGCAAAAAGAATGGCCCCATGGGTCGGCGAAGCCAATCTTTATGTGTGGAAAAAAGATTCCAGTTGGCTGAAACACGCAAACTTTTACGAATTGGGACGTGATCCAAAGCTACTGAAAAAAGTCCGCTTCGAAAGCGCTCCGATTGCGACCCCCGAAGACGCGTTGGTCTTTTTGATTCGAATGGCGGACGCCGATTGCAAGAATCTGATCAAAAACCCTGCTTCTCGTGAAAAGAAATGGCGCTCGCACTTTCTGGCAACCGGGATTGAACCCATGTCGGCTGCTGAACTTTCGGAAAAAAGGCTAAAAGGAGTGATTTCGAAGATCCTAAGCCTAGGGGTTTCCCATTCGGATCCCTACTGGGTGCAGAACGTTTCGGACTTGATTCAAAGCCGTTATGATCACGCTAAGTACCCTCCGCTTCCGGAATCCGTCGCACTTTTTCCGCACAAGATCGGGTTTTTGGCTAACCGGATTCGCGAGCTATCGCCCCAACTGAAACGCGTACTGATCGCCCAAGTTCGGTGGGAACTTTGGGGGCTAACGGGCCAAAGAAGAATTCGGAAACTTGAAAACCTGGCCGAACATATGAAGAATTTAAAGCACGCGATCCAATGTGCACGTCCAGAAAACGAAGCGCATTGGATTTCCGAAATCGACCGGTGGATTTCGGCTGAAACGAATCAGGAAAACTAAATGTCGAAAACAAAGCCTTTGAATCAGAATCCGCTTTTCCTTTTGGGCGCGTGTTTCTTGGGGATTCTTCTTTACTATCCGGTCCTAAACGGAGCACCCATTTGGGACGACAGCGTGGACTGGTTTCGCGCCCATGTGATGTCGTCGGAATACCCTTATTCGATGGTTTGGTCACGTTTTGCCTGGCCCCTTTCAGTGACCGTTCAGAAATTTCTGCTTTCGGTTTTTGGATATCAGTTCAATCAGTACCACGCGTTCAATCTTCTTTTGCATCTACTGAATTCGCTATTGGTCCTGCAGCTGGGAACCCAATTGAAGTGGCCCAAGGCCGAATGGATTTTTCTACTTTTCATTCTTCACCCCGCGAACCTGATTGCCGTTGCCTGGATGACCCAGGTGAAAACGCTGCTATGCTTTTTCTTTTCGTTTCTGACGCTTCTGACCTATCTGCGCGCAGAAAAAGATCGACGGTGGATGTACGCTTCTTGGGCCCTTTTCTTTTGTGCCTTGGCTTGCAAGGCGTCGGCGCTGATGCTTCCCCTGCTTTTTCTGATCCCGGGCCTAAAGTTCCACGTCAAGAAACGTGCGATCGTCTGGCTTTTGCCATTTTTTATTTTCAGTAGCTTCAGTGGTTATCGTATCGTGACTAGTCTTGGGGCAGGCATCGACCCAGATCAGGCGAAAACGGCGGAAAAAGTGATCCTTCCACACACTGAAAGCAAAGTGCTTCAGGCCTTGCCTCACCCTGCGATGAAGGCCACCGAAGTCCCTGCTTCTGCCCCGGCTGCATCCCCTTTGGCCACTGCGCCAAAGACCCCAAGCGACGCCAACCTGATTCAGAAAGGCTTTCAGGCAGTTTCACGCTTGCTACGAACTTCGGCGTACTATTTTTGGAAAGCCTACCTGCCCTTAGGAAGTCACCCCGTGAAAGAACCTGAACGCGGCCAGTTTCATGGGTCAGACGCACTTCGAATCCTTTCATTGATTGCGTTGTTCGCCCTGGCCTGGTTTGAAATTGGGTTTCTGAAGCGAAGCTGGCTGATGCATTGGATTCCAGCAGCGATTCTGATCTTTCCGGTCTTGGGACTGGTGCCGACCCCGTTCATGAACATTTCTTGGGTCAGTGATCAGCACCTGTATCTGGCGCTTCCGTTCTTATTGGTTTTGCCTTTTTACTATCTCGAGAAGGTCAAAGCGCCTCGACTACAGACCAGTTTGGGTTTAGTCCTTGCGATCTTCTTGGCGATGGGACTCAAGGCCACGCCTTACTACAAAAATGAAATCAGCTTCTATACCGAAAGCCTAAACGCAACGCCGGGGCACGTCGCGATTGCAAACAATCTAGCCGTCGCCCTGATGAACTTAGGGCAAAGCGAAAGGGCCGCTTACGTCATTGAAGAAACTCTTTTTCAGATTGACCAAGACGAAAGCCTTAAGGCCAGCAAGTTTTTGCCGATTCTTTACGAACTAAGAAACGCGATCAAAGAAGCGCGAAAAACTAAGGACACCAAACGTCGTTCGTAAACGTCACGCTGGCTGGTGGTGCGCCGATCATGTTCGTGAACTCGGCGTTTGTATCCATGGGAACGAAAATCGAATTTCCGGTACTGTTCAAAACTTTTCGTCGGGTCGCGCCGACCGTCACGCAACAGGCGTTGCTAGGTCCCGCCAAAACCCGACATCCGCGCGCGGCATCGTAGGCCACGCAAGGGTTCGCGCCGGTAGAAACGCAGGTGCCTGCGGCCCACGCCACATAGGTTGAAAACAATCCCAAAAGAAGGATCACCGTACTTTTCATATCTACCTATGAGTGTACCACAGACCGTAAACCAAAGTAATTTCAAGACCTTAGGGCAACACTGAAACCTAAAAAAGCGTATAGACGAACGGAGCAACGACGCTGCCCTGAGAAAAGACGATCAAGGCTCCTAGGGTCGCTAGGACAAGGATCATCGGAATCAGCCACCACTTTTTGTTTTCTCGGATGAACTGCCAGTATTCGATCAGCCAGTCTTTCATGAATTAATCTTTCTCGAAGCGGTGATGGTACTTCTTCAGTAGATGCGCGGGCTGGTCCTTTTTCAACAACAAAAAATCGCCAATCCAAAGCGCATCGATGTCGGTTCCCATGAAACAACGAAATGCGTCGGTAGGACTTTCAACGATGGGTTCGCTGCGAACGTTAAAGCTGGTGTTCACCAGAACGGGACAACCGGAAACTTTTTCAAATTCTTGAAGCAATGAATAAAAGACTGGATTCACGGTCCCATCGATCGTTTGAATGCGTGCGGATCCGTCAACATGGGTGACGGCAGGAATCTGTGACCGGCGAGCCTTCAATTTTTCAAACCCGCGAAGTTTGGATTCTTCACTGCTTTCTGAAATCAAGCGATCCGCCCGAATCTGATCCACCAAAAGCATATAAGGCGATTCCACATTCAGATCGAACCATTCGCCGACTTTTTCTTGGGTCACAGCCGGCGCAAAGGGCCGAAACCCTTCTCGAAACTTAATCTTCAAATTCAAGTCCATCTGCATAGACTGATTCCTCGCATCTGCGATGATCGACCTAGCCCCCAGCGCCCTGGGGCCAAATTCCATTCGCCCCTGAAACAGACCCAGTACTTGGCCTTCATTCAATAGGTTCGCACAAGCCGCCAGGTTCTGTTCTTGCTTCCCTTCACGCGACACCAATCCAAATTCTTGAATCTGTCTGCGAATTTCTTCATTGGAATACTGGGACCCCAGAAAAGCCCCCTGCATCTGGTCGCCTGAAGGTTGGCGGTTTTCCATTGAATAATGATACGCAAGCGCGGCGCCCAATGCCCCACCCGCATCGCCCGCTGCAGGTTGAATCCAAATCTGATTAAAAAGTTTCTTACGCAGAATCTTTCCGTTTGCCACGCAATTTAAAGCAACTCCACCGGCTAGGCAAAGGTTTGGGTAATCGGGAAATTCCTTTCGAAGCTTTTCCACCATCTTTAAAAGAATTTCTTCGGTGACCTGTTGAATCGATGCCGCAACGTCCATGTGAAATTCAGTCACCGGCGCATCTGGATCGCGCGGGCCCTGACCCAAAAGGCGGTGAAGCTTCTTTCCCGTCATTCGCATTCCTGTGCAGTAATCAAAAAGATCCAATCGAAGGCTGAAAGAACCATCATCGAAAACGCGAACCACTTCCTGACGGATCAAGTCTGAAAATCGCGGCTTACCATACGGTGCTAGGCCCATCAGCTTGTATTCACCGGAATTCACTTTAAAACCGCAGTATTCGGTAAAGGCCGAATACAAAAGTCCAAGTGAATGAGGGAATCGAATTTCTTTGGCACGACGAAGCTGGTTTTTATCGCCCAAAAACACACTGGAAGTGACCCATTCCCCCACGCCATCCAAAACCAGGACCAAGGCTTTTTCAAAGGGGGACGGATAAAAGGCGCTTGCTGCATGGCTTAAGTGGTGTTCCGAAAACTTCAAAGCGTTGCGGATTTTTTCACGCGGCACGCTTTCATCCAGCGCACTGAATTCGTCCAACAAAAGGCTTTTCAGAAAAAGCTTTTCCTTGATCCAGACTGGCATGGACTTGCGAAAGTTGGTGAATCCCTTGGGCGCAAATTCCAACCAAGTTTCCATGATGCGATCGAACTTGGTGAAGGGCTTGTCATAAAAGACAATTGCATCGACCTGACAAAGCTTCACACCCCCAAAATTCAAACAAAACTGAATGGAACGACGTGGAAAGTCGGCGTCGAACTTCTTTCGCGAAAAGCGTTCTTCCTGGGCCGCGGCCACAATCTTTCCGTCACGAAGAAGTGCTGCTGCGCTATCGTGATAATAGGCGGATATTCCAAGGACCGTTGCCATCAAAACTGTTTCCCAAAGTCACAAGGCCGATCCGATTCGGGCTTCGCCCAAGATGAAGTCTGACCCACCGAAAATGTTTTTCGAAAGCGTCCGGCCCTTCCCAAAAGAAATGCTGTCGGAGTCAGGATCAGAAAGTAGATCAGCGACAGGACGATCGGTTCGACCACTTTGCCCAGGCCCTGTCCAATCTTCATCCAGGCACGCAAGGGATATTCGAAGACCTGGTCTTTGAATAAACCCAAGGTCCCGATCACGGTTGCGATCAATGTAATCCAAGGCTTCCAGTGACCCTGCTTAATCCCCTGCTGAAAAAAGACCACCAGCAACACCACGACGATCAAGGTCGCAAACTGCTGTCGTACTTTCGTTCTCGGATCGGTTTTCACCGAAATGCTTCCTGTCTAAAAAATGCTCGAAGAATAAAAAGAAGATGGCGAAATCCGTCGGCCCACCGATTCAAATGAGATGATCCGTTTCGTTGGTCCCGAAAAAATGAAATGGGTACTTCCGTGTACCTGATTTTTTGCTGAGCAGCGCGAACGAGCATTTCAGACGCAAATTCCATCCCCTGGCACTTCAGTTGAAGGGTTTCAAACGCGTCGCGGGAAATGGCACGCATCCCGCTATTGGAATCGGAAACGGGAATTCGGAAAAGAAGTCGGATCAAGAAGGAAAGGATGGGCGTTCCTAAATATCGGTTTAGAAATGGCATCGCTCCGGGCTGTATGCTTCCCTTCAATCGCGAACCCAGCACCAGGTCCGCCTGTCCCGAAATTAAAGGTTGAAGAAGCATTGGGATTTCCGAAATCGGGTAAGAAAGATCACCATCCAAAAACACGACCTTTTCAAAGCGGGCGGCGCGAATTCCACTGCGCAACGCCGCGCCATATCCTCGAATGTCGACTTCGACGACTTGAGCACCTGCGCCTTTGGCCAACTCGGAACTCGAATCACGGCTGTCATTGTCAGCAACGATCAATTCCCCGGCTACGCCTAAACTTTCCAAAACTTGGACGCAAAGCTTCACCGTTTTTTGAATGGTTCTTTGTTCGTTTAGGCAAGGAATGACGATGCTGACGCCGGGAAGGTATGGCATTCGGGTATTTAGTTTCAGCTAGGGCTTGGCTAAGATCAACCCAAGAAATGTCCCATCCTAACGCCGAAGCTTCACACCCGTTTTTGGTCATCGGATCTGGTCCTTCAGGTGTCATCGCGGCATTGGGACTGATCCGCTTGGGTCATCGCGTATTGATGTTGGATTGCGGAAAAACGCCCGAAAAGGACGCCAAAAAGCTTGGACTGCAGAACAGGGCATTGCCGAAGTCAGGACTGTCCTTTGCCGTTCCGCGAAAAACCTGGTTTGGTTCTGAATTTGCTTACGCTCCGGTCGGACAACAGCTGGGAACAGGCCTGGTTTCATCCCAGGCCAGGGGGGGCTTAAGCAATGTCTGGGGTGCCGCTTCGCTTCCGGTCACCGCAAAGGATTTAGAAAGTTGGCCCATCGATTTACAGGACCTAAGCCCCCACCTTGCAGTCGCGTCCGAAGAATTGGGCGTTGCCGGAATTCGCGATGACCTTGAATCAATTTTTCCCTTTTACGCTGAACCTAAAACTGCCTTGGACCCCAGCGATCAAGCGCGCTTACTTGAAGGCCACTGGAAAATGCGCCGCGATGGGCTGGCGAAAAAAGGGTTCCGATTCGGAAGGTCGCGCTTGGCCGTTTCAGCCAAAAACTGTGGGATGGACGGTCACTGTCTAGAAGGCTGTGAAAAAGACGCCATTTACCATTCGACAAAAACCCTAGAAAAACTTCGCGCGAACCCGTCGTTTCAGTACCTGTCTGGCTGGCAAGTGATTCGCGTGGATGAAGGCCCAGGTTCAGATCCCGATGTACAGGTCGTTGCGCGATCGTTGCTAGAAGGAGAAAGGACCTTTTCCGCCGAACGTGTTTTTCTGGCAGCGGGTCCAATCGAGACCACACGCATCGTCTTGCAATCGCGGCCAGACGCCAGCAGAACCCTAAGTTTAAAGTACCATCCCTACTTTCTACTTCCCGTTCTGATCCACCAAGCAGTCCAAGCGAAGTCGTTGGATCGGCTTCACACCTTGTCCCAACTTTTTTTGGAATTGGATCGCCCTGAAATTTCAGATCGCCCCGTTCACCTTCAAATTTATACGTACAATTCGTTCTTGAAAGATCGCCTGCACAGGGTTCCTTTTTTGCTGAAGCGTGCAGCAGTGATCCAGGGTTACTTGCACCCCCATTCCTGTGATCCAATTCAGATTTTGGCCGCACCCGCCGATTCGGCCGGAAAAGTCGAACTTCAGTTTCTTGCGCCCAAGCGCCGAAACGTCGTCAAAAAGATTCGGCAGGTGTCCCAGGAAATCTTTAAAAACCAGTTCCGGCTTGGGATGACTCCGATCCTTCCGGCATTGAAAGCTGCGCTTCCAGGCGCTGACCATCACACGGGCGGCCAGTTTCCCATGGCCGAAAAACCCCAAAGCAACCAAACCGATCGCTTGGGTCGAATTTCTGGGTGGAAAAAGACCCACATCGTGGATTCTTCCGTACTTCCGGATTTACCCACTGCAACACTGACGCTTACCGTGATGGCCAATTCTCATCGCATTGCAACCCAGGCGGTTGCGCCCAACCGGTTGCCCCATGAATAAAAAGACGTGGGCTATCACAGGAAGTTCAGGCTACCTGGGTTCCGCCCTAAGTGATCACTTGGAAAATCGTGGCCACCGGGTCAAGCGCCTGACTCGGCACCAGGTTGCATTGACCGACGCTAAGCTTTCGTCTCTGCACTTTCAGGGCGCGGACATTTTGGTTCATGCGGCCCACGATTTTCGTCCACGAAAATTGCCAGATTTGCTTCGAATCAATTGCGACGGAAGTAAACGGATTTTTCAGGCAGCAAAAGCAGCTGGGGTTTCCAGAATTCTGTTTATTTCGTCGGTATCTGCATTCGAAGGCTGCGAGTCGATCTACGGGCGCTGCAAGCTAATGACTGAAAAAATCGCGGCCCAAGCGAGTGCACAAGTGATCCGTCCTGGCTTGATCTTTGGGGGGAAAGACGGAAGCGCCTATGGGCGCGTTAAAAAGCTGATGTCGCTTCGAATTCCGATCCTGCCCTTGATTGACCAGGGGCGCGCAAAAATTGACCTGGTTCACTTGGACTTCCTTCTGACCCGAATTGAAGATCTGGGTTTGTCAGAACCCGTCCAATCTAACCCAATTTACGCCACCACCGAAACCTTATCTTTTTTGGAACTTCTTCAGCGATTAGAAAAGAAAACGTTTTTCAAAACCGTTTGGATCAACTTTCCGTACAGCGCCGGAATCGGATTTCTTCGGTTTTTCGAACGCCTAGGAATTCGTCTTCCTTTTTGGAGCGATCAACTGGTCAGCCTTTTGAAAACGAACCCGATCCACGACAAGTAAAACTGCAAAGTACGCCGCGAAAATTCCCCACGAAAAGTATCGGCGATACGAAGCTGTGCAGAAAAAGAAAAGCCCCACACCTTCGATTAAAACTGTCGAAATCAAGAATGAAAATGGACTTACAAAGACTTGACGGATTTGCTGACGATGGAAAAACCCAACTAACCCCGCTAAGAAAAGCGCAAGAAGAAGTACTGCAGGTGTGAAGAAGAACTTGTGGGTGTTTCGGTCATGAAACCCAGCCACTGCGCGATACAAACCTTCAATACGTAAAGCCTGCCCAGGCCAGACTTCGCGTCCCTGTTGGGGATCTTTCGCTAAATCGCAAAAGTAGCGAGAACCCATTCCGATTCCGTGAAAGCTGGAATACTGCGTGTGAAATCCCATTAAATAGGAAAAACGAACGGCACGAAGCTTCAAGTACGATATCGGGTGATGAAGAATCGTGTACATCCAGGCGGTGCGCCAGGCTGCGACTTCACCTGCATGGTGCGAAAGTAGACTGACCTTTGAAGTAAAGGCTGGATCGTAAAAAAGCACATCGCTATTGTCGTAGGTATAAAACGGGCGAATTTCTTCAAGTGTGATCTTTTCTGAAATGTCGGGCCGCGCCTTCAAGTAAAGGGGTTCATTCAAATCCAAGGAAACCCCGATCACATCTTGAATATAGATGTACTGTTCTATGAATTCATGGCGGTTGACGACTGCCCGCTCAAACCCCCAGGATACGGCCAACAATCCCAGCCAAGCTGCGGCTGTAGCAAACACACGGGTGCGAATCTTTTTTTCAAATCGCGGAACCGGAAAGAAAGTCAGAAAACCCAGCGCAATTAAAGGACCGTTGTGACGAAAAAGCGTCGCAAGAATCAAAGCCGCGTAACCCCATGTCCAACGTTTCCATGAAAATGCCGCCCACGCCAAAAGCAAGGCTGCGAAATAGAATTGGTCTTTGACGATGTTGATGAAGAAAGCGGTGAAGACTGGATTCAAAAGAAGTACAAAGACTGCTGCCCATTGGACCCAGGGCTTAGAAATCCAACGTCGGATCAATAGCACGATCGCAGTAAAGTACGCCAAAGCCGCAAGTAGGTACGGAATCAGGGGGCCTTCAACAATTCGGTCCCCGAATCCCATCAGTGCGGCGTTCATCGGTGGATGCCAGTCGCCGAACACGCCGCTTCGTCCGGCGCATAGAAAAATTGAACCATCGATCCCCAGATTTCCGGGAATCGAAGCGGCCAAGAAGATCGCAAAAGCAATGGCTGCAAAGAAAATCATGCCCCGAGCGAAAACTGGTTCTGAAACTTGAAGTTTCGCAGTGGACATGAACGACCCAGGTCAGGTCGATCCAGGCAAGGCCCAAGCAGGGTTTTGAACCGGCTTGACCGGAACTTCGTATCGGGTCGCGTCCGATGGCACTGTGGTCTTGAACTTGACGTCGGATGCTTTTTTGCTTTCGTCTTGAACGTCTGCGTTCACCTGACTTAGGGCGTTCATCGACTTTTTCAAGGGTCCGTACAAAGTTTCGTTCACGCCTCGCTGAAAATCTTTTTCCATCGATGCAATCAGTTTCTTCTTGGCCGTTTCGAAACGGTCTGGGTAGCGCTGAAGCGCTAGACAAGCCAAAAGCATCGACTGACCTTTTTCAGTGTCAGTCAGCATTCCATTTTCTTCCATCACCGTCGGCATCAAGAGAAGACTGGGGTCTTCGACGATGGCTTCCGCATAAGCCTGGTCCGGCGCTTGACGTGCCGAGGTCACAAATTCAGAAGCGGCTGCAAGAGCTAGCTGAACCAAACCACCCACACCTAAAGCGCCCTTGGCCCACCGAAGTAATCCCGTCCAGTTTTTGGTCAACGAATGCCTTCGCAAAAGTTCGACTACGGCTTTTTCACCAGCCAAAACTTCCGCTGAACTAGCTTTGGCCGCAGTTTCACCCAAGGAAGCTTTGACCAAGTTGTCGACATTGTCATTCACCCAATGGGGGTTCTTGGGTCGTAACGCATTGATCTCCGACTTTTCAGCCAGCAGCTCGAAATAGCGCGAACGCGAGGATGTACCCATATCTTTCAGTGTTCCGTCTTCTCGAATGAAAATACGAATATCTCTCTGAAACACGTCGTCGGCAGCAAAATACTTTTTGTAACTTTCCGCAGTCCCCGGAATTTGCTTCATGATCATCTTTCGATACGAACCTTCGCCAACCGATTTGACCAGTTCCGCAAAGTTTTTCTTAAACGCTTGAAAGCCAGGTGAAGTAACGGCCCCTTTGGCGGCGCTTTCGCTTAGGTTTTGCGTGAAAAAATTCAGCATCGCCATTTCCATCCGCGCTTTCGCGCGCTTTTCAACCAGGTGCGCCGCCAAAGCACCTGCCATGTAGCTGCCACCCGCCAGATAAAGGCCTTTTTTGTGATCTGCAAATCCTGTTTTTTCGTTCAGTTCTTGGATCCCCTTCATCAAGCGCGAATCTTCGGACATTCGCTGCTGATCCACCAATGCCGCTATTTCGGTCATTTTCTTTTGGCAGTCTTCGGCAACCTTCTTTTGCTGTTCAGCAGGCATCTGCTTGACCTGTGCAAAACCGGGTTGAAGGGATGACCAGGTATAAATCAGTAGGACCATGATTTTCATGAAGAACTTTTCGGCAGAATGCAGCGCAATCCCAAGTCGAATTCCGCTTTGATTTTAAGCCGTCAAACCCTTGGCGCTGACTGGATATTTCCTTGCAGGGTCGCTACGCTAGATCTGTGATCCAAAAGCGCACCATTCACTTTGTTTTGTCCCTGCTTGGGTTATTGGGCCCGCAGACAGGCCACACCCAAAACTGCCCGCTAGGGCCAGCTGGCCAAGCGCTAAGTCCCGTCGCCGATCAGTCGAAAAACCAGATCGTGCAGACGGCTTCAAACCTGATTGAAATCCCGGTCTATGAATCGTTGCCCGGCGACCTACCCGGCCTTCGCCCCTTTGCGATCTTGGGCGACACCCAGCGCACGATGGATGTCGAATCGGCGATTGGGCGCGAAGTGAATGAAAAAGAAAGTCAGTCCTTGATCCGGAATCTTGCGCGCGAAAAGCCGGAATTCCTGGTTCTATTAGGCGACCTGACGAATTTCGGAGCCAGCAGCGACGAATGGGAACTTTTCGATTCGTGGATGAAGCCACTTCGCGACCAAAAGATTCCGGTGCTTCCAGTATTTGGGAACCACGACTATTGGGGCTGGGACTTGCTTGCGAATCGCAACATGGAATCCCGCTTTCCGGTGCTAAAACCCCGCCACTGGTATTCACAAAAGTACGGGTATGTTGGGATGATTTTTCTGGATTCTAATTACGCAGATCTGACTGAAAAACAATGGACGGACCAATTGGCTTGGTACGAAAGCGAATTGAAGAAATGGGACGGCGACAAAGCGGTTCGCTACGTACTGACTTTTGCCCATCATGCGCCTTATTCAAATAGCACGGTCACTTCAGATGATGAACGAATCCAGAAGGACTTCGTTTCAAGGATGAAAAAATCCGCAAAAGCCACCGCCATGATCAACGGCCATGTTCACAGTTACGAACGCTTCTTGATTGACGGTAAGTCTTTTGTGATCAGCGGCGGTGGCGGCGGCCCTAGGGTCGAATTGCAAAAAGGCCAAGAAGCGCGTCATCACGATCTGGTTCAAGGCGAATCGCCAAGACCGTTTCATTATCTTTGGGTGACGTTAAAGCCCGCAGGATTACAGGTAGAAGTACGCGGCTTCCAAAAGGCGGACCCTACGGTTCGAACGATCGATACTTTCAAATACTTGGGTCAGGACGGGACGCCTTTTTCTATAAAAAAGGCGTCCCACACCCACTAGTAACGATAGGTATTGGACTTGTACGGCCCCTGGACGGGTACGCCGATATAGTTCGCCTGATCGTCGCGAAGAACGGTCAGTTCCGCGTTCAGTTTTTTCAACTGAAGACGCGCGACTTTTTCGTCCAAATGTTTTGGAAGAACGTAAACGCCCAGCGGATACTTTTTCGTTTCCGTGAAAAGTTCGATCTGAGCAATCGTCTGGTTCGCAAACGAAGACGACATCACGTAGCTAGGATGACCTGTTCCGCAGCCCAAGTTCACCAATCGGCCCTTCGCAAGAAGGATGATGCGCTTGTCTTCAGAAAAGATCACGTGGTCGACCTGGGGCTTGATTTCTTCCCACTTGTACTTTTCAAGCGACGCCACATCGATTTCGTTATCGAAGTGCCCGATGTTACAAACGATCGCTTGGTTCTTCATCTTCTTCATGTGGTCATGCGTAATGACGTGGTAATTGCCAGTTGCAGTGACGAAGATGTCTGCTTTGTCAGCAGCGTAATCCATCGTGACAACCCGGTAGCCTTCCATTGCGGCTTGCAAAGCACAGATCGGATCGATTTCAGTGACCCAGACCTGGGCAGAAAGCGCACGAAGCGCTTGCGCCGACCCCTTACCCACATCGCCGTAACCACAGACGACTGCGATTTTTCCTGCGACCATGACGTCGGTTGCGCGTTTGATTCCGTCGACCAAGGATTCACGGCAGCCATACAAGTTGTCGAATTTCGATTTCGTGACTGAATCGTTGACGTTGATTCCTGGGAACTTCAGTTCTCCGCGTTCGTGCATCTTGATCAAACGGTGAACACCCGTGGTGGTTTCTTCGGTGACGCCTTTGATTTTGGAAATTCGGGTGGAATACCAGGTTGGATCGGTCTTCAATTTGGCCTTAATTGCTGCGAACAAAACCGTTTCTTCTTCTGACGTCGGCTTTGACAATACTGAAAGATCTTTTTCGGCCTTGGTTCCTAGGTGCAGAAGAATCGTGGCATCGCCGCCGTCGTCTAGGATCATGTTGCTGAATCCGCCGTCAGCCCATTCGAAAATTCTGTGGGTGTATTCCCAATATTCGGCCAGGGTTTCGCCTTTCTTGGCGAAGACTGGGATTCCGCGCGCGGCGATCGCGGCGGCCGCGTGATCTTGCGTTGAAAAAATATTGCAAGAAGCCCAACGAACTTGGGCGCCCAGTGCTTCCAATGTTTCGATCAGCACTGCCGTTTGAATCGTCATGTGAAGCGATCCCGTGATTCGCGCGCCTTTCAGTGGCTGCGTTTTTTGGAATTCTTCACGAATTGCCATCAATCCTGGCATTTCGGTTTCAGCGATTTTGATTTCTTTGCGACCCCAATCCGCCAATCCAATATCGGCGATGACGTAGTCGTGATCTTTATGGGTGGATTTTAACGAAACAGACATTTGGCTTTCCTCACTTCTTCTGACCCTGATGACAGGGTCGAATGGGTGAGCGCCGTTCAGAACAAAGAATTCAAGCCTGGGGCAGGGCCTCGCAACGCTCCTTGAATTCAAAGGCAATTTAGTGGAATTTCCGGGATTTGTCCACAGCCCAAAATCGCAGAAAACCTAAACAATACAAGCAGCTAGATCTTTAAGGCTTTTTTCCAAGTCATTGATGGTTGCTTGCAGAAATTCCATCAAATCACGAATCGAAACGACCCCGGCCAGTTCGCCCTTTTTGTCATTCACAACGACGTGGCGAAATCGACCTTGAATCATCAGTTCTAGTACATCTGTAATTTTCGTGTCCAGATCAACAGACTTTGGGTTCTGGGTCATAAATTCAGAAACCAAAAGCCCCTGCTTCTTCGTTTCGTGACCCGCAATCTTCATCAGATAGTCGCGCTCGGTGAAAATCCCCTTCACCTTCTTGCGTTCTGTGATCACGATACTGCCGATTTTTGACCCCTGCAAAAGCTCGCGGACTTCAGCGATCGTCGCATCGGGTCCGCATTGCGCAATATTCGTAATCAAATTTAAATCGGCAACCGTTGACTGTATGTCCATGGAACTTCTCTCTAAATCGGCTGAATCAAAGGAAACTTAAGAAAACGGGTTCATCTAAAGAAATGATGCATCGCGTCCGACAAGATGTTGACGGACCTGAAAGGCCGCACAACATATGAAACGCTCGAAAAGGGACGATCGGCCGCAAGCCCATCAGTCCGGTGACGCCTGGACTGCTTACAGTGATTTGTTTACGACTTTGTCGGTGATCTTTCTGATGATGTTCGTCTTCACCTTGGTTCGGTTGACGATCAATTCCGTTCAGAACAATAAAGAAAAGAAAGAATCCGCACAGCTTTTAGAAGGCAAAGTACCTGAAGCTGTTCAAAAGAAGCAAAAAGAAAACAAAGCAGAAATCGCGCAGTCGATTTCAGAAATTCAGAACTACCGGAATACGATTCAGGACCGAATGAAGGAAATGAATGAACTGGTCGGTGGACTGGAAAAGCATCAGAAGATTGTCGACGAACTGATGAAGGACCAGCGCAAGAACGAAGGCGCGATGTCCCAGATGAAGACGGTGATCGCTGATCGAAACAAGAAAATCGCCGAAGCCAAGTTTCAGATCTTGGACCTAAGTCAGAAGCTGGTCGCAGGCGATGAACTTTTCAAACAAAAGACCGCCGAAGCCCAAGCCTTGAAACAAAGCTTAAAAGCCCGCGAAGAAGCCTTGAAGCAGGCTCGTAAAGAACAAGCCGATTTGAACGAAACATTGGCAGAAAAAGACGATGAACTTGAATCCTTAAACGAGGACATTCAGGCCGCAACCCAGAAAGTTCGTGCAATGGAAATTGCCGAAAAGCAGAAAGAAAAGGCGATCCAAGCCAAGATCGACGCTTTGAAGTCTGAAATCACTTCGAAGAATGCAGCGATTGAACAGACCCAAAAGCAGATGACTGAAATGAAACAAGAGCTTTTGGCCAAAGACCAACAGAAGGTCAAAGAAGTCGCCGACCTGAAGAAGAAGATTGACGATGCGGCTATGAAAGTTGCGGCATCTGAAAAAACTTCTGCTGGCCTGCAGTCCCAGCTTCGAATCAAGGAAGCCGAACTGAAGAAAGCCGAAGCGGATAGTTCGCAAGCCTTGATGGCGATGAAGGGCAAGTTGGCTTCGCTAGAAAAAGAACAAGGACTTCGGGCCGGAGAAATTCAGGGCCTGAAATCGGGACTAGCCGCCAAAACGAAAGCACTGTCCGATGCTGAAGGAACTGCAGCTGGCCTTCGAGGAGAAATCAAGGGTCTAAGCGACAAGCTGGCCGGATTTTCCCGCGAACGCGGCGGCATGGAAAAAGGTCTGGCAGGAATGCAGGGCAAGATTGATGCGCTAGGCGCAGCCTTGGCAGGTAAAGAAAAAGAACTGGGCGGCGCGCTGGCCCTGGCCAAGGGCCTTGAAGGCAAGCTGGCCTTGGCGGAAGGACGCATCCTTGCGCTAAGCAAAGATACTCAGAAAAATTGCCCGCCTGTCAATCAGGTGGTCGATACCGCGCGGGCGCCGGCAGCGTCTGCACCCGCAATGGCGGCTGTGATTCCTGCGGCGGCGTCGGGTACGACCGGCGAACCCATGGCTCGGCCTGGCGAAAGTTCAGCGGGCACCTGGAGCAACTGGATGAAATCGGTTCCAAAACTTCCGGGCACGGGTCCATCGACCCCAGCACAAATGCGGACCCGCGTGGCTGGAAAAATCGCTACCCGAATCAACGGGATTGACCCGATGGTCAAAGCGGATGCCCAAACCGGAACGATCACTTTGTTCTTTGACGAAGCTTTCTTGTTCGGCAACGACCAAGCCAAGGTTGAAGCTGCGACGCAGGCCAAGTTGAAAAAGATCATTCCGATTTATTCTGAAGAACTTTTTGGTGACGAAGAAACCCGGCGCGAAGTTGAAAAAATCAACATCATCGGCCACGCAAGTCCTCGCTACGGCGGAAAATACATCAAGCCTGATGAAAACTTGCCGGAAGCTTACTATCACAACCTTCAGTTGTCGGCGAATCGCGCCATCAACATCGTGAAGTACATCTTCGGACGCGACTTCGGGGATTTCAAATTCAAAACAGATTTTCGTGCACGCGTGAACGCGCAGGGTGCAAGTTTTTCACAACCGATTTCACATCGGGATCCTGCATCCGCCAAGAACGATCCGGAATATGGAAAATGCGGTCATTATGACTGCAAGCGGTCACGCCGTGTCGTGATTAGCTTTGAACTTAAGGGAGACGAAAAGAGGTAGCTTATGATTCAAACCGTACATGCAATAGCATCAGGGTTCATGATTGAGTTCATGTTCGGGCTTTTGGGAATGGCGCTGATCTTGCGCTACATGACCTACCGAGCCAGTCGTTTCGACCAAGCCTACTATTCGTCTTTTACGCGCGAGGTAGAAAGACGTCTTCAGGACGACGGTGCAAATCAGACCCAAGTCAAAGACGTTGAAGCCTACATTGAATCGATTCTGGATGGTGTTAAAAAACAGCTTCCGAATCGATCACTTCGTTTTACGAACAAGCGCGATTCGGCGGCACGGGCAAAGACCGAGCGGGTCAGTCTTCGCGAATACGTGGGTGGCAGCCAGACGATCATTCACAGCGTTCGCGGTGAATTGAATGTTTTCAAAAGCCACTACCCTCCTAACTTTCGCGAAGTCACCTTGCGCATCATGAACAATGACGAACACTGGGTGAAGCTTTTCGGCTTGCTTCCCATTGACGCGCTTTCACGCGTCTTGGACATCTTGCCTGGTATTTTCTTCGTGTTCGGTATTCTGGGAACCTTTGTCGGCGTCAGCGCCGCACTTCCTACGATTGCGAACATTGATTTTGCCAACATCGACGGGTCGAGCGGCGTGCTGGGCGAATTCGTCAAGGAAGTCGCGTTCGCAATGCGCGCTTCGATCGTGGGGATCATTTGTTCACTTGCGTTGAATCTGCTGAACGCTGCATTTCCGCTGACGACCATTCGCGACGCCATTTCGGCCAAGCTGGAATCATCGTTGGAACACCTTTGGTTCTACGTCCAAGGCGAAGTTTCAAAGAAAGAAACCGGAGCCGAAATGAAGGAAGTCATTTCGATCCTGTCGAAAATCAACGACGCCCTGGCGGGTAGATCCGGAAAGAAAGCCGCCTAGGTCCGAGGATCAACCATGTCAGTCATTAATCTGATCCGAAGTTGCCCTTTATTCTACGAACTGTACGACGAAGAAATCGAGAAGATCGTTTCGAAGTGTTCAGTTCTGAAATTCAAAGATGGCGAAACCATCATGAAAGAAGGCGATAACGGCAGCGAGCTTTACGTCATTCTTTCGGGGCAGGCTCACACCACCAAAATCGTTCGCGATCGCCCGCTTCGGGTGGGCGAACTGAAAAAGGGTGATGTTTTCGGAGAAACCGTCTTGATCAATGAAATGACCCGCGCAACCAGCGTCATCGCAGACGGCGGCGGGTGCGACGTGCTACTTGTCGATCACGATTCGATCTTTAAGCTTTTTCGCGAAGACACCAAGGTCTTTGCAGTGCTTGTTCTGAACTTAGCTAGAATGCTGACCGCACGCCTTCGCGCATCCAGCCGTGCGATCACGGCCATGCACGAAAAGACCAAGAAAGCGGCCTGATATCGCCGCTGTCAAATCACTGACGATACTGACTTCGATTCCAGCGCAATCATAAAAAAGCCGATCGGATAGACCAGGAGAACCATCGACTGATCTGGATCGTATCTACACTGAGCATCGCGTTGAATCTGACTGCACATGCCCAAGTTAAGCCTGATCTTGGAAAGGGCGCTTCGCAGGCATTCTGTGAGCCTGGCGGCGGCCCCATTGATCCGATCCAGTATGGCCGCGCTGACTTAATTCGCGCGCTTGCAAACGAATTTGATGTGCACCTGGATCCGGATGACCCGGTGCTGTTTAACGAAGATTTACTTTTGTACCTGTATTCGTATTTCGGAACTGTTCTTCCGGAAGGAGCGCCCTTCTATTTGAAATCGATGGGGAAGGATTCCATGATCCGTACCCTAGCCCAACCCCATCCGGGCAAAGGAACTGATATTTCGTTTTCGACCACTGCGAGTCGGGACCTTGAAAATGGAAAGCTTCGCGAAGCGCGTGAAGCTTTGGCCAAGAACTCTGAAGCTGCAAAAGCGGATCGCATCAAAATTACGATCGACTATTCGAACTCTCTTTTCGATGCCTTGAATCGTGAATTGCTGAATCGCGACCGCCTTCTAAAGATACTTAAGAACAACTTCGGAATTGATGCCCGCGCCCCAGCTTCGTTAGAAGATTCAACCGAATTTTCGGCAACCGAACTGAACTTGATCCTCAAGCAGCTTCAAGACCTTCCTCCTGCCATCGTCAAGAACATGAAATCGCGTCTGACCAGCATGGTTAGAATGAAACCAGGAATTTCGATCCAAGGCCTTCCAGACGCCGCCGCTTGCTATGTCCCTGAATCCAATCGGATCATAGCGACGGATCAAGCCTTTGGTCCCGAAGGCAGCTTAATGGGCGAAGACAATCTGCTGCACGAAATGGGGCACGCCCTTTGGTATTCGTTGCCCCCAGAAATGCAGAAGTCCTACACCGATCTTTCTTGGTCGGCGGATCGGAAACAAAGAACTACTGGTGACTTCCTCACTCAATATTCGAAGAACAATCCGTCTGAAGACTTCGCGGATCATTTTGCGGCGTACGTGGGCGACGACCCCCTTCTGAAGTCGAAGGTTTCCAGAAAATGGAAATGGATTCATGAAAATCTTTTCCCAAACGTCGAGTACTTCAATGCTGCACACAAGAACGCAAAGGTTATGGTGGAATCGCCATGCCCGGACACGAAACCGCCCGAATTCATACAACCTTCGGGTCAGGCCAAGGACCTGGCGGACTGGTGGTTTGGAAGCAACGTCAGCTACAGCTGCCGTCCTTTGGATGAAAACTACGTCGAACTTCAAGTTGAAGTTCGAAACCTAAAAGACGACCTCTCGGGACTGAAGAATATCTACTTAAGCTTTTCTCGCGCGGATGGAATGGGTTGCTTTGCCAACCTGGGAAAAGAAAACTGCGTCGATCCGGCAAGCGGGACCTATCGCCTACAAAAAGTACTGAAGCGTTCGGAAATCGCAAAAGGAAGGCACAAGGTCAGTGCCTTCATGGTCCGTGATGAAACGGGGAACACGAAAGACTTCCCGACCGGCCGCTTTGAAACGATCGACCTAGCGGGTATGCAAAAACCTGGGCCAACGCCGATTCGACCTAAGTTTCTGGACCAACCTGGGCTGGACCAGAAGACGCGAGTGGTCCGTGACCCCGTCCAGCAAAATCTGTATTGGGTGCATTTTCCAGTATCGAAGCCGACCCTTCAGGAAGTGACGTCAGAAATCGAAATGTACTTCTTTGAACCAACCACGGGAGCCAGTCCCTTGACCCAAGTGATGAAGGAAAGCTGGCAGTTTGACGAAAACGGCGAACTGAAAGTACCTTTCGACCTAACTGACCTTCCGTCGGGTAAATACTATCTTTCTGGCCTAGGACTTCGACTTGAAAAAGAACCGAACCACGCTGTGATCGAGATCCATGACTACTGGAAGAAAGCGCCACCTTCGCCCGGCGCATGGATGATTCGGCACGAAGGACCGCCCACCTTCAAACTGAAGACCGACGTGAACCAAATGAAAATCACGGTTCAAACCCTGCCTACCGGAGAAAAGAATACATCCGGAGGCAACACGAACTTGCGGGTGCAGATTCCGGTTCAGAATCCACAAGAAGAAGCTTCGCGCTTGATCGTTACGGTGGTCGTCCGAATGCCCGATGGACAAGTCACAGTCGGAAGTCGAGAAAGCCTTGCAGCCGGATCTGAAAACTCTTTCGAAGTACCGCTTCCGCCCTACCACCAAGCTGGGGAATACATCGTTCAGGAAATTCAGTATCAGCACTTCCGAAAAGACGCGAAAGTCATGTATCGGGGAAAAGATACTGGAGTCATTAAACTTTTGGATCGTGGAATTCGAAAATCGATTTCTGTCGAAAAACCCAAGATTCAGCCGCTTCGTTAGTGTAGAACGAGTCCCATGTCTCTACCCCCTTTCATTTTGCCGGCCTGGGCCAAAGGCGCGCATGCGCAGACGGTTTTGGGTCGCTACTGGCCATGGAAAAAGGACGAACCCGTTTGGTCCAAGCTTCGCTACGAAAAGCTTCGCGTGGTGCTAAATGACGGCGACGTTTTGATGGCAGAAATCTGGAAGCCTGACGATCCGACCACCGCGATCGACCAAGTCGTCTATCTTTTTCATGGCCTAGGAGGATCCAGTCAGTCTGCCTATATTCCTAGATCCGCCCAGCGTTTTCTTTCACAGGGACGTTGCGCCGTCATTCTAGGGAACCACCGTGGATGTGGAATCGGAGAAGGCTTAGCAAAGTCACCCTACCATTCAGGCCGCGCGGAAGACCTATCCGCGATCATCACGGAAGGACGCCGAATCTTCCCAAGCGCGCATCATCTAGCGATTGGTTTTTCGCTTAGCGGAAATGCTCTTTTACTTTTACTTGGCGCACGCCAAAATCTAACGCTTCCGGACGCCGCGATTTCAGTGAACGCCCCAATCGATTTGGCGCGTGCTTCTGTACTTTTGCAAAAAGGCTTCAGTCGCGTTTACGACTTTCGCTTCGTACTGGATGCCAAGCGCGAAATTTCCAAACGTTTTCAGCAAGGTCTATTGGATCAACCCATTCCGATTTCGTGGACTGCAGTCCTGGCAGACGTCGATGACCTTTACGTAGCACCTAGATCGGGTTTTCAAGACCGACACGATTATTACGCGCGCTGCTCGGCCATGCCCCATCTGGGCAAGATTCAGATTCCGACGGCGCTACTGACTTCAGATGACGACCCTTTTGTAGATGTCGCTTCGTATCGATCGGCACGCCTATCTTCAAGCAGCCAGCTTCACATCGTTCGAGGCGGTGGTCATATGGGCTATCTTTCCGCGCGTGAAGACGCGAAGGGTTCCCGTCACTGGTTGGACCAGGGCCTGGTCGCCTTGGTCGCCCAGCTTAAAGCTGGTCAAAGAAATAGCGGTTGATCAAAAAGTTGATCGGGCTATCTTTGACCGGAATATCCGTCGCGCTCAGCACGCGCCGTCCTTGATTCCGGATGCCATTTTCATATGCTGCCGTCAGATCGCTCGCGAATCGCGCATCCAAAACGATGAACGCGTTTTCACACTGGGTGCGCACCGACTGCGGGTGAAAATTGTAGCTCATGACGTAGGATGCGAATCCATCTATGACCAAGTACTTGCTGTGAAGCGTAGGACCCGTCTTGACATGGACTTCGACGCCTGCAGCGATCAGGTCAGGAAGACTTTTCAGAATGGGCGCACTGATGATCGGCACGTCGACGCTTTCGCCTGAATTGGTGAAAAGACGAATCTTTACCCCGCGCTTGGCTGCTGCCAAAATCGCGTCTTTAATCGCAGGTGTGCTGATAAAATAAGCGTTTTCAATGTCAACAGAAGTGGTCGCCCCTTCGATGCCTTTCAGAACCGCGCGCATCACCGGATCGATAGTCTGTGGGCTGGGTTCCTGATCCACTAACATGACTTTCACGTTGCCTGCAGGAATGCGGGAATAATCCGGCTTATTGGGAACCTTCAATTTTGGAAATGAAAGCTGATTGCGGTTCACGTTCTTGTTCCATTGGGTGGCGAAAAGATAAGCCGCTTCTTTTGCGATATCACCCTGGAAGTAGGCATCCGTATCGCGCCACTTGGCCGTTTTTTCAGGCCCAAGATGACTATACACATCCCCAAAGTTCATCCCTCCGCCGATGACTTCTTCTCCGTCAACGATCATGATCTTGCGATGCAAACCGTAATACGGAAACTTGGGATCCTTCCATCGGATGGTCTGGACGCCGTTTTTTTCCAGATACTCGACCATCTTCTTATAGGGATCCATCTGCGCCGTCTTGTGATCGACCATGATTTTCACGTCGATATCTTTGGCTTTCTGAATCAATAGATTCGCAAACTTCCAGCCGGTCACATCGTCTTCGATCGCCCAGCTCATGATGTGAATCGAAGTCTTTGCATTTCGGATCAGTTTTTCGCGCAGTGGAAAAGATTCGGGACCATCGATCAAGGGCTTCGCCGCTTCAGCGCCCGTGAAACGACTTTCGGAAACCTTTTCCAGTTCTGAAATGAACTTGGAATTGTAAAATGCGGATGGATTTCCTGGGCCCGCGGCAGGGACCTTGGTCTTTCTTGCAGCCGCCAGTTGTTCATTTGAAACTTCTTCCCAGCTTCGATAGACCACGCCCTTGGATTCCGGGGTCATTCCGTGCGCACGAAATTCGCCGTCGATCATGTCCGTTAAGCGGTCGATCATTTGACCGATGTTTTCATCGGTGATCCGATCTGGAAGTTTATTCATGCCCTTCAGTTTGTGCGCAACCTGCGTCAGAATCGGCTTCAGCGCCTTTGCGTTTGAAAGCTTTTGGATTTCAGAAATCAGCTTGCCTTCAAGCGCTGCCAGTTTTTCTGGATGCTGAAGGACTTCGTCCATTAACAGCTTTTGAAGGGCTGCTACTTGCTTGGGGTCGACTTTGAAATGTGCACCGCAGGGGTCGTCTGCATACGAAGGAAACAGAATCCCCAACTGAAAAGCCAAACCCAAGGCCACGGACAAAAATTTCGTGTTCTTCATCACACGGCTAATCGGCATAATCCGTGTCAAAGCTTAAAACCGCAGACTGTTGAAATTTTGACGCTGAATTGCTGGACTAAGGAATGATCGAAAAACTTGCTAGTTCTTCAGTTCCGTAACCGCTAGAAGGTTCAAATTCAGCCTTCACATAGTTGAATGGAACAGAAGGATGCAGCCAGTAAGTGTCGCCGTAAGAATCCGTCATTTTGCAGGCCATAAAGGTACCTGCCGGAACGGTAACGCTTTCTAAAGTGTGGCCCAAGTTCGTGCAGTCGTTAAAGGTCGTTTCGAAGTCTTGAAAGAAGCTGTAACTGAATTCATCGTCTTGAGTGAAGTCGACGGTCCCATCGGAATAAGAGTATTCACTGTCTGCCCAAATTGCGTTTCCGCGCCATGAAACTTCGTTAATCATCAATTTGAGCGAACTGAGGCCATCTGAAGCGCCGGTGACTTGGTAAACCGATTGGCTTCCTTCCGTAGGAACCGCTTGCGCCGAACTTGCAAAAGCCAACGCAGCCAATACCCCTAGCCCCACCGATTTTAGATTTTTCATGAAAAAATTTTCTGCCAAAAACGATTCGGATTCAAGTCACAAAATCGGCTTGGTCATCCATGATGAAGTACTTTCGCAAAGATGAATGAGAAATCGTGTTCTTGATGTGCTTTAGATTTGTGACGATGACAAAGGTCATGATGGCCAGAAGTGACCACGAGTTCCATTTTCCAATATGCACCTTTGACCATGCGCCCAATTGATTGGGGTACTTCCAAGCGCCGTAAAAAGTTGCAATGTTTTCGGCAAGCCAAATGAAGAAACCAATTAAGATGAACGAAAGAAGCAGCGGCATCCGGTAACGACGCTTGTAAGGAGTAAAAGAAACGTCCGTGCTGCGGAAAATCAGGAAGGTCAAGAAGATCAGCGGCAGACGAAGGTCATACCAAAAATGGTGCGTAAAAAAGTTCAGATAGATCCCGATGGCAACTGAAAGCGCCAAAAAACGATTGGGGTAATGATCGACTTTCAGTTTGAAGAATCGCCAAGCCTGGATCATGTAACTGGCGACGGCGGCATACATGAATCCGCTATAAAGCGGGACGCCCATGACCTTCAAATAGCCGGGTTCTGGATAAGTCCAAGATCCGATTGACGGATGGGTCTTAAAGATTTCAAGCGCTAGCCCAAGGACGTGAAAAATGCATATTGCTTTCAATTCGTCCCATGTTTCCAGTTTCGTCAGCACCAAGACCAGTTGAAGACTGACGGCAACCAAGAAAAGAAAGTCGTACCTAGGAAAAGAACCCAAAGGGATCTTGTGCGACAAAAAAAGCGTCACAAAGAAAAGTCCCGCAAACGAACAAGATGCCGCTTCCTTTAAACCAAAAGCCAGGAAGTCGACCAGGTAGGATTTCCAGGGGGAAGTCACTTTGGCCATAAGCGCATCCTAAGCCCGATTTTCTGCATCCACCAGTTCGTTCAGCTTCCAAAAATCGTAAAGGATTCCGGCAAAGAAAAGGCCCCCTGTCAGTAAATACAAGATCCCACTGACCCACTTGCCCATGTACATGCGGTGAATACCCAAGACGCCTAAAAAAGTCAGAAGCACCCAAGCGACGGTGTAATCCAAACGCCCTTCGGTGTACTTTTGGTCGGCGGTTTCATCCATTCCGGGAATCAAAAACAGGTCCACCAACCAACCCACGCCTAGCAATCCGATCGTAAAGAAATACAATGTGCCCGACGCCGAACGCCCGTAATAGAAACGGTGGGCTCCCATGAAGCCAAAAATCCAAAGAATGTATCCGATCAGCAAACTGTGTGTGTTCTTGGCCATGCTTTAAGGTCCTTGATAGAAATAATCGATCAGGGTGACTTCTTGAATTTTTTTTCCAAACTTGAAAAACGACTTCACCGTTCCGCCCAGTGGCGTGTCTGGACTGTCCCACATTTTGACCAAAAGGCCAGGAAGTCGTTGCTTCACCCGACAAACCCGAACATTTCGTCCAGCAATCGCTAAATGGGTTTTCTTTCCCCGAAATTTGCTGCATTGGGCGTATCCACCTACCTGCCTGGCCCGATCGAATGTCATTTCGATTTCGCGTAATGGAAGGTTACGACCCAACGAATCGGTTTCATTCACCCGCACTTTTGCGCGACCGGTGGCCGGATCCAATGCCACGATTTCAAGCCTTTCAATGGTCGTTTGCGTCTGGCTTCCGTCAGCGGTAACCCGCTGGTAGATGCCCCAATCCCCGACCGTATTTGCGTGCGCTAGATTTTCAGCCTGCGCAAAAACGCAAAAGATCCAAAACAATCCCACCGTCGTGATTCGTGTCATGTCTTTTTCACCATCTGATCGATCTTGTAAATTAAGTACAAAGTGATGGGTGAAATGGCCACCATCACGTAACCCAACACATTGAAGTTTTCCAAACGCCCGGAAGGCGTTGCAACGACAATCCATCCCGCGACGACCGCTGCCAAACCCCCAGACACTTGCTGAATCGCTGAACCGATGGCCATGAACGAACCGCGGTACGCAGGTTCCGGAACCGCTGAAAGCAGTGCTTGTGACGAAATCATTCGCGACGTGATTCCGGCAAACATCAAGACGCTGACGATCAAGACCACGTGCAGTGGAACCCGGTCCAAGTGCGTGTAAATGATCACCATCACGGGTGTGATGATCGATCCGACGACAAAGACTTTGTACTTGCCCCAGCTGTCGCTCAGTTTTCCGGCCAAAGGCGCCAGAAACATCGAAGAAAGCCCGGTGACCAAATAGACCATTGGCAACTGTTCTAACCCAACGCCTAGGTTATTGACGCTAAACGCACTGCTAAACGGCATGATCAAAAAACCACCGATCGACAAAAGTGCCGTCGACGACAACCCTAGCGCATACCTGGGATTTCGAACGGTGGCCAAAAGGTGCCGAAAAGGGCTTTTGTCCGATCGAATCTTCAAGTGGGCGTTGATGGGTTTTAATTTAAAAAGAATCAGTAGAATGACGGGTGCTCCTAACCCGACGACCAACAAAAACGGAAAGTGCCAGCCCCAGTGATTGGCCAGATACAGCGTAAACGGAATTCCCAAGATCTGGCTTGCGGCAAACGCCGTTTGAATCGTTCCCATCACACGACCCCGGACGTTGAATTCAAAAAGATCGGTTGTGATCGCAAAGACGATCGAACCGATCACGCCGCCGAATAAACCCGTGACCGTTCGTGCCATCAAAAGAAAACTGTAGTTCGGAGCAATCCCGCAAAGGAAAGTCCCCACCAAAAATCCGACGTAAAAGAACAAAAGCATCTTTTTGCGGTCAAATCGGTCGGCAAACCCCGCCGAAAGAAACCCAGACGTTCCGGCGCTGAACGCATACACCGAAACGACCTTGGCAAACTGGTTTGCGTCGATCTTCAGTTCGGGCATCAGGATCGCCCCGAGCGGCGCCAAGATCATGAAGTCCAAAATCAAGGTGAACTGCAAAAACGCCAAAAGAGCGATGACGAAAATTTGATAAGGTTGAAATTTTGACTTCATGGAATGATTCTAGACCTATGAATCCTATGTGTCACTTTTGTAGAAGCAACCAGTCCGAAAGTCAGTGCGAAACCTGTAAGCGTTGGGTTTGCATTCAATGTTCCGGCAGCGGCAACCACAACTGCTATCCGCGCGACGGGCGCGCGGCTCGGTTGATGACGATTCGCCTGGTCTTCTAAATGTTCTGGAAGGGTTTCAAAGCCATGTTGCCCATCACGGCAGGGATTATCCCATTTGGCGCCGTCATGGGTTCTGTTGCGGCAGACGCCAAAATCAGCTTCTTCAATTCGGCGGCCATGAACCTTTTGGTTTTCGCGGGCGCTGCGCAATTGGCTGCGGTCGACTTGATGACGAAAAATTCATCTTCGATGGTCGTCATCGCTACGGCGCTGGTCATCAATTTGCGCTTTTTGCTGTATAGCGCCGCACTTTCGCCCGTCGTCCAAAAGTCGTCTTTTTTGACCAAGCTGACCTGTTCGTACTTCTTGACGGATCAAAGTTATGCCGCCATGTCGGCAAACGAAGATCAATTCAGGTCCAGTGCCGAAGCGATTCGGTTTTACCTGGGCAGTTGCATCTGCACCGCCACGGCTTGGCACGTTTCGGTGTCAGCCGGTTACGCGTTTGGAAATTTCGCGCCCGCGTCCTGGTCATTGGATTACGCAGTTCCCCTAAGTTTCTTGGCTTTGGTCGTCCCAACCTTGAAGAATCGTCGGTACGTGGTGGTTGCCGTTTTTTCGGCAATCACATCCGTTCTTTTAAATGGGATGCCAAGCCGCACAGGGCTTATCGTGACCGCACTTTTGGCCATTGGGCTTGCCGCAGTTTTGACCCGAAAGTCAGGCAGGCACGCGTGAACGATCATTATTTTTGGTACATCGTTGGGGCGATGGCGTTTGGAACTTTGGCCATTCGTGGATCGATCATCGCGATTTCTTCCAAGATCAAAATTTCGGAACGGACGAAAGAAATTTTTTCATTCATCCCCGCGGCGGTTCTTCCTGCGATTGCAACGCCTGCCGTATTTTTTCATGTTGGAAAAGTCGAATGGCTTTTTGGAAAAGAACGTCTAGTGGTCGCCATTCTTGCGCTAGTCCTAAGCACTTTTTTCCGCAGCATGCTTGGGACCTTGGGTTTTGGAATGGTGGCTTTGTATTTGCTGACGTCGACCTAGTTCGTTTTCTTTAGGTCTTTTGAACGAACAACCACCGGAGCGTCGGATCCCAGCGGAATTCGAATTTCAAATCCCACAAATGATTGGTTGGCTGGGCTTAGGGTTCCCGAAAAGTGGGTCCTTGCGATTTGGCGATCAACGCCAGGCATTTGCCAAGGGTCCATGGCTTTCAGTTCTAGGTGGGTTTTGTTTCCTTTTGCGTCGAGCAGCGTGATTGTCAAAGATTTTGGGTTGTCATCCTTTTGGGGGATCGTGACCGCGATTCCGCTGGTCTTGCTATCAAACTGAACTTGCAAGCCAGCAGGGTTTTGCCCAACCCAGGTCTGACTTTTCTGAATGGCCCAAGCGGTCGGACTGACCCCTGTGATGACTGAAAAACCACAAACGAAACCCAAGAACAAAGCGCGCATGATGGCCCCCTTTTTTTCGATTCAACAACCCATGAATTGCAACCGATGGGCCACGGCGGATCGCTTGATTCTTTAGGACTTTTTCAATCGCTTCGCGAATCACCGAGACGAAATGGCCCTTTTATGGGCCGCAGTGTCCCGGTGCGGGTTTTACTATTGGGACAATTCCAGAACCCAGATTTGAATCATGGGCTTGCCTAGGTGTTTTTCCCAAGATTCATTTATTTTGACCAAAGCCGGGTCACCTAAAACGGTTTTGCATTTCAGAATTTCAAAACCACTTTGGGTGGCGGAATTTCTAAATTCAGTTTCTGTGTGGTTCACGCTTTTTAGGTGAACTTCCGATCCCTTTTGATCTTTAAAGTGGGCAAAAATCCCTTGCGCCATTCTTTCTGGGTGCAGTTCAGACAGGAACACTTTCCCGCCCTTTTTCAGGATTCGGCCGCACTTCGAAAAAAACGCGCTCAGGTCTTCAATATGTTCCAAGACCAAACTTGCCACGATGTGGTCATACGATCGCGGTTCCAGGGGATGGGTCATGAAATCCCCTTCAATCAAGGTCAGGTCTGGGCTTGAAATCTTTTGATTCAGGACCTTCAACATCCCCGAAGAAATGTCGATTCCGGTGACTTGGTTTTTAGCAGCCAACAGTCGAACTGTGTGACGACCCGTGCCGCATCCGATTTCTAGGACCTTCTTTTCCCTGACTTCTGAATACTGGCTAGGAAAGGAAAGATCATCGGCCGCAACGGTCGGGTTCACGTAGTCATCGTAGAAAGATGACCAAGTGTCGTATCCCATTTTGTTTTCATGATTTGCCGACATAGATGCACTTCAAAGATATCTGAACAAGTCGGGAAACCTAGATACGAAAAAGGGCCTCTCATCTTTCGATCAGAGGCCCTTTTCTTTTGGATTGGTAGCGGGGGCTGGATTTGAACCAACGACCTTTGGGTTATGAGCCCAACGAGCTACCGGACTGCTCCACCCCGCGTCATCTGTTGTGTTCTGAGCTTGTAGGTCGGATTTGCGGGCAAGTCAACGCCGGCGACGGGCACTCTCGAAAATTTAAAAATGACGCACTGCTTAGAGAAAAGTAGCCTGGCACCTTTTGCTTCGCTGGTTCAGAATCAATCCACTATGAATATCAAAACCATTTGCACCCTAGTCCTTTCGTTCACCCTTTTTGCCGAAACCGCGATGGCGAAGAACAAAAAAGCCATCATGGAAACCACGGCCGGAACCATTGAATTGGAACTTTTCGCAGATAAGGCCCCGAAAACAGTCGAGAACTTCATCGGCTTGGCCACCGGAAAGAAAGAATGGACCGACCCAAACAATGGCAAGAAAATGACCAAGAAATCGCTTTATGAAGGCACGATCTTCCACCGCGTGATCCCCGGTTTCATGATCCAAGGCGGAGACCCCACCGGCACCGGCATGGGCGGCCCAGGCTACCAGTTTGAAGACGAATTCAAAGCCGACGACAAGTTCGACGGCCCAGGAATCCTGGCCATGGCCAACGCAGGTCCCGGCACCAACGGTTCCCAGTTTTTCATCACCGACGCCCCCACCCCGCACTTGGCTGGACGCCACACCCTTTTTGGCAAAGTCACCAAGGGCCAAGACGTCGTGAAGAAAATCATCAACGCCAAAACGGGACCCAACGATCGTCCGGTTGAACCCGTTTCGATTAAATCCATCAAAATCAAATAACCTGTTTCAAGCACAAAGGTCACAACCATGAGTCGCGTCCCCTTTCCGTCACAAGCGAAACCAGAAGCCGAAATTTTTTCTGCCATGGACGCCATGCGGACAGGGGACGCTGACTGGAAACACGCAAAAACCTGGTCGCTGGTTTATCACGTCAGCGACGAACACACGGAATTTCTAAAAAAGGCCTACGGAAAATTCTTCACTGAAAATCTTCTGAATCCGCTGGCCTTCAAAAGTTTGAAGAAAATGGAAACCGAAGTCGTGCAGATGGTCGCCGATCTTTTGCACGCAGGCCCTGAAGCCGTCGGCACCATCAATTCGGGCGGCACCGAAAGCCTTCTTTTGGCAGCCAAGTCAGCGCGCGATCGCGCCAGAAAAACCCGGCCCTGGATTCGAAATCCAGAAGTCCTGGCCGTTCAAACCACCCACGTCGCGCTTGAAAAAGCGTGCGCGACCCTGGGAATCAAATTTCGAAGCGTCGGTACGCGCGATGATTACCGTGCCGATGTCGATCAGCTTCGCCGCGCGGTCAATCGCAACACGATCTTGATCGCCGCATCGGCCCCCCAATACCCACAAGGCGTGATCGATCCTATCGAAGAAATCGCGGCCATCGCGCTAGACAAAAACATCCCCTTTCACGTCGACGCATGCATCGGTGGATTCTTTCTGCCCTTCATGAAAGACGCCGACCGTCGATTGCCCGCTTGGGATTTTCGCGTAAAAGGCGTGACTTCGATTTCCGCTGACCTTCACAAATTTGGGTACACGGCCAAAGGCGCGTCCGCGCTGATTTACCGGGACATGTCTTATCTGAAACACCAATTCTTTGTTTCAGCGCTTTGGTCCGGAGGATTTTTTGGTTCCCCCAGCATGCCCGGCACCCGACCTGGCGGCGCGATTTCAGCGGCTTGGGCGACTCTGCAAAAGTTTGGACGTCAGGGCTATGAAGAAATGGTTCAAAAGACCATGGAAGTCGCCGAACGCTTCAAAAAAGGAATTGAAGCCATCCCCGAACTGCAAGTTCTGGGGAACCCCGATATGTCGTTGATTGCGTACGCCACACGCGATCCTTCATCTATCAATATTTACGCCATCGCCGATCAACTTGAAAAAAAGGGTTGGCTGATCGACCGCCAGCAAAGTCCAGCCTGCATCCATGCAACCGTGACTTTGAATCACGCGCAAGCCATTGATGCATACATGGCGGATCTGCGGCAGGCAGTTGAAACCGTGAAGAAGAATCCCCAGCTTGCCAAAGAAGGCCAAGCCGGAATGTACGGCTTAGCGGCCAAGATCCCCGTCAAGGGGTTGGTCAATATGGAAATCTTAAAGGTGATGGAAGGACTGTACAGCGGCAAAGACAAAATCGAATTTTCAGGAAATGAACTGGAAGGCTCGGAATCTTCCGAAAAACCCCCAGCACCAAGCGGCCTGGGCCGACTGATCCAAAAGTTCAAGGGGATGATCGGATGATGGACGCCAAGGCGCGCGCAAAAATCAGGGAAACCCCGCTGAAGTTCAAGCGCGTGCTTTTGGTCGATGACGAAAAGGAAATCGGCGAAATCTTTGGCGACATTTTCACGGATTTGGGAATGGACTGGAAGTACGCCATCAACGGCAAGGTCGCCCTTGATATTTTAAGTGCCGAAGGCATCGGTGGTTTTGATCTGATCATTTCTGACGTGCGAATGCCTGTGATGGATGGACACAAGTTTCTGACCGAACTTAAGAAGAAGCACGCGACGATTCCTGATTTTATTTTTCTGACGGGCTTTGCTGACCGCACCCCTGAAGAATTGATGGCATTGGGCGCGCGCGCGGTGTACGCAAAGCCGCTTGACCTAATGGAACTTGAAAAAATTCTGCGCGGTATCCCGACGGCCTAGTGGCCGTACGTCAACGAAGGTGGGCGCCGCAATCCAGCGCTTGGTTCATTTGGATCAGTTTCAGGGGAATTGCACCCGTGTCCGGCAATTTGGAAAGTCCCGTTGAAAGTGCGATCGAAAGTTCGGACAAAAGTGCCCGTTCGGCAATGGTCCACTGGGCGCTCTTTTCTTCGGCAAAGACCATGAATTCTAGATAGTTCTTTCGAATCGTTTCGCCGCCGCAGCAGTGGCTTCGAGCTTTCAATAACGCCGGAATAGAATCTTTTAGGAATCGAAGTTGATCCACCAAGTTCAAAGCAGGAAACGTGTGATCAAAGACTTCGCCCCAGACCACGTAGTTGGTTCCGCCGTTTCCAGCCATTCGGACGGTGGCGACTTCTTTTAGCTTTGCATAAAGCAGGTCCGGAGACGTCACTTCATCGCGCAGATCCGAATCCAGTTCATTCCAAGCTCGGCGGTAAAGCGTGTAGGACCTGCTGATGTCCCGAGTTTCACTTTCATTCAGTTGAATGATGTTTTCTAGAACCCTAAGTGAATATCGTTTTTGTTCAGAAGTCAGTGCACGGAAGGCTTCCAAGTCGACTAGGTACTGATTCGCAAACTGATTGAATGCTTCCTGAACCACAGGTCCGCCACAACAATGGTGTCCAGTTTTCGCCAAGTGTTCCGGGTGCGCAGACAAAAGCTTGGCCTGTTCCAAAAGCGAAAGCTTACGGTACACCGTTTTGTAAAGGTCGGCCCAATTTTCATAATTCAAACCCGGGTCACCTGAAAAACCGGCCTGCGCTTTCTGAAACAACTTATTTTTGAGCTGGTCCAACGACGGGTGTTCACTGGCTTCGTCCGCCGATAAGTGACCCAGAAGCGAAGTGTAGCGTTCCAAGGCCAAAACGACTCGGGAATAACTTCCATTTGCAATCAAAACTTCTTCAACCAATAATTCGATTACGCCCTTTCGTTCAGCAGGGGTTAATTTAAAAAACGCACTCTGATCCAAAAGGTTCTTTTCGTAAAACCGCTCTAGACTTTCTTGGAATCGAGTACCGTTGGTGTTCGTCTGTGTCTGAGCCAACTGAGAAAGGTAGCGTTTTCGAATCTCGGCCTGGTCCTGAATGTTCAGACGAGGTATCTCGCTGACATAGATTCGAAGCCAATTCTGGAAGTTCAATCCCCCATCCCCCTGCAAAACCGCATGGGCCCGTTGAAGGCTAAAATTGTAAATAGATTGTGCAAGGGACGGAAAAGCGCGAGCACGCTCGATCATCGAATCCAATGGAAGGTCAGTGTTGCCCGAATAAAGATCGGGTCGAGTTGAAATAAATTCCAAAAGCTTTCCAAGATTTCCTTCGGTGGACGCGTGGGTGACCAAACCCAGGATCGCTTCGCGCCTGACAAAGTCAAACTCGGTTCGATAGAATTCAAGCCCTTCTTCAACAAAGGATTCATTGAAAAGATCCGGAAGCGTAAGAAACGCTTTCAAGGCCATTTGCATTGGAACTTGGTGGCGACCGATTCCATTTTTCCGAATTTCTTCGATACTAGCGTCCAGTTCTTTCTTCAGTTCGCGATTGGCTTTCCGAATGATGGAAGTCCATTCGGCATCGGTCGCTTCGGTTCTGTCGGATTCGAAAATGTTCCGCAAAGAATGAGCGCGCGTTGCCATGTCCAGATTCAAGATCTGGGCCGGCTTGTACCCAAAGACCGTTTTCAGTTTTTGGTAAAGTTCATGATTCATCGGCTGAAGCGGGCTAAGGTCCACGATTTTCTGCCCAAGCAGGTGTTGCTCGGGTGTAACCTTCAAACGCTTTCGAATCAGATCCAAGGCATCAGCCCGGGTTCCAGCCGCATCCTTTGCCGCCGCGTTGGCAGCGGTGATCGCGCGATTCAAGGCGGGAATCTTTTCAAGGTCTTTGGCCAAAGTGTACCGGACTATGGATTCACTTCGCGAAGTCTTGCGCGCCATTTTTCGAATGTCCGAAACTGACGAACGAATTGCTGATTTAACCCGTGAAGAAGCGTAATAGTTTGAATATCCGGCCGGAGCATTTCGATTCTGGTAGTCTTCGACCACTTTCCAACCTGGCGGCATGGTGACCTGAACTTCTTTTCCGGGAATGCTTTTCAGCGCAGTTCGAATGGTGCCAAAATTGACTAGCCAATTGTTCACGTTGAAGTCAGACAGGATCACTTCGTCGGATCCGCGCAATTCAGCGACCATTCTGACAACCTCAAGCGAATCGTCTGAAGTCAACGTTGGACCATTGATCGTAATGATGTAAGGAATGGTTTTACCGTCAAGGGTAACTTCAGATACGAAGACATATCCGGACGGTTTTGCTTCAACGTCCTTATCTTTTCGGATCCAGTACACTCGGCTTGACTTCACTAGTCCGTAGTAGGGTACGCTCAAGATCGAACAATCGTTCGCCAAAGTTCCCCGCAGCGCGGAAATAATTCCTGGGATTTCTTCAAGACTGATGAACCGGGTTGCGGCTTTCTGACCCGTTTCGCTGTAAAGTTGGGTTGCCGGAATCGCAGTCTTTTCAACAAACTCGCGAAGATGAACTGCAAGCGAGGCTTCCATAAATCTAAGCTCGGGTTCTTTTGTGATCGACGCTAATTTCGATGTCTGGTGTTTTTTGTAAACGTCTGCAAACCGATTTTCCAGGTCACCCGAAGTTTCGTTTTGAATCAATTCCCGAAGCTGCTGCTTGGACGCGGCCAAGCCATTCGGAAAAACCGAGCTTCCGCTTCCATCATAGAAATAGGGCAAAAGCTTTAAGTATGCACTGACCAAGGCTTTCCATTCCTTTTCAACCGTGCCGCCCGCTTTCTTCAAAGCCTTTAGGTCTTCGGCAATGGACCTTAGGGAAAGTTCTGGAAGCTTAGCCAAGGCATCTTGAAGCTGGGTTTTTACGGCTTCGATCAATTCGGGTTTGGCCTTAAGTTCTGTTCCAGAACTGGTGTATTCCGAAGAATAGACCATGCTTGGTAGAAAAGCCGAAGGGGTTGCGTCCTGGCCTAGGTGATCCAGAATCCCAGGAATCTTTTCGATGGTGTCCAACAGGTTCCGGCGAAACTGCAGATTCGAACTAGGAAGATCCGGATGCCTTGCAATCACACTTAAAAGAAGGTCGATCTGCCCATCACGGGTGTGAAGGTCAACGTTCCATGCCCCAGCCGACCCGGCAATGGGACTAGAAAAAAGAACCCAGAAAGGGATCAGAAATAGAAAGGACCGCACCCCTACTTGTCGGAACAACTGCCCAAAAAAACAAGGCGTCAAAAAATCGACATCTAGCGAACGTTCTTAAATTCGTCGTCTTGATAAGTCGGGTCGCCACGCAACGGAACGCCGTATCCAGACCCCGTTCTGCGGCCAGGAAACTGCTGCCAAGCCCAAGGTAAATCGTCTTTGGCCCTTGGGTCGGTCTTTAGTCTTTCCTGGATTGCGCTTAACCTTTGCTTCTGAAGTTTTCGTTCGGCGCGTGCCAAAGCCAAGTCTTCAGCCAGGCGGACCTTTTCTTGGGCAAGTGCCTTAGACCCTAACCCTGCTTTTCGTTCTTCTGGGCTTGCTTCCAAGTACTGGGCGGCACCCCCCGGGTACCCGGCTTCACGCAAAAAATTTTCGACCTGCTTTTCCGCGCTTTCAAAAAAAATCAGCTGATCCGGATTCTGGTCCAGAATCCCCGAATCCAAAAGTGACTTCAACACCCGATCCGGCGTGTAATTTCGCGAATAAGGTTTTCGCTGTGGCTGATCCAGCGCAATGGTACCCAAAAGATCCTGAATTTCCGTACTGCAGTTTCGGGTCAAGAAATTGTAGCCCGAATCATAGGCCCAGAAAGATTCCAAAAGCCTTTCCACAAAGAAATCTTTTTGTTCGGCGCTTAAGCGAATCGCATAACTGGTCAAAGTGCGTCCTTGTTCGTAGGTGTATTCGCGAATGCTTTTGGGAAGCCGAAAGAAATAAGGCAACAATCGATACTGCCCGGTCACGCCCTTCCAGTTATCGACCTTGGGATCATCCACTTGCCCCCGAAAGCTGACGACGATGTGGGAATCGGTTGCCTTTCGACATTCCGGGCCCACGGGCATCGCCCCAGGACAAACCACCAGATGAAGCATCAGATGGCCCCAACGGCTGGGCAGGTCTTTTCCGTGACTGGCGTACATCAGTCGAACTTCCAAGATCCGCGAAGGATTCAGGTCGACGACAAAGGTCTGTCCCACGGGACCGCCCAATTTCACTTTGGTTTCGGCCTGACATGTGACGGCAGGCGCAGATCCGAAAACTTTCTTGAAGTAGCGAAAGTGCGCGGGAAAACGACAGGGGTATTCCGGATCTTCACGAAACTTGCGAAGGTGGGCTGATAGATAGGCTTTAGAAGAATCAGCAGACGCCCCTTCTGGGTGCCGAGCGATTCTTCCGTTTTTTGAACCGATGGCGATGGGACGCCCATCGAAGCCCGATATTCCTAGAAATATCGGATCCGAAAGAATGGCTTCTTCAGCAGCCAGCCCCTGGCTGGTAGCGATCGCCAGACTGAAAAGTCCAAGCGCTAAAATCACGAATCCGAACCTTTTTCCTGCGGTTCATGGGCATCGACAATCTTTTTCACGCGGGCGATTTCGGCCCCGTACTTGCCCAAAGCGATCATGCCGTAAATGATGATCAAACTGTAAACGGTCCTGGGCGCTGTGAAGTCGCGGACACGAACGCCGCCATCACGAAAAAAATAGTGCCCGGCCGTCCCAATCGGCGCCGAAACAACCGCCGCCGCGACCCACCAAAAATTCCAGGAAATAAAAAACATGGGAACTGCGACCAAGAAAAGCGTCAGGCTAAAAAAATGCATCACCAAATTACCGGGGTGGCGATGGCGCCAGACAAAAAAATCCCATTCGGTAAGGTAATCAGGTCTTTTGACAAAAATGCGGTATCCCATACGACCTGCCCTTTCAGCCCGCTGATTTGGCCCGGGCTTTTTTCGCCTTCGCCTTAGGATTTGCGCGACGTAATCCGTAAATGCTTTTCTTTTCTGGAACCATCCAAAGTTCCATTCCATTTTGCGGGTCGGCACCCATGTACTTCAAGTACGAAAGATGTTCCGCGTAAAGTTTCCAAAGCGGCATTTCCAGGTACGGTAATTTCATTTCACGCGCGACTTCTTGGATCATTCTTGTCAGCGCGCGATAATGAACCGAACAGATGGTCGGGAAAAGGTGATGAGCCACGTGCGAATTGAATCCACCAAAGAAGAATGAAAAAAATCGGCTGGTGGGATGAAAGTCAATTGAAGTCTTCAGCTGATGCACTGAAAACGAATCATCCAGGGTTCCTTCTGAATCCGGACTTAGAAAAAGGGCCTGACGGGTTAAGTGGGAACCTGCCAAGGTCATCGCCACATGAAGCGCAATCATTAGGTGCATCGTCGCAAAAGCAAAAAGGACTTGTCCCAAAGAAAACGGCGAATAGATCGCCGGAATCACGATCATGTAACCGACGTAAGCCAGCTTCAAGGCAGCCAATTCAACTGCTCGCCACCCGGAATGATGCAGATCGTGCAAATTTCCAAGGCGCTTCATTCGAAGAACTTTCCAGTCTTTTGCAATCAACCACTGAAAAGTGAAAAGCGAATAAAGTACTGGGCCATAAAGGTGTTGAAATCGGTGGTAGGGCTTCCACTGGGAATGCGGTGCTAGACGAAGAAGCTTGCTGCCTTCAATGTCGATGTCACAATCGGGTACGTTCACAAAAAGGTGGTGAGCATGCTTGTGGCGAATTCGCCAAAGGTAGCTGTAGGTTCCTAGCATGTTGAACGAAACCCAGAACAAGGCGTTGTTGACCCAGCCATGCTTTGAAAATGATCCGTGCGCACTGTCGTGCGCAATGTTGTAAGCTATGCACGCAAATAGAAAACCCATCACATACGTCAAGCCCAGGCTTGCCAACGCAGAATGGCCGCCAAAAATCGCTTGGTGCCAGGCCACCCAATAGGTTCCAAAAAACAATGCCGACTTGAACCACATCAACCCGTTGGCGTAGCGGGTTTGCCCGGTCAAACGAAAGTATTCGTTGGCTCGTTTTTGGATTTCGTTGTGAAAACGACGATCGGACGCCGGATCAAACTTCAATAGCGCGGGCTTTTTGTTCATACCCCTAGAAGTAGCAAGCCGGGTGCCAGCTGGTGCCGTTTTTGTCTTTTTAAATCAACGGGTTAGATGGGCATTTCCTTTGAAAAACCACCCGTATGTCGAAGCTTTAGTCACCCGAATGGGGTTCAAGCAAAGGCCTTTTCCCAGCCTAAGCGATGATCTAGGACCGTGGGCTTGATGTCGCCCATCTTCATTCCCTGAGCGGTCAGATGGGCTTCGTACTTTGCAATCCCGTCATTCACCCAAGTCACCTGAATCGCATTTAACTGCCCTAGCTTTCGGCAATAGGCATAGTGCTGATTTTCGGAAAGCCCTTGGTCCAAATCCGAAAGAACTTTCTGGATCCGGTCAGCGCCATCTTTACCTTCGATAAAGAATCGATAGTGAAGCAAACCGCTTTCCGACGACGGCGCCAGCAAAACGAAATCGGGATTCACTGCGTACTTCTTCAATACGCTTTGAACGACCCCCTGAACAAACTGAGCATTCAGCTTTTCACCGACCTGATCGGAAATTCGATCCAGCTTAGAAAGAAATCGGATCGAAGGCAGCAAGCCGTAATGTCCATCACAAATCACCACATCGCTTAAATGGTAGCGATACAAGCCCCCTTTTGTCGTCAGAATCGGGGTATAAGTTTCGCCCTTCTTCAGTTCCCAAGCAGAATGAACTTTTGAAAAATCGGCTGACCCAGACTGATCCACGGCGGCGAATTCCAAGTACATCGAATGCGCCGCAACCGGCATTTGGGTTACGCCATGATCCAAAACGGGAAAAGAAACCACCCCTTCCGTGGCTAAAAGGCCTTTGGGCTGTACCCAAACGCCAGGAAGTCTTGCTTGAAGTTTCTGACCCAAGGTTTCAGATGGGCCATCCATCCAACAGGACAAGGTCTGAAATCTAGGCCAAATCGCCGCCCAATCCGCGTTACCGGAAAAATTCACGGGCAATTCTTTGCGGCGGCGCCTTGAAACCCTTTGAAGAAGTCGGGAATAGTCTTTTGAAATCTGATCCAAGATGCCGCTTAGAAAAGTGGGGCTCCAGACTGAAACAAAACTAAGGTCCCGTTCTTCTAAAAGAGCGATCGCCGTTTCATCTTTCCATTCTTGAATGGTCGCTAGTTTCGAAACCCGCTTTGAAAACTTTTCACCACCGACAATCAGGATTCCCCAGGCCCATCTTTCAAGCCTTCCCAGGTATTCGACATCACTTTCAAACCCAACCGGCGTCCCGCCTGGGGTTCGTTCCCGTTTTTTCACCGCTTGCGAAACGGACCAATAGCTTGCCCCGCCTTGGATCGAAGGACGTGACATCAGAAGATTATGCATCCAAGCAGAAACCACTGAAGAAAACTGACCCAGGACCTGACGATTGTAGGGAATCCACTTGTTGGCCTGCGTGCTGCCACTGGTGCGTTCAAAAATCAGAACCTTGGACTGCGTCAGCACCCCTGCTTCACCCAGGACCATTCGATCCAGCCAAGGTACCAGATCGGCATGTCGAACGATGGGAACTTGATTTCGAAAGTCTTGAATCGAACGGATTTCAGAAAACCCGTACTTCTTTCCGTAATCCGAATCGCGATTCGTACCTAAAGTTTCGAAAAGAATCGCCTTCTGTGCTGCTTCCGGGTTTTCTTTAGCCTGAAGAAAATTCCGCCACGCGCCTGCAGTTTGACCCAGGTATGCGCGATGGACCAGGCGGCGAAGAAGGCTCATGAAAGGGGATCTTTCTAAATGATTTGAAAAAGCGAAAGAACCGCTAGCGTGATCACAAATGCCGGTTTAGGACGAAGAACTTTGGGCGGAAGAAACGCGTCGATATTGGACATCACGAAGCGATCGACCCATTTTTTCACAATCTGAAAACCACCCCAAAGGCTGATTTTTCCGATCATGGCCAGTTCGTCACCCTGAAGGTATCCGGGATTGGCGCGCACAAAGAACTGAACTTCAGGAATCTTCATCACTTCGGCCGTGAACGGCGCTATCGAAGTCTTGACGATGACGCCTTCGGTACGAATCACGCCCCGATCGGCGACAAAGTCTTTTCCAAATCTTTTTGCCGATAACGAATCGATCAAACCCTTTTCCCACTTGGGCGTCGGTTTCTGAAAATGAGGCCAATGTTCGGCAATATTTCGCGCCATGGACAAATAAGTTCGATAGCCCGAACAAATCAAAAACCAATAGACTGGGCGAAACGGATTCATCACCGCTTCTTTCAGAAGCCGAAACAGGACCGCGCGATGAAACGACCGGGTTCCCCAGTATTCAGGCGAAATCATCGTATCGCCTGAAAAATAGATTCTGACTTTACGGCCTTCATGTTCATGATCGTAAATCGCCGCGGTCGAAAAGCCTTTGACTTGTTTTGAAACGCAGTCGCGAGAAACAAAGACCCGATTTTTCTCCATCAGATCCTTCAAGAAGACTTCCTTGCGGACGTTTTCATAGCTGGATGAATACAATAGCCACATCGCTTCGATTTCATCGGCTTTCAGCAACTGGGGCTGGGTTTCTTCGGTCACGAGCTTCTTTTTAGACTTCATTTTTGCCTCGAATCTTCACTTAAAGTTTGTAGCGAACCGTCTTGATCCCGGCCCTGCGTTCCGCGCGTCGGCGAAAGACCTGTTGAAATGCATTGGTCGGTTGATCGGAATCCACCAGCTTGAAAGAACGCTTGCCGAATCGGCGAATCGTTTCGGCCTGTGCGTTCAAGATCGCTTTGTCCTGACGAACCACGACCCGGGTCAAAAGATGAATCAGGTGGGTCATGATCCAAGTCCAAATTCCGTAGCGCACGGCCATTCGGGTGTAGACGCGGGTTCGTTCTGCCGTTTCGGGCGTCGCAACCAGGAACGTAATGATGTGGGTCCCCGGCCCAGTCCAGTAGTCCACGCGAAGCGTATGCGGAGCAATGAACGCATCGATATGACGAATTTCGGAAGACGAATCCGCGATCACGCGAACATCGCCAAAACCGCGGGACTTGGGTTTCTTTTCGCCCAAGGTTTCGACCTGCATTCCAGAATCCGTGTCTTGGATCAAAGCGTCGACAAACTGAATCGGTCGTGAACGAAACAGCCCTTCATGCGTGAAGCCCGTGTGACTGCAGTCAAATCCATTTTCTAAAACCAGGTCAATCGGCGCATCCATTACGTTGTGAAGTTCAAACCAACCGTAACTTTTGTCCTTGGGGTATGACGGCGGCTGGAAACCTGGGACCACGTTTGGCGTTCCGTAAATCCAAATCCAATCGTCTTTTTCAATGACTTCAAAAGACGGAACTTTGCACTTGGGCATGGGTTCTGACGGGCCTAGTGATGGAACTTCGGCCAGGTCACCCTTTTTTGAAAAGGACCAGCCATGGTAACGGCATCGCAAATTTTCGCCTTCGACCTTGCCCATCGATAAAGGAACGTTCTTATGCGGGCAGCGATCTTCCATCGCGTGAACTTTCCCTTCAGACGTTCGATACAAAACAATAGGTAACCCCATTAATTCACGGGCAAGCGTTTTGCCGCTTTCAAGCTGTTTGCTTGTAGCCATGACAAACCAGTTTTCGGCTGAAACGGGTGTCAGTATGGGGTCCATGACAGGTTCAAGTGCAAACCCAGTGCCGCAAACCCGGTGGCGCGTAGTTTCCTATACAGTCCAAAGCGCTGTCTAGGTTTTAGACACCTGCTTGAAGTCTTCAGTTGCCCCATATTTGGGGTCGATTCCAAAAAGCACGTCGCGAATGTGCTGCTTTTTCAGCTTCCAGATCCAGGGAAAAAGCGGTTCGATATGCGATGTCTGAAACTGCACGCGATGAAGTTCATAGTGCGGAACAGTCGGATATCGGTGATGTGCGCTGTGAAGATTAAAATTCAAGAATACCCAGCGATCAATCCAAGGATGAATCGTAAAGGACCGAGTAAACGCATCGTGCAGCTTGGGCGCAAAGGGGCGAACGGCATTGGCCTGAAAATCCTGGGATCGCTTCATCGGGATCTGAGCATGTTGGCTCATTAAGACGGGGTCGGACAAAAGAAGGAAGAACGCCACTGCTGGTCCAAGAATCGTGGCGTATTCCCAGGGCCAGTTCCAAGCGACGAATGCATGGACCACCGCAATCCAAATCACGCTAGACACACATTTCAGTATTCGAATTTTTGGCCCCGGAACTTTCCAAAACCGAAACGGATTCCATAAATGCTGAACAGTGTGAACGATCGAAAGAATGGGAAACCAAGTTTTCCAGAAAAAATTCAGGCCTGAAAGCGCCCTCCGTTCGGGAATTTTTTTGGGAAGGTCTCCCGAAGTCGGATCCAAGTCCATCCACCCCGTCCACCGATGATGCAGGCCGTGGTGATATCGCCAAGGATAAAACGGAACCAAAATGAAAAGACTGGCAACCAGTCCGCTGACCGCATTGCCCAAGCGATTTCTGAAATAGGCCCGGTGACCCGCCGAATGCATCACTGAAAGCCAGCCCCACATCAGTGCGCTTAACGGAATGAAAAGAAATCCGCGGGACCCAGGATAGCGCAACTGGATCCCAATCGTTGCCAGGGTGATTGAAAGTAAAATCACGAAGGACCTTAGACCCTTCCCGTTCGTTGCCCGATACATCATCAGTCAAACACCAATGGAAGCGTCACGCGCGTGGGTTTTTTCGCGCGCGCGAATTCTTGCTGCGCAATCCTTTCACCTAGACTTCTTTCAATCTGCGCAATCGCTGAAGCATCTAAACGATGGGAAGGTTCGGCGATCTGAAGCGTGGATGCGCGCACTTGCAGGCGCCCCACTTTCCCTGCTGGGGAAACCATAAATGAAAAACTGATTAAACCACGAAGACTTTGGTCGGCGACCATCCCGTCGATATCCGCCAGAATTTCCTGGATCCCCCGCGAAGCGTTCGTGGGTGATAATCCCCCATCGATGGCCGGCTGCGGGTTTGAAAACCACCCATGAATCACTAGGCGCGCTTTACGCACATCGTGAACGCCTCGGACCTCGGAAACACCGTGAGGAACCCGCGGATCAAAAACCACTAAACGCCCGAAGCGGGGCGCGATCTTTCCGACGATGGCTTCGGATTCGGCCCCATTCCATCGGTCGTAGTTTTTCCAATAGTCCAAGACTTCGGGACGGATGAACTGAGTTTCTCCGCCCACAAAAGCGGCCTGATGCGGTGTCAAGGACCAGACATAAGCCAAAGGCCCGTGGGGCATGTCCACGTGAAACTGCTGCTGGCAGCCTTCTACGTAACAACTGAGCCAGGGTGGTGTCAGGCCTGTGCAACCAAAATTTTCGCGCCCAAAACGAAGCAGTGACTGTGTGAGCCCATCAAAAAGCTTAGGTCCAAAGAAGTGTGCTGCCGGCGTACGAAGCAAAGTGTACTGATCGGGAACGTTCCAATAATCCCAGACAAAACGCCCCTCGTTTCCGCCTGGGCCAACGTTGGAAAAACGCCGATCGAATTCCTGCCGAAGGGTCTTTGCCAGCGGAAAGACCTGGTCAAAAACCCAGACTCCGTCGGCCGTGTTCCCCCGGTAGGCTTTCATTTCATCATTGGGGCTGATTCAGCCCAGGAATGATCGAATAAATATTTGCGCGAGAGGCCTGAACGTTCCAGCTGTTCTGCCCCCCGATGAACCAAACGGCGATAGAAAGCAGATCTTTGTCACCCGGTTCATGCCCGTGCTTGATCGTCCAAGTGAATACGGCTTTCACAAAGTTCTTATTGTTTGAAAGCCCAAACGGAAGCTTCTTGGCCTTCACCCGGTCGGCAAAAGTTTTGTAGAAAACGGGATACGCGACCATGACTTCGTCTTCGTCCAGGAACTGATCCAAACGCCCACCCACAGATCCGTCATAACGCATGAACATGGATTCGACGTACTGGATGATCAACGCGTATCCCTGAATCACAAAGTTCCCCACGATGTCGTCCGGGCCCGGTTGTCCCTGCGCATCGGGTTTCTTAGATGAAACGCGAATCGAATTTTCAATCAAGGCGCGTTCGCCCGCATTGTTTTTATAGAACATCTTCAAAGAAGGAAGGTTTTCCCAGTAAATGTCGAAATCCTGAAAATACTGACGACGGAAACATTCGCCGTCAAACCACGGCCACTGAAGATTGTCGCTGCCTTGAACGCGGCAAAACGGTTCGATATTGGACTGAATCCGTGTGGCTAAACCCCTAGCCGAAACCAAGATCGCTAGGTAATTGGTGATTTCGCGTTCATCCAAAACGTCGTTACCATCGCTGGCATTGGTGAAAAGGTTGGCTTCCGTAAAACGCTTACGGGCCTGATCCGGAATCGACGGATCCAGAAAGTTCAGATCATTTCCGATGGGCATCAGTTCACTGACCAAGGTCTGAAGGTCTGACAGGTTGGCTTGCGTCCGGTTTTCCAGACTTCCGTACGCGCGAAGAAGATTCTTAGCAGCAAGCTGAAGCGTATTCAGTGTCGCAAGATTGGTCAACGAATGCCCTTCAGAAGAATCGAAACGGATTTCGGTGGCGCCATTCGGGAAAAGTGGCTTTGGAAAATCCTGAATGATCTGAATCAGGCGATTCACGACGATCCGATCTGCTTCGGGAATCTTGCCCTGATAGATTGTCGCTGCACCGATGAATTCTCGGATGTTCACGCCGGTTTCTTTCAGACCTTGTTGTTTAAAAATACGACGAAGGTGCTTATCAGCATCCGCCCACTGGCGAAACAAACTGTAAGCCAGTTCAATGCTGGCGCTGGTCAGTCCGTGTGTCGATGTCGATTCCAAAACGCGTTTTCCGATAATCGGCAGGGTTTCACCGACGATTTTTCGAGAAAGCGTCTTGCCGACTTTGTCCATCGTGTCCAGGTGCAAAACCGAATCTGGAACCACATCCAGAACTGCCCGGATATCGGTGTAACGAAGAACGCCTGCGTGGCGATTCACGGCATCCAGCAGGATCGTGCGAAAGCGTTCGGAAAGATCGCTGCGAAAATCCATCTGATCCTTGCTCGGGTCTTCCTTCAAGCTCATCATCGCAAGCGCTAGACCGCCCGCCTTGGCTCCGACTGCCAGGATCGTTGACCAAGACGATCCCTCGATGGTCTGCGTTCCTCCGCCAAAAAGCAGATTCTTTCCGGCATAGACGGCGCGCAGCCATTCCAAGGGGAAGTTCCCCATTCCGGCTTTTTCAAGTTCAGTGAACAAAGTTTCTGCGTCTTCGACTGAAAAATTTCGACGCCCCGAAGTTCCGATTTCAGCGGCAAGGGTTCCCCCCACCTGTTCAATGGCATCTGCCAACTGAATCAAGTCAGCCGCGTTTGGCGTCCTTGCGCGTGAACGAAGAAGCGGGATCAACTTGCGCGTTTCTTTTTTCAAAACACCCAAAAGGTCTTTCAAGCGTTCGACTTCCGCGCGGGTTGCCCGGTCTTCGGGACCACCAATGACCGAAGCCTTCAGTTTCAAAAGCGACGAAATCAGCTGCTCGCTGATCGGGCGATTGGTGACCAGGAAATTGGTGACCAGATTTTTCAGATCGCTTTCGGTGTAAGCGTTTTCCACGCTTCCCACGACGAATTTTTGGAATTGATCCAACGCCGACTGGGTGCAATCAAATGCCGAATCCCAACCTTCGGGGTCGACGTCACCCACTTGGAATTCGTCCATTTTCTTGCCTAGGTCGTTGATGCAACCCGCAGCTGGCGAATTAAAAGTGATGGTTCTCTTCAGATCTTCCTTTTCGCCGAAGATCCCGCAGGCAGAAAATGAAGTCGTGGCCGTAACGATGCATGCGACTTGGATCAAAAACTTAGAACGCATACGCGATACTCCCCCTCAGTCGGTCGTTTCCACGGTACTGACCGATCCATCCTTGTCCGGTCGAAGAACCAATGAAATCTGCGCCCAAGCCATAGGTCAGCTTCGCTTTTTCTGGGTCGATGCTGTAGCGCGGACGAAAGAAGACGTTTGCTGAAACCAGGCCGCTGTCTTTTTCGATGTCGTAAATCCAAGAACCGCCGTACAAAAAGTCCGAACGGTTATCGAAGACGGCGTTCACTTGAACCGCTTTGCGGTAGGCAAATCGTGAAGGCAAGCTGATGTCGATGTCGCTGAAGGCCTGACGAACTTCAGGCTTTTCGTTGATGTTCAAATAGCTTGCGGTGATTTTCAGTCCTTCACGCCAACTTAGGCTTCCGCCCCAGGACAGGATCGTCGCGGGTCCAATCGGCGTGTACAGCATATCGGATGCCATCGATTGATTTCGGAAAGGCTTTTCCGCGGTGGCCGAAGCGAAGACGCTCCAAAACTTTCCTTTGTAACCGGTTTCGGTCGTCAACATGTGGCGCCACTGAAAACGGGGATAGATCTGGGCATCCACGACGTTTTCAGAAACTTTCAGGCCGACTTTCGCGGCCATTTCGATTTGGTTAATCGGCAAAACACCGTAGGAAACGGATCCCCAAAGTTTCGTGCGTCCGCCGAAACGAAGTTGGCTGGCAGCGCCTGGGCGCAAAAGCGCGTCGCTTAAATTTGGATTATTGATCGTGTAAACGATCGGAGTAATCACGCCATTGCCTTGGTCCAGCTGGTTTGGAAGTGGGTTAAAGAATGGACCGAAGCCACGAATCTGTCCGCCTTCTTGATAGACCGTGCTTCCGCGTTCAGGAATCGCAACCGGCGAACCAAAAAGCGCAAACTTCATCCAAGTGTTTTCGTAAGTGTAAGTCAGACCCGTTAGGCCGACGGTGAAAGGTCTGAGCGGGTCCCACAAAAAGCGCGGTTGCCAAAGACCCATCTGCCACATTTCATCCATCTGCGACCATTCATAAGTCTTGCGACCCAAAACGATTTGATGGCCGTTCAACAACGGTTTGGATGTCGCAACATAAGCGTTCTTCGCTTCGACCGAAATCGAAGCGCTATAAGGAAGGTATGCGTAAACCTTCAAGTCCAGATCGGTGTCGACATACTTGCCTTCGGATGAAAGCTGGGGTCCCAACATCAAGAAGGTACTGGCGTTCGGGCGCTGGGTGGATTTCAAAAGGAATGAAGACGCATCGAAAATGACTTCGCCCAAGGCAAATGCCCTAAGTGGCGCAGCGAGCCCGCAAGTCGCGGCAAGCGCGAAGCGAAGCGATCGGATTTTCGAAAATGGTTTCGCGTTTTTCATCCGTAAAAACGGGCTAAATGCCTCTGGACCCTCCTGGCCCTAGTTGTCCTTTAAGCATAAGGCGTTGGCTACCATAGGCAATATCAGAAAACGAGTAAGCACACCTTTCAGTCGGCTATTGACGCCACTACGACCGTCACAGTTGTGGCGAAAAACGTGAATGCATAGCGAAAATTTCAGGGTGCTTGATGCTCAACGCGACTATAAAGCTCGGCTGGACCAAAGCGCGCAGACATGCGAGGCTGAACGTGATTCAGTGAAAAAATCAAAAGATGAAATCAACCCCGCTTAAAACAGAACCTAAAATGCTGCCGTGCGGCAGACCTAACCCCCGACACCCTTCTTTCGCGCAGGAACAAGGGCCGTCGGCGATGATCTGTTCGCATCCGACTGCGTTGGAACGTTTTGAAACCAAGCTTCAGGACTATCTGGACAACAAAGGTCTGAAGCAAAGTTCTCAACGATCCAGGATCATGCGCTTTCTTTTGCTTTTGCCAGGACACTTTACGGTTCAAGATATCGCGCGCGATATTCAGGAAGATTCGCCAGGAATCGGCGCTGCCACGATTTATCGAAACATCAAGACATTGGTTGAAGCCGGAATCGTGCGTGAAACCCTGGTCGATCAAGACGGACAGATGGTCTACGAAGTTTTGGATGACGATCACCACGATCACATCGTCTGCTTGGACTGCCACCAGATTTTCGAATTTCACGAAGAAGGCATCGAGCACACTCAGCGAAAAATGGCGGCCAAGATGAATTTCACCGAAGCCAGCCATCGGCACGTCGTCTACGCTCATTGCGACTATAAAAAAGGTGTCTGAGCACCTTTTGATGCCCACCGCGTAAAAAGTGTACGAAAACCGGACACTCCCCCAAGAAGCCCAAAGATTGCAGACTGCGACGGATGCCACGCAAGACCCTGGTTGTATCCGATCACCTGCCCTATCACGTCACCGTCCGCGGAAATAACCGCGAACCATTCCCGTTGGACCTGACGGAAGTCTGGACGATTTTTTCGCGATTGGTCTATTCGGTCGCCATCACCCATGGATTCCGATTTCACGCCGCCGTTTTGATGCCGAATCATATTCACATCATGATCAGCACGCCTGAAAAGCCCCTGGATACCGGAATGCAAACGCTGATCAGCCGACTGACCCGAGAAATCAATCAGCGCACAGGGCGAACGGGACGAATCTTCGGGAGCCGTTACCACTGGAGCATCATAGAAAAACCATTCTATTTTCTGAATGCGCTGAAATACGTCTACCGAAACCCTGTCCGTGCAAAACTTTGCGACCGAGCCGAAGAGTACGAATTCAGCACCCTGGGGTCACTTGTCGGACGCGGACACCTTTGGATTCCAATAACTCCGCCCGTCGGTAGTAACACCGTTTTTCCGGGCGGTCTTCTGGAAGGAGAAATCTTGGATTGGTTCAACGCTCCCTTTCGCAAAGAAGATGAAGAACGCCTGCGTTCTGGCTTCAAGCGACGAATCTTCAATCCCAGGGCGAAGAACTGGAAAAGAAGCCTTAAGAGTCTCGCAGAAGACTTGGCGTAAACGTCCGTTCAGAATTCGGACGGAATTGATGCGCCGGGCATCAAAAGGTGCTCAGAGCACTAAGCGCAGCTGCCGGGGCGCGCTCCAAGCGCTTTCGCGTTTCAGGCCGACGGCCTTCACGCGCCAGTGATAGGTGCCAGGTTGAAGACCCTTCAAAACGGCAAAGTTATTTTTCACCGTCCGAGCGACTTCGCTACGTGAAAAATCCGGCGAGCGAGAAACTTCCAATAAATACGCATCCGAAAAATAGGTCCGTTCCCAAGTCAAAAGCAGGCCGCCGCGATCCGTTTTCTTCAGCGTCGCCAGCGAAAGTTCGGCCTGCTGAGGCGGGAAGACCGCAACCGGCGCCACGATTTCAAATCGGAACGCCACGGCTTTTGAAACGGCGACAAAGCCCGCGTGAAAAGGCGTCAGAACCCGATAGTGAAAGTTCCAACGCGAAACCTGTTCCTGCCCGATCGTCAAGGTTTCTGAATCCGCTTCGCGTCGCTGAAAGGGCAACCGCGACGAAGGTGATTCTAAAAGATCAACCATGTACCTGCCACTGCTTCCAAACTGTGCCCAACGAAGGGTCAGGTCGGCTGCGCGAAGCGGTTCGCCTTGATAAAGATTCGTCTTGATCAATTTGCCCGCAACCAACGGTTCGGCGGTTTGGATTAATTCCAGTTCGGGGCTTAACGAAAACTGCCGTTTCAATTCGACACGACCTTCGGGACCCTGTGCCGGAGCAACTGAATTTCCCCACGCATCACGAAGTTCCCATTCGTAAATCCCAGGGCGACTTAATGGAACAAATGTCGCCGATAATCCATTCTTGGAACCAATCACCCGTCGAAAAACTTCGGGCTGCGAAACCCCTGCCCCCGGCCCAGCCATGGCTTCAGCGACCAGCGCGTAAGAAGGTTCGCTTCGATCCAGGCCGACATAATTCAGTCGAATTTCCATCACTCCGCTTGGAACTGGAAGCTTCCATTCGAATCGAACGATTCTTTGCAATGGAATTGTTGGATCCTCTACGCGAAGTCTTTCACCCGGTCGCGGGCTGATCATGTCGATCTGGTTCGCCAGTGGAATCCACTTTTGCCCGTCTTTCTGTTCGACGTCGATGCCGCTGCCTTTTACTCGACCCGCGATCACCTGAATTCGTCCCTTTTCCGGGCCAGCATCAAACAAAAGACGAATCATGGTGTCGTTTTCCATTTCGACCCAAGCGCCATTGTCAAAATTGATTTTCAGCGTAGAAGTCGCGCCGGTCAGAACCGTGTCGCGATTGTAAACCACACCGGGATCCTGACCTGCCACTGCACCGGTATCGACCCCGATCGCGCGGTATTCAGATTCGGATTCCAACTGACGAAGCGCCGTCCCTTTAGAAAACACGACTTTGCCGACAGGAAAGGTCAGTTCAGGCTTTTCGAACGAAAACCCCACAATCATCAAAAATGCAGCGCTGGCCGCAAGAAATGCTCCAAGCGCGATCAAAGCGCTGTCTTTTTCGATCTTTCGCAAACGTGATCGCAGGCGTTCGATCTTTAGCCGCGTCCGTGCAATCCATCCCAGCTTCGGCGGGCCTGACGGACCCCGTGGGCCCGGTAACGATGAAGCGCGCGCCTTGGGCGAATAGGAAGACTCAGTTTCGACCTGAACTTCGGCGACCGGTGCCGTTCTCGACGACTGCATCACCGGTGGGTTTGCGACATCGGGCACGACTTCGGGCTTGATTTCAATCGATACCTCGAGCGGGCCGCTACTAGAAAAGTTTGAATTTTCGGGTTCAAGCTTGATTTCCGTCATGTCGGATCAAAGTTCGGTCGGAACTTCTCCTTCCCGGATCACTTCCAGCGCGCAAAGACTGACGTCATCATCTAAGGGCTTGTCGCCATTGTAAGTCATGAAGTCTTGAAAAAGGCCGCGAACGGCGTTCTGCGCGCCTAGATTCAGGCGCGATTCGAAAGTCTTTTTCATGTTCTTTTTGCCATACTGTTCTCCGCCGCGATCTGTGCCTTCAAGGATTCCATCTGTATAAAAAAGCACGATGTCCCCTTTTTCTAAACGCACGGACTTTTCTTCGTAAGGCTTCACTTCCATCGTTTCACCCAGCCGCGGGCCGTTGGCCGTCAGACTGGACATCTTCATTCCTTCTGCTTTTTTGAAAAGCCAAGGAGGGTTATGAGCCGCACTGGCGTATCGAAGGAAACCGGTTTTGAAATCATAGACGCCGATAAAGAAGGTCATGTTGATTTGCCCGCCGCCTGATTCATGAACGGCGCGGTTAGCGTAAGTCAGAAGTTTTCCTGGCGACAAACGAAAGTCCGGAGTGTCTTCGACCATCTTCGTGATCACGCTAAAGCAGCTACGTGCCGCTGCGGTAATCAAGGCAGCGGGAATTCCGTGCCCCGTCGCGTCGGCAATCATGATGGCAAGCTTGCCGTCGTGCTGAAAGTGCCCCAACCAGTCGCCGCCGCATTCGCTTGCGGAAACATAGTCGCTATAAAGGCAGAAGTTTTCCGTTTCGACCGTTTTTTTCGGAAAAAGATTCTGCTGAACCGTTGAAGCAAGTCGAACTTCGCCTTCAAGCTGCGTTTTTCGAATCACGTCTTGGATCAATTGTTTGATCTTGGCCGACATGACGTTGAAAGCGTGACTTAAGCCCGCGATTTCGTCGTCGCCGACAGTCGAGAGCTTTAAATCAAATCGACCTTTGCCGACTTCGCGGGTCGCGGAATCCAGAACTTTGATCGGACCAGCCAGTCCGCGCGCGAAGTAGACCGCAAAAAGGATCGATGCACCGATCGCTAGGATCCCCAGCAGGACGAACTTTTCGGCCATCACCTGAAGCGGTCGCATCACGCGTTTGTATTCCGCCTTGGTGATGACTACGGTTTCCAACCCTGGTCGAAAGTAGCTGACAAAAAGGTGTTCGGGATTTCCGTCTTGGCCGATTTCGTTTTTGACTTCGCGAGCCCCGGAAAGAAGGTCGCCCGATACCGCGTATTTGAAATGCGGGTCTTCTTTGATTTCATTGATTTCGTAAAGCCGTGAAAGGTTCGAATCAAAAAGTAGCCGACCTGAAAGCGTCGCCAGCGTCACCTTGGAATGCTTTAGGTCGGTCGCCAGCTGATCAAGTCCCAAATGCCCCAGCGCCAGAACGCCCTTCCCTTTTGCGCGATCTTTGAACTGAGCAAAGGCAACCACACCCAGAAGCGGTGCCCTACCCCCTTGAGTCAATTTGATGAACGCGTATCCGTTTTTCTGAAGTTCGTCAGCCACTGAACGGATCTGTTTATCGGGAATTAAAAGGTCCGGAGCATCGTACCCAATCCGCTTCAGTTCTGAATACTTCGCGGCTTGAACGAAGACTTCAAAATCACCTTTGGTCAGATCCCCACTGGCCATGCTTAAACTTAAAAGGTCCGTCTGATTTTCTAGAATCTTTCGAACTTGGCTTAGGTCGCGTGAAAAAAGTGATTTTGAATCTTCGATTCCCGTCAGCGCGATTCGAAGCGCCGCGATTGAATGCTTGGCAATGGATGCGAATTCGCGACCCACCATGGCCGATTCCACAGCCTGGGCCTGAAAAGTCGCGGTTCGCTTATCGTCACGGATCAAAGAAAGTGCCGACAGATCGATGATCAAGACCACAGCCAGCATCAGCCCTAGAAGCCCCAATAGAAGCTTCGTTCCAAGCGACCTTTTCAGCTTCGGGGCAGCCTGATCATACGGCGCCGAAAGCGGCGGCGACTGCGGAAGCTGGGCACCGCTATGGCTAGTGCTCATAAAGTGAACCCCGCGCCAAATGAAATGGAATTCGAACGCATTTGAACTGCTTCAATCACCAAATCAATCCGCGAGTAATCCACAGACAAAGAAATCGACCGGCCATTGGAAAGCGGGATTGCATAGTTCAAACCACCCGCGACTTCCCATCCGCCCGTGATCATCGCACCTTTTCCATAAAGCCCAATCGAGTTGCCCTTGGAAAAGACGCGCTTCAGAACAGGAAGAACTTGCGGTCCCACAACGTCGTTAAATCCGTAACCGCCGTTCGGAGTAATCATCGTCGAATAGAAAAGACCTGCTCCTAACGAAAACTGCCAAGGCGCTTTTCGATCCATGAACCCGTAAGCCAAGCGGCCGTTGGCACCAAAAAAGCGCGTGTTGTCAGTTGAAGTTGAACTTAAACGAACCGCCGTGAAATAAGCGGATCCCGAAACATCCCAGCGACTGCTTAAAAGGTAAACGTAAGAAAGCTTTGCGGTTAATGCATGGATCAAAAGCGGCTGAGCCAATCGCGTGTCTTCGTACCGAATTTGGCTAAACGAAAGACCGTGGGTTAGAAAAATATTCGAAGCCCCGCGCCCCTTGTTTTTGTTTTCATCGACTTCGCCGATGTCGATCGTTTGCGATTCAATTTTTCCAAGCGGCCCAACGGCGTAAAGCTTCAACTGATTGTCGCCGTATTCCAACGGAACGCGCTTGCGAAAACTTCCATCTTCTTCCAGCGGGACTTTTTCACCGGCAATCACTAGGTTCCAGTCCGGGCGCGTGAAACGACCGGTCAGTTCCGTCGACGGCTGCATTCGGTCGGCCACTGCTTCAAACGAAATCGGAAAGTCCTGAGTGTTCAGTTGAAGATCCAAAATTCCGTCGTGCTTCATCGCCGAACCCAAAGAAGCAGGCCCACGCCCCCCGCCTTCGGGCGGACGAGGTTTGATGATCACCGACGCGTCGTCGGGCTTGGCGCGGATCACAGGAATCGCGCGCGACTGCCGAAGCTCGAAGGCGGCCGTCGATTGGCCGTAAGCTTCGGGCATCCGAGCGAAACAGAATAAAGCACTATAAAGGTAGCCCATCAGGGCGCACGTACCCCTCATCACCCTTCTATTCTAAGCGGTTTTGGGTTTGCGTAAAGTCTAAGGTTGCCCTAACCACATGAAATGATTAGGTAAAAATTGCCTACCCACCCAACTGTTAAGACTTTCGAAATGATTGGTCGACAACGAAACCCCTTGATACTGTTTTTAATAGACTAAATTAGTCAAGTATTTCTGGGGGTACTTTGGGGGCTTTTCGTTTCATACCGATCGTAGTGGCCATTGCGGCTGCCGCATCTTCTTGTAATCCCCGCCTGAACGGTGGCGCGGACCTGTTTATTCAACAGGGCTTCCAAGTCGCACCTGCCACTTCAAGTGTGGCGATTTATAAAACCCAAACGTTAGCCGCAGTAGGCGGGAAGACCCCCTACAGCTTTCAGATTCTGTCTGGCCCTGGAACCATCAATTCCAGTACCGGAGAATACACGGCTCCCACCACTTTTGACCCGATGAACACCTTGGTTTCAATTGAAGCCACCGACGGTGAAGGTACCGTTTTTCCGGTCACGATTAACTTGGTGGATGAACTTTTGATGACCCCGACGACTGCGATTCTACCCGTCAGCAGCCAAGTCACGCTTTTCGCAACCGGCGGACTGCCCCCTTATGTTTTTTCAGTCGTTTCTGGGACGGGTGCGATTTTCAGTTCGACGGCGACTTCTGCAACCTTCCAGGCCACCGCGGTTCCTGGAACTTCGGTTTTTCGCGTGCGCGATAGCTTAGGCAATCGATATGATTCAACACTGACGATTGCTCCGGCATTTGGCGGCGGAACCGTCACCCTTCAAGTTCAAGTGGGCGGCACAGTTTTGATTTCCCCTGTGGGCGGCGTGCCGGGCTACACTTTTTCAATCACTTCTGCGTTGGGCGGTACGCTGAATTCGGGTTCTTTAAGTTCAGTCTACACAGCGCCTATGTCCGTGGGCACCGAGAATATCACGGTACAAGATTCAAATTCTTCAACCCAAGCTTATGACATCGTCGTGAACCCAGCGATCGACATCAGCAGCGCAACCCAGCTTCTGGCGGCGGGCACTTCGCTTCAGATGACCGTATCGGGCGGCGTTCCGTTTGCGGGGCCCGCACAACCTTACAATTATGACTTGGTCAGCGGTGGAAGCCTGGCTTCAGTTTCCGCAACGGGCCTGGTCACTGCCGGAACCATTCCTGGGTCGGTCGTCGTTCGTGCTACCGATTCTGCCGGAAACGCAGACACTCGGACATTGACCATTTACAAGCCGGTCCAGATTTCACCTTCGTCCATCAGCCTAACGACGGGTACTGTGGACTTTCCATTCGGAACGACTTACGGGGTCGGTCCTTTCACCTATTCGCTGGTGTCCGGAGTCGGAAGCATCACGGGTAACCTTTATTCCGCAGGCGCCGTACAAGGCACGGCACAGGTTCGTGTCACTGACACAACCACCACTGAAACTTCGATGGCAAACATTCAGGTTTTCGGAAATGTTTTGGTTTCACCCATCTCGGTGAACTTGGCTCCTGGGAACGTGCACACCATCACGCCTTCAGGCGGCTTGACCCCTTACGCCTATACGAAATCTTGTTCAAACCCCGTCGGCACCCTGTCGGCCACCAGCGGATCTTCGACTGATTTTACCGCGGGTACAACGACGGGAATTTGCGTGGTTACCGTAACGGATGCTGCTGCACAGTCGCAAACCGTGACCCTGAACGTGACCGGGCCTTTGGCGGTGTCACCGACCAGCTTCACCTTGGCGGTGAATAACACCCAGATCATCACTGCAACGGGTGGCGTAGCCCCTTACTTTTACAGCGCTTCAAGCGGAACATTCAGCGGCAACCAGTATCAGGCCCCTGCGACTTCCGGAGCCGACACGATCACCGTGACGGATAGCTATTCACCGGCAAACCAAGTCACGATCCCCGTGACCGTGAACAGCGCACTTGCGATTTCACCCAGTTCGCAGCTGATGAACTACGTGGATCAGGTTACGCTTTCCGCTTCAGGCGGGGTTCCTTCAGCTGGCAACTATACCTTCACCCTACTTTCTGCACCGGCGGGTGCAACACTGACAACAACTTCGGGAACGGGTTCGTCGCCCATCACAGGAACTCAAGCACGCTTCAATTCAGCGGCCGCAAGCGGCGGTGCTGTCGTTCGACTGACGGACAGCTTGGGAAATATTTCTGATAGCGTGATTTTCGTCGCTACCCCGCCGCTTTTAAACGCCGGCACGGGTCCGATTCCTTTGGCGCTGACCACCAGTTACAACGTCACACCGACAGGCGGAATTGCGCCATATGATTTTGCGATCACTACTGGCGGTGCACACGCAAGCATTCCGGCTTGTAACGACGTCACGACTTGCTTGCTGACAGCAGGATCAGGTGGCGGATCGGTTGGGCAAACGGTCGTCGTCACCGTCACCGATTCAGTGGGCGCCACTGCGACTTTGGGATTTGATCTTCGAAATCTTCCTCAGCTATCGGTCGGCTACACGACCATTGCTCACACCAATAACCTGCTTCTTGGATCCAATTCTCAGGTGATCAGCCCCGTCAGTTACATTCTTTCCGGAGGAACCGCGGGCGGAACCATCACTTCAGGAATCTATGATCCGGCTAACGCAGGAACGGCGCAGATTCGCGTGCAAGATGGCGCGGGAAATCTTTCCGCACCATCGACCATTACGGTGGTGAACCCACCTGTGCTCACACCCGCATCATTCACTTTGGCTTCAGGTGGAAACACTCAGGCCTTGAACGTCACCGGTGGCGTACCGAACTAC
>JAEUWC010000017.1 GCA_016786465.1 Bdellovibrionales bacterium | reverse complement strand
GTACTGCGCAAGGCGTGAATCCGCGTTTTCAAAACAAAGGCTGTCTTTCGACATCTGAAAGGAAGGCGATGCGGCTGCGATTGCAGCGGCGACCCAACTGAAAGCAACTAAGAAAAACATCTGCCGATGCCGTACCGTGATATCGCTGATGATTCGCAGCGTTAATTGGTCATTTCTTTGCGTACGGCTTTCCAAAAGCCATATAAAGCGCCCCGGTCGCAATCACGACGATCGTTGTAAAGATCATCCCATAGTTCACAAACCACGGATCCTGGGGTGCGCGCGGCCACAACATGTTCACAACGGCGGCGATTCCGTAAACCAACGCCGCAATATTGATCGGCCAACCGTACCGACCCAAGGTAAAGGACCCTTTCGGTTTCCAACCTTTCAATCGTGCGTAGACCGCGCCAGTCACCACCATTTGAAATGCGATATAGATCCCAATCGCAGCAAAGCTAATGATCGTGTTGACCGCATCTTGAAGCCAGTGACCGATACTCGCAATCAAAGCCGGAATCAATCCGGTGACCACTAAGGCGCGAACGGGAACTCGGGTCTTGGGCGAAAGGTGATTTAGAAAACGATGACCGATCATCATTCGATCGCGCGCAAACGCAAAAAGCACTCGCGAAGCGGCCGCTTGAAGGCTCAGCAAACAAGAAATGAAGGAAACCATGACCACTGCGATGACCGCACGGAAACCGGTTTCACCCATGGCGGCCTTCAATGTGGATGCGACTGGATCTTTATCGGTTCCAGAAACGGCTGCACCCATATCGGGTACGGCCAAAAGAAGCGCCAGGCAAACAAAGGTCGCAGCGCCACCGCCCACATAGATCGTCAGCCGCATGGATTTTGGAATCGCAGATCCTGCATTGGGTGTTTCTTCGGCGACGTCACCGCAGGCTTCAAATCCGTAATAGCAAAACATCGCAGCCACTGACGAAGCCAGAAATGCGGGCAGATAACTTCCGCTTCCTGCTGTTTGAAAAGTGTTGAAAAGAACGCTGAAACTGTGGTGACGGGCGGTGATCAGAAGATAGGCTCCGACACAAATCGCCCCCAGAAGTTCGCAAACGAACCCGAACATCGCGACACGTGCCAGTGTCTTGGTTCCGGTAAAATTTAGAACAGTGGATGCAAGAATCATCGCGACTGCGATCCAGATCATGCCGGCTGACGATACTTCCACCCCAAAAAGTTGCGCAAGAAAGGGCGCGCCGCCCACTGCGACTGCGGCAACGGTGGTGAAAAGTGCCCAGCCATAGATCCAGCCGGCCATCCAGGCCCAGCGGCGTCCGACCAGTCGAAGGGACCAGGGATAAAGCCCCCCCGAAATTGGATACTGCGAAACGACTTCTCCGAAAATCAAACAAACTAAAAGCTGGCCTAAGCCCACCAGCAAGTAGTTCCAGATCATCGGTGGCCCACCCGCGCGAAGCGCCATCGCAAAAACCGAATAAACGCCAACGACGGGTGAAAGGTAAGTAAAACCTAACGAAAAATTTTCCCAAAACCCCATCGTCCTTTCAAAGTTCGATGTGTAGCCCAGTTCCCGCAGTTGTTCCGCATCATGATCTTTTGCCATGACGTCAGTATTTCAGATTCGAAAAGGTAAACGCAAGTGGACCCGATAGCTGGACCGAATTTCCAAATTCTGGATCCCCATTTCAGAAGGTTCCGGCTGGACCAGCGGGGATAGGTAGGTTCCAAAAATTCGATCCCAAACCATCGTGGTGGTTCCGAAATTGTGGTTTCCGATTTCTGCGATCTTCGAATGGTGTATTCGATGAACCGCCGCCGTTGAAAGCCAACCATCGAAAAAGCGGGTGTCTTGACTTAGGTTGCAATGCTGTAGAAGTCCGTTCACGCTCATCCAAAGGGTCCAGGCCAAAATGGCTTCAGTACTGACCCCTAGTGCTTCAAGCACCAAAACTTCGGCGCCGGTTATGACGATCACATTGAAGGGGTGCGATCGGGCAGCTGCCCAAAAATGCATCTTCTGAATGGAATGGTGAACGGCGTGGATTTTCCAACCCAAGTCCGATCGATGAAACCACCGGTGCAGCCCGTAAACAAAAAGATCGGCAGCCAAAAGCGCAATGGCCAACTGAATCCAAAAATTCAGCCCATGAATGGGGCTGAAAGCATTCTTCAATCCAAGGCTGGTAACCGCTGCGGCCACGACCCCTTTTGCAAATGAACTGAAAAAAATCGAATTCAGCAAAGTATGCTGAACATCCAAAACAGCGGTTCGCTTTTCCGGAATCCACGCTACGCGATGGGGAAACTTTCGTTCCAAAAAAGTAAGAACGACCATCACGCCAGCAATCACCGCTAAAGCACTAAACGAAAAACTGATCCCCATAGAAAAAAGCCAAAGACCCAAAAGCACAGAACCGAAAATGAACGCCGGAAAAATCAGCTTCTTTGCCATCGATTCAAGACTAAATGACACCGTCTGGAACGCGTACTCGTGTTTTTAAGCGGCATTTTTCCGATAAATCCGGGGCTTACCGTGAAGGGCTCACATTTGATCCAGGATCCGTCAAATCGCTTCGGCCAGATTTCGAAACAGGTTTTCCAATTCGCGCGGCTTGACCTGCGGCATTGCCGCCAACTTTCGAAAAAAGGTGTCCACCTGGGTCCAAGCCTTCGGTTTCGCGCGACGCGGGTGGCGCAGAAAGTTTTCCGCCAGTGGAATGGCAAAACCTTTCAGCATCAAGGTCAGAACTTCTGTGGTCGGAACCTGAAACAGTCGAAGGTTGTGCGCTTCTAAGAACCAAAAGAAATGTGCGCAAAGATCCAAAAGGTCGTGGAAGTACTTTGGGGTCTGCTTCAGAAAATCCTTTTCACTTAGAACGTGAAGGGCCAGAACTTCGTCGTGGGTTCGATTCAAAATTCGCGCGTAAAGATCCAAAAGATGCCGTTCCGGTTGATTTTTGGTCCTGGGCCACTTGGGATTCAGTGTTTTCACGATCAAGTTCCCCACCACAATTTCGTGAAAATAGATGAACCGCGTTTGCTGAACGCGATGAGCAAAAATATGCATAGCCGTGAAAGTCGAATCAAACGATGGATCTTGGGCCCCCAGGATCAACTTTGGCGTAAAATCCATTTCGTAGGTCTGGCTTCGGTAGACATCCAGTTTCAGTAAATCCTTGAAATTTGCAGATTTGCCCAGGCGCGCCTTTAGAATTTTCTGAGCTCGCGGGTCCCGGGTCAATTTGCCCAGGGTACTATGAATTCCTTCAAAACCGCGATTCAGATCCGCCACACGTTTCGGCGGAATCTTCTGATTTAGGTACGGCCTGAAAACTTGGGCTTCGCGTTTTCGAAGTTCTGCGTAGTAATTTGCCAAGAAGCGATACAGGTCGCGGCTAGCTGGGCATCGTTTCATCTGCGCCAGCATGGCGCGGGATACGAATTGGTAGTCCGGTGTTGATCGCATTCTACAGAAATGTACACTTGCGGACATGAGCCCAAAACAAAATTCAAAAAAAGGGATTTGCCGCAGCCGCATCCTAAGCGGTCTTGTCGTTACATGGCTACTGACGCTATTTTGGGTCTCGGGCTGCGCCGATAAGAAAGATGCTCCGGCCACGGGTTCAAATTCACCCGTTTGCGGAAACGGGGCGATTGCTAGCCCGGAAACTTGCGACGATGGAAATGCTGTTTCAGGCGATGGCTGTTCTTCCAGCTGCACTGTCGAAGGTGGCTACGCTTGTTCGTCGACACCCAGCTTTTGTATTTCGGGTTGCGGAAACGGCGTCGTCCACGGAAGTGAAGCTTGTGATGACGGCAACGCAAGTTCTGGCGACGGTTGTTCTTCCAGCTGCACAGTCGAAAGCGGTTATACCTGCACAGGAAGCCCAAGCACTTGCACAATTTAACGGGAACGGAAAAACAAGTGATTCAAATCGAAGTCTGGTCGGACATCGTGTGTCCCTGGTGTTGGATCGGAAAAAGGCGTCTAGAAAAGGCACTGGACAAGTCTGGTAACGCTGACCGGTTTGAAGTACGCCATCGAGCTTTTCGTCTGGCTCCGAATGAAAAGACGGAACCGATTGCTTCGGCGCTTGCTAGAAAGTACGGCCGAAACCCAGACGAAATGTTTGATCACGTGGAAGCGATCGCAGCCAAAGAAGGACTGGAATACCACCTTCGGGGCACGCTTTACGGCGACACACTGGATGCGCACCGCCTGGTTCTTTGGTCGAAATCACACGGAAAGCAAAAAGACCTGATCGAAGCATTTTCCAAGGCCTATTTCACGGACGGAAAATCGTTGTTTGATCACGCAACGCTTTTGGAATTGGTACAAGGAACCGGACTCAATCGCAACGAAGCCGCCGAAGTTTTGGCCGGAAAAAGTTTCTTGGATGAAGTAAAAAAAGATGAAGCTGAAGCACGAAGTATCGGTGCGAATGGGGTTCCTTTTTTTGTGATCGCGGGTCGCTTGGGCATCAGCGGCGCGCAACCGCCGGCAATTTTTTTACGAGCCATTGACGAAGCATTGAAGTAGGTTGAAACCAAAAGAAACTAGATATGTCCAAAACTTTAGTCAAACGCCTGAATCAAATGGATGACGTTCGCCAGCTGCTTGCAGTCTTTTCGCGAGCCTTTGAAACGAAGTACCGTGTCAGTGACCAGTACCTGCGGCAACTTTTGAAGAATCCAACCACTTCGATCTTTGCAGCGTTCAAAGATAAAACGATCATCGGCGGGATGGTGATTTGCGAAGTATTGCCGATCCACGGAAGTAAGGAAATTTACCTTTACGACATCGCCGTAGATCCCAGTTTTCAACGCCAGGGGGTAGGCAAGGTGCGAAAACCATCTTTGTTGAAGCGGAATCCGAAGACGTGGGCGCCGTCGCTTTTTATCGGACCCTAAAGGGTGAAGAACTTTCCGTGAATCATTTTAACTTGAGCGTTTAGCGCGGTTGCGAGTCGCACCACCGCGCTAGTGTCAGTACGACTTTGTAAGCGCTGTCAGTTCAATCCAACCCCTAAAATCATTAATCTATTTGCATCGAGCACGATGGCATACGTCGTGCTAAAACCTGAGCCATGAAAAATCTTTTTATTGGAAGGGCGAGCGAGCCGACTTCGGTCGTGCTGCAATCTGTCATTTTGGCGACACTTTTTCTTGTGCCGTTTGATTCAGTTGCTACGGATGGTTTGTACCCTTTGACACCTATTGAGCAATCCATGCCGTCCGACGCTGAACTTGCACCGCTGGATGTTTTGGCGACAACCGACATTTTGGGAATTGGCGAAAGCGCACATGGGGTGCGCGGCTACATGAGAATCCAAAATCGACTGATCCAGTACTTTGTTGAGAAGCATGGTTTTCGACAGATTTACCTAGAAAATGAGCTTTTCGCGACTGGTCCTGCTTCGAAATATGTTCGCGATGGCACCGGAACCGTAAAAGACGCAGTGTCGGCCATGTGGAATGCAAACCAAGAGTATGTCGAGATTTTTGAGTGGCTACGCAAATGGAACCAAACACACCCGGCTGATCCTGTAGAACTTCTTGGGGCCGATATTTATGAAACTCCCTATTTGGTGCATCAGGTTCTGGTATCCCAACTGAAACCCCAGGACGCTTTTTTCAAAAACGAAATAGTAGAAATCGAAAAATCATGTGCTGGGCACACAGTGACCAGTGATGCTGAATGGAAGACACTTAAGCAAAACATTACTAGTGGAACTGCGACGATCACCGACGCCGACTTCGGCACGTGCATGAGTTCATTGAAATCCATCAGACAGAAACTTCAGTCCGATCCGAAACTCAAGACTGAACTCGGTTCCGACGCATTCTACGACGCACTTCTTGCGACCCAGGTTTTGTACGCCCGACAAAACCATATGAAAAGACTGTGGGTCGAAAAGAACAAAGCGGCACACTGGAATGTACGCGATGAAACATTGGCTCAGAATATCCTTACTCAACGAGAAAAATATGGCGCTAGCCAGAAAGTTTTGTGGATTGCCCATACGTCACATACTTCTCAAGCGACATCGAAAGCAGCCTGGTGGAGTTATGGCCTAGGCCTAGGTCAAATACTGGGTACCGGTGAATTCCTAGCCAAAAGTGTGAATTATAAATCGATTGGTACTACGGGATTCGATATTGAGGGTCAGAATGGGAGATTTGAAACTCCAAGTTCACCGCTATCACTGGACCTGCAACTTAGAAGTTCGGGTGCGAATACAGTTCTGGTCGATACGAGGGGTAGCTTTTGTTCGTTCAGAAAAAAATGGTGGGTCCAGAACGAAAACAACAATCTATACTATCCGGATGGCGTGTTTTTAACACCTGCAGAGCATTTTGATTTTTACATCTTCATTGACAGTTCACTTAAAGCTGCCCCGCTTTAAGCCGGAATTCCCAACCATGGCTAGATCCACAGCGAAGACCGTTTCTGAATACCTAATGGAAATGCCCGAAGATCGCAAGAAAGCGATTCAGGCGGTTCGTAAGGTCATCAAGAAGAACCTTCCAAAAGGAGTCAAAGAAGCGATGAGCTGGGGAATGATCGGGTACGAAATCCCGCTGAAAATCCATCCCGACACGCACAACGGAAAGCCACTTTTGTACGCGGCGCTGGGATCACAGAAGAACTACATGGTCCTTCATGCCCCTAGCGTTTACATCGACAAGAAAACTGCGGAATGGTTTCGAAAAAAGGTTCTGGCTGCCGGCAAAAAACTAGACATGGGCGGCGGCTGCATCCGCTTTCGAAAAGTCGAAGACCTTTCTCTTCCAGCAGTTGGAGCATTGATCGGAAAAGTCACCGTCCAAGGCTTCATTCAGATGTTTGTGAAGGGACGTGGGGGCAGAGGCTAGTTTCTCGTGTTGCCAGTGTCGAGATTCCTTTAAGAAAAGTAGATCTGCAGTCCAAACAGTACCCCGATCTTAGTCCAAAAAAGAATCATCCCTAAGGTCGCCATCCATCCCAGTTTTGTGGAAAACTTTTCCAGATGAGGCGGCAGCCTTTGGTCACTGGTCTTTTGTCTCGCGTGTTCTTTGTACCTATCGCGTATCCGGCGGCCTGCTCGAATCGATTGAATCCACATCCAAGGTAGAACCCATGCAAGAAAGAAGTACCCCGCAAACTGGGCCCAAACCTTCGGAAGAAGATCTAGACGGAAAAACTCACGTAAGCCTAGGAACAGGGCTAAAGACCCGAGTAAACCCAGCCACAAAACTCTCAATTCATTTGCAATGAAGGAATCTCGTTCTCGAACTAGAAAGTACGGGATGGCATTCTGAAAAATGAAGAATAGAAAGAGCGCACCCAAAAGTAGAACCGTAGTCCAGCGACCTGGAAACTCGGCGTAGAAGGCAAAAATCCCAGCCGTTCCTAGAACCGCTGCTGCGAGAAGTGACATTCTTTTAAGAAAATTTCGCGTCTTCATATTCAAACAAACATGAGCCTGAGCTGAAGCAAGAAAAAACAACCCCAAATCAGAGCGTCATACATATGAGTTTCGAAACCGGACAGGAGCTTTTCCTCTGCGGTTTTTAGTTCGTCAGAAAGAGCGCGTTTACTTCTTTGCCTTCGCCAGCCTTCGACAACCTTTTCTGAAAGCCACCTTTTTAGAAAAAACACAACCAGAGCATAGAGCACGATGATCACCCAACCAAAAGAAACCATTTGCTCCTTCGATAGGCTTCTCGACATCGCAAACCTGAGCCACTCTCGAAACAGGAAGAAACCACCAAGAATAGGAGCCACCTTCAGTAGCAGTAAACATAGTAGGAGCAAAGGAAAGCGAGAGGCGACAACCACCCCTTTTGAAAGGCCAAAAAGGAGCGCGAAGACACAGAGACCAACAAGCACCTGCGTAAAACCGCTGCTTGGGAACTCGATGTAGAGTGCTCCACCCACAACTGCAAAAAGAAACCACAGCCCAAGCCAATTCCAAACGGACATCGACTTTATTCGTGCGTTAAGTTCCTTTAAGCCCATGGATTGAGTGTGGACAGGAAGGGTCTATGAGGCAAATCTTACTGAGATGAGCCACAAGTTGAGTCGTTCGAAGCGCGCCGTAATTGTAGTGATAGAAATCTATCAGTTCGCAATTCTGGGTTTCATTTGTGCTTATTTGTATTTTCGGCCGTTCGACGTCCGTAAATCCACCGTGATTGGTCTGCCGGGTACCTTGTTGGCAATTACTACTTTCCGCACACTCGCAATGGCATTCAAGGCTAGGCGGGCCGGAAAATCCTTCATCGACTACGCTTACGGGCATGACTACACCAAAGAGGAGCAAGCCCGTGAAATAAAACCCCAGATTCTACCGAACAATGGGTTTGGACTTTTCGTTGCGTGGATTCCTGTGGGAATCATCCTTCTCCTCCTGATTGGACTACTCGGCCTCCTTCTTTCTGGGGCACCCAAAGCCCATGGACCTGAGCACATCGGCTACTATGGAATTCTGGCAATCGTCATTTCTTCCATCATTTTCGTCGGTTTCAAACTCTACCAAAAGAGCGTCGAAGCAAAACGCCAAGGTATTTCTTTCACCTTGGCGCTAAAGAACGCATTCGATCGCATGGAAATGAGACGCGTAGAAAATACGAAGCGCGCGCTTTTGGCGTCGAGAGTCACATGGAAGACCTACGTCGGAGACTTGCTTGTCCCCCTCCTGCCACTGATTGCTTTGTCCATGGGGTGGACCAAAGTAGGTCCTCCTCGTGGACATGAGGTTATTGAGGGCGTGGCGTGGTTTGCGGTCCTTATCGGACCACTTCCAATCCTACGAACTTATGTCTACGACCGGGAAAACAAATAACTTGAGTCGTTTTTTTTACAATATCGGCGCTGGCGTTTTTTCTAGACTACCCGGAAAACCCAGAACAAGAGTACAGGCGCCAGGTTCGTAACACGCTTATTGTTTCCGGAACCGTTTTGGTATTTCAGGGATGGATGCTTGCCGTCGCGAAGAAGCCCACGGAGCGGGCAATCATTGGTACAACTATACTCGTGCCTTTGGTCACGGCTTTCATTGTTCGAGACCGTTTTACCTACTATTCAGAATCAAAAGACAAATCGGTATTTTTCAAATTAGTCCCGACTCAGAAAGAGATCATTCCCACGTTGGCTTTAGAACTTAAATTCTAGGGATTCGACCTCCGGGTACTCGCGATAGGTATCGCTCGTCCCTTCGGCAAGCCTCACTCGCGACCCGCAAGCGGGTCCCCCGCTCGCTCCGGCCGTTCGAATCCCTCTCAATGTACCGGACTCTGCACCGCAGAGTCCTGACCACCGTCTGCTCCGCCATTTCTGACTTCCACAGAACCATTTGTCTCACTCGTTCTATCCCAGTACTTTTTTCGAACCCGAACTCTCGCAAGCGTGAAGCGTTCGCGCCAGCGATGCGAGAGAGGACAGGAGTCCGCTGAGGGTTCAACAAAAGTACTGGGATAGAACGAGTGAATGAGATCGATGTGTGGAAGTCAGAAATGGCGGAGAGAGAGGGATTCGAACCCTCGATACGGTGTTACCCGTATACACGCTTTCCAAGCGTGCGCCTTCGACCGCTCGGCCATCTCTCCAACAAAAGGACGCAACTTAGGAATGAGCCGAAAGCCTTACCTTGAATTCCTGGCGAAGTCTTTCCATTTTTCCGCCTGCCCCACCCTGCCCCGTCGACAAGTGGTAGAACATCACGAAGTCGCCCATCAGGCTGTAAAATGGGTGTTTAAACGTTGCAGGGCGATTCTTTTCGACGACGAAATGACCAAACCAAGCGAATCCATATCCAAGTACCGGGATCTGCCAAAGGTCGACCCAAGTCCCCGCATTTGCGATTCGACCTAGATTCAAAAGAAGAAGGAAGGTCCCCGTCCAATGCAGCCACTGATTGGTTCGGTTCGAATGCTCGACTAAATAGAACGGATAAAAGTCTTTGAAGGTCTTAAACGGCGGCAGGTTTCGGGACATGGCCTTAGGCTCCTTGATCTTAATTAAAAAGATTAAGTATTCTAATTGAATAAACCAGAATATCCTTCGACATCAACCATGACGACCTCGAATCGCAAAATCCTAATCGTTGAAGACGATGATTCTGTTTTTGAAATGATGGAAATGGTGCTTTCCGAGCGCCATGCGATCGTGCGCGCAAAAGACGGCGAAGAGGCTCTGAGCGCGGTTCTTAGCCAAAAGCCGGACCTGGTTTTATTGGATATCGGCATCCCCAAAATCGATGGTTTGAAAGTCACCGAAACCCTTCGCGGCGACGCAGCCACTAGCCACATCCCGATTCTGATCATCACGGGCAATGACGATTCCGAAAAACGGATTTCGGCCTTCAATCTGGGTGCGGATGATTTTCTTGGAAAACCCTTTAAAGCCAAAGAGTTAGCCGCCCGGGTGTCTTCAAAAATTCGCCGCATCGAAGAAGCCCAGAGCGAACCCGAAGTCTTGGTCTGCGGAAACTTGAAAGCCAAGCCCCAGAACATGGAAGTACGAATCGCTGATCATCTGGTCAGCCTAAGCGTGTTGGAATTTAATCTCTTGAAGCACTTTCTGACGAATCCAAACCGGATCATTTCGCGCGAAGAACTTTTGAAAGTGGTGTGGAACGGAGCCATGGTCGGCGAACGCACAATCGATACGCACATGGTTTCGCTGCGAAAACACCTAAAAGGCTTTGACCACCAGATTGCGACCGTGTATTCCGCTGGGTACATCTTAAAACCTAACGATTCAGGCTAAGAAGAGCTCGCATCACGTCGAGGACAGCCCGTCCTCCGCATCAAGACTGCTCTTCTTCGAAGGGCACCCGGCTGAGTTCAACGTGATTTTCATCTGAGATTCAGCCGAGTGCTCGTTCGAAAATCGAGCCACTTGGCCGGTGATCTAAATTTCTCCGGCACCTGATTTCGAAATACTGGATTCCAATGTCCGCGGCTTTTTGTCCTGATCCGCAAACTGATAGCGGCGAAGCGTATCAATCCCAGCACGAAAACCCGCGCGCACGTAATCCTGCATTCGCTTGGCCGAAAGACTGAAGTGTTCACCGTGAAACATCGTCGCGTCCGCCGGCGACGGATGCACGTAAATCGAATCGACGTCGCGGCGGTGATGCATTTCTGCTTCCAAAATTTCGATGATCCGCTTGCGATGTTCTTCTGAAACACCTTGTTGCTTGCAGTACTGGTGAACCGCATCAATCGCGTTTCGTTGAATCTTTTTACTGTGCACGTGGTTGTTGATCTTTTGTTCGACCAAAAGATAAATCGACTGAATCAAAATTGCCGGCAAACCGTGTTCCGTCAGCGAACCCAGTTCTTTCTTCAGATGCACAGGTTGGTGCGTATAACTGGCGATGATCAAATCCGCGCCTGCATCGACCGCAACGTGCGTGGACAGCGTTTCGCGGACTTCGCCATCGATGTAAAAGGTCTTGGTGCCGTCTGGATTTTGAATCGGGTACGGAGAAAAAATAAAAGGCAACGCCGTACTTGCTGCTACAGCTTGCGAAATGCTGACGTCGTTATCGTACTGACAAGTCAGATCATGCGGCGGCGGCTGATAACGATACTTTCCAAAGACGACTTTCCTGGAATGATTGAGCTGGGTGGCTGGAATGAAAAGGTCCGCCGGATAGTCCTTGAATGAATTCGAAGGAAGGACATCGTCGCGCATGTATTCTTCGATTCCGGAAGTCGAAAAAAGCCCGGTGAACTTCATCCACTTCATTTGAATCAAGGATTCCCAATCCCCTTTGGCCACGGCACCCAACATCTGTTTGATGAACAAAAGTTGTTCTAGCTGTTCGCGCGCGATCCCCGTGCGAAGCTTCAACATCTTGGTATAGGTCAACGGGGTTAAGGGCTTGGGAATATTGTCGACGGGGTCATCTGAAACCTTGCCCCGAAACGAATTGAAGATGTTTTCTAGCGAATAGCCGGCAGCCAACATGGCGCAAATCATCGATCCGGCACTGGACCCAACATAGGTCCCGATTTCCATGGGCGCCGGTACATGGGGCTTACCCCCTGGGGTAGCTACCCCCCCAAAGAAGCGAAAACCCTGTTCCTGAAGGGCCAAAGCAACACCCAAATGAAATGCTCCGGCTTTCGAGGCACCGCCACTGCAGACAAAGGCGATCTTTTTCTTACTTCCGATGGAAATTCTGTCTTTTCCCGGCCCCATACCCGATCAGAGTACTTGAATTTAAGGGCCCTGGAAATACAATAGGATCAGGCAACGGGGGTAAAGATCTTGCCGACCAAACCGGAATCAAAAGCAGTCACAAACGAATGGATCCCGCTGATGGACTATGCTGTGAAAAACAGCATCAGTCTTTCGACCCTGCGCCGTCACATCAAAGCCAATAAAATTACGTATCGGGTCGAAAACGGGAAGTACCTGATCTTAGACGAACTGAATCAGACTGTTGCCGGCCCCGCCGCCACCGCCGGAATCACAGGAAGAATCGAACAACTGGAACTGGACCTAAACAAAGCCCAGGAAGAGATCGCCGAACTGAAAATGTTAGTCGCGATCTACGAGGAAAAAATTGCGAAAACCCCCAATCACTAAAGCGGTGATGTCGGGACTAGGGATTTGGGTCATTTGCGCGACGGCGACGACGCAGGCTTTCGCGTCGCCCGAAACCGACCGTTCGTATTCCCTTCAAACACTGGGATATTTGAAAGCCCACGACAATATCGACGGACTTTTTGTCGATTATGTCGCAGTTTCTTACAAAGATTATTTCGCCAAGCAATCCCGATTCACGGTCACGGACCTGGGCAAGGCCGATTCGGTTTTGTCGCGATCATCCATCCCTTATTTCAGGCTGATCGAAGACAAAGAAATCCTGGGTCAGATCGCGCGCACGACCCGAACCGAAAGCTTGATCCGAACCAAGATTTACAAGGAAGGCCCTCGTTACCGATTCACCATCGACTGGCTTCACAGCCCCAGGATGGATGTTCTGGCTTCCGAAACCTTCGTGCTTCAGGAACCCAATACCGGAAAAGCATTCACTTCGGACGATATCCGCAAGGCGATTTTTGAATCTTTAGACCGCGCATTTTCGAAAGTTCCTTTCAAAGGCCAAGTCACCGGTCGCGACAATCAGTCGGTTACCGTGAATATTTCGACCGAAAACGGCATCAAAAAGGGCGATATCCTAGTCGTTTCGACCTTGGACGAAGTCAAAAAGCATCCGCTGTTGAAGAACATTGTCGACTGGCGAATGTCCCAAACTGGAAAATTGGTCGTCGATCAAGTCGAAGACGGCACCGTTTTCTGCAAAGTCGCTGAAGAAGAAGCCGGCCGAAATATTTCCAGGTTTCAAAAGATTACACAGATCATCCCCGTTGCCACGGATCCGAAGAAAGACGAATCGGTCGCCAAAGTCGACGAAGAAGTCGAATGGAAAGAAGAACTGTCCCAGCCCGCAAAACTAGGCTGGTCGTCCCTGGGCCTTTGGATGGGAAGCTACGGGCGCGATTATGCGACCCAATCTTCCACCTTTGGGCGCGCGGGCGCAGGCTTCCATTATGGCGTCTTGTTTGAAAGCCAGCTTTGGCTGACCCGCCAGTGGTTCGGCGAATTGATCATGGGCGTGGGCGGAGCAGGATACGGTCAAACGGATTTGGCAACTGGCGCACCGACACCTTCGCTTTCGGGCGGCGCATCGACGCTGAATATCAAGCTGGGCTTTGGCTACACGATCTTTGCTAGCCCCGATTTCTTTGGACCCCGCGCCTGGATCAAGCTGGGTTACCAATCACTACGTTTCGGCCTGCCGGTTGATGCGACGGAACTGACCGGACCTAACCAGTTTAGCAACCTGTACCTGGGTGTGGGCGGCGAACTGCCTTTCCGTGGCGACTGGGGAGCCTTGCTGGGCCTAGATGTCGGGATTTTCAATGGAATGACCGAAACGGGCCTGAATTCAGGAACAGTCAACAGCGCAAGCGCCGTCACCTTCTTCATCGGCGGCTATAAGCAGATTCAACCCCGCCTGAAAATCCGTGGCGGACTGCACGTGACAACCGGCAGCGCAGACTTTTCCAGCGGAACTTCGGTCAGTCATCGAATCATTAGCGTTCTGCCCAGTTTGCAGTATTACTTCTAGGGCATGGCCCCCGCGTCTTCGACAAAAACCCGAATGGCCGAATTGGTCCGCGAAATCCAACGGCTAGATCACCATTACTATGTTTTGGATGAACCCCTGGCATCTGACGCTGAATACGATCGGTTGCTTCGGGAACTTCAGGAACTAGAAGCCCAACATCCGGATCTGCGATTGCCCGACAGCCCCTTGCTTCGGGTCGGCGGAAAGCCTTTGGACAAGTTTTCAAAGATTTCGCACCGACAGCCGATGCTGTCGCTAGCGAATGCATTGAATGAAAAAGAATTTCTAGATTTTGACGAACGCGTTCGCAAGCTGGTCGAAGGCCAGCTTGAATACTATGCCGAACTGAAGTTTGACGGTTTGTCGATCAACCTAACTTATCAGGATGGGCAGTTTGTTTCAGCCGCCACGCGCGGTGATGGCGAAATCGGCGAAGAAGTGACCCAGAATATTCGCACGATTCGAAGCGTGCCCTTGAAGCTGAACACGAAGGAACCGCCCGCACTGATCGAAGTCCGCGGCGAAGTCGTTCTTCCGATTCAGGACTTTGAAAAGTTGAACCGCGACCAAGAAGCCAAGGGTCAGAAGACTTTTGCCAATCCCAGAAACGCGGCGGCAGGATCCGTCCGCCAACTTGACCCGTCAGTCGCGGCATCGCGGCCATTGACGGTCTTTTGCTACGGCTTGGGTGCACATGAAGGTATTCGCTTTAAACGGCTTTCTGAATTTGAAGAACAGCTGAAAAAGTGGGGATTTCGGGTGGGCGAATGGAACCGCGTTTGTTCGACACCCCAGGAAGTTCTGAAATTTTATCGAGAAATCGAAGCCAAGCGGGATTCGTTACCTTTTGAAATCGACGGGATCGTCGTGAAGCTAGACCGCCTGGATCAAGTGGATCAGGCAGGATACGTTTCGCGAAATCCGCGCGGGATGATCGCATTCAAGTATCCTCCGCGACAGGAATCCACCGTGATTGAAGAAATCATCGTTCAAGTCGGTCGCACGGGCGCGCTTACGCCAGTGGCTTTGGTCAAACCCGTTCGACTGGGGGGCGCCACGGTTCGGCGCGCGACCCTTCACAACCAAGACGAAATCGACCGCAAGGATATTCGCGTCGGGGATCACGTTCTGATTCAGCGCGCGGGTGATGTGATTCCCGAAGTGGTGCAAGTCCTGGCCGATCGCCGCAACGGTTCTGAAAAGAAATTCAAATTACCGAATCGCTGCCCGGTTTGCGGAAGCGCGGTCGAAAGAAAAGAAGGCGAAGCGGTCGTTCGTTGCGTCAGTCGAAACTGCGTAGCGCAATTGAAGGAACGCATCCGGCACTTTGTCGCCAAGGGTGCACTGAACATCGAAGGCTTGGGCGAAAAAATCGTGGAACAGTTGGTGGATGCGGGATGGGTGAAGCATCCTGCAGATCTTTTTGACTTAAAAGAAAAGCAGTTCTTGGAACTGGAAGGCTTTGCTGAAAAAAGCAGCCAAAAACTTTTTGAAGCGATACAGGGCGCACGCAAGCCCGAACTGTACCGGTTGATCTATGGCCTAGGCATTCGTCACGTCGGCGAACAAACGGCAAAGGTTTTGGCGCAGAAGTTTGGCGGCCTTGAGCCCCTTTTCGACGCAAGCGTCGAAGCCCTTCAGGAAGTCGACGATGTAGGACCCGAAGTCGCTCAAAGCATTCACGATTTTTTCAAGGATCCAGTTTCTGCAAAGGAAGCGCGCGCTTTGCTGAAAGTCTTGAACCCCGTTTTGCCTAAGAAAGTGGCCGCAAACGCGCCTTTTTTGGGTAAAACTTTCGTCCTGACTGGAACGCTTCCGACGCTTTCGCGTGGGGATGCGACCAAGATCATCGAAGACTTGGGTGGAAAAGTTTCGGGAAGCGTTTCCAAAAAAACGGATTACGTCGTTGCTGGCGAAGAAGCCGGCAGCAAGCTGGTCAAGGCCCGTGAATTGGGCGTCACCGTCTTAGACGAAGCCCAGTTCTTGAAGCTAAGCCGCTAACACGTCTGCGCCAAATGGTACATGCACCCTTAGCCTTTAGCGGGTTCCGTCGATATCGCAGAATACCTTGCCCATGGTTTTTGCCTTGGCCATGCAGGTGCGCGTGGCATCCAAATAGCCGGTTCCCGGCGTCCAATAGAAAGTAGAAACGTCGGTGTACCGACGATAAGAACGGCAAACTTCGTCGTCGCCGATGATGCATTTGAATTCATTGCCTGCGGGTGGGCGACCTTCAAAGTTTGCGGGAAGAATGGTGCAAAGGTCCTGGTCCCAAGGACGCTTCGTCAGTTCGGCACGGCAAAGCTGTTCGGCGTCCAGCAAGTCTTTGGCCATGAGCCAAAATCCGTAACGACCATCGCTGCAGTCATAAATGGTGAACTGACAACGATAGGGGTGTTCAGTCGGAATCACGACTGATGCCACTGGACTTGGAGAAGGCGTTGCTTCGGCCTCGGTCCCGGTCTTTGTTCCGCCCCTTGAACCCTTCGAGCTACTTGATGAAGTCGACGCGGGTGGATTTTCTGTTGGACCACAGCCGACGGCCGTAAAGATCGAAAGCGCGGTGACCGAAATCAGTCCAAAAATCTTGTTTTTCATAAAGTCCCCTAAGTGGGCGACCTTCTATCGAATACATTGCATCGTGTCAAATTCCGTCGCTTTAGGGCCTAAACGGATACGGTTGAATCGTTAAGATCTTCACCAGATCCCCACGATTCCACCTATCTCGTTGAATTTTATATATAAATTGTTGATAAAAAACTGCCCCAATTCGCGAATAATTGCTTCAACTTTGCTAAACTAGAAGCAGGGATGGGGTTTTACTTGAGTTCGCAACATCAGCACCTAGTCAGGGTCTTGGCGGTCAGCTTAGCGGTCGCAACTAGCGCCTGTTCGAAGCCTGAACTTTTTCAAAAAGCTTTGGACCTGAAGCTTCCTGCGTTTCCGACCTCGATTTCTTGGTCGGGTCCCGCAGCTTTGCTTTCCCAATCGACTTGCGGCGCCTACACGGTTTCTGTCGTCGACCAATACAGCGCGGGTTATCCCGTAGGCGCGACGACGACTTTGAATCTTTCGATGTCGTCGGTGGTCGGTCAGTTTTATTCGGATGTGGGTTGTACTGCATCCGTGACGACGATCGACATTGTTGCCGGCCAATATTCCAACGTCGTCTACTTCAAGGGAACCAGCCTGGGCAGCGGAAGCCTTTTGGCAAGCACTGGTGGAATCATCCCACTTTCCGGTAGCTATTCGATCAGTCTGAATTCCGCGATCACTCAGATTCGCCTTGCCCTTGCGCCCTTGGTTGTCCCTGTTGCCCAAGACTGTTTGGGAATCGTCGTCGAATCGTTGGACGCAACATCGACCGTCATGAACGCTTTAACACCCATTTCCGTCACGCTTTCAGACAACCCAGCGACGGGTGGTTTCTTTTCGGATTCGGGTTGCAGCACTTCTGCAACAACCGCAACGATCGCAACCGCGTCTTCTTCTCAAACCTTCTATTACCTGAACAACACTGTGGGTTCAGTGGATTTGATCGGAGCATCGACAGGCCTGACCGGTTCAACTTTGAATCTGAATTTAGCGGCACATGCTCCACAAGGAATTGCAGTTGCTGCCGAACCCGCTACCTTTACACGTGGGCAAGTCGCTTCGGCGACCACTTCGCTGGTCAAGGGTTCACCGACGATCACCTATTCTTCGCCTGCACTTCCCATGGGCTTATCCATTGATTCGTCGACGGGCGCGATCACAGGGACCATTTCAGCCTTGGCACCACTGGGCGCTTCGACCCACACGATCACTGCGACGAACTCGGCCGGATCCGATAGCTTCACTTGGCACGTGACGATCATCGACGTCGTCCCAACGCTTTCTTACCCCGCTTCTCCGTACCTTCTGAACAACGGAAGCTCGACAGGACTTCCGATTGCTCCGATCGTCACCGGCGGCGCCCCAACCAGCTGCTTGGCATCGCCAACGCTTCCTAGCGGATTGATCCTGAACAACGATTGCTCGATTTCGGGAACGCCGACTGCCGTGACGGCATTGGCGACCTATCAGATCACGGGTTCAAATTCGGGCGGATCCGGCGCACAGGCTGCGATTCAAATCGAAGTTCGCGACGCGGCTCCGGTGGTGGTTTACCCCGCTGTGGCTCCGACCCAAATCAACCTGACCTTGGGCCTGGGAACGAATCTTCCCATCACGCCATCGCTATCCGGTGGTCCGATTACTTCGTGCTTGGTTTCGCCAGCCCTGCCAGCAGGTTTATCCATTTCGCAAACGACTTGCGAAATCACTGGAAGTCCAAATCCATCGGTTCTGAGCGCAGCTGCGACTTATACGATCACACCTTCAAACGCCGGCGGATCGGGCGCATCTTCGCAGCTTTTGATTGCGGTGAACGATGTCGCCCCAGGATCGATTACTTATTCGACTCCGACACCGACCTACACCAAGGGCGTGACCATCACAGACAATACGCCGACCGTCACTGGCGGTGGTGCTGTGGTTTCTTGGACGATTTCACCTGACATCACCGCGCAAACGGGACTGGCTTTTTCAACTTCGACGGGCGTGATTTCAGGTACGCCGACCACGATTCTTTCGCCTGGAACGACTTATTCGATCACTGCGATCAATTCAGGCGGCAATTCAGGCGCAAGCATGCTGGTCACCGTAGTCGATCAGATTCCTACGATTTCTTACACGGGTTCGTACAGCTACCAAGCAGGTACGATCATTTCTTCACCCATCGTTCCGACTTTGGGTGGTGGCGCTCCGACCAGCTGTTTGGTTTCGCCTGCACTTCCGGCGGGCTTTACTTTAAATGCGATCACCTGCCAGATCGCCGGCACGCCGACTGGCGTGGCTCCGCTGCAGACTTATACAATTACCGCTTCGAACTCGGGCGGAACGAGCTTGCCTGCAACAGTCGATATTGAAGTGACCGCAGCACCTCCGTCGGGAATCGCCCTGACAGGGATTTCGACTTACACCACCAGCACTTGCGCAACCTATACACTGACGGTTCGCGACGCATACGGAAACCCATCGGCGGTGACATCATTGACCAGCTTCAATCTGACCGATGGCGCTTCCGATGGCGACTTTTACAGCGACTCGATTTGTACTTCATTGATTACTTCGGCTGATGTTGCAGCTTCTGCCGCGACCACCACCGTCTATTACAAAAAACCAAGCGCCGGCACGGCGACTTTGACGGCAACTTTGAACACGCCAGTTTCACCGGCCTTGGGTTCGGCGAACAGAAACATTACGGTGACGACCAGCACTCCGGCCAAGTATTCTTGGACGGTTCCGCCGACTGGCACCACCGTGGATTGCTTGGCTGTGACTGTCAACCTTCTGGATGCCAGTAACAATCCTGTCAACGCGACTTCGGCGTTGACGGTCAACCTTTCAGCGACTTCGGGCGGTAGCGCCTTTTACAGTAACAGCACTTGCGGAACGACCGTCACAACCCGTTCGATCGGCGTTGGTACCAATTCTGTTTCTTTCTGGTTCCGCCGCACCCAAACCGGCGCGACCACGGTCACTGCCGCTACCAGCGGGATGGCTACCGGTACTGGAAGCATCGCCATCAGCACTGGTCCAGCTGCACGAATCGTCTTTACTTCGAATCCTGCAGTTCCTTATCGTGCAACGACTTGCCAAACCTATACCCTTCAAACACGGGATATTTTGGGCAACAATAACCCAGCCGTGACCAGCGACACGACCGTGAATCTAAGCGGTGTGGATGATGGATCGTTTTACAGCACCAACACTTGCGCACTGGGAACCGAAATCACTTCAACCACAATCACCAACGGTACCGCTTCAAGGGTCGTTTACTTCAAGAAGCCGACTGCCACGGCAGTTTCACCAGGTGCAAACATCACGTTGACGGCAAACGTTTCGGGTTGGACGCCCAACGCGACGGCAAGTGTTTCAGTTTCGACAGGTGCTTTGAATCGTCTGCGCACGACCAACGGTGCAGTTGGATCTGCGATTTTGAGCGCAACTAACGTCGCCATTGCAAACCGTTGCACTCAGACCACGGTCCGCGTTGAAGACGAACTGGGCGTGCAAGTCGCAGGTGCTTCAGTGGTTACGCCAATTGTGGCCAATCTTTCGGGCGCCGGCGATGGCCAGTTTTATACCAACAGTTCATGCACGACTTCGACTTCGACCCTGACCATCCCTGCCGGAAGCAATCAGGCGAACTTCTTTTACGCAAAACCCACAGCGGGTGCTGTTTCGGTAGCTTGGGACGGTGGCGGACTTGCCGGCGGCGGATCTTCGCGGTCGATCACAGTAACTAGCGGTACGCCTGCGCGTCTGGTTTGGACCGCAAATCCAAATAATTTTGCTGTGAACACCTGCCAGACCTACACCTTTGCGGTTCGCGATCTGAACGGTGTAACTGGATTTAACACCAACGTTTCAGCGCTAACCACTTTCGATCTGACCGACGGATCAGATGGAACATTCTATACGGGCGCGGGTTGCACCGGACCGACTTCCACTGTGACGGTAGCATCAGGCGCCGCGACAGCGACTTTCCGATATCGAAAACTGACTGCGGGATCAGCAACGGTCGCAGTCAATCTGAATAGCCCGGCTTCACCGGTCATCGCAGGGGTGACACGCGCAGTGACGGTGACGGCAACTCCGGACAATATTTTGATTAGCGCAGCACCTGCCAGCGGATTGATCGCGACCCAGTCCTGTTCGGCAATCACAGTCACCAGCCGCGCTGGCGTTACCCCAGCCAACGTTTCATCGAATACGACCGTCAGTCTTTCTGCAAATAACGGCGGCACATTCTATTATGACAGCTTATGCACAGCGATCGCTTCGCCGAATCAGCTGACCATCGCTTCAGGATCTTCAAGCGCGACGGGCTTGTACTTGAAAACGAACAACACGGGTAACGTCACGCTCAGCGGAACGGCCTCGTTGACCGTAAACGGTCCGACGCTGAACTACGCGGCTCCTGCTCCGACGCAGCTTTCATTGTCGGGTCCTGCGACCCTGACAGCCGCAAGCACTTGCGGTTTTTACACGGTCACGACCCAAGACGCGGCTCAGATTACTCGCGCGGTAACTGCAGATCAGACGATTACAGTTGGAAGCTCGGGCGCTGCTTCGATTCAGTTCTTCTCGAACGCATCTTGTTCGACACCGCTTCCTTCGGACCAAGTGACCATCACCAATGGAAATAGTTCGGCAAGCTTCTATGCGCGGGCACCGTCGGCTGGCGCTGGAAACATCGACGTCACGACGGTTGGCTTGACCGCAGCGTCGCATGCGGTCGCCGTGAACCCTTAAAGCGGTTCACCGAACGAAAGAACGAACTAGGGCCGCTTTGGGCCTGCTGTCCTTTTTAGTTTTCCGGATTCCAGATCCTTCAGCATTCGGTCCCAACGGTCTTTGGCCGACTGATAGGCCTGATAAACGGTATTGGCTTTGAACTGTAGCCCTGCATTCACTTTCGGAGTCATTTGAATGGAAAGCGCCATTTGGTCCAATTGTTTGCGACGTTCGGTCGGCGGAACACGTTCGACGCCCGAAAAGAACTGTTGGTACAGGTTGTTCACCTGTTCAATCACTTGGGGCACCTGTTCCAAAAGCTGAAGAAGCTTGTCTTCACCGACCGCTTTGCCGCCGGTATCGGTTGCGCCACCACCCGGTGAATTCAGTGCCCTTTTCTTGGCAAGACTAGGAAGGTCTTCTTCGTCTTCGCGGTCACGTTGTCTGCGCCATGGATCATCATCGTCACGAGGTACCATGGGTTCAGAATACCAAACGAAAGATGCCGGTGGAAAGTCCTCGAAGGAAATTCTCACCGGCATCCATTTGACTGCACTTTGACTAGAGGAATTAAACCCCTGCGCAACGATCGAAGGTGATGTCTTCGCTTTCGCCTTCAACCGTGATTTTGCCGGTTCCACATCCAGTGATTTCTACGGTGAAATCATCCGTCTCGTTGCTTCCTTCGACACGTCCGGTCCATTTTCCAGAAACCGGGCAAGTGCAGGTTGAGCGCGACCAGGTCACGTTTTCTGGCTTCAGGTAGGTCGTGTAACCCGCGATATTGTGCTTGATCGCAAGTTCTCCGCCATTCAAAACGCGATTGGCGCGAGAAGTACCGGTGATTCCGATATTGCTGGTCGTATAGGTGTCGATATCAACGATCGTTCTTCCGGCCGCTGTCACGATTTTACGATTCACACCCAGGGTTTGCCAGCTGTAGCTTCCCGAAGAAACCTTGGTCAGCTTCTGTCCACCCGCCGATGATGAAACTTGGATCGATCCGCGCGCTCCGGTGATCGTAAAATTCGGCTGTCTTACGATCGAATATCCGGCGTTAAAGGCGGAACTGAAAGCAGCGCCCGAGCATCCTACCGAAGCGGAACTTCCGTCGTACATGGTCAGGGTCACTGTTCCATTGACGGGAAGAATTCCCAAAACTTCGCAGCTCAAGGTTCGAACCAACGATTCGCTGGTACAGCTAAAGCTGTAAGTCGAACTACATGCCGCCGCACTGGCGGATGAAATCGGCGAAAACTGATCTAGGAAACTTCGGTTCCAGTCGCGAAAACTTTTTCCTGCATCCATCGGAATAAATGCCAGCGTACCGGACGAGTCGCCGCCTGCGTCATCGACTGAAGCCATCGTGTCGGCGACTTGCTTGACGACTTCATCTTGATCGTCCAATTGAATCTTTCCGCATCCCGTCAAAACCAACGCTGCCAAAACCACCAAAATTCTCTTCATATGTCTGTCCTTCCGATTCAAAATGAATCTCAATCTGACCAGGAAACGAGTCGTGGCGAAAAAAGTTCCTCAAAAAAGATCTTCTGGCACTAACTACATGAAATATAAGGCTTTTTTATAAAATGGCCGTTTCGAAAAATTCAGCGAAACTTTTTGCCCTTTCGGACGTTTCTTCAGCGAAGGGGTCCCCCGAGGATACGCACCGTGAATGGATGCTAAGAGTGAAGAACGGGGACCGTCAAGCGTTCGAACTTTTGTTCGAACACTATCAAGGAGCGGTTGTGAGTTACGCCTATACTTGGGTGAAAAATCAAGATCACGCTGAAGAGATCGCGCAAGAAGCGTTTCTGAAGATCTATCGCGTGCGCGAAAGCTACGAACCCACCGCTAGTTTTGTTTCCTGGCTTTGGACCATTGTCCGCAACACCGCCTTGGACTTTCTTCGAAAGAAAAAAGAATTTCTGATGGACCCGCTGACCCATGACGAATCTGAAGGTAGCAGCGGCAGTTCCCCAATCGACGAAATTGAATCCCCGCTTTCAGACGCTGAAGCGCTATTAATCGAAGAAACCGATCGCTTGCAGATCGAAAGGTGCATGGGAAAAATCACCGCGCCCCAAAAGGAAGCCCTTCAACTTCGGTTGGTCAGCGAACTTTCGTACGAACAGATTGCTGCGATTTTAAAGACCACGGTGTCAGCTGTGAAATCATCTTTGAATCGCGCGAAGACGGCGCTGATGGAATGCTTCAAAAGGAGCCGGGCATGAAGACCTTCAAAAACCTGCTTCAAAAAAAGATAGAAAGAAATCCTAGCCCGCAGTTTGAAAATCAATTCTGGGCTAGTTTTGAAAACGAATTCGGAAAAAAGGAAAAGAAAGCACCTTCATTCGGCTTTCTAAGCGAACTTCAACTTTGGCTGGGTTCCGGTGCATTGGCTGCGGCTAGCTTGCTTTTTGTACTGACCCGGATCCAGCCTTCCATCCCATCAGGAATCGACTTTCCCGAAATGGCCCAGCAACCGGGTTCATTTGAAATGATCGCGCAAGCAGAACTGATTCAAGATTATGAACTTTTTGACGACCTGGCGGAAATCCAAAAGTTCCCCGATCGCGACGACGAATGGGAAATTCTAACTGGGGGAACTTATGAAGAAACCTAAGTCAACTTGGTTGCTGCTTTTCCTATCCGGAATGGCTTGGTCGGTTGAAACGGACGAAGAAATCATCCGCTACCTGGATTTTTACCAGAACCTAGAAATTCTCAGCGACAAGGATGCGCCAAGCCTGGAAGATCTGGACGAAGTCGACCCTAAGGAGAAGACATGAAAACGGGATTCAAGATCGCAGCCCTTCTTTTCTTGATGTCACTTCCTTCGATCCCTCGAGCATTTGGCGACGACGCGGAAGTCGCTAAGAATCGAGCACGATGGGAACAAATGTCGCCGGAAGAAAAAGATCGGATTCGCGAAAACTTCAAAAAGTGGAAAGAAATGCCTTCAGATCGAAAGAAGGAAATTCGCAATCGCTACGAAGACTTTCGCCGATTGGATCCAGAAAGGCGCCAACGAATCCAAGAACGTTTCCGCGAATACAAAAAGATGACTCGAGAGCGCCAGGCCATTTTTCGTGAAAGAATTCAGAAATTTCGAAAAATGGATCCAACCGAAAGACGTTCAAGAATCGAAAAGCTGAAGAAGTTCCGCGAAAAACGAGAAAAACTACGAGAACGCCTTAAGAAAGACACATGAAGCTGAACCTCATCTGGATGTGCACCGCTTTGATTGGAACTTCAACCTGGGCGATGGCCGACGATTTGGGATCGGCCCCACCGCCTGATGAAACCGAACTGACGATTGATAAAACAAAAAAGACCCGATCCAGTAAGGTTTCTCTTTCATTGACCGGCGACGGCGAAGATTACACTTCAAACACTTTGGGCGTCAGGCTGGGTCTGGATGAATCCTGGCAACTTCAGTTCAGCGGAACGACCAGCCGAAGCGAAGGCGCAGTCGGCTACCGAAGCCTAAGCATCAAGGCCGACGACATTGTTTCAGATTTCTTTTCATTTAGTTTCGGGATCAAGGGCCAGAACGAACCGAACTCGCTGCGCGCGGGCGGCGGAAATCTAGGATTGGATTTCACCATCAGCGAACTTTGGCAAGGAGACCTTTCGACTCGAATCGGACTTTCTAGCGAAGGCCTTGTTTACCAGATTCCCATCCTGGGAAAATTCGGACAGAACAGGGCGATTTCGACCCTTCAAAGCTGTTTCACTTTTTCGATTACTCAGGACATCACGCAAACAATTGACCTAGAACTCAGCGCAAGCTTCTACCGTTATGGAACTTCCAGTCAGTCGCTTAGCCGCTTTGTGAACAATCGCGTGACAAAACTTCCTAACGTGATGGGAGTCATTTCGGGTTTTCCAGATTCCTATTTCAGTATTTCAGCCAACTGGGAATTTTTGAAAAATTGGTCAGTCGGCGCATCGGGAACGAATTCAACCGGATCAGAAAGCGACGTCGTGACCCGCGGGTTGGGACTGAACCTAGACTGGAAATCAGAAAAACACTGGGGAATCGGGGTGGAAGCGCTTAGTTCGAAATCGGACGATTCCACGATTCCTTCGAGCACATTTGGCCTAAACTTGGCGTATCGCTGGTAATTCGATCAGTGACCCAGCATCGTGCGCTGGACTGCCTTTTGCCAGCGGCCCAGTGCCTTTTGTTTTTCAGGATCTGCCATCTTAGGTTCAAAACTTCGGTCTTCTTTCCAGCTGGATTGAATTTCGTCTAGATTTTTCCAGATGCCAACGCCCATCCCGGCAGCGAAGACCGCGCCTAGGCTAGTCGTTTCAATCATCTTTGGGCGAACCAATTTGACGCCCAAATAATCGGACTGAATCTGCATCAAAAGATTGTTTGCCGAAGCACCACCGTCGACGTTCAATTGCTTTAGCTTCGATCCAAGGTCTTTTTCCATGGCGCGAAGAATGTCGACGTTCTGAAAAGCGATCCCATCCAAAACGGCCCGAGCAATATGTGCTGAAGTCGTTCCACGTGTGACGCCGGTCAGAAGTCCCGTCGCCTGAGGATCCCAGTGGGGTGCTCCAAGCCCAGTCAATGCGGGAACAAAAGTCACACCGTCTGAATCGGGAACCGATTCCGCCAAAACTTCAATTTCTTCGGACTTTCTGATCATTTTCAAGCCATCACGAATCCATTGAACAGCGGCCCCTGCGACAAACGCACTGCCTTCTAGCGCATAAGTCGTTTCGCCATTCTGAAGCTGCCAAGCAATGGTCGTCAAAAGCCGGTGGCGTGAAGGAACCGCCTTCGCGCCCGTATTCATCAAAAGGAATGCGCCGGTTCCATAAGTGCACTTGGCCAGTCCTTCGCGGATACAAGCCTGACCCAGAAGTGCAGATTGCTGATCACCCAGGATCCCCGAAATTGGAATCCCATCCGGTAGTCCCGGAACGTTCTTCGTCTTTCCAAACAATCCGACACTAGGCCTGACTTCGGGCCAGATCGATTTTAGAATTCCCAAATGGCCACAAAGTTCTTCTGAAAATTCTTTCTGGTGAATATCAAATGCCAAAGTTCGCGACGCGTTGCTGGGTTCGGTGACGTGTTCGGCACCCGCCGTTAAGCGCGCCACCAAGAAGCTGTCAATCGTTCCCACGGCTAGCGTTCCTGCCTTTTGCGCCGCTTGAACTTCCTTCCAGTTTTTCAAAGCCCAGGCCACTTTTGTTCCCGAAAAATAGGGGTCTAATAGCAGACCTGTTTTCTTCTGAAATTTTTCTTCCAACCCCTGCGACTTCAGTTCCTGACAGAAGTCAGCCGTGCGTCGGTCTTGCCAGACAATGGCCTTTGAAAAAGGCTTCGTCGTCTTGCGGTCCCAGAAACAAACCGTTTCCCGCTGGTTCGTGATCCCGATTGCGACGATTTTTTTTGGATCGACCTTCCGAACCACGTTTTGAACCGCTTGAAGGGTAGCATTCCAAATTTCGTCAACGTCGTGTTCAACCCAACCGGGCTTGGGAAAGTGCTGAGGAAAGTCGACGGAAGATTCCGCGATTACCGTCAGATTTTTGTCGACGATTAAAGCCGTACAGCCAGTGGTGCCTTCATCGATGGCCAAGATGGTTTCCATGAGTAGAAAAAACTATCCGTACTTCGCAAAAAACGTAAGAAAAAAGACCCATTAGCCGATCTGTTAGACGAGATGCGAAGAAGCCTGATCTTAGCGATTTTGATCGGAAGCTTTGGAACCGGAATCCTGTACTGGGCCGATTCTTATCGCACCCGCTCGTCCGAGCGCGAGTTCGCGTACCGCCTATCCCATCAAGTCGCTTCTCAGGCCGAGGCATTTTGGATCGCGGCGCGAAACGAATGGCCAGACCGCCGCGTGCGTGGCGTTCCTAAGGATTTTCAGGAAGAACCCGTGGACTGGGTCGTCAAAAAACTTACCCAGGGTCGCGACCCCAGGATCGTTCAGGTCGCCCGGGCGACCGATTTTTCCACTACGCGAGACTTTTTCGAATGGGATCCCAAGACCGGAATCGCCAGCTTGATGAAACCCCTTTCAACGCCTGAAAAGGCGGGCGTTAAGATTCGGGTCTTGATTCAACCGGCGGGGTTCTTGGGAACGCGAACTGCGCTGACACAAGACCTGGCGGTGATCGGAACTTTCCTATCCCTTCTGCTTTGGGTTTTCGCCTTTGAATTTCTTTCCCTGAAAATTCGCTCCGTTCGGCAAGGTCAAGAAGTGGTCTGGTCACCTTGGGCGACCCAGAAAGTTGAAGCACCGAAAGAAGCCGCAAAACCCTTCGCGCCTGCGCCGGCACCCACGACCAAGATCGCTGGCGCGGTCAGCGACGCCTATCGAAAACAGCTTTTAGGTTGGGGGCAGGATTACCGCGTGGGTTTGAACGAAGCGGGCCTTAGCTTTAGAAACACTTTCCAGCAGGCGGGGGTCTTGGCGAAATCTGCAAAGGAAACCCAACGCATCGTTCGAGAACTGAAGAACGGAATTTCTCATGGGGCAAAGGACCTGGAAGATTCACGCGTATCTGCCGCGAAGGCCGGTATGCATTTAAGCAAGGCTGAAGCAGCTGCACTGAATATTTACCTAGATCTAGGACGCGGTACCTTGGTCGATCCTAGAAAAATGGAAAGTTTTTCGAAAGAAATTCACGAAAACATACGCGAAGCACGCGGGTTGCTTGAAAGTCAGCACATCGCCATTCAACGGTCTTCAACTGCGGCACAAGACCAGGAAAAACGATTGGACGAAGTGATTTCGCAGTTCCACGCAGCCGAACAAGCAGCGCAGATTATGGACCGCGAAATCGAAGCAGCCAGAAGCGCACTTTCGAAGCAAGCCAAGGTGATTCAGGAAATGTTCCGTGAAGCCGAACGCGCTGAAGATGCTCGGTCTATTTTGAACGCGACAAAATCCGCACCCCGGAAGTCCGCTTAGCCGCAGTTCGGGCTCGCAAAGCTTCGGCAACGAAGTGATAAGCCGAAGTAGCTGCTAATCGCGCAGTCCTACCGTCGATGTCGTGTTCAGGATTCAATTCAAAAATCCCAAGCGACACGACCTTCTTTTCGCGCCCCGCGATTTCAACCATTTGAATGATTTCGGAAGAAGTGAATCCTTCGGCTTGGGGCGCAGAAACTCCGGGTGCAAAAGCCTGCGCAGCAGCGTCTAAATCCAGACTGATCGCGATCGCGTCGCAAGACTGCACCAAGCGCTTCAATGATTTAGAAAAAGCCGCAATGGCCTTTCCTTCTCGAAGTTTTTCAAAGGGAACGACTTCAACTTTCTTGGATTCCACGTACTGCCAAAGCTCTAACGCATTGCAGTGGTTCTGAATTCCGAATTCGACCAGCCCGCGCGCGTGAAGGACTCCGGATTCGATGGCCAAATAGAAGGGTGATCCGCTGGTGATTTTAATTCCTGCTGCAGGGTCTGCTTTGCGAACATCCAGATGTGCGTCGATGTTGATGCAACCCAATCTTGGCGTGGTCTTTCCTTTGGCATGCACCTGCATTTGCAAAGCTTCCCGGATTCCCTTCAGGTGTGAAAATCCGTGATCGTGACTTCCGCCTATGATGACGCTGAAGGCTCGATCGCGATGAATCTCTGCGACTTTCTCGGCGGCCTTCTGATGGTTTTGTTCAATCTGACCTGTGATCCCGGTGACATCACCAAAGTCCGTCATCGTTTCTAAAACTGAATCACGGCCCTTCATCTTTAGAAAAATCGGACGAAATGCGGAAGGTCCGCGCGCTGCGCCCAAACGCCCGCCTACGTTCTGGACTGCTTCATGATCCGGTATTCCTGCCAACCCCCAACGAAGTTCCATGGACTCCTCGCGTTCTCTTTACATTCCAAGGCCTTGAGATACCATTACCACCAATGGATGCTACGCAAGAAAAGAAATGGTTCATTTACATCGGTGACCATCATGAAGGACCTATTTCGATCTCGGAAATCCAAGAAAAGATGTCCCAGGGACATGTGACTTCTGGAAGCTTTGTCTGGGCCGAAGGAATGCCGGACTGGAAAGCCATGAACGAAATCGACGCCTTCCAGTCGCTCACTCAATCCAACGCAGTTCAAGAAACTCAATCGGCTCCCGAAACTTCGGCAGTCGAAGCGCATGCGGTGACTGAAGCAGCACCCTTGTCAACCTCGGAGGTTCAAATGGCCGACAATCAACCCGTCCAAGTGGTCGGAGGAAAGAACATGAAAAAGCGACTTCTGAGAATCATTCTTTTAGTCGGAACTCCCGCTGCCCTTGCGGCCTTGTACATGACGGGCATGCTGAATCCCGTCCTAGACAATCCTGCAGTAAAGGCCATGACGATTTCAGTTTCAGAAGCGCTTCGTCCGCAACTGATCGCTCTTTCAGAAAAGGTCCCCTTCTTAAAGGGAATGATTTCGCCCATTCCACACTTAGAAGACGTGACGCCAGAAGAATTGGAAGAATTGAAGCACGCAGCAATGCAGCCTGAAGGCGGCGCCCCGATTGTTGCGCTAGCCATGAGCCAGGGCGACCAGCTGATGCCCGCTTTTTATGCTGCGGGAAACGTAAACGAGGGCGCACAGTATTTCCTAGTCGTCACAGGAGTAGGCGACACGCTTTTGAATCAGACGTCCTTTGAAGTTTCCCGAAAAATCGTCTTCTCGAAGAAGATGGCCAAGTCTGAACCGATTCGTTCTCCCGATGGAAAAAGCCTTCCTCGAGGCGATTACTTTGTTTCGATTCAGGATGGATTACCTGAAGCAGCTCCTGCTCAAACAGCAGCAGCTGCTGCTGCTCCGGTTGCTCCTGCCCAGAATGTTCAACCCGGACAACCAAGTCAGGCACCAGCTGCACAACCTGGTCAGGCGCCGGGACAAGCACCTGTCCAAGCTCAGGCCGCTGCCGGGCAACCGGGTGGCCAACCCGCAGCTGCAGCTGCCGTGCCCGCGCCAGTCGCTAAAAAAATCAACGTCTTGGTCAAAAAACAATTTTTCTTGGGCGGCCCCAAAGATGCGACCTACCAGCAGCGCTTGAAGGAATACCACGACCGAATCAAGGCGAAAGCTTCAGCTGAACTGAACGAAGTAAAGCAGTTTGCAGCGACTTTGGAATCGCAGATGATGGCGACCACATCGGCATTTGGAAAGCTGCGCGGGAAAAGCCCGAAAGCAGTGAAACCCGCGCAAAGGAAGTCATGGGAAGCGCAAAAAACCAAGTGGCAGCAGCTTCAAAAACAATTGGATCAGACTTTCACGGCTTGGACGCCTGAAGTTCTGAATCGCGACATGTTTTACTCGATGCTGTACCAGCGAATTCAAACTGTCGCCGGACAATTGATTCGACTGCATAGCATCGAAGATTCGTACTTCACGGATACTAAAGTCGACGCGGCCGATTTCGATCACCTTCACGGCCCTAAGCTGGAAGAACTTCAAGCCGGCTTAAACGAACTGAAGGCCAAGATCGATCAAGCCGAAAAACTTCCGCCCACACCGCGCGGACTGCCCCGGAAGGAAGGCCTATGAGCCAAGAAAGACGAAGAGCCAAAAGACGCCCGATGGTCGAGTCGTTCTCTTTCTTCGTGTCCGTTCCAAAAAAGGGCGGGTACAAACTGAAGGTTCATGACCTAAGCGAAATCGGGATCGGCTTTGACCTGGATATTCCCGGCGAAGGTGCGTCCGTGCCCGTGAAAGAAGGCGACACCTGGGAAGTGCATTTTTACCTGAATCAGACCTTGTACCTTCCGCTTACTGTGAAAATTGCTCGGCTTTTGGATCGTGAAGGCGTTCGATATGCCGGTGCTGAATTCCCAGATCGTTCAACTGCGCCTTACCACGCCATCGAAAGCCTATTAAAGATGCTGGATCAGCTGGCCGACGTGGCGGTCCTGAAAGCCTGACCCGGGCGTCCGAATAGGCAAAAACATCCCGTTTAGAGTTTCCAAAAGGGTTCCGATAGGTCTTCTGGAGGAAGTCTTATGTCCCAGAGGACGGGTGAACCAGTAATCGATTTCAACGAAGCACGTGCCACCAAGATGGAAGAAAAGCGCCGGAAAACCGAGCGGATCTTCTTCAAACAGATGCTTGGGGTCTATAGCGTTCTAGCGAACGATAAGATCAAACCTATTGAAATTATCGACATTTCTGAAGACGGACTTTCGTTCCAAGTTCCGTTTGACACCAAGAATCCTTGGCCGGCGGACCTTTCAGATCTGAACCTTCGCCTTTATTTTAGCCAGGACACCTACCTGCCTGTGGTCGTGAAGATCCAGAATTCACGTGCTGGGATTGATCAAGGTGTTCGAATCGTGCGCTATGGCTGCGCGATCGACAAAACTTTGACGTCTTACACGGCGTTTCAGCAATTTGTTCGATTCTTGAAGACCTATTCGGAACACGCTCACAAAGACATGGGCGAAGTTTCGGTCTTCTATCTGTAAGCGATTAGTTCGAACGCTTTTTCTTCTTAAGGCTCTGGCGGCTCCATGAATAAACGGGCGTCAGGGCCTTTTGCTTTTTGGTCGTACCGTTCGGATAGACCACGCCATTTTCACCGGGATTCTTCGCCATTTCGGTCGCAGGACCGGTAATCGCGGGGCTGCGTTTCACAACCGAAGTCTTCCCCTTTGAAGTCACTTCGACCAAAGGAACGACGGCAGCCTGGCTAGGCGAAATGATTTCTGCAGCAAATAGGAAAGGCAGGAAAAGAAGCAAAGCAAGATCCTCGAGAAAATCGGAACTGGCCCATGGGACTGATTCCAATTGATGACGCACCTAAGCGCGCTCTTCATCATACAGCGGATCTTGAACTTCTCAAGGATCGATCAGGCGATTTTTTTCTTTTTCGAAGTCGGAATACCCAGCCGGTCTTCGACTCGATGACCGGTCGGGTTTTTCGTCGATGACGGGGGTGTTTTCGCGCGCCCCGTGGGCTTCTTCATCCACTCGTCCAAAACACGAGCAGCAAGGTCCGGCTTTTCTTTGACGAGTTGAGTGACCTTTTCGAGGATTTCGTCCAGGTCGGCTTTCTTACGATTCATTAGCTATTGCCAACAATGTCAGTGGGCGACTTTTGGGTCGCGCCTTCAATTTCTTCAGGGGTCAACGAACCGACGAAGACTTCGTCGTTTACGACAGAAAAAGCGAACCAGCGGTCGCCCAGCTTTTGATAAAGCACTTCGACAGTGCCGTCTGCGGCAGTTGCGTTTGGATTGTTTTGGGTTTCGTTCTTCTGGATTTTGGTGATCATCGTCGTCCCTCCTTGGATCGGACAATCATCCTTTCGGTGTTGGGACGGGATTCTTAACAGAGAAAAAAATGCCTATTATAGGACTGTGATCGTGCCCTGGATGGACGGGGTAATGCCGTCATGAAAACTGTAAGTGCCCGGTGCCGTAAACGTTACGGCGTGTACGGGGGGCACCGGAAAAACTTCTGGATCCACCACAACGCTGCTTGGAAACGAGGGCGTTCCGCTAGAAACAATCCAATGCGATCCAAGCGCACCTTCGAATCGGAACCAGACCTTTTCACCAGCGTTGATTGTGCAATTCAAAATGGCCGGGGGTATCGTCGCCTGCCCGTCTGTCACCCCTTGGCAACCGCAAAGAACCCTGGAAAATCCATCTGCCAACTGAATCTGCGCCAGACCTGAAGGACATTGAGTCTGAAAGGATGTAGCCACGGATTCTGGACCAAAGACGGAACCGCACCCAGCAGACGCAAAAGCAAGAATCCAAACTGTGATCTGCAGGCGGGTCATCATGAATTTCCTTAGTCGCATTTCAACGTGAACGACAAATCCACCGCAGTGGCCAGAATCGTCAACGCTACCCAGGTCGTCGTTCCCGTATTGTAACCGTATGCGCCGCCGCCTGAATAGGGATTTGACGTCTTCGCCATCCAGATGGGTCGGTTGGTATCCGAAGCAGCTGGGTCGTGGGTCGCCTGAATCCAATAAAGGGTTCCACTGGTCAGGGCTACAGATGATGAAAGGCTAAATTCGATATTCTTGACTGTAGAAGTACTCAGATTCGCGTCACCGCCCGTCATGTCAATCAGCAGGCTGCCCGTTGCCAAGGCGGTCAATGGGGCCCCTGAAAAATCAGAATAGATTCCGACCGTCACGGTGGTTCCTTCGGGATTTCCTGACGCCTTCAGGGGAAGAGTGACTTTCGTCACGGTAATGTTGCTAGTGGGTGTAAAGGATTGCGCCATCTTTGTTCCACCGGAATACCCCCCCGTAAGAAAGCTATTCGGAGCCGAAAGCGCGTTCAGAAAAAAGCTAGAGGTCGTGTCATAGCTGCTTTGTTTGGGTCCGCAACTGCTTGAGCTTGACCCAGTGCTGCTGGATAGGCCCCCACAACCCAGTAAAAGGCTCAGGGTGGTCAAAGCGAAAATCGAAGACCTCAGGTTTTTCATATTAGATTTAGTTCTTCCACATTCTGATCCTGCGGGCAAGAATAGTGACCAAGCGCATGAACAAAGAAATGGCACCTTGGGAAGAAACCATCCGGAAGCACCTGGAAGAAACGCTTTCCCAGGAACCCCCAGATCCAGCCCATGACTTGGCACATTTTCAGCGCGTGGTTGCCACTTCAAAACAGATCGCAGAAAAGGAAAATGCAGACCTTCGCGTCGTGATTCCAGCAGCCTGGCTACACGATTTGGTCAACGTCCCCAAGAATGACCCCAGGCGTTCTCAAGCATCGCGCCTTTCTGCAGAAGAAGCGTGCCGATATCTGGAAAAAATCGGTTACGGCGCACAGTGGGGAAACGGCGAAAAAGCCCGAATCTTGAAAGAAATTGCTCATGCCATCGAAGCCCACAGCTACAGCGCGGGAATCGAGACCCGCAGTCTAGAAGCCCGGGTCGTTCAAGACGCCGACCGCCTGGACGGCCTAGGCGCAATCGGTATCGCACGGGTATTTGCAGTTGCGGGACTTCTGAAGCGGCCCCTTTATCACTCGCAAGATCCTTTTGCGAAAAGCCGCACGCTGAACGACTACGAATCCACGGTCGATCACTTCTTCGTAAAACTTTTCAAAACCGTGGACACTTTGAAAACGCCGGCCGGTAAAGAAGAAGGACAAAGACGTTCGGCGATCATGCGTAGGTATTTGGACGACCTCTCAAGGGAAATTTCATGAACGTGAAAAACTCGATGGTGGAAAAGCTCAAGACGCTTTCGGATGTTTCTGAAAAATCCATGGCAAGCGTCATGGAACTGGGACAGCTTCGATCCTTCAAGGAATCTGAATTTTTCCTGAAAGCGGGCGACACGCCACAATATTTTGGCTGGGTGACCCAAGGATTTTTTCGCATGTATTACGTGGACCGTGAAGAAAAGGAATGGGTTAAAGCATTTCTGCAACCCAACGAAATCTGTGGTCCATACGCCGAACTTCTGACGAACCGCCCATCTCGAACTTTTATCCAAGCCACCACCGATTCCGAAATGATTGTCTTTGACTGGAAGAAAGTCATGGAACTGGCGGACCAGAATCTTGAACTTCAGAAACTTACGCGGATCGTTGCTGAACAGGCCTTTCTTTCGAAAGAACAAAGGGAATACGAATTTCTGCAGCTTTCCTTGGAAGAACGGTACCGCGAATTCTGTGCGAAATTTCCCACTTACCATGGAACCATTCCCCAGTATCAGGTTGCACAGTACTTGGGCGTTACACCCGTCGCGTTAAGCCGGCTGCTGAACCGAAAGACCAAGGCCAAGTAGAAAAACGGTAGATAATTTCTTACCGAAAAGCGAAAATTCCGGGATGGGGAAGATCAATACGGCATTCCTGGGTCCCTTCATTGGCGCAGCGATGAAAACCGTTCGCGACATGTGTGGGATGGAGTGCGAACTGGAATACCAAGGTCCCCGTGACAAGACGACCAAGAAGCCCGTCGACATCGCCGGAACCATCGGTCTGACCGGAAAAGAATTTCGCGGGGCCATGATCGTATCTTTTCCGAAGGCGACCTTCCTTTCATTGATGGCGCGCTTACTGAAAGAACGTCATCGCGAGATCACGCCGGAACTTGAAGACGGCGCGGCCGAACTGACGAACATCATCTTTGGATTGGCCAAGACCCACCTGAATCAGGCCGGTCACAGCTTCAGCATGGCCATCCCGTCAGTTCTTCGCGGAGACGAACTGGAAACGAATATCAGCGCCAGTTTCACGGACGGACAAACCGTGATCATTTCGACGTTTAGCGGGCCTTTTTACATCGAGTTTGCCGGTGAAGAAATCAAGGAAGTAGCAAACGAATCTTCAGACGAAAACAAAGCCATCCCGAAGCTCGACGCAAACGTATTGATGAGCTTCGTCGATGGCGTGAAGAAAACGATGAAGGTCCAAGCGCAAGAAGACGTGGTCCCTGGATCCCCTTTCTTCAACAAGTCCGGAAATGAATACCAATTCGAAGTGGGCGGCCAGATGGGAATGAACGGCGGTTCTTTTGACGGCACTTTCGGAATTTTCTTCGAAAAGCAGACTTTTCTTGGGATGGTCGCCAAACTGCTGGGCGAAACCCCACAAGAAATTCATGCGGGGATTGAAGACGCCGCTTCCGAAATTGTGAACATCGTCTTTGGGACTTCAAAGACGGTCTTGAACCAACAGGGATTCAATTTGCGGACGGCCATTCCCACGATTGTCCGCGGAAAAAACGTACATTCGATCCATCCTGCAAAGCGATCCCCGATCGTACTTCCCTTTCAAGGCTTCGGAGGAAAATTCTGGGTCGAGTTCGCATTTCAGCCGACACAGAACTAAGAATGATTTCCCACAACGAATCGATCCGAAGAGCACGCCCGGCCGAAACACACGAGGCCGAGGAACTTTTTCATTGGTTTCGTGACCCTTTCGCATCCGACATGCATCGGCGCCGGTTCATGGAAAATTCCGGGCGTTGGTGGGTCTTAAACGATCTTTACGGACAGGTGCTGGCTGCAGCCATTGCTTATCCCGTCAGCTTTAAGCAAGTGTACATCCAAGGCCTAATGCCGGAACCTACGTCTGGAACTGAAGAAGACGCAAAGGACCTACTGGCGCAATTGATCCGTACTTATCAGGCGCAAGGCTACAAGTCCGTCAATTACCTAAAGGATAATCAGGAATTTTAAGTTCCGTCGCAAGTCTTCGCACAATTCACAGCTTTGACCATCGCCGCATTTCTTCCACCGCAGGTGTGGTGAGTCTTGTTTCCGTGAATAAAGGAAGGCTTGCCAATGGCCGCCGCCCAGTCCTTCACGAAAGCGTAACCAAACTTTTTTAACTGGGCCGCACTGTCGTGGCACTTTGCCGCAACCAACTGCTGGATCAATGGTGCGCATGCTGCCGCAAACTTTCCGGCGTAGGCCATGTCGATCCCTGCTTCTTTCGCCAATTCGGCGCCGCCAGCCAAATCACTGACCTTGAATCCGTCGCAAGAAATATCGTGCGCCTTAAAATCGGCATAGGTCTTCGCGTAGCGTGGATCCTTCCACAGTTTTGCCAATTTTTGCGCCGGTGTTTCTTGAGTCACTACCGGTGCCGTCGTGGTTGGATTCGTGGTCGTGGTGGTCGTGGTCGTCGTTGCTACCGCCGCAGCCCGACCCTGTTCATTTTGCAAAATTTCATTCGGAACGGGCGCTTCATGAACAACTTTTTTGGAATCGGCCTGATAAGATTCTTGGCCTACGGCCCCGGATACCATCGTGATGTGATTCTTGTCGCTGACGCCGTACTTCACGACATTTGATCCTTCGACAGCTACTCCGACACAGTTCGGATCATTCTTGTTTCGTTTGCAATTGACCTTCAGGCCGTTATTCATCCCGTCGTCATTGCGAATCTTGATCCGTTTTAAGCCGATTCTTCCGTCCTGCCCGGTCATGTATTTGAAGACCGACGCACCCTGCTTGTCCTGGGTCTTTAGCATGACGCCGCCGCCCTTTTTCTTATAGACGGCGCGGCATCCCGTCACCGAACCTTGGGCGCTTAGCTTTCCATCTGCATCAAACTTAAAATCGACTCGTACCCGGCCAAAAGAAGGCTTGCCGCAAACGGCTTGACCCGAATCGCAAAGCCCCTTGGCAACGGCCAAAAGCGTAGGAACCGCAAAAGTCTTCGGGCAACTGATGGCATGTTCAAGGGGGCCTTGGTTTGCATCCGTCGCCACTTGTGAAAAAGCCGGACTTGCCAAAAAAATCGAACTCAGAAAAAGTACCGAAATCTTCATCCCGAATGCTCCCCCATTAAGAATTTAGGTCGTCCCTTCCTGATCGGACCCCACTTCATAATAGTTTAGCGAAAAGCCCCGGAATCTAAACCAAAATCTTGACACTGCCCAACTTAACGAATTTGGGATGATTTTTGCCCGCGGAAATCCCCCGTCTTTTAATTCGTCGAAACTTTATACAAACAGTGTCTAAATACCTTACATGGCCACATCGATCGCTTTGAAAGATCCCACCGAAGATCAACGCCGCATTTTGACCCGGTGGAGAATTTCGACCTTTTGGGTCATGTTGGTGGGTTACATCGGATACTACCTTTGCCGCGGAAATCTTCCGGTTGCGGTCCCGCTTCTAAGCAAACAGTTCGGTTACACGAATACGGAACTGGGAATCATCTTAAGTGTTTCTGAATTGATGTACGCGGTGGGAAAATTCACGACTGGACCGTTTGCCGACCGAATTGGTGGCAAAAAAGTCTTCATGATTGGAATGGTCGGAGCAATCGTCTTCAACCTGATCTTTCCATCCTTATCCAGCATTCTGGCCTTCACGATTGTCTGGTCCTTGTGTCGGTATTTCTTATCCATGGGCTGGGGCGGGATCATCAAGACCATCGGAGAATGGTACGAACCCGAGAAAAACGGAACCGTGATGGGCTTGATCAGCATCAACTTCCAGTTCGGAAGCGTCTTGGTTTCAATTTTTTGTGGCGCGCTGATCGCTTGGGGCGTCGGCTGGAAAGGTCTGTTCTATTACCCGGCAGCGATCGTTTCGCTTCTTGCGCTTTGGTCCTTCTTTGCTTCAAAGGAAAGCCCGCAAGATGTCTTCACTGGAATTCGCTTTGGCAAGAACGCAGGCAAGAAGAAAGCCTTGGCCGACTTTGGCAAAGAAAAGAAGGAAGGCTTCGCACACAGCCTGAACATTCTAAAAACCTTGTTCAAGGTGCCGATGTTTCGACAGCTTTTGGTCTTTAGTTTCGTGATTCATATCTTGCGCAGTATTTTTCTTTTTTGGACGCCAAAATTTTTGGTGGATTTAGGCCAAGGCGATGTCAAAGCCGCAATGACTTCGGCCGTATTCCCATTATTGGGCTGCATCGGAACCATTTTGCTGGGCTGGTACACGGATCGATTCGTCAAAAATGGCGATCGCACGCGAATCATGTCGTGGATGCTTTTTGGTCTGTTTCTTTCGTTGTTAGCGACTGCGGTTCTGATTCCCATGGGGCTGAAGCATGAAGTGGGGATCATCGTTCTTTTGGGCCTTTCAGGCTTTTTCCTTTATGGACCGTATTCGATGTCTGCCGGCGCACTGAGCCTGGACATCGCCGGCGCTGAAGGTGCAGGAACTTGCACGGGAATGATTGACGGTGTCGGGTACATCGGCGGAGCAGTGGCTGCCTGGGGGGCAGGGATCATGTCGGACCACTTTGGTGGGTGGTCGCAGGTTTTCGTCGTCCTTGCGTTTACGGGGCTATTCACCGCGCTTTGGACCTTTTACATGAGCTGGCATTTCAGAAAGGGAAAATCGAAATCATGAAATCACAGATCCTGTCGGCCTTTTTAGTCTTGGTATCAAACACGGCACTTGCGGCAAGCATCGAAGTTCACGGGCACCGGGGTGCTCGCGCAGTTCTTCCAGAAAATTCGATGCCCGCCTTTGAATACGCACTAAAAGCAGGCGTCGACGTGATTGAGCTGGACCTAGGTGTGACCAAGGACCGCCACTTGGTAATTCTGCACGACCCGGTCATTAATCCTTTGATTTGTCGGGACACCACGAAAAGCAAAGTGGGTTCGCTGATCCGAAAGCCCATCGCCGTATTTGAAGAAACACTTGCACGGGTCAAGCAGTTTGACTGCGGGTCGATGAAGAACCTGCGCTTTTTGAAGCAAAAGAAAGTACCCGGTACTTTAATTCCGACTTTGGACGAATTTTTTACCTGGATCAATGCTTCAACAGATCCGAAAGCCAAGACCGTTCGCTTCAACATCGAAATGAAAAGCGAAGAAGCAACCCCAAACTTAGCACCGCCGCCGGCCGAATTCGCGAAGCTTCTAGTCGACATGTTGAACAAGCACGCGGTCCTGAATCGAACGATTATTCAGTCTTTCGATCACCGAACCCTGCTTGAAGCAAAGAAGCTAGCACCCACTGCTACGCTTTCGGCTTTGATTGAAGACCGCCCCAAGAAATCTTTGGTCGAAGTGACCCAGTCGGCCGGCGCTCAAGTGGTTTCACCCAATCACGAATGGCTGACAGCGAAAGATGTCGAAGAATGCCATAAAGCGGGCATCAAGGTCGTGCCTTGGACTGCGAATGACAAAAAGGACTGGAAGAAGTTGGTCAGCTTCGGAGTCGACGGAATTATTTCCGATGACCCGCTTGAACTGATTCAATTTCTAAAAAAGCCTTAAGGCGCCGTACAAGCGTCCAAGACTTCCGTCTGAAGTTCTAAGGATGCGTCCGGCTTCATTTCATAGCGACGAATGCCTCGAAATTCCCCAAGCAGGAACTGTTCGCCCGTTTTCATACCGGTCGTCGCAGTGGGTACTGGCGGTGCGTAAAGTTCGCCACCATCCCCCAAATCAAACTGACCGATCAGCGTCCCATCCAACGTGAACAAGTTCATGTAGCCCGCCGAACTTGCGACCAACAAAGGTTCGGATCGCAGGGCCCACCACACAGAACCAAAATAGGTCGTGAAAAGAATCGTTTTCACCTGAACCAGTTTTTTCAAAGTTCCGTCTGGGTTTAGAAAATGCATTCGACCATCATAGGTCGTCATCACCACAATGTCGCCGTTTGCCGAAACGTACGGCTGATGGGTGATGGCCCTTGGCATCGGGTGTGGTTGGGCCATCGAGGCAGTCGTAGGGTCTACCTGCCCAGACCAGGAAGCTTGGTAAAGTTCTTTCAGCTGTCCAGCTGCGATATCATAACGAAAGACTTTTCCGTTGCTGGTCCCGAAGTAAGCGACGTTGGCCAAGACAGCAATTTTCGAGCTGCTCATTCCAGATTCGAAAGGCACCACCAGCGTCTGTTCGCCTTGGTAATCGTACAAAACCAGCGATCCGTTTCCGTTTGCCACCAGAATGAAGTCTTGGCTTAGGGCCAGTTCTGGGTTCACTGAAAGTTCATAAGGAACTTCCTTTTCCCAAATCAGCTTTCGGTCGGTCCCAATGGCAAAAAGAATTCCATTCCGGTCCTTTTCGCTGGCCGCTCCTACCGCCATTCCGTAAGCGTTTCCGTTTGGTGCAACACGAAGATGCGTGATCAGCTTGTTTCCAAACTTCAATTCGCCCATACGGATTCCTGTTTCGGATGCAAAGATCACTCGCCCATCCGCAGTTCCCATCGCAAAGTCATAGAACTTCTGTGAAGTCGTGTCGTAACGGACAACCGCGTTCGAGCCGTTGAAAACCGAAGGGAAACCTTTTTCCGTTGTTGGGACTCGATCCGTTCCAATCAGCTTCAGATTCGAATCGAAACGGACAATTCGACCGTTGTCCTGATCGTTTTTCTTTTTCAATTTTTCGTCTTCTTTTTCTCCGTCGCAAGTTGCGAAGTATGTTTTGTGATCCCAAGTAATCGGAGCCGAACAGTATTCCCCGCCCTTCATCGAAATCGCATTGATCCACTTAAAGTTCATTGAAGGCCGGTAGGCTTCATAGCGCTTGCAGTAATTAACAGGTTCCAGGTTCTTCAGACGCGCGACTTCTTGACTGATCTGCTTGAAGTAAGGGACTGCGCGCGACTGCGCTCGTTCGTTTTCCCGTCTTTGATAAGACGCAATAAGGTCCAATTGATTCACAATCGTTGCATTTAAATCCGCCACCGACTTTGCAATCCACTCCTGAGCCGGGGCTCGCTTGACATGCCGGTAGCCGAATGAAAATTCTCCGATGGCACTGTCCCATTTCTTGGGAACCGTATTGAAAGCACAGCGGATCACGCCCGGTTTCCCGACCCGTCCATAAGTAATGCCCACGTTTCCTCCGAAAAGAAGGCGGTTCAAGCGACCCGTACTTCCACTTTCAAAACCGCAAACCAAAGAAAAGAAATTCGATTCAGGCCATACGATGTCATCGCGTCTCATCAAGACCAGCGGCTTTTCGGCGCCTTCCGGACCACGCCACTTCAAACCTAGCTTACTGGGTTTCGCCTGACCCGTCGGGGCGTCGATTCGGTACCAGTCACCCTTTCCGATTTCGAAGGCTGTGACCATTCCCTGGCTGACATTAAATGAAACCCTGCTTTGCTTGGTATTGTTTGCCAACGCGGGAATTCGATTCAGTTCCTGTACGACCGTATCAAAAAGTTTCGGGTCTCTTTCCAAGGCGTCCAGGGTTCTCGAAGCATCAGTGTACTGCGCAATCAACGCCTTCTCTTCTTCGATTTTCCTTTTTAGCATCAAGGCATCCGCGGGTTCTGGCGCAAGGATGTCCTTCACTTGAACGCTTAGGTCGATGCTGAACGAAGTCGAAATGAAGCTACAGAAAACGCGCGACATCGCGCTTGGTACGGACACTTCCGAAACTCCGTTGGGATCCAATTGAAACTCTCCGACGGGCGTTCTTCGCGGCAGTTCTTCCAAAGTGACCGTTTCAGTGAACCATTTGCACTGAACGGATTCATCTTTAGAAAGGACGCGCGAAGTCTTGATCTCCATTCGACCCACAAAAGTTTCCGGGCGCGCAAAAACCTTAGCCGCACGTGGGAAATAGACAGGACTTCCTTGGTCACCGTAAAGGCGAACCTCGGTCTCAAGGGTTAAATCATTACTGGCGCTGGCAATTCGCCTGAAGTCCCCACCCACCGTCGCGACTTTTCTTGCGCCGGAAAAACCCGCCCAGAAGCCCCGTGGGTTCGCCCCAAGAACCAGGAATGGGATCACCAAAAGCGGTAGCCAGGCCACAAACGGGTTCCTTTTTAGAATCAGTTGGGCCGTCGTCTTTAGGTCGCGAGTCTTTTTACGGTTTTTCACATCTGGCGTATCGGAATAAGCCGTAACCGACTTGAACACTTAGGTATTTCTAATGGGAACTGAACCATCCCCACATCAAGTTCTGAAGCGTTTTGCCGATCCTTCTGGCATGGGAAAAATCAATTACGTCTTCTATTTTCGGCCCGGCATTACGTTGCACGACGATGGACTTCAGAATTTGGTGGCCCGGCTTCGCGATTGCGCAGCTGAATGCTTCACCGATGTTCCCAATTATCAAGGACTGACCGGAGACCCAAAAGAACTGGCCAGAAACGTGATTTGCGCTGCCGAAGATGAATCCGGAAAGATTCTCGGATTCTGTTCCGCAGTCCTACTAAAAACCCAAGTGGTCGGCGATGTCCTTCATCTTGGTTTGACCTGTGTTCGTCCCGAAGCTCGTCGTGGCGGACTGACCCACAAGCTCAGTTCGAAACTGATCACCCGATACCTTTTTGAAAATGCTCCGTTTTCAAAAGTCTGGATCAGCAATTTGGCCTGCGTGATTTCTAGCCTGGGAAACGTGGCCTTGTATTTTGACGAAATTCATCCGTCGCCGTTTAGCGTAAAGGAACCCAGCCTTCACCATGTCGCCATCGCAAAGGAAATCAGCCGCAAATACCGTGGACCTTTGGCAATCAACGACGATTCAGTATTCGATGAAAAGACTTTTATTTTCCGCAAAAGCGTCCTGGGCACCGTCTTTCAAAAATCGGGCGACGACGTTCGTTACCATCACAGGGATCGCTGGATCACGTCGTACTATCAGGCGATCTTGGAATTTCAAAACGGTGACGAAGCCCTGCAGATCGGTTCGGTCAGCCTGCTGACCCTACCCAAATACTTCTTCCGAAATCTGAAGATGAAGTTCAAAGCCAAAAAGCTTCTTCCGGCGAACTGACTCGGCTAGACTAGGGGCTAGTGAAATCTTCGAAGAATCCTTTGCTGCTTCCCATGGTCTTTATCGTCCTTGGCTGCCTGATCCGCTTCATTTACCCGTCCATCATTGAATATAAGGCGGATGAAGCGCTGATGTTTGACCTTGCCAAGAAGGCGACAGAAGGCGATTGGGCCCGCCTGGGAATTCCATCATCACAAGGGGTTTTGAATCCTGGGATGAGCGTCTGGATCTTCGGGATTTTGGCGAAAGTTCTGATGGGTCTTGGATTCGAACTGAACCCCATTACGCTTTCCATGTCTGTCGCCGCGCTTGCTTGCGCGGCCTTCGGGCTTTCCTTCTGGGTTGGATTAAAAGTCTGGAAAACCCCACGCGATCAAATGATTTGGTTTTGGGGTGTGGCACTTGTGGCGACTCACCCTATCGAAATTCTACTGCAACGAAAAATCTGGGCTCAAAGCGTGATTCCGTTTCTAATGATCCTGATTTTTTATTCTGCTCACCGATGGGTCCATGACCCAAAGAAAAGCCGCTTTTGGGCGTTCTTAACAGGCCTAATGATCTTGATCCCGGGTCAGATTCACATGCCTGCGCTTTTTTTGGCCGCATCGATACTTGGGGCTTTGGGTTGGATGCAGTGGAAGGAAAATCGAAAATCACTGATTCAGACTGCGCCTTATCTGGCAGCAGGCCTTTTGATCGGGCTGATCCCCATGATTCCCTGGTTTCAACACGCGATTGAATTCGCCGCTTTGGGCGCGAAAGCGCAAAGTGGCGGTGAAACCCGGTTGCATCGAATATTTGAATTCAGTTATTTGACTAAACTTTTCACCCATACTTTGGGTCTGAATATTCAGTACACGCTTCGCAAAGAAACCCTTCGCTTTCTGGGCGCGCATCCCTGGGTTCTTTTGTTTCAGATCACAATCGCCGCTGGCGTGATGATCCTTCTTTTCCGAATTTGGAAATTGCGAAAAAAGTGGCGCGACCCTGAAACCAGTTTTCTAAATCGCTACCTGATTGCGGTTTTCATCGGGTACGGAATCATTCTGACTTTGGCGGGTTACCGCGTTCAGACCCACTACTTTTGCGCTGTATTTCCTTGGACGGGCATTCTTCTGGCCTACTTGATCCACCGCTATGCCAAGCACGAAAAAAATTGGATTCTTCCCTTAATTTGCGGCCTTCAGTTGATCAGTTCGGTGACCCTGCTGGATAGCCTTCGAAGAAACGGGGGCGCCGTGGACGGAGAATTCGGAAGGGCGTACCAAAAATGAAATTCAAATGGGAACTTCGGGAAATTTTAGGTCTTGCAGCGATCCCTAGAATTGCTGCCGCATTCACTTCACTGGGGTTTGACCACCCCAATGAACCGTTTCGAACGCTTGAACCCATGGCAGCCCTTTCCGGATGGACCGCGAATCCGCCTTGGGAATGGACCCAAGGCCTTCTATCTGCACTTCCCGTCTATTTTCATTTGGTGATCAGCGCGCCTTTTCAGGAAAATCCGATCGTAGCATTGACTGCTATGAAGCTGATCTACGCGGTCCTTTCGCTAACGTTGGTCGCTGCGACCTATCAGGTGATTGAAAAACTGAAACCCAAGTCCGGTCTTTCGCTGATGGCCGCTTGTGGGGTCGCCTTCTGGCCAGAACTGGTCTTTCAATCCGTTCGGATCATGGATTATTCACTGGAAGCTGCCGGACTTGCGGGCGCGCTTCTTCTTTGGAACCAGGAAAATTTTCGGGGTAAACGCTTTATCGGAATCGGTTTGATCATCGGTGCGCTTTTCTTTGTGCGGCCTCAGACCTGTTTGGCTTTTCTTCCATTTCTATTGGGGACAACAAACCGATACGAAGTCGTCTTCTTGAGCTTGGGTTACGGGGCTTCCATAGTCGGCTTTGGATTGCTTGAATCCGCTTTGACCCAAGTCGACTTCTTGGCCCCCTTTCAAAACTACATTTTTTACAACGTGGTTCGTAATGGTGCTGCCAGGGACTATGGCTCTGATCCTTGGCATCGCTACATCACGGAAGTCGGAAAATACTGGTCTTGGTTTCCCTTTTTCATCGCTTTGTTTGCGTTCAGTAGAAAATCGCTGATTCAGCAGCGAAAGGCGTGGCCGTTACTTGGACTTTTTGCCATTCCTTTTTTGGTTCATAGCGCGATTTCTCATAAAGAAGGTCGATTTCTTTACGGATCTCTTTGGACAGTCGTTCCGATCGCAGTGTTGGGTTGGGATTCTCTAAAAGGTTTTCGAAAAAAGTGGCTGATCCCTTTGACGACTGTCGGCATCGGTCTTGCGTTCTTGGCAAGCATCCACCGAGTTTCGCAAAAATGGACATTGCACCATCAGTCCACCCAAGCCATTGCGAGCGCAGGCCTGAAAATTCGCCAGGGAAACTATCCCGATAAAAGCCCGGTCTTGATTCAAGGTGAACCCCTTTGGAGCCCCGCAGGGTTCCTTTTACGGACGCACCGTGTGATTTGTCACCAAAGCTGCGCAGAGTCGCGAGCCGAGCCGATCCCAGTCTCGCTTTCCGCGCAATAATGCAAATGGTCGAAGTTTTACAAACCCGAAAACGTCCCATATGATCGGGGCATGAAAAACATTTCCTATGGATTGGGTTTGGTTCTGTTCACTGCATTTCAAGTCACTTCTTTAAACGTGGCTTCGGCCGCTTCGAAAAATAAGAAGGACAAAGTCGGGACCAAGTATCCTGCCCAGACCGCGCAGGCGGCTTCGGACTTTCCATATTTGGAAGCGTTCAACCCAAATGCAAAGTTTGGATCCAATCCGCTACCTGCGCAGGCCGCTGAACAGCCTGAAAAACCTTTCGAACCCATCGAAGTGAAGCCTGTGGTTCTGGTTCAAGACAAGCCAGTGGCTCCTGTGACACCTGCGTACGTGCCTCCAGCGGCTCCGGCGTACGTGGCCCCTACAGTTCAGGCTTACGTTCCGCCTTCGGCGCCTGCTTACGTTCCGCCTTCGGCACCCGTTGTCGCCGCACCTGCCCCGATGTTCCAACGGTCCGAAAGCCAAGTCCCCGTTCTTCGCCCTGAACCGACCGCTGCCCGCAATTTGAAGAATGCATGGGCTGCCGAAATCAACGGCGCCACCTTGGGCGGAATCGGCAATTCGGCATCCCAGAACGAAGCGGGAATCGGATCATCCGAAGCGCTGATTGGAATTCAACTTCGCACTTTCTTGTCTGAAGAATTGGCGATGGGAGTCTCGCTTCCCACGGTTTCTTTCTTGGCAACCCGTTCTGCGAAAAACGGCTACCAGCTTCTTTATCCCGCGATGTTGGGATTTCGGTATCAAGGATCTAGCCTGGTTGGAAACTTCCGGGTGAAGCCGTGGGTGGAAGCTGAAGCAGGAATGACTTTGGTTTCGTTAAAGAACCAGATCTTGGAAGATGGATCGGTTGGCGCCGTGAATTCGTCGCAAGTTTCAAGTCGCGCTTCGACCGGCTTTGATTACTTCTTTTCGAATCATCAAAACTTGTACTGCGGATTCAAAGTTTCTTACTTCATGACCAAGGGCCTAAGCAATGCACAGACCGGATTGTCCGTGGGGTATTTGTTCTAAGTCCTGAAGTTCCCATTCAAGACGTTTCGGATACTTCGTTCTGGGTCGCCTATTTTCGGGCCAAGGAATCCCAGCGTCCCGACGCAATTTTCCGTGATCCCTTTGCGGCAAGGCTAGCAGGTGAACACGGAAAAAGAATTTCAGAATCCATGCCCGACTTCAGCCGCTACACCGAATGGGCCGTGGTATCCCGAACCGTAATCATCGACCGCTTCATCGAAAAGGCGATTCAAGAAGGCACAGATGCCGTTCTGAACCTGGGTGCCGGCCTGGATGCCCGCCCCTATCGCATGAATCTTCCCGAAAATCTGGATTGGGTCGAAGTCGACTATTCCAGCATCATGGCGCACAAAAAAAAGATCCTGGCCAACGAAACCCCAAGATGCCGATTGACCCAGGTTGAACTGGATTTAGCGAATCGAACCCAACGTGACGCCTTTTTCAAAACTGTTCTTCCAAAAGCAGAAAAAGTCCTGGTCCTTACTGAAGGACTGATCCCGTACTTAAATGAAACTCAGGTTTCGGAACTGGCCGAAGATCTTCTGAAGCGACCGCAGTTTCAGGCGTGGATTTCTGAATATTTTGATCCCCGTGTTTACCGCCACCTGAAAGCGAACACCCGAACTCGCGCGATGAAAAATTCTCCGTTTCAGTTTTATCCCAAAAACTGGTTTGGCTTCTTCAACGCGAATGGCTGGACAGAAAAGGAAACGGTCCATTTTTTGAACATCGTCGTCGAATTCAAAAGAACGCCACCGATGCCTAAGTGGGTGAAGTGGATTCTGCCGTTGATCCCAAAAAAAGTGATTGATGATGCCCTAAAGATGTCTGGCTACACCGTGATGAAACGCCTTTAGACAAGCATCAAAGCGGCAAGCAAGGCGCGTAGAATTCCACATGAAAGTGCTCGTCGTGGCGAACCCAGGGCTTGTGCGGAAAAAAAGCGATTTCAGGCTTTGCCGTTGTCCAAGCCTTTGTTCTTTTCATGATTTCAGTGAACTTTGGATCCAGAATCACGTCGCCCATTCCGATCCCAAACTTCTTTGCGCTTTTCTGTAATGCAATCAAGTGTTCGGCCAGGGCTTCGAAATCGACCCGCAGGTCTTGATAAGATCCGACTTCATCAAAATCGATCGAATACCCAAACTTGTTCAAAAGGGATCCCGGTAAGGGGACCGATTCACCTTTCGAATTTCTAGCCGGGGTCATGAAGTCGACTGAAAGTCCCGTCTGGTGGGTCCGATGCGGTTTGAAACTTCCGCCGTCCTTCCAGCCCATTTCTCCAAAAACATACTTCACGTCGGGCGTCTTCGTTTCTAAACTTTGATAGGCATCCAAAATAACGGCAAAGGCCAGGTCATGAACATAGGTTCGACCTATCCATTTCCCCAGACTGCTATAAGTCTGAAAATTCTTTCCGCGGCCGGGCAGTTGAACCGCATCCTTTAAACGGCCATTTTCAGCCGTGCCATAGCAGGTGCTTGCGGCAACTGCCGCAAACGGCTTCAGCAAAAACACTAGAATAACCAATAACGTACGCATGCTCAGACCCTATCATTGACCCATGCCGCCGCTGCGTGCTAATCGCGCAGCTATATGAAAAAGATCAATTCCTTTTGGGCCGTTATGGCCTTGTTGACCGGTACGTCAGCATTCGCCAATCCTGCGGAATGGTTGAATTGCAACACGGTTTTCCACGGATTTAGCGATTTCACTTTTGCAATCAATTCCGCCGGACTGACTGCACCCACGCCAACGATTCAGATTCAGTTTTCACAGGTCTACGCCCGCAGCGGCAGAACCGTAACAGGGTCCGTTTCAGTCGACCCATCCGTCTTGGATCGAATCCAAAAGTCGACCCTGAAATCCATTCAGGAAATCACGATCCCCGGATCAGATGGAAAGGATTATTTTTTCGAATTCCGAAACAAAGGAACCGGTAGCTACTGGGTGGATCAAACCGAAATGACCGGAAGCCGTGTTGATGGAATCGAATCGTTAAACTGCGTACCATTTGGTTCAACCGAACTTCCTACCGCTACGCCGGCACCGACCAAAGTCGCAGGCGTTGCATCGTCTGACCTATTTGTCACCGTTTCGGGAACCACTTTTCCTGGAAACTTTATTCAAAAAGCGGGCAAATCTGTGAAGCCATTCTTGGCGCGATCTTGCGATCTTTATGTTCACGGAGAAGAAACTGCTGACCCTGCGGTCATCGACGCTTTCACCCAAAGCGGCTGGAACGTGATTCAGTGGGCGGACGCGTTTGACAAGATTCCAAACGGCGCCATGGCCTATTCAGTGTACGGAAACGAAAGTCAGTCTGGAAAGACCGTCACGATCGACAAGTCTTTTGCACTGATCGAAAAATCGGATCTTTACGTGAATAGCTACAGCTACGGAGTTGTAGGTGCGCTTTTGCCGATTTCAAAACAAAACGGATTTCGCGGTACCGGAAAGAACCGCAAGAAGCTGGTCGCTGACCTGATTTTAAAGGTCATCGAATCAGCACAAAGCCACCGGTGTTTTACGAATTTTTCGGATTTTGTCGCGGCCTTCTAATTTTGGGGCGCTTTAAAGGTATTGCTGTGCATGCCTTCGGATTCGGCTGAATGAAGCAGTCCGCGAATCAGGTCGTCACGGTCTTCACCTAAGGCTTCTGACTTCGCGACTTCCATTGCCCGCAGGTAGATTTCCTGGGCCTGTGTTTCCGCCCACGCCTGAATCCGGCAAAGCCACGACCAAGGCAGAAGTGCTAGGAAAGTTCCAAGCGCCCATCCTGACACTCGATTGAAGACTATCACTGAAGGACTTGGCCGGCTCCAATGGGCCAGAAACGACCCATGGGATCGCTCTTCGACCAAAATCTGTTGAAGAATCTGCGCGCGTTCCTTCTTTCTGATCCAAAAGACTTCAGCCTGGTAGATGGCAATCGCCTGAACTTCGGCCACAGCAGCTTGATGCAACGCTGCCTTCAATTTTTCAGACAGTACTGGGACCGCATTTCGACTCATGCCTTGAGAGTCTACGGTCCTTCTAAGTTTCTGTCGCGGAATTCTGGGAAGAGTTTAAAATCGGCTCATGAAACAAATTCTGATCGCTCTTCTTTCGCTGACTCTTTTTTCCTGTGACGCGGTTTCGAAATTCATGAAGACCACGCCACCATCGGCCCAGGCGCCTTCGGAAGTAGCCACCTCGACTTCAAAAATCATCCCCCCACCGGACTACAAAGAAGACGTATCCTACGCCCCTGGGGAATACGCAAAGATCAAGATTACCGGTCGGTGTATGAACGCGGATGGCACTGAATCCGACGGTCCAAAGGAATCGATTCCACTTCTGGATGGCGATTCGCCGTCTTTAAAAGTTCTTTCCGTGAAAAAGAATGCCCTCAAAACCCTTTATGAAGTGCTTCAGCCTGCAACACCAAGCCCGGTCAAAATTCTTGAATTCGCCGCCGAACAAACGGGGTGTTCTCATTTTGGTTACAATTTCTTTCTAGTCACCAGCGAAACGATCGACCTGACCAAAACCGACGACATCTGGAAACTGGCTCTCTCTTCCTATTCAAAGATTCCTTTTTCCGCGCACGGAAAAAAGCAGGCATCGATGCTAGAAGAACTCATGAGGGACGAAAAGAGGCCGCATGAATGCAAGAACGAAGGCGGACGCACTCTTTGCGCGAAATACCACGATCCCAACAACCTTGAATTCATCGTCAGGCCCTATGAAAAGGACTCCAAGCTTCATTGGATCGAGTACCACTACTGGTACGTGATGTAATTTAATTCGTTGTATGGAGAAAAGTGGCGGACTCGGAAGGGTTCGAACCTACGACCTTCGCATCCGTAGTGCGATGCTCTAATCCAACTGAGCTACGAGTCCGCATTGAGGTCTGAACGAGGCGCTACGTTTAACCTATGGTTTCGGGTCATGCAATACTGAAATCTGGAACAGTACTGCGGCTAACCCCTTGCAAAGCCTTGGAATCTATCATTCCATCTGGGTTATGAAACCATTGATCGCCCTTTTGACCCTTTCAGCGGCCCTTTACGGCTGTGGAAACAGCTTTAGCTGCGCCATTTACGGAGACAACCTTCGCGGCCACATCAGTTATGAAACCACGGTCAGCCCACAGGCCACCGACCGCGTGGTGGTTCAGGCTTCAGCTGATGGATTCACGACGGTTTCGGACACATCTACGATCGAAAACATGCAGGCGCTTCCGACCGTTCCGTACAAGATGTGCGTGGATAACGATACCAACCTGACCATCCGTGCCTTCGTCGACCGCAATACCAGCTACGCTTGGGAAGCCGGCGAACCCGCAGGGCGCATGGACAATACCAGCGGAAGCAATGGCACCTTTAAGACTTTCAACATCCCTTCCAATTCGTCATCGGCGCAAAAGGAATGGGAAATCGTCGACAGCGTGAATTTCGCTTTGGACAACACGGCCGCACAATAGATCGGAACGTAAATGAAAAGAATCAGTTGGATCATCGCAGGAATCTTGGCTTCAACCGGCGCCCAAGCCGCTCAGATTGGCCAAGGGGGCACGGCCAGCCTTTCACTTGGTGGTTGGAACGGCCTATTTAAGCAATCGGCCGGATCCTATTCCACGTCTTTAGACAGTGGTTTGTCTTTGGGTTTTGCCGTGGGGTTGGGTTTAGACCTTGGAAATGTACGATTGGAATACACCCCGCACTTTTACTTTGCTTACGTGGGAACCAAGACCAGTCAAACGGGGCGAGCAAACGATTTTAGTAACTGGTCGCTATTGGCCGGAAACCTTGCCTTTGACATCCCTGGACTTCCGATTTCCCCGTACGTGGGCGCTGGGCTTAGCGACACAGTCTTTTCTTTCGGATCCAACGCTTCATTAGACGGCTACTTTTGGAGAATCGGATGTGATCTAGCGCTTTCTCAGAATGGAAAAAGCACTGTTGGACTTCGCGCCGAATACCAGCAGCACACTTTCCCCGACAGCGCGTCTGGGACTCTGCCTGGGGGAACTAGCACAAAGCTTCGTAACCTTTTTGTGGGTCTTGTGCTTCGCGGCGGTGGCGAACCCGGCGATAAAAAGTAAAAACCCATTAATTACATAGACTTAAATTTAAAAAATTCCTATGGCCCGTTTTACGCTGTGCATGCTAGGCTGGATGGGTCTCTGCGATTACTTGTAGCCCTTAGTTCTTGGTCTCTGCGTGAGTCTGCTGTCTCGGGTGCGAATGGTAAGTAGATGGCGTGCGCCCGGCACTACCGGATAACTTGAACTAGGAGGCCTATTTTGGGCAAAAAACTATTCGTTGGTAACCTTCCATTTTCCGCTACTGAAGACGTCCTAAAGGACGCATTCGCAGAGTGCGGCACTGTGGAATCTGCAAAAATCATCACTGACCGTGAAACCGGCCGTAGCAAAGGCTTTGCATTCGTCGAAATGTCGTCGGACGCAGAAGCACAAGCTGCAATCAGCCGCATGAACGGCGCTGACTACGAAGGACGCACTCTTCGTGTCAACGAAGCTCTTCCTCCAAAACCACGTGAAGGCGGCTTCGGCGGCCCTCGCGGCGGCGCAGGCGGCGGACGTGGCGGCCCTCGCGGTCGTTTCTAAGCTGAACAAGCTATTCATTGAAACGGGTCGACTGGAAACAGTCGGCCCGTTTTTTTTTGGCCTATTTTCGGATCGTCAGTTCAGTGTAGCCGAAACGATCGTGGTCGATGACGACGCCTGGCTGCCCGGGGGTCGTGAAAAAAGACCCATCACTGACTTCAATTTCTCCGACCCATTTCAAACTGTGCAAATAGGCGGCTTCAGCGCGCAAACGGTACGTCAGTTCAAACTTTCCAGGAGAATCTTCGGTCGAACGGGTACGTGCTTCTAACCACGGATAAATCCAAATATCGGCGGCCGTGGGTTTTTGTACAAACCAGGCGGTCGTGACGTCGGGCAACCCGCCCAGCCGTTCCTGGGTCTTGCGATTGTTGGGCGATACGTCGCAGGAATGCGTGACCGCAGACTGGTTTGAAAAACCGCACTTATAGGTTTCATCCAAAACCATGATGAAGGCCGCGTCGTTCTGCCGAATGTCTTCGACGACAATCCCCATATCCGCATAAAGGGTTAATTTCGTATCTTGAAGGCAACTTTTTAAGTCGTCTGGCTGTTCAAAGCGAACGGGATCAGTTGCGTCGTACGGTGTACAAAGCTTGGAATCGCGGTCAAAGCCCCCGTCGGTTTCCAGTTCAGTTAGGCGGTCATCCAAAACGATTAGGTCATTTCGAATCTTCGAAAGGCTTTTGGTTTTGTCGAAAACCTGAAGCCACCGTGTGCGATCAAAACCTTTTTTGAAAACGATCGTCACGAAATCGCGAATCGCCTTTCCACGAAGGGTTTCTGGTAAAACCGCAAACGGTTCTTTCTGTGCGGTCAGGTCGGTCTTTACGCGTGGCTCGCGAAGGTCCGTCGAAAGCTTCGAGCAGCCCGCTAAGATTGTCGAAAAAATGAAAAGGGCCAGAATTTTCTTCATTAGAAAAACATCGCCCCCTGAATCATCCATGCCGTCGACGACAAACTATTTTTCCCGCTGACTGGAAAGGCCGCGGCCAAGTTCAACATCCCAGGCATCACAAAATCGCCACTTAAAAAAGCCTGGATCGTGTTGATTTCAAGTGCAGCTTGGAAGCTTTGAAGTCTTTCGCCCGACCCTCGGGACATTTCTTCATACCTGGGCGCGGAAAATAGGGTTCCCGAATAGGTTCGATCCAAGATTTCTTGAAACTGATACGAAACGCGCGCTTTGAAAGTTCGGTTCAGTTGATAGTGGGTCGAAAGATAAGCCTGGTACTGCAGTCCCCCAGAAACGCGCGTGTTCGGGTCCACATCCGAAATCAGATCCGTGGTCCCCACCGGACCGACCCTCATTGCGCGATGGGTGGCAAACGGCACCAGCCCCCCTAGGCTACCGACAAAACCCAGCCGACGCACCGATGGGGGTGTGTAGCCTGCAATCGCGCGGCTTCCCAGCATCCAGCGACCTTGTCCGCCAAAGAACCCAAACAATTCAGAAACGGGCGCCTGCTGCGCAGTGGGCGCTACCACCGTTTGTGTCCAAGTCAATTCAACCGACCTTGAAGTTCCGCGAACGACATACGGAATTTCCGCGCGAAGGTCCCCCAAGAATGTCTGCGTGTACGACGAATCCATCGTGTATCCCGCACGCGCCAGCTGTTTAGAAAAACTGGATTGGAAATTGGCTGAAAATTCACGTGCAGTCGAAAACTGACCGGAAGCTTCCAGATTCTGAATCAACTTTTGGGTCGACTGTGAAGAAAGAAAGCCAGCACCGCTTCGTACTTCAAACTTCAAAACAGGTAGCGCAAGAAAAATCCCCAACCGATCATTCACGCCATAACCCAAGACCGGAACTGTAGAAGTCATTCGTCCGACGAATTCGCCATTGACCGCGCCAGCCTGCGAAGACGGATCCACCCCATTCGCCATCAAAAGACCCGCGACTTGTTCTTTTCTTTCGGGACGATCGCTGATGACCTGTTCCCAGGATACTTGGCGGTTAAAAAGTGATGAAAAGGACTGGTTCGTGCCGTCTGCGGTGAAACGACTTTCCATTGCTCCGTTGACTTGCGCGACAGAAACCATCCACCTGGATTTGGGCAAAGTCCCCAGCGTTTCACCGACTAGATTCGGGAAAAGCTGCGCATTCGCGGTGCTCGCAAAAAAACCAAGCACTGAAATACTGAGAATCAAAAATCTAGGGAATTGCATTCCAAATCTTCAGGGCTTCCGCTTGATCTTCGGCGGTTTCGGGAATCCGCGTAGAATCGAATTGTGTGGCTGTCAAAGAAACCAAGTCCGCAAGGACCACTTTGGCATCCGCGTAACGTTTTTCGTCTTTGTAGAAACGACCTAGTTCTAGGGCGTTGACCGAAAAGCGCGGTGCTCCTGCATATGCTTTCTTCAAATGGTCTTCGCCAATTTTCTTATCGCCCCCAACCAAAGCTGGCATTTGAGCGTAGATCAATCCGTAGACTCGGTTCGGACCGAATCCATGGACTTCAGGACCCAAGTTCATGGCCTGAACCAAATCTTTCTTGATTCCCGGGACTGCACGCAAAGTTTCTCGCGGAATCAATGCGCCCACGTCTTTTTCATAGGCATCGCGAGAAACGTAGACCGCGCGCCAGTAATAGCCTGCCGAATCTTTCGGGAATTCCGCGATCATCAAGTCGGCTGTTTTGCGGCCCGCAGAAATCGAACCTGATCTTTTGGCTTTGTCGCTCTCGCGAATCGCGACCCATGCCGAAGCTTCTGCTCGCATTTGAAGCGACTTCAACCGAAGTGCAGAATCTCCTGCCAAGGCTGCCGCGGTGGCTACTTCTTCGTAGCAATCAGCCGCGTCTTGAATGGTCGCGGGTCGTGTTGCAAAAAGCGCTTCGCAATCGGCATAACTTCTGGGCGCTGTTGCAGGTGCATTCGACCAGGCAAGAATCCCGATTCCCAAGACTACCCAAAGTGTTCCCAGCATGGTCGCCCCCTTACAACGATCGAACCGGCAGTCTTTGACCCAGATGATGCGACCGAATTGCTAACTCCATGATCTGGACCACATCGGCGGCTTCCTGGGCCGTAACGGGTGCGTCTTTGCCATACAAAATGGCTTCGGCTATCCCTTGATAAAACTGCGTGTAATCTCCCACTGGAATATCAGATTCCTGGTTGGAATCCCCATCAAAAGTTCTTAGTTTTTGCCGTATCGCCTGGCCCTGACCCGTACGAAGGGACTCTTCTTGACCATCCATTCCGATGATCTGCGCTCCGCCTTTTGCCGCATCCAGTCGCATGCGAAATTCTGGAAAGGCGACTACCGAACCCGCGCTTAAGACAGCTAGCTTCGACGTCCCATGGCTTTGATTTCCATATCCCAAGTGCAGAATGAAACCATCGTCCACCGTGGCCCCCGCGCGTTGAAATAAAAGTCGAAGCTGAATGTCTTTGGGAAAACCTAAAAGGCAAATGGCTTGATCAATCAGATGGGGTCCCAGGTCCCAGAAGACTCCGCTCATGGATAAGGGTTGATCGCGCCACCGGCGTTGTTCGACGGCTGGAAGCAAGGGACGAAAGCGATCAAATCGACTTTCAAAAAAAGTCCAGTCACCGAAACGTCCGCCACGCAAGGCTTCCTTCATCCAAATGAAATCGCCATCAAAGCGGCGATTATGAAAGACAGACAGAACCTTTTTCTTCTGTTCTGCCAGGGCCATCAATTCTTCTGCTTCGGATAACTTTGCGACAAACGGCTTTTCCAAAAGGACATGTTTGCCCAACTGAAGCGCGGCCTTCGCCTGCGAATAGTGTTCCGTATTCGGAGACGTGATCACGACCAAATCCACATCACTTTTCAATAGGTCATCAACCGACGCCGCCAATTTCGTTTTCGAGGCGTCTGGAAAATCGAAGCGTACTTCTTTTTCACGCGATGAAAAAACTTGGGTCACTTGAAATTCAGGAAGCTTCTTCAAGAAAGGTGCATGAAAGACGCGCCCTGAAAGTCCATAGCCAATCAGGCCTACTTTGACGGGATTCATCGCTTGGATTTCTCGATCAGGGATTTGTAAATCGGAAGGTAAAGATCTTTTTCCATCGCAATCGAGACTTGGGTTTCAGGAACATCTTTGAAGCGCACAGGTGCCGATTCAATCCAAGCCAGCGGACTTGATTCTTTTCCTTCACCCATCATCAGGGCCGCCGTCGTCGCCAAAGAATCCACGACGTTGACGGCGCTGTACTTGAAAGGTTTTCCAAAAAGGTCCGGTTCGCCCACCAATTCGTGAACCGGGTCAAATCCAAATGAAGAAAGTGCAATTCCCGTCACCCCACGGCGCAACGGGTGCGTATGCGAATCGGTTAAAATCAATCCAAAATTCTTTAAGCCCCAATGCTTTTTAAGTCTGGTCCAAAGAAGGCGGGTCAAATCAGCTGGCCGTTCGGGATACAGAATATAATATTCACCATCCGCGTTGGATTCATCAATTCCCGCCGACGGAATAAAAAGCCCTTCCTTGATGGTCAACGAAACGCCCGCCATGATCTCGCCCAGATAGACATCGGCTTCACGCTTGATCAGGTCCAGCTTTTCTATATCCTTCTTTGGAACGATTCGTTCTTCGGCAATCGAAGCGATCTTCGATGTGACCGCCAGAATGCTTGCGTCCGACGGTGGGCGCGTGCCTTCCACGATGAAATCAAAAAGATCTTCGCCCCGCTTCAAAATGCGTGTTCTTACCGCTGTGGCTTTCATCGTTGAACCTTCCGTTTTTTGAACCAGCCCGTGATGCTGTAGCGGTCGCGCCTGGTTTTCAAGACTTCGTGAGGAAGTTTTTCAGAAAAGAAAACAACCAGGCGTCCTGCCTTGGGTTCGATCTTAAGGCCTTCGGGATGCGAAGTTGGATAAATCACCAATTCGCCCCCATCTTCTTTTTGCCAATCCGGATTCAAATAGGTGATCGTCGAAAGCACGCGCGAATCATCTTCGCGAAACGGATCCACATGCTTTTCATAGTACGTCCCGGGCGCGTAACAGGCGTAATGCCCTTCCCATTCCCAAAGACCCAAAAACCAATCTTGATTGATGGCCTGTTTGACTTCGGTCAATCGATCTGAAAACTTCGATTCGATCGGACCCATTTTGCCATCCCACCAAAGGACTTCATCGCCACGAATTCTTTTCTGAACCTGGTGGTCAGAACCCTGGCCGATGCCGGCGCCACGAAAGCGCCCTTCCGATTTCAAACGCCTTGCGGATTGCCAAAGGCCATGGGCTACGTCGGCATCCAAGAAATCATCGACGACCGCGAAACCTTCGGCCTGAAGTCGGTCTAACCAGTTGAAATCCATGGGCGTTTTGTTAGCAAACAGGGGTTGATTTTGCCAGTTTCAACTGCGATACGATAAGAAATGTCACAGCCCAAACTTCCCAAGTACCGGATCGCTGCAGCGGCTATTGTTTGCAATGGTCGCATCCTGATTGCGCGTCGAAAGCCGGGTAAGAATTTGGAAGGCTTTTGGGAATTCCCGGGCGGGAAGATCGAAAAGAACGAAACTTCTGAACAGTGCCTGAAGCGCGAATTGAATGAAGAATTGGGATTGAAGACCGTGTCGGTTCAAGAAAACCTGATCAAGATCCAGCACCGGTACCCACAAAGTGAAATCGAAATGGACGTCTTTCTTTGTTCACTGGGCGAAGAATCTGAAGTCCCAACGATTTTTGAAAGCCACGACCGCGTAGAATGGGCGATGGTTGAAGACCTGAAGCACTACGAATGGGCACCCGCTGATCTGCCGGCCGTTCGACTTTTGATGGACCGCGCGCGCTAGGAAGTACTTTATGACAATCGAAGTTGCCCGAATTTTGGTTTTTTTCGCGCTGAATCCCTTTGCGCATGCAGCAAAACCCAAGACCATCGTGTTTCCAAAGGACTTCAAATGGTGCACGGCCACCGCCGGACATCAGATCGAAGGGAACAATGTCCATAGCGATTGGTGGGAATTTGAAAAACAACCCGGCGCGATTTCGGGCGGGCAGAAGTCAGGACTAGCTGCGGGTTCTTATACGCGTGTATCGGAAGACATTGCTCTGATGAAAAGCATCGGTGCGAACAGCTATCGTTTTTCAGTGGAATGGTCCCGGGTCGAACCAAAGGAAGGGGTCATCGACGCTGCCGAAGTGAAACATTATCAAGATCAAGTGCTTCAGCTTGAAGCCGCTGGAATTGAACCCTTGATCACCCTTCATCATTTTGTTTCACCGCTTTGGTTTCGAAACAAAGGCGGCTGGGAGTGGGAAGGTGCCCCTAAGGCATTCGCCGATTTCGCCCGTCTGGTTCGATCGAAAATTGCCCCAAAAGCTCGATTTTTCATTACCATCAACGAACCCATGGTTCACATCATGGGCGGCTACTTTCTTGGGAATGTCCCGCCCCAAGAAAAGCGCCCGATGCAAGACATTGCGCCGGTGTTGATCGGCCTTTTGAAATCGCATGCGGCCGCTTATGCGGCACTAAAGGAAGAAGCAAAGAAGTCGAAGACTGAAGTTCAAGTCGGAACCGCTAACCACCTTCGTCTTTTCCAAGCGAAGCGAAAGCTGAACCCGGTGGATCAGCTGACCGCACAGATTCTGGAAGATGCTTGGAACTGGGCTTTTCCCAATGCGCTGAAAACGGGCCGTTTGAAGATGAAGATTCCGCAGATGGTGTCGATCGATGTGGAAATCCAGGGCCTGCGTGGCACCCAAGACTACTTGGGAATCAACTACTACACTCGCGACCGGATTCACTCGGGCGCTGTGATGCGCGCAGCGAAGGGCAAGCCCAAGCCTTCCGATGGAGACTTCCTAGAAAGGATGTATTCGCCCGCCAATTGGGAAAGCTATCCAGATGGTTTGGAAAAGATTCTGAAGCAGGCCTATCGCAAGTATTCTCTTCCTATTCTGATCACCGAGAACGGTGTCGACGACGCCACTGATCTGAAGCGCCAAGACTATTTAAGGACCCATGTGCAAGCAGTTGCCCGGGCCATTGATTCCGGCGTCCCCGTTCAGTCCTATTGCCATTGGTCGCTTTTGGATAATTTCGAGTGGATCCACGGCTTCGGCCCGCGCTTTGGTCTTTTTGAAGTGGACTATTCGACGCTGAACCGCCGGGCTCGACCTAGCGCCGAACTTTTTAAGAATTTCGCGACACAGAATTCAATCCGCCGATAAAAAAGCGAAAAGGCCAGGTGGGGGGGAACCTGGCCTTTTCTTTGTTCCTTAGGGGTTAGGGGGAAGGGGGGTCAGGAACAAGCTTTCAAATTGTTGTATCTAGTTATTGCAGCCGTTGTGCCATCGAATTCAGGGATCCCGATCGTCGTAACTTATTGAACAAATTAACGTTTTTTATAACCAAGCTTGGAAAATCTGACCCGATGTCAGGCACCTGTCTGGAATTTGATCAAACCGAATCATTCTAGTTTCCAGAATATTTGATAAAAAATCTTTGTTTTAAAGGAAGTATCCCATAGGGTGCTTTCCATGATGACCCACTGGCTGAACTACCATCACCTTTACTATTTTCGCACCATCGCCACCGAAGGTGGGATCGCGAACGCTTCAAAAAAGCTCCGATTGGGACAACCCACACTCAGTACTCAGTTGAAGCAGTTGGAAGAATCTTTGGGGCAAAAACTTTTCGAGCGAAAAAACCGTAGATTGGTTCTGACTGAAGCGGGTCGAGTCGCCCTGAACTACTCGAACGAAATCTTCAAAATGGGCAATGAAATGGTCGAAGCCATTCATGATCGACTTTCAAAAAATCGCATCCACGTCCAGATTGGCGCTCTGGACAGCATACCTAAAGCGATCATTCAGAACCTGGTTCTTGCCGCTTATCAGACGGGTGTTTGTTCAGTTTCTATTCTTGAAGGCAAAGGCGATGAACTTCTTCGCGAACTGAACGCACATCGACTGGATCTACTTCTGACGAACTTCCCTGCTCCGGTCACCGAAGAAAAAGGAATTGTTTCACGAAGAATTGCTTCATTGGACGTCATTGTTTGTGGCAGCAAAGATTCGAAAAACTTGAAGGCCAACTTTCCGCAGTCGCTGGACGGCCAGTCTTTTATTCTGCCCACTGCTCACAGCAAACTTCGCCACGACATGGACCACTTCTTTAAGATCAACGGAATATCGCCCGACATTGTGGCTGAAACACAGGATACTGCGGTACAGAAGCTTTTGGGCACAGCCGGAGTTGGCCTGATTCCCATCGCGGAAGCCGCTGCTCGAGAACTGATTGAAGAAAAGAAGCTGGTTAGCTTAGGGACTCTTTCCAATATCAGCGAAGAAGTGTGGTTGGTTGCCGCAACTCGGAAGATTGAGAACCCAATTGCGTCAAAACTAATGAAATCCTACGAATTTAAAGTATCCTAAACCTAAGGGATGCCGATTCGTTTCATCACACTAGCAGGCGCAGTCTACTCACTTTCAACTTTCGCATGGGCCCAAGATCCGGCGTCGACCCCCGAAGCGTCGCCCACTCCGTCGCCCATCGCTAGTCCATCAGCATCGCCGTCGCCCACTTCAGAACCATCACCAGCAGTTCCTGAAGGTCTTTCAACTGACAGCAGCGAAGTCGTGCCGAAGCCGTCTCGCGTCTTTATCGAATTTTTTGATCCGACTGGTAAACCCGTTCCGAACGATTGGCCGTATGACGGCAAGGTCAGCGGAACGGGCAAGAACCGAAAAGTGAATCTGTACTTCTGGATGCCTAAGCAGTTCGAATGGTTTCCGGCTCCTGATTCTCCGCTAGTCCCCGAAAAAGTACCCAGGGGCGTTAAATCGCTGGATCCCGCGCGAAGATTGAATCAGGGCGCAAGCGTCGTTGGCGTCAGTGGGGATCCGATCGGCCTTTTTCGTGAAAAGGGAAAATCAGAAGTTTCCTTCATGATGAGGGTCAAAGTCGAAGACGCTGAACTGGGAAGTTCGTCGAAGCCTGGTTTGAATTTGGGCGCAGCATTCGACTTTGCGAACTATTCGGAACAACCGTTTGATATTTCGACGACCCAGTTCGGATTGGCGTTGGTCGGTGACTACATGATGCCCGTTCACCCAAAATGGCGACTGATCGGATCTTTCCGCTTTACGGCACTTCCGTTTTCTTCGTCGGCTAGCAACCTACCCTTGGCTCGCTACTATGGGGTAGGCGTTCAAGGAAGCTACGCGCTGGAAAAACTGAAGTGGATGAACCTGGATTGGCGAATCGGACTGGGCCCACTTCTTTGGGGAATGCTGGTGCCGAATTCAGCGTACGGAGTTTCGTCCGTTTTTGGTCCGCAATTGGTATTTGGGGGCGCTTCCAAAGAAATCAATTCCAATTATAAAGCGATGGGAATTCGGTTTGCGTATTTAGGAAACGGCATCGATGTTCGCGCACGTTACGAAACCAGCCTTTTTGCTGCCGAAGGAAACCGGCCTTGGTTCATTTTTTATGAACTTTCGTACGCTTCCTTTAGCAACCCCACCCAAGGAAATTCCCTGACCTTGATTCACGGAGCCGTGGGCTTCCGAGTTTCGATGAGCAAACTAGAAAAGCAGAATATTGATGAACCCAAGACCGACGCCGTGGATTCCGCTCGAAAAGATTGATGGCCTGATTCATTTAGAACCGGCATTGGCCATCGCGGGACTTGCTGTGACCGCGTTCCTGATCTACCTGGTTTTTTTGCGGAACGTTTCAGAAGACCGCCACCGCAACATCAAAAGGCTATTCATCAATTTGCTGGGCTATCTGGTCCTAGCGACGACGCTTTTCTTGACCTACCTGGCGATTCGCCGCCTGGGCGGCGAAGACACCGACACAGCACCCAGAATTGCGGGCTACGTGGGCTTTGCAACCATCGTCATGGGCGCAGTCGTTTTCGTCCGCACGGCCAGGATCCTGGTTTTCGAATACCTTTTCATCGGCAGCATGAAGACCGGCGTACCGGTCCTATTGGTTAATATTTCCTCGCTTCTTTTATCCATTCTGATCGGTGGCTGGATCTTAAGTGACGTCTTCAGCATTCGACTGGCTCCGCTTTTGGCGACGTCGGCGATCTTTTCATTGATCCTGGGTCTTGCACTGCAAGACACCTTGGGAAACCTTTTTGCCGGAATCGCCCTTCAGTTGGATAAGCCCTATGAAATCGGTCATTGGATTGAAGTCAGTCAAGGCACGACAAAATGGGTGGGCCGGGTCGAAGAAATTTCCTGGCGAGCAACCGTGCTGGTTGGTCTGAGCGATGAAATCCTGAGCATCCCAAACCGCATGGTCGCTCAAGGCGAAGTCACCAACTATTCGGTCGGAGCCAATCCGCCGCTTCGTGCATTGACCTTTCGGATCCCTCACGGGGCCAACGATTCAAAGGTTCGAGACGCCTTGATCCAATCTTGTCAGGCAGCACCCGGAGTCCTTCAAGATCCCAAGCCTTTTGTGCTTCTTTCAGACACGCATGAATCTTGGCTACCCTACAAACTGATTTACGCTGTTGAAGATTTTGGGCGACAGACGGTAATCGCGAATTCGATTTTGCAAGATGCGATTCAGAAGCTAGAAAAAAACGGGATCCCGCTAGCGGGACCCCGTTTGGATATTACAAAGACGACCTAAAGCTTTGGCTTACTTGATCTTGGCCGAATCCATCAGGAAGCGAACTGCCACTTCTTCCTTAAGGCGGTATTCCAGATCTTCAGCGCGCTGAGCATTTCCGGCGTAGAAGTCGCGAATCTGCGCTTCATCGACACGCATTTGTTCCGCCATTTTCTTGTATTCGGCTTCCCGAGTATCAGCGGTCACAGAAAGGTTTTCTTTCTTGGCGACAGCTTCCAGAAGCAGGCTTGCGCGGACCTGAGTTTCAGCGCGCTTCTTCAAACCTTCGAATTCGGTCTGCAAAGCATCGTTGATCATCTGTTCCGAAAATCCTTGGCGCTTTAAATTTTCGACCGCGTCCTGTGCTAAAGCGTTCGTCTGCGCGCGAATCAGGCTTTCTGGGCAGTCGAAGTTGTTCTTTTCAATCAACGCTGCCAGAAGGTCGCTGCGGACTTTACGATCGGATTCCTGGGTCTTTTCACGGGTCAGATGTTCTTCCGCTTTTTTGCGCATGTCCGCGACGTTTTCGTAACCCATGGTCTTAGCGAATTCGTCATTCAGATCAGGAAGCTTCTTTTGTTTGATTTCGTTCACGGTAACCGTGAATTCAGCTTCCTTCGAAGCATAATCTTTGTCGAAATAGTCTTTAGGGAAAGCGATCCGGAAAGTTTTCGTTTCGCCCTTTTTCATTCCTTCAACTTGTTCTTCAAAACCCGGGATCAAGGTGTCAGATCCGATTTCAATCACACGCGAACCCTTCATGCCCGGCTTTTCTTCGATTCCGCTATCGGTCACCAAACCGCCTGCGAAATTCAAGTCAGCATGATCGCCCTTTTTCACGGGACCTTCACCAGCCACAACCAATTCAGATTGCGCATCCAAAAGACCGTTCACGACCGTCGTGATGTCTTTGTCAGTGACTTCCACTGGAAGACGGGTTGCCGAAAGGCCTTTGTAATTTTTGACTTCGATTTCTGGAAGGACTTCGACCGTTGCAGTGTAGGTCAGGTCCTGGTCTTCTGCGATCGTGTGATCGTGTTCGCCAGTGCCCGTTTTGTGATTGGGCGTTTCGATCTTCGGACGACCGACTGCGCGAATGTTTTCTTTGCGAACTGCTTCGCGGAAAGAATCATCGATGATGTTGTGGAAAACTTGGTGGCGCACGTCTTCGCCGTAGTACTGCTTCACGACGGCCATCGGAACGTGCCCAGGGCGGAAGCCTTTGATCTTGGCGGTGCGCTGAACTTCAGCCAGGCCCTGATTGAAGCGAATTGCTACTTCAGAAGCGGGGACCTTCACGGTCAGTTTACGCAATACGGCCGACGACTTTTCTACTTGAACATTGATTTGCATAGTGCGGCGTTTCTAGGTCAAAAAGCGCCGTTTTTCCAGACAAATCACCAGTTTAGGCCCCACTTGGGGTCGTACCAAATACGCTCCATCCAAAGCGCCTTGGCGGGTGCCGTAGCCCCCACCAGACCCCGATCTAAGGTCTTAAGAATATGGGCAAAATCCTCGGGGGGGCGCCGTCCTTCGCCCACCTGCAATAGGGTCCCCGCGATTCCACGGACCATCTGTTTCAGGAATCCACTGCCGACCAGGCGCGCCCGGACCAGACGGATTTCAGGGGTAGTCATCGTTTGACCCGGAAAATGGATGGGTTCACTAGTGATTTCCGCTTCAAAAAGGGTCCTAACAGTCGGCCCGGCCTTGGCCTTTCGCCCCTGAAAGGGCAAGAAATCGTGTTCGCCCTGTATGATGTCCATGGCCTTTTGCATGGCCTTTAGATCCAGCGGCTTATGAATCCACCAACTGTAGGGCTCTAGATACGGAATCGCGCATGGGCCTTGCTGAAAGTAATAGCTGTATTGCTTTTTTTCGACTTTGTGTTGAGCGTGAAATTCAATTGCCACGGGACGAACTGCAACGACCCGAATATCGGGCGGAAGATTCGTGTTCATCCCCATCTTCAAAGTTTCTGTCTTCCATTCCTTGCGCTTCAAAACAAAGTGGCAAACCTGCCCGGCGGCGTGAACGCCACTGTCGGTTCTTCCGCTTCCCACCGTCTTGGTTTCAGGTTCCGACGTCACCTGCCGAAGTGCTAGGTCCAGAATTTCCTGAATGCTAGGACCACCGTGGGACGCCTGTCCTTTCTGTTTCTGCCAACCCGTGTACTGGGTTCCAACGTAATTGATCAGTGCCGCGTATTTCCACATGACCGTTACATTTCGGCCAAGAAGCCGATGCTGATTCCTTGATAGTTAAAGTTCACGGCGCTAGCGATCGTGAAAAGCTTTGAAAAGTCGATCATCAGGCTCATGCGTTGAATTCCACTTTGAGTGTACTGATCGCCTGCTTCTTTCCTGCTGAGAAAGTTCATCGGAATCGCGATGCCGCCGCTAAGGATCGCGCCCTTAGAAAATCCCTTTTGGCCATTGGTTCGATCCGTTCGACCTTCCCAATATCCCAGCAGCATCGGTGTTGCTTGGACGTACGGACGAACGATGCGAAAAAGATTGAATCGGTAATTCAATCCCGCAAAAACAGGCACGGTGTAAAAACGAAACTTCACGGACGAAACGGCATCGTAAGACCCGCCCCCTAGTTCTGGCGGAATTGAAGGCGGCGGATTCTGGAATCTTCCTTTGCCGTCGTAGAAAGCCAGACCGCCGCCGAAAACAAAACCAATATTTCCAAACCACTCGCTGTGGTACGGTTGCCATTCATAGCTAAACAGAAAATCCGGGGCCCAGCCCGATCCGTAAACGGTCGAAAAATTCGCCGCCGTAGCCCCGCTGCTGACCGTGAAGGTTCGATCAATGGCTACACCGACTCGAAACATCATGGCGCTTCGAATGCGGTCGGCGTACTTGATTTCCAATTCTGACTTTCCGTCTTGAACTTTCTGAATGGCACCGCCTTCGGTCAGTTCTTTTTCTTCTTCAATCAGGCGCTTTTTAATTCGATCCGTGTAGCCTTCGCTGGGATCAGCGGATTCCTTTTCCAGAATCTTCGACTTCAGGCCTTCGGTATAGCTCGACCCTTCGGGAACAAAAGTCGAACCGTCGCGGGGCTTTTCTTTCAGTAGTTTTTCCTTTTCACGCTGAGTATAAGTCCCTTTCGCTTGTTCTTCTGCTTCGGCTTCGGCATCCCTTTGGTAAATTTTACTTTTGGCTTTGATTTGATCGATGTGCGGGGAAACCGAATCCTGCGCCAAAACTTGGGTCGATCCTGAAAGCATCCCAAAAAGCAAAGCGCTTGCTACGAATTGCTTCAGGAATTGGCGCCGAACTAGAAAACCGACAAAATTCAAAGCGATCAATCCAAAGAAAATGACCGACGCCCAAAGGTGGGTCAGGATGTAGGCCATTACGCAAACAGGCACCAATAGTGCGGCTACCATGGGTTTCAGGCCCGCATGCCGGTCAAGCCAGTCCGCAGCTTTGGAACCCTGCCGGTAATAGGCCCTAACCATGCTTCGACCAAAATCGCTTTTCAGCAACCATTGATCCCTGAATTTTCGAAGATTCCTGACGGGCCAAATATTCCTTGAACCGAAAGCAGACGTCGCGATGAAACATCGATCCTGTGCCAAGAACCCATCGATCGTCTGCGTCTGTACTCCTGTTAAGGAACAAGTGGTCGAAGTTCCAGTCAATGCGCCAGCTGCGTCCCGAAGCATGATGTCGGTGTCATAGGCGGTTCCGTTCGTGAAACCCCCAATCTGCATTGCGCCAGTTCCGGTATATTCGACTTTGGTAATGATTTCGTTCCCACCCGTAGAAAACGGAGGAACCAAGGATGGTGGACCACCCACATTGCCCAGAAAAATCAGTTTATTGGGCGCGATGTTCGCCGTCGCGGTCAACGAATAGTCCACATCATCGACGTTCAGGAAGACCACGCCGTCACCGACTTGAATGAAATCCGTGTTTCCTGGCGTCGCTGCACAGGTCACCGCCCCAGGGCCACCGGTCATGACCTTCAGACTAAAGGTGTCACCGCCGGTCAACGTCAGTGATGCAGGGTCAGTGGTGTCAGAAGCAACGGCTGCCACATGAACGGTCAAAGCAATCGTGGGCGCAGTGGTCGCTGACGGTGTCTTGACCAGCACGCCTGTACAGAAAGCGTCCAAGCTGCTGTCATTGTTGGCTGCACAGATGTCGGCAGGGTAAATCTGAAGTCGAATCGTTTGGCCTGAAGTGTAAATCGCTGCCTTCGCAGCATTGTTTGGGTTTGCGCCGTAACCGGCTGCAACGTTGTGACAATACCCGGTGGTTCGATTCGTCGCGCAGTCGGTTAAGGTCGTTCCGGCGATTCCGGCAGCGGCAATTCCAATGAACTTGCTTCCGGCTTTGACCATCAAGATGACCCGACTTCCGGAAGGAGGGCTGGATACGAATACATCAAACTGCATTGGGCCGTGGTTTGCCGCGGCTGTGCTTCCGTTGCTGATGGGCCCGTTTAAAATATCCAACAAGTAAAAACCGTCGTCGGTGTCCACAGTGGTCGCCAAAGTGTCGTTGGCGTAGTTCAGGAATTCAGTGCCCCCGTAATTGACGATGGAATAGGGCGAAACCCCGTACGACGTCACGGTCTGAGCAAAAGCCGGCGTTGAAAGCGTAAGCGTTGCAAGAACTCTGAAAAGAGCCTTACAAGTGCTCAAGCAGTGCCTCTCCAATCTGAACTGCGTTCAAAGCGGCGCCCTTGCGAAGATTGTCCGACACGATCCAAAGATTCATTCCATTGGGGACCGAATCGTCTTCGCGAATACGTCCGACGTAAACGGCATCGCGTCCCGTAGCCGATTCCACAAGATCGCCTTCCGAAGTCTGATTCATCGGATAAATATTCTTCGAAGGGTCGTCCTGAACGATCACTCCCGGGAATGCGGCAAGCGCTTTGCGAACAGCGGCGATTTTGAACTTTTTCTTGGTTTGGATGTTCACGCTTTCGGCATGGCAGGAAAAGGTCGGAACGCGAACGGCAGTGCAAGTGACTTTCAACTTGGGCAGCCCCAAAATTTTTCGTGATTCTTGGGCTACTTTAATTTCTTCGCTGGTGTAGCCGCCTTCCTTGAATCCTCCGATATGAGGAATGCAATTGAACGCGATCTGGTGGGCCAGGACTTTAGGTTGAGGTTTTTTCTGATTAAACATCCCCACGGTCTGCGCGGCCAATTCGTCCATCGCAGCAGCACCAGCGCCGCTGACACTTTGATAGGTCGAAACCACGATTCGTGTGATCGAAGCCAACTTATCGATGGGCTTTAAAACCATGACTAATTGGGCTGTCGTGCAATTTGGCCCAGCAAGGATTCTTACTTTTGCACCCAGCTTGTTCTTCGGTTTTTTCGCTTCGGCGACTCGTTTCTTCAGCAGCGATCCATTCACCTCGGGAACCAGAAGAGGAACGTCGGGATCCATGCGATAGGTCGCTGAATTATCGATCACCCATGCGCCTGCTTCGGCTGCCTTCAGTGCCCATTCTTTAGAAATGGCGTCTGAAGCATCAAAGAAAGCCATGTCGATGCCTTGGAAGCAACCCGGCTTCAAAACTTGGCAGCGAATCGCATGCCCCCTGAAACTGACGACCTTTCCTTCAGACCGGGCCGATGCAAAAGGAACCAGCTGCGCCACCGGAAAACCCCGCGCTTCTAAGATGGGCAACATTTCCTTGCCAACCGCGCCGGTCGCTCCCACGACTGCGATACGCATAGGGCGAAGGTTCTGTTTCACTTAAGCGCTGACCTCTTCGGTCTTTCCAGCCAAGAGCCGATAAACGTTCCAGATCAGGCTTAGACAAATATACGAACAAGTAACGACGAAAAGCGTGATCTCGGGTTTCAGCGCAACCAAGACCAACGTCACCATCAAAATCATCAGATAGCCAAAGGTCGCTTTCGAACGCCAATTCAGTTCCTTAAAGGATGGAAAGCGGATCGTGCTGACCATCAGCGCGGCGGTCAGCAAAACAGAAGTCAAACCCAAGACCCGAGTCGAAAAAATCGTTTCACTGTCGGCGTCTGGAAATCCCGTCGCATTTTGAAAGATGACCAGAGTTGCTAGAAGCCCCGCCGCAATGGGACTTGCCAATCCCTGAAAGAATCCCTTCGGAGCCACTGCCGTGTTGGTGTTGAACCTTGCCAAGCGTAGTGCCGCACAAGCCAGGTACATAAACGCTGCGACCCACCCCAATCTTTCAAAAGGAAGAAGCGCCCAGTAATACATCAAGAAGGCCGGAGCCATTCCAAATGAAGTCAGATCTGAAAGGGAATCGTATTCAACGCCGAACTGGCTGGTCGCTTTCGCCATTCGAGCGATTCTTCCATCCATCGCATCAAAAACCGCTGCGGCGATGATCGCCCACGAGGCGTGCAAGAATTCTCCGCGACTGGAAAGAATCACTGAATAGAAGCCGCAAAACATGTTCGCGGTCGTCACCATGTTGGGCAAAATATAGATCTTTCGCATCCCCGGCAGCATACCATGGGACACGACTTGGGCCAGACTTATGCCCTGCGTTAAGACAGAATTCCCATCAACAGGGAAAGCCCTACGACGACACTAAAAACCCCTGCGGTCCTAGCCAAATTAAATTTCTCGGTTCGCATCATCCATCCAATGGGAACAGCAATCACAGGCGCCAACGAGGCCAATGTCGAAGCCACCACGAGCGACGCTTTCTGAAGGCCCACAACAAAAAAGTACGACCCGCACACGGATTCAAAGATGAAAATCCAAAGAAACGGTTTCAGCGCCTTCGCGGGGACAAAACGGGGCTGATTCTTTGCAAAGACCTGGGACATCAGGGGAATCATCAAGATTCCAAAAAACATCCGAATCATATTTCCCAGTTCAATGGAAATGCCCTGGCTTCCTTTGGCGACCGAATAAGTATTGCTGGCCCAGCAAAGACTTGCACCCAAGGCAAACAGGACTCCCAAGCTTCGACGGGATGGACCCGAACTTTTGTGCGAACCCGAATCTTCGGGTGTGTTTAAGACCACCAAAACGATCCCGGTCACAGAAACCAAAAGTCCAAGCCATTTGACCCAACCTAGATTCTGTCCATCAAAGATCGCTCCGACCAGCGCCGTCCAAATCGGATAGCAAGAAGCGATCGCTAGTCCACCTGGAACGCCCAGAAAATGGGTGCTGCGAAGAAATAGGACGTCGCCGATCACGTAGCAAGACAGAATCGAAACTGCCATCCAACCGACATTCGACGCTTGAAGCGAAAAAATCGCATCAAATGCGGCGGCCAAATTTTCCGAAAAAATAAAATGGATCGCAGTGAACAAGACAAAAGCAATGCAAGCCCGTGTCAGGTTGACGGCAAAAGGCGTCGCCGCCTTTGAAACTTTTGAATAAGCGGAACTTCCGGTGGCCCAGGTGACAGAAGACATCAGTGCACCGACCGGTCCCAACCATGAATTCGCTGCTGAATCAGAAGGAATCAACTGACCCAAAAGACTCATTTCCCAGTGGCCTCGATCAAATCCACGTTTCGTGTCGGCGCGTTCTTCTTCAATCGACCTTCTTTTAAGTTCTTTTCAGCATCCGCAACCCGCAAGTAGCGCGGATGAACCGCTAGCGGATCCTGGGTTTTTGCGTCGTGGCCGTGTTGAAACGCTTCAACGGTCAATATTCCCGCATAGCGTGGAATGACTCGAAGGGGGGTGCTTTTTGGAAGCTGAACCCTGCTTTTCTTGGGCAATGCCTTAAGGGCATCATCCGAAAGGTCATCGCCGAAGGCAGCCCATTTTCCGCGCGCCTTCTTTACCTGAACACTGAACGCTTTCAACGCCGCCTGAGGATCTTGCACCTGTTCTTTGACCGCTTTTCGCCACTGAAGCGGGTCATTTCGGCAAAGTAAGATTTCTTTCGCAGGTCCCATCAAGGTGAACCATTCGCCCTTGCAGGCGTCCGTTTGCGCAAAAATCCAAGTCTTGGGTTCTGTGACCGCCAATGTTTCGGCCATCGGTCGAACCAAAGCCGCCATCGACGAAAAACCAACCAAAGGCTTTGCAAGCGTGTGGGCCAGGGTCCTAGCGGTCGTGATCCCGATTCGCAGGCCAGTAAAACTTCCCGGCCCGACCCCGACTCCAAATACGTCGACATCTGAAAGTTTCCAACGACAGGCTTCCAAGGTCTGGTGAATGGCCCAAAGAAGACGCTCAGAATGCGCGGCTTCGACCCCCAATGCAAATTCGGCACGAATCTGGGGCATGGCGTCCGCCGCACCTTCACGCGCGGACTCGACCGCGCAGATCGCTCCGAAATGACTGGAAGTATCCCAAGCCAAAAACTTCATGGCTAGTTAAAGACGGGTAAGATCCGAGCAACGTCGTTGCTGAAGACGATCACCATCAAAAGCAGAATCAGCGAAAGGCCAACCTGCTGGATGATTTCCATCTGACGAATGGTCAGTGCCTTCCCGCGAATCACTTCCAAAGTCAGAAGTACCAAGTGACCGCCGTCCAAAACCGGAACCGGAAGAAGGTTCAAGACCCCAAGTCCAATCGACAAAAGGGCCATGGTGTTCAAAAACGCAGTTAAGCCCCTGGAAATGGATTCACCCGCAATTTTTCCAATCAAGATCGGTCCACCCAAAGTCTTGATCGAAACATCGCCCGTAAACAGCTTTCCGATGGTGACCAGATTCCTGTAGCTGAAAATGATCATCCGTTCAGTACCGCGATAAAGAAGGACGAACGGATTCAAGATCCGTTCGGTAATGGTTTCTGGTTCAGTCCAGACCAACATCGGCATGACGCCAATCGTGTACTGAACGTGTTTCTTCATCATCGGATCTTTGGTCTTGGTTTCCGTTGGAACCAAGTCGGCTTCCATCATCTTGCCTTGACGTTCCCACTTCACATGAATTTTGCCGGCTTTTTCGCCGCTTTTTTGAACCGCGTCTTTCAAAGAAAAGAAGCTATTCACTTCAGTTGAAGCGATCGCAACCAAGCGATCCATGGCCTGGATTCCCGCCGTTTCAGCTGGGCTTTTGGGCACGGTTTTTTCGATGAACATTTCCGAAGAAAAAAGACCCAGGGCATTTTCAAAACCCTTTTTCAAATCGCCAGGCACCTTTAGGGACACTTCACGAGAAGCCCCTTTTTCACCCGTGACCGTTAGGTTCAAGGTCTGCCCGCCTTTTAGGGATGATCCCAAGACTTCGATTTCTTCCCAAGTCGAAACGGCCTGGCCGTTCCATTTGGCAATCGTTTCGCCCGTCTTCAAACCGGCTAGGCCCGCAACCGAACCTGGATTCGAAACCCCAATTTGCGCGGTACGCGCATTGCCCAGAAGTCCTTCAATTTCTCCTACCTGAATGTTTTCGCCGTAAATGCTGTAACCTTCTTGCGAAGTCGGCGTTGCCTTCAATTCAAGCGGTCGACCCGCACGATCTAAGGAAAACACGACTTCACGCCCTGGATTTTCGTTCAAAGCCACCAAGACTTCTTCAAACTTACGGACTTCTTTTCCGTTCACCTTTTGAATCTTGTCGCCGCTTTGGAATCCGACTTTTTCGGCGTAGCTGCCACGGACCACGCGACCCACACGGCTGGTCAGATGCTGTTCGCCGATCAAAAGGATCAGCATGTAAATGAACGAAGCCAGGATGAAATTGAAAAGCGGTCCGCCGAAGAAAATAAAGAAACGCTTCCACGCCACCTGGTTGGGTAGCGCGCGCTTCTTTTCGCTTTCGGTCAGCTTCACGTCGGGCGAATCCCCCAGAAGCTTGACGTAACCGCCTAATGGAATCGCAGATACGCGCCAATTGGTTTCTCCGATCTGCTTGGACCACAAGATTGGGCCAAACCCGATCGAAAAGGCTTCCGCCTTGACCTTAAACAGTCGCGCGAAAAGGTAATGACCGAATTCGTGAAAAATCACCAAAGGGCCCAAAATGGCCAAAAAACCGATGACGTTCAACATAAGAACCTCCTTGCGCGAACCTTAGTTCGCAAAAATCTTAAAGCAGCCGTACATGACGGGCAGGCTGAACAGAATTCCGTCAAAACGATCCAGGAATCCACCATGGCCGGGCAGAATCTGTCCGGAATCTTTCACGTCAAAAGCACGCTTCAGGAAACTTTCACAAAGGTCACCGATCTGCGCCGCTGGGCTGACTAGCAAGGGAACAAAAACGATTGCACCCCAAGGCATGTTTCTAAAGACCAGGACTTTGTAGATTAAAGCGATCACCACCGATAAAGCCAAGCCGCCGTATGCGCCTTCCCAAGTTTTCTTGGGGCTAATCGCTGGATAAAGTTTTCGGGATCCATACTTCTTGCCGGCGAAGTAACCACCGGTGTCGGTTGCCCAAACCACGAACAGAAAAAGAACTCCCCAGTGACTTCCCGAACCGGCGCTGTACAGCAAAGGCAGATACAGCGGAATAAAGGCCAGGTAGATCAAACCAAACGCCGCAAAGATGAATTCTTTAAAGTGCGCGACAAAGGAATCGCCTTCGTGACGGGAAGCCGTCACCAAAAAATACGTGAAGATACCCAAGAACGATAAAACCAGAAGTTCGAATTCGTTTCTTGGAATCCAATAGTTCACAAAGGCGACCAACCAGGTCGTGCCCATCATGACTAATTTTTTTTCGGGTTTATCACCCAATTTGAAAACGATTTCGACGAACTCGTTCATGCAGCCTAAAGCGACGGCAATTCCTAAAAGGGCCAAGCCCGTTCTGCCTGCCAAATAGGCTAACAACAAAATCATGGACACGCCGGCAAAGCCGGTCATGACCCGTTTGCGAAACTCAGGTTCGTTTGTCCAAAGCGCTGCGATCATTTTTCAAGACCTTTCCGATTCCCCCGAAGCGGCGATCCCTTCGCTGAAACGAAGCGACCGCAAGATCCAAATCTTCGGGACCAAAGTCGGGCCAACACGTATCGGTGAAATAAAATTCAGCGTACGCGGCCTGCCACAAAAGAAAATTACTAATTCGGATTTCCCCGCTGGTCCGAATCACTAAATCGACTTGGGAAAGTTCCCCCAAGTCTCCCGTCCAAAGATACCGACCAAAAAGCCCCTCATCGAGCTCATTTGGATTCCTTTTTCCCCCGACGCAATCCATTGCGAAGTGCCGGGCGGCGCGGACGATTTCTCGCTGTGATCCGTAGGATACGGCGAATGTCAGTTGAAGGCCAGTGTTGTGGCCAAGCCTTTCCAACACGGGGTCAAGAACTTGACGAACATCACTGCCCAGACGCTCGATTTCACCGATGACCCGCAAGCGAACATTGTTTTTCGCAAGATGCGCTTCTTCTTTGGCCAAGAACTTTTTCAAAATCTTCCACAACGCATCAAGTTCCGCCTGCGGACGATTCCAGTTCTCAGTCGAAAACGCATAAAGAGTCAACGCGCGAATTCCAAGCCTTTGAGCATGCTCGACAATCGGTTTGATGCGAGAAGCGCCGCGGATATGACCAAAAGCTCGAGGATGCCCACGTTTCTGAGCCCAACGCCCGTTGCCATCCATGATGATGGCCACGTGGCTTGGAATTGCGGGACCCCGTACTGCCAATGTCATCACTAGACCGTCATGATCTCTTTTTCTTTTGCAGCGACGACCTTATCGACTTCAGCCGTTTTTTCATCGGTTTTTTTCTGAACCTGGTCGGTCCACTTCTTCGCTTCGTCTTCAGAAATGGTCTTCGCCTTTTCAAGCTTCTTCACTTCTTCATTTCCGTCGCGGCGGTTGTTGCGGATAGCGACTTTGGATTCTTCGCCCATCTTCTTCACCAGCTTCACCAATTCCTTGCGGCGTTCTTCCGTCATGGGCGGAAGGTTGACACGAATGACTTTTCCGTCGTTCTGCGGGGTCAGCCCGATGTTGGCGGCCAAGATCGCTTTTTCGATCGCGCCCAAAGTTCCCGCTTCCCACGGAGCGATTTGGATCGTGCGCGCATCAGGCGTCGTCACGTTCGCAACCTGGTTCAAAGGAACGTTTGATCCGTAATAATCGACGTGAACAGTATCCACCAACGCTGTTGATGCGCGTCCGGTCCGAAGCTTCGCCAATTCAGCCTTCAAAGACTGAATTGCTTTGTCCATTTGCTGTCCCATTGAATCGACGACTGCTTTTGACATTCTTGTGTCTCCTTAAAATTAGTGAACTAAAGTTCCAACCGGCTTGCCTTCGCAAACTTGCTTCAAAGTGCCGGGTTTATTGATGTCGCAGACGATGATCGGAAGGCGATTGTCCATACAAAGGGAAATCGCCGTCGAATCCATGACTTCCAGACCCCGCTGCAAAACTTCCATATAGGTCAGGTCTGTGAATCGTTTTGCGTCCTTCACCTTTTTAGGATCGGCGTCGTAAACACCATCGACCTTGGTGGCCTTGATCACGACTTCTGAACCGATTTCCATCCCGCGAAGCGCGGCGGTGGTATCGGTTGTAAAGTAAGGGTTTCCGGTTCCCGCGCCAAAAATCACAACCCGCTTCTTTTCCAAGTGACGGATCGCTTTGCGACGGATGTAAGGTTCGGCCAGTTCCTGCATTTCGATTGCAGACTGAACCCGAGTATAGACATCCAGTCTTTCTAATGCGTCTTGAAGCGCCAGACAGTTCAAAACCGTGGCCAACATTCCCATGTAATCAGCCGACGCGCGATCCATTCCGCTGGTCGCGCCCTTGATCCCACGAAAAATGTTTCCGCCGCCCAGAACGATTCCGATTTCAATTCCGGTTTCGTGGATTTCTTTCACTTCCCGGGCCAAAGTTGCCAAAACGTCGGTATCGATGCCGTATCCGGCATCACCCGCAAGGGCTTCGCCCGAAAGTTTCAGCAGAACTCGTTTGTAAGGTTTTCCTCGGACAGGAGGCGACATGATCCAATCTCCGCGTTGCAAAGTCTCAAAACTGAAAGGGGAAGACTTTTCAGCCTTCCCCTTTATCAATCACCGATCAGTGAGCGGCTTCCGCCGTCTCTTTCATTCCTTCGCCTAGCGCGAAGCGAACGAAGCGACGAATCGAAATGTTTTCGCCCAAAGTCGCAATCGTTTCCTTCTGAAGCTGCTCGATGGTTTTTTCAGGATCCTTCACAAAGGTCTGATTCATCAGGCAGGTGTCTTCGAAGTACTTCTTGATTTTGCCTTCAGCGATCTTTTCCAAGACAGCGGCAGGCTTTCCAGAAGCGGCCATCTGAGCCACTGCGATTTCTTTTTCTTTCGCAATGACTTCAGCTGGAACTTCAGAAGATTGAACGTAAAGAGGCATCGCAGCTGCGATGTGCATCGAAACGTCCTTCACGAAGTTTTTGAATTGTTCCGTACGAGCGACAAAGTCGGTTTCGCAGTTGATTTCAACCAGAACGCCGACTTTGCCTTCGCCGTGAATGTAAGCCGAAACTGAACCTTCTTTGGTTGCGCGTCCTGCTTTTTTCGAAGCAGATGCGATTCCTTTTTTACGAAGGTATTCGATGGCTTTTTCGAAATCACCGGACGTTTCCGCCAATGCTTTCTTGCAGTCCATCATTCCAGCGCCAGTTTTTTCGCGAAGTTCCTTCACGAGATTTGCTGAGATTTCCATATTTAAAACCCGAGTGGCGGGGCCGCAGCCCGGACCTCGGCTCCTTTTTTGTTACGCCTTAGGCGCTTCTTCTTCAGTAGTAGCGGTTTCTTCAGTTGCTTCCAGGTCGGCTTCGTCGATTCCACGAAGGTCGATATCGCCTTCGAAACGCGAAACTTTCTTCTGGTTTGCATCGTCGTCTTTCGAGTCCGAAGCAGCGTCCTGAGCACGAAGCTTTTCCTGGTGAATCTTTGCGCCTTCTAGGCAGCTGTCCGCGATCATTTTCGCAAACAAACGAACCGAACGAATGGCGTCGTCGTTTCCTGGAATGACGTGGGTGATGTCAGCTGGATCGCAGTTCGTGTCGACGACAGCGATCGTTGGAATTCCCAATTTTTTCGCTTCTTTGATGGCGATGTGTTCTTTTTCGGTGTCGATGACGAAGATTGCGCCTGGCAACTTCTTCATGTCTTCGATTCCGCCCAAGCTTTTCTTCAGCTTGTCCAATTCGCGATCGTAACGGGCCTGTTCTTTCTTAGGAACGTCGGTCCAGTCTGGCGAATTTTTCAGAGTTTCAATTTTCTTCAAGCGGTCGATCGACTGGCGAACGGTTTGATAGTTGGTCAGCATGCCACCCAACCAACGGTTGGTGACGAAGTACATTCCGGAACGGCGTGCTTCTTCTTCGACAACGTCCTTGGCTTGTTTCTTGGTGCCGACGAAAAGAACTTTCTTTCCTTCAGCGGTAACTTTCGTCGCGAAGTCGCATGCGGTGCGAGCTTGGTCGACGGTCTTTTGTAAGTCGATGATGTAGATTCCGTTACGTGCGCCGAAAACATAAGGCTTCATTTTCGGGTTCCAACGGCGGGTTTGGTGTCCAAAGTGGACGCCGGCTTCCAACAATTCACGCATGGTGATTTGAGGCATTTGTTTCATACTCCTAAGACGGAAAGCGGGCAGGCTTGAGACTCTTTCAAAACGAAAGAAACTAAAAACAACTGATCCGCGGTTCTGAAATTCGGCGGGACCGAATTTCCCTCCACCCCCATGACCGAAATGCAGTGACCTGCCTTTTCAGCACCACGAAACTTAGCCCCAATGACCAAGAAACAGGGATGTGTGTAATGCGCCCTGGATATCAGAAAGTAGCGGATAGCAGAAGGGAAAATCTTCTAAGAAGCCTTGGATAATCCGCGGCCAAGCGAACGTTCGCATCCCAAAGATTGTCGACGCGAGCCCCCACTTCGAAAGTCGAATTGACCCGATAACGCCCCGACCAATCCGCATAAACCGTGGGTCCAACGCTAGGTCCAAACGAATTCTTGAACCCGCTGGTCCAGCGATAGGCCAATGAAGTACCCCATCTGCCCTTATCCCAGTCCCAAGACCCGATTTGGGTCCAAGCCGGCAGCCCAAAGAATGGTTCAGTTGATCGGCCAGGGGCTTCAAGCTCAGAAAGGTTGACTAAAAAACTAGAATTCAACCGGTGTTCCGCATTCCATTGAAACGATGCATCCGTCGCCCAGCTTAAGATTCTAGCCTTGCCCGCGTTCACCGGCTGAAGCCCCTGCATCACCCGGGCATCGGTGATTTGCTGCCCCTGAAAACGGGATCCAAGGGTCAGATCGCCTGAATCCTTCTGCCAACCCAAAATGGCCGTTGTGGTGAATTCGGGTTTCAAATTTGGATTGGGCACGAAAAAACCCGCGATTCCGTAATGGCGATCCAAAAGGGATGGCGTTCTTCTTGAAGCGCCGGCGCGGAAATAGATTTCTCCGCCCCAGGTGTCCGTGCGGGAAAGACCTGCGGACCAAACCGGATAGACTGAAAACGAAGTGACTTCCGTCAAAGCCAGCGATGGTTCGAAAACCCACTTTTCTGAAAAAGCTTGGGTTCGAGTGATCTGAATCTGCCCCACCGCTTCTTTGAAAGTTCCACGATCACGGGCGCGGTAATACACGTAACGACCGCCCAGACCCAGTCTCCATCCCTGCTTTTTGTAGACCGTGTTGGCTCCGACTTGCTGAACCAAATCCAAAGTAAAAAGCGACGAATCCGGGTCGCGGTAATCTATTCGTGCCAGCTCCGCAAATGCGCTGGTTTGAATCGCAGAAGTATCGAACTGCAAAACCGGAATCACGCGGGCGTTTTCGATCGAAGCCCTTGGCGTGACGTAAGAAACCGTCCCTAAGCTGTCTGAACGAATATTCGTTCCGATCAGGTGAAATCGAAGCTTGTTTTCACCCAAATTTTTCACTGCCGAAAAACTTCCTGACGGGCCCTTTGCAGAACCTTCGCTGACTCCCATCACGCCGGCAACGCCGGAACCGTCGCGAAGTCCCGTCGTCCCCATCGCCGCTGTTTGCAAAATTCCGGCAGAAGAAAAAAACTGGCGTGCGCCGAAGCCGCTTTGCTTCTGGTCGACGTTCAAGGCCTCAAAACTCCACGGGACCAGCTGCAACTGTCCACTGACCGCGCGCGGTTCGCTTCCTGAAAGTCCGGGCCCCGGCTGATAGCGCACTTCTGACCAAAGAAAAGATGGGAAGCTTGAAAAATTGAATCCGCCGCCCTGCGGAGGATTCATCGGCACGCCGAAAATTCGGGCGTCCAAATCGTCTGCCGAACGTCCAGATCCGCGAACTGAAGAAGGTTCGCCCGGAATTCCGGTTTCAGAAATCGGTAAAGTGGTTCGCGTCAAAAGCGAACGCCCAATGCTTCCAGACGACGAAACTGGATCTGTTCGAATCTTTTGTTTCGGAACCACCGAATCTTGCGAAAGGATGTCAGCAGGAACAGCGTTCACCACCACAGGATCTAAGGTCAATTCATCAGCGGCAAAAGCAGCGCTTCCAATTAAAAATAAAGCCCAAACTGCGCGGTGCATCGCCGGTTCATCTGCTACTTCCTGAATCTTTTCAATACCATTTGACACAGCCCCAGTTTGATCCCACTTTACGTCATATGAATAAAACAGTTTTGGCGGTCTTGGGTGGCTTCGTAGGCCTAGTACTTCTGATGGGTCTTTGGTTCGTCAGCGTGGGAAACACCATGGTTGAACTGGACGAAGGCGTGAACAAAGCAAAGGCCCAGGTTGAAAACGTGTACCAGCGCCGGATGGACCTGATCCCGAACCTGGTAGCGACCGTCAAGGGATACGCCAAGCACGAAGCTTCAGTCCTTGAAGAAGTCACCAAGGCCCGAGCATCTGCGTCGCAGGTCAACCTTTCGGGTGAAGGCGCGGTGAAACGCTTTGAACAGGCACAAGGACAGTTGGGAAGCGCACTTTCCAGACTGATGGTCACCGTCGAAAAGTATCCGGATCTAAAGGCCAACCAGAACTTCCGTGATCTACAATCCCAGCTTGAAGGCACTGAAAACCGAATCACCATTGAACGGCAACGGTTCAACGATTCATGCAACCTTTTCAATACCTACACGCGAAAATTCCCGCAGTCCTTTGTAGCCGCATTCCGTGGCTTCAAGGAAAAGGAATACTTCCAGGCCCAAGCGGGCGCAGCGACGGCGCCGAAAGTTGAATTCTAAATTTCTTTGGGCGCTGATTTTCCTTTCCACGGCAACTGCGTGGGCGAAGGAAATTCCCGCCGTTCCGAATCGTTACGTCTTTCAAGAAGGAAAACCGCGAATTTCCTTAAGCGGCGCCAAGGCGATCGACCTGCTTTTGAAAAAGCACGAATCCTTGACCACAGATCAGATTCTTTTCGCATTTTTTGAATCTTTGGACGGAGAAGACCTGGTCGACTACACCCAGCGAGTTTTCAAAGAATGGAAGCTGGGACAAAAAGGAAAAGACAACGGCGTCTTAGTCGCCGTGTACTTCAAGGAACGTAAAGCACGAATCGAGGTGGGATACGGACTTGAACCCGTACTGACCGATGCCATGTCGATGCGAGTGATCGACCAAAGCCTGGTTCCGCAGCTTCGCGCCGGAAACGCGGAACAAGCCGCGGTGAACGCGACCTACCAGATCCTGACCATACTAGACAGCCCTGCGCTGGATCCGAACACCCGAATTTCTTCGCCGGCAGGCATGAACCCGACGACCGCAAAAATTATTTTGGCGATTGCCGTCTGTTTTTTCATTTTCATTATTTTCATTCAGGCCGGTCAAACCCTGGGCGGCGTGGGTGGACGCAGGCGCCGCGGCTATTGGGATGACGGAAGTTCGGGCGGTGGATTCGGCGGATTTGGCGGGGGCGGTGGTTTTGGTGGCGGAGCAGGCGGCGGCTTCGGCGGGGGCGGCGGCGGATCTTCCGGCGGTGGAGGTGCAAGTGGCAACTGGTAAGTGGGTTCAAACCGAGTCCGCAATCGCAGAAGCCGAAAAAGAAACTTCGGCTGAAATCCGGGTTCACTTAAGTCGTCGAATTTTCGAGGGCGACCCTTTAAAGAACGCAGAAAAGGTTTTCCGTCGTCTAAAGATGGATCAAACGAAGGGACGAAACGGCGTTTTACTTTACGTCCAACTTCGAAAGCGCCGCTTTGCGATCTTTGGCGATACGGGCATTCATGAAAAAGTCGGACAAAGCTACTGGACCGCAACCTGCCAAGGCCTTGCGGCTGCACTAAAGACAAAACAAGTCGACTTAGCGATTGCCGAAACGGTTTCAGAAATCGGGAAAACACTGAAGAAGTACTTTCCCAATGATCCGAATCAAGCTAATCCAAATGAGCTGTCAAACCAGGTCAGCCAAGACTAAGGGCAGGGCTTAAAATTTGAGTTTTTCACTTCACGGGATTGAAACTCCCAGCGCGCTTTATCGGGTCTATAGTCAGATCGGTGATTCAGACCGATCCAAACCCGTTTGTGTGTACCTTCCGGGAATCCCGGGGTTTCACGCCCGTGTTGAACGGGCCTTGATTGCTCCGCAACTTCCTACCGATTACCCTTGGGTCAGTCTGGACCTTTTGGGATCCGGAGAATCCCTGCTTAAACCTGGAATCAAACCCACCTGGACTTCACTGCAAAGTGATCTTGAAACGATCTTCGATCGCTTGCTTTCAGGTCGAACGATGATCTTGATCGCCCATAGCTTTGGAGCTTGGGTAGCGATGGATTGGATTCGAAATCACCCCGGGCGGGTCGCAAAGCTGATTTTGGTGAACCCCGTTTTGGATCATGACCTTTTGGACCGGTCATTGGAAAGCCAAGAAGCGTTCGAAAAGATGATTCAAGATTCCTGGCACCGGGAAGAAGCCCAAAAGACTTTTTCGAAGTGGGCAAAACTTTTTCCGGCAGATTATCGATTGGCGAAATCCATCTGGTTTGAAACGCCACACTTGGCCAGTAAAGCGGGAAAAATTTTGGGGAATCTTCCGACATTGATCTTGCACGGATCGGAAGATCGGATTGCTCCATGGAATTCACATGGACGAAAAATTCTGGAAGGCGCTTCCGACGTCAGCGTGGAATTCGTTTCAAATGCCGGCCACTGGCCGCATTTTGAAAATCCAGCAGCGGCATTGCCAGCGCTGATTCAATTCATGGAAGAAAAAGAAACGCTTTGGGATGTCCCCGAAGAGACGTCCCCTTAGTTCCTTAAGGAAGTTCCAATCGATACAGTCCGCGGTTGTGTCCTAGCTGAAGGCTTTCCAGCTGTTTCACTTTCTTGCCGGCAGACTTCAGTTTTTCTAAATCCGTCCCGTACCGAGCCAGGCTTTCAATGTAGCTGCGAACGTATTCGCAAAGGACCTGAGTCATCGCCGGATCTGATGTCAGCTTTTCGGTTGGGAAAGTGGATTCCGGAGTGATGCTGACATCGATGTAGGATGCGCTTTCGTTTTCAATCTTGTAGTTCAGGTCGCAGTTGTAAAGTCGCGAACTTTGAACCCAAGTCTTCACGAAATCAGCAGGCTGTTTCAAACCATCCAATTTGCGGCGAAAGTTGCCGTGCCCATCTGGACGTCCTGCGCCTGCCGCGATCATCAACATGGATTCCGGAAGGGACACGCCTTGCTGAGCCAGAAATTTGAAAAGGTCGATCCGAAAATCTAAGTTCACTTGGTTGTCCAAATGAATGAAAAAATCTTCGTCCATTTTTGAAATGCGGAAAAAATCTAAAAGTTTGTCTTCACCAAATTGAACTTCGATAAAGCGCATGACGGGAAGCAATTCGCGAATTTTTACGGTTCGATTGTTGGCGTATTTTCTAGGAAGTTTGAAGGTTCCTTTGCGGTTTCCATCTTCGACCACAGCTTTAGTTTCTAGGTCGATGTAGCCCGACTTCAAACTATCGGCGGGAATTCCGGTCAACTCGCAGAAATCAAACCATTGTGGCGCAGACGCCACGAGCGTTCCGTGTTCTAATTTCGATAGCGCGCTTTGTGAAATTCCTAGCTTTTTCGCAACCTGCTCTTGCGTCAATGCTAGTTGCTTTCTTGCAGCACGCATGATTCTGGATATTTTCTTGGCAGCAACTTTTTCCTGTTCGGTCATATTCACGCCAGAATATCACCCGCGCTGATTACGGGAATTAAAGAGATTGTCAAAAACCTGAGTAAGGGCTCAACTATGAAAAAACTTCGGTCCACCGCCCTATTTCCAACCCTGATTTTTTCAACCCGATTTAAAGACAAAAAACTGTGTCGTGAACTTGCGGAAGAATGCGAAGGATTCGCGCGGCTCGACGATCAGGGACGAAAGTGGTCACTGGTCAACTACCCTCATGGATACACTTCGTACGCTTCGATCACTGACTTGCACCTTCGCAGCAGTCAGTTTGAAAAGCTGGGTCGATGGATCGATTCACAGGTGGCCATTTTCGCCCAAGAACTAGGCTACGACCTGAAAGGCGGGCGTCTTCGGATGACGACTTTTTGGATCAACATCATGAAACCGGGAGCAAGTCACCCCTTTCACCTGCACCCGCTTTCGACCGTTAGTGGAACCTTTTACCTAAAAACCCCGCCGGGTTGCCCTGCCATTCGGTTCGAGGATCCTCGAGCCACGCAGTTCATGGCGCGCCCTTCGATTTTGGAAAAGGGATCCGGACTTTTTCATACCTATAAACCCAGCGAGGGCAGCTTGGTCCTTTTCGAAAGCTTCGTGAGACATGAAGTCCCATCCTACCGTGCAGGAAAGTCGACAAAGCCGCGCATCAGCGTCAGCTTCAATTACGAATGGGTTCAACCTGATCGATTTTAACCCTTCTGAAAAAGCCGAATGACTTTGGCCATATCGTCCTGGGGGGTGGACGAAACCTCGACAATCTTTTGATGAAAGGGATGGCGAAAGGAAAGTCGAACCGATGAAAGCAAAATTCGTTGGGTTCCTAACTTTCGTTGAACTTTTTTCTGAACACCAATCGGACCGTAATCGGGGTCACCCACGATCGGAAACCCGATATGTTTCAAATGCCTTCGAATTTGATGAAATCTGCCCGTGTGCGGGTTCAGTTCCAAAAAGCTTAAAACGTAGGGTGTTTCGTCATCCAGTCGCAGATGTAGAATTCCGCGTCGTTTGAAGTAAGTCAGTGCGGGTTTCTTTTCTTTTTCTTTGTTGCCGGCCAAAGGTTCGGTGATTTTCCCGCCTTCCGGGGCTTCACCCAGAACCACCGCCCAATAGGTCTTTTCAACCTGCTTGGATGAAAAAAGTTTTTGCAGGCGCGCTGCTGATTCAGAACGAAAGGCAAAGACCAAAATGCCGCAAGTGCCCTTGTCTAAGCGATGCACTGGGAAAACGGGTCGACCCAGACTTTCTTTCAAAAGATCCTGTGCGCCTTCTTCCCTGGCGTTTGGATCAGAATACACAGGCACGCCGCTGGGTTTATGAACCGCGACGAATTCCTTGTCCCTGAAAAGGATTTTCAAACTATTTCTTGCCTAAGATTTCGTCGTGGCTTTTCACGATCCGACTGATCAATCCAAAGGCTTTTGCTTCGTCTGGCGTCATCCAGTTATCCCGATCGGTGGCTTCTTGAACCACGCTTAGGGGCTTTCCGGTTTCTTCCGCGTAAAGCTTGTTGATCCGTTCGCGCGTACGAAGAATGTCTTTCGCGCGAATGTCCAAATCCGAAGCCGATCCATAATACGTTCCGCTAAGCAAAGGTTGGTGAATCAAAAACTTGCTGTTTGGAAACGCCAAACGGTTTTCCTTCTTAGCACAAAGTGCGATCAACGATCCCATGCTTGCCGCAAGGCCCGCGACGATCGTGTAAACTTCCGGCTTGATGAAACGGGCCATATCGAAAATCGAGAATCCCGAATTGATTTCGCCACCGGGCGAATCAATGAACAAGAAAACAGGTTTCGACGAGTCTGCCTTTTCAAGGGCCAGAAGCTGACGATTCACCGAATAGGCCAGCTCGCTGCCGACAGGACCGCTGATTTGGACGATCCGGGTTTGAAAAAGAATCTCATCGATGGGTGTAAAAAACGGGCTCTTGTTTTCCATGCCCACAGACTATCAGAGGTTCTGTGCCAAACGGTACCGAATATTTCTGGAACGTCCTTCACGAGTCAGGAATCCTTCGCGGACCCATTTCTCGATGATTCGATTCGCCGTAGCGCGCGAAACTTGGAGTGCTTCTTCAATATCGCGTCGAGAAATTCCGTCATTTTTTTCACGAAGTTTTTCGATCGATCCAAAAAGTTGGTTCTTCTGTGCCGTGTCACGGCGGTCTGCGTTCGCACCGGGCGACTGAGACTTCCAGTCGTCCAACCGTTCTTTCCATAGCGGATTCTTCGCCAAAATCCTGGAAGAAGCGCTTGGGCGGACCCAACCCACGGATTCCCAATCACCTTCGGCAAATACGGATCCGTCGCGGACGCCAAAACGCAAAGTCGACGGAGCCAACTGCCGCATCCGCGAAAGCAAGTTGAAGATCTTGGGCTGATGAATCAAGGGTTCATACCGCGGCAACCCGAAACATTCCCGAAGAAATTCTTCACAGCTGACCGAAGCCTGAGCCTGAAGAAGTTCAAAAGCACGGCAAAGCGAATGGCTGAGAATCGTTTTACGCGGGCGGGTCGTCGTTGCCGCATACCGCTTCAAGTCGATGACCAGCTTCACTGTCTTTTCCTGTTCGTGGCTAGCCACCCATTCAGTCAGGCGATCCTTGAAAGCAGTCCACGATGATGTGTCGGCGTTCCCTGGAAACTGCGGATCTACCAGGCCCGAAAGGCTTTGGTAGGTTTCCTGATGAACGGGATGCGCTTGAACCATTTTTAAAAGTTCTTGGTGTTCAAAACGCCTTCCGTCCCGAAGCGCAAGCAGGGTGTCGATGACCAGTTCTTCATAGCGAAACCAAGGGTCTTCACGAAAAGTCGCAGGAGCAAAGTTTCGCATCAACGTTTCCATCGCCTGCTGAGAATCGTGATCGAAAAGTGAAATCCATTTCAAAGAATTTCGAATTTGTTGAAAATCGTCCGAACCCAGCTTTTCGGAAGCCTTGCGCACTTCAAGTCCGCTGATTAAAGACAGAACACGGTCCATCGAGGCTTCTTCGGGTTTCACCAACCAACGCCAGGTCCAAAGGTAAACGCGATCTGAAAAATCACCCCACCGATACTGTTTGGAATCCTCGGGATGCAAGACCCCCTGAAGTGTCCGCGCGCGAAACGAATTCACGTGAAACACTGGGTTTTCCAAGAAAAACTTTTCACGCTCGGCATCCGACACGCGATCGGTGCCTGCGACGAAAGGAAGCTCCGCGGTCAAAAGTCGAAGCCACTGTTCCTGACCCGTCTGGCCTTTGCGATTTTCGCTTAGAATTCGGTCGAAGTGTCCTTCTCGAAAAGCGTGTATCGAACGGAATGCATTCGCTTGTTGAAGCACACCGCGAATTCCGACCGGGGCTGAACCTTCACGACCCAACATGGCTCGATCCAATTCTTCTTGAAGGGTTTTCAAAGTTGCCTGGTAAGGCAGACCCATATTGTCCATCGAGCTTAAAATGTTGTTTAGGACCCAAAGTCTTTCGAATTCGTTTTCTGCAAATGATTTTGCCAAAACAAAATCCGAAAGCGCCGCTGATCGATCCGACTTGTACAGCGCGGTCAGGCCCCGCTGGAAGACCAACTGAAAGGCCGGAACTTTTCCTGAACCTTCGTTTAGCCGCCAGCATTCCTGAATCATCTTTTCGGACGCTTGGATCTTCCCTTCCGCGCGCAGAAAAGACGCCTGCAAAAGTTCCAAGTCAATATTCCGAACGCCTGCTTGAAGTTTCGACTTTGCGCGGATCCACATTTCTCGGGCCGCATCCAGTTCGCCGTCCATCCGCAGCTTCCAGATTTCAAAATGGGATTCTTCCTGAAGCATTCGATTAACCGATCCACTACTTCCGTAAACCATTGGATTTTGATGAGTACGCATTGGAATCTTACCTTTATCTGTAAATTGTGCAGTTAGTTTTCTTGCCACCGCGGTACAAAGTCCGCTTCAGCAGGCGCTCTCGGGTCGCAACGCCTTGGCAGTTTTCGTGTTCAAGTGAAAGCACTTCAGTCGTGCTGGATCCAATCCCGCGTTCGAATTCCGAAGATCGGATGATCGTCAGTCGATTACTGACCGAAGTCGGTTCCCAAAAGGCCAAGGTCATGTAACGGGTGCCCCGGGAAGACACCCTTTGCACCAGTTCGCCATTGGTCTTAACGGTTTCGCTATAGTCGTCATTGATTTCGTATGCGTCGGTTTGAAACTGAACTTCCTGGCAACCGGTTTGATAGACGTGGAAGTTTTCTGTTCCCGTCGAATAGGTACCGGTCAGGTCCGCGCAGTTCGTCGAAGTCAGAACTTTGATAGGGCGCTGCTGATAGGTCACCCGAAGCGACAAGGTGCTGCGATCCGCGCCACGCATCGTGTTTTGATCCAGGACAAAAACCCATTTCAGGCTTTGGTTGAAAGTATTCAGTTCTGAACGATAGATTTTTCTAACGGTCCACCCCGGGAAAAAGTTACCGGCGGTGTTTGCGTCGGACACCGATCGGTATCCGGCTTCTCGAAGTTCACTTCTCAACTGGCCGCGAAGGAAGGTGGTTTCAAGTTCGACTTCCGTCAGTCGGGATTGCCCAGATTGTGTTTTTTCAATTCTGGACGGGAACTTTGCCGTCAACGTTCCCGTCTTTTCGTTCAGTTGAGCCCGACAGGTGGACTTCAATTCTGATCCGGCATCGACCACCAGCGCTTCGGCGTAAGATCCACCGGCGCTGACCGAAGTGTCTTCGATCCTGACAAAAACTTCGGACTGAACCAGATCCAGTTGCGCACCATTCAGGATCGAATCCAGGCTGGATCGATACTGAAAGCCAACATTCTGATCAAAGTTGACTTGGCCTTCACAAGAAAACTGAGGGTCTCTTGCCGAACGCTCGGATTCAGCCAATACTCCGCAGCCCGAAGCCAAAGTCGCCATCAGCACCGTGACGATTGCTGCGGCCGGCCACACCCAACGATAACCATTCTCTAAACTTGTGTTCATAAATCATTTCTCCCTGTTGAGAGAGAAGTTAAGCGGGCCGAGCGAATCCTACACTGACTGCTTTTATTTATGAGAAGAAATAAATGAGTAGCAAAATCACTTATTATATTAAGCACTTGTCTTTGATTTAAAGGGGGCTACCCTAAGTTTATGACCCCTCAGGAAATCGCCCAGATTCTTTCTCATTCGCAATTGTTCCATGGATTAAGCTCGGAAACGCTTTCGGGCCTGGCGGGAACAGGCGAAATCTTGAGCCTAAAGGCGGGCGATTACCTTTTGGAATCGGGTCAGCCCGTTCCAGGGCTTCTGATTCCTCTTTCAGGGTCCTTCCAAGTTTCGAAAAAGGGTCAGATCCTGGCGGATCGAATCGGACGCGGAAGTTTTTTCGGAGAGATTTCGTTATTCGTCGTCACCATGGGGGCCACCGCAAGCGTTCAGGCAACGCACCCCAGTTCTGCATTGTTGCTCAAACCCAAAAGTCTACAAGCGTGGTTTGGGAAAAACGCAGACGTCGAAAAACTTTTCTATAAGAACCTAAGCGCGGAATTAGCCAGAAGGCTTTATTCGACGACGACGGCAGCAACCGAAAGCTAAAGAACCCAGGGTCGATTAGTTGGGTTGAAAGCTGCGCTTAAACCAATCTTTCCCATCCTTGGGTGATTTAGCGGAAACTGTGACCTGCGGCCTATTCTGTGCGTCCCACTGGACATCGACCAGACCAAAATTCCTTTTCCGAAGTGCGAAGTCGACCCGAAGCGGATTTTCGGGAGCCTTTTTATCCGTGTGGGTCATCCCACTGGCGGTAAACTCCCAGAAAGTTTTTCCGCCGTGGTCGATTTTTGCCAATTCGGCGTAATGGCGATCGCCGCTTAGAATCACGATATGACTTTGCGAAACAGCAGCCAGATCCAAAAAGCGAAGACGCTCTTCCGGATAGCCCGACCAACTGTCGTCCTGACCTTCTTGATTCGAGATCAGTTGCGAACTGGAAACCACAAAGGTCAGCTTCGCAGGATCGACCAACAGTTCAGAGACCAACCAATCCCATTGATCACGCCCCAAGAAACCATCTTGGGATTTCTTGCCAATCTGCTTTTTGTCTCGGAAGTAGCGCGTATCCAAAAGGATGATCTTCACGCTTTGGTCAGCAGGCCCATAGGTCTTTGACCAATAAATCCCGTCTCGCGACCAACGGATATCGCCGGCGGGTACACCGATGAAATCCAAGTAAAGCTTCTTGGTCTTGTTCTTGTGCTTGTATTCGCCGCCCTGGTTATTGGCCGCGTATTCGTGGTCATCCCAAGTCCCCATGACTTCAGTCGAAGCCATTAAACTGCGGTAGCTTTTGCTTTTCTTGACCTTCTGAAAAGCCAATTTTCGCATGAACATCGGGAAGTGGTCTGTATAGACGGCGTCACCTGCCCAGATCCATGCCTGCGGACTGAATTTTTGAATCGTCCCATAGTAATTTTGCGAAAGAAGCTGAAGATTGCAGGATCCAAAAGCTAGGCGATCCAGGGACTGACTGCTTCGATCGTCTGCGGCCGTTGCCACTTGAACGGACGCCAGAAATAAGAAAGACAAAATAAACTTCATAAAGGTCACTTCGCCTTTCCAAAAGGTTTCACTTTACCGCAGTCCGCAGAAACGAAAGTTCCTTTGTGTTTGATTTCGGCCAACCCGCGCTTGGTTTTAGCCGAAACCGTGCCTTCGTAAGTCTCGGGGCTAAGGATTTTCCAATGCGCCGATCCTTCTGTGCCATCTTCACACTTAAAATCGGTTTCAACTTGGGTTGAAGAACTGGACTTCACCTTAAAATCACATTTTCGGTTTTTTTCGTAGTTGCCCATGTTTTCGGGCTTATCCAAAATTTCTTTGGTGTAGCAAATTTGGATGTCGCCTTTGGGACCCATGAACTGATTCATGTCGGGCATATCCTTGCCGCCCATCTTTCCCATCATCTGTGCCATCTGCTTACGCTGAGCTTCTGGAATTGAATCCATCATGGCCTTCATCTGCTTCAGCTTTTCTGAATCGATTTCTTTCCCTGCGGCCTTGATTTTCAAATCGACCTTCCAAAGACCCGGCTTCATGTCCAAGGCCCCGTAGGCCTGGGGACTTACAAATGAAGACAAAACCAATGCTGCAAAAATGGATTTCATAAGGATTCCTTTTGGCTTGAGACTAGGGAAAAGCCCAACAAAAACAACCCCTAACTGAACCCTAATCGAGCCCAAAATTAATTTTATCAATTTTAATATTCATTTTTTTAAGAATTAGGGTAGATTGTTCTTAATGTTTCAAGACTGGAAAGAACTGACTGAACTGACCCGAGGAAAGCCCATCACCGTCGAAAGAGTGAAGCTTCGGGAGAGTTCGATCGCCATCGAAGGTCATTTTGAACTTCCGCCTTTGGCGCAGATTTCAATGGAAGACCAAGTCTTCGTAGCGGCCTTTGTGAAGACTCACGGATCGATCAAGGAAATGGAAAAACTTTTTGGCGTAAGCTACCCGACCGTCAAGGGCCGCCTCAACCGAATCTCGGAAGCCCTGGGCTTTGGGGTGCCCTCTGGCGCACCTTCGTCTGAATCCCGAATGGAAATCTTGGCTCGCTTAGAACGCGGGGAAATCAGCGCCGAAGATGCGGCAAACGAACTGAAAAAGATCTAAGGAAGGCGCCGATGATTCTACCCTCGTTGATTCGAATTCAGTTCAAATCCCCGAAAAGCTGGATTCCCCCCCTTTGGATCCCGATCTTCTTGATCTGGCCCATTCTGCTTCTGCTTTCAGTTCCTGTATTACTTTTCGCGCTTTTTTCTTGGTCCAAGTTTGGGCCTGTAATCGTCCAGACTTACCGCTTCATGTGCGAACTTCGCGGGACCCTGGTGGATGTCGAATCCCCCGAAGCCAAAGTTCTTATTTCAATTCACTAAAAGGAGTGCCCTATGTCGAACCTGTCTGAAGAAAGAAGAAAAATCCTGAACTTGCTTTCCGAAGGAAAGATCAATGCGTCTGAAGCTGAAAAACTCTTGGAATCCCTTTCGAGCGCCCCAACAGAAGAAGGCCAGATGAAGTCTGCACCAAAGTATCTTCGAGTGATCGTAGACGGGGACAAGGGACCGCACGGTGGAAAAGTCAACGTGCGCGTTCCGATGAATCTGATCCGCGCGGGGATGCGCCTGGCAGCGCTACTTCCCACGGTCGCACATGAACCCATCAACAAGGCACTGAAAGAAAACGGTGTCGACTTCGACGTTTCCAAAGTAAAGCCGGAAAACCTTGAAGAACTAGTCCAACACTTAACGGACCTTTCAGTCGATGTGGAAGGAAACAGCGGCGAGAAAGTTCGTATCTTCTGCGAATAATGGTTTATCGGCAGTGATTTTCACTGTGAGCGCCGGTTCTGTAGATGAACTTAAAGCCGTGCTTTGAAAGCGTCTGGCACCAGGTTTTCCGTTTGCGTGTGAACACGCGGCCAAAGGTTCGTCGAAATGCAACTTTTCCGGCCAGGACCGATACACCGTCGGCGGACATATCGTAACCTTTTTCTTGTTTCGGAGGATTGGGTAACGCGTACAGGTTGCGGTAGTTTTCAAGCAGTCGAATGTATTCGTTCTTGCCTTGATCTGAATAAAGAAGCTTCACTTCCGCACCAATCGGCTTTGCCAGCTTCAATGACATCGCCGCATCCAGAAAGTCCTTTAATGTCGGAACACCTTCAACGGGTCCTGCCTTCCACTTTTCTCCGAACCGTAAAGATTGGATCTGCGCCAAAGTAAGGTGGCGAGTTTCTAGATCTTTGTATTCGACCTTCTTCTTTCCCACGCGCTTCTTTACTTTTGGATCAGTGATAATCATTTCGATCGCTGCACGATTAAATTCTTGATCGGGAAGCATCCGAACTAGGCTTTCATCGTGAAACAATACCAACTGATGGTCAGCGGTTTCTTGAACGTCAAACTCGCAGTATCGAAAGTCAGGATGATCTTGAAGGGCCTGTCCCGTCGTGTCTTTTGTGACTGCCGCATTCAACGCGACGATCGAATTTTCCGGAAGGTCCTTATGGAATTCGTTCTTTCCTGCGCCTACCCGGTGACCTAGGTTCTTTGCCCAGACATCGCCCCCCGAAAAGAACACCAGAAAAGAAAGTACGGCAACCGCCCTTGACCACATACTTACAAATCCGTTTCCGTGCTTCTTCCGCTCATCCCGGCTTGAACGTCCTGGTCCGTAATTCCCCACTTTCTTTGAACTTCCAGAATTCTTTCATCGAATTTAGCCGTGGATGCAGGCTCGCGCGTTTCTTCCTTCTTTAGTTTCGCAATTCCGTTCTTCAACGTACCCACAAAACGCGAAACTGTTTTCCGGTTCAAATGATAGTTCATTTCGTCCAGTTCGCGTTGCGAACTTCCCAAAGCCGTAGTTGGCATGTTTGCAACCGGATAAAGTTCGACCACCTGAAGCAGGTCGTTAAACATTCCCAGCTTGATCCCTTTTCGGGCAGCTTCATCGATCGCGGTTTGATTCTGTTTGGTTCGGTTCAACACAATGATCGCGCTAATCATCGTCGCAGTTGTCGCATTCATCCGACCCGCTGCCGAAACCTTCTGAGCAACTTGGATGACTTGTGCTGCCTGGCCTTCAAAATCGGTTAGTTTTTCAAGCTTTTCGCGAAACTTCATTAAGTTGCAAAAATCTTCTGAAAGCTGAAAGGCTTCTTTTTTTGATTCAGAAAACGAAAGAAAGAACGCGGCCGGATGGGTGCAACTGCTTCCTGTTCCGAAGAATGCTGCCAGATCATGGTTCATGACCCGGTACTTTCCCCACTGCCCAAGAATCAAAACAATGACCCCTGCTACCGGAACCCACTTTCTTCGGACTGTCATCGTGGTAGGAAAGAATCCCAGGAAAAGGTAGACTCCGATAAAAAATGCCCCAACTGCTAGGTAGTACAGCAGCGGTATTCCTAGACTCGCTACCCCCAGAAACGCGGCCCCAATCCAAAGTCCAACGATCCCCAACCCCAGAAGAAAGTTTTTCATACTCGACTTATCGGCCTATAAAGGTGCGATCTCAAGAATGTGTCGCTAACGACCCATGATTCCAAGCCCGCCTAGCAGCCGAAAAGCACCACTACGCACGGTCCCTGATCGCCACCACTGGCGGGCATCTCCATTTTATTGCAGTCCAGGTTGGTACTGATCTTGCTCAATGGCCCATAAAAAATAAGAAATGGGGTCAACATGTCCTTCCTTCGATTCGCGGCCATCTGCGTTACACTTCTTTCAGCATCAACGGCAACTTCAACGGCATTCGCCGAAGTTTTCACCAGAAATTCGAACAGTTTCATGGTCGAAGGCCGTGCTGACAAAATTGACTATCAAACCCATTACCGTGACGTGCTGGATTCGTATCAAGTTCCCTATGAAGTTCAGATCCCTTACACGGACACCGAATACTACGACGAAACCCAGATTCAGTGCACCAGCATCCCTTGCTCGGGCAATTCCTGCGAATGCAAAGCGGTGACTGTATCGCGTTCGCGCCAAGTGGTTCGTTATCGCACTGAAACTCGCTACCGCACTGAATACCGTGTGCGAACCGAATCTTACAAAGTCGAAGTCGCACGCTGGACAAAAACAGTTCGTGTCGACTTCCCTGCTGACGCAATTTTATTGGCCGGAGAATCCGAAGCCGTTCACGTCAATCTAACAGGAACCATTATGGGTCAAAGCGTGGACGTCCAGGTGGACTCGCCGGTCTTTGGTTATCAGGCACTTGCTCCTCAACCTTACGGCACAAATGGATTCAAGGTCGAATTGATCCGCGTCCCAAAATACACGGGAAAAGATTTGACCGACGGGTCGATCCACAGAATCGAGTTGATTCGGGATTCGAACCCAAAGCTGAAGTTCTCAGACGCGGGGGTCGTGCCCCGCACCAGTGTCCGCTACGAAGTGCAGATCACGGATCTCGAGGGTTCCAATCCGAAAGAGGTTTTGAACTTCGTAGCGACCACCGGAAAAGCGCAGGAAGTTGCTTTGAAGCAGAAGTTGGATCCAATGCTGGATTATCAAATCGAGATCAAAACTGAACGCGACGGACCGATGGTTCTTGAAAAACCGATTTCGTTTTCAGTGAAGCAGACGTCGGCAGGGCGACTGGAAGAAGACAAGTTTAACATCCAGGCAGACCTGGGAGAATTGAAGATCGAAGGGACCGGTAAGGACACCGCACTGATCTTCACCGATGGTTCACCCATTCATTCGAAGGTCGAAACCGAATATCAGATTCAAATCCTTCAGAAAGAAGGCCTGCTTCCCTTTGTGAAGCGAAACCTAGGCGTGGCAGTTTTGAAACGAAAGGATCTAGGACTTCAGACCGACGGATCCTTCCGGATTGAACTGACGAAGCTTCCAGGATTGTCAGCGAAGATGGCTAAGCGCGCTTTCGACAAAGGTGACCGCCTTCAAGTTTTTCTGTCGGCAAAGAGAAGCAGCTACAAATTCAAGAGCAAGCAATTGGTCTTGGAACGTACTCTTCGTCACAAATTGAAGTAAGCGATACTCGGTCCATCTCGTCGGTGATGCACTTGGCTCGAATTTAGGAATATTCGTATCTATTCCAAGGCTCGGATGTTAACCGTTGTGGGTTAGCTTTATCTTTGTCTCTTTCGAGTCTACGGGCACAGTGTCCATATCCTCTTGAGCGGCTCCATAGCCTTAGGAGGTATTTATGGGTAAAAAGTTATTTGTTGGTAATCTTCCGTTTTCAGCGTCTGAGCAACTTCTTGCTGAGACTTTCGCAGAGTGCGGAAAAGTAGAATCAGTCAAGATCATGACCGACCGTGAAACAGGTCGTTCGCGTGGTTTCGGTTTCGTCGAAATGTCGTCGGATACCGAAGCGACCGCAGTCATCACCAAGTTCAACGGTGCCGACTACGAAGGACGCAACATGACGATCAACGAAGCAAAGCCAATGGCTCCTCGCGATAATCGCGGTGGCGGCCGTCCTCAAGGAGGACGCTTTGATTCACGCCGCAGCGGCGGCGGTGCTCGCTATTGAGCTCAGACTCAGGATCTGGAAAAGCCGAACGGGGTCAAACCCGTTCGGCTTTAGATTCAGCAAGACCTCGGCCCGGAGAATTCCGCTGCTACCACTGTAGAAAGAAGAATGCCGCGAGGCTTGGGAAATGGGTGATTTGGGAACGACAACAAGTCCACCTATGCTTTCCCTGCGAAAAAGTAACCCGACTGCGCCCGGAAAGGCGCAAATGATTCCCGATGGCGATTCCAAACAAGGCCACCCAGGCCAAAAGAAACCGTGAGCGATCCAATCAACAACGCCAAGCTGAAAAACGCGACGAGCGCGCTCGACGAAAAGAAGAAAAGAAACAAAAGAAAGCCGACCTGGCCCCGGGCGAAGACCCGGATCTGATCGGAATCCGTCCCGGTCCTCAGCCCAGGATCGACTGAAAATACCTGACAACAATTTAAGTGCTGATTAGAATCGAACCATGTTCCGATTCTTGGTCTTGATCTATTTGGGGCTAGCAAATCCCACACACGCAGGCGTCGACCTGGGAACCGACTTTTTTCTGGCGGGAAACGTCGGACAGGGCGGAAATTCCATTCACGTCCGAACCCGAAATTCTTTGATGTTTGGCGTCGGTTCCTTCGCACTAGGGCCCATTGTTCGAATTGAACCCCAGCACGACTATCTGACCGACCTGACCTATGGTGCAGGTTTGCGCTTTGGGCGCGAAGTCGTCGTCGAACTCGAAGCTGCGATCGTGCGCCGCAAGTTTGAAGGCGTTTCCGGAAACGGCTTTCTAAGCGGGGCATTAGTGGGCTGGCAATTCACCAGAAACTTTCGAATCGCCGTTCCTGTCACTGCAAAGTACATCACCGTAGGTAACGACAAGCGATGGACCGTAGATTACCTTCCCTACTTGGGAATGAGGGTGGTGTTCTAATGCAAGCGCTTTGGATCGTGATTGGGGTCCTTACTTCAACTTCTACCTTTGCGGGCGATCTTCAAGGAACCCTTGCGGGAAGCTACCAGAAGCTGGAAGGAACCAGTTCAAGTTTTGGGATGAGTGCGCGACTTCGGTACATGTTCACCAAGAAATCGAACAGCATTTTCATTCAAGCCAATTTTCCAACCGGTTCGCTGACGACCCTGGATTCAGTAGCAGGCTATGTCTTCCGTACCCAGGGAAATTATTTTTGGGAAGGTGGCGGGGGTCTACGCTTCAGTCCATTTTGGGGAACCGGCATAGCTCTGCTTGCAGGCTTTGGCGCTGAACTTTCCGGGAACTGGTATATTTCCATACCCATCTTGTACAAAGTCGGTTTCTCGATCGAATACACGCCCAATATTGGATACCGATTTTAGAAAGGCAGTCTATGAAAACGCGTAAAAAAGTCGCATTTCTTGGGTTGTTTTTGATCAGTGCCTGCGGCCCGGGTGCGGATCCGCTTTCGAACAATGGGGTCTGCGGAAACTATCCTGCTTCTTCCACTTCAGCCTATAAAGTGCCCTGGACGGTCGGGACGACTCAAGAAATTGGCCAGGGGAATTGTTCGGGGTTCACTCATTACGGCACCAGCCGATACGCCTACGATATCGACATGCCGATAGGAACGACGATCGTCGCGGCTCGGGCGGGGACGGTCATTGAAGTCATCAGCAACAACAGTGACGGGAATGGCTGCGGACCTGGAATGGCCAACGTGGTCCGCATTCAGCATTCGGATGGGACAGTCGCAGGCTACTATCACATGACCAAGAATGGGCCGACGGTATCGGTCGGCGCTTCGGTCACGCAGGGTCAAACAATCGGCTTGAGCGGAAACACCGGATGTTCAACGGCCCCGCACATGCACTTTGAAGTTTCTCGAAGCGCAAGTAGCGGGGCCGATAGTACACCCGTAACCTTTAGCAATACTGCGACAAACAACTTCGGCCTACAGGCAGGAAGTAGCTACACCGCTCTTTAGGATTTTGCTTTGAAAAGGGCGCGAATCGGGCCCTTGTATGGACTGAATAGCGCTAGGTAGCCTTCCAAAGCGAAAATCACGATCGCAAGCACCAAACCATCGCGTGCCATGAACAAATGAACGCCTAGAATATTCACCACGATCGGAGCCAAGATCACCAACGCCAAAGGAACAAAACGTCCAGAAAGAAGCATCAAACCGCAGATGACTTCCAGCCCTTTCAATAGCGGCATAAAGTAAGTGGTCACTGCAATTCCGCGCGCAAAAGTCGCCATAGGTTCTGGAATCCCATCTGGGAATTTCAACCCACCAGCGAATGCGGCAATACCTGCACCCGTAAAAACCAATCCAAGAAGAACACGCGCAACTAAAGGCCCCCATTTTTTCATAAATATTTTTCCTTTTTCATAGCGTAACATGAATTCAAACCCATGTTTGCTTCGCTTTTCTTTGGATTCACTTTTGGATTTTTCGGGGCCGTTCCCGTTGCAGGCCCAGTATCTGCAATCATCCTTCGATTCGGACTAAAAAAGCAGACCCGGAAGGGACGTGCTGTCGCAGCCGGGGCCGCGTTGGCCGAAGCCTTTTATGTCTTCTTAGCGTTTTTTGGGTTTAACCTGCTTTTGGATTCCGTTCCCTACCTGCAAAGTATTTCAAAGTATCTTACCAGCATCATCCTTGGCGCATTGGGCATTTACTTCATGGTTTCAAAGTCTGCTTCTTCGACCCAAGGTGGAACACCCACCGAAATCACGGGCAAGAAAAGCGCTTTTGGCGTGGGCTTTGGAATCAGTATTTTGAACCCGACGCTGATCGCAACCTGGTCCACCGTGATCGCATCTTTGTATTCTTACCGGCTTTTTCCTTATTCGATTACCCATGCCCTATTGTTTTCGGTCGGCGTGTAACTGGGTATTGTTACTTGGTTTTGGTTGATGCTTTTTCTGATTCATCGAAATCACGATCGACTGAATCCAAAATGGATTCGGCGAATGCTGATGGGCATCGGTGCCTTCTTGGTCGGTTTAAGCATCTGGAATTTGATTCGGTTTCTGCTATGAAAATCTGAATCCCAGGGCCGCCTGGCAAAAGTGCGCCATCCGTTGACGATGAACGGCGGCCATTCGGTCCAGATCCATCCCCATCTGTTTCGCGGCGTCTGCCATCTTGTCGATGCAAGATAAATCAAGACAAAGGTTCACACCGACTCGGCGGTTCGAACTCACCCGCGTGGTTAAAAGTCCAATCTGATCTGAAGTTCCATGTGCGTGACACCAATCACACATTCCAGGTGCAGAAACCGAACTTCCTTGTTGGTCGCGCCGAAAGGAAACCCCGACCAAGTGTTTCCACTGGGGCTCTTTGAACGCCAAGAAAGTTCTGACGCCGTAAGGTTCGACCCAAGCCAGATAGTAGTTCTGGGAAATCGGAAACTGCCACCCTCGAGGCACGTAGACAGTCTTTCGGTCGTGGGGTCGAAAGGAATTCAACAGTTCAGCTTCACTAGAAATTGAAATCAAACTCATGGAAGTGACCGAAGATTCTTCATCCAAACCGTGTGAAGCAGCATCGCTAAAAACAAGAATACGCCAACCGTTAACGCCGCATGAACTTCGCCAAACTTGTGGATCAAGATACCAGAAAGCAAACCAGAAACTGCTGGCATCACTTGGGACGTGATGGTGTACATGGAAGTGACCCTTCCGCGTGTTGCATCGGATGCGTGGGCCTGAATCAAGCTCACGATCGTGCTGATGGCGATTCCCCCCATGATTCCAACACCTGAAATCAGTGCAGTCGCGATCTGAACCGTTTTGTACTGTGAAAGCAGTCCGAAACAGACCGCAGCTAATGCAATCGAAGCCAGAATCAACCAACCGTTCCGGATCTTCTTCATCAAGACAGCACAAAGTGCTCCGCCCACGATAAACGAAGGGGCAAGTGCACCCAACAAACTTCCACGTTCTAATTCCGAAAGACCCAACTGGCGAGTCGCAAGCTTTGGAACAATAACCTGCAAAGGACCCATCAGCATGTAGCCAAAAACCGCGCAGATCATCAGTTCGCGAAGGTATCGATTTCCGGTAACCGCCTGAATTCCAGTCAACACATCTTGGGTCACGGTTCTTTTCTTCGCCCCTTTTTCTGCCGATGCCGAACGTGTTTTCAAATTCAAAAGCAGGGCAGAACTGATTACAAAGAAGACCATTGCGGTCATGAAAACCCAGTTCCAGTTCGATCGCGTTCGAACAAACGCAATCACCATCGGTCCTAAGCCAAACCCCAGCATCACCAAAAGATTGAAGAACAAAGATGCGGGCTTCAGGTCGGATTCTGACATGAAAAGTCTCAAGGCCGTCATTCTGGCCGGAGAAACAAAGCTCCAGGCCACGCCTGCAAAAAAAGCCCCGCTCAGAATCCAGGGCACCGCTGCGGCGGGACTTCCTTGTTGCGCACCCGCCAACAGCAGCAGATTCGAAAGAATGAAGACGGCTCCGCCTGCGTGAATGATTTTGATGGGGGAAATCCGATCGCACCAAACACCAGCAACCCAGCCCAGAATCAACGGTGGACCAAAACAAAGGCCAAATCCAACACCGGAAAGAAAATCCGATTTCAAGAAGTCCTGACTGAACAAAATAACGGAATAGTTCGTGACGTGTCCTGCAGTGAATGCAAGCAGGCACGAAAGGTAAAACTTTCCGTTCTTAATCACCAGTCGGATCATCTGGCGTTCTCGATTTCGACTTTAAATGTGGTCGGGCCGCCACCTTCGACGTGCCACGCCGGAAAATTGGAATTCGCCGTGTAAAGATTTCCTTTTTCGTCAAATTCGATATCCCGGGTAAATGTCGTTCGACGGGTCAATGGCACGGTCATCCACTTCTGGGTTCGAATGTCCAATCCGTAAAGCGAATCCGATTGGTTTCCAGTGACCCAAACGATGTCATTTTTGCGGTCCACGTTCAGGGCGTAAGGGGTTTCGCTTCCCAGCGGATAAACGGGCAGATCAAAGACATCGAACTTTTCAGTCTTTGGGTCAAATCGCCCAATTTTTGATTCGCCGTACGACGTGATCCAAAGATGGCCACGACTGTCCGTACGCAGACGCCTTGGACCCATGAATGGGGTTTTATAAAGCTTAATTTCCCCTGACTGCGGGTCGATGCGTCCGATTTCTTGAGTGTGCAATCTTGCGAACCAAACCTTTTGGTCCGGTGTAATGTCGATTCCATATGGAAGCGGAGTCCCCGACGCCTGTTTATCCACGTTCACCCAATTTGAAATCGGAAGCCCCCAAGACATCAGTTTGAAAAGGTAAGGCATCAACCGATTCGTCATCTTTTCTTTGAATGAACGGGTCGGAAGGTCGTATAGGGTAAACTTGTTCCCATTCTTACGATCCATCATTCCAATTTGATTCGACAAAGCTAAAGTGAACCAAACGCGATCCGACGAATCCAGTCGAATGGTGTGCGGATAGAAGCCATCATCCATTTCGTGAAGGGTAAACCCCTTGGTTTTCGGATCGAATTCGATGATCCGACGCTGCGCCGACGGAGTAAAAAAGATGTGCCCGTCAACCTGAGATTCCGCCAAAGAGTGAAGGTTTGACGTGCTGTTGTGCTTCGGAAAGTCCTTCAATCTTCCTGCGATCAATCCACCATTTTTTTCGCCTTCGCGATGAGGCACGTCGAAGCCTTGAATCTGATTCGTTTCGGGATTCACCACATAGAAACGGTCTTGAATATTGTCGGCGACATAAAGAACGCCTTTTGTGAAAAGAATGTCGTGGGTCTGCGAATACGCATCACCAATCTTCCAATCGGTCACTTTCACTTTTGAAAGATTCAAACCGTAGTCTTTTACCGGCGGCATTTTCGGAGGGTTCTGGGAAAGACGAGTCCATTCCTTTTCAAGAAGTTCGGGAAGTGACTTTTGATACTCGGATGGAAGACGCGACCCATACCGAACCATTCGCTTGATGATCGGGGTCCAATTTTCTGCGGTCCTGGGGATTCGTGTAAAAACGTTTCCTTGTTGGTGGCAAAACGCACACTGCATCTTGAAATGCGTAAAAGTTTCAGCCGATCCCAAGTTTAAATTTCCCAGCCAAACGTTTGCGGGCAATTGCATTGCCAATTGAACGGGATCCGTTTCTGGCTGCAATTGGATCGCTTTTTCATTCGTGGTCTGGTCCTTATAGCCCAGAAGGCGGATGCGAAACTGATCCGATGGTTTTGCTTCAGGAAAACTGACCAAGCCACTTGAATTGGAAAAACGCGTCAGATTGGGTTCCTGCGTCGTCAACGTGACCATCACCTGATTCAACGGCTTCTGGTTCGTTGCATCGATGATTTTCAAAGATGTTTGCGCGTACACTGGACTGACTAGAATTCCTAGACTCAGAAGAACACTCATGGCTGACCTCTTTTGGAAAACATAACTTACTTCCGGTGGCGATCAATCCAATACGGCCACGCGTAAAGCGGCAAAGTGAATAGTCCGAATGTGGCCAGTGCGCTTTCATTAGGCGGCGGCGGGCCAAATACACTGGCAAAATAAATGACCACCAAAAGCCCTAGAAAACCGACCAATGCCCATTTTCCAATCGCGTCTTTGGCGCGGGTCGCTTTCAAGTAAATCCAGATCCCCAGGCAAAACATCGGAATTTCAACGGCCATCGTGGCCGGAATTGAATTCCAAAGCCCAAGTCCGTACTTCGGGGCATCTGCCGCAAATCCAATGGGCATATCAGGACGATGCGTAACAAAATCCAAGAACCAATGGCTCAGAACGCCAGCCGCAAGAACCCAGGCTCCACGCGAATAGCGCGTCAACGCGTAATAGACCCCTCCGAACAAAAGAGCCCAACCTGCGCCCCCGATTAAGCTATGACTGATGGGATAATCGTAAAGGTCCATTGGGACCATCGCGGTGATCCCGGGGACGATCCGCGCGTGCTCCCACCCTAAGAAAAGAAAGATGGGCCAGATCGCGTCGACGAAGACGACTGAAAGGATCAGGGTTCCCAACGAAGTCTTGGGCGCGACTTTTTTTGCGGCTAAGGCTAACGAAAAGTGTCCGATGAACATGGTCCCAGTGTATGCCTGATTCGTGAACGAATCCATCCAGCTTTCACCGCAGATTTTTTTGGGTCAGGCCCCCGGCCATCCTGGTCGCTTGATTTTCAACCAGGTGCCAAGCCATGCCTTTGGGGACGGTAGCCATCCAACGACTCGCCTTTGTGCAGGGATCGTTGATTTCATTTGTAGAACATCCCGCCCGGAAAAAGTTTTGGACGTGGGTACGGGCACGGGGGTTTTGGCACGAATCGCAAGGGCTCGCGGGGCCCGTGAAGTCGTGGCCACTGACATTGATCCAGAAGCGCTTCGGGCGGCCTTCGAAAATTCTTCGCTTGATGCCGGTTTAGTCCCCATTGAAATCAGCGATCAAGCGCCGAATCATTGGGGGCCGCGTTTCGATCTTGTCATCGCCAATATCCTAGAAGGACCCCTTCGCGAATTGGCGCGTTCACTTCATGAATCCGTTCGCCCCGGCGGGCGGCTTTTGATCAGTGGATTCACGCGCGCGCAGATTCCCGGACTGACTTTGGCCTTCTGCATTGTCGGATTTTCGCCGGAACCGCAAAAAGCGGAATTGAACGACTGGGCGGCCCTGGTTTTTCGAAAGGACCCGTCATGATCCGCGCATTGGTCCATCAGACCGGGGAAAATCGAATCGTCGAAGTCAAATCAGACGACCTGCTGGTAAAGACTGTGCAAGACGGATTGGATCTGATGATGAGTCTTTCTTACGAACACCAGACGCAGAAGATCATTCTGCATCAAGCGAATCTTTCCCCGGATTTTTTCGTCCTCAAAACCAAGCTTGCTGGCGAAATTCTTCAGAAAGCCACGAACTACGGAATCCAGCTGGCCATTGTGGGTGACTTTTCGAAGGTTGAAAGCGAAAGTCTTCGCGCTTTCATTACCGAATCCAATCGCGGAAGGCAGGTTTTCTTTGTAGAAAGTTCAGAAGCCGCGATCAAGGTCCTAACCGAAAGAAATCTATAAATGGCTGAAATCAAGAACCGTTGCCCCTGGGCGACCGAAGAACCCAATCTGACCTATCACGATCGCGAATGGGGAAAGCCTGTTCACGACGATCGCGTACTTTTTGAATTCTTGATTCTGGAAGGAGCACAAGCAGGCCTTTCGTGGACGACTATTTTGAACAAGCGCGAAGGGTATCGAAAAGCCTTTGCGGGGTTTGACCCAAAGAAGGTTTCACGTTTTGACGCAAGAAAGCAGGCCGCTTTGATGAAGGACGAAGGCATCGTCCGCAACCGGTTGAAAATCAAGTCCGCCGTCTTGAACGCTCGGGCGTTCCTTCAGGTTCAAAAACAGTACGGAAGTTTCGATCGCTACATTTGGCAGTTTGTCGGCGGAAAGCCCATTGTGAATGCACGAAAAGGATTGGGCGATTACCCATCAAGGACTGCCGAATCGGATGCCATGAGCAAAGCCCTAAAAAAACTTGGGTTTAAGTTTGTGGGAACCACCATCTGCTATGCCTTCATGCAGGCCTGTGGCTTGGTGAACGACCATTCGGCAAATTGCTTCAAAAACAGGTCCAAATAGCCGCAATCTTGCGGTTTTTTCAAGACACTTGACGCACAGTAATAGTTCCATTATTCTAGAACTATGGAAATGTTTAATGCCTTGGAAGCTTTCGCATCACTGTCGCAGGAAACCCGGCTTCGGGTATTCAAACTTTTAGTTGAATACGGCAGCGACGGCCTATTGCCCGGAAAGATCGCTTCGCAGCTGAAGATCCCGGACAACACCCTGTCCTTTCACCTGTCTCATATGGCTAAGGCCGGGCTGGTGACTTCCAAGAAGCAAGGCAGGCAGATCACGTATTTTGCGAACTGCGACCTGATGGATGATCTGGTCGATTTTCTGGTTCAGAACTGCTGTTCAAAACAGGCCAAGCCGAAGGGCGGCAAGGCCAAAAACGGATGTAACGAAAGGAAGTGCTAAGATGAAAAGACTGCATATTCATGTGGGCGTGAAGGACATCGAAAAGTCAGTTCAGTTCTATTCAACCTTGTTTGGCCAAAAGCCATCCAAGTTAAAGTCGGATTATGCAAAGTGGATGTTGGAAGATCCCCGCATCAACTTCGCGGTTTCGACCCTAACCGGTACGACCGGTGTGGATCATCTGGGAATTCAAGTGGATGAACCCAAGGAACTTGAAGAATTAACCGAAAGACTGAAGAATGCCGATTTAGGAGTATCCGAAGAAGGCGAGACAACTTGTTGCTACGCCAAGTCGGACAAGGCCTGGGTCGAAGATCCTGCCGGAGTGCCTTGGGAAGCATATAGAACGATGGCGGATGTAGAAGTCTTCAAAGAAAAAGGTGCGGAAGCTTCCGAATGCTGCCCAACTGACGACGGTTCCCAGACAGGTTGCTGCTGATGAAGATTCTATTTATGTGTGTGGCAAATTCGGCCCGTAGTCAGCTTGCAGAAGGCTTGGCTCGGGCCGAATTTGCCGACGCTGAAATTCAAAGCGCCGGATCAAAGCCCGGCCAACTGAATCCCTACGCGGTTCAGTCGATGAAGGAAGTGGGTCTGGATATTTCGCATCATTATTCGAAGTCGGTGGATGATTTAGATCCCGAATTCGTTTCGAAGATCGATTACGTGATCACACTTTGTGCGGAAGAAGTTTGTCCGGTGATCATTTCCAAGGCAAAGAAACTGCACTGGCCCCTTCCCGATCCTGCTTCAAAGGAACCCCTTTCACCCGAAGAATTTTTGAACCGTTTTCGATCAACGCGAGATTCGATTCGAAAGAAGCTTCAGGAATTCAAAACCCAGTTGAACGAAAGGGCCTAGAATGAAGCCAGACCTGAATCGGCGTCTGTTGTCCGAATTCCTTGGAACTGCCGGTCTTTTGGTGACCGTTGTGGGTTCGGGGATCATGGGTGAAACCCTGGCCCAGGGGAATGCGGCGCTTGCGCTTTTGGCGAATTCACTGGCAACAGGTGCTGGGCTTTATGCCCTGATTCAGGCTTTCGAAGGCGTGTCGGGCGCCCACTTCAATCCGGTCGTCAGCCTGGTGGATTGGATTTCCAAAAAATTAACGACCCAAGAATGGCTATCTTATGTTGCTGCGCAGGTTCTAGGTGCGATTTCTGGGGTGCTATTGACCCATATTATTTTTGGGCAGGCAGTCTTTCAACTTTCAAATCACCATCGGGCGGAACTTCGCTTGGCGGTTTCGGAAGTCTTGGCCACGCTGGGGCTGATTCTAGTGATCGGGTTAACCGGAAAGAAAAAGCCTGATACCACGCCCGCTGCCGTTGCTTGCTATATTGTCGCAGCCTACTGGGCGACGTCTTCGACGTCATTTGCAAATCCGGCGGTAACCCTTGCGCGAAGTTTGACCGACACTTTTTCCGGAATCCATTGGGCAGGTGTTCCTGCTTTTGTCTTGGCCCAAGTCGTAGGTGCTGGGCTTGGTTTTCTTCTGCTTCGTGGATTAAAAAAAGATCGTGCGGGATGAGAGGAGTGCGAGGGCGGCAAAACGCGGATGAGCGTTTTGACGATCCCGCGGCGTGCGAGAGGCGTTAGCGAGAAGAGCGAAGCGACCTCGCAAACGAACTCGGAGCACTTTCAAGACTCTCTTTCGCGCCGCTTTCAAAAACAAAAAGGCCGGGGCTCGAAGAGCTCAGGCCTTTTTGTTTCGAAAATGGTGCGGGATGAGAGGATTGAACTCCCGACCTTGGCTGTGTAAAAGCCCTGCTCTACCGCTGAGCTAATCCCGCACTAAAATTTCTCAAAAGAAAAAGGGCCTGACCCGAACCGGATCAGACCCTTTTTGTATTCTTTTTACAAAGACGCGACTTCTTGAGTTTCGTTTCCGACGCTGCTGTAGTCGCCTTCTTCGATAATCGCGCGAAGTTTCTTATACTTCGCAAGACCCGTTCCGGCAGGAATCAAACGTCCCATGATGACGTTTTCTTTCAAGCCGCGTAGGAAGTCGACGCGTCCGCTGATCGAAGCTTCGGTCAAGACCTTGGTGGTTTCTTGGAACGAAGCTGCCGAAATGAAGCTTTCGGTCGTCAACGATGCCTTGGTGATACCCAACAGCAAGCCTTCGGCCGTAGCAGCTGCGCCGCCGGACTGAAGAACTTTTTGGTTCTCGGCTTCGTAGATCGCTTTGTCGACTTGCTCGCCGATCAAGAAGGCGCTGTCGCCAACGTCCTTGATCTTCACTTTGCGCAGCATCTGACGAACGATGACTTCGATGTGCTTGTCGTTGATCTTAACGCCTTGCAGACGATAGACTTCTTGCACTTCGTCGACCAAGTACTTCGCCAAGGCTTTTTCGCCCATAACGCGAAGAATGTCGTGCGGATTGACCGGTCCGTCCATCAACGGTTCGCCAGCCTTCACATAGTCGCCTTCGTTGACCGCCAAGTGGCGGCCTTTGCCGATCAGATATTCACGAGGCTCGCCGCTTTCAGGAGCGACCAAGACCTTGCGCTTACCCTTCGTGTCTTTACCGAACGAAACCATTCCGTCGATTTCAGAAATGACCGATGAATCCTTCGGTTTACGAGCTTCGAAAAGCTCGGCAACGCGAGGAAGACCCCCGGTGATGTCTTTCGTCTTCGTCGTTTCGCGGTGGATCTTCGCAATCGAATCACCCGCTTTGATCTCTTCGCCATCCGAAATAACCAGGTTGGCGCCGACTGGCAGCATGTAGCGAGCGACGCGATTTGAAGATCCTTCGATCTTCAGAACGTTGCCCTTGCCATCGGTGATCAAGATCTTCGGACGCTTGTCCGTTGCCTTGGATTCGATGATGACCTTGTGCGAAAGACCCGTGACGCTGTCGAACTGCTCTTGCATCGTCACGCCTTCTTCGATGTCTTCGAACTGAATGACACCCGAGACTTCCGTGATGATCGGAGTGGAATATGGATCCCACTCGGCCATGACAGTGCCTTTTTCGACGATTTCGCCGTCTTTCTTCATCAGCTTTGCGCCGTAGACCAGCTGGTACTTTTCACGTTCACGTCCGTTAGCGTCCAGAACGATCAATTCTCCGTTCCGGTTCATGACGGTCATATGGCCTTCTTTGTTTTTGACCATCGTGACGTTGACCAACTTAATCGTACCTTTGGTTTTCGCTTCCAGGTTCGACTGTTCAGCGCGACGTGATGCGGTACCACCGATGTGGAAGGTACGCATGGTCAGCTGGGTTCCAGGTTCACCGATCGACTGTGCAGCGATGACACCGACGGCTTCGCCGATATTCACCATGCGTCCGCGAGCCAGGTCACGACCGTAGCATAGGCCACAGATGCCTTTCTTCGCTTGGCAAGTCAGCACTGAACGAATGCGGATCTTGTCGATACCGCTGTCTTCAATGCGCTTCACTTTGTCTTCAGTGATTTCTTCGCCCGGCTTGACCAACAATTCGTTGTTGATCGGATCGATGACGTCTTCAAGCGCCACACGACCCAAGATCCGGTCGCCCATTTTTTCGATGACTTCGCCGCCTTCGACCAGGGCTCCGACGTACAAGCCGTCCAAAGTTCCGCAGTCAACTTCGGTGACGATGACGTCTTGTGAAACGTCGACCAAACGACGGGTCAAGTAACCCGAGTTTGCCGTCTTCAGAGCGGTATCGGCCAAGCCTTTACGCGCTCCGTGAGTCGAAACGAAGTATTGCAACACCGACAGACCTTCGCGGAAGTTCGCGACGATCGGAGTTTCGATGATCTCGCCAGACGGCTTGGCCATCAATCCCCGCATACCCGCCAACTGACGGATCTGAGCGTTCGAACCCCGGGCTCCGGAGTCCGCCATCATGAAGATGGAGTTGAACGCAGGCGCCGTGATTTCTTTTTCCTTACCCTTCCAACCCACTGGAGCTTGGAAAGTCTGGGTCGACAAGCGCTTCATCATGGCCGATGCGATCTGTTCGGACGTCTGAGCCCAAATATCGATGACCTTGTTGTAGCGTTCGCCGTCGGTGATCAAACCTTCAACGTACTGGTTTTCGATTTCGTGGACCTGTGCGTACGCTTTATCCAGAAGGTCTTTCTTTTCTGGAGGCATCAACATGTCGTGAACCGAGATTGAAATCCCGGCGCGCATGGCGTTTTTGAAACCGGTCGACATCAAGGCATCGGCCAAAAGAACCGTCTTCTTGTTGCCGGTCAGGCGGTAGCAAAGGTCAATCAATTCGGCCAAGTCCTTCTTGCCCAAGACCTTGTTATAGGCCTGGAAAGGAATTTCCGTAGGAACGACTTCTGAAAGAAGTGCGCGACCAACGGTGGTATCCATCACTTTTCCGTGGATACGGCACTTGATCTTCGACTGAAGTCCGACAATCCCAGCATCCAAAGCGAACTGAACTTCGTTCGGGCTCGAGAAAATCTTGCCTTCGCCACGACCGAACGGACGTTCACGGGTCATGTAATACAGACCCAGAACGATGTCCTGCGATGGAACGATGATCGGCTTACCGTGTGCAGGCGACAGGATGTTGTTCGTCGACATCATCAAGACGCGAGCTTCGATCTGTGCTTCGATCGACAAAGGAACGTGGACGGCCATTTGGTCACCGTCGAAGTCGGCGTTGAAGGCCGCGCAGACCAGAGGATGCAATTGAATTGCTTTTCCTTCGATCAACACGGGTTCAAACGCTTGGATGCCCAGGCGGTGAAGCGTAGGAGCACGGTTCAACAGAACCGGATGTTCCTTAACGACTTCTTCCAAGATATCCCAAACTTCTTGGCGCTGCTTTTCGACCATTTTCTTCGCAGACTTGATGGTCGTGACGTAGCCGTATTCCGAAAGCTTGTTGTAGATGAATGGCTTGAACAGTTCCAAAGCCATCACTTTCGGCAATCCGCACTGATGCAATTTCAGTTCTGGACCGACAACGATGACGGAACGGCCCGAGTAGTCGACCCGCTTACCCAATAGGTTTTGGCGGAAACGACCCTGCTTGCCCTTCAGCATGTCAGACAACGAACGAAGCGGACGCTTGTTAGGACCCGTGAAGGTCTTGCCGCGACGGCCGTTATCGAACAAAGCGTCGACTGCTTCTTGAAGCATGCGCTTTTCGTTTCGAATGATGATTTCTGGAGCGTTCAATTCCATCAAACGCTTCAAACGGTTGTTCCGGTTGATGACCCGGCGATACAGATCGTTCAGATCTGAAGTCGCAAAACGGCCACCGTCCAAAGGAACCAACGGACGAAGTTCTGGTGGGATGACTGGAATCACTTCCAACATCATCCATTCGGGGCGGTTTGAACCGCTGGCTTTGAAAGCTTCGACGACTTTCAGGCGCTTCGAGATCTTCGTGCGTTGAGCTTCCGAAGTCGTTTGGCGCATTTCACGGCGAAGCTGGCGCGACAACATTTCGATGTCGACCTTCTTCAATGATTCACGGATGGCGTCGCCACCCATGGATGCCGTGAAAGTCATTCCGTCTTTCACCAGCTGTACGTACTTGTCTTCTGGAAGAACTGAATTTTCTTCCAATCCAGTGTTGCCTGGATCGACCAGCAAATAAGCTTCGCAATAAAGAACCTTTTCAAGTTCTTTCAAAGTGATGTCCAAAAGGGCACCCATTCGCGAAGGCAAGCTGCGCAAGAACCAGATGTGAGCCACTGGGGTCGCCAATTCAATGTGACCCAGGCGTTCACGACGGACTTTGGATTGAATGACTTCGACGCCGCACTTTTCACAGACGACGCCACGATGCTTCATGCGCTTGTACTTGCCGCAGTTACATTCGTAGTCTTTCACGGGTCCGAAGATCTTCGCACAGAACAATCCATCCCTTTCAGGCTTGAAGGTTCTGTAGTTGATCGTTTCCGGCTTCTTCACTTCACCGTACGACCACTCGCGGATCTTCTCCGGAGAGGCCAGCGAGATCCTGATCCCAGTAAAACTTAGGGGATCTTTCGGCTTATCAAAAAAGTTCAGTAGGTCTTTCATGATTCTTCCTCAAATCTTTTGCACACGATGAGCGATTAAATTTCGCCGGCTTTTACGCCTTTGTCTTCGTCTTCGATCAACTCGACGTTCAGGGCCAAGCTCTGCAGTTCTTTCACCAAAACGTTGAAAGATTCTGGCAGACCTGGTTCCAGCAACTGCTCGCCTTTGACGATCGCTTCGTACATGCGGTTCCGGCCCGTGACGTCGTCTGACTTCACGGTCAAGAATTCCTGCAATCCGAATGCGGCGCCGTAAGCTTCCAGTGCCCAGACTTCCATTTCTCCCAAACGCTGACCACCGAACTGCGCCTTACCACCCAGCGGTTGCTGAGTGACCAAGCTGTAAGGTCCGATGCTACGAGCGTGGATCTTTTCTTCGACCAAGTGGTGAAGCTTGAGCATGTACATGATGCCGACCGTGACTTCTTCCGCGAAAGGTTCGCCGGTGACGCCGTCATACAACGTCGTCTGTCCGCGAAGCGGGAACTCGGCCAAGTTCAGAGCTTTATCGATGTCCTTTTCAGATGCACCGTCGAAGACTGGCGTTGCAAAGTGAACGCCGCCCTTCAAGTGAGATGCCATCTTCTTAATTTCATCCGATGTCGCTTTGTCGATGTACTTGTCGACTTCAGGGCTCGAATAGGTTTCTTTCAAAACCTTACGAACCTTTTCTTCTGGGAAGGTGCCTTCCAAGTACGCCTGAATCTTCTCGCCGATTCCGTGAGCCGCCCAACCTAGGGTGACTTCCAGAAGCTGTCCGATGTTCATACGTGAAGGAACGCCCAGTGGGTTCAAGACCATGTCGACCGGACTTCCGTTCGCCATGTACGGCATGTCTTCCATTGGAACGATACGGGAAATAACCCCTTTGTTTCCGTGGCGACCTGCCATCTTGTCGCCGACTTGCAGGCGGCGCTTGATCGCGATCTGGACTTTGACCATCTTGATGACGCCCGGAGCGAGTTCGTCGCCGCGCTTCAACTTGTCGGTCTTTTCCTTGAAGACATAACGAACGGCTTCGATCTTCTCTTTGGCCGTCTTCATGACTTGGGTGACTTCTTCTTCCAGCGAGTCCTTCACAGGGATGAAGCCCAACAGGTCGAATGGAATCTTTTCCAAAACGGCCTTTTCTAGCTTCTCGCCCTTCTTCAGAAGCTCTTCCGAGCCGTCTTCCGAAAGAAGCTTTCCAGTGGTTTGCGCGCCATCCAAGACCTTAGCGATCTTGTTGAAGGCCGACTGCCGAATGGCGTCGACTTCGATGCGCTCGTCGCGGCGGATCTTCGAGATCTGTTCTTCCAAGATCGACTTCGAACGTTCATCTGGTTCAGTGCCTTCGCGAGCGAAGACTTGAGCGTTGATGACGATCCCTTGGACACCCGAAGGAACGCGTAGAGAAGTGTCACGAACATCGCCGGCTTTTTCGCCGAAGATGGCGCGAAGAAGTTTCTCTTCGGGCGACAACTGGGTTTCGCCTTTTGGAGTCACTTTTCCAACCAAGATGTCTCCTGGCTTCACTTCGGCACCGATACGGATGATACCGCTTAGGTCAAGGTCCTTCAGGGCCTCTTCGCCGACGTTTGGAATATCGCGAGTGATTTCTTCCTTACCCAACTTGGTATCGCGGGCCACACATTCGAATTCTTCGATGTGAATCGAAGTGAAGGTGTCTTCCTTGATCAAGCGTTCCGAGATCAGAATCGAGTCTTCGAAGTTGTAACCATTCCAAGGCATGAACGCGATCAGGATGTTTTGTCCCAATGCCAGTTCACCGGCGTCGGTTCCTGGACCATCGCCCAAGACGTCGCCTTTTTTGACCTTGTCGCCGACTTTGACCACCGGGCGTTGGTTCACGCAGGTGTTCTGGTTCGAGCGTTGGTACTTCGTCAGATTGTAGATATCGACATCCGATCCGATTTCGTCGCTCTTGGTGCCGGAACGGCGAACAACGATCTTGGTTCCGTCGACCATCAAGATTTCACCGTCATGCTTACAGACGATGACCTGACCTGAATCGCGAGCCACGACGCGCTCGATGCCGGTTCCAACCAGCGGAGCGTGCGTGCGAAGCAGAGGTACGGCTTGACGTTGCATGTTCGAACCCATCAAAGCGCGGTTCGCGTCGTCGTGTTCCAAGAATGGAATCAACGAAGCTGCGATCGACACCAGCTGGTTCGGCGAAACGTCCATCATTTCGATTTCGTCTGGGTTAATCAGAGCGAAATCCCCTTTACGACGTGCCGAAACCAAGTCGTCCGAAAGCTTTCCAGAGCGAAGTGCTTCTGGAGAAACCTGGGCGATGATCTTGTTTTCTTCTTCGGTCGCCGTGAAGAAACGGATGTCTTCCGTCACTTTACGTTCTTTGACCATGCGATACGGAGTTTCGATGAAACCGAATTCGTTCACGCGTGCGTACGTGGACAAGCTTGCGATCAGACCGATGTTTGGACCTTCTGGGGTTTCAATCGGGCAGATACGACCGTAGTGGGTGTTGTGAACGTCGCGGACTTCGAACCCTGCGCGCTCGCGGGTCAAGCCGCCCGGTCCAAGGGCCGAAAGACGGCGCTTGTGGGTGACTTCCGAAAGCGGGTTCGTTTGATCCATGAACTGAGAAAGCTGGCTGGATCCGAAGAATTCCTTCACGACCGCAGAAACCGGCTTCTGGTTGATCAAGTCGTGCGGCATCAGGGTTTCGATTTCCTGGATGCTCATACGTTCCTTGATCGCGCGTTCCATACGAACCAGACCGATACGATACTGGTTTTCGATCAATTCACCGACTGGGCGAACACGGCGGTTACCCAAGTGGTCGATATCGTCGATGGTTCCGCGACCGTTGTTCAGTTCGCACAGATAGTACATCGTCGACAGGATGTCCTGTTTGGTCAAAATGGTGGTTTCGACCGGGACACCGTTGTCTGGGAATTTGTAATTCAACTTCAGACGGCCGACGCGTGAAAGGTCGTAACGATCTGGGTTGAAAAACAGATTTTCGAAAAGCTGCTGAGCCGCTTCGACCGTTGGAGGATCACCTGGGCGCATGCGCTTATAGATTTCGATCAAAGCTTCTTCAGGTGAATTGACTTTGTCGTTGGTCAAAGTTTCGCGAATGAAAGCGCCGAAGGTCAGGTTATCCGTGTAGATGACCTTCACTTCGTTGATGCCCTTCTTGCGCAATTCTTCGATCTTCGATTCCGAAAGCTCTTGGTTACACTCCAAGATCACTTCGCCGGTCTTGTCGTCGATCAGGTCTTCAGAAGCGACGCGGCCGACCACAGCTTCTGCTGGGACTTCCAAACGCTTGATGCCTGCGTCTTCGATTTTTTTGATGACGGCTTTGGTGAACTTTCGATTCTTTCGAACGATGACTTCGCCTGATTTTGGATCGACGATGTCTTCTTCAGCGCGCTGACCCGAAAGGATTTCCAGGTCGACGACTTTGAAATACTTTCCGCCTTTGTCGAACTGAAGTTTTTCAGTGCGATAGAAATACGAAAGAATTTCTTGGTTCGTCATGCCCATCGCACGAAGAATGATCGTCGCAGGAAGCTTACGCTTACGGTCGATACGAGCATGCACGATGTCTTTGTGGTCGAATTCAAAATCCAGCCATGATCCGCGGTGTGGGATCATGCGGGCCGAATAAAGAATCTTTCCGCTGGAATGCGACTTACCTTGGTCGTGATCAAAGATGACGCCAGGTGAACGATGCAATTGCGAAACAATGACACGCTCGGTGCCATTGATGATGAACGATCCCGCTTCAGTCATCAGCGGAATTTCGCCCATGTAAACTTCTTGTTCTTTGATGTCGCGGATGTTGCGGGTTCCGGCTTCCTCATCGACATCGTAAACCACCAAACGAACGGTGATTTTCAATGGAGCAGCGAACGTCATTCCACGCTGACGGCACTCGCCCACATCATACTTAGGGCGCTCCAAAACATAGGATTCAAATTCCAAAGAAGCGGTCTTGTTGAAGTCTTCAATCGGAAAAACCGATTTGAAGACCGCCTGCAAACCGATCAGTTCGCGCTTTCCTGGAGCAGTGTCTGCTTGCAGAAACTTTTCATAGGACTTGCGCTGAAGGTCGATCAGGTTTGGGATTTCAACGGGGGTTGCGATTTTGGAGAAGTCTTTACGTACGCGACGGTTTTCCGCAAAAAGAGAGGCCATGCTGACTCCTTAGTGGTACTCAGAAACGAATGACAAAAGGCAATAGAGCGTACAAAGGCAGTACTTACCGCCCTGATCGCTCTATCGTTTGTGTTCCTTCAAAGAAGAAAAAGAACCCAGGCCACCCGTCCCATTAATACCCAAATTGTTGAGTAGACGTGGGGTTACAGGTGCCTTTGAAGAAACACAACAGAAAAAATGAAAATCCGAGTCTGCCTAGCACTCCCTTTGCAAGGAGCCTAGGCAAACCGGAATTTTTCAGTCTAAAGTCCGATAGCGAGCAGGGTTAAGATCACTTAATGTCGACCTTAGCGCCTACTGCTTCAAGCTTCTTCTTCATTTCTTCAGCGTCGGCCTTCGAGACGCCTTCTTTCAGGGTCTTCGGAGCGCCTTCGACCAGGTCTTTTGCTTCTTTCAAGCCCAAGCCCGTGATCGCGCGAACTTCTTTAATGACTTCGATCTTCTTGTCGCCAGAAGCGGACAAGACGACGTTGAATTCGGTTTTAGCTTCGGTAGCTGCACCGGCGGCTGCGCCACCTGCGGCAGCGACTGCGACTGGGGCAGCGGCCGAAACGCCGAATTTAGCTTCTAGTTCTTTCACCAATTGGGAAAGCTCTAGAACTGACATATTTTCGATAAAGGAAATGACATTTTCCTTAGTGATTGCTGACATGATTATTACCTCGTTACTCCCTGCTTGCCTTCCTGGACTGTTTGCTAGGCCGCATCATGCGACCCAACTTTTATAAAAATTAGTTTCCGGCCTTTTTCTTTTCGATTGCCGACAGAACCGTGACCAAGCTTCTTGGAAGGGCCGCCAACACTCCGACGAAGTTGCTGACGGGTGCTTGAATGCTTCCCAACATCTTCGCCAAAAGAACTTCTTTCGAAGGCAATGCAGCCAATTCTTCAACCGCTGCCGCCGAAATCTTTTTGTTATCCAAAAGACTGTCTTTCAGCTTCAAAGCTTCATTGTCTTTCGAAAACTTTTGAATCACTTTTGCGGCCGCTGCTGGATCACCGAAAGCGAAAGCAACCAGGGTCGGTCCAACAACCGAATCCATCAAGTCTTTCGCATCTGGGCCGAAGCCGCCGTCTTTGGTCACCAAGCGTGCGACGTTGTTCTTCAAAACCTGCACTTTGGTGTTTGTTGCGCGAAGCTGCTTACGAAGGTCGTCAGCTTGGGTAGCCGAAAGTCCTTTGTAGTCAGCGAAAATCGCGACTTTTGCTTTTTGAAACTTCTCTTTTACTTCTGCCGCCAACGCGGATTTTTCTTCACGTTTCATGGTCGAATCCTTTTCTTACGGCTTAAGCGCCGCCACCCACCGTGTTGATGGTGTCCATCGGATCGATTGAGATCCCAGGGCTCATCGTCGAAGAAAGCGTGACCGCTCTCATGTAGATGCCTTTGCTGGTTGGGGGTTTTGCCTTGATGATCGCACCGGCCAAAGTCATGAAGTTCTCGCGAAGCTTCTGGCTGCCGAACGATTTCTTGCCGATTGGGCAGTGAACGATGCCGGCTTTTTCAGCGCGGTATTCAACTTTACCCAATTTTTGTTCTTTGACGGCTTTTGCGACGTCCATGGTGACCGTTCCCAATTTTGGGTTCGGCATCAAACCACGAGGTCCAAGCAACTTACCGACTTTAGAGACCGCCACCATCATGTCTGGTGTTGCAATCATCTTGTCGAATTCGAACCAGCCACCTGCGATCTTTTCGATCAGGTCGTCAGAACCGACGAAGTCGGCGCCAGCTGATTCTGCGTCTTTTGCTTTTTCGCCTTTCGCCAGAACGGCGACGCGAACTGATTTACCAATCCCGTGAGGCATGACGATTGCGCCGCGAACCATTTGATCCGCGTGCTTTGGGTCAACCCCCAGGGTGAAAGCGACATCGACGGTTTCGTCGAATTTCGCGAAAGTCACTTCAGGAAGAAGTTTGAAAGCTTCTTCAATCGTGTACTTTTTTCCAACCGTCAGCTTGGAATTCGCGTTGTTGTACTTTTTGCCGTGCTTTCCAGCACCAGCTTGCTTCTTATCAGCCATACGTCCTCCGTGGTTCAAGCGCCGGAACCCAAAGTTTCCAGCTCCCACTTTTGTTTAAAAACTTAATCTTGAACGGTGATTCCTGCACTCCGTGCAGAACCTGCGATCGTTCTCATCGCCGCTTCAACGCTGCCTGCATTCAGGTCGGGCATCTTGGTCTTTGCGATGTCTTCCACTTGCTTCTTCGTAACTTTGCCCACTTTGTTCTTGTTGGGTTCGCCGCTGCCTTTTTCGATCTTCGCTGCCTTGAAAAGCAGAACCGATGCAGGGGGGGTCTTGGTGATGAAGGTGAACGAACGATCCGAATAAACGGTGATGATCACGGGGATCACGGTGCCCTTCATGTCCTGGGTCTTCGCATTGAAGGCCTTACAGAATTCCATGATGTTCACGCCACGTTGACCTAGTGCTGGTCCAACGGGGGGTGCTGGGTTTGCCTGTCCGCCAGGAATTTGAAGCTTGATCTGTCCAACAACCTTTTTCGCCATAAAAACTTCCTACTTGGGCCAATTCACGTCTAAATCAGCCGAAATCAGCGGTAAAATACCGCATTTTTGGTGCTAAATTGAACTTGAGCTGGTGCGTTTAACAAAAGTCCTAAATCTTTTCAACCTGAATGAAGTCTAATTCCACAGGGGTTGAACGACCGAAAATCGAGACCAGGACCTTCACTTTGCCCTTATCCTGATTAACATCCTCAACCACTCCGTTGAAGTTCGAGAATGGTCCATCCACCACGCGAACGTTTTCGCCTTCGGCGAAAGAAATCCGTGGGCGGGGCTTGGCCTGACCTTCGACCATTCGGTTGGTCATCTTTTGGACTTCTACTTCTGGAACCGGAACAGGCTTCACTTTGTCGCCCACGAAACCGGTGATCTTCGGAGTGTTCTTCACGATGTGCCAGGTTTCGTCGTTCAGAACCATTTTCACCAGGATGTACCCTGGGAAAAAACGACGCTTGGTCGTTTTCTTCTGACCCTTAACCAACTCGACCACGTTTTCTTCAGGGACGATCACTTCCGAGAAAAAAGCCTCTTTTTTCAAGGACTTAATACGCTCTTCCAAGGCGATCTTTGCCTTGTTTTCGTAGCCCGAATACGTGTGAACAATGTACCAATTCATATCTGACACAGAAAACCTACTTTCAGATCTAAATCACAAGTTGGACCAATCGGGTCCAAACGTAGTCCAGGAGGCCCAAAACCACCCCGGAAATAAGGACCATGATGATGACAATCACGGTCGCAGAAGTCGTTTCTTTTTGAGTCGGCCAGGTGACTTTCGCCAGCTCGTCGACCACTTCGTTCATGAATCCATTCGCCTGGCGATTCTTGAAAAGCGCAAAAAACAGGACCGCGGCTAGGCCGATCGATCCCACGCGAATGATCAAATCAATGTTTCTAACCTTGGTTTCAAGGTCGTAAGCCGCAGCCAGGCGGGTTCCACCGGCCAAAATCACATATGCAAACAAGGCACAAACGGCCGCGTAAGCTAGATTCACCCACTTCTGATACTGGCTTTCCATTAGGACCTTTCTTGGACACTCAAAAACCCGGGTGGCGAAAACTGGCAGGGCAGGAGGGATTCGAACCCACAACCTACGGATTTGGAATCCGCCGCTCTACCGTTAGAGCTACTGCCCTCCAGGTTTACAATCTTCGGCAGCCGGGCGACCCCGGAAACTCCGGGACCGCCCAACCACTTTCAGATTATTACTCGATGATTTCCGCAACGACGCCTGCGCCGACCGTACGGCCACCTTCGCGAATAGCGAAGCGCAGTTCTTTTTCCATTGCGATTGGAGTGATCAGTTCAACTTCGATTTGAACGTTGTCGCCAGGCATGACCATTTCCACGTTAGCTGGAAGAGTCACGACGCCGGTAACGTCCGTCGTACGGAAGTAGAACTGAGGACGATAACCTTTGAAGAATGGAGTGTGACGTCCGCCTTCTTCTTTGGTCAGAATGTACGCCGATCCTTTGAACTTCTTGTGAGGAGTGACGGAGCCGGGAGCTGCCAAGACTTGGCCGCGCTCGACTTCTTCTTTCTTCGTTCCACGAAGAAGAGCGCCGATGTTGTCGCCTGCCTCGCCGGAGTCCAGAAGTTTACGGAACATTTCAACGCCGGTGACGACGGTCTTGGTCGTTGGGCGAAGTCCGATGATTTCGATTTCGTCGCCGACCTTGATGATACCGCGCTCGACGCGGCCGGTGACGACCGTTCCACGACCCGAGATCGAGAACACGTCTTCGACTGGCATCAGGAATGGCTTATCTTTTTCACGCTTCGGCTGAGGAATGTAGCTGTCGCATGCTTCCATCAACTTCACGATTGCTGGTTCGCCGATTTCGCTTGAATCGCCTTCCAAAGCCTTCGTTGCCGAACCTTTGACCACTGGGATTTTGTCGCCAGGGAATTTGTACGAAGAAAGAAGTTCGCGAACTTCCATTTCGACCAGGTCCAACAATTCTTTGTCGTCGACCATGTCGCACTTGTTCATGAAAACAACGATAGCAGGAACGCCGACCTGACGAGCCAAAAGGATGTGCTCGCGGGTTTGTGGCATTGGGCCGTCAGCTGCCGACACGACCAAGATAGCGCCGTCCATTTGGGCTGCGCCGGTGATCATGTTTTTCACGTAGTCGGCGTGTCCAGGACAGTCGACGTGTGCGTAGTGGCGGTTCGAAGTTTGATATTCAACGTGCGTGGTGTTGATCGTAATTCCGCGCTCTTTTTCTTCAGGCGAATTGTCGATCTGGTCGTACGCTTTTGCTTGTGCCAATCCCTTTTTCGAAAGGGTCGTGGTGATTGCAGCGGTCAACGTGGTTTTGCCATGGTCGACGTGACCGATGGTGCCGATGTTGACGTGGGGTTTACTCCGATCAAATTTCTCTTTTGACATTTTTTCTACCTCTTCAATTGGCCTCTAGGGCTTTCGTTTTAGGTTTTTACTGCTTCAACGGTTAATGATTCGACAGATTTTGATTTGCCCGGCAAAACCCGACGATTTCCTCGAAATCTTCGACTTTCGCCCCACCCCGGATCTTCTGAAGATGGCTGTCGCCATCTAACCGGTGGAGAAACTGGAGCTCTCGATGCGGATTGAACGCACGACCTCTCCCTTACCAAGGGAGTGCTCTACCACTGAGCTACGAGAGCCGACCCTTTTTCGGCGATTCAGCAATGAAGGTCGGGAAGTCTGGAGCGGGTAAAGGGGCTCGAACCCTTGACCCTCAGCTTGGAAGGCTGATGCTCTAGCCAACTGAGCTACACCCGCCCGTTGACTTCCCGGTCTTTCACCATGGATCGCGAAATCTCTCTTCAACTTTTCAGCCGATCTCTTCATGAAATCGCTCAAAAAAGAGGCAAAAGTCCGCCCTTTTTTGCATTTTTCCCGACTTTTTAATCAGTCGTGACGAAATGAAAAAAGAAAAAACCCGCGCCTTTAAGAAGGGGAGACTGGGAATCCTTACCATTTTTTAGGTCAAGGCCAAGTGATTTTTGGCCAACCTAAACAGTCCAAACAACGACGCGGGGCGTTTAATTACAGAAAACGGCCATCATCGCGTTAATGACTTGTCCCTTGGTCTTTTCAAACTTCCAAAACCTTTTCTTCGCCAACCAAACGGCCAGTTTCAGCCGGCCAGTTAAGGTCTGCTTCGGAAGGGCTTCATAGCGAAGGACATAAGTGAAAATTCCAAGGTTGACCCGATCGGAATCCTGACCGGTGTACTTCTTGATGTAAGGAGCAAAGGTTTCGTAGGCCCCCTTAGCTTCCGCCACAGAAAATTTGCCGTTTTTATCTGTATCGAAGGTCGAAAGAAGCCCGGCCGCAGCCAGAGCCTCGACCTGACAGGCGCTTACGGAAGGCATCGGTTGAGCCTGAGCCAAAGAGGACAATCCAAAAAACGCCACCAACGAGAGTACGCTATTCTTCATCATGAGTTGACGTTAAGGGAAACCCGCACAAATACAAGCAGGGGATTTGAGTCGGTAGGAATGGTGGAGAGAGAAAGATTCGAACTTTCGAAGGCATAAGCCGCCAGATTTACAGTCTGGTCCCTTTGGCCACTTGGGTATCTCTCCGTTTAAATCCTAAATAAAGATGGTGCTGAAAGAGGGGATCGAACCCACGACCTACGGTTTACAAAACCGTTGCTCTACCAACTGAGCTATTTCAGCGAAAACGGTACTCAAGGTGATACGCTAAGCAAAGCGCGAGATCAAGATCCCAGCAGCAACAGAAACATTCAATGAAGTAACCTGCCCCTGCGCGTCGGTTCCGGCCGAAATCGGATCCACACGACACATCAGATCACAAGACTCCTCGGTCAGACGACGCATCCCCTTTTCTTCATTACCCAGAACCAATAGCCAAGGACGATCCCGATCGATTTTCAGATAGGAATCATGGGCGTGCTCCGAGGTACCCAAAATCCAAAGCCCCGCTTCCTTAGCGGCTTCAAGCGCCTGGCGAAGGTTGACCTGGGACGCAAAGGGCACCGTTTCGATGCCGCCGCACGAAATATCGTAGACTGTCGAACTTAATGGAGCCGAACGTTCCTGAGTCATCAGAATTCCCTGAACTCCAAAAAAAGAAGCAGCCCGAAAGATCGCCCCGACATTGTGGGGGTCTTGAAGGCAGTCCAGGGCTAGCCAAAGTCCTTTCCCGCCCTTCTTTTCCTGTGCATCCGCAAAAAGTTCTTCGCAGGAAATCGGCTGCTTTTCCAAGATCGTCGCTTCAGCGATTCCCACACGACCGTCACCGCGATCGCCCCGTTCTCCTTTATCGGCGGGACGCACGGCCTTGGCGCTTTGAATTTGAATCTTGTTTTCGCGAGCAAGTTTCGCAACGCGACCCCAGACCTGGTCGGATTCAGCCAATGTGGGCGACATCGCAATGGCCTTCACATCCTTGGGGCGATTCAACAAAGCAGCCAGGACACTGTGCGGATTTTTGACCTGAACGGGCATGACTAAAGTTCTCCCAAAATGGACTGAATCACTGCAACTGGGTCTTTGGCCTGAGTAATCGGTCGACCCACCACGATCAAGTCAGCACCGGCCTTCGAAGCGTCTTTGGGCGTCATCACCCGCGCTTGATCGCCGGCGTCCGACCCGGATGGGCGAATTCCCGGAACCACCGTGAAAAGCGAGGGGAACTGCGACTTCACTTGCGCAACTTCGTGAGGCGAACAAACGATCCCATCAACCCCCGAAGCTTGGCCCAGGCTGACCCAATCCCGAACGGCGTCAGACACCCCTTTACCTGAATAGACCGCTGCAAAATCTTTTTCAGAAAACGAAGTAAGAACGGAAACCCCTAAGACCCGCGGACGCTTCGCAAATTCTTTTTCCGAAACCGCTTGGTCAAGCGCAGCTTTTACCTTTTGCATCATCGGGCCACCGCCCGAAAGGTGAAGCGTGAAAAAATCGGCGCCCATCCGCCCCGCTTGCAAGGCCGCCCCGACCACTGTGTTAGGAATGTCATGAAATTTTAAGTCCAAAAAGACGCGGTAGCCATTCGCGATCAAGCTGCGAACCCAGTCAGCGCCTGTGGCCAGGAAAAGTTCCAGACCGACCTTCAAGACGACCCGCTTCTGATCTGCGGCTGAAAGATTTTTCAGTCGTGCCAAAAAATCTTCGGCCTGTTCCCGGGTGGGAAAGTCCAATGCCACAGCTAATTCTGTCTTCATGGGCCCCTAGTATCACTTTTTGGTCACATTTTTCAGGAACTGCCCGTATCCTTACTTGTAACAACCAAATCGTTATTCGATAAGGAGAATTCTATATGAAAAACAATAAGTTAGCATCAGCTACGTTGGCAGGATTGATGGGATTGGGCTTGGTTCTGGGTAATACTTCGGTCAGCTTCGCAGACAAAGGTAAAGACTGCGACTGCACCAAGTGTGAAGATGAAAAGTGCAAGGGCGACTGCGCCAACGGCGAATGCTCGCACCACAAGAAAAAAGAACACAAGCACGGCAAGGAAAAGAAAAACGAAAAGCCAGCTGAAAAACCAGCTAGCTGATTTGCGTTCTAGTTTTCTGGGACTTCGATCCCGAAAGACTTGATCTTTCGGTGAAGGTAACTTCGCTCGATTCCCAAGACCGCCGCGGTTTTTGAAATGTTCCAGTCGTTTTCGGCCAAAGATTTTTCAATGAAATCTTTTTCGAATTCCTGGCGCGCATCGCGAAGGTTCTTGGCCTGGCTTTCGGGATCGCCCTTGATCTGCTGGACTCGGACTTCGCCTTCCAAGTTTTCCAGAACATGGTTAGCTGAAACTTCCTGCCCGTCTTCTTCTTCCGTCGTCAAAATCACCAAACGTTCAACCAAGTTCTTCAATTCGCGAACGTTTCCCGGCCACGAATATTCCGACAAAACGTTCATCGCTTCTGACGACCACTTTCGTGGCTTTCGTTGGTGGTTTACGGCGGCTTCTTTCAAAAAGTGTTCGGCCAAAACCGGGATATCTTTTTTTCTTTCCCGAAGCGGAGGAATCACGAAAGGAATGACGTTCAAACGATAGAAAAGATCTTCACGAAATTCACCCTTTTGAATCGCGGCCTTGAGGTCCTTATTGGTTGCGGCGATGATCCGCACGTCGACCGAAATCGTTTGGGAACCCCCGACCCGTTCAAACTTTTGATCCTGAAGAATACGCAGAATTTTGGCCTGAGTTTTCAGCGACATATCGCCAATTTCATCCAAAAAAAGCGTTCCTTTATCGGCCATATCGAACTTGCCCCGACGAAGATCCGTGGCCCCCGTGAAAGCGCCCTTCATGTGACCAAACAATTCACTTTCGATCAGTTCTTCGGGGATGGCTGCGCAGTTCACTTCGATAAAGGGTTTGCTAAAGCGCTGAGAAAGCGCGTGAATACTGTGGGCCAAAACTTCTTTTCCGGTTCCGTTTTCGCCGGTGATCAAAACGGAACCCGTAGTCGGAGCAACCCGCTTGACCATTTCCCGAATCTGTTTCATCTGCGGACTTTCGCCGACCAGAGTTTTGTTCCGAGTCAGCTGTTTTCGAAGAGCCGCGTTTTCACGTGCCAAATCCGAAACATTCGACGCGTTCGAAAGAATGACCAAAAGTTTTTCAAGCGATAGCGGCTTTTCAATAAAATCAAATGCGCCGGCCTTGGTGGCGCGAACGGCCGTATCGATGGTTCCGTGACCTGACATCATGACCACGATCTGATCGGGCCATTCCTGGCGGATTTGCTTTAAGACTTCCAAACCATCCAGTTCCGGCATCCAGATGTCCAACAGGATCAGATCTGACTTTTCAGATCTTAGGGCTTCTAGACCCTTCTTTCCGCCACTAGCGACCCGAACTTGATACCCTTCGTCCGTCAAAACGCCAGAAAGCGACTGTCGGATGGATTCTTCGTCGTCGATGATCAATACGGACCGGGACATGCGCCTAGCCTACCCCATTCTAGAAATAATTTCTTCTGGGTTGTCGATCCGAAATTCGCGTTGGAAGTTCGACCAGAAACTGGGTGCCTTCGGCGGTCGCGGACTGAACGCGAACAAAGCCGTCGTGGTCGTTTACGATTCTCTTGACGATGGAAAGACCCAAGCCGGTTCCGCCTTCTTTGGTTGAAAAGTAGGGTTCAAAAACACGGTCCTTCACTTCGTCATCCATTCCGGGGCCATTGTCCTGCACCAGCAGAATCGCCATTTCCAGTTCCGGACGAAAGCGCGTCTGAACACGAATCACTTTGGGTTTGTCATTCTGACCCGCGAGGGCACCGACCGCGTTATCCAACAAGTTGATCAAAACCCGTTTCATCTGATCACGATCAAATTCGAAAATAGGAAGCGACGGATCCGGCTCAAAACTTAAATGAACTTCCGGGTGCGCTTGATCGAAAAGACGGGTGACTTCCGAAAGTGCCGAATTCAAATCATGCGGCGCGGGCGAAGCTTCCGGGAAGCGCGCAAAATTCGAAAATTCGTTCACCATTTCTTTCAGTTCGTCCGTGTGTTTCACGATGGTTTCGGTGCATTCCTTTAACAGGACCGCATCTTGCCCTTGGAAGTGACCCAGGCGACGCTGAAGTCTTTGTGCGGAAAGCTTGATCGGTGTCAGCGGGTTCTTGATTTCGTGTGCGATTCTTTTGGCCACTTCGCGCCACGCCATTTCCCGCTGCCCCTTCACCACGGTGGTCATATCGTCGACTGCGATGACCACACCCCATGGGCGACTGCTGTCTGGGCCCCAAAGCGGCGTTGCAATCGCGGAAAGATTTCGGCTGCTTTCTTGTCCTTTGAAAGTCCACTGTTCGGCAGTGTCTTTGGCCAGTGTTTCGGCTTGGATCTGCGTGATTGGGCCTTCGATGGCCAAGGATCGGCGAACGACCCGCTCAAGCGGCTCGGTTTCTCCGCTAAAGATGGAATGAAAGTTTTTTCCAAGCGCCTGATCCTGCGGAATCTGAAGAAGCTGTGAAAGCGCGAAATTAAAGGTTGTGATTTCGCCGTTTCGATCCACGACCAAAACGCCCGTTCCAACGTTTGCCAAAACCGTTTCCAGCTGCATTCGGCGCTTTTCCAAGTCAGCAGAAGCCTGGGTCAGCATTTCGCGGTTGTCGCGAAGGTCGTGGGTCATCTTGTTGAACGATTCAACCAGAACTGAAATTTCATCTTTCCCCACCGATTGAACGGTGACATCCAGATTGCCTGCGCCGACTTCCTTTGCACCCTGAACCAAGCGTTCCACGGGAACCGTCAATTCGCGGGCAATGTACAAACCCGCCCAAGTCGCGACGACCAGAATCACCAGCGTGATCATGATCAGGATGACGAAATAGGTGGTCTTCATTGGGTACTTCAGGGGATTCACGTCGCGATAGTCGTCAAACACGCTTGCGATTTCGTCCGCCTTATTGATCAGGCTTGCTGGAATGTAGGTATTGACCACCGTGATTCCGACGACCTTGTTCGTTTTCGAAAGCTTGATTGGAAAAAGGCAGCGAATCAGGTCGCCGCTACCCACGTGGTGAATTGCGGAAACTTGTTCACCGTTGAAAGCGCGATCCAAAAGATCCAGGGGAAGCCGCGGAAAGGTTTGATTCAGTTCGGTGGTCAAAGGCCGATGGGCAATCAAGCGTTCATCCAATGGATCTGAATAAAATTCGACAGCATCCAGCGCTAAAAGTTCGCGCTGTTGACGTAAAAAAGGCCCCAAGCCTTCCAGGCTTCCGCCGCCGGGAAGTCGACGGCTGATCAAACTGGAAAGATGTTCAGCAAAGTGCATCGCCGTCGAATCTGAATTTTTGTAAAAAGTTTGTGTGATGTCCAAAGACGCTTGAAGCGTGTTTTGAATCTTGATCGAGAACCACTTGTCGAAGCTGGAATTGATGTACAGGGCTGAAATGAAAAACAAGGTCAGCGTCGGGATAATGGAAAACCCCAGAAAAGAAATGACCAGTTTGGTTTTTAGGCGGGATCCCAGGATCTGACTTCGTCTTTCAATAAAGACTTTTCCGACGTTTCGGAAAACCAACCAGACCAACGCGATCAGAATGATGATGTTGACGTTCAGAAGCCCGAAAAAAAAGATCGAGTTCACGAACGGCAAAGTGCTGGAAATTCTGCTGAGCCTGAATTCAGCAAGAGTCAGCAGGACAAAGAAAAATCCCAACACCGCGACCGCGATCCATTCGCGCCGCCTTTTCAGCTTTTCTTTTTCTTCCTGCGTCAAAGCCATTTAGGCCGATTTCATCGGACTTGCGCCGATTTCGCAAGGGCTTCGATCAAATCGCGAATGCTGCGTGCCATGCTGCGGCTGGCGATCGGTCCTACCAGGAAACTTGGGATGCCAGACGCCACAGTCGCATCCACAAAGTAGCGAATCGCAGCTTCGTTGCCGGGACGAGACTGCAAGTACCATGACCCTTGCATGAACGAAAAAGCCGGTGAATCCGGCAGCGTTCGACCCTTTGAATCTTTGTAAGTTTTTGTTGGGTGGACCAACTGAAAGGTGTTGCCAAAAGTGCCCGGTCCAGAAATTTCGTCAAAGACCCAAACGTCGTAAAAGTGCTTTGAAGAAGCACCTGAAGCTGACATGTGAACCCAGACCAAAAGGTGATCCGTCGAGTAACGTTCGACGATGATCATTTCATTGACCCCGGTTGCGCCCATCTTCTTCCAGTTTTCAAAATCCAAAGATGCGACTTTCAAGCGATCCCATCGAACGTTTTTCACAACGGTCGAAAAATCGGCCTGAACATCGTATCCGCGGTGATCCACGTCCGAATAGGTCGTTTTCGGAATGAAGAATTTCGCCCAAATGGGAATAGAAGGTGGAGCGCCCGCGCCCACGACGATGCCGATTGCGATGCTGGTGAAAACCGGGTGCTTGAAAAAACGGGAAAACTTCATAGATGACTAGGATTGTCATCTATCAAAAGAACTTAGACGAAGGAATAGATTTCCGTTCGGTTCGTGCCCCCGACCTTGGCTGAACGCAGGGATTCATTACAATTGCGATAAAGCTCGCCCATGCCGGTTCCGGTGTGCTCTAAACTGAATCCAGCAACACCCAAACACGCTGTAATCTTTGCGGAATATCGATCGGCTTTGAATTCAGCGGTCTGAATGCTTTCGCGAATCCGATTGGCGACATATTCGGCACCGGCTAGGTCCGTTTCAGGCAAAAGAATGAAGAATTCATCGGCGCCCACTCGGGCAGCGTAATCCATGTTCCGAACCGCCCTTTTGATGATGGCACCGACTTCCTTTAGAACCACGTTTCCGAATAGAAAGTCCGCGTTTTCGTTCACGGTGGTGAACTGATCCAGGTTCACCAAGATTCCAGAAATCGGTTTGCGAAAGCGCTTACAACGAAGGACTTCGTTTTCGGCATCGCGGTACATCGCTTTCATATTGAACAGGCCAGTCAGTTCGTCGGTGCTAGTCAGTTCTTCGATCCGATGGTGACTGCGACGAAGACTGTCTTGCAGTTCTTTCAAATGAAGCATCGCGCGGATCCGACTTAAAAGTTCAACGGATCGAAACGGCTTGCCCAGATAGTCGTCCGCGCCCGCATCGATCCCCTTTAAGACAAAGTCTTCTTCGATTTCTCCTGAAATCAAAACAATCGCCGTGTATTCGTCCGGAGACAGTTGGCGAATTCGCCCCACCAATTCTATTCCGGTGGCACCCGGAAGATTCATGTCCAGAAGAACCACGTGTGGTTTCCAAGCCCGAACACGATGAAGTGCGGCTTCAACGTCTGCGGCACTGGTCACGGCCAAGCCTTCCTTAGAAACGAATTCCGTCACGACGTCCAAGCTTTGCTTGTCGTCGTCCACGACCAAAATTCTTTTTCCTTTGGTTTCTGTCTTCGAAAGAATCGTCATAGTTCTGGGTTACCGCGGAACTCCGATTTTCACCGTCGTTCCCTGACCGGCTTGCGATACAAGTTCAAACTGGGCCTGATGCTCATTCAGGATATCACGAGCAATGGGAAGTCCAAGCCCGGCACCGCGGGCGCCGCGAGTTGTGAAGCCCCATTCGAACGACTGTGCCTTCAACGCATCGTCCATACCCACACCTTGGTCTTGGATAGTCACCCAAATCCACTTCGGATCCTGATCGGTGACCGTTATTTTCAGTTCTCCGCCTTTGGGCATCGACTGCAGACCGTTCAGCGTCAAATTATTGATCACTTGAAGAAAAGGCTGTTCATCAAAATGACAAACCGCCGCCTTGGGGCCCTGAAGAATCATCTTACCTTTATACTTAGAAGCGTCCCCTTCCAAAAGACGTAGGGCTTTATGAATGACGGGCATCAAGTCTTGCTTCTGTGGATGCACGGCGACTCGGCCAAAGGACTGAAGATTTCGAATCAAAAGCGTCATGCGTTCGCAGGCGGCCATCGCCGATTCTAAATAGTTCTTCGACTTGGCTGTGTCTTCTTCCATCTGCGCCAGTTCGATCTTTCCCATGATGCGAAGAAGGATGTTTCCAAGCTCGTGACCCACGCCGCCCGCCAGCTGCGACATTGCCGCGACTTTTTCATTGCTTGCTGGCTTCATCGCCCTTCCCTTCGTCCAAGATTTCCGATGCACGGGTCAGGTCCAGCTTCACTTGGCGGGCCATCTTTGCGCGCGCATCGTGCCTTTTCAGTTGTCCTTCGGTGATCACTTCCAAGTTTGCCAGGTCTTCTTCCAAGAGACTTTCGAAACCATTTACGGGCCTTTTCAGATCCTTAATCAGTCCTTCCCAACCAGACGCTTGGTAACTCATTCTCCAGCCCTTGGTGATTTCGCGAAGAATTTCTAATTCGTTCTTTTCAGCCTGCAAACTGGCTTCATCCTGCGTTTGATTCACTTGCGATCGCGCTTCTTCGATCGCTTTTGCTGCGTTTCGTTCCTGTTCGGTCAAAAGGCGTGTCAGGTACGATGCCAAAACCAGCGCAGTCGCCGCGATCCATGCAAAGAAGATCAGTGTCTTGACGCCCAAGACACGAACGGGTTCTTGGATCCGGTCATCATTGACCTGAGCAATCACTTTGATTTGATATTCGGGAAGGTTCCAGACCGATCCACTGTACCTTGCACCTTTCCAAGTAAAGGCTCGGGAAATGACTTCACCAGATTCATTCACTTCACGAACCAAAGGATTGTCCGACCAGCTGGGGCGCGATGAAAAAAGATCAGGATCTCGATGAAGGACGACTTCACCATCATAGTCCGTCAGAAAAAGATCCGAAAAATCGCGAAAACGTAAAAGCTTCAAAAGCGCGTCGGGCTTGAAATCGATAACACCGATCCGCTGAAGACCATCTTTTGCAGGAAGTGCGACGCCTAAAGATAGATACGGAATATTTCCGGAAGGACCGGGCTGAAACGTATTGAAGACCACGGTCGACTTCGAAAGAATCTTGGCAAAAGGCGGCGGTGTTGCATGGTGCTTATCGATCATGCCCGCCGTCGAGTTCAAAGCGGAAGAAACAGGGATCCAATCGGCTGATCCAGCCGTGTTCTGGTAAATTTCGGAAGCAAGCCAATCAGGATCGGTGATCGTTGCGGAAGGACCGTCTGGGTCGTTCGCCCAGCGTTCAAGAATCTTTCGAAAGTCTGAAACTCTCTTTTCCAAAAGAGAACCCATCCATTTCGCTGACGATTCGTTCAATTCGCGGTTCATCGGAACCACGACCGTTCGAAACAGTCGTGACGACAAAACTGCGTATGCGCCCGCACCAATCCCCAGGAAAAGGAACAAATACAGGAAGACTTTTGATCGAATTGATATTTTCACCGGGTCAGACCTACAATAGTGAAACCATTATGGCCTTTTCCAGGAAACTATCAACGCTTGGCGTGGCGACATTCGCTACCGTCGGTCTGACTTTGTGGATTCTTCAAAGTTTCTTATTCAATCCCGTTCAAGACGCCGATCGTGACCCTTCCAAATGGGTAATGGCTCGCGTCAAACCGCAGGGAAAAAACTGCTTTGTTCAGAATGCTCAGGAACTTTTCTGGGATCCGATTCGTGCATCGCGGGCGATTGCCGATCAGGCGCGGGTTCGTGCGGGCACTGGATGCAAAATTTCCATCGCCTTGACCCGTGAAGGAGAAATCAAGCTGAACGAATCTTCAGAAATGATGATCGGTCGTGGATACCATCAATGGATCCAGGGAAAAATTTCTGTTCAGAGCAAGGGCAACCCGATCACCATTCGAATCGGAGCGTCGCAATTGATCATTCAATCCGATTCCTGGGCCCGAATCGCACCCACGGAATCAGAAGCCAACCTTCGGGTGTCCTCCATCGTCGGAAAAATTGAATGGCAAGTGCCAAGTCGTTCATGGACGTCGCCTAGTTTAGTTCTTGCCGAAGGCGATGAAGTCGTCGCTCCGGAAAAAGAAATCCGCTTGGCTCAACCGGGATGGATTCCTCCTATTCGCAAGGCACAGATTACCCTGCAACACCCGATCGAAGAGCAAGAAGTTCCGTTTGAATTGGACCAAAAGAACGCAAATCTGGAATTTCGGTGGAAAATGCAACCACAAGCGTCCTTGGATAATCCTTTTGACCTAGAAATCAGTCGAACGGCGGATTTTTCAACGATCGAAAGCCGTTTTCGAATCGCTTCCACACACCCTCCGATGGAGCGAGTGAAGGTAAATCGGACCATTCCGACCCTTGCGGGCGATAAAAAATGGTTTTGGAGGGCGCAAGGTGTGCATCGGAAGACTTCGAGCGACGTCGAATCCTTCCGAATCATCCAAAAATGGAGACCCGAACCGATTTTTCCACCCCATTCGTCGATTTCGCGGCTCGATCAGCCGGTTTCTTTGGTGTGGAAGTCGTCGGAAGACATGATCGAGTACGATCTCGAGCTGAACCACCCATCCATCGGCAGAAGAATTCTCAGCGGTTCGAACTCTTTTCAGAGTTTGAACTCGCTTGAAGCAGGAAATTGGACGTGGAGAATTCGTGGAAAAGACAAAACTGGAAGTTTCACTGCTTGGAGTGATTGGAATCTTTTTTCGCGAAAGTAAAAAAATTTAATTCTTCGACTTGATATGTCGATGAATCAATGTAACATCGAAGTTGTCAGGGGGATTTTTTCATCCCTCGCTAAACAAGGAGAATAGAGATGGCGACCAAAAAGAAAGCAACCAAGAAAAAAGCTGCGAAGAAAAAGACTGCAAAGAAAAAGAAGAAGTAAATTCTTTGCACTCTGTGTTTTCGCTTGAGCCTCAGGCATGTGCCTGGGGCTTTTGCGTTTCTAGGTCCTGTTTTCAGCCAAAAAACGCATGATTTTTGAAGGGAAGCGCGGGCCACCATAAATCCAGCCCGTATAGAACTGAACCAAGTTCGCGCCCAGTTTCAATCGCTCGTAGGCTTGCTCGGGCGATCCAATTCCACCCACTGAAATGATAGGAAGATCCGTCAGCGATCGAGCTTCGACCAAAGCCGCTTTTGACTTTTCGGAAAGGATCTGGCCGCTCCATCCGCCGTTGTCCCCGGTAGGACCCCAAATCCCTGCCAAGGTATTCGTCAGGATAAATCCCCCAACTTTCCACTTTTCACAGGCCCGAATCACGTCCGAAAGTCCATCCGAGGCCAATTCGGGAGCCAATTTCAACAAAACAGGGGGTACCGTCGACCAATTGGCGGCGGCTTCAAGCGTTTCCAACACGATGGGCTTCAAAGATTCGACCGATTGAAGCGCACGAAGGCCGGGAGTGTTGGGCGAGCTGACATTGATGACCAAATAATCAGCCAGATCCTTCATTCCTTCGACTACTTTTCGGTAGTCCGAGGCAGCTTCTTCGTTCGGAGTGTCCTTGTTCTTGCCGACGTTTAATCCCAAACGAAAGCCTTGCGGGCGTCGCTTCGTGGTCTTTTCAAGATTCTTTCGAACCCGAACCATTCCGGCGCCATTGAAACCCATTCGATTAAAGATCGCCTGTTCCGATGGGTCGCGGAAAAGTCTAGGCTTTAAATTTCCGTCCTGAGGCCGGGGCGTAACCGTCCCAACTTCGACGAATCCGAACCCGAAATCGACCAATGCGGGAAGGATTTCTGCATTCTTGTCAAAACCCGCCGCTAAACCTATGGGATTTCGAAAATCCATTCCGAAAACTTCCCTTGAAAGCGATTGCGCCTGCGCTGGCGAAATTTGGTCCATTCCGGAAATGATTTTGAAAAGGGATTGTGTTCGCTTCTTTTTTCCGCCGACCCAAACCAGAAAGCGTAGCGCCCAAAAAAAGATCGTGTGAACCCATTCGGCATCGATTTCAAAAAGCCAGGGCTTGGTCACTTCCCAAGCACGATCCAATCGGTCGCCCCATTTTCCAGGCGACTGTGTGCTGAGCGGGTTTGAACGCCCTGGGTATGGGGGCGGGACCGGAGCCTTGGGTCGAGCCATGCCTACGATCGCTCCCACGCAAACATATAAAATCCATCACAAGATTCGGGGCCAAGGTAGCCGCCACCCACCGATTTGAATTCGGGATGTTTTTTTCCGAAGGCTTCAACCACAGCCGTGGATTCTTCCGGACGAAATGTGCAAACACCGAAAACCAAACGCCCACCCTTTTTGACCAACGCCTGATATTCGCCCAAAAGGCGAAGCTGGATTTCAGGCATTTCAGAAAGTTTTTCCCGATCCTGGCGCCACTTGATGTCCGGATTTCTGCGAAAGACCCCCCAGCCCGAACATGGCGCGTCGACTAAGACGATATCGGCGCTTGCCGCGTATTTTTTCAGAAACTGGGTTTCTTCGCCGTTGGGAATCGTCATCGCCTGGATGTTGCTGGCCTGGCCACGCACCCTTTTCTTCAGCGCCTGAATCTTCTTTAAGGATGTATCGTATGCGTAAACACGTCCCCGCCCGTGCAAAAGATCAGCAAGCGCAAGCGTCTTTCCACCCGCGCCGGCACAAGCATCAATCACATTCAAAGGGCTGGGCGCCTTCGCATTCCGAAGGGCTTCTAGATCCAAACTAGGTTTGGACTGGGTTGGACGATCCGAAAGAAGTGACATCTGCGTCAGCGGATCCAGCGCAAAAGCCGCCATGACTTGCGAACCTTCGTCTTGGATTTCAAAAAGTCCCTTTTCGAAACCATCCTTCGTCGCAGGGGCAGAAAGAACCGGGGCGTAATCATTAAAGACGATTCCCCTGGCAGCCCACCGAGACGGTTTTGCTTGTCCCAGGTGAATCGAATCAGCTTTGACCTGGGTTAAGAATTCTTCGGGGCTAAGCGCCTGGGTCAGGCGCACTGAAACCCGTGGCGGCTGTCCGAATTGATCGACTAGACGCTTTGCGACTTCGGGTCCGAAGTCAGCAACCCATTTTTTCAAAACTTCCGGGGGATAATCCGATTCAACTGCTAAACCCGATTTAAAACGTGAACGAATTGCATCGGCTGAAGAAAAGCTGGACCAGAATACAGAAAGTTTTCTTGCACCTTCCCATTCCGCCAACTGTTCTGGCGACCAATTCCACCATTCAGCACCCTGGGTTCGAATTCCTGCTTCTTTGAAAACCTGCGTCGGACGACGCAAAGTGACGCCAAAAGATTCAGCAAGCCAACCCTTGGCGGGCCCCGGCCGTTTTGAAATGGCCGAATCCAAGTGGATCGGCGACGAAAAAAGATCGCGCCAAAGTTCTAACCAAAGTTTCGAGCGATCGTTTTTAGAAATGGATTCCATAGACCTAGGGCGACTTTACCACTAACCTTGTGTCTATGATCGATTTTTCACTTTCCGATGACCAGAAGCAACTTCAAGACCTTGCGCGAAAGTTCGCCAAGGAAGAAATGATCCCCAAGGCAGCCCACCACGACAAGACCGGGGAATACCCACGCGAAATCGCGAAGAAAGCCTGGGAACTGGGGCTGATGAACACCCACATCCCTGCCGAGTACGGCGGATTGGGGTTGGGTGTCCTTGAAGGATGCATCATTACGGAAGAATTGGCCTATGGCTGCACCGGGATTTCTACTGCAATGGAAGCCAATACATTGGCCGCGGCGCCGGTCATCGTCGCCGGCAACGATGAACAAAAGAAAGAATTTTTGGGTCGTTTGACCGCTGAACCGAAATTTGCAGCCTACTGTGTCACCGAACCCGGTGCTGGATCCGACGTCAGTGGAATTCGAACCACGGCAAAAAAGGTCGGCGACGATTATGTGATCAATGGGTCGAAGATGTGGATCACCAACGGCGGCGTCGCCGATTGGTACTTCGTCTTGGCCTACACGGATCCTTCTTTAAAGCACAAAGGAATGAGCGGTTTTGTGGTTCCAGCAAATACACCGGGGATCACGGTTGGAAAAAAAGAATGGAACATGGGTCAACGCGCCAGTGACACCCGCGGAATCACCTTTGAAGACGTAAAGGTTCCCGCGAAGTGGCGTTTAGGAAAAGAAGGCGATGGCTTTAAGATTGCGATGTCGGCGTTTGATCATACGCGCCCACCGGTTGCCGCAGGGGCTGTAGGTCTTGCCAGGCGCGCGATGGATGAAGCGATCCAGTATTCTCAAACCCGTAAAGCTTTCGGACAACCCATCGCAGGTTTCCAAGCGATCAGTTTCATGATTGCCGATATGACCAAGGACATCGAAGCGGGACGCCTGCTCGTTCACCGCGCAGCGTGGGCAATTGACAGCGGCCAAAGGAACACGCGCTTTGCGGCGATGGCTAAGGCCTATTGTGCCGACATGGCGATGAGGGTCGCTACCGACGCGGTTCAGGTTTTCGGGGGCTATGGTTATTCTGAAGAATACCCCGTCGAAAAACTGATGCGCGACGCGAAGATTTATCAGATCTACGAAGGCACCAGCCAGATTCAACGTCTGATTATTGCTAAGGAAATCTTCGAACGCGACCGATAAGGCTGGGTGGCGCGCTATTCCGGTCCAATCATTGGAACTTTGCTGGGTTTAAGCTGGGGTTTGACCGGCATGGGGCCAAGCCGTGGGCCCACCGGACCAGAACCGACCCTAAGCCCTGCCATCGACACGGTTTCGGCCCTTCCTTTAAATAGCCCAGGTCTTGAAAAGCGAATGAAGCGCGCTGGGCTAAAAACGGAATTCATCGCAGACCTGCTTTCAGAAGATCCCGCGCGTCCGAAGAAGACCTTTCAGGAAAAAGCCGTTTATTTCATGCTGACCCAGTTTGCGATGAAGCCGTCCTATTCTTACGCGACCGAAGCGGTGGCTTTGGATTCGACCCGGGCGTTTTTAGAAAAGAACCAAGTCGACCTGGCCGCATGTGAAGCGAAATACGGAGTTCCCGCTGAAACCCTGACTTCCCTGATGTGGGTTGAAACGAAGCTTGGAACCCGGGTCGGAAACTACCCTATCGTCGATGTTTATTTAAGTCTGGTTCGCGCTGCGGATCCTGATGCGATTGCCTTGATTCAGGAAAAATTTGATCGCGCCCACGAACAGGAAAAAGAATGGCAGGGCAAAGGCCGTAAAAAGGCGCATCGCCTAATTGAAGCGCGCGCCAAGAAGTTTGTTCGCTTTGCGACCGAAGAACTTCGGGCACTTTCGAAGTTGGAAATTCCGATTCATGAACTGAAGGGATCTTGGGCCGGAGCATTCGGTCTTGGCCAATTCATTCCGTCGACCTTCAAACGCTTGGCGAAAGATGGAAACGGCGATGGTCGCATCGATCCGTATTCGGTCGCCGACTGCGCATGCAGTATCGGGTCCTTTTTAAAACGCGCAGGATGGGGAAAGAAGCCCAAGCAGCAAAAGCGCGCGCTTTATGGCTACAACCAAAGCAAGCCCTATGGTGAAGCGATTCTAAATCTTTCCAAACAGCTTGGTGACGCCGGCGGGCGCGCCGTGGCCGGGACTGAAGCTAAATAGGTCTTTAGTTCGCAGCCCACCGCGATTACGATTCGCCCATGTACGGCCCGATACTTTTCATTCATTCCTGGGTTCGCTGGGGCGTTCTGCTGGGTGCGCTGTTTCTGATTGTTCGGACCACTTGGGCAAGCCTTTCACGGCAAAATTGGACGGCGCGAGACAACTATTGGGTCTGGGCGTACGGGCAGATCTTTGGGTACCAGCTGATCTTTGGTTTAACCCTATATTTTGGTTTAAGTCCGATGACACGTTCAGCGTTTCAAAATTTTTCGGAAGCAATGGAAAATCCGGTGCTGTTTTTTTGGTCGATTCGACACCCGTTGACTTTGATTCTGGCTTTCGCCGTCTTTGTTCTGGGCAAGCGTTTGTGCTTTAACAGGCTTTCGCTTGAAACGCGTCATCGGGGCATGGCTGCAGTTCTGTGGGTGTCCACGGCGATTCTACTTTCGGCCATTCCGTGGCCGGTGCTTGAATACGGAAGGCCGTGGGTCAGGGGGTTTACACCATGAAGTCTTATTTTCGCTGGGTGGGTTGGTTTGAAGGGTCATCTTTGATCGCGCTTCTGTTCTTCGCCATGCCGATGAAACATCTGTGGAACGACCCCAGTTGGGTCAAATCCGTAGGTCCGATTCACGGCCTGCTTTTTCTGATTTACGTCTTCACTGCTTTTTCGCTTTCTTCGCGCGAAAACTGGTCCAAGAAAAAAATTCTGATCTGCTTGGTCCTTTCGTCGGTTCCTTTCGGAACCTTCGTTTTCGAAAGGAAGTACCTTTAGCTTGCAAGCCGGCGGAAATCTTTTCATTTTGGGGCAGCAGCCTAGGATGCTTGAAAATGCAGCGTCGATCGTTGCGCCTTACTTTTCCAGCGTCCGAACCTTTTTGGACGTGCCGGAATTCTTTCAACAGCTGTCACAGAACCCGCCCGACTTTATTCTTCTGGGCGGAGCGATCGGCACTGAGATTCGTTCACGCGTACGGGACGAAATCGCCAAGTCCAATCGGCGAATTGGACTGATTGAACCCAACGGGCCTTCCGACATCTTGAATGCCGTTCAAGCCTTTTCTTCACGGTCTTCAAGCAACGATTGAAGAATTCGCAAGTAATTCGGGTGGCGTGGCAGTTCACGTGCCTGACATTCTGTTTCATGTTCCTGATGCGTGCATCCCGACCCCGTGCACGGTAGGCCGCCAAATTCTGGGAAAAAATCACGAAGACCGTCGGGATCGATTCCCCATAAACCGAATTCACGAACACCGGGCGTATCGATCCAAGAAGCACCGCCCGGGCCTTCGATCAAGACCGCACTGGTCGTTGTATGGCGCCCCTTGCCGGTAAATTCGTTGGTGTCACCAACTTTACCTATATCGCCACCCAAAAGACTGTTTAGAAGCGACGTCTTTCCCACACCGGAATGACCACAGAACACGACCCGTTTTCCTTGAAGCGCCTGCAGAACTTCTTCGACCCCATTTCCCGTCTTCGAACAGACTTCGTAAACCGAAAGGCCCAGCTTTTCGTAAAGCGCCCACGGGCGATCAGGGCCGCCCTGCCAAAGATCAAACTTGGAAGCGACGACGATCACAGGAATCCCAGCGCGGATAGCCGCGATCCAAAATCGATCCACCAAACCCGGTGAAAAATCGGGTTGGTGAACGGACGCGACGATCACCAGCACATCCAGGTTTGACGCCAGGACGTGAATCAGTTTTCCGTCTTTGTCGGGCGCCGGTCGGGCTAGAAAATTCAGTCTTTCGCAGACCCCTTCAACCACCCCGCTTTGCGGATCTGTCGAAGTCACCTTCACGCGATCGCCCGCCGAAACCGGGGCGCGCGAACGAACGCCATCTGGATCTGGCGCCATCACATTTGCACGACGGTAGCTGCAAAGCCGAAACCCACCGTCGGCATCCAGACGAACCTTACAAAGCTTGGGAAAGACTTCGATGACCGTCGCATTGGCATCGGCTGCGGGAAGGGGTCCTTCCGAAAGCTTTGCGCCTTTCTTCTTTGAACCCGATCTTCGCGCTGACTTCTGGTCGTCCAGCCAATCATCGGAACCGCCTTTGAACTTCGGTGCCATAGGGATCAGCTTACCAACGGTGGTAGGCCGGATGACCCTCCTTCACGGCAACAAAAAGCCCCTGGCAAGTCGCGCAAACCTTTCCATCGACAGTCAAGGTCGCTTCGATGGTGGCGCGATCATCAGTCGAATCGACGACTTTTGCGGAAAGCTGGATCAGGCCCTTTGAAGGGGTCGGCCGTTTCAGCTGAACGGAATAATTCGCGGTGACCGAACACGGCGGTGTCGCTGCCTTCGTTCGATTCATCAAATGCCAGGCTGCCGTCCAGTTGGAATGGCAATCCAAAAGACTTCCGATGATGCCGCCATTCAGCATCCCGGGAAAAGCTTCGTGATGATCTTCCGCTTTCCATTCAGCAACTACTGGATCAGCGGCCCCTTTACCCGTCGGACGGCTTCGAATTCGAAGCCCCTTTTTGTTCGATGGGCCGCAGCCAAAACAGGTGCTGTGCGCCGCGTAGCGTTCTTGAAGGCAGAAGTCTTCCATGCCCCTACATTACGAGTTGGAAACCCCATTCGCCAAGGTTAATCTGGGGCGCATGTACCCGCATTCGACGATTGAAAAGAAGTGGCAGAAACACTGGGAAACGAAGCAGGTTTTCCGCACCGAATTCCCATCCAAGAAACCCAAGTATTACTGCCTGGACATGTTCCCGTACCCCAGCGGTTCGGGCCTTCACGTCGGTCACCCAGAAGGCTACACAGCCACCGATATTGTTTCACGTTACAAGCGGGCCAAGGGATTCAACGTGCTTCACCCCATGGGCTGGGACGCGTTTGGATTGCCCGCGGAACAATACGCACTTCAAACCGGCGTTCACCCTGCGATCACGACCAACAAAGCGATTGAAAATTTTCGTAAGCAGCTCAGTTCAATTGGATTCAGCTACGACTGGTCGCGCGAAATTTCGACGGCCGACCCGAACTATTACAAGTGGACGCAGTTTGTTTTTCTAAAGCTTTACGAAAAAGGCCTGGCTTACCAAAAAGAAGTGCCCGTGAACTGGTGCCCGGCTTTAAAAACTGTTTTGGCCAATGAAGAAGTCGTTGACGGAAAATCTGAACGTGGTGGCCACCCGGTTTTCCGTCAGCCCATGAAGCAGTGGATGCTGAAGATCACGGATTATGCCGAAAGACTTTTAAAGGACTTGGACAAGGTCGATTGGCCAGAAGGCACCAAAGACCTTCAGCGAAATTGGATCGGAAGAAGCGAAGGGCTACAGATGCGCTTCCCGCTTGAAAAGGGTGGCAAAGAAATCGAAATCTTTACCACCCGCCCTGACACGATCTTTGGCGCGACCTACATGGTTCTAGCGCCCGAACACCCTTTGGTTTCGGAAATCACGACCGCCGATCAGAAAAAGGCTGTCACTGAATACGTCGAAAAAGCAGCGCGAAAGTCCGAAGTCGCCCGACAAGAACAGACTAAGGAAAAAACGGGTGCTTTCACCGGCGCGTACGCGGTGAACCCCCTGACCCAAAAGAAAATCCCCGTCTGGATTTCTGATTACGTCATGATGGGTTACGGAACCGGCGCGATCATGGCCGTTCCGGCGCACGACGAACGCGACCTGGAATTCGCAAAAGTCTTCCACCTAGAAGTCATCGAAGTCATTTCCGCGGATGGTCGGGCGGTGAATTCTGGATTCATCACCGGAAAAACCATCGACGAAGCCAAGCGCGCGGTCATCGACTGGGCGGAAGCCAAGGGCCTAGGCAAAGGCACGATCCAGTACAAGCTTCGCGATTGGCTATTTTCACGCCAACGTTATTGGGGAGAACCCTTTCCAATTCTGCATCTGGAAGACGGAACAAAGGTTCAAGTCCCAGCCGATCAACTTCCGGTCGCGTTGCCTGATGTGAAAAGCTACGAGCCTTCCGGAACGGGTGAAAGTCCATTAGCTGCGATCACCGATTGGTTGATGACCACGCATGCTGGAAAAAAGGCCCGACGCGAAACCGACACGATGCCCGGAAGCGCCGGATCCAGCTGGTACTTCTTACGTTTCGTCGACCCCAAAAACCCCAATGAACCCTGGTCACGGGAAGCCGAAAAATATTGGATGCCCGTTGACCTTTATCTGGGCGGTGCCGAACACGCGGTTGGACATCTTTTGTACGCACGATTTTGGACCAAGGTTTTGTTTGATGCGGGCTTAGTTTCGCATGACGAACCTTTTCAAAAACTGGTTCACCAAGGAATGATTCTTGGCGAAGACGGCGAAAAAATGTCGAAATCGCGCGGAAACGTGATCAACCCCGATGACGTCATCGAAAAGTATGGGGCCGATACGCTTCGCCTTTATGAAATGTTCATGGGGCCACTGGATCGCGACAAGCCTTGGTCCACGACTGCAATCGAAGGCGTTTTTCGCTTCTTGAATCGTGCTTGGCGTCTTTTCATGAACGAAGACAAAAAGATTCCATTGTCGACCGGGCCAGCCAGCGAAGACGATTTGAAGATCACTCATAAAACGATCAAAAAAGTGACCGAAGACATTGAAGCCCATCGTTTCAATACGGCGATCAGCCAGATGATGGTTTTTGTAAATCACTTCACCGCGAAAGAAGAACGCCCTTTGGAATGCATGAAGCCGTTCATCCAAGTGCTGAACCCCTTCGCCCCCCACATGGCTGAAGAAATTTGGGAAATGATGGGAATGAAGGAAGAACTGACCTATGTGCCTTGGCCGGCTTATGATCCTGCGCTTGCGAAAGATGACATGATCACGATTGCGATTCAGGTCATGGGGAAAACCCGCGGCACGGTTGAAATTGAACCGGGGTCATCACAAGAAGTGGTTGAAAAAAAGGCGCGCGAAATCGCACAGGTCCAGGCCCAGATGGCAGGCAAGACCGTCCGAAAAGTGATTTTCGTGAAAGACAAGATCCTGAACTTTGTCGTCGGCTAGTATCAGCGCCCTAACGCGCGCTGATTCAAGTCGCCGAGGTTTTTAAAAAGTTCATGAAGTCTTTTTGCGTCCGAATCTGGCGAAAGAAACGTAGGACAATCGACTGCGTCCCAGGGTCCCTGGGTAAACGCCGAATGAAGGGGACTTTTGTAGGTATCCAAATAACTACGCTGATTGCGGGCCTGCGAAGTTGAATACGGGCCTTCGGGGTTTAGATCCAAATTGTCATAGATCCATCGCAAGGCTCTAAAAAGTGCCGGCGCCACATGCTCGGGGCGTGAATCTGCCAACCAAATCGGGACGGCTGGGTTGTTACCGTTGATTCGGACATGAATGCTTTCCACTGGCGGTTGCGTGAAAGGATTCTCAAGATACGGCAACATGAATTTTGCCAGAATGGGATGAGTAACATCGGGTCTAGCCGTGAACTGCTCGACCGCCTTTGGATCAAGAATGATCCATTCGTGAACCTTGGGAGTAATGTGTTCAATTAGCTGAACTTTTTTCAGCGATTCCGAAAGCGGCCGTAATGCATCCGCATAGTCCTGATCGTCGCCGGGTGAAACCAGACGCAAGGCGTTTGCGCCTGGGCGAATCTTCAGCACGATCAAATCCGCATTCGCAGCGTAGTTTTCGTTATAACCACCCTGCGAACCTAGGACAGGATCTGTCCATGTGAAAATCCCATGCTTGTTCTTGAACAGACTCCAGTGTTTTAGAAAGTCGCTGCCTTGGGTTAGGCGATAGGGAAACGTCAGTTTTCCGGCTGCCTTAATTTTTTTCCCCCAAGGTTCGAACGCGTGGCGGCCCGCCCAATGGTAAAGAGTTTCGGGTGCGGTGACCCATTCTGATCTGGGTCGATAGGAACCATCGTAGGCCGCAAGTGAAATTGGAAAAAACAGCAAAAGCCGTATCAGCACGCTTGCTGATCGGCTTTCGCGATTCGGATCTAAAACCTAAGTACTTACTTTTTGCTGTGCGAAGGCATTTTACCTTCGACGAAAAGCACGTGCTTGCGAACGACTGGATCGTACTTTTTCTTTTGAATCTTGTCGGTCGTCTTCTGCTTGTTCTTATCGGTGTAGTAGCTGTAGCCCGTGCCTGCCGATGAATTGAGTTTCACTTTCTCGCGCATAAATCCATTTCCCTAAAAGTATTGAAGGGTTACGGATTTAACGGTTTTAGGTCCTACCCGCAACCCAAAAATAAAAGTGAAGAATCTCCGAAACTTAGGAAGCGATAGCCCTGGGAAAGGGCATAGTCGTACACCCTTTTCCACCCCCCCTTTTGGTCGCCTAGAAAGGCCGAAACCAGAAGCAAAAGGGTGCTTCGGGGCTGATGAAAGTTCGTCACCAAGCAGCTTGCGATCCTAAAATCGTACCCCGGCGCAATCAAGATCTGGGTTTCAGCGATCAGTTTCGATTGGTTCTGCACTTCCAAACGCTTGATCAAGGCACCGATCGCTTGGACCGGGTCAGACTTGGGTTGATCCTTCCATGCCCATTGAGGGGCAAAATTTCTTTCATTCAGCCAAACCAAACTTTCCAGCGTGCGAAGGCTTGTAGTCCCTACCGCGACGACGGGCGCACCTGATTTCAAATGCGCATGAAGGGACTTTAGAAACTGAAGACTGACTTCAAATCGCTCGGCATGCATCGTGTGGTCTTTCACGTCTTCAGCTGAAACCGGTTTGAAAGTTCCCGCACCCACGTGAAGGCAAACCTTTTCCACTTGGTGTCCGTGCTTTCGCAAGTCTTCGAAAACCTGATCAGTGAAGTGAAGTCCAGCAGTAGGCGCGGCAACGGACCCTTCTTGCTTGGCGTATACGGTCTGATAGCGAACCTGATCTTCTGCAACGGGGTCGCGCTTCAAGTACGGAGGGAGTGGAATCTTTCCGATCGCTTCCAAAATTTCACCAAATGTCTTCTGGCGATCGGCCCATTGAATTCGAACTTCAGCTTCGTTTCCGTTCTTCTTCAAAATCGTAAACTGGACATCGCCTGCCATCAGCACGTCGCCCTGAACGATCTTTTTGCCACCCACCAGGCAATTCCAAACGACCGGGTCATGGGTCGCCAAGGCGACCGCGGGATCACGTGAAGGTTCCAGTGGGTCCAGACAGAAGATTTCCGCGCCCCCACCTGTTTTCTTGTTCACCGCGACGCGCGCAAGAATCACCTTGGATTCGTTCAGAACCAAAAAACTGTCTTTTGGAAGTAGCGAAGGTAAGTCGCGGAACGTTCTGGTTTCCATTCCGCCTTGCCCCGCGACCAGAAGTTTTGAAGATGCGCGATCCTTCAGCGGGACCTTGGCGATCCGATCGTCAGGCAATTCGTAATCGTATTCGGACATCATTCAAACTTTGAAAAAACGTCTCGGATTTTTTCTTCGGTTGGGAAGGCAATCAGCATTCGCGCGGCTGCAGTCAGAATAAATGGGGCGCTGACGTTCAAGTCGGATGCCATGGTAGCGGCCATACCTACGGTCGCAATTCCTTCGGCTAGCGCAATTCGCACGATAAAGGGCACCGTATACCGACGCACACATTCGTCAAAACTGGCTCCGTCGGGCAAAGTAGCTTTGGCACTGACCAACATCAAACGCGGAATCACGAAGCTAAGGACCAGGGCAAACATGGCGGCTGCCAAAAACAATGGAGCCGGGTTAATGCCTTCAAAAATGGGTTCACCCTTCAGTTGAAAGGCCAAGAATCCAATCATGATGATGGCCATGAATAGGGCCGACCAAAGAATCTTTAGAACTACCATTCCCTGCTTTTGCATCAGAATGCGTACCCCATGCTGAAAAGTGGATAAGTGTCGTTCTGAGTGATCGGTTCCGAAAGCGTGATCCCATCACGCGTCGTCGTCGAAAGTGTACGGCGACGGAAAGTGATCTGTAGATAGACACCGGGTTCATCGACATTCTTCGCCAGGTGATAACGAAGGCCGACGCCTAAGTACGCTCCACGACCGGAATCGCTGGCGATAGATCGATCGCTGTAATTCTTCCGCATCAACATCGCATAGCCCGCGTCTACAAAGAATGGTCCATAGTGCAGCTCCATTTTTGGACCCGCCGAATACGCAGTTTCAACCGACCCCTGCCATTCGTACATCACGAAAACGCCGTATCCGACCCACGGAAAATTGTAGAAAATATTGGCTTGGGTCAAAATGCTGGATCCGGAAGGAGCATTGGAACCCTGCTTCTTCGAGTTCAACAACGGCAGAAGGCCACCATCGGCGTTCCAACCCAAATGAGAGGCCTGTGCTTTTTGAACGCTTCCGAACTGAAGAAAAAGCGCGACCGCTAGAACTGAAACCAAGGGAACCTTCCGCATCCTTCAATTCTAGGGATATCCCGGAAAATGGTCAATATTTCTGGAATGCCAGATAGATAGGACCGTCGATTGCCGAAGCAAAGACTTCCTTGGCCGTATCGATGAACCCGTCGTAACGAACTTGTTTCACTAAGCCTAAAGGCTGCTTCACATAAAGGACGTTTTCTGCAGGATCGATCGCGATCCCTTTTGGAGCATCCAAGTTCTGAGCTATGACGGTAGCTTCCGACAAGCTATTGGCCCCTTCCTGACGGAAGCGATAGATTTTTGCGGTAGCTGTCCCCGGATCATCAGTCACATAGATTCTGCCGTTATAGTCCACCACTACGCCAACCGGGGAAGAAGTTCCAAAGCTGACCGCTTTCTTGCTTGCTCCAGTTCCAAATTCACATCGATTTGCTGTTTCAAAGCAAACCACCATCATGTCATTCACGCCGAATGCAAATGAAGTGACTTCGCTGGTGTAAGTAGCAATCGTTGTTGCCGTGCTGCCTTGTATCCGTTTGATGTAGTATTCGCTAGGTGCCGTAGCGCTATTGGCTTCCGAAACATAGACCTGATCAAAGCTATCGACCGCAATGACCCGTGGCTTAAGAAACGTGATTCCCGATGCAAAACTAGTGTCACGCGTACCACTGGAAGAAAACTTATAGACTGTTCCGGCAGAAGGACCGGTGGTTTCGTAGTTCTTGACCGAATAAACGTTTCCAAACGAATCAATTGCGATTCCTTCAACCGCCCCCAAGCTGGTCGCAAAGTTACTGCAAACACCGCTGCGTTCACACTTTTTGATCCCACCCGAAGTAAATCCAGGTGTGCCCGAATAGCTGACGAAAAGCGGAAAGTTCGTGATGGGAAATCTGCCCTGGTAAAGAAAAGTAGAGGGTCCGTCTCCGCAGGAAATCAGCAGAAATACCGGCGCCAGAAGCACGCTGAAGCGAAGCTTTTTCACATTAGAATTACACCCTATTTCAGGGTCTTGATCAAGATCGCGTTTGACGTAACGACGTTTCCATCGACGTCCGTGCCTTTGACCTGAAACGCGTAGTATCGGTTCGGTTGAAGACCCGTCACCGTACGACTATGCGTCGTCGTCGCAGCCGGAGGCGCTTCCGTCGTGTTCCACGAAATCACCGGAGCCCCGGCACCAAAAAGAACATCTGAAGTCGTCAATTCGTCTGTTGCCCACTGAATCGTGACCGAATTGCTGGTCACAATCGGCGCATACCATCCCGTATTGGGGTGACCCAAAATGGAAGGATTTTGGCCTGCTCCGCTGACCACTGCTGGCGGAGGAGGAATCGTGCAGATATTCGTGTAATAGCTTCCTGACATCAGGAAATTGGGCCCATAAACCTGAATGCGATTCTTACGATTCGAAGTATGAGGAGTCGGAGTCGAACCAGGATTCGGATAAGGATTCGACAAAGTCGCGTAGGTGTTTACAGCAGTGATGCCGCCTGCAATGGCAATGTTCAGCTTACCCTGAGCAATCAGCGACTTCATCGTGGTGGCACCCAGAAGCGAAAGCAGATTCAGATCCACGGTGGCTTCACCCGACGGCGCACCCGTGAAAGCAGTCGATCCCACCATAGCGCCTGGCAGGGCTGCAACCCACGCATCCCAGGCTGCAATGATCGACGAATCCGAAGTCCAGGTCACTTCGCCAACCGTTGAAAGCGAAGTATCGAAGCCCGCCTGGGCAATCCCAATTCCGTTAATCACGATCGCTGAAGGAACCGCGGCTGACTTACGAAGCGACAAACGAAGCGTTGCCGTGTTCAAAGTAATGAACGAAGTATCCACCGCACCCAAACTGTCCACGTTCGCCTTAGGGAAAACGGCGTTGAAATGGAATTCAACCCCACCATAGGTTCCAATACTGTTGAAGGCGTATCCCGGCGTCGTTACGTTCGCTGCAGCTTTGAAGAACGAAGTTCCCGTGCTGTTGCCGTCCTTATGAATCAGGTGGTTAGAAAAAGTGAAATTTGCGCCATAAAGGCTAGCGTCGTTACTGGGCAAGCAAGTCAATGGAACATCGGACAGCGCGGTCCCGTTAACCAGCAGAAGCCCGTCACCCCGTGGGTTCGCCCCTTCGGAAATTCCCGTTGGATAAGACGAGGTCAAAGCCGATCCACCAGGCGCTGCTGCGATTTTCGAATCATCGCCCAAGACCATCAACACCGCCTTTGATTCGACCATGCTTTGAGCCGTGTAGGGTGATCCGGCAATCAGCGATGCGATATCCAGTTCGTACGTATTGGCCTGCGAAGGCGAATAATTGTTCAAAGCGTAATCAATATAGCTGGTGTTCGCAGTTACCGCGTTTGCTGAATGCGAAAAATCGTATAGAAGGAAGGGTGACGTCGCGCATGCAGCGGCGACTGTACAAGGACTTCCCGTCACCGTGCAGTTGCCTTGTGTGTTGTTGTATCCACCGGTGATATTCGTGCAACCCGCACCGGCAGTTCCCATCGCCGCCACATAATCAGGCTGGGTTGGGGAAGAAGGCGAACCGCAACTTCCACGAATCATTCCGTGAAAAGGATAGCCCGTGAAAACACCGCCGAACCGACCCGTTCCGTCTTTGGCAGCGCAGTTACCCGAATTGCAGCCTGCGATCAGGATGCCTTCCGTGTCGGTCGTATCCTTGGACGAAGTCACAAAGATGGTCGCTTTGCTGAAAGTGAAGTTGCTAGTCGGATAGCTGGTCAAATCAAAGACCCCAGGCGACTGGCGATCATTGGTTCCTGAACCAAAAGGAATTGCAGCGTTGACGAACGGCAAATTCGCATCGTTCACACCCAACGCCGGCCAGCGATTGTCGAAAGCCTGAATGGTCGGAGTTCCACGAATTGGAAAAATCAGGTTCACAGACCTTGGGATCGCAGCTGAACCGCCCCCGCCGCCACCGCCCGAACTGCCGCCTGAAATCGTGGTTTCTGAAGTACCTGAAATTTCTTGTGCGCTTCCGCAAGAATATAGGGTGACCGCCGTTGCGACGGTGACAAAAGCGACTGCGGAATATTGAAGAAGTCTAAGTCTTCTCAAGCACATCCCCCACATCTCATTATCGGATTCCTGATAAAATAAGTCAAATTTATTGACTATTTTTAATTGTTTCGATTCAAGCACTTAGCTACAAGTAGCGGATTTTAGTGAACAATTATTAACAATTAATCCAGATTCAGTTCGGCGGTTGTACGCTCACGAAGCACAACCGGAGTAATCGCTTGCTGTCCCTGACAGCCGCGAAACGGCTTTAAGAAAACCTTGATCCCAGTATTTGGATCCAACCCTTCGGCTGTCAGTTTCCATTTTCCGACATTGGTCGATCCCGACGTATCAAGCGAAGTCGATTTCACGAACTCCAAAGCCTTGATGTCCTTTAACTTCCTTTTGCGAGCTTGTGATGCTCCGTCTTGGATTGCTTCGACCAATAAATTTTCGTTGCTGATTTCAAAGCCACCGCCGCCTTCACCGTTCGCGCCCGCCCCCGAAGATGCCTTGATGTAAAGATCAATATCGCGCTTCCAACTGGTCGTATCCATCTTTGCCCAAAGCTCGACCGTTCCGCCGCAAAAGGTTTGGACTTCAGGCCCGAGCAAGTAAGTCCGATCGTTAAACTGCGGAACTTCCGGCTTGATGCTGACGATTCCACAACCTGAAAGCAGCGCGATTCCAAAAAACGCAGAAAACCTTTTCATTGCATCCTCCAAAGCCAAATCGGCAATCGAAGGCTTCTCCCGTTAGTTAAAGGAACCTGTAAGAAAACGGGATTCGGTGTGCCTGCGAAGTGTTCGACCACTTCTTTCGAAATCCGAAAATTGACTGGCGTGCGCGAATAGCTTTTTGAAGCGACACTGTTTAAACGATCACCCTTCTTGTATTCCGCTTTTGCCGTATGGCGGGTCAAAACTTTGCGCATTTTGATCTTTGGAACCGCCGGCGCCGCTGGGGCGGCTTCTTCTGCTTTGGGCGCTTCTTCGGCTTTTGGCGCTTCTTCGGCTTTTGGCGCTTCTTCGTCCGCCGATTGGCTCAGAACGATCTGATCAGAATGTTTAGATCCAACCGTTTGTTCATCAATCGGCTTGCCTTCCAGATCCGTAGCGTCTTTTGGAATTTTGTTCGCTGGAACTTCGGTGGGAACCGCGTCTGCGACGATTTCGACTTGATCGCCACGAACGCCAACGCTTCCGCCTGCTGAATTCTTGATGACCACGGCATAGTGAAGCCACACGCTGCCGTCAGGCAAAGTGTCTTCATAGAACACGACATCCGATCGGTCGTAATGAAGCGAAAGTCCAGAATCCGTAGGAATCGCGGCTTTTTCTTTTTCTGAACCCTTAAAGGCAGACTTCAGCCAGTGCGGCTGGGGCCGGGTGGCAACCACGATCCCCGTCGATGCGCATCCAGCTCCCATCGCGGCCATCACCAGATATCCAAGAATCTTCTTCGATTGGGTCATTAGAATTCCCACCTCAAGGAAAGCGAAAGCGGCGAACCTATACCCTGAGGGCTTAAGGATGAAGTGCTTGGTGCCGGATCCTTCTTTCGATCGATTAGCTTTCCGTTGTGAATCTGTTGCGCACGATAAAGAAAATGCGAACTCTTTGAATTCGTCCACTGCATCAAGACAACGCCAATTGCAGATACACCGAAAGCAGCCATCGCCGCCCCGGAACCGCTCTCGTTATTGGCCACGCTCATTCCCCAAAGCGTAAAGGCGGTAGCACCGGTTGCGACCGTGAAAATTGTTGCGCCGCGATTCATCTTTGCCCAGAAGTCGAAGTTCTTCATTTCCTTCTGAACTTCTTCATCTTTGCTCAGGGAAAGAATACTGGCTAATTCCGTTGCGGGTAGCGTTTCTCCGCCTTCGCCCAACTGGATGAATCGTCCGCCACGTTCTTCTGAACGTACAAAAATTTTGAACAAGGATTTGGTGGTCCTTGGATCGACCGGTTCGGCAACCGGCGCGGCCGTGGCGCCCGTTGCCGGCGCAGCGTCCTGTGCAAAGGCCGTCACCGGCTTTCCTGTTATCGGCGCAAGACTTGCCCCAAGACTTGCAACGATCCCTACCCAAGCGAGCTTTATTCTCATGGTGCTTAGAATCTTAATCAGACCCCTAGAAAAACTCAAAGATTTCCGGCGGCTGAATTAGGTGCGTCAGTTTTCTGTCGCTTTCGAAAACTCAAGCGAACCGCCCCGCATTCCGAAAGGAAATCATGCTGAAAGCAAAAAATTTTTGGGTGAATGCGATCTTTTTGAATCTGGCCCTTTCCGCTACGTGGGCGGGTCCTGCATGGGCCCGGAAAATTCATCTGACGATCCCTGTGGGAGAAAAAAAGTCAGACCAGCGCGCCCCTGCGAATCAGGGCGAACCGCGCTTGGTGTACCTAAGCTGGAACAAGATTGGGATCCCAACCATACTTTCGATTCGACCTGACGTGTGGCGCGGAGAAAAGAAGGGACCGTCGGGCGATTCAATACGAAGATTCAGGTCCAACACGCGGGCGGAAGTCTTGATGCAACTTTTCTACGCGAACGATCGTGAAGAATCGACACGAGGACTTCGCCACATCGCCTGCTTTCAAGGCGATCCCGTCGCTGTGGTCCGAGAATTCTTCACGGATACGCCAATTGAAGTTCCCGACACGGAATCCCAAGAAGCAATCATGACTTTTGACGTGAAACCCACGACTGAAATCGACAACCTTCAAGGGGATATGGACATCAGCTATTCCCAGGATCGCTTCATGCTGGGGATCGGCGGGGTGATGCAAAGAAAGATTTCAAGAACGGAAACCCGCGAAGTTCCATTTCATTTTCGATTGCCGTCTTGCGATCTTCCGGGAAAAAACTCGATCATTCCTTCAAGCCTGATCGGTAAAGTCACCGGAATCACCGCGAAGCAAATCGAAGATCTAGAAAAAGGCCGGTTCCTGAATGCTGAATTCAAGGCCGAAGCTGAACGTGCTCCGGCACAGGTTAATCGAATGGCTGAAGGCTTCGAAATGAAGGACACCGTCAGCGGGCATCCCAATCTTCCCCGCTTTGATCTACGCGGTGACTTTCAAAACAGCACTTTCACTGAAAGTCGCGATCGTCCTTGGAAGAACATGGACATTTCCACGCCAAAGAAAGGTGAAGCGTTCGCAATTCTGATGCTGGACTATTTTATGGAAGGGATGGTCACGCAAGACCCAAGCAACCCTGACCAGAACTTGATTGCGAAGAACAATACGTCCCGCTTTTGGTGCAATATGCCTTGGATGCAGGTCGGAGCGTCAGGGCGGGAAGCCATTCATGGCATGACCCGAGAACGAAACCTTGGAAAGAATGCCATTTACAAGGACACGACCAGTGGAACGAATTGGGGGGTCGCTTATTACAATGGTCGCGGCTGCGAGGCATTGAACGGGGTTTTCGGAAATGAAAGCAACCCCAAGCGCACGATGGATTTGACCCGAAACGTGACCAATCCAGTGACCCGCACAAAAAGCTATTTTCAAGACGGAACAGTTGCCGTGAAAGTCCTGTTCACGACTGCAAACTTCCCTTCACTCAATGGTGCGTTCACCTGGAACGGAAATGTCACGACCGCTGAAGGTAGCAATGCTCGGTCGGTCCAGCCGGTCCGCCTGATTCAAATCGACATCGCCGTTCGCGATTCCACTTTGCGCGGTGCACGCGCCGACTTGGACTATTGGGTGATGACCAGCTACTATTTCGACGCAAACTATAAATCGAAGTACCGCACGACACGCGCGCCATCGGGCTGGTTGAAAATGCGGCCACAGGGCGTCCAGCTTGGATTTGATGCCGCCGATAGTTTACTTGCGACCGGCGCCATTTCAAATGGGCACGAAAACCGCTTGAACGGTCCCGCCGATAATCCAAAATCTTCCTGCTTAAGCTGTCACGGCACCGCTGGAACAACGACCGCAATGAGCCCAGGCTTTATGTCAAATTCTCAATACGGCGCTGTCCAAGGGAAGACCATGGACTTCAGCCAGCAGCTTTCGATGGCAAAGCGAAACTTTGAAACTCGACCTCGTCGCGGAAACTGATTCTTGGGTCAAAGTTTCTTTTTGAACGTCACGCTTCGAAGGGTCCAACCTTCGCGCGCGTAAAATTTCTTTCCGCCCTCGTTTTCCGTGCCCGTGCTTAGACGAAGCAGGTTGCAGTTCGTTTCAGCGCAATAGCCTTCCGCAAACTTCAGCATCTTTGATCCAATGCCCTTGGATCGCGCGGCTTCTGTCGTGACCAGATCATCGATGTAAAGGTGCTTGCCGTGAACGTAGTCGTAAAGGATTCGCATACCCATCACGCCCACGGGCTTTTCCGTTTCGAAGGCCAACCAAAGTCCGTATCCGTCTGCATCTTTGGCCTTGTCGTAAAGCGACAGGAAGTCATCCCAGTTCAAGTCTTTACGAAGTTCCTTGAGAATCGAAAAAGCGGACCTGAGGTCAGATTCAGACTGCGTTTCGCGGATGACCATGGAACCCCCTGGGCGAAAAAAAAAGGGCGAGCCGAAATGCGCTCGCCCTTCAAATGGTCGGGACGACTGGATTTGAACCAGCGACCCCTTGCACCCCATGCAAGTGCGCTAGCCAGGCTGCGCCACGTCCCGATCTTCTGGTTACGAACCAGCTATCGAACCGCCCCTGATTTTACAAGCGGGAATTTCTTCGTGATTTCGCGGTGTAGCAGTCGTGCGTAAAGGCGGTGCCCCGCGGCCGACGGATGGCCATCCCCGGGGATGAAAAATCCTGGAGTCTCTTTTTCATTGATCGGAAGACCTGAAAAATCAAAAACTGCCACCCCCTCCTGACGGAGCTGCTCGGCTAAGGGAACTGACCACCGTGTCGACCCCGGAAACACCGAAAGCACAAAATGATCGATTCCGTAGTGGTTACGAATGCTCGAACGCAGATCCAGGATCATCGCCTTCATCAGCTGAATTTCACGGGCGCCAATCAGGGGCAAGTCGACTCCGAAGTGTTTGAAAAGCGCGCTGTTTCCGATCAGCCCGTAGAACCAGGTCAAGAAAGGGCGCCCCGAACTAAAGCTTCCTAGGTCCTGTGGCGTCGAGCCCTTCATTTCAAAGTAAGGCCAGCCTGCGTGTACCTTGAATCTGGAAAGAAATTCCGCACTTCCGACAAGACGCAAAAAATGATCGTCGATCAAGTTGTAGACCGCGATACTATCACGACCCCTTCCGTGAAGATTCTTCAGACGAATATCCTGTGGGACCCTTAAAAGGCGGACCGTTTGGGAAATTCCCCATCCGGGCGTGCCCAGATTCAAGACCCGAAAAGAATGCCCCTGATCACGAAAAATTCTGACCAGCTGATTTGAAAAAACTTCGCTGTCTTTTACGCCGTCGCCAAACGTAAACGAGCAACCCATAAAAATCAGGGCATCCTTTGCGTTCCGATCTTGATCTGGCGTTAGTCGCGAACCGTCTTCTTCGAAATGGTAGACCTGTTCGTAAATAATGCGGCGACTTGGAGCTTGCTTCCGTAGATGGGCTTTGACGACACAACCTGGCCCGCCAAACCAATAGTCGAATTTGGGCGAAATGTTTTTGGGGCACTCAGAAAAGTCCAAACGATTCGGCTCGTGCACGTCGGATGGAATGTGACCGTCACCAAAGTCCTGGGGGGCTTGCCGGATCTCGGAAAAATCGATCGTCCCCGCATCGTAGCCCCCTGCGGCTGGCCGAAGCACGGGCGGAACTCGCGGGATCCAACGATGGGTTTCATTCAAACGAAAAAAAACTTCTGCGGCGAAGAACAGGAACGCAGCAAAGACCAATCCCACTGCCGCGGAAATCGATGCAAAGAAGATGCGTTTCACCGATGTCTCGAATTATGCAATCGCGGGGCGAACTGCCGGCGCTACAAAATCCGACTTCTGAAGTTCCGTAGAACCTTCGATCGAACCCGTGACAATCTGATAATTCGCAGGATCTTTAAAGATCGCCTGCAGAAGCTGACTATGCAGATCGTGACCCGCACGGTGCAAGCGAATCGAAGCGCAAATCGCGACTCCCGAAAGCTTGAAATCACCCAAAGCGTCCAAAACTTTATGGCGAGCCATTTCGTCTGGGTAACGAAGGCCTTCAGGATTCAGAACCGACGCGTCGTCCAAGACGACCGCGTTTTCGATCGATCCGCCGCGAGCCAAGCCGCGCTTTTTCAACATTTCGACATCTCGAAGGAAACCAAAGGTACGAGCCGAAGCGATTTGTTCGAATGAGCTCATTCCTTCGACGAACGAAAATTCCTGGAAGCCGATCGCAGGGTGATCCCAATCGATCGAGCCATGGATTTCCAGCCGCGAAGATGGTTCGGCTACCGCCCATTTTTCGGCGACCTTGATTTCAACTTTTTTGCGAAGGACTAGAATCGGGCGCGCCTGAAGCTGCGTTTCGATCCCAACATTTTGAATGGCTTCCACGAACTGAATCGAACTTCCATCCAAGATCGGCATTTCCGGGCCAAAGACTTCAATTCGAAGATTGTCGATGTCCATCCCAGCGATTGCGGCCATCAGGTGTTCAACGGTGCTGATCGTCGCTTTGCCACGACCTAGCGTGGTGGCCATTTGGGTGTTTACGACATATTTGAAACTAGCTGGAATTTCTGGAGCGCCTGGAAGATCGGCGCGAACGAAAATGATTCCTGAATTCGGGCGAGCAGGACGAAGAACAACGCGTGCTTCTAGCCCAGAATGAAGTCCGATTCCGATGACCGAGACAGGCTGGCGAATTGTTTTTTGCAGGACCATGTGGGGATACATCGCAATCTCTGTGCCCAATCTGTGAATCTTCTATCTAATTCAGCAACATAGATTGGATCTGCGTTTTATCTATTGATTTCAATATCTTTGGAAATAGACGCAAAGCCCCGAAATGTCGAGAGTTTTTAGACGCGTAGCGTTAATTGTGCGTTTTACTGCACATTCCAAAACTTCCTTCTGTGTGTTTTTGTGCACAGTCTAGATCAAATCCAACTGCGCAACCGGCGCCAGGGTCTGGGGCCTTTCGATATAGGTTCGGCCAAAGTGATCGTAGGCCTGGCGCGTCGCTAGGCGCCCCCGGGGCGTTCTTTGAATGAATCCTTCTTGAAGCAAGAAGGGTTCGACCACATCTTCCAACGTGTCGCGCTCTTCGCCTAAGGCAGAACCCAAAGTTTCGATTCCTACGGGTCCACCATCAAACTTGTCGATGATCGTGGTCAGAAACCTGCGATCCAACTGATCCAAGCCTCGCGGATCAATTTCAAAAAGGGTCAAAGCAGCTGACGAGACTTCGTGGCTAATCGCGGCCGCGTTTCGACGGACCTGCGAAAAATCACGAACACGACGAAGAAGTCGGTTTGCAATTCGAGGCGTCCCGCGTGACCGCTTGGCGATCTCGCGCGATCCGTTCACATCGGCCTGAATTCCCAAAAGACGTGCGCTTCTTTGAATGATTTGTTCCAGTTCTTCGACCGGATAAAGATCCAAGCGCAAAGGAACCCCAAAACGATCGCGAAGAGGACTTGAAAGAAGTCCGGTCCGGGTTGTTGCTCCTACCAAGGTAAATCGGGGAAGGTCTAAACGAAGCGTTCGAGCACCGGGTCCCTGTCCGATGATCAAGTCCAGCTTGAAATCTTCCATCGCACTATAAAGGACTTCCTCGACTGGCTTTTGCAGACGATGGATTTCATCAATGAAAAGAACATCCCCGGGCTGAAGATTGGTCAGAATCGCAGCTAAGTCCCCTTTTCTTTCGACATTCGGACCGGCCACCGTATGTAGCTGTCCGCCCATTTCCTTGGAAATGATGTGGGCCAAAGTCGTCTTACCCAATCCCGGAGGCCCAGCCAAAAGCACGTGGTCCAAGGCATCGTTGCGAGCCTTCGCAGCGTCGATGCAAAGTGAAAGGGTTTCCTTCACTTTCTTTTGACCGACGTATTCAGAAAGCTCTAACGGTCGCAAAGACTTTTCTTCGGAACGCTCGCTGGGAAGCGCGTTCACATCTAGTTCAGATTGATTTGCCATATTTCCTAAGCGCCTGTCGTATGACGTCTTCGGTCTTCATTGCTTCGTGAAAACCGTCTTCTTCCATGAACTCCTGCAACCACTTTTCAATTTCCAAATCCTTGTAACCCAACCCGACCAAGGCATCCCGCGCTTCGATGGCGGGTTTTGGCCAGTTTCGAGCGATTTTCGCCGCGGATTTCTGTAGGGCTGATCCGCGAGCACCCGGAGATACCGTCCCAGTCGAAAAAATTCCGGCATCGACTTTCTTTTGAATTGGATCAGTTAATTCCAGAACCATTCTTTCGGCCGTTTTCTTTCCGATTCCTGGAACCTTAACCAGACGGTCTTTGTCACCGCTGAGAATGCAGCTGACTAGATCCGAAGATTCCATCGCCGAAAGAATTCCAAGCGCTCCTTTGGGCCCGATCCCGTTCACGGAAATCAGGGTCATGAACAATTCTTTTTCAGTGCTGGACGTAAATCCAAAAAGCGAAAAAACATCTTCGCGAACGTGGGTGTGGATGAATAGATCTGTCAAAGTGCCTGTCGCAAGAAGTGCGTAGTTTGCGCTAGAAGGAACTGAAACGTCGTAACCGACCATTCCGCCAGACGGATCACTCTGACTTGCACCCGCTCCCACTCCGATCAAAAGCCTTCCTTCGGCGTTTTCCAGAATTTTACCGCGGATGAATCCGATCATGGACCGTGTCTGCTCCTTTTAGTGCTGGTGGCGGCTTGAACTATGCCGACACTCTCGGCCAAAGACCATCTCTTTTTTCTTTTCCCGGAACTGGCCTGTGCTTGCGCTTCGGCAAGAACCTGTGCCGCAGATTTTTCCTGTCCTTGCGAAGTCTTGCGCGCGACCGCTGGCAATGAACGCAATCGGTACGCGTGACAAAGCGCCAAGGCCAAGCCATCTGAAGCGTCAGAAGTATCAAATTCTTTCTGGCCCGTCAGAAGCTGAATCATTTTCGCGACTTGATTTTTGTCAGCATGCCCTTGCCCCACGATCATCGATTTCACTTCGGTCGCAGAATATTCATGAATTTCAAGACCGTGGTACGCGCCTGAAAGAATCGCGACCCCGCGAGCCTGGCCCAACTTCAAAGCCGAAACGGCATTCTTGGCGAAGAAAACTTTTTCAATCGCCATGACGTGCGGATGATGCTTTTGGATGACTTCGGAAAGTCCTGTGAAAATCGAAAGCAGTCTTTGCTCTAAAGGGATCGTGGATCGACCGCTGGTGCTCGAAAGCTTCAGTGTTCCGTGCGTGATGACTCGAATCGAATTGCCGAAAACTTCGATGATGCCGTAGCCCGTCAGGCGTGAACCTGGATCGATACCCAATATTCGAATCCGTGGTGAGGGCGTCATTCGTACCCCCGAGTCTGTCTTAAGATTTCCGGCTTTTCAATGGGTTAGCGCGCTGCGTTGTCAGTCTTAGTTTCTTGTGGGATCCTATTCAATGGAACCTAAAAGCCCATGAATTCAGAACCCACCACCAAACTGAATCAGGCCTTCTTCAAGCTTCTGGACATGACCCAGGGTAGCCGCCTTCGATTCGTTCATTGGCTGGGAAAAAAGACTTATGAATTCGCGCTTCGAAAGCAAAAGCGAATGGAAGTCTTCAAAAAAGGTTCCATGGTCGACACCAAGGCCCAATAAATCCCTAGTTCGCAGAAGTCTTGAGGATGTAACCCGCGCCGTAAACCGTCGTCAGCTGGTAGGTGAAATTCTTAATCTTCTTTCGAAGGTTCGCGATGTGCGTATCGACGGTTCGGTCGGTAACCACCGAATCCGGCCAAAGATCGCCCAAAAGTTTATTCCGTTGAACGACTTGATTCGGGTGTTCCAGGAAATATCGAAGCAATTCGAACTCCATTTGGGTCAGCCGGATTTCTTCACCAGATACCCAGACCTGAAAGGATTTTGGATTCAGTCGCAAATTTCCAAGCGAAAGTTCTTCTTCTTTCTTGGCTTCGAATTCGACCCGGCGAAGGCGGGCGTTCAGTCGAGCGATCAGTTCACGTCCTTGAAATGGCTTTGTAATGTAATCGTCCGCACCCGAATCCAGTCCCTTGACGCGACTTTCTAGCGCCACTGAAGTTGTCAGCATCACAATGGGAATCGCGCGGGTCTGAGGATTCTCGCGAAGTCTTTTACAGACTTCGTACCCGTCCATATCCGGCATGTTCACATCCAAAAGAATGATGTCCGGATTTCCGCGCACCGCTACCGCTAAACCTTCTTTTCCCGAATCGGCGCGAAGGGGCTCAAAGCTTCCCTTCAGCATTTCCGAAACAATATCCAGGTTTTCGGCGTCATCATCGATGATCAGGACGCGTTTCATAAAGGATACATTACCGCTTCTTAACAAACTCGCCAGTCAAATTACCCGAAGGTACTGCGAAGCTTACCGCCCAGCAGATGCAAGTGCAGATGAAAGACGGTCTGACCGCCTTCATGGCCGGTGTTGATCACCGATCGATAACCGCCAGGCAAAAGGCCCTCTTTCCATGCGACGCGTCCCGCAAATGAAAAAAGTCGTGAAATCATTTCCTGATCCTCGGTGCGGGCATTCTGTTCCGGGAATACTTCTTTCAAAGAAGCGACGTGATTCTTCGGAATCACCAGTAAGTGCTTTTCAGCCTGGGGCTGAATGTCCCGAATGCAGATAAAATCGGAATCCTCGGCAACGCGTGGCGAAGGAATCTTTCCGTCGATGATCTTACAGAAAACACAATCAGACTGCGACATTCTACCCCTCTGAAACTCTCTCGACGTCAGCGCCAAGCACTTTTAGTTTTTCTTCGATTCGTTCGTATCCCCGGTCTAGGTGATAGATCCGACGAATCACACTTTCACCCTTGGCCGCCAAAGCCCCTAAAATTAAACTGGCTGATGCTCGAAGGTCTGTTGCCATCATCGGTGCCGCGGTCAACCCCGGTACGCCGCGAACCAGGGCCGAATTTCCACGAATCGTGATGTCCGCACCCAAACGATTCAGTTCCGGAACGTGCATGAATCGATTTTCAAAAATGGTTTCCGTGATCAGCGAAGCTCCTTCAGCCAAAACCATAGCCGTCATGAACTGCGCCTGCATATCGGTTGGAAATCCGGGAAAAGGTAACGTCGTGATGTCAGTGGCCTTCGCACGTCCATTGGATCGCAGGCGAATGGATTCCTTTGCCCGCGTCACTTCCGCACCCGCTTCTTCAAACTTCACAAGGACAGATTCTAGGTCAACCGGGTTTAGGCCTTCGACGGTGACATCACCTTCAGTCGCCATCGCCGCAGCCAAAAAAGTTCCCACTTCGATTCGGTCAGCCATTACGGGATAACGGGCACCGTGAAGGGCAGCTTTTCCCTGAACACGGATCGTTTCAGTCCCTTCGCCTTCGATTTCAGCGCCCATCGCGCGAAGCATGCGCGCAAGATCCGTGATTTCAGGTTCCTTTGCACAATTTTCAATGACCGATTCACCCTGGGCTAGTGTCGCCGCCATCAGGATGTTTTCCGTCGCACCGACCGAAGGAAACTCGAAGGTCACGCGATTGCCAACTAGCTTCTTTGCCCGCGCGATGACGTAACCATGTTCAAGTTCAATTTTGGCTCCCAGTTTTTCAAGCCCCACCAAATGATAGTTGATGGGTCTGGCACCAATCGCGCATCCCCCGGGAAGACTGACCTTGGCATGTCCAAACCGGGCCAAAAGCGGCCCCAAAACAACGACTGATGCTCGCATTGTTCGGACCAAGTCATAGGGCGCTTCTTGCGTGAAGATGTCCTTTGGTGTGATTTCCACCCGATTCCCCGCAAAATCCGAAACGACTTCGGCGCCCATGGACTGCAAAAGCTTTAATGTTGTTCGAATGTCCTGAAGTACCGGAACCCGGGTTAGCTCCGTTTTCTGTTCTGAAAGCAAAGTTGCAAAAAGGATCGGCAATGCGGCGTTCTTCGAACCGCTGGCCTGAACCTTTCCCCTTAGTTTTTTTCCGCCTCGAACTCTGATTTGATCCATGACTAAGCTCGCTTTGCGATCAGGACTCGTTCTCGACCCGTCAGATCCAGTTCGATCCGACTGTTCCATCCTGCAGCCTGGAAAAGGCTCAAAATAGCTTGTGACCGTTCATGGGGAATTTCAACTGCAATGATCCCCTGGGGCTTCAGCAATGCTGAAGCTCCCTCTGCGATTTTTCGGTAAAAAAACAATGCGTCATCCTTCGGCGCGAACAACGCGACTGCGGGTTCATAACGCACGACCTCTTCAGTCGCTTCTTCCGGCCCCTTCAAGTACGGCGGATTACTGACCAGAAAATCAAACAGCGTCCCCTGAATAGTCGGCGGAAACACTTCGCCTTCAGAAACGGTCAGAATTTGAAGACGATCCCGCCAGGCGCTTCCCAGTATTCGTTCGCTGTTTTCTTCTGCGATAAATACAGCGGCGCTGGATCGTTCGGTTGCAGCCATCTTGATGTAAGGGAAGCGACTGCAAAGTTCGACCGAAATTGCCCCTGAACCCAGTCCAATTTCAAGCCCCTGAGTTGGTGCTTCTTTCATCACTTTCAATTCCAGTACCAGGCGGTCGACTAGAATTTCGGTTTCGGGTCTAGGAACCAAAACATCCGGCGAAACGATATAGTTGTGTTCCAGGAAAGTCTGAAATCCCAAAAGGTGCTGAAGAATCTTTCCGTCTGCACGTGACTGCGCAATGCGTACGGTTCGTTCGGCACTTCGTGTGTTAATCGTTTTTCCCACCGACATCAAAAGTTCCGAACGCGTTGGCATTCGTGACCATTCTTCCGAAAGACTGAAAGCAAGGATCACTTCTGCTTCCATCGAAACTTCGCCCGTCTGCAAAAGATCCATCCGCCGCGAAAGAATCTCGACAGCGACTTTCAGAGCCTCTCCTACGGTCGTCGGTAGTTCGCGTGAATAAGCAGACATAGTCGTCCTAGCTTTGTCCCGGCGGAAGGTGGCCGGCAGCGCGAAGCGCTTCCATTTGATAGTGCGCTTGAAGAGCATCCAAAACTTCGTCCAGCTTTCCTTCCATGACTTCGCTGAGCTGATGAATCGTCAAACCAATTCGATGATCCGTCATTCGACTTTGCGGAAAATTATAGGTTCGAATCCTTTCGGATCGATCACCCGTTCCGACCATGGTTCGCCTTGCGTCGGAATGTTCTTTAGCGGCCTTTTCCTGTTCTTGTTCCAAAAGTCGCGAACGAAGGATCTTCATGGCCTTATCTTTGTTCTTCAACTGGGAACGCTCGTCCTGGCAAACCACGACTAGGCCGGAAGGCAAATGGGTGATCCGAACCGCCGAATCCGTCGTGTTCACGCCCTGTCCGCCAGCGCCACCTGACCGAAAAACATCGATTCGAAGTTCGGTTGGATTGATGTTCACATCCACTTCTTCGGCTTCAGGCAAAACAGCTACCGTAATGGTCGATGTGTGAATCCGCCCCTGGGCTTCAGTGGCCGGGACGCGCTGGACGCGGTGAACGCCACCTTCGTACTTCAGGCGTGAATAGACGTTCGTTCCCTCGATCATAGCGATCATTTCTTTGAATCCGCCAATTCCCGTCGGACTGACCGACATGATGTCGAAGCGCCAGCCCTGCCTTTCTGAAAAACGCTGATACGCGCGGAAAAGTTCACCGACAAAAAGACCCGCTTCATCACCCCCCGCGCCTGCGCGAAGTTCCAACATGATGTTTTTGCCGTCATTTGGGTCCTTGGGCAAAAGCAGGATCTGAAGCCGCTTGGTCAGATTCTCAAGTTCGGGTTCCTGCGTTTTCAATTCTTCCTTCGCCATCGCGACGATGTCGGGGTCTTTTTCGAAAACCAGTTCTTTATTGCCCTGAATATCGGTCTTTAATTTTTTGTATTCCCGGTACGCAGAAACCAATTCCTGTAGCCCGGAATGTTCTTGCGAAAGCTTACGAAATTCGCCTGGGCGATTCGCCAGGCCTGGATCGGCCAATCGACTTTCAATTTCTAGGAAACGCGCTTCGACCGAAGCAAGTTTATCAAACATGGTCTAGACCTCGGCAAATTCGCGTACGTTTGCCGAAACGCCGCGGATTTCCGAAAGCGCTTTGGCGGTCAGGATTTCAGGTTCCGTCAAGCTAGCCTGGGTTTTTTCCAAAAAAAGCGCCTGTTTCAATGCAGCCAACGCCACTTCCAACTGGTCGTCGGCTGGCGGCTTGGTCGTCAGATTCTGAACCCAAAGCCCTGGCGCCATCACGATTCGCATCAAAAACTGGTCTTGATGGCGCGCGGACCACTTGATGATTTCGTAAGAAATTCCCGCCACAGGCAGCATCAGTCCGATCTTGGTCACGATTTGAATCGCGTGGGTCAGAACGACAGAATCTGGGACCGCAGAAAAGCGAATCCCCAGCAACGGAAAGAAAACACTGAAAACCACGAAGCCCACAAAGATCAAAAAGAAAAGGAAGCTGGTGCCACAGCGTGGGTGCTGGGTTCTAAAGGTCTTTGCGTTTTCAACGTTCAAATCCATTCCCGATTCAAATGCGTAAATCGATTTATGTTCCGCACCGTGGTACTGAAAAACCCTTTTGATTTCCGGAATCATGGAAATCCCAAGAACATAAAGAATCATCGCAATTAGCTTTAAAACCCCGTCGACGGCATGAAACGCTGGCAGGTTGGCCATTTCGACAGAACTGACGGTGGGATAAAAGAAACCCAAGATCCATGCCGAAAGCGCGTGGGGCATCGCCACAAATAGAAGCAAAGCCGCGCCGATGCCGACAGCCATCGAAAGCGCAGTCTGTAGCCCGTTCGATCCGGAAGATCCGGACGATTGAATCGATGAACCGCCATTCTTTGCGTTTTCGGATTCTTCTGCGATCTGCGCGGAAAAGCTCAGGGCGCTCATCCCCAAAATCATCATTTCAAAAAGACCGGAAATTCCACGAATAAACGGCGTCTTTAAAAATGGAAACCGTTCGCCCCAAGCACGCACGCGTTGGCCACGCACGACGATCTGGCCATCGGGCTTACGGATGGCGACCGTCATGTACTTAGGCGACCGCATCATCACTCCTTCGATGACGGCCTGTCCGCCGATACTGGTGAAGGACTTTTCAGTTCCTTCGGGCGCTTTTTGAAGCATGAACGCTACCCGTTCATACCTTTGATGAAATCATCATTGGTCTTGCTATGCGAAACTTTATCCAAAAGGAATTCCATCGCATCCAAGGTGTTCATCGGGTGCAGGACTTTACGCAAAATCCAAATCCGATTCAGCATGTCTTTCTGAATCAGCATTTCTTCTTTTCGGGTCGCTGACTTGTTGATGTCCATGCACGGAAAAATGCGCTTTTCCATCAACTTGCGATCCAAGTGGATTTCCGAATTACCCGTTCCTTTGAATTCTTCGAAAATGACTTCGTCCATTCGTGATCCGGTGTCGATCAACGATGTCGCGATGATGGTCAAGGATCCGCCTTCTTCGATGTTTCGGGCCGCGCCGAAGAAGCGCTTGGGCTTGTGAAGGGCGTTTGAATCCACACCACCCGAAAGAATTTTTCCGGACGGAGGAACCACGGCGTTGTACGCGCGCGCTAAGCGGGTGATCGAATCCAAAAGAATCACGACGTCGTATTTGTTTTCGACCAAGCGCTTGGCTTTTTCGATGACCATTTCCGCAACCTGAACGTGGCGCGAAGCTTGTTCATCAAAAGTCGAACTGACGACTTCACCTTTAACTGAACGTTGCATATCGGTGACTTCTTCAGGGCGTTCGTCAATCAGAAGAACGATCAGCTTCACTTCGGGGTGGTTCGACGTGATCGCGTTGGCGATGTCTTGCATCAACACCGTCTTACCGGCACGCGGTGGCGCAACAATCAGGCAACGCTGTCCCTTACCCAATGGAACCATCATGTCGATGATTCGGGTGCTGTAATTGTTCGGTTGATATTCCAGCTTCAATCTTTTGTTGGGGTAAAGCGGCGTCAGGTTGTCGAACAACACTTTTTCGGAATTCATTTCCGGAGTGTTGAAGTTGACTTGCTCGACTTTCAGAAGCGCGAAGTACCTTTCGCCTTCTTTCGGAGCGCGAACGCTTCCACTAACCGTGTCACCCGTTCGAAGTCCGAAGCGGCGAATCTGCGAAGGCGAAACGTAAACATCGTCTGGACCTGGCAGGTAATTGTAATCAGGGGCACGAAGGAATCCGAATCCGTCGGGAAGGCACTCTAGGACTCCGTCTGCGTAAATGTGTTCGTCTTTTTCAGCTTTCTTTTGAAGGATCCCGAAAATCAGATCCTGCTTGCGCATTCCCCCGGCATTTTCCAAGCCGAGTTCTTTGCCCATTTCAACAAGTTCACCGATCTTCTTTTCTTTGAGCTCTTTTAGATGCATGTGATTGACCGAATTTTTAGTTGGATTTGAATTTTGAGGGATTGGAGGAGCGGGATGCCGCCCCTTGTTAGGAATCGCTAACAAAGGATTTTGAATGAGTAAAGAAAAAAACTATACTGTCCACAAGATGACTGAATCAACGGGCGGTACAAAATGGATTTTGGCCGGGCTTTTTCTAGGTCTTCTCGCACTGGGTTTTTGGTGGGTGAACCAGTGGGTTGCACCGTTATCACCCGGAATGACGCGACCCGAAGATTCAAAAGTTTTTGAAGTGACTCGCGGTCAAAGTCCGAAAGAGATTTCTCAGTCCTTGGAAACACAGGGCATCATCAAAAGCGCGAGCGAATTTCTTTGGCTGGGTCGTGCAACGCGCCAATGGGGAAAAATCAAAGCCGGAGAATACCAAGTTTCCGCTGGCATGACGGCGCTGGAAATTTTCAAAGTGATCACCAGCGGAATCAGTATTCAGCGCGCGTTGACCGTTCGCGAAGGAATGAACATGTACGAAATCGGCGACGCACTTGAAGTGTGGCGCCCCGGTTCGCGCAAAGCCTTCGTCGCACGCTGCAAAGACAAGAACTTCATGAAGACCTTGGGTTTCCAGGAACCCTTTCCGGTCAGCTTAGAAGGGTACCTGTATCCCGATACGTACTTCCTTTCGAAAACCAATTCATTAGATGAAGTGATCACCAAGATGTTCAAGCGCGGGCAACCCGAATGGACCGCAAAGGAAGACGCGCGCGCCAAAGAACTTGGGCTAACCAAGCACCAGGTGATGATTCTGGCTTCCATGGTTGAAAAGGAAACAGGCGCTCCGCAGGAACGCCCGATGATCAGTTCCGTATTTCACAACCGCTTGAAGAAGAAAATGCGTCTTCAAAGCGACCCAACCACGATCTATGGAATCTGGGAACGCTACACTGGCAACATTCACAAATCAGATTTGCTTCACCCCACCGATTTCAATACTTACACCGTGGCCGCGCTTCCGGTCGGACCCATTTCAAATCCAGGAAAAGATGCGATTCAAGCCGCGCTTTATCCCGCGACTTCGGAATTCTTGTACTTCGTTTCGCACAATGACGGGACCCACGAATTCACTAAGACCTTCGCGGATCATTCGAAAGCGGTGAAACAGTTTCAAATGGACCCAAAAGCCCGGCAAGGAAAAAGCTGGCGCGATCTGAAAAAGTCGACCGGAACCTAAGCCTTCGCTGGCGCTGGTCGAAGTGCCGCAAAATATAGAATCAGCATCGCCCAAAAAAGAATGGATGCCGATTCCAACCTGGGCCCCCACCAAAGACCTAGAATTGAAAAACCCGATAGGTTCAAAAGTACCGTCGCGACCAGCGCCATCATGGGCGCTCGCACCCACGCCAGAAAAGCCAAAGGCAGTGCAAAAACAAAATAAGGTTTCCAAACCAAGTGCGAAGGAAGGATCAAAATCCCGATAGTCAAAAGCGCGATTCGAAGTCGATCGGGTTCGCGCGCATATGCAAATAGCTTCGCCAAAATCAACCCCATCGTCAGTAGAACCCAAGCCAACCCAATCATTTTCAACTGCACGTCGCCCACCCATGCGATCCAGGTTGAATTGATTTCTTGATAAAGGCCCACAACGTGTGCCGACTTTCCTGTGAACTGCCGCGCGACAAACGCCAGAAAGCTTTGATTGTGGGTTTCCATCGGGAAACCCTTGTCCTGAAGCGCAGCTAGCCACTGAACAAGCAGTGCCCAGCCTTTTTCAAATCCCATCGCAAAAACCGGAAGAAACACGGTGAAAAGGAATGGTACCGCGGTCGCAAAAAAGAAAGGGTAGATTCTTGAAAGGTTTCTTCGCGTCGGCGAAAGGAAGTGCCAAAAGTACGGAATCAATAGAATGGGCAATGCATATAGTTTTGCTACAGCAAAAACCGAAACCGCGATCCAGACGGGAAGGACCCACTTTTTTCTTTCACCGCGAATCCAGTCTGAAAATCCAAGAACCGCAAAAATCAGCGAAAGCAGAACCAAAAGATTGATTTGGCCATAACGAAGATCGATCAAGATCGGTCGCGCTACGGTCAGAAGGGTAAGAATCGCAATGGATAGGCCCGCCTTCAAGCGCTTGGAAAGCATGACCAGCGCTACGGGCGTTAAAACGATCTTTAATGCGGTCCAAAACCAAAAACCTGCGACAAAGCCCAGTGGCGCAAGCAAGCTTAGGAACCAAGCAAACCCCGGCGCATAAAGGTAGCGATCGGGTGAAACGACATAAAGCAACTGCGGCTGTCCGTTCCACACGTGTTCGCCGGCGGCCAGAAAAACCCGAAAATCGGGCGCGCCCAATTGAAAACCCTGAATGCTCCCGACGCTGAAAATAACCAGCACCGTGAAGGCGAAAAGAATGGCCCAGTGTTTTGACTTCACACAAACGATTTTAGGGCAAGCGATTCAGATAGAAACGGAAAAACGGGATTTAGGTAACTATCTTCGTGATCCAGCAACCATTTCTTCAGAACGACTTCTGGGTCGCCTTCTTGTTCTGCTCCCATAAAACCGCCCAAATCATTTGCACCCACCACGCGGTGACAAGGAATCAAGATCGGGAATGGATTTCGGCGAAGTGCTTGGCCAACTGCACGGGAAGCCTGCGGGCTGCCAATTTGAAATGCGACCCAAGCATAGGTTCGCGTTTCGCCGTGAGGAATTTTCAAAATCGCCTGGTAAACCTGTGACTGAAAATCCGTGAATTTTTCCGCATCCAGGCTATCCCAGCTCCACCGACCAATCGGTTCGCCCGAATAAAAATACTTCGTCACGCGTTCGATGATTTTTGAAACCTCTTCGGGAAATCCACGGCCATTTTTGAAAGAAAACCAGTCGCAACTGGTTAGGACTCTTTGCCCTAAATCAAAAAGCTCGATGCCGATCAATTTGCCGTGCGTATTCCACTGAATTTCCAGGGTGCCGATCGGGACTTGAAGGTGGACGCGTGTCATGTCTTGAAAAGAGTCTGACATCGGGACTCAGGATCCTCAAACGGAATTCCAGGCCAAGGACCAAGTATAAGGAATTAAAAGGTAAAGGGCGTCCCCAGACAGATTTGACGCCCCTGTACCTATTTGCTAGCCCCAAGGCATGAAAAACGCAGTGATTCTGATGGGATTGGTCATGTTTTCAAGCCCGACTTTTGCCGGGCAAACCGAAAGGGTATTCAAGGCTCAGGCGGTTCAAACCAAGGTTCGAATTGATGCCATTCAGAAAGGAAACTTCGCGACGCGAACCCACGGAACCCTGCTTCCGGATCAAACCCAAGTGAAATTCTTTTCTACCCCAGTCACGCTTAGCCTTGGGACCTTGAAGCGCGAGGGGGTCGCCGCCGCACTTCAAAAGATTTCAGTTCTTCTGAAGGACAAAGGTGAAACAAGCACTTACGACAAAGTCCAATCCAATACGGCTGCCTCGGCCCTATATCACCTGGCGTTCAATCCGGGAAAATCTGGCCTGACTGTGACCGAACGCGCGAATCTTTTTCAAAGCGCGATTGAAATCGACACGCTGACCTGCATCCATTCGCGAATCGGATCCAAGCAGGATTTAAACCGCTGCTCGACGGACATTGGATTGGCATCGCAATCTTTTTGGAGCGTCCTTTTTGAAGACGCCCAACAAACGGAAGTGACGGCAGCCGCGCTGGATAGAAACAGCATGGATCATTTACTGACGGCGCTGAAGGACTACCTAGCGACGGCCGCACGCGATGCACGTGCTGATCGCAAGATCAACCAACGAGCAAACGATCTGGCCGCGAAGGCCGCTAAGATTCAACTCGAGAACCAGAAGATTGACCAGGCCATGCAAGACGCCCGAGACAAAGCTTCGATAGCGATGGATGCGGCTTACAATAGCATGGTTACGGGATTGATTTCGTCCGTGATCAGCACGACTGGATCTGTTGCCGCTTCTGGGTTGCCTTCGGCTTCGACAACACCCGCGACGACTTCGAATGAAGCCATCCGAAAAAAGATCGCACTTTCAATCGTTGGATCTTTGATGGACGACAAGAAAATCATTTCTCTGGGTTGCAAGCCGCGCACAGCGACGCAGAAGACGGGGATCACTTCAGTTTTGGAATGCTTGCTGGTTCAAGCCCAAGCACAACGCCAGACGGATTTACAAAACCTTCAAGGCCTAGCCAACGAAGCTTCGACCCTGATTCGCGATATTCTTCGACAAAAGCAGATTTCTGCTGAAACGAAAAAATCGGCTGCCGAACTTCAGGCTGAAATCGATCGTCTTCAAGAACAGGAAGACAAAGCCCAAGAAGAAGCCAAGGCACGTGGCGATCGCCGCAATGCCATCATGGACAATCTGAAGAAAGCCCTCGAGACTTTGCGCCAAATGTCGTCGATGGTCGTTCTTTAAAAAAAAGAAGGCCAGGTGAGGGGGGCACCTGGCCTTGGGGTGTTCCTGGGGGTTAGGGGGAAGGGGTCAGGAACAAGCTTCTAAATTTTTCGAATCCAGCGTTCGTGCATCTAGATAAAGCAATGAAGATGCCAACTGGATCGGCGCCGCAAGTACCTGATTTTCCGTGTTTTTGAATGTTAGCGTGGTGACATTCACTGTCTAAGATCTAGACACCTGTCGAGCGCCCTGATCGTTTTATTCAGACCGTCAGCTGAAACCAATAGCGCCGCACTAGCGCGCCGTCTGTGTCGTCGACAAATTTCTTTTCCAAAACGCCGCCGGCTTTTTCAATCACTTTCCAAGACGCGATATTCGTGTCGTTGCAAGTGACCAAAATCTTTTGAAGCTTCAATTCGTCACGACAGTATTCCAAGGCGTGCTTCATCATCTGGGTTGCGTAACCTTTTCCGCGAAACTTCGGTGCGACTGAATAACCCACGTTGCCCCCGCGATGAAAAAGGTAGTCGTTCAATTCGTGACGAATGCTCAGTCGCCCGATGATTTCGTCGTCCACAAACCCGTAGAACATCGTATGCGCCACGCGCCCCGGCTGAAGATTTCGGCCCGCTTTTTCATCATCCAGAATTTTCAGCATTTGCTGGAAAGACATCCCAGGCTTCCACGCGAATGTGTACCAAGTCAGGTCGTCGCCTTCCCAAGCCTTCATCCCTTGAAAGAAAACTTTCTCGTCGCCTTCATTCAGCAACCGAATTTCCATATCGTCTGTGTACCCCAAATCCCGCGCCCAGTCGCTGCCTTCAGCTATCAAAAATATGCTGCTTGGCGCTAGCGCAGGTGCGCAATTCCCCAGTCTTTTCGCTTGTTTAGTTCATCAAGCTTGGTTACGGTGCGCGCAGTTTTCAGGGGGAGGGTTTGTTTTGCCGCCATATGTAGCGCTTGCGCGAAAATGGCGACCAGCGCAGTTTTCCGACATCGTCGGACAAGGGCCGGTCGTTCGAACTTTGATGAATGCGATCACCAGCGATCGCGTCCACCAAGCTTATCTTTTGACCGGCTCGCGCGGCATCGGCAAAACCACCATCGCAAGAATTTTGGCGAAAGCCGTTCGCTGCCAGAAAGCCGTTCGCGTGGGCGACTGGCTGAAGTCCTGCGACGAATGTTCCAGCTGCAAAGAAATCGCCGGCGGCAACAGCGTCGATGTGATTGAAATCGACGGCGCATCGAATAACGGCGTCGATGCCGTCCGCGAAATTCGCGAAAACGCAAAATTCCTTCCGGCTACCGGTTCTAAAAAAATCTACATCATTGACGAAGTCCACATGCTGACCACAGCTGCCTTCAACGCCTTGTTGAAGACGATTGAAGAACCACCGGCGCACGTGATCTTTATCTTCGCGACCACGGAACCACACAAGATTCCAGGAACCATTCTTTCCCGCTGTCAGCGCTTTGATTTGCGAAGACATTCGCCGGGTCAAATTCAAGCGCGCCTGGCGGAAGTCACTGCAGCAGAAAAAATGGAAGCGCAGCCTGCAGCCCTGGGTCTTTTGGGGCGCGCCGCCGAAGGCAGCATGCGAGACGCCATGAGCCTTTTAGATCAAGTCATCGCTTTTTCTTCCGGCCAGACGGCTGCTCAGGGAACCGTAAAAATCACGGCCGAAGCCGTCCGCGAAAGTTTGGGCCTGATCGGAAGCCAAACGGTCTTGGCGATCATCCGTGCGGTTTTTGAAAGAAAGGCCGACGTCGCTGTTCAATTGGTCAAGGACGCGTATCAAAAAGGACATGACCTTCGTTCGTTGACCCGAGGCCTGATCGAATTCCTTCATGCGGCTTTGGTTTTGAAGGTTTCAGGTGAATCAAGCGCAAGTCTTTCAGATGACCTAAGCCCCGAAGAATGGGCCGAACTGAAGCAGATCCTTCCGCTTCGATCCCTTTCAGAAATTGAAATTTTTTTCCAAGTCCTTCATCACGGAATGGATTGGATTGCCCGTTCTCCACAACCGAAACTGGTCTTGGACGTGCTTTTGATCAAGTGCGCAGCTGCGCCTGCGCTTCAGGCTGTTGGACAAGGATCGACTTCTGGATCGGGATCTGCGCAAAAGTCCGTTTCGACGCCACTTGCACCGTCAGCACCTGTAGCGACCTACCAGGCAGCACCTGCGGCAAGCCCCGTGGCTGCACCCAATGGGGCACCTGCCCCGATCGCGCCAGCGCCCGTCGCGAAAGCTTCCGCACCCGTGTCTGCAACCAAGACTTGGGATGGCTTTGTTCAGATGATTAAGGAAACCCGCCCGCTTCTAGCCAACATCCTGGAGCATGGCGTACCTGAAACCTTGCCTTCAGATCCCACCAGCGATGGCGTGCTGACCCTTTGTTTCCGGCCCGAAGATAGCTACTTCAAAGAACAACTGGCGGCGCGTTCGTATTCGGAACAGATGCTGGCCTTTGGAAAAACATATTTTGAACGCGTCATCCGCGTGAAGCTTGAACTGAAGAATGTCGGCGAAACGGTCGCAAGCCGCCGCGAAAAGGACCGCGAAGACCGCGAAGTGGCTGCAAAAAACGCCGCAAAAAATCACCCCATCATTACTGAAGCCAAGGCGCTGTTCGGCGGCGACCTGGGTCCGATTGAATTAGTTCGCGAGGACGATACATGAACGATCCCGTTTCAAGGCTGATCTTTGAATTGTCGAAACTTCCGGGAATCGGTGAAAAAACCGCAACCCGTCTTGCCTACTTCATTTTGAAACAGGACCCCGATTACGCACGGTCGCTTGCGGAAGCCATTCAAGGCGCAAAATCGAGAATCGGTCTTTGTGAAGAATGTTTCACCTTCACGGCGGTTCATCCGTGTTCGATTTGTTCAGACACCAGCCGAGACCAATCCCTGGTTTGCGTGGTCGAACGTCCTTCGGATGTCCTTTCGATCGAACAAGCCGGTGTTCATAGGGGCCTGTATCACGTCCTTCACGGCGCACTTTCTCCGCTAGACGGCGTTGGTCCCGAAGAACTGAAGATTCGCGAACTTTTCCAGCGCCTATCCACCAAACTGACCGGGATTCGTGAAGTGATCATCGCCACCAACCCAAGCGTCGAAGGGGAAGCGACTGCTTTGTACCTAAGCCGTCTTTTGAAACCGACCGGAATTCGCGTGACCCAATTGGCGCACGGGCTGCCCGTGGGCGGTCAGCTGGAATACACAGATCGCCAGACCCTGGGCAAAGCCATGATGAACCGGATCGAGGTCACGACCGCATGAGCCTGATCAACCACGCCGCAAAAGAAGTCATTTGCAAAGTGGTCTATGTGGGCCCTGGCTTAAGCGGCAAGACCACAAACATTCAGTACATCTATGATCAGACGCAAACCCAGTCCAAGGGTCGCCTGATGCAGCTTAGTTCGGACAATGAACGCACACTTTTCTATGACTTACTTCCGCTTTCGATCGGAGAACTGGAAGGCTACCGAACACGGTTCCACCTTTACACTTTGCCCGGCCAAATCTTTTACGATGTTTCCCGCCAGTTCGTTTTGAAAGGCGTCGATGGAATCGTTTTCGTCGCGGATTCTGCCGCAGAACGAATGGAAGCCAATATTGAAGCATTCGATGATCTGAAGAAAGCTCTGGAAGGCCAAGGTTACGACTTTGACCGCCTTCCGGTGGTTTTTCAGTACAACAAGCGCGATGTGCCTAGCGCAGTCACGCTTGAAGAACTCCAGAAAACCTTTAACCCGACTCGTCGGCCGTTTTTCGAAGCGTCCGCCAATCGGGGAAAAGGGGTGATGGAAACCCTTCAGGAAATCAGCCTGAGGGTGATTCGCGAACTCAAAGGGGGGGAAAAACCATGAGAAAAGCGACTGTATTGAAGTTCAAGCGACTTTTTCTGCAGCAACGCGAAAGCGTTCTGTATGCAGACAAGGTTCTTCGCGAAGACTTCAGTGTGAGCACCGATGACCGAATGGACGAAGTGGATCAGGCATCATCCGACGCCGAACAGGCAATGCGGATGCGGCTTTGTAACCGTGAAGTCCTTTATGTGAAGAAACTGGACGAGGCGCTTCGAAGGATTGAAGATGGAACGTTCGGGACCTGCACCGAGTGCGACGAAGACATTGAGCTTCGCCGCCTTGAGGCGCGTCCTACCGCTACTCTTTGCGTCAGCTGCAAAGAAGAGGAAGAACGTCGCGAAGGAATGATGGCGACCGGCCGTCTTCACAAGAGTCTAGGCGAAACCTTTTCTAGGCGTTACGCTTAGTCAAGAATGGTTCGCAACGCGATCAAAACCCCGAGGCGAGCCTGGCTTGTCCTCGGGGTTTTACTTTTAGGACTAATTGCCCACGGTTCCGCTGAAGCGTCGGAAGAAGACCGCAAAACGGATGAAAATTCCGTCTTTGTTCGGATGCCCATTAGCGTCGAAGGGAATCGGCTGGAAGGCGCAGTCGAAAGACCCTTGATCGAAAAGGCGCTGAAACGTCGCTTGGGACTGAAGCTGATTCGCTTGGTTCCGAAGTACCCTAGAACGCTTCCTGAAAATTGCGCTGCTATCGTTAAAAAGCCAATCCCCGTTGAAGAAGCCTTGAATCCGGGGTCTGCGGTTTTAATCACGGATCTGAATCTGCAATGCCAGATTTTAGGAATGCTGAAAAACGCTCAACCCTTTCGCAAAAACCGTTTCAAGGACGACCTTTCTGACCTAGCCGTCAAGAAGGGGTTCCCCAAAGAAGCGCTGCCTTTAATCAAGGAAGGCGACCGGATCGTGATCGTTCCCCTAAAGGGAGGATTCCGAATTGAATCGAAACCCCAAGGGCAATACGCCCATGAAGGTCAGCATGCGACTTTCAAGGAAATCGCACGCGCTGACTTTACCGGAAACGGGGATGAAGAAGTTCTGATGTTTCGGGAAACGTCACTGATTACCGGCGGCGCAAGCGACTGCGAAGTCCTTCTTTTCGTAAAGAAGAAGGTCAAAATCCCAACTGGAAAAAAAGATTCCGAAGGGAAAAAGATTTACAAAACCGTCGATCGGCTCGCCGTTGAAAAGACTCTGCCGGGCGGACGTTGTTCATAATCTGCAGTATTTTTGACCCACCCCGGTCTCGCGCGACTCAGTCAATACTGCATAAGGTCGAAACGCATTTCTGCCCGGAAAGGCCGCAAAACGACAATATTTGGTGACTAGGTGCCACCAGTGCCCATTTTTACAGGGGTCCTTACAGTCGCAAATATGACGACTGCGCCGGGTAAAGCTTCCTAATGGTTTATAAGCCGGTTTTAGGGCGATTTCCCTGGTCGGCAATCTTAACCTAGGTTTGGCACACGAATCGCATTAACTAGAGAACGGAAGCTGTGAGCAACTCACGGTGACCAATCTCAGGGGAAGGGGAAGCCTAGTTATGAATACCACCAGCTCTTCAAGATGGATTCTGCAACTTCAGCTTATTTTTAACATCCTATCCTACCGTTACGCCTACGCCTATCTGAAGGGTTGATCCCCGAAAACAGGCGATTAACCCTCACAAAAAAATCCCGAAAAATTTTTAGCTTTAAAACTTTGGATGGACTGAAGTCCGTTGCCGGAACTTCTTTCCCCTAGAAAATGGATTTTCTACGGAATTTAAGGACGAAACCCCAGGATGGGGACCAAATCCACCACCCGGCGAAAGCAGGATCGTAAAGGTGAAAAAGGATTTCACCCTAGGCGATCAAGGAGTGTCTCATGGAAAACCAAACTCGAAGCGAAGTCGTGATGAAGTTCAAAAGCATGTTCGAACAGGAACGTAAGAACCTATTGTACTCGAACCGCTATGTGAATGAAGACTTCCATTTCCAGACCGAAGACCTTGCCGATGAAGCAGATATTACGGCAACGGAAATGGAAACCGAGATGCGCATGCGCCTGCGCAACCGCGAGACCCTTTACCTAAAAAAGATCGATGAAGCTTTGAAACGGATTTCCGACGGAACTTTCGGTTCATGCGAAGTCTGTGATGAAGACATTGAAATGAAACGTCTGGAAGTCCGGCCAACGACCACCATGTGTGTGGGCTGTAAGGAAGAAAGCGAAAGACGCGAATCCTTGCACATCGATGGCCACCGATCCAAGAGCCTAGGCAAACGCCTAAGGCTTGCGTAGTCCGCCGAACAGGCCCGACAAGGATGTTAGGCATAAGCGGATGAAACCACTTCATGGATGAAGTGATGGGGACAGAGATCGCATTGAGTGACTAGTTTCAGGGATTTGAAACGTGTTCTTAGTATCAGGTCAGTCCCATACCCAGGACCAGGGGGGGCAAAGGGCGGCTCAAGACGAGCCGCCCTTTGATTTTTTATCTTTAGTCAGCGATGTGTCCAACTTATACCGATTTGGGTTCAATGTAATCATTTTCGAGCCTACAAAATACATTTATAATCGACAAATGTGACACTTTAAGTTGATCAACCCGGGAACAGCTTCTCGTTTCCAGTTTTTACCTTTGGTCAGTTGTATACTACTTAGACACTTCAAGTTCACCTGCCCGACCAGGATGCTTCTGGTGGCCCCGGGAATGGGCATGGTTCCTGCTTTATGACTTCATAAATTAACCCCGAGGAAAAATTTATGAAGTCGCTCTTGTTGTCCGTAGTTACTGTTTTAGGTCTCTATTCAAATCACGCCAACGCTGCATTCGAACTTGAAGATGCTTACTTCAATATCGGATCGTACGAGGCCGTCTGCTCGGATTGCGAAACATGGACCAGAGACGAAAAACACAGGACACCCCACATTTACATAGCGACGCCAAACATTGATTTGGACGTTCGAAACTACTACTACTTGACCGGCGATGTCGTCATCAATGAGCGCGACTTGGTCTCGTTTTCGACGAGAAAAACGGTCATCCCCGGAGTTAAGCTTCGTATCACCGCCACGGGACTGATCGCAGACCTTTCGTTTTCTGGAAACGGACGCATGAAGATCATGGGTCTTTCGGGCAACAAGATTAAGGATCTATTTGATACCCCGTTTCACGGAGGAAAGATTCGGGCTCAATTCGTATTGAACCTTGCGGGGACCGTTGCAGCCAATTCGAACAATATTTGGATCTGGGATTCGGAACAATTACTTGTTGTTGGCGCCGCACTGGATGTGACCAAAGTCAGAATGCTGTTTAGCTTTGACCCAAATGCTCACATCAAGCAAACGGTCGTCGGTCAGGACGTGACGGAAACCAAGGAAGAAGAAGATCCCGGAGTTGCCGTCGGAACGTACCTAGAAACTATCGTTCCTTAGAATTGGGTTCGGAAAAATAGAAAGGGCGGCTCAAGACGAGCCGCCCTTTGATTTTTTCCCGGGAACAAGATGATCAAGGCACGGGCTGCTTTAGGATCGGAAAGCGATCCCGCATGAAACGCTGCTGACAAGTATCCATTCTTTCGCCCGCCGTGCAGAATACTTCCATCTTGCCCAGTTCTGCAGTCGTCATCAGACGATTCTTGACGTCGTAAATGTACCCGCCAGACCAAGTGATGTTGTAGAAGGTATTCTGATCTTTCACCTTCAACCCGCGTGCCATTGAATCTTCAAAAAGGGCAGGAACCGCATACGCCGATTCAGATCCATCTGAATTCGTTTCAATATAGATCCCGCTTTTAAAGCCATCAATTTCATCGACTGATAGGATTGCAATTGGATCGATCGTCGTCAGATCGACCTGTTCAGAATTGTAGGTCGCGACGGCGGTAATTGACCCCAATCCGTCCGAATACACCGAACCTAACGAGTAATCCAAGCGTTCGGTGCCTGCTCCCGCAGCCGTCACCAAAGCGAAAACGCGCTTATTGTTCAAGCGTGCTGTCTTTGAAACACTGACGACCGCGGTGGATTCGAAATCGGCCTTCGAAAAGAGCGGCTTTGAAACGTAGGCATCAATATCCGAGTAACGCCCCGTAATGCCGATACTGCCGTCTTCAAATACAGCGGTCACGTAAGCATCCGCGTATCCATTGGTAACCGTATTATGAACGTTGAAGGAAGCACCCCGTGTCGCCGTGAACGGAACGGGTCCCCAAACGCCCTTAATATTCACCTTCAAATCCTTTACTGCTTTCAACTTCCGAGGTTCAAGCGCGGCGGCCATCATGGGAATCGTTTTGCGTGACGACTGAACGTACATCAACCCGTCACCGTAGATCTGGGTAATTTTATGAGTATCGTAGCGGTTTCGTCCCTGCGCGTCCTTCAAGTAGATGACTTCGCCGACTGAAAAGCTTCTGAGCTTCGTTAGCGTTTCGACAAAAACCGTAGAATCGCCTGGAAATGCGTATAGCCGTACGCCTACCCGGTTGCGAACTTCCAATTCGACACCGCCGTCACTGTAAATGTTTCGAACGTAACATTCGGTGTAGTCACCGCTGGCTTCCTTAACGACAATCAAATTGCCAATTGAAACCGTCTTGGGTGATTGCCCACCTTCGATTTGAAAAGAAAGTGCGATCGATTTCGTCGTAGTGACTTGATTTTTTAGATCCTTGAAATCGACCCAAAGAACTTTTTGGGTTTGAGCGTCCTGAACTTCAATTGATCCGTCGCTGTAAATACCCAAGACAGAATAAGTCATGTAAGGGCGAGCACGATCGGTTCTGCGGACCATAATCGTTTTGCCCACTTCCAAGTTGTCGTAAGTCTGTAACGAATCGACCAAGCTTCCCGCGACGTTTCCAGGTTTCAAAACCGAATAGGTCGAAGTCGGTGCATGATAAAGATACAAGGCTCCATCGCTGAAGATTTGCGAAAGAACGAAAGATTCATAGGTCTTACCGTTTTTCACTGTGATCCGCGTCCGCTTCTGCAAATCGACCGATTTAGGAGCGCCGAAGTAGTCCACCGTTACAGTCATTTGATCCAGTGGAAAAACCCGCTTCGCTGCGACGTCTGCAGCCGCAACTTCCAAAGTCGTACCAGCAAAGGGTTGGTAAAGTTTCAACGAACCGTTAGTGAGCACTTCGGAAATCACGTAGTAAGTGTAGGTCTGTTCATTTTCTTTGATGTAGACCTCGACACCTGGAGCATCAACCTGGGACGCCGTAGTCTGGGCGTACGCAGGAATCGACAAAACAGAAAGTGCAAGTAGCAGAATTGAACGCATAAAAGCTCCGTTAATTAAGGACGTTGAACGGGCCGGAAGCTATTCTCCCCGACAGCCCCGGTCAACTCAGATTCAGTTAATTTTTCTTCTCGAAATAGCAGACAAAGATTTCATCTGCGGTCATAATGCTTCTTGCGGAAAGCATCAGGTAGCCTTGGCTCGTCCCGACGCTGATTTTTACTACGCCCTTGTAGGTCGCTTGAATTACTGGTGATTCTTGGGTCACTACCCAATCTGACCCAATTTTAGCTTCCAGATCCGACCGTAGCTGTGCGATGGACGTTGTGTCGACCAAGTCCCAAAGCTTGACGGGATCAATTTCGCCGGTGGATAGCGAGTACGGGACCATGGTGAAAACCGGTTTGATTTCGTCAAATAGCGGGCCCGCACTACTTCGAATCAACTTATTCTCGATTAATAGGGTCATGACCAGGGTTTGGTCGGGCGCTTCTCGATCGAAGCATCGGCCCGCGTAGATTCCTTCTGCCTTATTGAATTCGACTGCGCGCGCGTGCGCGAAATAGCCTGAAATCTGATCAAACGGAGTCTGACCCGAAGCCAGCGCTGATCCCGCAGCAAAAGCACCGAAAACCCAAGGCAAAACCCCTAACCACCGTCGACCCAAAAAATTTCCCATGGACCGGGATTATCAAAATAGACTCGGTGCGTCAAATTCCGATACATAAATTCTCCTTGTGTGTTTTAGTTGACCAAAACACTTTGATAAGGTATTCAGCGGGGGCTATACGGAGCCCCAAATGAAAAAACGTCATTCCCTATCTTTGTCGATCTGCCTGATTTCCGGAATTCTTCTTTCGTTCCAGGCAGTTGCACAGAACAAACCCCTGAACCTGGGCGAAGAAGTTTTTTTGCATGAAGGTGGGACGGCATATGAATTTTACACCGTTTCAACGACCCGTTCCAACGGCACGGTCCTTCTTTACCATCCCTTCACCGGCACTTCGCGCGAAGTCAGCCTAAGCGATCTGGCATCGAAGCGGGTTTTCCCCGTCGAAAAGATCGACGTCCAGATTCCATTTCCTTCTGAATCAAAAACCGTTTCGATTGAAAAGCACACTCGGGTCATCGTGAAGAATTCACCCCAAGAATACGAATCGCACCTGGTTGCCCAAATCTATAGCGATGGCACTTTGTATCTGTTTCATGCTCCGACAGGAAGCTACCAAACCCTTTTGGCTGGCGAAGCGTCTTCGCGAATCGTTCAAGCGTTACCGTCACTGAATTCATTGCAAGTCGGCGGCACAGTCACATTAAGAAGTCCCGGCGCAACGGTCGGCTATGACCAATTCAGTGTGACCCAAATCTACAGCGACGGCGTCGTTCAAGTTGTGAATAACAAGAACAACCAAGCCAGCTACCTAAATCACGAACAGTTTGCGAAAGCGGTTCAAACGGTGCAGCAAGTGGAATTGAAAGTAGCCACCGCGGCGGGGGTTGTTTCACGCAACGTGAACGTCGGATCGAAAGTTTTTCTTCAAGAAAAAGACGGATCGATGAAGGAATACGTTGTGAAAACTGCCTATAGCGATGGTGGCGTCGAACTTGAATCTGCGCTTTCGCAGGGCCCGATCAATCCCGTTTCTGTATTTTTGAATGGAAGCAAAAGCGAATTAGCGGTTACGGAATCCGTGCAGTCGATAGCTGGAATGAGCACCGGCGATGATGTATTTCTGAAAAATACGTCTGACCCAAACCGCTTTATCAAGTGCCGCATTTCGGCCATTTTCGGTACCGGATCGGTTGAAGTAAGTACACTGACTTCTTACCCTTCAAAGCGGGTCATGACTTTGTCGGAAATGAATTCGCGCCTATTGAAAGCAAAGGCATCAACCACTGTTACGGTTTCTAGCTTCGAAGGCGCGAAGACTTTGAATTTGAAATCAGGTTCGGTACTTTTTCTAAGGAATACCTACAGCGGGCTTGATCGCCATTTCTTTCATGCTGAATTTGACGAAGGCAAGGTCGGCATAAGCACCGATCAACAGGGCACTGCCGGACAAATCATGGATCTGAAGGACTTAGCCCAGTTCGCGGTGTTCGACATCGGCAGTTATAAGAACTTAGTGTCCGGTGCAAAGTTCGGTTTAGATGATCCGTTGGGAAGAAATGACTTCATCATTGAACACATTCTTTCTGATGGAACTTATCAGTTCATCAATTTGCGCAATGACATGTTCGGGCACGAATCCTTAATGAAAGTTCCGACCGGACTAGTTCGAACTGTTTCAAAGAAGCAAGGAATCCAAGAAGGCCGTATTTACACCTTGAAAATCGGTGCCGGCGGCGTTGAGGAAGATTACATCATCGTGTCACTGTATGAAGATGGAATGATTCAAGCCGAAAAAATCGTTTCAGGTGACGTTTTGGTAGCGCCGCCTAGTTACGCTACTGCGTTGATCAAGCTAGAAGACATCAACCGAAGTACGCCCTATTGTTTCGAAGGCGAAAACGATTCGGACTGCTCAAGACGCTACTATGACGATAAACTTTCAAGCACCCCTTAGTTAAGGGTTCGTGAGAAAGCGGATGGCTGCTGAAGTCTGAATTTTAGCAGTTCCGCCCAAATTCGTGCGCTTTTCAACGCAAGCTTCGGCAGTCAGCCCCTTTAAGAACGCAGCAGAAAGATTTGGAGCAATCTTTTGGGCGATTTCTGTCGGCAGCTGGTGAACCTGAATGGCTTTTTCTTCCGCCGCTTCGACCAGACTTGCAACTTGTGCGTAAGCTTCCCGAAAGGGGACCCCTTGATTCAGCGCCAGTTCATCCGCAATTTCGGTCGCAAAAACATGGCCTTTTTCCAAAAGTTCTTTTGCCCTTATTTCGTCGACGCCAAAATCACGAACGAAGAAAGGCAGAACCGAAAAGATAGCCTGCGCTTCTTTGAAAGCGCGAAGGTAGATCTGTTTGATTTCGTGAAGGTCACTTCCGTAACTGGTCGGCATGCCTTTCAGTAAAACCTGAGCTTCGGTCGCTGCCGCAATCACGTGCGCGCTTTTCGCACGGGTCAATTCCGCGACATCTGGGTTTCGTTTATTGGGCATGATCGAACTGCCCGTCGACCATTGCTTCGGAAGTTTGACCAAACCCATGGGGGTCGACGCCCAGATGATGAAATCTTCGCTTAAACGGCTTAAGTGGGCGGACATCAGACCTAGTGCCGAAAGGCTTTCGGCGACAAAGTCGCGATCGCCCACGCTGTCGTACGAATTCTTTGTGGGGCCCTGAAATCCCAGTTCTTTTGCAATACCTGCTAGGTCGATATTCAAAGTCGTACCGGCAAGCGCCGCGGAACCCAAGGGCATGGATTCCATCGCCCTTTTCCCGGCGTCTTGAATTCTAGCGGCATCGCGCTTCAGCGCCATTGCGTGACCCACTAACGCATGAGCGAATCGAATGGGTTGTCCGTTTTGCAAATGTGTCGTTCCCGGAATAATCACATCCAGGTGCTTTTCCGCCTGTGTTGCCAGGGCCTGAATCAACTGACTCAAACCCGCCTGAACGTCTTCCAGGGTGTCGCGAACAAAAAGTCGAAGCGTGGTAGCGATCAAGTCATTTCTGGAACGACCGACGTGCATTTTTTTCCCAAGAATTCCGGCTTTTTCGGTCACATACCGTTCCAGGTTCATGTGCACGTCTTCGTCTTGAATTCTCCATTCAAAACGCCCCGCCTGAACATCAGTGGCGGCGGCATCCAACGCAGACAAAACCGAGTCGCGTTCTTGCGCAGTCAAGACCCCTGCACCGACCAATGCGCGTGCCCAAGCCTTTTGAACCTGAACTTCTTGAATGGCCAAGTGCCTGTCCACATCCACCCCGTTGGTGAACTGGAAAAGCGCGTCTGGCCGTTCAGGATTGCGTGAATTCGTTAGGATACCCATCGAATGGAGGACGGCGGGCGGGGCGACCTAAGTCTCCCCGCGACTACCGGTTCATTAGAGCTGTGGCTGGCGATCCATGCGTTGGTCGCGGCGGCCTGCTCTCCAAGGAGAGAAGCAAACCGTCTTGGAATAACCCAACGAGTACTTATGTAGGCCCATTTCGTCGCCTTCAAACGAAACCAGTGCTTCGTCATAAAGTGCGAATTCAGAATCGCGGCTGATGACCCGAGCCGTTCCGCCTTCAAGCTTCAAAGTGATGGTTCCGTTCAACGTTTCGCAAGCCTTGTCAAAGTACGCGTCGATCGACTTGCGTGCATCGGAATGCCAAAGGCCGTCGTAAACCAATTCGGCATATTCTTGGCCCAAGAAACGTGCGGTCTTCTGTTGGGTGCGATCCCAGCAAAGATGCTTCATATTCTTCACAGCCAAGTGAAGCAAAGTTCCACCCGGAGTTTCATAAACGCCGCGAGACTTGATGCCGTTGGCGCGTTCTTCCAGAAGGTCAACCACGCCGATTCCGGCGTTTCCTGCGACTTCGTTCAGGGCAGACAGAAGGGCGGCAGGCCCCATTTTCTTGCCATTCACTGCCGTCGGATAGCCCTTTTCGATCGTGATGGCGACCGTGTGCGCGTCTTTAGAAGACTTCGCGGGCGACTTCACCCAGCTGTAAATCTGGT
>JAEUWC010000003.1 GCA_016786465.1 Bdellovibrionales bacterium | reverse complement strand
ATCTGGTCATTGCGACTGCTACTTTTGGCCGATCCGGACAACAGCGGCGACGAAGGCACCGTTCGCGGATCCGCCATCAAGGAACTTCTGAATCTGGCCATCCAAATCGCCAAAGACGGTCGTAACCTGGTTCAGTGGTTGGAACGCGACGAACCGCCATCGAATCTACGCGATCTTCACAAGACAGAAGCCCGAACGGTTTCAAACCGAATTCGCAAGTACTTCAAAAGTGCTCCTTTTTCCTCGATTTCAAGCACGCTTCTGCACCTCAGCTTAGAACGCTTAATGCCTGGAACCGGAATCGGAGAACTGGCTCCCGACTTGGTGCGCTTGACCCAACGCCTGGGCAAGGATGAACCCCCAAAGTCGGGTCTGCATCCATTTGGTTTATTGGCATTAACCGATCAGTTTCCGAAACTGGTCAGCGACGTCATCTTGGCAGCGGGTACTTTTCAAAGCTGCCCCCACATCACCAACTGCGCCCGACCTTTGCGCAATCTGATGGAAAATGGCTTCCTTTCTCGCGTCGTATTGAAAACACCGCTTGAAGCCAGCTATTGGGATCCAGCTGAAAAGAAAATGAAGAAGCGGCATTCTCGCGGAGAAATTTCGATTCAATTCCGCTCGATCATTGAAACACTTGCCGTTCGCCGAATCCTGCACCGCATCTTCGCAACCCTGGACCTAGACGGCAACGGGCTGATCAAATACACCGAAACTTCAGTCAAGTCGGCACAAGAAGGCTTCGACTTTGCCTACACCTTCCTTCGCTTCGCGACTGCCCTAAGCGGTGGCGTGGACGATTCCGAAGGCAGCACGCAGGCACAAAAGAAGCCTAAAAACGAACAGCGTGTGGTGATTCCTTTAACGATGAAGCCTAGCGCGATTTACAACGTCGCCGGAATCATCGGCGACCAGTGGTTGCCCGATGGCGACGGCGATGGGCAGCTGAATGCCGATGAATTCTATTCAGTTCTTTCAACCTACCTAGAAGTCGAACGCTTAAGCAAAAAGCTAGTCACCTTCGCGGCTGAAAGCGTGAAACAGGACCGTCCGAAGCTTTATCAAATTGCCCAAGAAGCGGGCGGTGAACTCAGCCAAAACGCGACTCGACCACTTTTCTGCAGAACGGACTTCGCAAAAACCATGCACTGGGGATTCGAACACGAACTTCCGTGGGTCTATGAAGCATTTGAAGAATTAAGCGTCGAGCGCCGCAACGAATTGGGTCATGGCCTGGCGCCAAAGACGGACTTCGCTTTGAACGTGGTCGAAGTCGAAGGTGGCGTTGTCGGAAAAGAAGTAAAAACGCTTTACCAATACGCAGACTACGAATCAGCCATGGGAACAGCTTCCTTAGGACTGCTTTTGGACCGGCTGTGGTTGACCTGCGACGCCGACGAAAGCTTGAACCTAGACACCCGCCAGGAAATCGATTGCGCAAGGGTCCGCCTGGCCATGATCACGCGTGCCATCCTGGACACCAACCTAATGGATGTGGGTAAAAAACTGGCCCAGAAAATCGAAAAGTATTCTCAAAAGCTTGAGAAGAATAACACCTTCGTTTCTTGGCTTGTGGAAGAAATCATGTCCGAAGGAACCCCGGTTGTGGGTATCCATAAAAAGGAAATCTCGATGGGCAGCATGATTCACGCAATTGCCCTGATTCCTTTCCGAGAAGAGAAGCTTGCTCAATACGACTCGTGCTTCAAAGACCCTCGGGGCGGCTTGATTAAGGAAACCAAATAGGCCTAAACTGGGCCTATGAAAAACCTTGTTTGGACCACGCTGACGCTTTTGATTCTATCTTCGTGCGCAGGCTTAGAAAAACTGCAGAACGAATGGATCACCGAAAACTGTTCGGAAGAAACCGCCCGAACCACCGCCGCCCAGCAAGCCAGCCGTGGCCAGGCTATGAACGCGCAGCCTTACATGCAGTGCCCGATTCAGAATCGCGATGCGATTCTGAAAGCGTACCGCGAAGGGTTTCAGCAATCGGCAACGCAGGCCACACCTATGCGTGTCAGGGGCTATGGGTACGCCAATCCCCGAGCCTGGTTTTGTGAATCGCATGCTTTCATGAAAAAATTCCCAGGATTTGGGCCAACCGAACTGGAAGCCAAGCAAGCTTCGGTTACCGAATGCAAAAAAAGTTACCACGAAATGCACTGCGAAGTGGACCACTGCCAACCGAATCAATAGTCAAGTTTTCGATCCGATCGGCCGATAAGCCGGTTGATGAAAAACCTATTTTTCGCGGTCACTTGGTTCGCTGTTTCTTTTAGTTCATTCAATTCTTTCAGCTTCGCGCAGGAAGCGGACGAACCGACCAAGCCCATTCTGACGAATCTTAAAGATCCAAACACAATGAGCAACGCCGAACTGAATGCCGAAGTTCAGGCGATGCAAAAAATTCAAAAAAAACAAAAGAAAATCGGAAAGCGAAAAGACGAACGTGCGGATAAGCTTTTGACCAATAATCGCCCCGTCAATGCTCGCTACAGGAAGCGCGACTTCAACCGAACCCTTCGCGGCGGCAAGCGCATGACCGAATCAAATAACGCTTACCAAATGAACAATGAAGCCTTTGACCAAGAAATGAAGGCCAGGAAAGTACTTCGCGAACGCGAAGCAGCCGGCGCCGGCGCGACCCGTTAAATACTGGCTTCAATCTTAGAAGACAGTTCCAACCATTCTTCTTCCGCTTGACTCAGCGCCGTACCCAAAGCGGAAAGTTCTTCGATGGAATCCCGATTCACCGCAGCCGGATCTTCGGCCATCTTTAGATTCAGTTCTTCGATCTTCTTTTGGGTCACTTTCAAGAAATCATCCAGTTCCGTCAGGCGTTTTTGAGACTTTTTCAAATCCCTTTCCATTGCCTTCTTTTGCTCGCGAAGCACGGCTTGATTTGACGGTTCAGATTTCGTCTGGGGCTTCTTGCTTTGAACCGACTGCACGACTTCTTTGCCGACCCGAAACACGTATTCGTCATAGGTCCCGTGATGAAGACTGATCTTGCCGTCTTTGATTTCTAGAATCTTGTTCCCTACCCGGCTCATGAAGCTTCGATCGTGGCTGACCACGATCACTGTTCCCGAATAAGTCTTCAAACTTTGGGTCAAGGCTTCCACCGTCTGAAAGTCCAGATGGTTCGTGGGTTCATCCAGAATCAGGCATGAAACCTTTTGAAGCAGAATCTGACCCAAGGCGACCCGTGCTTTTTCCCCACCCGAAAGTACCGAAATCTTCTTTTTGACATCATCGCCCGAAAAAAGTAGCGAACCCGCCAGATTCAAAACATCCTGGGGAATCACGCTGGGATGTGCGTTTCGTCCCATCGCTTGAAAAACCGTGTCGTCCGCATGAAGCCTTTCGGCGACGTGCTGGGCGTAATAGCCCAGCGTCACTTCAAAGCCGTATTCAATCTTGCCACCCATCGGCGGGATTTCTTTGGAAAGGGTTTTTAGAAAAGTCGACTTCCCTGCGCCGTTTAGCCCGACGACGGCGACGTGATCGCCGCCCATGACCTGAAAATTCACGTCTTTGACCACAGTCCGGGTGGGATACCCCAGATCAACGCGATTCAGGGAAAACACCAGTTTCGGCGGCCTAGCCGGTGGCGGGATCTTGATCCGTGCGCCTACGGGCAGGGGCTTCACTTCGATGGCTTCCATTTTATCTAATGTCTTTAAGCGTGATTGTGCCTGACTGGCTTTAGATGCCTTTGCACCAAAGCGCGCTACAAAGGCCAAAACTTCTTTTCGCTTTTCTTCAAGCGACATGGCCCGCGCTTCAAGCTGCGTACGAAGTAATTCCTTTTGCTCGAAATAGTCGTCGATATTGCCGTTGTATTTTGTGATGTCACCTGTTTCGACTTCAACGATGTGATCGGTGGTTCGGCGCAAAAATTCCCGGTCGTGGGAAATCAAAAGAAAGGCGCCGGTATAGTTTTGAAGAAAGTTTTCCAGGACCAACAAAGTTTCCAGATCCAAGTAATTGGTCGGTTCATCCAAAAGCATTAGATTCGGCATGGTCGCAATCAAGTACAGAAGCTTAAATCGCATTCGGTACCCGCCGCTAAACGAAACGATGGGGCGCGAATACATGTCTTCGGTCACACCTAAGCCGACTCCCAAAGGTTTCAGGTCCCAGATGGGCATCTTGATTTCACTTCCGTCACCCGAAACCCCTTGGGTCAGAAATTCTTCAACGGTTTGGTCTTGTCGCCATTGATCGTGCTGCGAAAGGTAGCCCAGGCGAAGGGACTTCGACCGGATGATCTGACCGTGATCCAAGGATTCCTGCCCAATCAAAATCTTAAAAAGCGTGGTCTTTCCCGCGCCGTTTGGGCCGATGACCCCGACGTGTTCGCCCTCGTTGATTGCGAAACTTGCGTCCTGAAAAAGATTTTTGGGTCCGTACGACTTAGATCCGTTCTGAAGCTGAAGAAGAGAGCTCATTTTGTCGTCTGGAAACGGAAGAATGGTTGGAGTGATAGGGATTGGCTACTATTTCTCGTCGCTTCCCGCTCCTCGAATGCGTAGCCTCACCTCGCAAACCTTTCGCTCGCATCTCGCTTGCTCAGCGTCCACTGGACGCCGGTTTGCTCGCTTCAATCCCAAGGTGCTGACGGGTCTCCTGCTTCGACTGTCAGAAAGAAAAAAATGGTTGGAGTGATAGGGATTGAACCTACGACCCTCCCCGTGTGAAGGGGATGCTCTCCCGCTGAGCTACACTCCAACAAACAAAAGCGGAATTTGAAGTTACGGGTGACTTAACCTGATTTTCGCGCTAGGTCAAACCATGCTCAGCTTACTGGCTTTTTTGTCCGCATGCCCCGATTTATCTGGAACTTACAGCTGCCCAAAAGATGGCCTGGTCCCTGAATTCGATCTGACCATCGTCGTCAAACGGCTAAAGAAAAAACGAACCCATTACGAATACCAGTATTCGGTTTTTCCGACATCCACGACTGTCGCATCAAAAAAGGGGATCGAAAACAAAGTCGCTGGATCCACGGCATTTGTCGCCAGTTGCAGCAAAAAGAAACTGATCTACAAAATCCCTTCGCTTCCAAAGTTCGAACAGATCACGGAACTGGACGAAGACAAAAACCTGAAAGTCACCGTCGGGGGAAAGCCTCGGATTCTTTGCATCCAAAAGTAAAGCTGGCCCCTAAGCTTTTGCAATCTCTACTATTTTAGGTGTCTGCAACCCATCGCCAAAATGATAGAATCCTAAGATGGGGTCCGTCTGGTTTAAAAAGATTCTGCCGATCCTGATCGGGCTATTCGGATCGTCGTGCGCGCTTGTGTTCAACCATCAGGGCGCACTCAGCTCTCCGAACCTTTTTTTCCAAACCTTCGTCTATGAATTCAAAGTCGGGCTAGGAACCATCGCCGATAATTCGGGACAGGATCTTTTGATGGCCGTGACGACGGATTCGGACGGTAACACCTATACTTGTGGAACCACATCCAGCGACATGTTCAGCACGCGAATCGGCGGCGACGTCATCATCATCAAGTTCGACGTTCAAGGAAACTTCGTTTGGGGCGTTCAATGGAATTCAACGTCACAGGGACTTTTTTCAAACGGAGTGAACTATGACGTATGCAACAGCATTACGATGGGTCCCAGCAACACGCTTTACGTCGCGGGTTATACTCGAAGTCAGCTTTTCGGGGCCGCTACTTTTTCCGGAGGAAGTCTACGCGACGCTTGGGTCGCAAGAATCAACGCGTCTGACGGAAGTATTGTCTGGGGAAATCAACTGACGGCCGCCGCAGGCCTTGGCGGATGCAACACATTTGGAACGGTCGATGGGGACACCAGCGAAGAATTGGGCGGGTTTGTCACGACCGATTCGTCAGGAAACCTTTTTCTTTACGGTACGACTCAGAATGCAGGTGCGAATAACAGCTTAATCACGGGATCTGCCGCAAACACTTATCTTTGGGTCGCCCATTTTCAAGCTTCGGGAACCTGTGACTGGATCAAACAGCTGATTCCCGCAACCGGAAATGGTCACGTGATCGGCAATGCAACTGAAAACGCAGGAAGAATTCAGGCAGATTCTTCGGGAAATGCTTACTTTGTCGGCGCGACCACAGGGGCATTCGCTGCCGCCAATGCCGGTTCTAACGACGTTTTTTTAGGAAAAATCAATTCAGCAGGGACGGTTCAGTACATCAAGCAGTTTACTCCGGCAGTCTTTCCCGGAGTCATCAATGCTGCCGACCGAAGCGAAACGCTTTCGGGCGTGGCGCTCGATTCATCAGGAAATGTTTATGTGCAGGGTCACACCGGAAGCCAGTTTTCTGGACCATCCGACAATACCGGGGCAGTGGGCACCCGAGACCTGTTTCTGGCACGCCTGACATCGTCGGGATCGATGACTTGGGTAAAGCAGATTTCGACCGTGACCTTCCCCGCCTTCATCAATGATTCAACGCTTGCCGATCGCACCGACGATGCGGGCGGGGGTTCACCCATGGGTGCCATCGGTATTGACGGGAACGACCAGATTTACATCGGCGGTACGACCCAAAGCAGTTTGGTCAGCACAAATACCAACGTCGGCCTTACTTTCGACGCGGTGATTTTTAAGTTCAATAGTTCGGGGTCTATGATTTGGGCCAAGCAGGCTTCGACGGCAAACCCGACCTTTGCTTCAAGGCTAATGGCATCCGCCAGCGATGAATACGTCGCCGATCTTTCAGTTCGGTCTGACGGAAACTTAGCCATCGTTGGCTGTACGACGGGAAACTTCATCGGAACCTATGGTGGCGGCGCCTACGATACTTGGATGATTCACCTGGATAAAAACGGAAACCTTTAGGAACGTCGCAGCCGAAGCGAATTCAGAATCACCGCAACCGATGAAAGGCTCATGGCCCCTGCCGCAATCATCGGATTCAATAGCCACCCGGTAAAGGGATAAAAGATCCCAGCAGCGACGGGAACGCCAAGTGCGTTGTAAACAAATGCCAGAAAAAGGTTCTGACGAATGTTCCGTACGGTCGCACGGCTGAATTGAATTGCGGTTTCAATCCCAGCCAGATTTCCCTTCACCAAGGTCACATCGGCTGTTTCAATGGCCGTCGAAGAACCCCCGCCCATTGCGATTCCCACTGCCGCCGCTGCCAATGCCGGACTATCGTTGATTCCATCCCCAGCCATTGCTACTCGGCGACCGGACTTTTGTAATCTTTCAACGCGTTCGCGCTTTCCTTCGGGCAAAAGATTTCCTTGAAACTCAATAATCCCGAGCTGTTTGGCAACGAACTCGACGGTTTCTTGCCGGTCTCCGCTTAAAAGTAAAATTCGAATCCCCATTCGACGAAAGCGCGCGACCACTTGGCTTGCGTCCGGGCGCAGGCGATCTGAAAGAACTCCCACAGCCGAAAGCACCCCATTGATTCGACAAACCAGGACCACCTTGCCCCGACGGGTCTTTTCGCGAAGTTCTTGAACAAATCCCGGATCTAGATCCTTTTCAACGTCGCTATCGACTTTGCCCACCCAAATCTGATCCGGGCCAATCCTAGCACGAATCCCCTGTCCGACTTCCGCTTTGAAATCCTGAATCAGTGATTCATGGCTTAAAAAAAGCTTCCTTGCGCGTGCTGCATCAGTTAACGCGCGGGCAATTGGGTGTTCGCTGGAACGCTCAACACTTGCCGCCAAGGTCAGCGACTTGGTTTCATCCACGGTCGAACCGGGCATCGCCATCCAGCTTTCCAATTCCATTCGCCCTTCGGTCACCGTCCCCGTTTTATCCAAGACCAAAGTGTCGACGTTCAAAAGCTTTTCAAGGGCTTCGGAATTTCGAAACAGGATCCCGCGCGACGCCGATCGCCCCATTCCCACGGTGATCGCCATGGGTGTTGCCAACCCCAGCGCACATGGACAAGCAATCAAAAGCACCGACATGGCGTTGGCCAACGCAAAACCCATTCGGGGTTCCGGACCAAAAAACAACCAACCCAAGAAAGTCGCTAATGAAACCAAAAGAACCACAGGAACAAATACGGCTGCGACCTGGTCGACTTTGGCCTGTATCGGGGCACGGGTTCGCTGCGCTTCTGCGACACTTTGAACGATTTGGGCCAAAAGGGTTTCGCGTCCAACCTGGGTCGCACGAATCACCAAAGTCCCTGTTCCATTCATCGTCCCTGCCGCTACTCGATGACCCTGACTTTTCTCAACCGGTAGCGGTTCACCTGTCAGCATGGATTCATTCACCGACGACCGCCCGGAAACGACTTCTCCGTCGACTGGAATTCTTTCGCCCGGACGCACCCGCACGCGGTCGCCCAGTTTCAAATGTTCAACCGGAACTTCTTCATCCTGAGTCGCTTCAGTCGAAAGTCCTGTTAACGAATGAACCCGAATCGCAATTGCTGGCGCTAACTGAAGCAAACTTTCTAAGGCCCCACGCGTTTTCGCGCGCGCCCGAAGTTCAAGCACCTGCCCCAAAAGAACCAATGTGGTGATCACGCCGACCGATTCAAAATAAAGTGGCGCGCGCCCATGCATCGAAATCGCAAACGCTGGTGGCAGTGCGCCGGGAAGGAAAAAGGAAAAAAAGCTGAAAACTAATGCCGCAAAAACGCCAACACCTATCAAACTGAACATGTTCAGATTTAGCGTTCGGAACGAATCCCAGGCGCGAAACCAAAGCGGTTGACCTAAGCCAAAAATCAAAACCGCAAGGATCGCTTGAAAACGATCCGATGCCGAATGCGACGGCATCCAGGATTCCAGCCCAGGGACCATTTCTCCCATCGAAAGAAAAAGAAGCGGCATGCAAAGAACCGCGCTTCCCCAGAAACGACGATGCATTTGAATCCATTCGTCGTCTTGATGGGCGGGCTTCCTTAAACCTTCTAAGGGGTCCATGGGTTCTAGCGCCATTCCACAAATCGAGCACGACCCCGGCCCTTGGTTGCGAATTTCTGGATCCATCGGACAAGAATAAATCTGCGACAATTCTTCGGCCGTCGGCATTCTGGCCGGATCCCGATTCAGGTACTTGGAAGGATATTTCTTGAACTGATCCGCGCACCATTGCGCGCAAAAATAGAAATCTTTCCCGTCGTGCGAAACGTGCGGGGTCGAAGCTTCGACTTCGACATCCATGTCACAAACCGGATCTTTCACGGTACCTGTCTTCACTGCTTAGCCCCTTCTGCGGCCCGAGAATACATCGCCAGTGCTTGCCGCGACTGGATGGAATGATCACAAACCGGCAAAGGATATCCGAAACTAGAAAAATCGGGGGCTTTTGCGGGTTCATGAATCCATTTTGTTGGGCATGACGAAAGTTCAGGAATCCAGCGACGAACATAGTCGCCTTCGGGATCAAAGCGTTTGCCTTGAAGCGTGGGATTGAAAATTCGAAAGTACGGCTGAGGATCGCAACCCGTCGATGCCGCCCACTGCCAACCCCCGTTGTTGGGCGCCAGGTCTCCGTCCAAAAGCTTTTCCATGAAGTAGCGTTCACCCCATCTGTAGTCGATGTGAAGGTCTTTGGTCAGAAAGGATGCGACAATCATTCGAACGCGGTTGTGCATCCAACCCGTCTTCAAAAGCTGGCGCATCCCCGCATCAACGATCGGATAGCCGGTGCGTCCGTCTTTCCAAGACTGAAACCAATCTGGCCGATTGACCCAAGGGATTTTGCGAAACTTTGCCAAAAAAGCGTCCGCTTCGACCGATGGAAAATGAAACAAGATGGAATAGTAAAATTCACGCCAAATCAGTTCAGACAAGAAGGTGTCACTGGGCCCTGGCGCAAGGTCGGCGATTGCCTGCGATGTCGTTAAAGAACCGTTTTTGAAATAAATCGAAAGCTGTGAAGTTCCCAAAACCCCTGGAATGTCCCGGTTCTGAGCGTACTTCATGTGGCGCGACGAAAAGCCCTTTAATTTTTCGTACGCGACCTTGGATCCCGCTTCAGGAATCGGGACTGAAACTTTTCGTTGATTCTTTTCAGCCATGGCTTGGCACTGATCTTCCAGTTCGACGCCTAAGTCTTTCCAGGTCAAAGAAAAGATCGGTTCGACCTTTTTGGATCGCAAATAGGTCAGGCCCGTGGCTTTGGCCGAAACTCGCTGCTGAATGACAGGGTCTTGAAAAACCTGAAGCCATCTTTTCTTATATGCTCCGAAAACTTGATACGCCGAACCATCGGGTTTTGTGACTTCGTGGGGTTCCAATACCAAATGGTCGCGAAAGCTTTCGACCGTCACACCCCACTGGTCTTGAAACCATTTTCCCATTCGGGCGTCACGGTCACGTGCAAAAGGTTCATAGTCGCGACTGAAAGTGACCGAAGCCGGCAACCCACCGCTTGCCTTCAGGGACCCACCCAAAACCGAAAAAGACGCTTCGGGGCCTTGGTCCAAAATCAAAAGATCTGACCCCAGACTGCGAAGTTCTTCGCGCAAAGCCTGAAGCGAATGAATGAAAAACTGAAACCGATCGTGCGAAAAGTCATCGCGCGACAGGAATTTCCCGTCAAAACAGAAAACACCCACCACGCGCCCCTGATACTTTTTGAAACTGGATTGTAAAGCAGCGTTTCCAGCAACACGAAGGTCGCGGCGAAACCAATGAAGTGCCCAAGGCGCAATCACCTTTGCGCCGCTTTGGCCCCGGGTCACGATGGCAGCGGGGTCGAAAGCTTCTTCACGGCCACCGACGCGCACGCCAGGCCGAAGGAACCCGTCACGAAGCTTGCGTTGCCCAAGATGACGTTTTTGCGATCACAGGTGTTCAAGCCGTTCTGCCCTTGTGGACACACGCACTTGAAGCCTTGACCGTTGTCGTATTTTAAGTCGACGGGTTCAATCACTTCTTCGTCGGAATAGACCGACGGAATTCCAAATGATCCATTTTCCGGGAAACCGTATTGTTGACGAAGAATTCTTCGGATCGATCGCGCCAGTGGGTCGCGTTCGGTTTCGGAAAGATCAGCGATGCGAATTCGGGTTGGGTCCAGCTTGCCTGCCGATCCGGTCGAACAAACGACGGGAATGCCGTCTTTCACACAACGGGCCAAAAGGTGGCATTTCGTGGTGATGTTATCGATGGCGTCGACGATGAAATCAGGTTTGTAAGAAAAAATCAGGTCCGAACTGTCGGCGTTGTAGAATTCGGAAATCGCGTTGACCTTGGCCTGCGGGTTGATCTTGCGAAGGCGTTCAGCCATCACTTCGGATTTAAGTCGGCCCACCAGGCCCGCCATCGCGTGAAGCTGACGATTGGAATTGGTAATGCAAATTTCGTCAAAGTCGACGACCGATAGCGTACCCACACCCGAACGCGCTAAGGATTCCGCGGCCCAGGACCCGACCCCACCCAGGCCAATGACCATGACATGCGAATTCATCAGACGCTTCATCGCATCGTCGCCAATCAGCCGACCCATGCGATCGAATCGGCGATGTAGCCGATAGACGTCTTCTTGCCCTGTCGAGCTTTCTTGATTTTTAACTTCAACCGTTTCCATAAAGATCAAAACAACGGATCAAATTTTCTCGGCTTTCGCCTAGCCACTTTTCAGTGTTCCAGCCCTGATTGATGCTCAGGTCTTTTCGAAGCACCTGAATTGTTTCAGCCACATCCCGAATCGCCGTCGGAAGATTTAACGCGAAACTAGGGCCAGTTTCCCCTGGCCGGGTTGTGCCCAAATTCAACCGCGGTGGCGGCTGATCCGGGGCGTCCGATTCAAAACAAAGATCCTTTGGATTGACCTGTACCACGGCGCGTTTCAGTTTCTGAAAGCCTTTTCTTGCGATCACCCCACTGATGGACAGCAGAAACCCCCGATTGATGTATTCCATTGCGATTTCAGGACCTTCGCTAAAGGAATGGACGATCCCAGACCCTCCGGGAAGCCCCCGGGGCATCCCTAAGATTTCACAGGCTTCGGAATGGGCCCGAACCACGTGCAAAACGACAGGCATTCCCACTTCCTGGGCGAACTGCCATTGCTTTTGAAACCACTTTTTTTGAAGGGCCATTTCCCCTTTTAAGGAATCCAGCCCCATTTCTCCGATTCCCACAATCCCATGGTCCCGTGCTTCGGCCCGAAACAGGATTCGGTTTTTCAAATCGGCAAAAGCCCTTTCGCATTCTTCGTCTGAATGGGACGCGACAAACCAGGGATGAAGCCCAAAGGTCAGGTGCGCCTTGAAACCCAATGGCGCTACCCTTTGCCGAAATGCGATCTGCCGATCCCAGTCTTCGGGATCAACCCCACCTAGGATGAACTGACGAATCCCAACGCCAGCGCATTCGGTAAGCCAATGCGATTCAGTGGGCGCTAGCCTGGGGTCCGAAACGTGGCAGTGCCCGTCGATCAGATCCAAATCGGCGGCCACGTTAGGCGTACCAATGCGCCATGGCCGCGCGAAGAAGTTCACCGCGTTCTTCAGTGCTGGGCCTAGACCAAACACTGTGGTTCATCACTGCCCGCATCAGAAAATCAAAGAAGTTCAAATGGCGTCGCAAGATTCGCTTTTTTCGATGGGGCTTGATCGGGTTGAAAGGACCCAAGAAAGAAAAAAGCTGCAAAGGATTCTTTTTGATCCACGCCCAAGATCCCATTTCCAAAGTCAAAGGCATCAGCAACGGCCCCACCCCATGGTCGACTAGGCCGTGGTGGCGCTGTTCATAAATGTAATCCCAAACGTCGCCGTGGGTTGTGTATTCATGCGACTGGGGTTCGATTTGGTACACATGGTAAGGATAAGTGCGGTCAAACAAGGTCTTTAGCGCAAAGGATTCTGGAAGGTGCGGAAAAGGCCGGGTCGATTTAGCGTAAGGAAACCAAAGCCGGTCGTGGATTCCGTAACCGGAATGAACGTCTAGCCAAAGTGAAAATTCTGACTGAAAGCTTTCCTTCTTGATGAATTCGCAAAGGACTTGGTTTTCAAGTTCCATCGGTGCCCCGGCAAGACCACGGTACCAAGGCAAGCGATTCGTGATTCGGTGTCCGCCCATCAGAAAATGAGTTTTGTCTTCGGCATCGACAGGCGCATTTCTCATCAGATCCACGCCGTTCCCGTTGGACCTGGATTCCATGAACATCCCCACTGGATTCAGGATCGGCACGACGACCAGACGAAAATGTTCCAGATCCCTCATCAAGGTTTCATCCCAGTGAAGTCTTTCGACCCAGCTGATCAAACTGGATAAAACGACTTGGCTTCCGATTCTTTCTAAGCCGTGGACGCCGCCGACGATTCCTAAAACGGGTGCAGTGGGTTCTTCAGAACCGATTGAAAATCCATAAAGTGGAAATTCTTTCACCTTCGCGCGTGCGCGCTCGGGCACAGGAATCTTGGCCAAAGTATGGATTCGAGCCCGAGAACTGAGCGTGTGTGCGACGGACTGAACCAAAGTCAGTTCGGGAAAGGGTTTCACGATATCCCTAATTTAGCATAGCGATCGACAATCCAGGAATGTGTGTCGTTAGCCAGCATCTTTCGCTCTGCGCCGTTTTGAATCGAAGCTTCGGGGTGAAAGAAAACCGTCGCTTCGATCCTTCGAAGGCTGAGCATCTTAATCATTTGCGAAGTAAAATCATGATCGCCGTAATAAAGGACGTGATCCAGTAGAACGGGGTCCGGAATGATCCCATTGATGCGGGTATACCGCAGCGTCAATGGTTGAATCGGTCGCCCTGATGCGATTGCACAGTCAAAAAGTGCCGCCTTGAACGGCAGAACCGAAACGCCGTCTGAACTGGTGGATTCCGGAAAAACGAAGACGCTGTGGCCTAAACGCAAGACTTCTGCGATTTCCTTTTTTTCTTCTTCCAGACGGTCCTTGTTCCGCCTTTCGACAAAAAGACAGCCCCCAGCCTGGGTGATCCATCCTAAAAACCCGCTGAGCTTCACTTCGACACTGGTCACAAATGCCGATGGCCAAATGGGCGCCAGGGCAATCACATCCAAAAAAGAAAGATGGTTTGAAACCACAAAGGCGGGCTTACGCGAAGATGGATTTCCCTGGGGTACATTTCCTTCTAGATGAAGTCTGACGCCCAAAAGCCAGCAGACCCGCCGACTGCTTCTGGCAATGGCGTGAATCTGGTAGCGCCGTCGCGCGAATTCACCGCGAATGAAAAAAATCCCTAGCGCGCATTCGATAAAATACACGCCGATGATGATCGCAAGCCCCAATCCCTTCAAAACGATTCTGGGTCCGATGGGCGGAACCTTGGAAACTTCAGACGCTTTCATTCATTCGGAATGATAGCGCCGCAAGAAAGGTTCCGAAAGCTTTGAAGTTTCCAAGATGGTCAGGAAATCCACGCAGGAAAAGTCGCGGTCCAGGGCAGGAAGCCCATGAATCTTGGCCCCGGCCATAAGGTACATTTCCAATAACGGAGGAATCAAAGCCTGAACCTTGTCCTTGTCATCCGCTGAAAGTGCAGCCGATTCAGCCGACACTCCTTTTAAAAGCCGATTGGCTAACCCAGGTAGTCGAAAGCTTTTGATGGGATGAATTCCCAAGGACATGTCGATCACCCCGCGGTGCCAAAGGCTTTGGAAAACCGCCCAGACCGTGTCCAAGTCGGTGATTCGTGCACTGGAACAACCAAAAAGGTAATCGGCTTTGGACTGCTTCATGTATTCCGAAACTCCGCGCCAAAGCAGATTGATCACCGAACCCTTGCGGTAAAGCGGATGAATGCAGGCACGACCCAGTTCCAGTTTGATGCCAGGAAGCGCCAAAAACTTTTTTAGATCAAATTCGTTTTCGGAATAGAAACGATCCGAGTGGGTCGACAGTATCATTCGGTAGGTGCCAACGATCTTGGGTTTCTTGGCGACGGTTTGATCGATGATGATCAGGTGATCGGCCAAGAAATCATAATCATCGACATCCCAACCGATGGGGCTTTTTGCTTTTTTGAATTCTTTGTTGAAAACCAAGTAGCGAAGTCGAAGCACTTCTTGGAATTCCCAGGCTTCAGTAACAGTCTTGACGCGGTAGTGGCTTTTGGTCAGGTCGATTTGGAACTTGGGCTGAAGCTTGGATGCGTGCTTAATTCCTTTCCAAACTTTCTGAAGTGGCGCGACGCTCAGTCCCATCGACTTTCTCCTTCGCTTCTTCGTCAAGCCTAGCGTGCCTCGCTTCTTCATTCTGTCAGGTTACCATTATGACACCAGTTTCACGGTGGATGGGCCTCGAAATGTCAGACCGACACCAGTTGGTTTCTCAGAAGATTATGAATGCATTGCGTTAACTTTGTCCAAAGCGAACTAGGTCGTCAAAAAATCGTTATTTTCACGAAAATCGGGCTTTCGCATCTTGTCATTCCTTTGGTACGCCCCTTGCGAAGACCGGGGCACACAAGTTGTGTGGCAATCGAGTGGGGCAAGTTCCCAAAAGGAGAAAAGCAAATGGGGTATCGTAAACAGTATTTGTGGCGCAGCGGCACGGCACTATTGACGGCTGCAGCAATCTTGGGAACGGCAACGAACGTTCTTGCAGAAGAAACAACGACTCAGCCTGTTCAAACGGGCGAACAAGTGAAATCTCAACAATCGGCCCCCGAGCGCGACGCTTCCGCAGCGGCAGCCGACATCAAATCAAAAATTGAATCCGACTCTTCTCAAGCACAGGCTGCTCCCGTGGCCAACGCTTCAGAAGCCACCGCCCAAAAGCCATGGTTCACCCGTAACTTCGGCATGAACTACAACAGCTTCTTCGCAGGTCCCGGCCTGACGAACGCTGCTCGCGGCATCACCCCAGACTTTTTCGGGGGCGATCAAGACACCGGAATGTACTTCTGGAATCTGATTTCGGTGAAGAAAAAGAATTTCATTGGCGACTTGGCATTGGACATCCAGTTCCGTAACCAACTGGTCGTCAACCACAAGGTTGAGGGCGAAGCTCCTCTTCAATTCCGCCACCAGGGCCAACGCGTCGGAGTTTCGGGAAAACTTCTGAAAGGCAAAGACTGGGTTCTTTCGGGCGCCATCAACACCGACCTTCCGATCCGAGCAATTGCAGGACAAGTGAACTCGGAACGTACACTTCTTTTGAACCCTGGAATGTTCGCCACCTTTTCGTGGGATCCAGCCGGAAGCAAGTGGGGATTTTTTGCGCTGATCACTCCGCGAGTCCTTTTCTACCGCGATCGACAAGCAAAATCGACGCAGGACCTGAACTGGGAGAAAAAGGAACCAGGCCGAAACGCATTGGCTACACTGAAGCCAGAGCTTTTCCTGATTGCCAATCCGTCGGTCAGCTACACCTTCAACGACAAAGCACAAGCTCGCTTGGGCGTTCAGCTGGACTACGAAAAAATGGTCGGCGGTTCAGGCATTCAGCGCCTTCCGATGGGTGTGGAATTGGGATTTGGTTACGACGTCGCTTCTTGGCTAAACGTCTACACCTACCTACAGACCTCTACCCCTTTGGACGATACCCTTCGCGCGAACGCAGGTTCGACCGCGAAATGGTACGACACCGCTTCTCTGAACGTTTGGTTCAGCGGAAACGTTTTCTAGTCCTTAGATTTAGGCCAAGCACATTTCTGCTCGGCCCGATTTAAAAGATGAATGGGCCTCCGTTTCGAAAGAAACGGGGGCCTTTTCTTTTGAAGGCTTAAAAACTAGACCCAAGCTTGCGAGACCAAAACCACCGCGCAAAGCGCGAAGAAGAACAGGTCCGAAGCTCGAGCGGTTTGTACTTTTGCTTTCATACTTATCTTTGTTCCTGACTTGAGTTTCGGTTCCCCATGTAGGAAACGCGTTGGGAAAGGGTCAGGGTTTCGTTAAATCCTGAATCCGTCGCCCCCATAGGTCATAACCCTTTGAAACCACAAGACTAAACGACTTAACTTTAGACCCGGTTTGGCCGAAAAGAAGACGTGGCCATTCCGAATCCCAAACTTCTAGAACGATTCATTGAAACGACCAGCGATTTCGTCCTTTGGATGGACGGCGAAGGTCAGATCCTGTTTGCCAATCCAGCGCTTTGCAAGGCGCTGCAGTACGCAGCAGAAGACCTGATTGGACAACCGGTATGGAAAATTGATCCTCAGTGGAATCCGATCGTCTGGGACCTGAATTGGCAGACCCTGAAGTCACAGGGTTCGCTTCGAACCGAACAGTTCTTTCGAAACAAAGAAGGCGACAAGATCCCCTGCGACCTGACTTCGAACCTGATCGTCGTTGATGGAAAAGAAATCTGTTATTCGGTCATCAAGGATTCCAGTTCTCGACGTGAACAGGAACATCGACTTCACACGGCCCTTCGTGAAGCCAACCAGTTCCGCTTTGCGCTGACCCAGGGAACCATCATTCTTTCGACCAACGCCAAAGGGATCATCACATCGGCGAACGATTCCTTTTTAAAGATCATGGGATTTACCCTGGATGAAATTCGCGGAAAAAGCGCGCGCGTCCTGCGATCCGCCAAGCACGACTTGGCCTTTTACGAAAACCAGGTGCAAACCATCAAGGCCGGTCGCGTGTGGAGAAGTGAAGTCTGCAACCTGGCCAAAGATGGCAGCGAAGTCTGGTTTGACATGGTCATCGTTCCCTTCAGAAGTGAATTCGGAGAAATCGAAGAATTCATGTCCATCAGCTATGACATCACTGAAAAAAAACTGCAGGCCGACCAGATTAAGAAAAACGAAGCGGCACTTTCGGATGCTCAGAAAATTTCACGCTTGGGATCCTTTGAATACGATCTCGGACTGAAAAAAGGTTGGTGGAGCCCCCAGGCTGTTGAAAACTATGGTTTCCCCCCGGGCACCGACTTGAATCTGGTGGACTGGTCCAAAGTCATTTCCGAAACAGACCAGGCCCTGATGAAAGAACTGATGCATAACGCGTTCAAAAAGCGCGAACGATTTGAAAACCAGATTCAAATCTCGAAGGCTGGAAAGACCGCCTATCTGAACCTGATTGGAACCCCCGTCTTTGGTGAAGCGGGTCAGCCGGCTCGCGTGGTCGGCACCGTTCAAGACGTTACTGAAAAGGTGATCGCAGATCGCCTTTTGAAAGAACAACAGGCCAAGCTGATTCATGCTTCAAAGATGTCGACCTTGGGTCAAATGGCCGGCGGGGTCGCTCACGAAATCAATAACCCTTTGGCCATCATTCACGGAAACGCGACGCTGCTTCAGGAATTTCTGAATTCCGATGAAATCGACAAAGGCTACATCCAGAAATCCACCGACCGGATTATTTCTACCGTCGAACGAATTGCAAAAATCGTCCAAGGCCTTCGGACTTTTGCCCATGGCGGAGCATCCGACCCATTCACCACCATGTCCGTCGCCGATATGGTTCAGGAAACGTTGGCGTTTTGCGAATCCAGATTCCGATCTTCTGGAATTGGAATCGAAGTCGGAAAGATTGCTTCGGACCTGACTGTGGATTGCCGACCCAACGAAATTTCGCAGGTGCTTTTGAATCTTTTGAATAATTCTTTTGACGCCGTTCAAGGCAATGCACCGGCCTGGGTTCACGTCGACGTCGTGGATCACGCAGAACGCGTTGAAATTCGAGTGACCGACAGTGGCCCAGGAATCGCGGACGAAATTGCGGATAAAATCATGGAGCCCTTTTTCACCACTAAGGAAATCGGAAAAGGCACCGGACTGGGCCTAAGCATTTCCACGGGTATCGCGGAAGCCCACCAAGGAACTTTGGTTTTGGACCGAAACTGCAAGAACACACGATTGGTGCTCCAGATTCCCAAAAAACAACAAAACACCAAGAAGGACACGATCAAAGCGGCTTAAATCAAGAATGAAGTCGGGTTCAAAGCACAGCCTTGTACTGATCCTTCTGTTGACAAGTGTCGCGCTGCCGGCGGCGACCCACGCGAAAGACATTCGTGACTGTGGGTCCAACTTTCGACCCCACTTACAGGTCCCCGCTGGAAACCCCGATTGGGTTTACGCCAACGATGTCATGGTTACCGGCGAACTATTCTATCCTTTAGATCTGGTTTTGGCGGACCTAAGCTTAAGCGATTCACAGGTTAAAAAACTAAAGGGAAAGACCGTCTTGTCCGTTGCCGAAGGATTCAGCGGGTTGCTTCCGCATCTTGGGCGGCACGGGGCAGACGCTTGGGGTTTGGATCTTTGGTACAGTGCTGATTCGATTCCTGAAAACGAAACCGGAAAGCGAATGAAGAAATTCATTGCCGAAAACGAAGGGCAGCTGATTGCTGGAAACGCCCTAGACATGCCCGTTTTGGATCATTCGGTTGATCTTTTGGTCAGTCACCAACTGGTGAACAATCTTTTGATGGAAAAATCCATGACCTTTCTTGAAGAAGCGTTTCGCGTCTTAGCCCCTGGCGGCGAAGCGCGCGTCTTTGGATTTGATTCTTTGGATATTGAAACGGTCAAAGCCCGTCTTTTGGCGCGCTTCGGTAGCGATATCGAAGTTTCTTCTCAATCCATCTCAAAGCAATGGGTTTATCTTGGGAAGAAGAAGACCATGACGGGACAGCTTTTGATCTTCAGACGTGCTAGCCTGGATCCATGAAGATTCTGAATCTATTGGGTCCCCTTGCCCTTTTTATCGGGTTAGGACCGCACGCGTTCCCACAAATCCGGACCAATGCCGTGATCATGACGGGGGCCCCTTCCTGGGTCACCGAATCCAAAGTGAACAAAATCACTGACAAAATCGAATCCAAACTGGAATGGGATATTCGAAAAATCCAAGTGATCTGGCACACCGGATCAGGCGGGCGCGAAAGCTTTAAAGCAGCCCACGGTCTTTCGGATCCCAACGACGCAGTGATGGCTTTTGCCCGAAAAAGCGATTTTACGGTTCATCTGGGTCCAAAAATCGACCGTACAAACTTCGATAAAATCTTTGGCCATGAACTGGTCCACGTGATTTTGGCCCAGAAATACAAATCCGCTTCGGCTACCCAGGCTGCGATTCCTTCATGGCTGGAAGAAGGTTTGGCGAACTATCTGGCCGGGTACGGAAAAACCGACTTCAAGAAACTTGCAGCCCGCGGGAACTTTCCTGACTTTCATCAGATGATTCATCCTTTCGGAAAGACTTCGGCCAATTCCGTTTCCGACCATTACGAACTTTCCAAAGCACTTGTGGAATTCATCGCTTCGAAGTGTTCGCTATTAGAACTGATTCAACTTTCGGTGGGCAAGAATTTGGAAAACTACCTTCCCACTTTCTGCAGCATCCAAGACTTGAACGGTGAATTCGCAAAATGGGTCAAGAAGAAGTCAAAATCGATGCCTTAACGGCATTGTCAAAAATCCAATCAGGAATTCCCGCCATCGACGTTCGAAGCCAAGGCGAATTTGGCGATGGATCGATCCCCGGATTTATTTCCCTGCCGATTCTGACGGATGAAGAACGCCACCAAGTGGGAAAGCGTTACAAAGACGCGGGCCAAGAAGCCGCGATCCGACTGGGTGAAAGACTGACCGAACCCCATCGCGCAAGTCGCACCCTCGACTGGATTCAGGCGACCAAAGGCCACCCCGAAGTCGTGCTGACTTGCTGGCGCGGCGGACTTCGTTCGCAGATTGCGTCAGAATGGATTCGAACCCATGTCGAAGCGCCCAAGGTTTTTCGGGTCAGCGGGGGCTACAAAGCCATGCGCGGTGAACTTCTGAAAAAACTGGAAGGCGCGAATCTTCCTGAACTTTGGGTGATATCGGGTAACACCGGGTCGGGCAAAAGCCGCCTTTTGGAAAAGGCTTTGGGTGAAAACCTGGCCGTCTTGGATCTGGAAAAGCACGCCCAGCACCGAGGCAGCGCATTTGGCAACCTACCGGGACATCGACAGCCTTCACAGGCCACCTTTGAAAACCGCACGGCCCTGGAACTTTTGCAACCAAGCCCCAGGCGTCTGGTCGAAGACGAAAGCACTTGCGTAGGATCGGTGCACGTCCCTTTGTACCTAAAGAAGAAAATGGATCTGTCCCCATTGGTCATCGTTCGTGAAAGCCTGGAAGTCAGGACCCGCTTGATTTTTGAGGATTATCTGGAAGCCCCGATTCACGCAGGTTTTAGCCAAGATGCGCTTCAGGCCCTTTTCATCCAGTCGCTGGAATCCATTCGAAAAAGACTTGGGCATGAAGCCACGGATCGAAATAAAAGGCAGATGCTGGACGCCTTTACGATTCCTTTGGTCGAAAAAGGTCGGGCACTGGAAAAACACGCCCCCTGGATTCAGTCGCTTCTTGTGGACTATTACGACAGGCGATACGAATACGACCGAATCCAAAGACCGCGAAAGACCCTTTTTGAAGGAACCGCGAAGGAGTGTCTCGAATGGCTGAAACAGCATTTCCACCACTGACCCAGACCGTGAAAAAAGGCGGCTGTGCCGCCAAACTTCCTGCAGGACAGCTGCGAGGATTTTTAGGGCGACTTTCCGAAAAATTCCCGCACCGCCCGAAGGAACTTTTGGTCGGAACTGAAAACCTAGACGACGCTGCTCTTTGGGACCTGGGCAACGGCCAGCTTTTGATTCAGACCTTGGATTTTTTTACGCCCATCGTGGATTCGCCTAAAGACTTTGGTGCAATCGCAGCCGCCAACGCCATTAGCGACGTTTACGCTATGGGTGGAAAGCCTGCTACGGCGTTGACGATCTTGGCCTTTCCGGCGTCCACCCTTCCGCTTGAAATGGTCGAACCGCTGATGGAAGGCGCTCAGGAAGTCATCGCGGAATCCGGCGCGGTTTTGGCCGGCGGGCATTCCATCGACGACGAAACTTTGAAACTGGGGTTTTCGGTTTCGGGCTTTGTTTCAAAAGACCGCGCCTGGACGAACGCTGGTGCTAAGCCTGGCGACCGATTGATTTTGACCAAGGGACTTGGAACGGGAACGATCACGACTGCTTTGAAAAACGGCGACGCTCCGAAAGAAGCCATCGATGCCGCCATCGCGAGCATGAAAAAGCTGAATCAAGCGCCCGAACTTCTTTCCGGAATTACGGTCCACGCCGCTACGGATATCACCGGCTTTGGTCTTGCCGGCCATTCGATGCAGGTCGCGCAAGCAAGCCGTGTGGCCATCGAATTCGACTGGGCCAAGATTCCGTCGCTGACCTGGGCTCTGGACAGCATTCGCGAAGAGAACCTAAACCGCGCCCATAAAACGAACGCCGACTATACGGCTAAAGGCGTGGACTTTTCCAAATGCGACCCCGCCTACCGCTGGCTTGCGCTGGATCCCCAGACATCCGGCGGCCTTCTTCTTTCAGTTGCTGAAAAAGACGCCGATGAAGTCGTAGAAAGATTGAAATCACGATTCCCCCAGACCGCGGTCATCGGGAAAGTCGTCGAAAAGAAAGCAGATCATTGGGTGGCCTTCATTTGAAGAATTGGGAAACCTGGGGAGAAACCCCGATTCAATTCCTGCCTGTCACGCCAAGCCGTGATGAACTTCGCTTGATCCAGGAAGGCGCTACTGTGGCCGAACTTTTCGAAACGGATCGCGTTCGCCTGGATCACACCTATTTGAAGCTGGGCCTGAAGGGCACGCTGAAAAAGGTCTATACTCGAAAGGTCATATTGGACCGATTGACCGAAGGCGCAAACCAGCTTCCACCGGGCTATAGCGTGATGGTCTTTGATGCCTTTCGAACGATTGAATGCCAGTACGACCTATTGCGCTGGATGGCTGAAGACGCCAAACGCCGGAATCCGAAACTTTCAACAGAAGAATCGTGGGCCGTGTCCCGGATGTTTGTCGCAGACCCCGATGACAAAGAACGCCCCACGGTTCCTACGCACAACAGCGGGGGTGCGATTGACTTAGGTCTTTGCTACCAAGGTCAGCTAGTGAACTACGGGACGGATTTTGACGAACCGGTTGAAAAATCGAATACCCTGGCATTGGAAAAAGCTCTTGAAGCCGGAAAGCTTTCAACTTCCGATCAAGAAGCCCTGCGGAACCGCCGCCAGCTTTTCTATTTTATGAAATCCCTGGGGTTCACCAATCTTTCTAGCGAATGGTGGCACTACGATATTGGCGATCTGCTTTGGTCGCGCCAAACCGGTTATCCAAAGATGGGTCACAAGTGGATTTTCGAATCGATTGAAAAAGAAGTCTTGGCCCTAAAATAAAAGACCCCAGCACAGCGAACCGCTGGGCCGGGGTCTTTATCAAAGCCTAAAGGCTGAAGGGATTACTTACGAACGACGATCTTGTCTTGACCCGAGAAGAACAAAACGCTGCTCTTCGTGGTGTACGTCGACTTCGTCGATACTTGCTTCAGTTCGAAGTTGGCGTATGGGTTGTCGATCGCGATGGCCTTGCCAGAAACTTCGAAAGTTTCGGTTTCGCCCGCTGCTAGGTCCGTGCTTTTCTTGAAAACGATCAGGACATCGCGGTTAGCGGTGTACTTTTCAACTGCGTACTGAATGCATGCCTGAACTGGGTGATCGCAAGAAAGTGGGCGCTGAACTGGATAGTATCCGCATCCACCGCCGTAATAGCCGCCGCGTCCGTAGTATCCACCACGACCGTAGTAGCCAGGTGCTGGGTGATAGTCAGGCGCTGGATAATAGCCAGGTCCGCCGTATGGGCCGCCGTAAGGAGCGCCACAGCTGTACTGGTAGTCGACGTAGCTGCCGCATGACCAGTCTGGTCCGAAAACCATCTTGGTGCCCATTTGCTTACAGACGTTCTTTTCGAATTCGACTGGCAAAGAGATTTTGAATTTGCGTGAAGAGGTGTCCGTGCGGGTGAATTGCGCAGGATTGGTTGCCGAAGCGATTTTCGAAGTCTTTGCAACGGCTTCTGCGCCGATCTCGTCCGAATCATCGTTCGTATTTGCATTCGCGTTCACTGCCAAGACCAATGCCAAGGCAAGACCTAATTTCTTAAGTAATTCCATACTAAAACTCCCCTTTGAGTTGTGATTTGAACCTGTCTTAGGGAGGATGGCGCCAAGAGTCAAGACCCGAATTGCAAACTTGATCCCGTTGGGATACCCCCCCAACCCATGAAGTGCATGAATGCGACTCGAGTTTTCGTGGGAATCTGGGTGGTTTTTACTTCAGTCGGCGGGCTCGCATGCACGACCCAGAAAGCCGAGCTTCCCGGTCAAAAACTGACCGAAAAACTGTCTGATTCAAAGCCCTTACCAGCCCTGCGACACATCACGATCCTAGGCACCAATGACATCCACGGTGCTGTCGAACCTTCAAAAAATGCCAAGAAAGAAAAGCTAGGGGGTCTTGCCCTTTTAAGTGGCGCCGTTCGCTCGATTCGTACGGCACAAAATCGTAAGTACGGAAACGCGGGTGGCACCCTTTTGGTCGATGGCGGAGACCAGTTTCAAGGAACCCTGGTCAGCAACTTCACCGAAGGCAAACTGCTTTTTCAAGCCATGGACCTGATCGGATATTCTGCGATCGTTCCAGGTAATCATGATTATGACTTTGGACCCGAGGGCTGGCTGGTCGACCAAGTCGTGCCCGGACACCCGGATCAGAATCCCAAGGGCGTCATCGAAGGACTGGCGTCGTCGGTCCGCTTTCCACTTTTGTCGGCCAACACCTATTACAAGGCAAGCCTTCGCGCTTCGGATGGATCGCAGCTTGAAGGGACAAAGATCGCTTCGGCCGGATGTGAAGTCGCCGGTCAAAAAGTCGATTTTAGCCAAGGCAAGCGCCCATCTTTTCTGAAAACTCACACCTTTATCGAAACCGCGGGCATTCGCGTTGCCATCATCGGATTGGACCTTAAGCATACGGCGGCAACGACGACTGCGGCAAACGTCGAAGACCTTTGCTTTCGTGACGAAGTTGAAACTTACCTTGAAGTTCGAACGGCGCTTGAAGGCCAGGCCGATCTTTTCGTAGCGGTCATGCATACTGGAAATTCAGGCAATGACTTTCCATTGACCCGGTTTTTGGAAGCGATGACCAAAAATGTCGGTCTGGGACAGGAACCCTGGGTGGATGCAGCAGTTGCGGGCCACACCCATGCGATGAATCGCGTGATCGTGAACGGCGTTCCGGGAATCCAATCAGGTTCCAATGGCACCGAATTTGGGCGCATCGACCTGGTCTATGATTCGCAATCCAAGAAGGTTCTTCGCGATCAGACCCGTGTTTTTGCGGGCGTGGATTTGAACGCGTCCGCTTGCGATCCCGTCGCAACGGGTCCAAACGGATTTTGTGAAATTGTAAACGGAAGCGTTCGCTTTGACGATGTTCCCTTGATTGAAGATCCGTCCATGATTCGAATGATTGCCGAAGTTCGAAAGCAACTAGGCCCTGTGGGCGATCAAGTCGTCGGCGTTGCAAAGGCTGCCATTAAACGCGACCGAATCAACGAAAGTGCGCTTTCTAATCTTTTGACCGATGGGCTTCGCGAAGCCACCGTTACGGACATCAGCTTTATGAATACCGGCGGAATCCGCACCGACATTCCGGCTGGCGTTGTCACCTATGAAAAGGTCTATGAAGTTCTGCCCTTCAACAATCGGGGCCTTTCGGTTGGCCCCATGCCTTGGTCGACCGTCAAACTTCTTTTGGAAAAATCGATCAAGACTTGTGGCCAATATGGCGCACTGATGCAAAGCGGACTTCGGATCGAATTTTCAAAAACCTGTGATGCGACCACAGGGCCCGTGGACTTGAACGCCAAGCTGAAAAAAGTGGTTCGCCTAAACGGCGAAGTCCTTTTGGATACGGCTTCAGGTGTTGAAGTCCCAGCTACTCAAACCTTCTTGGTTTCTACTTTGGACTTTCTTGCCGCAGGCGGTTCTGGATACACTGAATTCATCGGAACACCGGTCCTTCAAGACTTCGGAATCGTCCGTGAACTTCTGGTGAACCATTGGTTGAAAGCAAAAGCTTCTAACGAATGGACCGGAACGATCGACGGAAGATTTGTTTGGACCGGCCCGTAAGGGCTGTCATGGAAAACGTCCAAAATAACGTTCAGGACTTCATCAAAAAGTGTCAGCAATCCAGTCAAGCCACCCACCAGGCTTTTCAGGAACTGGTCGAACGTTTGCAGTCCCCCCCGACCTTTGCCGGCGCACTTTCGCTTTGGCACCAGATCGCTGCTTTTGCCGAAAAAGAAAGCCAACCCCACTTTCGCATTTCGCCATTTGCTTTGACGCCTGAAACGGGAAACCCCATACAGTTTCGTCTTTTGGAACTTCCCAGCACTTTTAGCCCGGAAGCCTGGTCCTTTACTTTTTACGAAGGTCTGACCCGATACCGTGCAGCTGAATTCATGGACCGAAGCGTGATCGAACTGGGAACAGGAACGGGCTGGATTTCCATCGCACTTGCAGTTCAAACCCAACCGGCGCAGATGCTGGGGCTGGACATCAACCCACGCGCGATCACCTGTGCAAATCTGAACCTTTACCTAAACGGCTTTCAAGCTGACGGAACGCCTGCTTTGAAAGTGGGAAATCGCCGATTGGACGAAGTCGTCCGCTTCGAAGTTTCCGACCTTTTGGATTTTCCGAAAAAAAAATCGATGGTTGCTGATCGAATCATCGGTTGCATCCCCCAAGTTTTGAATCCTGACCCCGACTTTTCTGAAAAGATCTTGAAGATCGATGGACAGGCTTCTGATGAATTTCTTCACGCGCTTTCGAACTACACCGGACGATACTCCAAGCAAGGTGGAACCGTCGAAGAACACTTTGGCCTAGGTCTGATTGCGCGGGCCATCGAAGAATCCGTTGATGTGCTTCGCCCCAGCGGCCGCATCATTCTTAACCTAGGCGGACGCCCCGGAACGGGTGTCTTGGAACACGCATTCACCCGCCGGGGGTTTCGCGTTCAAAAGGTTTGGAGAACTCAGGTTTCTCAAGCCAAAGACACGGACATCCAAAGCCTGGTTGAAATTGAAAAGCGGACTCGGCATCGATTCGAATTCTTTCTGACCAAAGGATCCCCAGTTTCTGTTTCTGCGCGTACTGCTGAAGCTTTTGCCCAAGCCGGCGGACAGATTTTTCACGAACTGATGGTTTTGGAAGGACGCCTTCGAGACCCGGTTTACACCCCGAAAATCATCCGCCACTTGAAGAAGCCGGGAATGGAAGGCGCGATGAATTCGTTGGACCTTTCGTTTGAAGACGATGCACTGGCCTTAGAAAAACTTTCATTCTTGGCATCACTTTCCGATCGGATCCCAGGGCAAACGACTTTTCCTTATTCTAGTACCCAAGGCGACGAAAATTTTCGAAAGCGGCTAGCTGGCTTTTTTCGAAACTATCACGGCATCCCTTGGACCCAAGATCACTTCGTGATTCACCCGAATCGAGAAACTTTCTTGCAGTCCACGATCAAACTTTTCGAACCCAAGCTTGCGCTGGTGGATGCGAAACTTGCCGGCCCGATGGCTTTCGAATTTGAAACAACTACCCTTTTGGAAGTCCCACGCAGATCCGATCAAGCCGCCGAAATGATTTCGCGTCTAAAGCCCCAGCTGGCCTGGATCGTTCTGACGCCCGAAGAAGCATTAGGGACAGAAACCATCCAGCTTCTGATTTCGACGGCGGCAGCAACCAAGACTCGCATCATGATTGATCTGTCGGAAATTTTGGATCTTTCAAGTTCACCCCAGTTTGCGTCTTTCTATCAGTGGATTTCAAAGAACCCATTGCCGTCGCACGTTTGCTTGGTCGGCGGACTGGTGAAAAACCGAATCTATCACGATCTGGAAGTCGCTTTTTTGATCACTGAAAATGCTTCGCTGGTCGAATGGCTCAAGGACGCCGCCGAACTGTCATTTAGCCGAGCACCCTTTTTGACCCAAAAATACTATGAACAAATCCTGTTTGACCTTCTGAACTTTCAGCTTGGAGAAGCTCGCAAGGACATCAGTGCACCGGCGCGCACGCTTTCAAAGGTATCAGACGACGGATTTTGCCCCATCGCCCCATCGATTCGAAAGGTCTTTGAACATCCCGCGGTGGTAGCCGAAGGGATTGCAACTGCCCAGACACTTCGACTGGATTACGGCGAAAATTCGTTAAACGCGCACCCTTGGGTCGAAAGTGCGGTCTTCGAAGCATTTTCTGCTAAATCCGTTTCGGCTTCGGATTATGACCCAAGACCCCAGATTCTTAAGCTTTTGGAATCTCGCTTTCAGATTCGGGGTACGGAAACGTCCCAGGTCGTCTTGGGTAACGGACTATCTTCCATCTTTAGTCAGTTCTGCCACGAATTAGCGCGGCGAAATGGATCTGAACCCCAGACTTTGATATTTCCTTCGGGCGTCTACGGGCACTTTGTTGCGACTGCCGGATTTTGGAAAGTTCCCGTAATGATGGGCGCGCTTGGATCGGCATCGCGTTCTTACCTTTGGACCCAAGACGATCTGAAGAAATCCATCGAAGGGGTTCGCGGTCAGGGCTGGCTGTATTTGAATGCACCCTTGGTCAATCCAACCGGTGCACTTTATTCTGCGCACGAACTGGTCCAATTGATCGAATCGGCCAACCAGATGGGTATCCGCGTGGTGCTCGATACGGTCTTTTCGGGGCTCGAATTCAAGTCCATCAGTGCTTTCGGCCTTGGAAAGGTCTTTTTGTCAGACCGAAATCTTTTCTTAGGCGGCCTTTCAAAAGAATGGGCCATTGGCGGAATCCGGGCCGGATACGCCTGGACGAAAGATGCCGCTTTGTCGCAATCGCTTCGATCCGCTTTGAATCCGCCGCCTCATTCTACGACTCAGTTTGTGATGAAGAAAATCATCGAAGCTGCCCCTTCTTCGACCCAAACCGAAATCTTGGAAAAACGGGCTCGAGCGCTTGAAAATCTTCTGCGTGAAAAGCACTGGACGGCCCTAAGTTCCCAAGGTGGACTTTTCATGGTTGCCCACCCTTCCGCGAAAGTTTACGAAAGTTTTTCTGTAAAGCTGGGCGATGAAGAAAAAAAGGCCATTGGGATGGGAATTCCGGATCCCAATCTTCCTACCCCGCTTTTGAAGAAGATTCAGGATCAGGGGACTGAATTGGTATTGGCAATTCACAAAAAGACCGGGGTCTTGGTGAATCCACCTGCATGGACAGGGATTCCGAATGCCTTTCGTTTCGTCCTTTCGGGAAGCGAAGACGTTTTCAAAAAAGCTATCATTCAATTAGGGGGCTAGAATGCGCGTAGGAATCATGACAGGCGGGGGCGATGCGCCGGGATTGAACGGAATCATCGAAGCCGTGTCGCGATCGGTTTTGAATCAAAGCCCGGAAAACCGCATGGTGGGAATTTTGGACGGGTTCGAAGGCGTCTTTGGAATGCGCACCCGTGAAATCAAGTTCAATGACGTTCTTGGAATTCACTGCGAAGCGGGAACGTTTTTGGGTACGACTAACAAATCGCGAATTGCGGGTCGAAGCGAAGAATTCCAAGCCGCGATTCAGAAAATGAATCTGGACTGCTTGATCGCAGCCGGTGGTGACGGCACTTTTTCTGCATTGAAGCAGCTTGCCCCTTCGCTGCCGATCATCGGGGTTCCAAAGACGATCGACAACGATCTTCCTGGGACCGAAATCACCTTTGGCTTTGATACCGCTTGCAGCGTGGTTGCGGATTCAGTGGATGCGCTTCGTTCTACTGCCGAAGCCCACAGTCGGGTCATGATCGTGGAAACCATGGGACGTACTGCTGGCTGGATTGCTCTAGGCGGCGGGATGGCTTCTTATGCGGATGCGATCCTGATTCCAGAACGTCCTTTTTCTAGGCCAAAGTTCTTGGACTTCCTCAAGGCGAAACGGGCCGCCGGAAAAAGGGGCCTTGTCGTTGTCGTGTCTGAAGCCGCAAAAGCCGAGAAAGAAGACGCGACCGTCGCTTTCCGCGTCGAAGAAAGCGTTCAGCAAGAACGATTCGGCGGGATTGCTGAAAAGCTGGCCCGTTGGATTGAAAAGGAAACCGGCTGGGAAAGCCGCCACGTCGTCTTGGGACACTTACAGCGAAGCCGTTCCCCCACCACCACCGACCGATTCTTGACAGCATCGATGGGAACTTTGGCGGGAAATCTGGCCGTTATGAAGAAGTGGAACCGCGCCGTAGTCTATCGAGAAGGCCGTGTCCTTGACGTTCCATTGACGGACATTCAAGGTGACGCACGCATCGTTGAAACGGATCACCGATGGGTGAAAGTCTGTTTGGCCCAAGGGATTTTCATATAGAATCAAAGGCATGATTCGGTGGTTTTTTACGGCCGCTTTGACAAGCCTGGGCCTGGCCAACAACCCGCTTCTAAGTCCGCTGGGCTATGATCACAACTTGGGCCTTCAGCCTGGATTCTATTCAGTCAAAGAAACCCCCGCTTGCCACAGCAGATATGGCAAAGTCATTTTCGCCTACTGGAATCGGCCCGACCCAAATATCGATTACCGGGAATCCCTAGGACGTGGAACTCGTGGCGAATTCAAAGTCGGGCTAAAAAGCATTCAAACCGACGAATGGTTTGTCGGCGACCCTAAAGACAACTGCACGATTCGCTTTGAAACTAGCCGCATGCAACCCTTGGGGGTTTGTTCCGAATTTCAGGCACATCGAGGTGATGTCAGAATCTTCCCCGCCAATTCCATTCGCGCGTTTCATCATGCGCTGGAAGAAGGCTTCGCAGGTTTTGAACTTGACCTTCAGCTTTCATCCGACGGCGTGGCCGTGGTTTCGCATGATGATCGCTTGGGCCCAGCCAGTGACTGCAAGGGGCGCGTTCGCAAGAAAACCTGGGAGCAAATCAAAAGCTGTCGCTTGACCCATTCGCCTTTGATCCCAGAAGCTGGAATTTTCGGCCAACGCGCTTTGGTGGATGCGCCAATCCCAAGCCTAAAGATGGTGTTTGAAGAATTTAGCAAAGACCCCAGGGTTCGAAAGATCCATCTGGACATCAAGCCCAAGAACAAGCCCGAAGAACTGGTCAAGGCGATTCAGGCGGCCCTTCCGACCGATCCCAAAGAACGGGAAGCGCTTGAATCCCGAATCACCATCTTGGCCAAGGAACCCGAAGACCTGATCGCGCTGAACGATGCGTTCCCCTTGGCCAGCGTTGCACTGGAAGGCGATGCCACGATTTCAGGTTTGATCGATCGATCCAGGAAGAACTACTGGGGCCCAGAAAATTGCTACTATGACACGCTATCAGTTGCTTACGGCACGATCTTCAACCCCTTTCTTCAGTTTTTGAAAGTCCTTCGCGGCGAAGGAACCGGTGACGCCGGAAATTTCAAGCGCCTGTACCGTCGGAATTTGCAGCAAGGGGAAGACGCAAAGAAGATCCTGGGCTGGACATTGAATTCCAAAAACGGAATTCGGAAGCTGAGAAACTTTCACCTAGAAGACATTCTGACTGACGTCCCGATGCAAAAACTGGTCGAAATTCTTTATGACGGAATGACCGACACCGAAATTCTTGCGAATATTGATGAAATGAAAAAAAAGGGGCAGATCGCAGCCTGTGATCGTCCCGAATTTAAGAATCGAAAACAGCGCCGTGAAGAAATCCGTCAGCAGCGCCAAAAGAACCGGGACGCCCCCGACGCATCGGCAGCGCCAATGGCCGAAATTCCAGAAGCCGCTGCGCCCAAAAACTGATCCAGTTCATTTAGGGCGACCACGGGATCGTGAAACGATCCAAGACGCCAACTTCTTCTTTTTCGTAAAAGCCGTGGACTTCGACGTCGATCGCGTTTGCCCCCGGATGAAGCATTAAGAAATGAAAAGGTCGGGGTGTTGGCCCTTTGAAAAGGTCTTCATGCTTTCGTTTTGACCCTTCATGGTACTTGGTGCGCGGACCACCGCCCCCGCCTGATACAACAAAGTGGCGGCCCTTTTTTAGAAAGTGTTCGTAGCCGTGTGCGTGTCCCGAAAAATAAGCCAAAGCCTTTTTGGAACTTTGAAAAGCGGGAACAAAGAAATCGATGACGTCTTCTTCATCGCCGACGGTCTTGCTGTTGGAATACGGGGGGTGATGACTAAAAACCAAGGCCGCTTGTACGGATGGGTCTAAATCGCATTCCTGCAAAGTCTTTTGAAACCAAGTCGCCTGTGCCTTCCATTCCGATTTGGAAAGCTTGCTGCGATTCGAATTCAATAGGATTAAAAGAAGCGGGCCTTTTTGAATTGACCTCCAGGTGACATCACCCAAATCTGGGATGATTTCTTTAAGCTTCCGTCTAGCCTTTGCGTCGGTCATTCCAAAGTATTCGTGATTCCCCAAGACGTGATGCACGGGGATTTGGTTCTGTAAAATCGGGGCCATCAAATCAAAATAGTAGTCCCAGGCGTTTCCAGAGCCACCCCAGTCGACCATGTCGCCCAGGTGAACGACGTAACTGGGCTTAGCATCCGCCAGCGCTTGAACAATCCGTTCACGTTGGGAATCGTTTTGTTTTCGACCCAAAAAAATACGCTCAACCCCAAGCGTCCGCTGCGTGTCGCCAATGACGGCAAACCCCTTCGCCAGGGCGGTCGTGCCAAAATAAAAAGACGCCAGAAAAGAAAGAAAAACCAGGTACTGCTTCATTCAATCATCCTTGATTGAGGGTTTTGAGGTTCTGGGCGAGCGCTTTTAAGCTACGCTTGTTCGAAGACGGTTGCGACGCCTTGGCCCATTCCGATGCACATGGTTGCGACACCGAACTGGGTTTTCGAACGCTTCATCTGGTGAAGAAGCGTTCCGATGATGCGCGCACCTGAACATCCCAGAGGATGTCCAAGCGCGATAGCACCACCATTCACATTCACTTTTTCGTTCATCACACCCAGCAAGCCCAAGTCCTTCAGAACAGGAAGGCTTTGCGCGGCGAACGCTTCGTTTAGTTCAAAAAGCCCGATGTCTTCGACTTTCATCGACGCTTTCTTCAAAGCCTTTTGAACTGCTGGAACCGGTCCGTAACCCATGATCGCAGGATCACAACCGCTTGCCGCCATCGAAACCACACGCGCCATGGGCTTTAGACCCAATTCCTTGGCCTTGGCGTAAGACATGACCAAAAGCCCTGCGGCGCCATCTGAAATGGCCGATGAATTCCCTGCCGTTACCGTTCCACCTTTAGGGTCAAAAGCCGGCTTCAACTTCGCTAGCCCTTCAGGGGTTGTGTCGGGACGAATGACTTCGTCGTAATCAAAAGACTTCAGTGCACCCGCTTCATCATGCCCTTCCGTTGCGACAATTTCGTCCTTGAAACGACCTGCAACAGTCGCTTCGTGTGCGCGCTTATGGGACATGTAAGCAAACTGGTCCTGATCCTGGCGTGAAATTTTGTGCATGCGCCCAAGAAGTTCGGCCGTAAAGCCCATGGCGCCTGCGCCTTTAGCCATGACTTCATTCATGCCTGGGTCGATGTCCACCCCGTGCATCATCGGAACATGTCCCATGTGTTCAACGCCGCCGACGATGAAAAGATTTCCTTCGCCTGCGCGGATCGATGTTGCCGCCGAATGAAGCGCAGTCATCGAAGATCCGCAAAGTCGGTTGACGGTTTGGGCTGAAACCGATTTAGGAATTCCGGCTTTCAACGCCGCAAATCGCGCCGTATTAAAGGCCTGTTCCAAGGTTTGCTGAACGCATCCCCAGATCACATCGTCGATTTCTGCGGCCTTCACTGCCGCGTTTCGATCCAAAAGCCCCTTCATGATCCGCGAAGAAAGAGTTTCGCTTCGCGTGTTTCGAAACATCCCGCCCTTGGAACGTCCCATGGGGGTTCGAACCGCATCCACGACCACTGCATCTTGATCTTTCCAGTTTGCCATTGCTTGGTCCTTTCTAAACGTAGAACCGGCCCTTAGGTCCGCTTCCGGCTTTCGCCATTTCATGAGTCATCTTTGGGGCTTCGTACATCTTGCCTAGTTTTGAATATTTCCCAGACAGGTCAGCCAGCTTTGCCGCACCGACTGAATCGGCGTAGCGCATGACCCCACCGCGGAACGGAGGGAAACCCAGGCCATAAAGCATCGAAAGATCGATGTCGACCGCGCCATCCACGATTCCGTCTTCGATGCATCGAACGCATTCGAAAACCATCGGAAGCATCATCCGTTCGACGATTTCTTCGTCGGTGACTGAAGAACCGTCGCCCTTCATCACGGGCTTCAAAAGATCATAAACGGAAGCTTCCGCTGCTTTGATCGGCTTTCCTTTTGGATCTTGTGAATAGGTGTAAAACCCTTTGCCGTTCTTTTGCCCGAAGCGCCCTGCCTTGTACTGCACATCCAAGACGGATTCGAAATCAAACTTCATGCGTTCTGGAAACCCTGCTGCCATCACGTCCATCGCGTGATGACCCGTATCGATTCCAACGACGTCCAAAAGATAAGCCGGACCCATCGGCCAGCCGAATTTTTCCATCACCTTGTCGATGCGTTCAAACGGAACCCCATCACGCATCAAAAGATTAAAGCCAATCAGGTACGGAAATAGAACACGGTTCACCAAGAACCCCGGGCAATCGTTCACGACCACCGCTGATTTTCCCATCGCAGTCGCGTAAGCCACGGCCGTAGCGACTGCAGCTGGCGAAGATTTTTCACCGCGGATGATTTCAACCAAAGGCATCCGATGCACGGGATTGAAAAAGTGCATTCCGACAAAATTTTCTGGATGCTTCAAGTTCTTCGCCAAGCGCGAAATGGAAATCGTCGACGTGTTGCTCGCGATGATTGTTCCGGGCTTTACCGCAGCTTCCGTTTCGGCCAGGACCGAAGCTTTGACCTTTTCGTTTTCGACAACCGCTTCGACGACCATGTCGACTTCCTTGATTTCGTCATAGCTTAACGCCGCACGAATCATTGAAAGGGTCTTGGCCATGTCAGCTGACTTGATCTGGCCCTTTTCTACGCGCTTATCCAGAAGCTTGGATGCTTCCTTCATTCCCAGATCCAAGGCCGCTTCGCGAATATCCTTCATGACCACGGGAATCTTGGAAGACGCGGATTGATACGCGATTCCTCCGCCCATGATTCCTGCGCCCAAAACCGCCGCCGATTTCACAGGCTTTGCTTCTTTGGATGCTTTCTTCGACTTTCGCTTCAATAGCTGGTCGCCCAGGAAAACACCGATCAATGCGCCAGCTTGTGGCGTTTTGCAGATTTTGACGAATCCCTTTACTTCAACCGGGATCGCGGCATCACGGGTCATCTTCGCGGTGGCTTCCATGACTTCGACGGCTGCGACAGGCGCCGGATAATTCGGGCCCGCCATTCCCGCGATGAAGGCCTTGCCCCCACCAAAAGTCATGGCCAGTTCGGTTCCTTCAAGGCGCAACGGCGCTTTCTTTTTTTCCGCGCGCGATTTCCAATCCAGTTTTCCGTCGGCTGCATCCTTCAGCATTCGAAGGGCCGCGTCGCGCGAAGCCGCGACTTCGACGACGGCGTCGACCGCGCCAAACTTCATGGCTTCGGCAGGCTTGTAATGCTTGCCGCCTGCGATCCATTCCATTGCGTTGTCCGCACCAATCAAGCGCGGCAAGCGAATCGTTCCACCCCAACCTGGGAAAATTCCCAGTTTCGTTTCAGGCAAACCGATCTTTGCGTCGACCGTCGCAACCCGAAAGTGCGCCGAAAGTGCGACTTCAAAACCACCGCCTAGTGAAAAACCGCGGATCAAACAAACGACCGGATAAGGAAGGTCTTCGATTCTAGAAAAATCTTTGTGAACCCGGGTCATCCAGGCTTCGAATTCAGCATCTGGTTTTTTGAAAAGTTCGCCAAATTCCGTGATGTCGGCACCCATGACGAAAGAATCTTTTGCCGACGACATCAGAAGACCGCGAACGCCCTTTTCCTTTTCAAGGTGGTTCAACGCTTCATGAAGGTCATCTACGGTCACTTGATTGAATCGATTGGCCGATTCGTCTTTCAAGTCAAAGATCAGTTCAAAAAGTCCGTCGTTCAGTTTTTCTAGCCGTACTGCTTTTCCCGAATAGCCCATGGTATAGTCTCTTCCTCGAAGGCGTGTTTCTTTGTCCCCCACATCGTACTCCGTGCCTTCTCCTTGGCAAGCGTCGGTGTTCAAGTTATTGAAACTCAATGGCTAAGAAAAAGTGGACGATGTCTGACCGGATCGTTCTGATTCAGAAAGAACTGAACCAAGTCCACCCCAATCCCCCGATTCCTTTGGATCATCGCGACCCGTTTACGCTGCTGGTCGCCGTCGTGCTTTCTGCCCAGACGACAGACGCCCGCGTCAATTTGGTGACGCCTGCGCTTTTTGCTCGCGCCGGCAACCCCAAGGACATGGCCAAGCTTACGGTTGAAGAAATCCATGGATTCATCAAAACGTGCGGGCTGGCGCCGCAGAAAGCAAAGTCGCTCAAAGGCTTAGCCACGATCATCACAGAAAAACACGGCGGAAAGGTGCCAGGCACCTTTGAAGAACTGGAAGAACTTCCGGGCGTGGGTCACAAGACCGCAAGTGTGGTCATGACCCAGGCGTTTGGGGTGCCCGCGTTTCCGGTGGACACGCATATTCATCGATTAGCCAAACGCTGGGGGCTTTCAAACGGCAAGTCGGTTGAAAAGACCGAAGCAGATCTTAAGAAAATTTTTCCCAAGGAAACTTGGAACAAGCTTCACTTGCAGATCATTTACTATGGGCGATCCCATTGCACGGCACGTGGATGCACGGGCCCCGTGAAAAAGCCCGATCCCGAAAAGACCTGTCCGCTTTGCACGGCCTTTTCTTAACCGACCGCGATCGGACACCAGCGGAAAGCTATACGCCCAGCATGTAGAAGAACCGAAACGTCGAACGAAATTCCTTCATCGACTTTTCTTTCGGCACCATCAAAATGACTTCGGTTTGAATCATGGGGTCGACGATGAAAGCTAGGCTCATTCCCGATTGCATCATGCCGTAGACACCTAAGCCCGCGCCCAAATCCTGATCCGGTGGCGTGTAATCCGTTTTTTCGTAATCGCGGCGAATGCTTCCGAAAAGCGAAGTCTTTTTCACGGATCCAAAGTGGTCCGTCACGCTGATCAGAAAAACGTCGTCCGTCTGACCGATGGCGACGTCCACACCTTCTTTGGCGTTTAAAGGAAACGCAGAATTCCTAGGCGTTTTGCGCCTGTAGTACTGACCCCCGCCCTGCATGGGGGCGTCGAAGATCGCGTTCATCAAAAGTTCATCCGTCCCTTGAACGACCAGTGTCGCCAGCTGCGGATTCATTTTCGTCGCCGACAAAAATTGCTGAACCTTGTCCAGTGCCGTCGTTCGATCCGTGGACTGGGTTAACTTCCATTTCTCGACCATCGCGCCTGGGGGCAGTATTTGCGCAAACGTGAAGCCTTTGGGTTTGTTGATTGCCGGAAAAATACGGGTGAAGAATTCAATCGCGCGAGAATCTTCGGGGGACCGAGCGATGTGGTGAGAAAACACATTCAAGTTGAACATGAAAGGTGTCTTGTTCAACGCTTGCGACGAAACCAGAATGACCCGATTCGAACGACCAAAGTTCTGAAGTTCATTTCCGATTCGGCCGATGGAAAGCGGATGCCCAACATTGATCGCTTCTTTGTGGTCAATGTCCCAAAGAAAGACGGGATCCAGCTTCACCTTGCCTTTGCTTCCATCTGGATTCGGAAGGCCTTCTGTCAGGATCCGCTTCAGTTCAGGTGCGCTGTCGACGTTCACATGAAGAAGGCCTAGCTTTTCTGCGACCTGGGTTCCAAAGGCGATGTCTTCTGCTCGTTCCGTGATGGTAATGATTTGCATATCTATTCAGCCTAAGGGTCCAGTCGGATACGGTCAATGAAGACTGCCCGGTTGCACGCACCAGTGCCATTTTGGCCTGCGAGCGATTTTGCACCGCTGGGTTCATACCCCTAGATCCGGGTGGAATTTATTTTTATCTATTATTTCAATGTCTTAGGCCAGACCTCGAAGTTGCGGTCCTTTTCCACCCTTGGCACCCAGCTTGCTGAAGCTGGTCCCAGAAGTTTTACTTAACCTTTCTTAGCGAGGCCCTAAAAAGCGCCATGAAACAACTCACTGAAGTGATCTGGAAACTGACTGCATTGACCGGATTCTTTTTAGCTGCCAGCGCCCCTGCCCGAGCCGCTGGAATTGCGCTGATTGGAAATCCCACCGTCGCGGGCACCGGCTGCCAGGCCGGAAGCGCTTCGGTTCGATACGATTCCATTAACGATTTGATTCAGATCGACGGACAAGTCTGGGAAGTTGAAGCCAACACCGCTGTCCCGTCGGATCGGAAGACCTGTACGGCCGCGGTCCCCCTTCGCGCCTTGCCAGGTCTTCAAATTTACGCCGTCAACCACCAGCACTTTCTGGGACTTCAATTGGGACATCAATCCCAGCTGACACTTTTGACTGAAATCTTCACCCCCGGAACCAGTTCGCCTCAAACCCAGGTCAGTTTTTCTGGGCCCAAAGCCGGACTATTTGAAATTCATGGTCCAAACCAACTTTCTGCAATTCCGCTAGGCGGATGCGGAACGGACACCGTCGTTCGAATCAACAGTTCGCTTTTGATTTCCCAAAACCAAGTCGGAACGGTGGACCGTGCAAAAGTTCTAAGCCCGGGATCGGCAATCGCTGGACGAATTGATTCCGCGCTTGAAGTGAAACTGGTCGCGGTTGCGTGCGGAACGGGAATTCCTGCAGCACTTGGCCAGCGGATCATCGACGTCACACCCCAAGTGGTCGTAACCCCGACCCCTAGCCCCACGATCATCGTGACACCCACCCCGACGCCTACAGTAACGGTGTCTCCACAACCGTCTCCGACGGTCACGATGTCGCCGATTCCGACCACGACACCCACACCGAATCCTTCGGTCACCTTCACGCCACTTCCAGTTCCGTCAGGTGTTCCAAGCCCGACGGTTCCACCGGCGCCCAAAATCACAAAGGTCCTGACCCCACTTCTTCATGAAACGCGAGTCAAGGTCGACATCAACCTGGCCCATCTGGTCGCCCGTGCTAAGCCTTTTGAGCGCGCCGAACTGATCAAGCGAGGAATCAAGTCCTTCACTTTGAAAGTCAGTTCAGATGAAAGAACCAAGATTCGGATCGATCGAAATGGCAAAAAGTTGGATCAAGCCAAATTGAAGCGGGAAGCAAAGATCCTAAGCCACCAGTTTTCGGAACGTGTTGAACTTTCGGAAATCCGGATCCGCACGAAGAAGAAAGTTCAGTGGCATTATCTTGAAGTCGAACTGATGGATTGAATTATTTCGACGAAAACGGGGTCGGCTCTGACCAAGGGCTTGGACTTCCGGTCGAAAGACTTCGAACTCTCCAGTAAAAGTTCCCGGCCTTTTGGGGGCGGTAAGAATAAAAGTTTTCGCGCTGAACCGCCGAAACCAGGCGTGCCTTGAACGCCGCATCGCTAGCGATTTGAATTTCGTAGCCTTTCGCCAAAGGCGTACGGGTCCAGCTAAAGATGGTCTGTTCAAAAAGCGGAATCTGCTTTCCTGCCGCAGGTACCGCGCCTGCCGGCTTGGGTAGTTCGAATGGAAGCTTCTTGGTCGTCACGCTGGCAGGGGACCTTGCAACCCCAAGCGCCGCAACTTCATAAACAAAGGCGCCGGACTTCGGGGCCTGGGTGACTTTCAAAGTCGTGGTCGTGGACTTGGCCTGATTCGAAGCCAGAACTTTCGAACCATCCTTCAAAGTGACTTTGTAACCTTTTGCCCCAGGCACTGCGTTCCAAGAAACCGTATACTGAATCGAAGCCAGATCTGCGATAGCCACCGATACTTCTGGCGTGCCAGCACGTGCGATTTGAACTTTCTGCGGCGCCGTTTTGACCGGGGCCGGTGCGGCATCGGCTACGACAGGAACCGGAATGGGTTTTCCACCCATCACCAATGAACCCTTCACAGGTGCTTCGGTCAGTTCCAAAACCTGAGCCTTGGACCAATTCGAAGTTTTTCCCTGCGTGTTTTTTGAACGAACCTGCCAAACGTAGCGTCCGGAAGAAAGCTGGGTCATCGTGCCCATTCTGCCCGCACTGACTTCATTCTTCATTCCGTCAGTCGATGTGCCCTTTACACCTTCAATCAAAAGTTCTGCAGACAAACCTGAAGCCAAGGGCTGCCAACGAAACTGAATTTCTGCTGGAACACCCGCCTTGACTTGAACGCTGGCACCGTTCATCGGCGAAAGGACCGAAACATCCATCGGTGCAATCCCTTTGGGATCAGGAAGGGCTTGGGTCTTCCCTTGAGCGACGCTTAGTTTTCCATCTTCTTCAACGTCAACGGCCAATGCTTTTCCGTCGCGAACGTGAACCGCTTTTTTGAAACCAGGGACGGCAACCTGCGCTTCGCCGTCACGCGCCTGAATTTTCACCCCACCGTCGGTCTGAAAAATATCGACCTTGGCTTTTTGATTCGAACCCGCGACGACGTAGCGTTTGCCATCGGCGTAAACGGCCATCTGCGCCGCTTGATCCGAATGCGATCGGACTTCGATTGCTCCTTTTTGAACCTCCACACTGGTGCGCTGTCCCTGCGTTTGCCCTAGAAGCGTACGAACGGCTCCAAAGAAGCCTTTTTCTTCGCGTTCTTCAACGCGAACCACGACCAAGCTGCCGGGTGCGACGCGAACTTCGTTTTGGTTTTGAAAAATCAAAAGCGCTTGCGACTGATCGTCCGTAAAAACGGTGTCGCCTTGAACGGCCGGCAAAGATTCAGGCGCATCTTCCCAGACCTGACTTTCAGGGTGCCGAACGCGAACGCTACCCACCAGTGGCTTCACCTGCGCGACGACCACGCGATCGGGTTCGTCGTTGGCTAGTTCGCGCCAAACCGATTGCTGCCCGCTGAAATAAACCCCACCCGATCCCAGAAGGATCAGGAAGAACCCTAACGGAGTATCCCAGCGAACGTCGGGAGCCAGCTTTTGAATCGGTCTGGATTCCATCTCATGATCTTTTTCGGGAAGGTGCGGGGAAACCTAAAGAGTTCATTTGGAATTTCCGATCCAATGGGGAATGAGCGGGTCCGTAGCCCAAATGGCATCATCACGTGGCGTTCCGATTCGATTGAGAATCGCGGGTTTAACCGCGGCTGCCTTGATCATCAGCATGTGCGCCATTTTATTGGCGGGAAGCCGCCACGTCATCGACGATAAAACTTCGTACGTGATTGATCATAATTTTGGTCGTGTGAAAAATGCGGCCGACGCTTTGGACCACCAAATTTCTGAATCCTTGTTGATGATGCGGTTGGCGCAAGAAAAGGCCGCAACTGATCCAGCATCAATCGATACCTTGCTTCGTGATCTGGGCTACCGCACGGGAATGAAGAAGATGCTGATGTTTCAATCGGTGGATGGAAACTTGGGAAACCCCAAGGCCTTTGGCGGCGCACGTCTGGATCAAGTGACCGATCTAGACACCTTGGGTTGGACGCTGAAGCGTTTTCAAGCCGAACCTTTCTTAATTGGAAAATCGCGTGACGGAGAAGTCATGCTAGGCGCATGGGTTCCTTCTTCAAAAGGGGGAGCAGCGTTTGTTGGATTCTTCCAAATGCAGCTAAACCTTGCCGAACAGGGTCCACGCTTTGACGTCTTTGTGATCGATGCCATTGGAAACAGCCTCTATTCTAAAGCGACCACGACCCGCCCCATCATCCAAGAATCCCAGATGAAGAAGTTCATGAAGCCGGTCTTAGAAGGCGTCTTTAATTCGGGGGCTCGCACCTGGGCTTCTGGATCAGACGAATTCATCGTCGGTTACCAGCGGCTGAAGTCTCACGAACTGATGGTCGTCGGAATCATCCCCTATGCTTCGGCCTTTGCCGTCGTCACTGGGCTGATTCTTCGAACGGTGGTTCTAGGCCTTTCGATTCTAGCCATCGCACTTGGAATCACTTTGGTTTGGCTAAAGAAAGTCACCGGTGGACTTCGTCGAATGTCTGAAGCCGCGATTGAAGTTTCACAGGGCAAGTTTGATGTGAAGATCGACACGCGAACTTTGCCAGCTGACGAAGTTGGCCAACTAGCGGCGTCTTTCAACACGATGGCGTCCAAGATTGACGATCTGATGCGACAAACCGTGGCCAAGGTCGAAACCAAGAACCAAAAAGACACGGTTTCACAAATTCAAGCGCGTCTTCTTCCTGAACAAGCGCTTTTACTTCCCAACGTCACGCTTTCGGGGGGAACCTTCGCCGCCGGCCAATGCGGTGGCGACTGGTGGAATTACGCACACGTTCGCGACTACGCGATCTTCGTGGTTGGAAAGGTTCCGGGCAAGGGCTTACCTGCCGCGCTTTTGACCGCCGCTGCTCACGGAGCCTTTTCCACTTTCGTGGGTGCTGCCCAATTGATGGCCAGGATTCCTCCGTCAATGAAACTTTTGATCGGAAATCTTTCAAGCGCTATTCACGAAGCCAGCCGCGGACAGGGTCGTTTTGCCTGTACAGTCGGGATCATGGATTTGAATACGGGGATCTTGCAGACGGTGAACTGCGGTCTGAATCACGCCGTCTTTGTTCGCATGCCGCCCAAGAACAAGGAAGCACCCGCAAATCCGCTGGATCTTTTCAAGCGCCTGCATTCGCAGCCTGGCCACGCCCTGGGCGAAAAGCACAACCCGGATTACAAAGTCGAAACGATTCAGTTGGCGCCCGAAGACATCATCACTTTTGCAACCGATGGCAGCTTTGAAGTGAAGAATCTAAAGGGTGAACGCATGTTCGGAATGGATCAGATGAAAAAAGAAATCTGGTCTTTGATCGAAAAATTTGGCCCACAATCCACCCGTGTTTGTCAGGGACTTCAGGAAGCTTCGCAGCGCGCCTGGGGAATTCCTGTGGATCAGATCCCCGACGACGCAAGTTTCTTTGTCCTTGCTGTTCCGAAGAAGGCGTACTTCTTGGCCAAGGCCGAAACAGCCGCCTAAAACCAGATTCGCGCGGTCATCAGAAAATTCAAGATCCCTGGAATTGCCGTGTCTGTGGAATAAAGCGACGACGCTTCAAACCCAAAGGCCATTCCAAGATCCGACGTGTATTCGTATCCGATGCGTGGACCAATACAGAAAGACGATACGCTTTCGTTGATGAAGACGGTGACGCCATCAGTGGTCTGGCTTTTGGTTCCCATTCGGCAAATTCCACCTTTGGGTCCCAGACTCCAGCCCCCGATGAATTCCGATGAACCGTGAAAGTAGTACTGCATTTCGGCGCCAAAGGTCGTGAAGCTGTTTGAAACCTGAACCGATGCGCTGGGAACCAAAATCGAAGATGCCGACCGATCGATGAAGGCGCCAAAGACGAAGTGCGCCCCGGTTCGAAACCCCGCGCCCAATCCATAGGGAAGCTGGGTGCTGGTTGAATCCGACATCGGGATGCGAACGCCCCCCTGGAATTGCAGATAAACGTACTGATTGGCGGGAACGGCGGCATCAGCCGCGGCCCCACCCAGAAATGCTCCCACCAGAAATCCCAGTCGCACGAAGCTTGTCATAGCTTCATGCTACAGGAATTTTTCAATAATTGAACTGCGCTTGAAGACGAAGGAAGTTGCCCTGTTGGTCGTTCACCGCCGAAGCCGTACTAGAATCGACATAGCGCGAGGAAATCACGTAGGCTGCGTTCAGTTCAAAAGCAGGAAAAGGTGACCATTCATTGCCCATTTCCAATTCGCGGACGATGTACTTTGGGGCATTCGTTTCGTGCTTTTTACCACCGTGATAGAACTGAAGACGCGCAAAAGGGGTGAAACGTTGATCGCTCTTTTCGATGTTCCCCATCAACTGAACGTAGCCACCTGAAAGATTTTCCGTTTGAATTGTACCGCCCATGTCCCTGCGAAACATCGGCCCACGACCCGTGGTAAATTCGGCGACTAACCCAATTGGACGTGGATACCAGACGAAGTGACCCGCAACACGTTGATCGGCAAATTCAGTATTTGCCGAAGTCGAAAAAAGTCCCGAATAGCCGCTGACGCCGGCTTCGACGATCTGATCACCCGGCAATGCGACTGGATAGGTGAACTTAGCCACAATGTGGCGGTTGTTGTTCATTTCAGAACGGTTTGCGGTCTGACCGTTGTAAATCCCAAGCCCGAAAACGCCGTAATCGCCTGACCCTTTCATGGAAGCGTTCTGAAGATCGCGAAAACGCTTTCGAATTTCAGCTGGCGCCCAATAAAACATCACGCCGATGTCGCGCTCGTTGGCGACACCGCTATTCAAAGAATCCGCGCGATCCAAGGGCGCGCGATTCTGCGATGACTGAAGGTTTTCAAAGCCGTAGGGAATCTTGCTTTGACCCAATCGAAACCGAAATTCCTTGGCCGCGTCCAGGGCAACATCAAAATAGGCATCGCGCATCTGAAAGATCTGAGAAACTGCGCCGCCATCCGATGCAAAATCGGGCTGGATATAAATGTAGACGCGATCATGCACGTCTCCGGAAAAAATCAATCGCCCCCGGCGAAAGAAAAAGCCGCCGTTGTTGCCAATGGACTTGTCGCACTGTTCGCATTTCAAAAGTCCGTTGGTTTCCAAAAGTCGGTTGTAGCGAAGCTGTGTATACCCTCGAAGGCTGATCTTCTCGTACCAGGGCTTTTCTGAACCCATGGCTGAAGCACCCACAAAAATTTGTAAGAACGCCGTAAAAACCAAAAGTTGTTTCATAACGACCGAATACCATTCCCTGATCGCTGCCAAGTTCAGGAAAAGGTTAGGTCTTTGCAGACCTTCGGGGGGCCAAGCGACTTAGAATCTAAATACTTGATCTTTAAGTGCAATTTAAGCAACTTCCCGGCCGCTTGCCCATAGTACTTGATTGAATTAGTCCAAAAATAGGGATATAAGCGTATTCGGAAAAACTGGGATCCGAGGCCTTCACCATGAGCTATGGAACGCGCGTCGCGAGAAAAAATCGATTCGGCTTGATCCTGATTCACGCGATGGCTTTTTTTGCCATCACGGTGGTCCGCCCTAAGGCCGGTGATTTGATCCTGGCTGCCCTATTCTTTTTTATTCGAATGCTGGGAATCTCGGCGGGCTACCATCGTCTTTTCACACACCGATCTTTTCAGGCAAAACCCGGCCTGGCTTTCATTTTGGCATTGATGGGAAATGCGGCTGGAATTGGCCCGATCAAACGCTGGGTTGCTCAACACTGGCTGCACCACCGTTTTGCTGAAACGGAATTCGACCCCCATTCGCCGTCCGTTCGCGGGTTTTGGTACGCACACGTCGGCTGGCTTTTGGACCCAAAAACGTTCGATCGCGCGCTTTCAGAAACCATGCGGGTTCGTTTCCCTGAACCCATCGAATGGATCGACCGACACAGCAACCTTCTTTTATTCGTACAGATTCCGATTCTTTTGGTCCTTCACGGCCTGGGGAACGCATGGATGCCGTCGGCATTTGCATCTTTTGGCGCCGGCGCACACTACAGCTTTTCCGTGGCGATCGTCATTGGGCTACACGCGACTTTTGCTGTGAATTCCGTTTGCCACACCTGGGGTTACACGCGAAAAGATTCGATGGACGATAGCCGAAACCATCCTTTGATCGCACTTGCGACGCTGGGTGAAGGCTGGCACGCAAACCACCACAGCTTTCCTCATTCAGCCCGACTTGGGTTTGATTTCCTTGAAATAGACCTGACTTACCGAATGCTGACGATCTTTGAAAAACTAGGCTGGGCGTCAAACCTAGCCCAGCCCCCACAACAAAACGCTGCCCACCGAAGACCGCAAAAAGGCCAGGTTCGGACCCTGCGCCTGGTACCCAAAGTACCTGACCAGCGGAACCTTCCCCTTTAGTCAGACAAAGCCAAGTAATTTCATTGGGTTAGATCCGCCAACACGCGATTGACTTCCAGCCCCATAAATGAGAGCTGCCCGTATCTTCAAAACAGTGGGGACTTTATGGGGATTCAAGCTTTTTTCACCAGGGCATCGATCATCAGCGGAATTTTAGGCGGATTTCTTCTGGGGGCACAGGCGTTAGCCGCCCCTCAGTCTGGGCATTCGGCCATCGTCACATTAGTCACGGTCACGACCGACAACTATCCCGGCGCTGTTTACGACTTGATCGCTTACTTGGACAAATTGGGAACCATACAAAAGATTCAGTACCGAAACAGCGGAAAAGTTTTGGACGAATTCACGACCGAACGCTGCAAGCAGGGTGTCGTCTTGATGCGTGAATCCGGTTTCCCTGTGATTTCTTTGAAAGTGGACCAAAACTTCAGCGCATCGACCGGTGGCGACTTCACTTTTCGGATCCTTCGCAAGGGCGGTTTGTTTTCCGGATTCAAGTACAAGGAAATGAAAATGGGCCTGCGTAACGAAACGCATGGCTGGACCTTGACCGCAATGATGCCTTCGGGCGTGAAAGAATTTGATTCCATTTATATGGAAGCACTTCGTGAAAGCGACCCTTATCCTTTGTCACGAAGCCTGGGCACCGGAGACCCAAAAGAAGACGCCGTCGGAATCAAGAATCTGGCGTTTACGCTCAAGGGCACCGCTGTTGACGTCGTCAACACCGGCGAACTTTAATCCGATAATCGCTTACAAAGTTTGCAAGAATTGAATCAGCTGGGACTTTTCAACGGCACTGAACCGGTCTTTGCCGCCCCGACTGACGATTCCTTCATCATGTCCAAAATTTCCTAACCCGGTCTTTCGCGTGTCGAAAAAGAATTCGGCCCGGGTTTTCCACTGCGCTGGGGTCTGGGTACCCGTCGGGTACCCATTGCAATCTTTATCGAAGTCTTTCGCCGGATCATTTGCGGGCCCGGCCCAGTAGGTCAACGGACGATTTTTTGCAGCCGTCAGCAAAGCGCAAAGGTTGGGCACTGAATTGTTGTGAAAGTAAGGCCACCTGGCCCAGATTCCTACCAACGGCGGCGGTACATAACCTTTTTGTGGCTGAATACGAATCCCGTGTTTCTTGGAAAGATCCAGACCGTTCAAGCGCGCAGCCAAGGATTTCATTCCTTCGCGTCGATGCGCATCCGTTCCGACATCGCGAACGGGCGTTCGGTTAGGATAAAGGACTTCTGTCGTTTCCAATGAATCCGGTGATTCGGGTCGATTCCAGGCTTTGACATACGTCCCGTGGCAGCCGGCGCAGGCTTGATTAAAAATTCCTTCACCGGCTTTGGCCTGGTCCAAGCGAATTTGGTCCTTAGGAAAGAAATCAGTAAACCTAGGGCTTTCGGTCGAAAAAACAGCTGCCGTCATTTCCTGAATCGTCACTTCATTTCGATCGATCCAATCCGAAATATCGGCAACGTCGGAACCACGCCCAATTTCGTTCCAAATGAAATTCGTCAAAATCGGATTTCCGCTGACTACAGACCCATCCAAAAGCCAGCGCGTTTTATATTTCAACGTAAACCACGGTGCAGGTTTACTATCAGCAACTTCGGTGCGAAGCGCTTCGAAATCGGGCCTAGGCAATCGTCGCGACAAAGAAAGCGCCACATGCGCCAGTGAAGTGTCCAGACCCAATGCCTGAGGTTTCTTCGCTTCGATCTTTAGCGTTGCCGCGCGAAGCTCTTTGAATAAGTCGACTTCGGCAGGTGTTGCAGCGGCGACCGACTTGAAAAGACCGGGGGACGTTGCTCGAACCGCCACCTTTCCCAACCTGAAAAAATCATTCGATCTTGGAAAACGGTTCGTCAGCCCTAAAACGGGGCGCCCAAAAAGTTCGGTGGCATGGCAAGAAGCGCATGACATCGTCATTCCAACCGCAGTTCCAGACGAAAAACGGCGTTGGATCAAAGTGACACCCATCCGTAAGTTTTCGGTCTTTGCCGTTACGCTAACAGGAACAAAGTAAGGGGACGTCGTTGCAATCCCTTTTTGCGAAGCCTGCGTAGGATAGCGTCCAAGCCCCAGCCAAGCAGTCAGATCATCAAAAGATCGGATCCCCCCTAGCCCGGCCAGTCTTCCTGACGTCACTTTTTTCAAAGGCCCATAAGGCGCCAGAGCAGCCGTCGTTTCTACCGGGTATTCCAATGCGTGGTGCTTCCCGTTTTGAATCGCGCGGTCAAGATCGGCAGATCCGAAACCGTAAGGGTTTGCGCGCCCGCCAACTGGAATCACTGCGTTTTCTGACCAGTCGGGTTGAACGGGGGCCGCTTGTGCCGAAAAAGAAAGTCCCACCGCAAAAAGAATTCCTAGCCCCATGGGCCCGTACCGATTCTGAAAACCATCGATCAGCGCTTTGCGTCCACCTGTAGCCAATATTTGACCGTGATTGACGATGATCCGATCGAAACTGAATTCACAAATTTTTCTGATCGCCGTTGTGACGTAATCCTTGTTCGGTGCAACGACCCACCGACAAAAACGACTGGGTCCAAATTGATCTAGAATCCCGTTCCACTTTCCGGCCGTTCTTCGTTCTAGGTCATTTTTGAAATCCGAGTGCTTCATGTTGAAAGACATGTCCGTCAGGATCAAAGTCTTACTTGAAAGGTGAATCAAAGCAGATTCACCCAGCCACCCTTCGAACGGAACAACCGCTACTTCCGAAGCATAGGGCCAATCCCTTTCAAGGCTTCCGGTGACTTGCATTCTGGCGGATTGTTTTTTCATCCCGCGAAGCGGAACGAAGACCTGCGCTCCGGGGAAACGCCTTTTAAGCGCCGGTGCATCACTGTCGTGAAGTACGTTAGGAACAACGATGCAATCCACCCGACCCAGTTTTTCTAGTTCGCTGTAATCTTTTTCCTGAAACTGGACAGCGTTGTGAATGATCAAGCCGCCATCTTTTCTGCGGATGATCGTCATCCTTCTTCGAAAAGAAGTTTCATACCACTCGCCATCGACCACGAATAAGTCTTTGTCAATTTCGCGAACGGGCCCGTACGGTTGTATTTCCTCGGCTTTCATGCTCCCCTATTAACTCCTATGAATCGAACGAACGCAAATGAAGTGATCGGGGGTATCACCACGTTTTTTACCCTGTCATACATCGTCATCGTCAACCCTGCGATTCTATCAACGCAAGGCACCGGGATGGCTTTTTCGGGGGTCCTAACGGCAACCGTTCTTCTCAGTTTCTTGATGACACTGCTGATGGGAATTTACGGCAAGCTTCCATTTGCCGTTGCCCCGGGAATGGGAATTAATGCGTTTTTTACTTTTACTCTGATCTTGGGAAAAGGAATCCCTTGGCAAACAGCGCTTGGAATCGTGTTTTGGGCGGGCGTTCTTTTTCTTTTGATTTCACTGACCCCGATTCGTTTGAAAATCGCGGGCGCCATTCCCCATAGCCTTCGCCTGGCGTCTGCAGCAGGGATCGGAATTTTTCTGACCTTCATCGGATTGAAAAATTCGGGATTTGTCGCCGCCGATCCTGTGACCTTCGTGAAGTTGGGAAAGATCGATGCAAAGCTTCTTCTGATGTTGGCCGGGCTGCTTTTGGCCGTGTTCCTTTTTCACAAGAAAAACCCGTTAGCTTTCCTGATCAGCATTCTATCGGTCACTGCTTTGGGATTCATTTTTAAACAAGCACCCTTGCCTCAAGGCGAAATTTTTTCGATGCCTGACTTTCAATCGGTCTTCTTTAAACTGGATATCTGGGGCGCGCTTAAGCCGGCGCTATTGCCCGCAATCTTTGCAATGGTGCTGACTGATCTTTTTGATTCGATTTCGACTTTTGTCGGAGTATCCGAAGCCACCGGCCTGACTGAAAAAAATGGCCAACCCAAGAATCTGCGTGAAGGGCTGATCGTCGATGCATGGGCGACACTAACAGCCGGAATCTTTGGAACTTCGTCCGGTACAGCGTTTGTTGAAAGCGCCGCCGGAATTGAAAGCGGTGCTCGAACCGGAAAAGCATCGATCGTAACAGCGCTTTGCTTTCTGCCTTGTTTTTTCATCGCACCGATTGCGTCCAGTGTCCCCGCGTTCGCCACGGCTCCGGTTTTGATTCTGGTCGGCGCTTTGATGTTCCGAAGCGTATTGCACCTTCCCCTGAAAAATTTCGAAGATTTGGTCCCCGCGTTTCTTACGGTCGTCCTGATCCCCCTGACCTTTTCGATCACACAGGGGCTTCTTTGGGGATTCATCAGTCACGTCGTCTTGTATGCCGTCGCCGGTCGACGCAAAGAACTGTCGCCCGCATTGGTCGCGCTTTCGGCCGTTTCAGCAGTTCTACTTTGGGTCGAACACCACTAACGCTGATAATCGCGAAGCAGAACTTCTAGTCGCGTTGAAAGGGTCCGCTGGCGAAGGGAAAGATGAACCAAGCGGCTTGCCAAATCAAGGCGGTCACCTGCCGACATTGTACTGTCATAGCGGCAGCGTTCGGAAATTTTCTTGAAGCGCTCTGACTTTCGTTCCATCTTCTTGGTGATTCCGGCTATCCGCTTCATCTTCAATTTTGCGCGAAGGCGCTTCAAGCGCTTTTCCGACTGAAGGACAGCAATTCCTTCTTCTGTCTTCGCTTCCGCGCGATCCATTAAGATTTCTAGTCGTACCAATTTTGAATCCATGACCTCGCTGCAGTTCGACGCCGAACTGGAATCCAGTTCTTGGTCTAACCAAGTCAAGGTAACGTCAACTCCGTTCAATTCCGCCATCACGCGCTGAGTTTCAGTCAGATCTTTTGCTGCAAAGCTGCTTTGGGTCGAAAGCAGAACTGCGAATGGTAGGAGAAGAGCTTTCATGAGTTAGAATCCCTCAGTAGTTCGAACTTACGCAAAGGTTCAAAGTCGGCTGGGTCGTAGCTTGGGGCCGCCGTGCGACCGCCTGGGTTACTTTTAGTAGCTTCGCCCGGAACCCCATTCGGAGTGTCCGAAAATTCGATGTAAAGCATAGGACGAAGTTCGGTAACGTTATTTCCGGCCGAGTCGGTTGTCGCATTTGAAGAAAAGAAGTTTGCGTAACCGCGTGGATCCATCAGAACACTGTCTTCTTCGCTTCCCGACTTCAGGACCATTCCTTTGTTCGATGACGGATCACAGATCCACTTTTGAACTAACGACCGACTGAGATTGAACGCCATCCATTGACGAACATTTCCGGGGTGTCCGCTATTGATGAAGACGTTGTCCATTTCTGGCTTTGTATATCCGGTCGCGGCGTCAAAATTTGCGCCCTGAAGAAACGACTTATGGCTTTCCGGAAATGAATAGAGCTGAATAGCCATATCCACGGGGCCGCCGGTAATGACCCACTGCTTGTAACGGTGAAGGTAAAGTACCGCTTTCACGACATCCAACTTAGGGTCGCAAGGAATCTTGTGCAGGCTTTTGCTAAGGTCAAAGTGAATCAAGGATCGCAGGGGTCGGTACTTGTAGCTATCGACCATGATTGACCCTGGTTCCGGAACAAATCCCTCTAGACGCGTGACGACGACATCGTTTGCGCCGCTGTATCCCTGAAAGCCGTTCTGAATGTAGAATTCGTGCGGAGACTGAGCCACAATGGTGGTTTCGCGGCACGAAGCTGCGGTCATTGCGACGAAAGTCAAAAATGCGAAAGTGTTCCATTTTCTCATTGGCCACCTCCGGTCAAAGGATTAACGGCACAACGGCTCAGCCAATCCGTTTTGTTTTCATCGACTTTTCTTGCTGCGGTTGCGACTTCTTGAATCTTACCGCCGTTCGCGTTCGTTCGACCTTTTTCCAGCAGATCGGAAAGCTTACGAAAGCAATCTTGGGTCATGTAACTTTTGTGGCGGGACAATTGGATTTCCAATTCAGCCAACGCCCTGATCGCCGATCTTCTGTCCTTTACGGAAGTCAGGCTTGAAAGTAGATCATCCGGGCCTCGTACTTTAAGTTCGGTCTGGGCTAGCGCCACTGACGAAGTCAGGGCCAGTCCCAAGGTCAGAAGGGTCAGTTTTCGCATCGGTTGGCTCCTCAAGCGGACCCATTTTTACAATTCATGACTAAATAAGTCAATTATTTTTAACCTATTGTAATTTCAGCCTTTTTTAGCTCGTGACGACCCCCGATCGAACGGTGTAGATCGTCTCTATGCAAAACATCCCGCTCTTTTCTTCCGAAACGGTCGCTTTCTTGAAAAAGGCCGGTCGGCAACGCAATCCCGCGTGGCTCGAAAAAAACCGTGACCAGTATGAAGCCGTTCTCAGACAGCCCTTGGTTCATTTGGCATCGTCCGTTTCAAGGCACCTGCGACCCTTGGCTCCTGACTATCATTTTCCCTTAAAAGGAATCGGTCGGCTGAAGCGTCCCGCGAATCGCATCCAAGAAAAGTCAGGAGTGTTCAAAAGCTGGATGGCCTATTCGGCTTCGCGCCCTAAAGAATCTCGGTTCGAAGGAAACCCGAACCTGTTTTTCCTGATCAATAGCGACGACCCAAAAGACAGCGTTTTGATCGCCGGCGGTCTTTACATGCCATCTTCCAAACAGGTCCGACTGATTCGCGAAGCGATCGCCAAAGACCCAAGCCCTTTTGAAAAGCTTTTCAAGGATCGCGAATTCGCAAAGGCATTTGACGGCGGATTTTCAGATGAAAAAACTTCTTCACGAATGCCTCGTGGTTTTGACCCAAATCACCCGAAGGCTGATTGGATCAAGCTTCAGGCTTTCTTTGTTTGGAAACCTTATTCAAAGAAAGTCTACAGTTCGAAAAACTTTGCCGATCAAGTTGCAAAAGACTGGAAACAAATCCTTCGTTTGAATCGGCTTTTGGAAAACTGCATCGCCGGAAAAATCGGCCCCACCGTGGCAAGCAAAAAGAAGGCATCCATCATACAAAGCATCGAAGCCACGACCGCTGCTGGCCGAGAAATGGACTTCTAATGGACTATCCCAAGTTTCAATACCCGTTGGTCATTCGTGAAGCGCACTTGGACACCTTTGGTCACGTGAACAATGCGACGTATTTGCAGATCCTGGAAGAAGCTCGCTGGGAACTGATCACATCGCGCGGTTACGGCGTCGACAAGATCCGTGAATCAGGCCTAGGCCCTACGATTCTGGAATGGCAGATGCGCTTTCGAAAAGAGCTTCGCTTACGCGAAAAGATCGTGATTGAAACGCAGGGGCTGGCCTACAATAAAAAAATCGGAACGCTCAAACAGACGATACTCAACGAAAAAGGCGAACTTTGTTTTGAAGCGACGATGACTTTCGCGCTTTTCGACGTTCATGCGCGAAAACTGGTCGAAGCCACCCCGGATTGGTTGAAAGCCATCGGAATGGAAACAAACTAAAAGAATTAAGTGCACCAGCCGGCCATTACGATTCGTTCGCCAGCGGTGACTTTCCCGATCTTGTGTTCGTAACCGGGATGGATTTCCGGCGTTTCGCCGGTCGCAAAAACGATCAGGGTTCCGAATTCAGGCGTCGAAATTTTCGAAGATTCAATCTGTCCTTTGCGACGAACCTCAAGGCATCCCCCTTGGATTGCCTGGGGATCCAAAGTTAACGAAAGACTGAAAGCCAGCTTACGTGATCCATCGTCGTGCCAAATCCCATCATCGTCGGGAAATTCCCGGGACGAACGAATTGAAATGATGAATTCGATCTGGGAAAACTGGGCATGGCCCGAAAGATACTGGAAAATTCTTCCACCAGGCCCAGCTTCTTTCGCCAAAGCTTGATCTAATTCTTTCCAAACCCGAGCCAACACGAACTGACGGATCGTTGCAGGTAATTCGATCTGGGTTAGGAAAAAGCCCTGATTTTGAAGCTTCTCGAAGCTCATGATCGATTCTAAATTCCTTTTGAAAAGACCTGAATCGCGTCTGCAAGAAAAGAAGCCAACCTCGGGTGCTGGTTGTCGTGAGCTTGGAAGGCCTTGCTCCATTCGGGCGCAGTGTACCCTTGCCCCAGTCCCGCGTAGCTTTCTGCTGTGGGTGTCCAAAACCGATGAAGCCAACGAAAGTGCCTTTCGACAACCGCCTGAACTGCTTTTGAATCCGGTGCCGAACCCTTTTTGAATTGAACGGAAAGATCAGAAAGGATGGATTCCCATTGCGTGCTGACCCTTGCCCAATCCGCTTTTGTGAACTTTGCAGTTTTTGCCTTAGATTCAGTGATTGCAGATTTCACTTGGTTCCCATAGCGGTTGACCAGGTCGTACTCGTACTGTTTTTGCTTCTTCGGATCAAATCCCTGAAAAAGTTCATGGTCTTTCATTTTCTTACCTTTCTTTAGATCAGCCAAAGTCTTGTCGATGGTTTCAATCAGCTTCCCAGTTCGTTCTAAGTCTTTCGTCAAGGTCTTTCGATGTTGCTTTAACGCTTGGATCGAGTCGAACGCTGGGTCTGACAAGATTTCTTGAATTTTTTTCAGTTCAAAACCCAGTTCTCGATAGAAAAGAATCTGCTGAAGCCGAAGTAGTTCGGGTTTATCGTAATGTCGGTAACCGTTTTCCGTGACTCGGGCCGGTTTCAGAAGCCCGATTTCGTCATAGAAATGCAGGGTGCGAACGCTGACTCCAGACCACTGCGCAAGTTTTTTCACTGTGTAAGCCATGACCCCAGTCTAGGGTCTGACGTTACGTCAGGGTCAATTCTTTTTTGCGATATAAAAAGCCACTTCTAGATTCCTTGGAACTTTGAAGTTCTTGGCCTTGAATTCAAAGGTCTTTGGACCTGTTTTTTTCAGCCCATCCCAACAGGTCGAAACAATGGATGTGTCGGCACCGGGCTTTTCGATGCGAAGCGTGAAATCTTCAACTGCCGCTTCCGTATCGCTCAACTGAACACTGATACTTTTTGCATCCGTTTCATAGCTGGACTTGGCCTTACGGGTAATGCCTTTAGCTTCGGCGGGCGTAATGCAATAAACTTTCTTCCAATTGTGGTCGCTTTCTTTTCCAGACACGTGTTCCACGTAGCTGGGAAGGATGCCTGAAAACGGAACGTAAGTTACCTTCACCACGTAATCCCTTGCCGGTTTCAGTTCTTCGGTCCATTGAACTTGGACTGTCTTTTCCCAATTGGCCGAATATTCTTTCTTCTTGAACTCGTAGTATCCTTTTTTGATCCATTCTTCGTCCTGAAGATTTTTCTGACCCTGGACCACCTGGATCTCTTTCCTGTCAATATCGACCTTGGCCTGCTTCAGTTCGGCGGAAACATCTCGATCGTTTAGAATCAGTTGGCCTTCAAGGTTGTTGTACCAAGAACGGCCATAGGTCGTCGTCGCGCTCAGAACACCTTTTTCGACCAAGGCGTCCTTTTCGCTGGTCGGTAGTTTCTCCATCACTTCGTCCCAATTCGAAATGACCTTGTCCCAGCCGCGCCGCAGGACTTCGTCCGAAACATCCGTTGGGACGCGATTCTTCGAAGCGTAGCGAATGCGATTCAAAAGGGAATCGGGCTTCTTTCCGTTGGCTTCAACCAAAATCTCAAGCTGATCTTTTCGAAAAACCCGGCAGTGCGGCTGATACTCAGTACCCGAATCGCCGCAATCCAAAGGAAGCCAAAATGGAAAACTAAAACTTGCCGAAACTGCTTGATCGCCCTTCACGCGGTAAGTGATCGACTTTGAAATTCTTTCAGAACCAATATCGACCGCAACCGCTCGAACGATCAGGTCTCCCTGCACCTTGATTTCACCATGCGGCACCGCAGTTGGCGGTTCGTCGTCGCAGGCTCGCGATTCATAGACGATCAAACTGGACAGCAGAACAGCCGCGCTCAAGTAATTTTTCAGCATCCCTTAAGCCTACCAGATTTTCACTTTTTGCGAAGATCGTTGGCAAGATACTGATCCAACTTGCATATAAATTAGCCTATACTTTCCGAGGGTTGCGACTTAACTTCGGGCCCCTTTCTGCCGATAAGATCTTGTGAAATCTGCAGCTGGACTTCTTTTGATCTTTGCCACCGCCACTGCCCAAGCGGGCCCGGAAAGGTCGGAAAACCTTCCTGCGCTTCCGTGCGACTTTCAACTGACCAAAGTGCAAACCGAAGAACTGGTGAAACAGATTCCCGACGGCCCAGTTGATCCCAATGTGTTTGCGCGATTCGGCATCACGACGGTCAAAGAATACAACCATCAAGTGCGCCTTGCCCGATCACTGATTGGAAAAGAAGTCGTTGGCTTTTATGACGGTGGAGGAAAGACCAAAACGATCCGAATTCTAGGGATCCAGACCAAAAGCTATGACTGGTTTGTCGCAGGTGGAATCAGTCTTCTGATCGATGCCGGCAGTTATCACACGTCCGCTTCCTTACGCAAAGTCATGCTGCATGCGAATCGAATTCAAAAATGGGATTCCCCCATTCCCAGACCCTTCCCAAAGTTTTCAATGAAACGAACCGTTCGGCCAAGTCAGCGACCCAGCGGGCCCGAACCCGTTCGGCCAAGGGTTCCCTTTTTCGAAATTCCAAACGACGCCCTGGTTCTTGGTGCAAACCCGATTGGATTGACCGAAATTTCGCGCGAAGACCTGATCCGGCTCGACGTCGAAGGGTACCGCTTCCGACAACTTGGAATACTGAACAAATCACCCGATTCCGCCTTGGACTGGGCTTTTGATGTCGCTGCCCGACTGAACGCTGAAATCCGGGTGGTCCGAGCCCGTTCGACAGACCAGGGAAAAGAAGTCGATCGCTTCATGTATGCGGTGAAGGACGAAAACGGCAAACGCATACTTTTGCTTTCACAAGGCTACCTTAAGCCCGAAAACCACAAGGACCTTCCCTATCTGGCTTTTGAAATGATGTTTGATCACTGGGTTCTCGGAGAAATTTACAAAGACATTTCGCAACAAGACGGAGATGACGTCGCGATGGACTTTCACTTTTCTGCGGATTGGTCCCAAGAATTAGGAAAGCAAGGAAAGCGGACGGCACCTAAAACTGCGGAAGCCTTACTTCAATCCCTAAGCACGGAAGCGCAGAACAAGATCAAAAGCCTGGGCCAAACGATGGAATCGCTGGGAGAACTGACGCCTGGACAAGAAGATCTGGTCCTTTACTTTTTCCAGTCACGATTTGCAAAGAACGGCGGAAGGGTCGAAGTCGTTCGCCGTTATGAAAAAGACGGGACCGAAATCGAGAGATCAGGTGCAACCCTGGTTCGCGGAAGCCGCGGAGAACCTGTCTTGCTGCTGACCCCGCATTCGGTCTACCGTTTTGCGGCGATTTCCTGGGTGGAATTCGCCGATCTGGTTCGACCTTAAATTACTGGCAGCTTTTTGCGCTGGATCCTGAAACACCGTTACAGGATTCACCTGAAGCGCAATCGCTTTGCTGCGTGCAGGATTTCTTGCACACGTTCTTGCCAGAAACCGATGTACAGACCGCACCATCAACACAGTCGTCGGTCTGGCCCGAAGTCGCGCACGATTCGCCAATTTCAGATTTTCCACAGCCCATTAAGGAAAGACTCAGTACGAACCCCATCACTAGAAAATTTTTCATTCTTAAAGTGTGATCGATGACTTCTGAAAGATCAACCCTTAGACTTTCACCATGAACCCTTATTTGCTTCGCTTCATTCAGGCCGATACCGGCAGCCAAATTCTTTTCACCGTTTTTGCAGCCCTAATGCTGGCGGGGTTCTTGTGGGTATTCAAAAAAGCGGGTCTAAGAAAAGCGCAGATCGGATTCTTGGTTTATTTGGGGATTTTTTCTGCGGTGATTCAATCCCACTTGATCCTGAACCACCCGATGCCCTGGGTTCCAATCTTGATGGCGTCGGTGATCTTAGGAAGCGTTGCGTTTGCTTTTTCGAAGATGGGAAAAATGATCGCAACGACCCAACCCCTTGTGATTCTGGTCGGGTTTCAGGCTTTTCGTTTTCCGTTGGAACTGATTCTTCACCACTGGGCCAAGCAAGGAACGATTCCAGAAACGATGACTTGGACCGGGCAAAATTGGGACATTCTGACTGGGCTATTGTCGCTGGCGTCGATTCCACTTTTTAAAAACGAAAAGTACGCGCGCGATGTCGCTTGGATCTTGAACACGATCGGATTTATTTTTCTGGTGAACGTCCTTCGGGTTGTGGTGATGTCATCGCCCTTTCCTTTTTCTTGGCCCCTTCAGGTCCCATTGCAATTGGTTTTTTACCTGCCCTACGCCTGGATTGCGCCGCTTTTTGTGGGGGCAGCTTTGATGGGGCACCTGATTACTTTCCGGAAGCTTCTCAGCGGCTCAAAGAATTGAGCCGAATGCGCACGCAGACCCCTTTTTGACGGATCCTCTGTTTTTTCCTAAGTCCACAGACAACACAGGAGACCCCATGACACCCTTCAAATTTTTTACTACTGCACTGACTCTAGTCAGCATCACCTTTTCAATTTCCAACGTCGAAGCCAAGCTGCATCCCCGAACGAAGTTTTCAAAAATCATCTTAAAGGAAGGCAATGGTCCTTCGGCCAGGGAAGGCGACACTTTAGTCGTGAACTACCGAATGATCTTAACTAGTAATGGAAAAGTGATCGATTCCAGTTTTGACCGTGGACAACCCTTTAAGTTCACCTTGGGTGACGGCCAAGTCATCCGGGGATGGGACCGTGGCCTAGCCGGTATCCGAAAAGGCGAAAAGCGCAAAATCTTCATCCCCTACCGAATGGCTTACGGAAGCAAGGGTGCGGGTGGAATGATCCCGCCCTACAGCGATCTGATTTCAGAAGTCGAACTGGTTGAGATCGAATAAAGGCTTCGCTAAGCTGGGTGAAGATGAAAAACCTAGCCCGTCCTTTGATTCGTGTTTTAGACGCAGCCGTCATCCTGAATTTCTTGGCTGACTTTCTTTACTGCCCCTATATGGTTTTGGTGATCCTGCGGCCTGCCGACGGATCCATCGGACCCCTGATGGGAAAAGCAGCGTCGGTTCCGCCCGATCTGATGATGGCACGCAGGCTGTACACGATTGAAGCCTGGATCGCGTTCATCGCCCTGATTCTTTATCTTCGGTTCAGAAAAGATCTTTGGAAACGCTGGATCAGCCTGTGACGAAACAGTCGTAGTTTCGAACGCGGTGAATCTTTCCGTCTAGAAATTCAAAGTACATGCAGAAGAAGGCTTTCATCACTTGGCCATTCTTCAAGGTCCCGACCCATGTGGATTCCATCACGACCGTAGAACCTTGTTCCAAGATCGATGTGATTTCATAGCATTGCGACTGAAGAATTTCCTTGGCCATTAGCATTCGACGAAAAGAATCGGCCGCGCCGCTTTTTTGTCCCTGCTTGTTCAATAGATTCGGCAATTCCCACTGCAGATAGTCGCGATGCAGAAGCCCCGCGGTGGATTCCTCAGTAAAATTCAAGTCCTGAACCAGCTGAATGTACTTTTTGACCGCTTCGATTTGTTTCATGACTCAACCCTTTCAGGGTTGACTTGACAGATCAAGGCCCAATCTCAAAAAACCTAGTGACAGCTAAGATTGGGGGCTGTTTGCAACAACGGGTAGACCTTGACCGATACACTGACCAGGCCGGCGACCATCAACACCATCGCCGCAATTCTAGGCGATCGCAAAATGACTGGGCGAAAAATCCGTTGCAGTAGCCAAGGCGCCGCGCTGAGCGCCGGCAAAGTTCCTAGCCAAAAAAGAAATAAGAACCCCGCCCCAAGACTTGGGCGCTGTGTAGCCACCGCGCCCAGCACAAAGGCATGAAGCCAACCGCAGGGAAGAAAAGCTGTAAGCACCCCCATCCCCGCGGAGCTTCCCGACCACTTCTGATTCAGTTTTGAATACACGGCACCGGGCAACACCATTAAATGTAACGATTTTCCGCGCCAGACCCGAAAGCCCGCAACGAAGAATGCCGCCGCCATCGTTGAAGCAGCAAAGATCGACAGGAACTTGGAATCCACAGATTCCGAAAGAATCTGACTTCCCAAAAATCCCGCCAAAGCCCCTAGCGCAAGGTATCCCACCAGTCGGCCAAAATGATAACCCATCCAGGACGCGGGCCCGCGAACGCTGGCGACCACTAACCCACCGCACATGGAAACGCAGTGAGGACTTCCCAAAAGGCTTGCCGCCAAAACAGCAGCAGGAACCCAAGTTGCCGAATCAACGTAAGGGACCGACAAGGGGAACCTCCTGTTTCTGAACCGATGCAACCGGCAAAGCCGGGGAATTTGTCACCGTTTCTAAGACTGCTTTTCCGCTTCCCATTTTCACCTGCGAAACGGGAAATCGTACGAATAGGTCAATTCGACGCGATTCACCTGCGGCAAGCTTTGCCGGCAATCCCGACGAAACCCACTGAAGGCCAATCGGAACCCCGGGCCCGGGCTGCGCAAATTCGACCTCGATGGTTTCGAAAGTCTGGTTCAAAAGATCCAACTTGAATGAATTGACGATTTCTTTTTCCTGACCTGGGCGCAGAACTTCTTCGTAAGGAGCACCGACTTTTCGAATCAAGGTCAATTCAACGGGTTCCCGTTTTGCCAAGACGAAGTACAACCCAGAAATCAAAACACAAAGAACCAAGAAATAGGCCCCGGGCCGCGCAAATCTTTTCAGACCCTTTTCCTGAACCGATGAATAGCGAACCAACCCGACAGGCTTTCCGATTTTTTCCATGACCCCATCGCAAGCGTCCGCACACGCAGTACAGGCGATGCATTCCATCTGTAAACCGTTTCGAATGTCGATGCCCGTGGGACAAACATGGACGCATTTTTCGCAATCAATGCAGTCACCCTGATTCTGCTTTTGGGCTGCCGCCGCACCCCGTCTGGGTTCGCCCCTTTTGGAATCATAAACGATGGCTAAGGATCTTTGATCCATCAGGACCGACTGAAACCGTCCATAGGGGCAAAGAAGGGTGCAGAACTGTTCTCGGAACCAGCCAAAATCAAAAAGCACCGCAGCAGTCATGATGCTCATCGCAGTGAACGTCCCCAGGTTTTCTCCTGGTGATCGACTGATCATGATCGCAAGCTTTTCTGTTCCGATGAAATAAGCCACAAAGCTGTGACTGATGATCAGGGCTACAAAGAAGTAGGCCACCCATTTGAAGATTTTCTTAGAAACCTTATCTTCATTCCAAGGACCTTGATCCAATTGTCTTCTTCGAACAGCGTCGCCTTCAATCCACCTTTCAATTCGCCGAAAAACCAAATCCACAAAAACGGTCTGAGGACACGCCCAACCACACCAAAGGCGTCCCCAGATCGACGTCACTAACGCCAGGGACACTGCGGCTCCGGCAATCAAAAAAAGAAGGATCGGAGCATCGTGTGACCAAAAACGAAGGCCAAAGACTGAAAAACGCCCATTCCAGATATCGAACAAAACCGCTTGGTGGCCACCCATTCTGAGCCAAGGCAAAAGCAGGAAAACCAAAAGCAGTAGTCCGCTGACCCAGGTTCTTCGGTTACGGTATCGCCCTGAAACATCCGACGGATAGACCCAAAGTCGATTTCCTGATGCGTCGATCGTCGAAAGTCGTGTGTTCTGACTGGGCGATTCCATGGATTAATCCGCTTTAAAAAGGTCTCCTTGCGGTGCTTTTGCCCCAGCGGGTTTCGTACCGGCCAATGACCGAATGAACACGGTCAAAGAATGAATTTCTTCAGCCGGAATAAGTGGTCCCCAAGGTGGCATTCCTTTTTCAGGCACGCCCTGCGTGACCGTTTTCGCGATGTCGCTTAGTTTTCCGCCGTGAATCCAGTAGGCGTCCGTCAAGTTTGGACCAATTCCGCCCTGTCCATCGTTGCCGTGACAGGATGCACACTTGGTTAAGAATGACGTTTTTCCTTTAGCCTTCATTTCGGGATTCTTCAGAAAGGACTTCAATTCGTCTTCCGAAATCATCTTTGCTGGTCCCGATTTGACCTGGTGTTGGTAGGCAGCGTATGCGACTGCGTCGTTGTCTCGGCGGTATTCTTCAGTCAGCGTCTGACCTTCGCCAACAAAGTAATAAGCTGCATAGCAAACTCCAAATGCGATGGTGACATAGAAAAGAACCATGAACCAATTGGGCGGAGGATTGTCCAGTTCCTCGATCCCGTCATAGATGTGTCCAGTTCGTTTTAGATCTTCATTTTCATTTTGATGATTCATGATCACTCCCCGTTGCGAGCGGCATAAGGCTCATATGTTCGTATAAAGGTGCTCGTTCTTTGCGACTGACCCAAAAGACCATCGCCGCGAAAAAAAGCCCAAAGATCACCAAGGCTGCGCAGGTCGTCCAAAGCATGAACGACTGCTGCGCAGCGATTTGGGAAAGGGTTCTGGACATCATTTGATGGCCCCCTTTTTGTAGTCCTGCCCTAGGCGCTGCAGGTACGAAATCAACGGAATGATTTCTTTTTCGGCAGTTTTTGGATCTGCTCCTTCAGAAATCAGTTTGTCCGCGATTGCTTGAGCCTCGCGCCGAGCATCTGCTTCCGCGTTTTCTACGTCTGCATCCGAATAAGGAACACCCAGCGACTTCATCACCGAAAGTTTTTTCGAAATGATTTCAAAGTCGGTCTTCCCTTTGAACAGCCACGGATACGCCGGCATGATCGAACCCGGAGCCACTTCGCGAGGATCCATCATATGGCGGTAGTGCCAAAGGTCAGGGTACTTGGATCCGACGCGTGCCAGATCCGGACCCGTTCTCTTGGATCCCCATTGAAACGGCCGATCGTAGATCGATTCTTCCGCCCGCGAATAGTCACCGTAGCGTTTGGTTTCCCAAACCAACGGACGAATCATCTGAGAATGGCAGGTATAACAGCCTTCTCGGACATAAATGTCGCGGCCGTGAAGTTGCAGGCCGGTGTAGGGTTTTAGCCCAACCACTGTCGGAGCAAATTCGCCTGATAGGAAAGTCGGGGCCAATTCAAAGAAAGTTCCGACCAAAACCGCGACCAACGAAAGAACCGTGAAGACACCAGGCAAACCTTCCAACATCCGATGGGGTTTTCCTGCATAAACTTCAGGTTTCGAGTCCGCTAGGCCAAGGCCTGACACGGTCTCGCGTTTTTCGGACTTCGGCGCGGATCGAACTGTTTTCACGACGTTGATCAGAAGCAGAACAAACCCAAACAGGTAAAGTGTTCCGCCCAGTGCACGAACCCAGTACAAAGGTACGATCTTGATCACCGTTTCGACAAAGTCGGGATATACCAAGCGCCCCGACGCATCGACCGCTCTCCACATCAAGCCCTGAGTGATTCCAGCGACCCACATCGAAACCATGTAAAGAACCGTTCCCAGAAACCCGATCCAAAAGTGCGCATTGGCCATCCGAACGCTGAACAGTTCGGTCTTCCAAAGTTTCGGAACCAGCCAATAGGTCATCGCAAAAATCAGGAAGCCGTTCCAGCCCAGCGCGCCCCCGTGGACGTGACCGATGATCCAATCGGTGTAATGCCCAAGCGCACTGACTGATTTAATGGAAAGAAGTGGGCCTTCAAAAGTGGCCATTCCGTAGAAAGTCAGACCGGCGACGAAAAACTTAAGAACCGGTTCCTGACGAACCCGATCCCAAGCACCCCGCAAAGTCAGAAGACCATTGATCATCCCGCCCCAGCTTGGAGCAATCAGCATCACGCTAAACACCATGCCCAAGGTCTGCGCCCAGTCAGGCAAAGCCGTGTAAAGAAGGTGGTGAGGACCCGCCCAAATGTAGATGAAAACCAATGACCAGAAGTGAACAATCGATAGCCGATAGCTGTAAACTGGCTTGTCAGCGGCTTTGGGCAGGAAGTAGTACATCAAGCCCAAGAACGGGGTTGTCAGCACGAACGCGACAGCGTTGTGACCGTACCACCACTGAACCAACGCGTCTTGAACCCCTGAATACACTGGATAGCTTTTCCAGAAGCTAACCGGAATCTGAATTGTATTCAAAACGTGTAGAAGCGCCACTGTGACGATCGTTCCGATATAAAACCAAATGGCGACGTACATGTGCCGTTCGCGACGGATCTGAAGGGTCTTAAAGAAATTGAATCCAAAGATCACCCAAACGATATTGATGACCCATGCGATTGGCCATTCCAGTTCGGCGTATTCTTTTCCGACCGTTAACCCAAGCGGCAAAGTGATTGCCGCTGCCGCGATAATGGCCTGCCAACCCCAGAAGTGAATTCGGCTTAAAAGATCCGAATACATTCGCGTCCGAAGCAGACGCTGGCTTGAATAGTAAATCCCCGCAAAGATTCCGTTACCGGCAAAAGCGAAAATGGCGGCGTTCGTGTGCAACGGCCGCAAGCGTCCGAAAGTGGTCCACTGTAATCCCAGATTCAGCTTCCAGTTCGCCAACTGAAGGGCGATAAAAACCCCCAGCAGTAGCGCGACGGCCCCAAAGACCAAGGTCGCTATCAAAAACATTTTTACGATATCATCATCGTAAGAATAGGTTTCTTTTCTTGCCACGGACGTTTCAGACATGACGTTTCTCTCCTGTTTTAAATTCTTCGGTTGAATCCGGCAAAAGCACACGATGGGCAGGCGTTTCGAGGTCATCAAACTGACCGCCGGACGCTCCCCAAATAAAAGCGAACAAGAATCCAAAACCTAAAAGCAGGGCGACTGGCAGCAAAAGAAACAAGATGCTCACCGAAAAGCCCTCCTTAATTTTCCTGTGCCCGCCATCGTCGACAGAAAAACCGTCAACGCGCTTAAAGGCATCAAAACTGCTGCAAACAAAGGATCCAGGCGTCCGCTTAAGGCAACAGCGATCCCAACCAAGTTGTAGACCACGGCAAAAACCAGATTCCTGCGAATGACCCGCAGGGTTTCTTGAGCCAAAACCAGCAAAGCCGGAATCGATCGAACCCCAGACTGACTGCTATAGACGCTTGCGACTCGAAGGCTCATTTCCATTCCACCTTGAACCGCGACGCTTGCGTGAGCCTGAGCCAAGGCCACTGCATCATTTGCACCGTCACCGACCATCAGCGTAAACGGGCTACCCTTCACGACTTCGGCCTTTTGTTCAGGCGAAAGCGCTGAAAACGAATTGCCAGGCTGGATTCCCAACTGACCAGAAACATCCTGAACCGGGCCGCCGGCATCGCCCGAAAGAATTCCGACGTGAAGGCCCATGGCCTTGAGCTGATCGACCGATGATTTTGAATCTTCACGCAGAACGTCTGAAAAAGTCATCGCGCCGACGATCACGCCGTTCTTGAATAAGCCCACGCGTGTCGATACCGTTTGATCCAAAGAAGGGTGACTTCGCACTTCAAACCGATCACCGCGAATCGTTCCGGAAACACCCTTTCCCGGTTGTTCACGAAAATCTTCGACTTCGGGAAGCCATTCGAATCGACCTTGAAAGTAGCGTTGGACGGCCCGCGCAATCGGATGCGCGGAACGAATTTCTAGTGCCATCAGCGCTTCGGCTGCACCGTCGCTGAATTGATCCCAATGCGAAACGCGAAGTTCGCCAACGGTTAACGTCCCCGTCTTGTCGAAAAAAACGGTGCGCACTTGGCTCAGTCTTTCAAGAACATCTGCGCCTTTGACCAGGATTCCTGCCTTCGCCGCCCGTCCGATGGAAAGGCTGATGGCCAATGGGGTTGCCAATGCAAAGGTACAAGGACAAACCACAATCGCAATCGCAAGTGCGCGCTGAAACCCTTCCTGTACGCCACTGACGAAAAGCCCAATAAAAAAGCCAAGAACCGCCAAGGCCAAAACGGCGACGACGAACGCTTGGCCCACGCGATCGACGTACGCCACAATTGGGGCCCGGCTTCGCAAACTGGATTCGACCGAAGCCAGAATCCGATTCAACCGGGTTTTCGGGCCCGAAGCAACAACCCGAACAATCAAAGGTGAATGCTGATTCCAGGTTCCTGCATTGACGGCTGTTCCCGGTGATGCAGCCACCAACGCCGATTCGCCAGTCAGAAGTGAACAGTTCACCGCACCTTCACCTTGAACCACAACGCCATCCACCGGAAAACATTCACCCGGCAGCACTTGAATCAGGTCGTTTGGGCGAAGCAGATTGACGGAAACAGTTTCTGTTTTTGACGAATGGCCGATGAATCTTTTAGCTTTTGCAGGGGCTAAAAAGTGCGCCCATTCGCTGCTGTTTAAAGCGTGTTGATTCACCTTTTTTAGCAAGTACCGTGTCGAAAGCAGAAGAAAGACCAAGGTCGACAAAGAATCAAAATAGATCTGATCTGAACCCATGAACAAGTTCACGATGCTGACCGCCGTTCCTACCGCCAATCCGAAAACGATGGGTACATCGATGGACACCTGCTTCACCCGAAGCGAAGCCCATGCGCTTTTGAAAAAAGGAACTGCGCTATAGAAAAGTACCGGAAGAAAAAGAATGAAGCTTGACCACTTGAAAAGTTCAGCCAAGGCGCCGCTGGCGCCCGCATAAAGTGCGACTGCCAAAAGCATGATGTTTCCCGAAAGCATTCCGGCTACACCCAGCTGGATCAGAAGTTTTCGGTCTTCTTTTTTGCGAAGTTCATCCGACTGGCCCTGCTTCACCGGAAATGGGCGATAACCTAAACGCGCGATTTCACGCGCCGCCTGCGCAAAGCTTCCACTTTCATACAGGCGAACCCGCGCCACCCCGGATGCCAGATTCAATTGAAGGAATTCAACGCCAGGGCAGAAATCCGGAAGCTTTTCCGTTAGCCAGACGCAGGCCGCGCAGTGGACCCCTTCAAGGTAGAAAAGCATTTCCCGACTTTCGTGGGTGGCGTAACTTTGGACGAATTCAGAATCATCCAGATAAGAAAGATCTTCCTGGATGGCCTTGGGCTTCTGATCCAACCCCCGCCCCTTCAAAAGGAAGTGGACGGTTTCGCAACCTTTGCAGCAGAAAAGTGAATTCGATTGCGCGGAATATTCAGTCTGACAATGCAGACAAGACTTCCGCCCGGTTTCAAGTACCGGGATCCTCAAGGCTGATTCCATTACATCAGTGCCATTGCACTTCGTGTACCGGCCTCAGCACCGCATAAAATGCAGAACCGGCGACCTCCGAGCTGATTTGTCTCGTGGGGTCGCCGGATCGTGAGACTTAATGGCTCACGCCAAAGTGCTACATTTTCAGAAGCTTAAACGCGTGCGTCCACTGGTTTTGGGTCAGCCCAGGAATGCACCAAAGCATACAAAGCGGTTCGATCGCGCGCGCCGCTTCGACCATTCCGAAATCTTCGGATTCCCAACCGAACTGGCCTAGGATTTCTGCCGTTCTGGCTTTTGCTTTCGCGTTGTTTCCGCAAATGAACATCGTGGGCTTGCCGCCAGGAAACGAAGGATTCACCATGAATGCATTTCCGACGCACGAAAAGGCCTTCACAAAGTTTGCCTTAGGTGCCAGCAACTGCAGCTTTTCCATCAGCGACTGATTCAAGTCGGTAAAGAACTGCAGGACGCCGTTTACCGGCGGAAGATCCGCGATCGGATTCGTCGCATCCAGAATCGTTTTTCCTTCTAGATTTTCAATTCCAGCCAAGCGAATCGCCGATTCAGCAGCACTGCCTTTGACTGCAAGAACTAAAACTTCACCAAACCGAGCAGCATCACTGAAAGTTCCCACTTTGGCTTTTGAACCCGCTTTGGACTTCCATTCGGAAAGTTTTGCAACATCCCTGGATCCTCGCATGACTTCATAGCCATGCTTCAAGAAGCCATCTGCTAAAACTTCACCCACCGTGCCTGAACCTAGAACTGCAACTTTCATTGAACCCCCTTTTGAGCCTCGTGAACTTTGGTATTTTTGGATGCCTAGAACATACACGCCATTTGACAAAAAAATAAGACAATTAACCTATTGAAATTAAACACCTTTATGGATCAACACAATACTTGACCAAATTAATCAATCAATCTATAAACCAGACATGCTTTTTCGATCCCTATTGGTTTTTTGGGCAACGATCGCTTCAGCTAGCGCCGATACAGCGACCAAAACCCTGCTTTGGGTTTCGGTCGACGACCACCCGGAAATTATTTATCAGCTGGATGCTGAAATGGATTCGCAAAGCGGACAGATCCATGGGCTTCATTATTACAGCCCGATGAATCCCAAGTTTCAGAAACTGGATTTTGCAGTTTCGGACCTAAAAAACGGAATCGTCATCAAGAAGGCGCTAAAGGAAGCGGCGACGACGCTGATCGCAAATCGCGACGACCACAAGTTAGATTCACTGAAGGGCGGCGAACTTCAAGTCAAGATCATGCGCGAAAAATCGATGTTCGGTGCAAGTTCCTATCGCGAATTGAACGTCGAATTAATCAATAATGATGGCGATTGGAAGATGGTCGCTGTTCTGCCCGATCGGAAAGTCGAATTTAAGAAATTGAATTTTCGAGTTTGGAATTCAGGTGATCCAGATCCTAATGACCTATCCCCCAGTGTCGGATCCAAGATTTCAGTTCCCAAAGGCGTCAAGCTAATCGAATTCTTTGATTCGGAAAACACGAACGCCAGAATGGTCGACCGGATCAATATCGTTGAACTGGATCCGATGGATTGATGGTCGAATGAGTCTGGGCATCAGCTTGGATTTCAGCCAAACCTGGTTTCTGGATCTGGCGACTTCGATAGAACGGACACTTTCCTAGATGACGATTAAAAGAGAAGCCCAACAGAATGTCGTCTTCTTTGATGATGTTTGCGTTCTTTGCAACGGAACGGTTCATTTCCTGATTCGAATCGACCGCAAAAACAAGCTTCGGTATTCAGCGCTTCAAGGAGAATTCGCAAAAACGTTAGGCATCCAGGCAAGACGGGACTTTAATGACAGCATCCTGTTTTACAGCGGTGGGCGTCTGACCGATCGCGCGGAAGCCGTGATTCAAATTCTAAAGACCTTGGGCGGATTCTTTGGGGCTTTGGGATGGATTGCTAGCCTGCTTCCCGTTTTCCCGCTAAACCTGATTTATCGGACCGTGGCAAAGAACCGTTATCGGGTATTTGGAAAAAACGAAACTTGCTTAGTCCCTTCGCCCGAAGTTCGAAGTCGGTTTATTCCCTAGCTAAAACACGCTTGAAAAGTGAGGAAACCTTTTCGAGGATTCGGGAATCTGGGAAAGCGTAGTAAAGTCGCAGACCATGGCCATGGCTTCCCAAATCTTGGCAACGGCGGGATGATCATGCGCTTTTTCAGCAGCCGCCTGATTCACCCATTCAAAAATTTCTAGAATCGTTCCGTCTGAAGATCGACCGATGAAAGATTCTTTATGGGTCGACAGTCCGTATTGCTTCAAAGTTGGAAAATGCTTTTTAACCAACGCTTCAAGCTCGGCCTGCTTGCCTTCCTTCGGACGATACATTGCAATCACCATTTCGGGCTTACTCATCAGTGTCTCCTTCTTTGAACCAGCTTAGCCAGCCGCCAGTGACTTCCAAAAGCCTGGTGCGGTTCAGTACATAGTGTCGTTCACGCCCCAACTTTTCGACCCGGATCAACCCAGCTTCTTCCAAAACCGAAAGATGCCGAGTCATTGTCGGCCAACTGCAGTGAAATCGCTGAACGATTTGCCCAGCTGTCATTCGGCCATTCCTTCCCAAAAGCACAACTAGGACGTGTCTACGCGCCTCGTGGGAAAGTGCAGAAAAAACGAGATCGAAATCTTCGAGTTCTTTTTCTGCACGGCTTTTTGACATAGCAACATTTAGCAAAATAGCTAAATAAAAGTCAACGTCAGAGCTTGCCGTTAGATTCTCCAGTGCGTGCGTCACAAAAGCGGCCTGATTTTAAGCACTTGACGCATCGAATCAATTTATGTTAGCCAAGCCCCCATGTTTTCACTTTTACTGGCTTTGGTTTTCACCCCGGTTTCCCATGCTCAAGACGATGGGTTTCACATCACCCCCGTCACCGTCTGTGACGCCGGCGACACCTGCCTGATTGGGGCCGATGGCCAAGTGATTAAACAAATCGAATACCCGGATTTTGAAGGCCGGATGACTGTGAAACTCAGCACCGATTCCTCGCTTTCAGATGTGATTTACGCGGGTTCACAGTCACGTTGTTATGTCGGCGCAACGCAAGACGTTTGCGCAATCTTTGAAGGTTTGGCGGAAAACGAAAACGCGTACTTCATGCAAGGCGGTCATACGCGGATCAAAAAGCTTTCGTGCGCACTGGATTCAAAAGAATGGATTCAGCTTCAGTTCACCGTGACCAGCGATATGGGTTCACCCGAAAAAGTAATGCAGTCTTTTGCTCGCTGCCTGTAAAGTCAGGGAATGATCCCATCCGTTAAAAAAGAATTCATCCGGCTTCGGTTCCATTTTTTGGCGACGATCCTAACGCTGGTTCTGACGCTGAACTTGTTCAACCGATTCGTCGCATGGGTGGAAACCCGGCCCGGGTCCGTATTGCAAGACCCCATTTTGGCGATGCTGACCCCGCGGGATTTCACGGTGCCGGTATTCATCATCATCTACGGTGCTATTCCGCTGATTCTTTTTGTTCTGCGCAATAACCCCCTTCAGCTTCTAAAACTTTTTCAATCTTACATCGCGATGATCTGGATTCGAACGCTGGCGATGTACGCGCTTCCCCTGGATCCGCCTACAGGAATGATCCTGCTTCGTGATCCAGTTGTGGAAATGGTGGGCGACGCTGGCCGGATGCTGACCCGGGATCTGTTTTTTTCAGGGCACACGGCAACCGTTTTTCTTTTTGCGGCTTTTATGCCGACCTGGAAAGGAAAGGCCGCGCTGGGTTTTGCAACGGCCGCGTTGATGTTCATGCTGGCTGCCCAGCACGTTCATTACACGGTGGATCTGGTCGCCGCGCCGTTTTTCACATACGGAGCCGTCATGATCGTCAACCGGCTACACGCCTTGCGTACAAGGGGTGTTCTGAAATGAATTCACTTTGCCTCGAGTCTTGGGGAAAGTCGCCATCAAGATCGACGGGTAAACGATCTTTTACTTCGCAACCTTGTTGAAAACTTTCGCAACCACATATGCACACCCAAACGCCTTCACGAAGGCGGCTACCGCCCACATCAGGCTGATAGACATCGGAATCGGCAAGTAGCTGTACGAAGCGATCTGTGGCATCGCCATGACCAAGCCCAAACCAAAACCAAAGGGACCGGCCTTCTTGCAATCTTTATCGGGTCCGACAATCGGGTAGAAAAAAGCCACGGCCATCGCAAACAAGAACTGACTGATGAACATCACGGCCATGTTCGATTCCGCGGGGGCGCGCCAGACATTCATGGTCGCCTCGTACTGACCCTTCATCACAAATCCGTGGACCATGAACTCGAACAAAAAAACGAAAACAAACCCGACTACACCACCTAGAAGCATGCCCTTCATCATTTGACTGTTCTTGCTCATTTGTTTTCTCCTTCCTTGAGTAGACCAACCCAAGTGCAAGACCGCAAGCTAGAAACTGAAGCACATGAAAACCGGCTTCCTTCATTTTCTGGGGGAAGCAGCGATCATATCCTATAGGCTAGCGCGAACCAGTTTTTTGACCAGGGCCTTGGGGATCCGCTGGTCGATCGGAAAGCTGACCACCGCTTTGGTTTTCGCAAAACGCGCCAGATCCTTTTTGTACTGCACCAATGCTTTTGGGCGAACATGCAGGCGCACAAATGGGGATTTGAAACTAAACCACGCAAACATCCCGTTGTCACGAAGCAGTCCCTGAACTTCTTTGGGTTGATCGGTGATGTACTGGGCTACTCCGCCCGCTTTGACCTTCACTTAGGATTCGAAAGAATGTCGCGGGCGCGAGCGTCCCGCAGATACAATCCCACCCAAATGAATCCCGCGATGTAGATCGGAAAAAGCGTGTGGCTAAAAAGAGGATTACTGACCCTGACGTGGCTTGCGATCGCTCCGCCCAAGTATCCGGTCAAAAGAATCGCTCCCAGAACCGCGGTTCTTGGGATGACGTACAAGCCCGTGCAGATCAGAAGAATCGTTCCGACTAAAGGCATTTTCTCAATCGGCCACTGAAGGGCTTTGCCTGCTTCAAGCGCTTCGGGTGGAAGTTTATCCATGAAGAACTTCATGATGCCGTCAAAAATTAAAAACGCGACCGCGAAACCGCTCAGGATCCGTCCCACCCAAATCTGCTTTGTAACTTTCTGTGCCATTTTTGAATCTCCTATCGGGCCAGAGCGACTACGCTGAATCCCACCGCCCTTGATGTACCTGTGTTGAAATAAGCATGAGGCTGATCACCCGGAAAAGCCAGCACGTCCCCTTTTTCCAACTGAAAATTTTCTCCAAGGACGCTGACTCGAATCGCGCCTTCGATGCAGGTTAAATATTCCTTAGTCCCAGCCGTGTGAGGAATTCCGCCAAGCCTTCCCCCCTTTTCAATTTCGATTCGATCGATCTCCATCCCCGGCAATAGGTCGGGAAGAAGCTTAAAGACCGTCGCCATTCCCTGGCTGCGTTTCACGGAACGGATTTCTTTGGCCTTCAGCAGCTGACACTGGGGTCGGGGTCTGACCAGAAGTTCTTCAAGGCCGATTTGAAGAGCGCTTGAAATCTTCGTCAGATTCAAAAGCGAAGGATTCCCGCTTCCGGATTCTAGGTGGGCCACTGTAGACCGGGGCACCTTGGCTAGCTTCGCTAGGGCCAGCTGGCTCATGCCCCGCTTCATTCGAAGCGCGGACAGATTTGAAGCCAGGTTTTCCGAAATCGATTCCAATCCATAATCCATATGCCAATAGATTAGCAGATCAGACCATAAATCGACACATCGGATTTAGATTGGGTTTCAGGAGAACGAAAATGAAAGAAAACTTACGAACCGTATCGCTGGATCATTTGAATCTGACTGTCAGTAACTTTGCTGAAACCGTGGACTGGTACGGCAAGATCTTTGGATTTGAAGTCGTGGAAAAAGGGATCTACGACGGTAGCCCCTGGGGTGTCCTGCGCAGCGGGGACTCGATGCTCTGTGTTTACGAAAGCCCAGAACGAAGAACCCCGGATGATGATGACACCGAAAAGTTTCACAAGATCTACCACTTTGGACTTCGCATCCACGACCGCGACGCCTGGGAAAAAACACTTCGCGAAAACAGACTTCGCCCCAAATACGGCGGCCAGATGCGCTACCCGCATTCAACGTCTTGGTATGTGGTGGACCCCACCGGACACACGATCGAAGTCGCGCTTTGGGATGACGAAGAAGTCAGGTTTGGGTGATCCTAAAGGTCTTTGGGCTCCCGGTGTGCTCCGCCATTCGAATCCCCGTGTAAGGTACAAAACAGTCCACTGGACTGTTTTGCCACTGCAGAGCCGCCATTTCTAAATTCCCAAAACCCAATGGGTGCACTCAGGTCTTCCCAAAGAAAAAGGATCGACTGTCACCTCCGGTCCACAATGGACCAATGGAGGGCGCGCACGATGCGGGCGACAGCGCTTCCTAGGAAAGTTCCTCGGGCTGGGAAAACTGATTCAAGTTTGGAATTTAAGAATGGCGTCTCCACGGGGATTCGAACCCCGGTTACTCCCGTGAAAGGGGAGTGTCCTAGGCCTCTAGACGATGGAGACGTACAGAGCCTTGATGCGGAAACCAGGGGTTATCCCTAACCCCACCTGATTTCAAGACTGATTTACATGGGAATTCAGATTTTTTCTAAAGAAGGTTATTCCGACAGAGCTGTTCTGGAGTGAACCAGGAAGGGAAAAGTTCCTTGAGTTTTCCAGAACTTACCTTTGCCCCCTGGAAGTTTGGCCGAGCCAGATCAACGTCGAAAAATTCGGCTCCGTAGTTGCCCAGACTGCGACTGATCCGTTCGACATCGCCCCGAGCTTCGGGCGGCAAGAACATCGTGATGAAGTATTCATTCAAGGTCACGACCGTTGGATTGTTTGTGTAGTCGAAGTCAAAAACCATCCCATCTGCCGTTAGGATCACGTGGTGGAACCATTCGGCTTCACCCGGTGCACGGGTCCCACGCTCGGCACATGGCCCGTTACGCTGCAGACTTCCGCGTCCGCGAGCCAAATACGGATGTGCGCCTTCTAAGGAACTCAATCCGCGATCCTTGATCTCGACAATCTGAAGCCCACGAATGTTGATGCGCTTGTTCTTCAGAATATCGATGAAGCGAGTCACGTTCGGTCCACATCGACCATCGGTATAGATCGTGTCGTCGCGAAAGGACGCACGAAACTGCTGGGTGATCGCAGCGATGTCCGCCGCAAACGCCGAAACCGAAAAGACGCACTGCAATACAATTAAGATTCCCAGGTGAAATCTCACTTTACCCTTTCGACCTAAGCGCGAGGCCCCTTGCTTTCAAAATAACGAATGAATCCACAGATCCATGCGTTGGATGGAGTCGGCACGCCGACCTGCGCACCCCAATCCACGACCTTTTGATTCAGCCATGGAAGCTCGGTTTTCTTACCCCCGCGCAAATCCATCAGCATCGAATTCAAATTCGTCGCCGTTTTCTTCATCCCCGCAAAGCATCGATCATGTACATCCGGCGCCAGTTTCACACCTCGGGCTTTTGCTACTGCCGCCGCTTCTGCGTACAAAAGTTCCGCCAACGGCCGCAATTCCGGGTCAGCTTCGGCATGCCCATTGGGCGCCTGTGCGACCGCGCAAAGGGCGTTGGACGAAATATTCCACAAGGCCTTGCGCCATTCGACCTGATCGGCGTCTTCTAAATGAACGCCGGGAACACCGGCGATTTTCAAGGCGTCCGAGAACTCACGGCCGAATCGAGACGCCCCAGGCCCTCCCCATTCGACTGAATCCACACCGGCGACGTGAACCCGAAAATCAGTAGGCCCCAGGACTTCTTTTCTGACCCCAAACCAACAAACTGCACGAAGCCAATCCGAGGACAAAAGGCGCTCGGTCCCTTCTAAAACACCGATTCCGTTCTGAAAGAAAACCAAAGGAACGTTACGCAATTCTGAAACCTTCGCGATCTGGGACAAAACTAAGGGCAGCGCAGCCGCTTTGGTGGTGACCCAAATCTGATCCGCGCCCGATAGGCCCGAATAAGGCCCAATCGGCACGGAAACTTCGGATTCGGCACGAATCGTAACAGCAGATTTGGAACTCATGGAATGAGAAATCAGTTCCACATCGACACCCGAAGTCTTCAACCGGGCCGCTAGAAAACTTCCTACGGATCCAGCGCCGATGATTCGAATCTTTTTCATGATCTGAACTTGTCAGGGGCCCCTAAACTTTGCAAGAATCCCCTTATTCTATGAAACAAAACGATTCGAAAGACGTAGCAGGCACATCCGGAGCAGTCCTTTCCGCAAAGGGCAAAAACAAAGACGAAATGGCGTCACTGGAAGTCGCCGAAGATTCACGCGAAGCCCAATGGACCAAACCCAGTTTCATGGGATCGCTTTTCATGGGCAAACTTCGCACGCAAGATTTCATGCCCTTTTTTGATCAAACCGAAGAAGACAAAAAGATTGGCGACGAATACTGCGCGAAACTGGAAAAGTTTCTTTTAGAGAATCTGGATTCAGACCTAGTCGACGAAACCGGAATCATTCCGGACAAAGTCATGAAGGGTCTGGCTGATTTGGGCGCTTTCGGAATGAAGCTTCCCAAAGAATACGGCGGCCTGGAACTTTCACAAGCCAATTACCTTCGCGCAATCGCGCTGGTCGGATCGCACTGCGCATCGACGGTCGCGCTTTTGTCCGCCCACCAATCCATCGGCGTTCCGCAGCCTTTGAAGCTTTTTGGAACCCCCGAACAGAAGAAAAAATTCCTGCCCCGTTTTTCAGCCGGCGCTGTTTCGGCGTTTGCGCTGACTGAACCCGAAGTCGGATCCGACCCTGCGCGGATGTCGACTACGGCAAAACTTTCGGAAGACGGAAACCATTACATCCTGAACGGCACAAAGCTTTGGTGCACCAACGGCGCGATTGCCGAAGTCATGGTCGTCATGGCGAAAAGCCCGCCCAAGATGGTGAATGGTCGCGAAAAAACCCAGATCACGGCGTTCATCGTTGAAAAGAACATGCCGGGATTTGAAGTCCTTCACCGCTGCCGCTTCATGGGACTTGCCGGAATTCAGAACGCGCTTTTGAAATTCACGAACGTCAAAGTTCCCAAAGAAAACATCATCTGGGGCGAAGGCAAAGGCCTGCGCCTGGCCCTGATCACGCTGAACGCGGGACGTCTTTCGCTTCCCGCCGCTTGCGTGGGCGGTGTTCGCCAAGCGCTGAAGATTCAACGCGCCTGGGGTACTGAACGAAGCCAATGGGGAGCGCCCGTCGGCAAGCACGAAGCCGGCGCGAATCGCTTAGCCCAAACCGCATCGAAGCTTTTTGCGATGGACGCAATGACCTTCATCTGCGGCGGTTGGGTCGACCGTGGAACGCATGACATTCGCCTGGAAGCCGCGATTGCCAAGATTTACTGCAGCGAAACCGCGCAGAATCTTTTGGATGAAACGCTTCAAATGCGCGGCGGCCGTGGTTACGAACGCGCCACCAGCCTTCGCGCTCGCGGCGAAAAGCCGTTTCCGGTGGAACGCATGGTTCGTGATGGTCGCATCAACCTGATCGTCGAAGGAACCAGCGACATTCTAAGCCTTTTTGTGGCGCGTGAAGCGCTGGATGGTCACCTGAAAGTTGCCGGCGCAGTCTTGAATTCCCGCCTGGGAATCGGAACGCGTTTGGCTGCAGCGGTGAAAGCCGGTCTTTTCTATGCGGCTTGGTACCCCTGGCAGTGGCTGGCGCCGATTGTGGATTTTTCGTTCTGGCCGCGTTTTGCCGGAAACGGAAAACTGGGCAAACACCTGCGCTATTGCAAGCGAACGGCGCATAAACTGGCCCGTACCTTGTTTCATCTGATGGCCCTAAACGGTCCCAAGCTTGAAAAGCGCCAGCTTCAGCTGATTCGCATCACCAAAATCGGATCTGAAATCTTTGCAATGACCGCATCGATCGGAAAAGCAAAGAAGCTAGGAACGAAGGAAGCCGCTGAACTTTCGGATTTGTTTTGCCGTCAGGCGAAGGCTCGAATTGCTGAAAACTTCAAAGCCATTCGAAGCAACGACGACGCTTCGATTCGCAAGGTTGCGGCAGGCGCCCTTTCGGGAACGTACGAATTCTTGGAAAAAGGTTCAGTCCGAATCGGATAGGTATTGAACCAGTTCGCGGTAGCCGCCGATCAGTTTTTCGGCGTCTCCTGACTTCATGAAAATCTGCGGCATGGTCTTCATCCCTGATCGCTTTTCAAGGTCGCGCCAGGCTTGCTCATCGTCATCATCCAGACGGATTTCCTGAAAGGCGATTCCCTTGCGCTTTAAAAGCGCTTTCGCGGCTTCGCAGTACGAACAGTAGTCCATCGTGTAAACCGTGACTTTTGGGTTTGATCCATCCATCGCCTTCGATTCTAATAGAAAGCGATGAAAGAAGCGAAGTTTCAAAGCGTGGCCCAAAGCGTCCTTTCGTCCCTAGCCACCCATGGCTTAGGCTCGATTAGTCATAGTCGAATTTCACGCCTGGCCAAGGTTTCCAGGCCTTGGATTTACAAGTACGTCGGAAAAACCAAGAAAGACCTGATCCAGTTTGCTGTTAAAAGCTTTGGTGAAGGTCTGGTCGCCATCGGCGGAACGCCCCCGCAAAAAGATCCCGAAAAACTTTTAGAACATTTCTTTGCCAATACCTGGCTGATTTTCGAATACGCCCAAAAGCACCCCGAAGTGATTCAGCTTTATTACCGCTTCATGGGAACGCTGAATCCGATTGGCGAAAAAATCGCGGAATTCGAAGCCCAGGCGATGAACGCGCAGGCACAGGCGATTTCAACCAGTTTTGGAATTTCAAAAGCCGAAGCGCTTTTGGTTTCTGAAATGATGATCACGTTTCGCATGGGAATTTGCTTTCGGTTCGCGCACGCCAAACTTTCGTCGCGCGCCGATCGCAAGAAACTGGAAGTCGCGATGGACCGCTTTTTCAAGCACACCAGCGCGGTCCTACAAAAGAAGCGCGCCCTTCTTGGTTAGACCCGAAAGGTGAATTTCCTGTCGATTCGTCGAAAGTTGGCGCGCCAGGATTTTTGAAAATCCAAAAGACTTGAAGCGCTCGACCCAGCGTGGAACCAGCGCCGCTTGATCCCAAGACTTAAGCTTCAACGTCAGAACCGCGCCCTTCAGCGCCGCCTGGTGTTCAAAAACCCACTGCCCCACCAGTTCCAAACTGTCCTGTGCGTCGATGTGCATGTCGGCAAAAAGCCAATCTAGGCCACCACCTAAAATTCGAATCTGCCGAAAGTCTTTCGGAAACTGATCCGGAAAAGTTTTCTGGGCGGTCGTCGGAATGTGAAAAAAGCGGCCTTTAAATTTTTGTGAAAGAATCGGGTCCATCGCCGCCGTGTCGACACCGATCACGTTCACGCCCTTTTCCAAAAGGGCCAGGCATGCTCCGCCAGGACTGCTTCCCAATTCAACCACCCATTCGCCGGGCTTCATCGGAAATCGATTTCTGGCCAAGCCTTCTTGAAGCTTCAAATAGGCGCGCGACGGAGCGCCTTCGGCCAAGGTTCCCATCCATTTTTCGCCGGGCGTTCCTAAATCGCCGCGAAGTCGCGGAAGCCGAATTCCCCACATCACCTGACCCGGATCAACAACGACCACGTCCAAAATCTGCTTGGCAGTGGGATCGCCCAGTTTCATCACATCCAAGAAAGGTTCAGGCCACTGGTCCGAATCCGACTTGGGCGGTTCATCGCCTGGAATCCAACGATCGCGATACCAAAGCTGAACTTGCACGGGCGTCGGCCAATCCTTGATTCGCTGGATGACGTCCGGAAAAGATCCTTCCTGAGAATTTCCCTGCGCTTTACCATAAGAAATCCCCTGGGTTCTGGCCCAAACGGATTCCAAAGCGACGGGCTTCCAACCTTCCCACATCCGAAACGTGACAAAACCCGGGCGCGAAAACGAAAAAGTCGCACGCCCCTGAGACAAGATTTCCCATTCGGCTTTCAGCGCTTTTTCTGCGCCAGGTTGGCAGGATACATAGACAAAAGTGGGTTCCACTTGAAAAACCCTAGCACCAAATCCGCGGTTCATGGCAAAAAGCTGGCAAATGAAAACCCTAGGCCTTCGTCACGTCGCACTGAATGTTTCGGACCCTCAAAGGTCGAAAGAATTTTACGTTCGCGTCTTCAAGATGCAGGTGGAATGGGAACCCGATCCCGACAATATTTACCTGACCAGTCATGGCATGGACAATCTAGCCATTCACCCTTTAGCGGCCGACAAAGGTCCGGCCGGGGTTGCCCAGCGCTTGGATCACATCGGGTTTGCGCTTCCCGATCTGCAATCGGTCGACGAGTGGTACCAGTGGATCAAAGAAAACAAAGTCCCCATTGCGCAAGAAATCAAAACCCATCGCGATGGCGCCCGTTCCTTTTACATTCGTGACCCGGATGGAATCGTCGTGCAGTTGATTTATCATCCGCCGATTGCGAAAGCGGCGCAGAATTAAAACTGAACCTGAATTCCGGCGGTCTGATCGATCAGCTTTTTTAGGTACGACAGAACTTCGATTCCCTGTCCTTTGTCGTCCATCCATTGGTGTGTGGCGTCGTCCCAGTTGAAATGAAACGCGATTCCCTTACCGGCAACCGCCATCCAAAGCTGCTTGACCGACGGCTGCGAACTTAAAATGCACTTCGTCCCATCCGCGAATCGAAGACTCAAAGCGCCATGCTGGATTTCGCATTCGACGATGTCGGGATCAATGGAATCCACGCCCTGTTGAATTCGATTCAATGTGTCTTGGACTTTTTTGCGGTAAGCGACGTCTTCCATAAACAACGATTTACCGTTATAAAAAGCCATGACGCAAGCTCAGACTCAAGAAGCCCACACCAACCCTACGACCCGTGAACCCGTCGCGCCGACTGACCCGAACGAATGCCCTTGCGGAACCGGTTCACCCTACGCCAATTGCTGCAAACCGATCATTTCAGGAAAACAGAAAGCCAAAACGGCTGAAGAATTGATGCGCGCCAGGTACAGCGCGTTTGTGAAGTCCGAAGTCGACTTCATCTTGGCTTCCCACCACCCCAAAACCCGCGGTGACGTGAAAAAGAACGAAATCGAAGAATGGGCCAAAAGTTCCAAGTGGATGGGCCTAGTCGTTCATGAAAAAGAAGCCGGCGGGCCCAATGATAACCAAGGCGTTGTGATTTTCCACGCCCGTTACGAAGCCATCGATCCATCCACGGGTTCAAAAACCCCAAAAGTTCACGAACACTGGGAACGCGCGCAATTTGAAAAAGTCGATGGCAACTGGATGTTCTTAGATGCACAGGGCATTCAGCACGGCCCGATCAAGCGCACAGAACCTAAAACGGGACGTAACGACCCTTGCCCTTGTGGGAGCGGAAAAAAATTCAAGAAGTGCCATGCCGCCTAAGCGTTTCAAGTGGGCGCAGCCGGATTTAGCCGGCCTTCAAAAAATTTCTGATCGATGGTGGTTCTTCCCGTTTCAGGGACTTCTGGCCGGACTGGATCACTGGATTGCGATCGTCCCAACCGACGGGCTTTTGATCGGAAGCCTGATCATTCATCCCAAGAAATGGTGGCTAGCCGCGATTTGTTTTGCTGTGGGGTCGACGGCAGGTGCAGCAACCGTCGTCTGGGCCGTTCGCGAATGGGGACCTGCGCTGGTCGATCACCTGCAGCCCACGCTACGAGCTTCGGAACCCTGGCTGAAGGCTGAAATGCTTTTACGCGATTACGGAAACTGGGCCGTTTTTTTAATCGGAATGAGCCCATTTCCCATGTTTCCGCCTTTGGCCCTTTTCACGCTGGCCGGACTGGAAATGGAAGCCATCACGACCCTTTTTTTCGCAGGTCGAATGGTCAAATACATCGCCATTGGGTTGGTCGCGTCGCATGCGCCCAAGGTCATGGACCGTTTCTTAGGTCGGAGTGCCGCCGCGGATGACACGAAGTCCACCCCGGACCATCGGCCCTGAACCTTGGCGAACCCAAGCGGCGGGTTCTTCCTTCCAGCCGTCGTGTCCCACAGGGGTTCCCAAAAGGGGATACAACGCTTCCAGCGCCCGACGGCGATAGATTTCGTTGCGAAGCCAGGACGAAGGATGAGGAACCTGAATGACCGGGTTCTTTCTTAGCGGTGAATTTTCAGGAAGCAGCACCAACGCTTGGTCGATGAACCACTTGGAATCCTGGCCGATGCAAACAATCTGCTCGGCATCCAAAAGCGAAAGCCTTTTCACCAGATCTTGAATGGCTTGGCCGACGGGCCCTTCCATCTTTGAATTTTTAAAGACGGCCTTGTAACCGACCGGTCCAGAACCTTTGGCAAAACCCAGATAGGATTCAGGGCTAGCCGCATCTCCAAAATGATTCTTGATTTTGGGGTCGATTGGAAACTGAACTGCGTGAATGATTTGAATTTTCAAACGATCGCAAAGCGCTTGAAGCTGGGCACGGCCGGGAATGGGGTTGACTGCCGGACTCTCGCCCAAGATTCGAAAAAGTTCTTTCCACCACTGGCGCCCAGAAACCCCACGAAGCGGAGAACGCTCGCCAATATCTTCCGAAGAAACTTCGTCGCGCGAAGGAGCATCGCCGACGAATAAAACGCGAGCCGTTCCCGCACCCACAAGATCGGGCACCCGAAAACGTTCCATATATTCGAAATGTTCTGGCCATGACTTCATCGTGAACGAGTCAATCACGCCCATCGACGAGATTCAAGTACTTGTCTAGATTACTCGAGTTCGACGGTTTTGACGCGTCGTTCAGAATGGGAAAGATCCACGGACAGCGCCCGCTTCCCGTGCAGGAACGCCCAGATTTCATTTCCGGCTAGACGCACCGCGCCTTCGGTCAGGATCTTTTGCGATACCCAATCCTGGGGAGACTGCGCTTTGGACCTTAAAAGCGGAAGCAACTGACTTGCGGTCATCAAGTGCTTTGGAGCAATCGCGTGTTGATCGGCCAAGATCGCAACATAGGCTTGAAGCAAATCCAGCACGCGCGCTTCCTGCGCCGAAGGTTGTTCTAAGCGCGGACCGCGCGCGGGGCGATCGGTTTTTGGAGATTCTTGCGCGCGCCGTAAGGCTTCCAAAATCGCTTCGCCGGAATTTTTTAGTTCGCCTTTGTTCAGGCCCCGAAATGCCGAAAGGTGCCCCATGTCTTTTGGGCGAACATTGGCAAGATCGATCAAGACCTGATCATCAGCCACCCAACGTCTGGGCAGATTCAACTGGCGAACGCGCGTTTCCCGCCAGCGCATCAGTTCGACCAAGGCAGAATATCCCTTTAGGTCCAGCTTTCCACCTTTGGCCAAGCGATCTGTCAACCCGTCTGGATCCGGTTCGTACAAAGCCATTTCTTCGTACTTCGCCGACTGTTCCATCGCCCAGTCTTTGCGGCCCTTTTTTTCCAGTTCGGCAATCAGCTTGCGTCCGGCTTCAACCAAAGTTTCAACGTCAGCGTGCGCGTATTCATGAAGCTGATCCGGAAGCGGGCGAACCGACCAATTGGTGCGTGCATGGCCTTTTTTGATCGTCACGCCCAAAACCGTTTTCAAAAGGTTTCCTAAACCGATCCCATCTCCGTATCCGCAAAGCGAAGCTGCGATCGCAGTGTCCATCGAAGGACTTGCGACCACGCCAAAAGCAGTGGCCAAACATTCTTGATCGCCCTGGGCTGCGTGAATGATTTTTAAAATTTTCTTGTCTTGAAAAACGTCCAAAAGCGGCTGAATTCCCTTCACGCCGTATTCCCCTGCCGGAGCGCCCGGACGTCCCATCCGAAACGGTTGCGCATCCACTAACCAGGAATCTTGATCGGTCGCGACTTGGATCAATTCGACGACTGGAAAAAATGTGTTCTCGCGAATGAATTCCGTATCGAAGGAAATGATCGAATGCTTGGAAAGTTCAGCGGCAAGCGCTTCAATTTCCTTTGGTGTGGAAAGAATCCCTTTCATGCGGCCCATTGAGTCGTCCTTGTCGTCTTCCTTGTGATGGGGGCTGTAACACGACCGCAGCTAAGCTGCGCCGCGAAATTTTCCAGGAAGATCCGCTTCACGAACACTGAGCACAAAAACGCGGACACGGACTTCGGACTGCTGACTGGAAAGGATGAAGTCCCTTCGGGTCGGATCCGTCTTAAACAGCTTGAATGCGAAATCAGCAATCACGGCGCGAGCTTCGCTTTCGGCGCGGTGAAAGCTTTCAATGCGGTTCTTGGACTTGAACCATTCGACGCCGTGCTCGCGAACTTCAGTCGGGATAAAAGGACGCGACAGAAGTTCTTCGACGTAATTTCCGAAACTTTCATCTTCCAGACAACGCTGCTCACGAAGCTCGTGGACCAGCCCCATCGGGTCTTTTTCCCCAGCAGAAACCGCCGCTTCCAGGGTAGCGATTTCAAGTTCGTCAGAAATCGATTCAATCAAAATGGGTTCGATTGCTTCGCTTTCTGTTGCGCCTACAACCAGCGCTACGGTCCCCATCTTCATGGTGCATCCTCTTTCATTACTTATCGGAGTATTTTGGTCGGCTAATACCCCGTTAACAATCCCCTGGTTCCGGGCGCCTACCCTATGCCAACGGTCTGGACCCAGGTCAGGGGTGACACAGATCCACCGGGGGATACCAACGGTGCCCGGACTACGAAAAATCGTGGTAAGCCAAAATAAATGCAGAAAACATGGATCATCCTGGATTTCGAAACCACGGGAGTCGACCCCGCGACTTCCGAAATCATCGAAATCGGCGCCGTCAAAATGCAGGGAATCGAAAAGATTGGGTCATTTCACAGCCTGGTCAAACCCGATGCGGCCATTCCAAACGTCATTCAAAAGTTGACCGGAATCACCGACGCGATGGTTGCGGATGCTCCGGGAATTTCGGAAGTCGTTTTGGGATTCTTGGATTTTCTGGGCGATAGCCCCATCGTTGCGCACCATTCGGCCTTGGAAAAAGGTTTCTTGGATCGTCACGTGGCGCCGTTTGCTCAACGCGCGGAATTCAACGTCGAAAATTCCATCGACGCACTTGCCTTGATCATTCCTGAATCGCCATCGCATTCGATGGAAACCATGCGAAAATGGGCGGGTGTCGATTCTGAAAACGCCCATCGCGCCGACAAAGACGCCGAAGACTGTTTAAAGATCCTGACGATTGCGCGCGAAAGACTTTTTTCAGATCGAAAGAAATCCGCCGAAATCGTCCGAAAGCTTCTGGGAAAGAACCACTTCTGGTCCTTCTTTTTTGAAAACGAAGAAAAGCCAGAAGGCTTCCAGCTGACGGCCGACGAAAGCTTGGAAGTTCATGATTGGCCCGCGCTTTTGAAACGCGAAAGCCAGGGCGATCTGAAAGAAATGCGCAGCCTGGATTCGTCGCGTGAAATCGACTGGTCGAAGTCCGTTGAATTAGACGACATTCACGCAGCACTGGCTGCCGGAAGCACGGATTCCGGTTTTCAGCACCGCGATTCGCAAGAAAAAATGGCCACCGAAATCGCCGTGGCGCTGAATGATGGCGAACGCATCGCTATTGAAGCACCCACCGGAACCGGAAAATCCGTGGCCTATTTGGTGCCCGGGGTCCTGGCGGCCGAAAAAACGGGCGCTCCATTGGTCGTTTCAACCCACAGCAAATCCCTTCAAGACCAGCTTTTGGAAAAAGACATCCCACTGGTGCGAAAGCTTTTAAATCGCCCCGACATCAAGGCAACCACCGTGAAGGGACAGGACAACTACCTTTGCCTTCGCAAAACGATCGACGTGCTGGATTCCATCAGCGACGAATCTTCTGATGACGAACGCTGGGCAGCGGCCTATCTGGGTTCTTTGGCTAGCCTGGGACCTGTAGTCGAATTGGACCGGGTTTCGCCCTACCTTCGCGGCCAGCACCCCAGCCTGGACCGAATGATTGATGAAGTCAGGTCCCACCACACGACCACCATCGGCCCAAGCTGCCCATATTACGAATCTTGCCACTTTTTTGATAGCGCAAGGATTGCGCATCAGTCCCAGGTGATCATCGCCAATCACGCGCTGGTCTTTCAGTGGCCAGCCCATCTTCCGCAAGTGCGGAACATCATTTTTGATGAAGCCCACCACCTGGAAGACCGAATCACCGAAGCGTATTCGATTCGCGTATCCGAAGACGATATCCGCGACACCATCGACCGACTGGTGAAAAAGCGCGGGGGTTCTAGGCGCACTTTTGTTGAACTGAATTCCGTCGCAAGTTGCTTGGACCAGTTGGATCTAGATTCCAACATCAAGAAAAAGTGGGAATCCGAAAACCCCAAAGTCTGGATTGAAGATCGCCTGGAAGGAATCAAGATTCGACTGTCGGAACTTCGAAATCTAGTGCCCACTGCGATGGGACTGAACACGCGTTCAGCGCGGGGAAATTCGTTTGAAGCGTCTTTGGATCCCGGCTTTGGAATGGAACAAAGCTTTTCGCTGAACCCAGTCGACAAGACCGAACAAAGGCAAAAGCAACAAGAACCGCTTTTGGTTGCGCTTTCAAACCTTCGCGCGCCGATTTTGGAAATTTCAGAAGTTCTAACTGCGGCTTCAAAGCTAGCCATTTCCCAGGGCAAGAAATTTTCAAAAGGCGGAAAGAACGCCAACGCTTACGACACGCTTCAGCTTCACGCGCAGCGATTTGATGCTTACCAATCGGGCCTAGAAGCAGTCCTGGCCGAAAGCGCCCAGTACTTGCGACTGATCTTCTGGAACCCCAGGGAATCAACCTGGCGAATCTGGATTGCACCCATCGAAGTCGCTGAACTTTCGCAGCCGTTTTTTGCCGCCAAGCGATCCGTCGTTTTGACGTCGGCAACCCTTTCGCACGGCGCGCAGAATTCTTTTGTCACCGATCGCATTGGGTTGCCTTTATCCAAGCCCCTGACCCAACTTCCGTCGCCCTACGATCTGATGAATCAATCCCGGATTTTTGCTGCATCCGATATTGCTCAACCGGGAACCCCAAGCCACTTAGAAGCCTTGATCGATTTCACCGAACAGTCAGCAAAGGTTTTGGAAGGCCGAACCCTGCTTTTGATCACGTCCAACAAACGCTTAAAGCAAGCCGCCGAAACGCTGCGTGAAAAATTAGAACCGCGGGGAATTCAGGTCTTTGATTCGTTGACGGATCGCCGGGCAGCCGAAAACTTTCGCGCGGCTGAACGCGCGGTATTGGTCGGTGGCGAACGCTACGGCGAAGGCCTGGACATTCCGGGTGCCCAGCTTTCATGCGTGATCATTGAAAAGATCAACGAAGCCATGACCCGCGGCCCCCTGGCCGAAGCCAGAAAAGCACGCACGCGTTTTGCGCTTTTTGATTACGACTTTCCTTTGCGCTTGATGTGGCTCAAGCAAAGGGTCGGCCGCTTGATTCGTTCAACCAGCGACACTGGCGTCGTGGTTGTGTTTGACCCGCGGTATTCCGCCTGGAGCCCTTCTTCCCGGCAGATTGTGCAAAAAGCGCTATTGCCTGTCGCCATTCACGCAGGCCCTAGGGAAAAGATTCTGGACTTCATTCAGAATCGGTTCAAGCCGGGACAGGGCTTTATCGAGGTAACGACATGAAGAAATGGATTTTTGCCGCTTCTGTCGCATTCGCTGGGTTTCAAGCCCAAGCCCAAGAACGCATCCTTCGGATTCATCACAGCGCAGAAAATATCACGCTGGATTGGGCCCGATCCGCAAGCGAACTGGATCTGCCCTTGATCTTAAACATTCAAGAAGGCCTAACTAGCCTAGGGCGCGATTTCAAGGTCCTGCCCGCCTTAGCTGAATCGTGGTCGTATGACGAAACAGGAACGGTCATTCATTTTCTGATCCGAAAAAACGCGACCTGGTCTGACGGAAAACCCGTTCGCGCGGCAGATTTTGTGGCGGCTTTTGAAAACCTTTTAAGCCGAACCGCTCGGCTTCCAAACGCGTCTTTGCTTTTTGACATTTCCGGTGCACGCGAATTCTTTGAAGGTAAGTATCAGGACTTCACAGCTGTCGGCGTGCAAGCGACTTCAGAACAGGTTCTTCGGGTTCAGCTTCGCGAACCCAATTGGTTTTGGGTTGAAAAGACGACGCTTCCCGCAATGTTCCCCATGCGCGCGGATCGCATCGCCCAAAAAGGTCAGCAATGGACGCTACCGGGAAATCTTTTGTCCACGGGCCCCTTCCTTTATGCATCCCACATTGAAGGCAAGGAATTCGTCCTAAAGAAAAACCCGTACTACAAGCTTTTTGACGTTCAGCCTGAAAAACTGATTTTTGAAATTTGTTCAGGTGAAGAAGCAGTCGCCCGGGCTAAGGCAGGAAGCCTGGATTTGATCCCCAACCTTCCAGCCGGTGCCGCAAAGGAATTCAAGGGCAACCCTGCCTTTAAGGTTCTAGACAATCCCTATGACCGAATCCGAAAGGTTGATTTCAACCTAAAACGCTACCCCACCACGCTTCGCAACCTTCGTGAATCCCTAGTCCGTGCCGTTTCAAATCCAGATTTGGTCAAGCAGCTGAATTCGACCTGGGCACCAGCCACCAGCTGGCAGCTTCCTGGGGCCTTAGGCTATATGCCAAAAGCCACAGTTCCGGCTGACGCCATCCAAGCGCGATCCCTGTTCCGATCGGTTTTTCCTTCGACGACCACTGCACCGATCAAGCTGAAGATGTTGGTTCCCAACTTTGACGAAAACCGGGGTGAACAAGTCGATATCGCAATTTACCTAAAAGCCCAGTGGCGAAAAATCTTGGGAATTGAAGTTGAAATGATCATTGCCGAATCTTATTCGCAGTACTTGCTTTTGCGCGACACCGGCGAATTCCACCTTTTGCTTCGGGACTTTTCGATCGATACACCCGACGCGCTTAGTTTTTACGAACCCTACGCTTCGGGTGGCCGCTTGGGCTACACTTGGAACGACCCAAGCTTTGACCAAACCATCCAGGAATCCCGAAAGACCAAGGACTTGAAGAAGCGTAAAGATTTGCTTTTGAAGCTGAACGACTTTCTTTTGCAAAAAGAAGTCGCCGTGATGCCGCTTTTTTACAAAGGCACCCAGACGCTTGTCCGATCGGATCTGAAGGGCCGCGTGGGTCAGTTTTGGAAAAGCTATCACTTGAAAGAAATTCAGTTTCCGGCTGCTAGAAAGTTTTCACGAAAACGCTAGTTTCCGGATTCCAGTTGCTTAAGTTCTTTTGCTTTGTCTTGTACCGAACGTGCGACGTTCCGGATGCCGATTTCCTGAGCTAACCATTTTTCCAGGTGCGCGTAGAAATTGTCGAAATGCTCGCGAATGTGTTCCTTGTTTTGGATATCTGCCTGGTCCAAGGCTGCGTAAAGCCGGGACTTGACGACAATCAAGCGCGCCGCTTCGCTTCGAATCGCTTTGTTCCATGCCCATTTTTCTCGGTCATTCAAATCAACCGTTGGCCGATCGTCCCGATCAAAGGGACCTCGGGAAATCATTCTGAAAAAACGTGCTCCCGATTGCAAAAGATGGTTATAGGTCGCGCCCCTAGCCGATACCAACGCTGAATCATTAAAGTCGTAGGGCGCTAGTCCCACGACCTTTTCATCGCAGGTCAAAGGAATCACGTTATGTCCAATTTTCGCAATCCAGTCGCCTGACGCTGCGATTCTTTCAGCAAAAAGTAGCCCTGCATAGATCGTTGGATCAGTGTCAGCTGGAATGATGGGGTCCCAAAGGCCTTTGCCCTTTGCGTGTCCGCATGCGCAGCGCTTTCCCAAGGAACCTTTGGGTTCAATCAAGATCCCCAGCCCTTCAACCACGAATTCACCACCGGGTTTCTTGTAATTCACTTTGACCAATCTGACTTCGGGTACCGGATACCCCAAAGCCTTCAGAAACTTATAGACGGCGTATTCTTCTTTGATGTCTTCGTTAAATTTCTTTGGGTTTTCTTCGATTTTTCCGGAAGTGTAGCCGCAATGAACCACAAGTTTCATTTCGTCTGCTTTCAAGCGATCAAAGATCGTATTTTCCAAGTTCAGGTCTTCCGGAAAAACCAACTTTAGGGGTTTGAAATCACAAGAATAAAAGCGGGATTTCGACCTTCGCAAAAGACCAATCTGGATTTCTTTTTTTGCCCCATTTGAATCTTGAAAGCGAATCTTGGCCGGGTGCGATCTTTTCAGATTGGTTTCACGGTCCTGAAACTGTGCAGGGCCCGGCACTTGATTCAAGTCAGCTTCGATTTCTAGATCCAGAATCGAATCTTCCGAAAAAAGGGGGGCACGATTTTTTTCACAAATCGGGATCCCTCCAGGCAACACGGGTTTGGGGTCCTTTCTTTTCTTCGCATCGTCTGTTGCGGGCGTTCGGCACGAATTTTCGCCTTCAAGACGGTTCATGGAACGAATCGATGATTCGATCTGATTCACCAGTTCTTGAAAGTCATTTGCGTCCCAAGTTTCGGCGCGGGCCGGAACCAGAAAAAGCAAAATTAGAAATGAAACCCAAGGCCTAAGCATTCCCTAGCTGATCGGCAGATTCGCAAACCCAAATAAGAAAAGACAAACGGCCCGTCAGGCGGTTGACACTAAAGCCCAAGTTCCTTGGCAAAGAAGCCATAAACCGTGGCCATGTACTTCAACACTTCTTGCGGCGATCCTGACGTATCTGAATGCCCTCCATACTTCTTGACGTGAAGCAGGACGGGGCGACTGGCGTCTTGTTGCAAGGATTGAAGTCGAGCAACGAATTTGTAGCTGACGAACGGACGGACGACCCCGTCAGAATCACCCAAGACCGCCATGAAAGCCGGATAGTTTCCTTTTTTCATCTGATGGTAGGGCGCGATTTTATACAGCCCGCGAAAATCTGATTTTTCGCATGGGCTTCCCAGTTCCCAGCCGGTCGACGGTTCAGTGCAATTCAACATGTCCAGCGCTCCGGCCATGGACACGACTGCGCGAAAAAGTTCGGGATGTCTTTGCATCGCGCCTGCAACCAAAAGGCCGCCAGCGCTTGCCCCAAGCAGTCCTACTTTCGCCGATGAAGTATATCCTAGGCGAATCACTTCCTTCACGGCTAGAGCCAAGGAATCAAAAGAATGAACGCGACCAGCGACGCGCGCGTCGGTCTTCCAACGGATTCCATAAGTATAGTCGCCCGGCACGGTAACGGCGGCGAACGCGCCCCCCTTTTCAAGCCACGCCGAATTGTTCTTCATATCCGCCGCCGGAAGAAGCGTTCCTGAAAAGGCGCCGTAACCATAAAAAATCATCGGGGTTTTCGCAGAAAGCGTGACGTCTTCGCGATGAGTGATCCAGATTGCGGCAGGGCGCCCAAGCGATGACTGATAGTGGATTTTTCGGGTGACGAACTTGACGGCGGGTTCGCTTCTTTCAAAAACCCGAACCGTCTTTTGATTCAGGTCCACAAAAATTTTTTCAACGACACCTGAATTCGAATGGACCAGGAAAGTGGCTTCGGTCGGAGAAACATCCAGGATGCGAATCGTTCCAGGTGCGATCCCCGGGATTCGTTGCAACTTTCCATTTTCAAGAACAGCCAAAAACCCGACCGTATCTTCCTGACCTGCAACCAGGTATCGGCCGCCACCTAGGCGACGGATATCTAGAAAATTCATTCCAAATTCTTGGGGCCCCACAGGCGTGGGCGAAAAAAGCGTGACCCGCTTTTGGGTGACTAAATTCAGTTCTTCGATGCTTCCATAATTGTGCCCCTGAAAGTTGACGAAGTACGCATAGGCGTCGTTTCCGCTGCCTTCGTAATAGCCCAAAGGCGTGCGCGACCAACCCAGATCCTGTGGGTTTGAAATCGTCCCCGTTTGAAGATCGATCTGAAAAGTTTTTAGGCCATACGACGGACGCGCGTCAGTCAGGTTCATGTCAAAGACATAATCCTTTCCATTCCAGCTAAAGACTTCAGTCCAGGTCCCCGTGGGCGGATTGTATAAGATTCGATCATCCGCGGGATTGGAACCTAAAGTGTGGGCCTTGATTCGCATGCGACCGCTGCTTCCGCCCGTGCGTGCGTCTTCGTAATCTACCAGCGCCAGGACGTCTTTGGATAGCCAGCGGATTGGAATCATTTCAAAGCCCGTCAGGATGTCCTTCACGGCTTTGGTCTTTAGATCTTGGATCAAGATTCGGCTAAGCGCCCCGTAGCCCGTTCCGACTTCCGGGACGTCCTGATACTGAATTTCGTATTCGGGGTGATCCAGCGGCGATGGTCCGGCCGGTGGCGGCGGTGTGACCGATGCGCTTCCCAGGACCTGGATCTTTCTTCTGGCCTTGGCTGCAGGAATCGATTGAGTGAAGTCGGCAACGGGTTTGGACAAAGTTTGCGCGGTCAGTTCTTTTTGCTGGGCGACCCAAGCGTCGACGGCTGGATCGCGCCGGTCTTCCATCCAGCGAAACGAATCGCGGATTCTTTTTCCAAATCGCTTTTCAACGGTTGGCACCTTTTTGGTGAAGATCCCTTGGTACCAAAAGCCGCTTGATCCGGCGAATGCAGGAAGGGTGAATAGGACAATAGCTAGACCCAGCACAGACCTTCTTAGAATCGACATGCCTGGGTGCTACCAACCCGGACGCAGTGGGTCAATCAACCTAGATCTACAGACCCGTCACACCCACAATGTGAATGCCCCGAATCGTCGGGCTTCCGATGAACTTTTTTAAGAAATCTTCAAGGCTGTCTTCGACCACGCGATTTCTAGAATCATTGGTCGCGTGACGAACCACCCACTTGGATCCCATTTTCAGCAAGAATCCCTGATGGGAAATATTCATTTCCGTGCCGATGGCGGCCTTTAGGTCCCAGCCCGGTCGAATCACTGACAAAACCATCACATTCGGAAGCCCGTCGATCACATCGGATTTAAAGCTTCCGTCGGTGCCAAAGAATTCTTCGGTCGGAATATACGGCAAGCGACTGACTTCAGCGGGCATCTTCTTGCCTTCGCTTTGCAAATCCTTCAGGCGCTTGCGTTTCTGACGATCGGTTAGTCCCGCGACTTTCAAGGTCGCTAGCGTCATCTTGGCGTACCAGTTCTTTTTGTCGATGGTCGCCACTGCGTACGGGAAGGGCTTAGAAGCCTTCTTTTCAGCCTGACCGATGACTTCGTAAAGCGTGCCGTTTTGCAAATTGTTGGGCAGCCAATCCACTTCGGAAAAATGGTTTCGAGAAACGAAGTCGACCTTCCCGTTTTCGTAACGGATTTGGTTCATCTTCTTTTCAAAGGCAGCGAAGTCCGTCGTAGTGACGGACGCGATCGCGGTTTCAACAAAAGTCACGCAATCGAACTGATCAAAGCGGTACAAGGGGTCCTGATCGTAATTTCCTCCGTCACCTTCCCCTAAAGGCCCGATTCCATAAGGTAACCCTAGCCACTGGCTGGTCAGCTGGTACAGATGATCGGTTGGAGTAACCACCGTGGTCGGTGTGGAAGGAGTCGTCGGAGCCGGCGACTGGGCGTGGGCGCCCGTCGCCCAGGCGGTCAGCCCAAGGGCTGTAAGAAAAAACAGAGCGTTCAACGGAAAGTGGATTTTTCTCGTAGTTTCGGGCATCTCTTTTTCTCCGATTTTATGGAAGCTTCACCCCAACTGACAAAAGAAGTCCAGCGCAGAAGAACGTTTGCGATCATCTCGCACCCAGACGCCGGCAAGACCACTTTGACCGAAAAGCTTTTGCTTTACGGCGGAGCAATTCATTTGGCCGGGGCCGTTCGCGCCAAAGCCAACACACGCAATACGACGTCGGATTGGATGGAAATTGAAAAGCAAAGGGGCATTTCGATTTCAACTTCCGTCCTTCAATTCGAATACGGCGGGTACCAGATCAACCTTCTTGACACACCAGGTCACAAGGACTTTTCTGAAGACACCTACCGAACCCTGACTGCGGCCGATGCCGCCGTCATGCTGATCGACGCCGCCAAGGGCGTCGAACCCCAGACCCGAAAGCTTTTCGAAGTCTGTCGCATGCGGGGGATTCCGATTTTCACTTTCATGAACAAGCTGGATCGCCCTTCCCGCGATCCTTTAGATCTGATCGATGAATTGGAAAAAGTTTTGGGAATTCGATCCTGCCCGATGAGCTGGCCGATCGGCGCCGGCGATCGCTTCCGCGGTGTTTACGACCGCCAGTCAAAAGAACTTTTGGCGTTTCAAACCGAAGGTGAAGCCAACGTCAAAGGACGTCTGCAGCCCAAGAAAGTCACCGGCGTGGATGATCCGTCGTTTCTTCCGATTCTGGCCGGCCCGCGCCAGGACATGGACGAAGCCAACGAACTTCTTTCGAAGCTGAAAGACGATCTGGAACTGATCGAAGTCGCGGGCGACCCTTTTGATTTGGACGCCGTGCTGGCTGGAAAACTATCCCCGGTTTTCTTTGGTTCAGCGATGAACAATTTCGGGATTCAGCGTTTCTTGGAACGATTCATCGAATTGGCGCCGACCCCGTCGGGTCGAGAAGCCCAGACGACCACCGCGCAGTCGGTGGCTAAAAAAGTCGAACCGACGGATTCCAAATTTTCAGGATTCATTTTCAAAATCCAGGCGAACATGGATCCTTCGCACCGCGACCGCGTGGCTTTCATGCGCGTGGTGTCTGGGCATTTCGAGCGCGGGATGACCGTCAAGCATGCGCGGCTTAAGGCCCCCTTCAAATTGAACAAGCCCTTGCAGTTTTTTGCGCAAGAACGGGTCATCATCGATGAAGCGTGGCCAGGCGACATCGTCGGGCTTTTGGATACGACGGGCGATCTTCGCATCGGCGATACGCTTTGTGCATCAGGCGATTTTGAATTCAACGGCGTGCCTCGCTTTTCGCCCGAACATTTCGCGATGGTTTTGATCAAGGACCCGATGAAGCGCAAACAGCTTCAAAAAGGATTGGATCAGTTGTCCGAAGAAGGCGTCGTTCAGATTTATCGCCAGCGAAGCATGGGCGACAAGGACCCGATCCTAGGCGCCGTCGGCGCACTTCAGTTTGAAGTTCTGCAGCACCGCTTGATGGCGGAATACAACGTGGACGTGAAGATTGAAAAAATGCCCTTTGTGCACGCACGGTGGGTCGTGGGCGAAGGTTTAGATCCGGACTTCTTCGAAAGACGAGAGGACAGTCGCTGTCTGGAAGATCGAGATCAGCAGCCTGTCCTCTTGTTCAAGTCCGATTGGGCCCTTCGGTGGGCCGAAGAAAACAATAAAAAGCTGACCTTCCTGACAACGGCACCGCCGGTCAGAAGGTAGTCGTAGGAATGGGTGAGCGCATTTCTGCTCACCCTCAGAACCGGGTGAGCGCACTTCTGCTCACCCTCAGAACCGGGTGAGCGCATTTCTGCTCACCCTATTAAAATTTCCGTGGCGCTTAAGCAAACTTGCGGCGACGGCTTTCGCGGATTTCCGCGCCAGCCAGGCTCAAACGCGTCCAAGGAAGCGCCAGAAGGCGATCACGTTCGATCGGTTCTTCTGTTTCTTCGCAAGTCCCGTAGGTGCCCGCTTCGATGCGTCCAAGCGCGTCGTCGATTTCGCGAAGCTCGACCAGAATGCGTTCACGCTGGGTGATCGCCGTGTGCTGGTCGCTTAGGCTTGCTGCGATATCGCCTTCGTCACCGCTGATTTCGGTGTTGATTGCCGAATCAAAGGCAATTGCACCGTTCAAACGGTCTTGCTTGGCTCGCATTAATCGGCGCTTACATTCACCGATAAATTCTGCCAGCGGCATTTCGTCTGTCTTTGATTTTGCCTGGGCCCCTTTTTTAGCGGCCCTGAGCTTTGAGGATTCTTCCATAAATCCTTCCCCCTTAATCTTCCACATAGTTTAAGCACAAAACCCCGGAAAACAAGGTCCTTCTGAAAGACTTTGGAAAGGTACCTGGATTCGTCAACGCTTTGTCGAAGCATCTGCCAAAACAACAGTTTCATGACGCCGAAGTGCGCCATCGACGTACCAGTACGTCCCTTGAAAAGGTTTTCCCTGAAGGACATAGGGAATGAAATGTCGATCCCCATCCCAAAGTGGAAGTTCGACCACTTTTTCAGCGGCAATCCACGAAAGGCTTCCTTCCACGCTTTCGGTAATCAGATTGGCAGCCTGGTCGGCGTCGATTTCAGCACGATAAACAAAGACCATCCAATCTTCATTCTTCTTGGGCTTGAAGCCGGGAAAGTGCAAAGTTCCTAGCGCTTGAAGCTGATCGACGCGAAGAAGAATTCCAGACTCTTCTTGGACTTCTCGAATGACCGCAGCCGTGGATGATTCGTCGGCTTCAAGCTTTCCACCTAGCCCATTCCATTTGTCCTTATGGATGTCGTCTTTACGGGACGGGTCTTTGGAAATTCTGTGCAGCATCAAGATCTTTCCCGCATGGAAAAGGTAAACCAGCACGGCAGGAATCATTTTTCTTTGCGCGGATTCAAAGGCGTTCATTTCTTTTGTTCCTTTGGGATCAATGCCGCCCTGGGCGATGGCTGGGCATCGGGTGCAAAGAAAGTAAAAAGCAAACTATGCCTGGTCTTGGGCTTCACCCAATGAAGCGCCTTGAGCTTGGGATCATTCAGACTTCCTTCAGCTAAAAGAGTATCTGGAATGTCGCCATACAGATGCAGGTACCAATAATAGTTACGGGCAATCAAAGTGACATAGTCACGAGTTTCGCGAAACGGGATCAGATCGAAGAACAAAAGTCGATTCGGGGTAGGATACCGTCGCACCCAGTCTTCGACTTTTTCCGGGCCTGCATTATAGGCCGCAAGCGCAAGTTCGGAATCGCCCTTGTACTTGGCTAGCAGGTCGCGAAGGTACTTCGCCCCTAATCGAATATTGGTTTTTCCGTCTAAAAGTTCGCGCTTTGAAACCCGTTCGTACAGCCTTGCCGTCGTCGGCATCAATTGCATCAGACCAAGCGCCCCAACCGGCGATTGGGCGGCGGGACTAAATCCGCTTTCCTGGCGAATCAAAGATGCCAGCAAGAAAAAGTCCACGCGATCGCGCTGGGCTTTCAAGGTGTCGCCATACCGAATCGGATAAAAAAGTTTCAAAGATGACCGCGCGATCGCCGCCGGGTCTTCTTTAAAGATCTGACTGAGCAACCGAAAAACTGCGATCGGATCCTTGGAACGCGACATCAAGTGCGCGACATAAAGACGAAAGCCCCGTTCGGCCGCAACCGACTTTTCACTAAGCGCGTTGGCCAGTTCCTGAACCAGGTCTTCGACTTTGGTTCGATGGGCTTTCGAATAAGTCTTTGCCTTTCGCGCCGAAGAAGAATTCTTGGGTTCATCCGCGATTTCCAAAAGAACTTCGATGGCCTGAACATAAGGATTCAGTTCGGTCTTTTCGCGCGATCGAAAAAGGATTTCGGGTTCGGGCTTGTCCAAAAGCTGCGTGCCCCGAAGCTTTCGGTTTTCCGAAAGCAAGATGCTGTGAAAAGAAAGCGGTTGTTCCCGAACCATCTGATCGCGAATCGACTGGGCCAGGTCCATCTTACTGGTATTGATCGCGCAGAATGCGCGCCAATACTGGATGCGGGTGTACTGATCTTGGCTTGGCCTTTGACTTAAGGACGTCAAAATCGGCAAGGCATTTTCGCACTGTGAATCCCAGATCATCAAAAGCGCAAGCCGATATCGGGCCTTGTTGGCTGCTTCTTCTTCGGAATCGCATTCGGAAGCCCGCGAATAAAATGCCCGAGCCAGACTTCGATACTTGGGATCAGGAAAAAATTCTTCGGCCTTAAGGCCAAGTCCCGTTAAGACCCCCGTGCTGGGGCAACGACTTGAATCTAGGACCTTGGATGAAATTTCTTCAAGGTCCTTCCATTCGCGAAAGGTCTTCAGTGCCTTTAGGATTCGTGCTTCCGGAACGTTTTTTAGGCCGTTGAAGTCGGCCGAATTAAGCTTACGCGTGATTTCTGGAATCGGATCCACTGCGCCCGATTTGGATCCCGTTTCGGAAGATTCCAAAAGATCCCAAGGGTCGCGTGGACGATGGTCTTCGACGATTGTCGCCATCGCCTTGGGTTCAACCAGAAATTCGCAAAACACACTTCGATCAGCCGGTGTCGAGCATTTTTCGATCCAACGGACCTTGCGCGCAGGGTCCATTTTACCCGCCCGAAAGTCGACAAATTCCTGGGCGGACTTTCGAAGTTCCTTAAATCGGCCGTGCGACTTTTCGTCCAAAACCAGGCCTGTGAGGCCCTTTTCGACGACTGTGTTTAAACGGATCGGTTCCTGCGCCTGCGCCTTAAAGGCGAAAAGAACGATCCAAAAAATGGCCCCTGCCCGATGCATCCCGAGATTGTACCGGGCTTGAATTCAAAAGTCTTTGACCCCATCTAAAATCCCATGCTAAGCCCAAAATCACTATGGCAACACGTCTCAGCGTCAAGACGCGCAAGCGTCGTCGGGATCAGGCAACGGCTTATAAAAACGACAAGTCTCCTAAGAAGCACAAAGTCGCAGTTGAGCGCAGCAAGCGTGCTTTGAAGAAAAAAGCCTATCCGATGACCTAATCGGGCATCGACCCGGTCCCAATCGATCATGCGGCTCGCCGTCATCGACCTCGGTACGAATTCGGTTCGTTTCGACGTGCATCAGCTCGTTGCGGGGCGGCGCATCCAAACTCTCCATCGCGAAAAATTGATGATCCGTCTGGGTCAAGGTGTCTTTACCGAAGGACGCCTGGACCCCGAAGCGATTCGTCGTACGATCGAAGCCTTCCACGGCTTTAAGATCGTGGCCAAGGACCTTCACGTCAATGAAACCATCGCGTTTGGAACCAGCGCGCTTCGCGAAGCGTCGGACAGCGAAAAGCTGCTTCAGCAGATACAAAAGAAAACAGGGATTCAAGTTCAAGTGATTTCGGGCGCGGAAGAAGCCCGGCTGATCGCTCTAGGCGTTTTATCCAAAGAAAAATCCCTAAAAGGGCGCTTCGCACTTTTGGACATCGGCGGTGGCAGCACGGAAATCAGCATCTGCCGGGGAAAAGAAGTTCAGTTCGCCGAAAGCTTTCAATTGGGCACAGCCCGGCTTCAGCAAATTTTTCTGAAAAGCAGCCCACCCAAAGCCCCATCCAAAAAAGGCGATCTGCACCCCATCGAAGAACTTCGCCGCTACATTCGGGGCTTGATCGGCGGCAAGATGGCTGCCGAATCCTGGCCCAAAGTCGACCGACTGGTTGGATCCAGTGGCACGGTCAAGGCCATGGCCAGACTTTTGCGGCCCAAGGGAAAATTGCGGCCCATTGAAAGAAGCGATCTGAAAAAGATTGTGAAAAAGATGTCGGACATGACCACGACCCAGCTTTTGGGGCTTCCTGGAATGGAGAGCAAACGCGTGGACATGATTCTAGCAGGCGCAATCCTGCTGGAAGAAACGATGGACGCATTGGGCGCAAAGCGAGTCATGATGACCGACTTTTCGCTGCGCGATGGAATTTTACACGAACAGGCCGTTCGTCTTTTGAAAGAATCCGGTCCTTCTTTTGGCCAAAGGCTTGAAGTTTTTCGTTCAAAAGCTTCGCGAATGGGCGTTGCGCCTTTTCACATCGTCGCTGTTGAACGGTTAGTCACCCAGCTTTTTGAAAAACTAAAGTCGGTTCACAAACTGAACCGTCGCTGGCTTCCCTACCTTCAAGCCGCGGCCATTCTTCACGATATCGGAGAATCGGTTTCCACCAGCCGCCACGACGAACACAGCTATTACGTCGTTAAAAACGCGGATTTTCCTGGGATGGAACCGTGGGAAATTGAATTCATTGCCGAACTTTGCCGTCACCACCGCGGCAACGCGCGTGTTGGGCTGAAAGAATTTAAGAAACTTCCCTTTGAAACCAAGGAACAGATCGCAGCATTTCCAAAACTTCTGTCGCTATTGCGCCTAGCTGACGCCTTGGACCGTGGACACCGCGGGCAGGCTCAGATTTCAGCCGTAAAGATCAGCCGAAAAGGCGTGGTCCTTTTTCTGACTTCGGAAAAGGGCCCTATGGATTTGGAACTGCTTCGAATTGAACAAAAGAAAGATCTTTTTGAGAAAGTCTTCCAAAGGGAACTTCATGCAAAGAAGTCCTAGTTCTTGTGCAAACTTTTCCTGGGCTGCGATGGCTTTGATCGCGACCTTGGGGGCCGTTCATTGCGCGTCGGGCTTTCGCCCCTGTTCAGAAGGGGGAGACGTTTCTTGGCCGGGCATTAACCTAAAGGAAATGGGCGACCAATACTGCCTTCAGACGCGCGGCGAAGGAACACGCGAAAACAAGGGGCCGTTTTTAAACGAAGGTCGCTACCGTCTGTACGACAAGCAGGGAAAAGTCGTGGTGGAAGGCGAATTTCGAAAGGGGCAGAAGCATGGGGCTTGGACCCAGTTTGATCCCGCGACCGGCAAACGCATTTTAGAAAAATTCTACGACAACGGCGCTGATATTACTCCGCCCCAAAAAGTATCAACGGTCGAAAAACCTGAATTCAGCCGCATGAATTCACTTTCAAGTCCAAGCCCATCGCCCAGCGGATTTTCGACCCTGGATTCAAGCCAAATGGTGAATCCGTATTCCAAGCCCTAGGGCGAACTGTTGGGTTCGCGAAGGAAACGGTCGCAGAACCTTTCCTTGGGATTGATCGAAACATCCAGGTATTCGATAAAGGCCTTATGCCAGACGGGTCCCCACTGGTTTTGCCGAACTGCGCGAGCGCGCAAGACTTCTAGATTTTTGTAAAGCCGACGAAAGTCAAAGTATCCGATCGACTTCAAACCTTGGCGTTCTGCCAAGATGGGAAGAATCACTTCTTTCCAAAGGGCGACGACTTGTTTAGGGGTCGCCGTTTTTGGAACTTCATGGATCATTTCCATCAAAGTTTCTGGATCTGTCACCTGGGCGACCTTTAAGCACCAGTTTCGAAGTTCGGTCCCTTCCGAAGAAAGTTCAGCCGCTTGGAAGGATTCCGCGAAATTTTTTCGAATGTAGAAGAAAACTTCCGGGTTCTTTTGATCCGCCAGATACTGAAGCAAAAGAACCAGCTTCAGCTGACTAGGCACCCGACGATCATTGCGAAGTCCTTCGATAAATTTCCCTTCCAGCCCTCGTTCTTTGCAAAACTGATCTAGGCTGGTGTAGGTCAATCGATTGTTCCAACCCAAAGACGACCAAAGTTTTCTCCAAAAGGTTTCCTTACCCGCAACAATATTCATGAACTGCCCGTCATCCATTTCAATCGGAGCCAACCAATCCGATGGCGAATGAAGCCCCATGACTTTTCTGACGGCTTCTTCGATTCGAATCGTTTCAAGGTAATCTTCGAAAGATCCATAAAGAGCCGTCACGCTGGCGCGGTGACTGACTTTGCAGGCTACCGTTTTCACTCCGTGAGCCAATACCGAGTAAGGAACAAAAGGGCTAAGAATCGCAAGTTCGGGATGCCCCGAAGCCACCAGGACCGTGGGAACGGTGAATTCAGCGGCCAAGGCTGCAACCTGCGCAAGGACTGTCGCAATTCCACCCTTTCTCGCTGACGTTACTGTAAAGGCTGCGACGGATTGGGTGTATCCCGCCAGGCGATCCCATCGAATCAGGCGAAGCACGCTTTCGGTCGTACCTTCTTGGGCACCCGTGTATTCCAGCGTCAGTTCACGCGTCAGCGACCGAAGACGATCCGCAATTCGTTCGTCCACGGTCGAAACTCCAGCCCCGTCCGTAAACTGTTCCGGATTTTCAGCAGCCGCCCTGCGAAGAATCGTTTCGGCTTTCAACATCTGCGCTGCTTCTTCAATCGTGCACGCTTCTTCAGCTGCAAAAACCCCGCGCGCAGACCCGATTTCTGCGACAAAAAGAAGCGCTGTCAATAAAATGGCAAGGCGGATCCTCACGATCGACTTATCGGCCAATTCAGCAGTATTCTAGAACCGTTTGGCGATTGCCGCGCGTGGTTGAAACGACCGAAGGAAGTGATTTTGCGATGGTCTTTTCCAAAGCCGAAATGATTTCAAGCTTCCAGTGGTCTCGTCGATAGACCAGGCTGATTTCTCGAACAGGTTCAGCGCCACGAAATCGACGCACATGCCCTTTCTGTTCTGCTTGGCCCATGCCCGCCGTCATCAGGGCGGGAATCATCGTGAATCCCTGCCCTTTGCGCACTAGGTTGACCAAGGTTTCAAGACTTCCGCTTTGGAAGCGAACAGGTCCCACCGCCCCGGGTATCGGGCAAAAGCTTGCAACCTGGTCCTTAAAACAATTCCCATCCTGAAGAACCCACATTTCCGAACCATCTAGGTCCGATCGATGAACGGATTCCTTTTTCAAAAGCCGATGTCCTTCGGAAAAATAGGCGTGAAAGGGTTCGTAATAAAGCGGGTGTTCTTTTAGACCTGAAGTCGGGGTTGGGGTTGCCAGGATCGCCCCATCCACGCGGTCTTCGGCAAGCGCGGAAAGCGACAGTTCAGTTTTCATTTCTTCAATGGTCAGTTCGACGTTTGGGTAATCTGAAGAAAATTTCTGAATAAAAAGGGGAAGAAGGCTGCTTGAAACCGTCGGGATGATCGCCAGTCGAAACTGGCCCCGGACACCGCCGGATTCATCGGTACTTTGTTTGGCTAGATGAACCAGCCTTTGATGTTCGCGCAGGACCCTCCTGGCCTGCTCGACAAAAACTTTGCCCCGTTCGGTCAGGATCACCGGCTTCTGAAGACGGTCAAAAATCACAATTCCAAGATCGTCTTCCAGTTTCTGAATCTGCTGACTGAGGGTGGGCTGGGAGATATTCGCAGCTTTTGCGGCCTTACCGAAATGCTTCAACCGATCGACATGTAAGACATATTCAATTTGGGTAATCGTCGCCAAGCACCAATAGTTTAAACCTATTACTTAATAGAATCAATCGATTTCAATTATCGATCAAAACGGGCGAATCTGATTCCAGAAACAAACTGAAGAAAAGAGGTCGAAAATGTTATCTGTTGGAAAAAAGCTTCCCCCATTCAAAGTCAAAGCCGTCGTCAGTGCTGATTCGAAAGAACCCTTTGTAGAAATTTCAAACGAAACCTACAAAGGAAAGTGGCAGGTTCTGTTCTTTTACCCAAAAGACTTCACATTCGTCTGCCCGACTGAAATCAAGGGCTTTGCGGATCTGAATTCAAAGTTTCGAGACCGTGATGCGCAAGTTCTAGCCGCCAGCACGGATACGGAATTCGTTCACTTGGCCTGGCGCCAAAATCACAAGGACCTGAATCAACTGCCCTTCCCGATGCTAGCCGATGTGAAGCGCGAACTGTCGGGCGCTTTGGGAATCATCGACGAAAATGAAGGCGTCGCACAACGAGCCACGTTCATCATCGATCCCGAAGGAACGATCCGATTTGTTTACGTCACCGACCTGAGCGTGGGTCGTAACCCCGGCGAAGTGCTTCGCATTCTGGATGGCCTTCAAACCGACGAGCTTTGCCCCTGCAACTGGGAAAAAGGCAAAGAAACAATCAAAGTCTAAACCCATAAAAAGGAGACCCCAGCCATGATTACAGACCAACTCAAAGACTACGCACGTGACACCCGCTTAAACCTGGAAGCCCTGACTGTCCCCGAAGGTGCGCCTGGGTTGAAGCCCGAACAACTTGCGGGCGCAGCTTTGGCCTGTGCCTATGCGCTGGGGTCCACCGAACTAGCGACAGAACTAGCCCAGCGTTACCAGATCGGCGAAGCCACCCAGGAAGCGGCTAAGGGAGCGGCCGTCATCATGGCGATGAACAACGTCTATTATCGAAGCCTGCACTTGATGGAAGACGCCGAAGTTTCAAGACTTCCCGCCCGACTTCGAATGAACATCATCGGAAAACCTGGAATAGAAAGACTGGATTTCGAAGTGATGTGCTTGGCGGTTTCGGCGCTGGCAGGCTGCGGGATGTGCCTAAAATCCCATGCCGCCGAACTTCGGAAAGGCGGAATCGAACCAGTCGGCGTTCAATCCGCGATTCGGATTGCATCCGTGATTCAGTCGGCGGCAGCAGCGTTGAGGATTGCCTAGATCAGAACGCTGATCAAAACTTAGAAACAAAGGCTTCCTGAGCCTTTGCCTTCTTCGAGATCAACTTCATTTCAAAAAGCTGATCTGCGAACTTCTGCCAGCGTTCAAGTTTCATGGTTCCGATTTTCGATCCTACGGGCTGGACAAAGGGCTTCTGAACCTTCGCGCTTTCATTGAAAACTTCCAGGGTCATGGCCGGATTTAACCCGTTCATGACCTTGTTGGTTTCTTCAAAGTCTTCTTGATAAGCGGCCCAGCCGGCTTGAAAGATTTCGACCAAGTCCTGGATCAACTTCGGATTCTTACGAACGAATTCACCCTTGGCCGCGACGACTTCGACGTAAGGGTCAAAACCCGATTCCGAAACCAAGAAAGTCTTGGGCTTGGCGCCCTGTTTTTTCGCCAGTAACGGTTCTGAAGTGACAAAGCACTGCTGGGCAAAGTTCTTATCGCGAATGAATCCACCGACCCCGCCTTGGTAAGGAACGACTTTGACCTTTCCGTAGCCGTACTTCCTTTCCATAAAGACGGCAGCGGGCATCCCTTTTTGAATCGCTAGCGTGGAATCGGATTTGAAGAAGTCTTCAAGGCTTTTGAATCCCTTTTCTTCATGGGTCATCAGGCCCACAGGTGAAGTCTGGTAGACTGCGAAAATCGCAACAAGGTCAGCCCCCCGATCGCGGGCCATCAAAACTTCATCGGCAGAAACAATTCCTAAGGGAACTTTCCCATTGGCCAGCATCTGCGCGACCGGCTGCCCCGCCCCGCCTGGGACGATCTTTAGCTGGATTCCCTTTTTCGCATCCAGACCCTTTAGGTTTGCCAAATAGAATCCGCCGAATTCTGGTTCCGGTTTCCAATTCAGGGCTAGTTCAAGATCGCTTGCGAACGCCGTGGATTGCAGAAAGAAAAGAAGAAAAGAAATGACCTTCATGATGCCTTAGCCCCTTTGCGATGCATGCCAGTTTCTCAGAAGAACGCGGCTAAGACCATTCAGAACTGCGAAGAAAACCCAGCCTAGTCCCGCGGCCAAGGTCACCGCAGCAAAAACGCGATCAACGCGCTGTTGCGCAAGCGATTCATCAACAATCCCCCCAAGGCCTCCGCCACCGACGAATTCTCCGACAATGGCCCCAATCACGGCCAACCCAGACGCGATTCGCGCGCCGGTCAGAATGCTGGGCAAAGCAAAAGGAAGCTGAAGTTTAAGAAGCCTTTGCAAGCGGGTCGCCCGATAAAGACGAAAAAGATCCAAAAGATTCTGATCCGTCGATCGTATTCCATCTAGGGTTGCCGCAATCATCGGAAAAACTGAAACGATGAATGTCGATGCGATCACAGTGGGTTGCCCATAGCCAAACCAGATCACCAAAAGCGGCGCGATCGCGATGATCGGAACCGTTTGAAAGAAAACAGCATACGGATAAAACATTTTTTCGATCCATCGCGATGACGCCAAGCCCGTCCCCAAGCACGCACCCGCGACCAGGGTCAGAAGAAACCCCAGGCAAGCATTCAAAGAAGTATCGCGAAGGGCCGCCCAAATCTGACCATCCGTCATCAGAACTTCCCAAACCTGATAGGGCGCCGGGAAAAGGTAAGACGGGATCGCCTGCCGGTTCACCAAGAATTGCAAAAGCGCCAGGCCAAGAATCAATGGAATCAGCGGCAAGAAACGCAGGTTCTTCATGCTTCACCTGCTTTTTGAAAGACGCTGTAAATCTGATGTACTTCGCGCGCAAAGGCGGGATCCGCACGGGTCGCTTGATCGCGACTTTCCGAAATTCCCACCGTGTGATCCAAAAGCACGCGCGCCGGCTTTGAAGAAAGCACCAGAATCCGCTGTGAAAGAAAAACGGCTTCGGTCATCGAATGGGTGACAAAAAGCACGGTCAAAGGTTTGCCGGAACGATTGCACTTCAGCCAGATTTCGCGAAGGTGTTCGGCTAGCCTGAAACGAATCACTTCATCCAAAGCAGCAAACGGTTCATCCATCAAAAGAAGATCGGGTTGGGTCACCAGGGCCCGTGCAAGACTGACCCGCATCTTCATCCCACCTGAAAGTTGGGACGGATAAAGTGAAAGGGAATCACCCAAGCCTAGGTCTTGAAGAACGGTTTGCGCCGCTTTTCGCCGATCATCTAGGTCGACCCCTTGGATTTCCAAAGGCAGGGCCGCATTGTCCAAAACATTTCGCCAAGGCAGAAGTTCTGCGTCTTGGAAGACAAAAGCCTTTTTACAAAGATTTCCCTTTTCCTGAACCTGACCCGACGTCGCCTTCAGTAGTCCCGCCACAATCCGAAGAATGGTGCTTTTTCCAGAACCCGACGGCCCAAGAAAAGTCAGAAACTGACCTGTCGGAATGTCCAGATCCAGGGGCGAAAGGACTTGGCCTGCGCCGCCGGGAAATGAATGTTGAATGCCCGAAAGCTTCAGGACCGCTTCGGACACAGGCGTCAGGACTTCTTCGCCAAAAGATCTTGAAGTTCGCCGCGTTCGTAAAGTTCAGTCACGATATCGCAACCGCCGACGAACTGACCGTTGATGAAGATCTGAGGAACGGTTGGCCACTTGGTGTATTCTTCCAAAGCATCCCAAAGCGGATCATCCGAAAGAACGTCAACTGCGCCCATCTTTTCAGCACCTGCTGCCTTTAAAACCTGAACCGCGCGTGCCGAAAATCCGCACTGCGGAAATTCTGGGGTGCCCTTCATGAAAATCATGACTGGGTTGCCTTTTACTTTTTCTTCAACCTTCGAAATCAGTGGATGCGCCATTTTAAGTCCCCTTCTTCGTGTACCGATCGTACTGGACCGGTGAAAATGTTTTCATCGTCAGAGCGTGAACTTCTCCGGAATCGATTTCCGCCTGAAGAAGTCCCATCACCATTCGGTGCTGTTCCATCATCATCTTGCCTTCAAACGCAGGCGAAACGATGATCGTCTGGTAGTGATCTTCGGTGCCGGTCAAATCGATCACTTCGACTTGCGTTCCGGGACCTAGCTTTTCAATACGAGCTTTCAGTTGCTCGGGAGTCATTTTTGTTCCTCTTGAATGAGAAAGCTATATCATAAAAGTCTGTGAATACTGAAACAGCTGAAGATTCCCTGAAAGAACTGGAAAAATACCGAAGCCAGTTAGTCGACCAAGTCGAGAAACTTCAAGCCCCCCTAAACCACCCCGCAGCGCAAAAGGCGCTGACCTGGGCATCTCGCCCCGAACTGACGGACGCTGTTCAAGAAGTTTTGAAACATCCTCATTTGAAAGACGTGGCGTTTTGGGAACTGGGCTTTTCGATCAGTTTTTGGGTCATCCGAATCTGGCTTTCGACCCGCCAACAGTCATTCCCCAAGAAGCTGGCGACCAGCTTCCTGGGGTTTCTGTTTTACTGGACGATCACGCTATTCGTTCTACCTTTTGCCCTATTGGGCGCCAGCTACGAAAAACTGGTTCACGTGATCTGGGAAATCATCAAAACTTCGATGTAATCGATTACTGCTGAATGCAGTTGAATTCGATGAATTCGATCAAAGTCTGCGCTTCGCTTGAAGTATTGTGTTTTCCGCAGCTTCCGCGACGAAGCAAAACGGTCTTGGTTGAAAAACGCTTTCCTTTTTTCTTCTGGTAAACTGCATCGAAGTTTTCAACCGGGCTTCCAGGAGCCGGCATGCATCGCGCTTGAACGATTTGTCCGGAAGACGCGGCATCGATCAGATCCAAAAGATCCGCTTGGCTGTTGACTTGCTTGGTCCAATAGACACGGCGGGTCACATCCGTGGCGCCGACGACACCGCCACGCTCGGACTTCTTCACTTCTCCATTTTGAATCGTGCACTGTGTGCTGACACGATACTTAGGCGATACCGAACCCTGCGTGCGCGTGTACTCGAGAACGGGATTCTTCGTCTGGGCTGCAAAAGCAGAAGTCGAAACCAAAAGTGCAAAAAAAGTCGTCAAAATCTTCATAAAATCTCCTGTGTCGTTGAATGCCCCCTGATTAACACGCCGCACCTTGCTTTCAACCGCAATTAGGTGACAGATTTTGCCGAAATTGATCCCTTAAAAAGCTATTTATTTCAATTAGTTAAACCCAAATAAAGGCCTAAACCTAATACCTGACTTTTCCGATATACTAATGTAGGGGAATCTCGGTTGGAAAAGGTTAGGGAAGTCACTCGAATTCATGTGCTTTTTGCCGCCACCGCAATGGCTTTGGCCATTTCGGGCTGCCTGGGTTCGCGCCTAAAGCCCACCACCCGCGGGACTGCGGCCACTAGCACCGTGACCGCAAATCCTGCGACATCACTGACTGCTTCAGTCACTGCGGGCACGACCTTGGCCGCTGGTGACTGTGCCGAAGTCGTTGTCGAAAGATGGGATTCATCGCTGGCCCTGACCAACGAAGCAGTCGATCTGGCTTTGACTTGGGCAACGACTGGAACAGGAACTTTTCACGCAGTCGACGATTGTTCGGATCTAGCTACTACTTCACAGACGCTTTTGTCAGGACGCAGTTCCAGCAAAATTTATTTTCAGCCGACCCTTGCTGGCGCAGAAACAATCACCGTCAGCGCTGCCGGTTTTACTTCGGTTGCAAACGCAATCACCGTGAATCCGGGAGCACCCGCAGACATCATCGTTCTTGCCGGTTCTGGACAAACAGGCGGCGTGACGACGACGCTTGCCCTTCCCTACACCGTCGAACTTCGCGACGCGTACTTGAATTTGATTCCGGGCGCGACTTTGACATTCACCATTCAAGCGGGAAACGGCACGACTGACGTACCTTCGGCCGTTACCGACGGTGTCGCTCAAGCCAGCGTGACTCATACGTTGGGAACTTCGACGACCAGCGGACAAACGGTTCGGGTGTCTACGTCTAACGGAATTACCGAAGACATTTCCGCAACCGCGACCCCCGACGTTCCCGCCCAATGGGGCGTGACGGGAACCGGAATTGTTCCTTACAATCTTTCTGGAACGATCGGCGCCTGCACGGGAATGATCACCATCACCCAGCAAGACACCTATGGAAACGCCGTGACCGCGGGCGCTGCGATTCCTCTGACATTTGGTGGACTTTCCAACATCACTCCTTACACGGCTTCCGATTGCTTAAGCGGCGCAGTCGGAGCACCACAGATCGCCATGGGAAGTTCGTCGGTGTCTTATTATTTCGCAACCATCCTTCAGCAAACAGGCAACTTGACGGTAAATGGGGCCGCACTAACGACGGGATCCATTTCGCTGACATTCACCGGCAAGCTGACCAGCACATCGACCCAAACTGTGACTTCAAACGCGGCTTACGTCGCCGTCGGAGACCTGGATCGAAATGGCGCACAAGACCTGGTCTATTCCGTTACCGGATCCAACGAAGTTTCTGTGATCCTGAATTCGGCTGGAACCTTGGCAGCCCCAGTCCCATTGGCGCTTTCGGGTAACACGGTTCCCCGCGGTCTAACTTTGGTTGACTGGGACCGCGACGGAGATCTGGACCTAGTCGTCGCGTTTGGAAACGCGACGATCGACACAAGCGCGGTCGCATGGTTTGCAAACAATGGAAGCGGAACGCTTTCTTATGTCGGTCATCTGTATGGACCCGCAAATGACGCCGTGAACGCGGCCGATGACCCAGTGGCAATCGCGTCAGGCGACTTCAATAAGGACGGACGGCCCGATCTGATCGTCGTTCGCCAGGGGCTACTGGATACTTCAATGATCCTGATCGGAAATGGAAGCGGTGGTATTTCAGCTTCAAATTTCTTCCCCACAGGTGCGCCGACCTACGACGTCGTCACCGGTGACTTTGATCGCGACGGAAGTTTGGACGCCATTTTGGCCAACGGCAGCGGGCTGATGTTTCAAAGGGGCGACAGTTCCGGATCAATTATTTCTCAAACGACAGCTGTTGCTGGAAATCACGCGCTAGTTCAGTCAATTGACTGGGACAAGGATGGCGACCTGGATCTGATCAGCTACAGCGGCGGCAACATCGTCCGTAGCCTGAATAACGGATCCGGAAGTTTTTCGGCAACCACCCTGGTTTCAGGGCTTCCGGCCCCGGCCCAATTTGCGATCTTGGATATCGATCGCGACGGCGATTACGACTTGGGACTTCCTCAGTTAACGGCTGCCGGACGATTAAGCCGATTCATCAATACGGGCGCGGCACCCTTTACGGAAGAATCACGATTTGCCACAGGTACCTTTACGACCACCGCAGTTGCTGTGGATTGGGACCGCGATGGCTTTGACGACATCATTTCGTTTGATACGACGTCGGCCATTTTCTGGAAATCATCTGGAACCGCGCGCCCGGGCACCCTGGGTACTTCGACCACTTTGACATCCGGGCTAAATGCTCCGATCGCCAGTGTCGTCGCGGACTTCAACCGGGATGGGTACCCTGACATCGTCACCAGCCATTCTAGCCTAAACGCGCTTCGACTGACGGAATCAGACGGCGCCGGCGGTTATCTGGCTGACGTTGAATTTGTGATTGCCGGAGAATTCTTGGCTTTTGCCACTGCGGATTTCGACAACGACGGAAACCTAGATGTAGTTGGATCCATGGGTGACCGCGGTCCAGGTTCGCAAGTGGCTGTTTTCTTCGGAGACGGCGCCGGCGGCTTCACCGTCCCATCCTTGGTTACCGTCGGATCTGGGCCTAGAGAAATCCTTCCGATAGACTTTGACCGGGACGGCGACGTGGACCTAGTCGTGTTGAATCGCGATACCCTATCGGCAGCCGCGACAGACACCGTATCGCTTTTGACCAATGACGGAATCGGTGGCTTTACCGCTTCTACCCTGACGGTGATTTCAGCACCCGATACGATTGCCAAAGGCGACTTTAACCGTGACGGTATCGAAGACTTTGTTCTTTTAAGCCGAAGCGGCGTATTGCGAGTTTATCTAGGAAACGGCGCTGGATCATTTGCCGCGATGGCTAGCCAATCGATTTCCCAGTACACCAATTCGTTATTCATGACCGTGGGTGATTTGGATCGGGATGGCGATCTGGACATTGCATTGACTTCAAAAAGCGACGACCGACTCGGCATTGCATTGAATGACGGAACCGGGGCTTTTACCGTGACCAACCTTTCCACCCCTCAAGACGCTTCGGGACTGACGACTTTGGATTTCAATCAAGACGGGCATTTGGATCTGATCTATTCCGTTCGTGGAACCACAACGGATACCTTGCAAGTTCAGCTAGGAACCGGCGGTGGCGCGTTTGCCACAGCAACGGTCTTGGGCAGTGTCGCGGTTTCGGATTCAATCCACTTCATGGATCAAAATCACGACGGCTGCATGGATGTATTCCTTCTTCAGAATGCCGCAGGCACAGTCGTTCGGTTAAACTGCAATCCGTAACCTAAAGCAACGCCGCGACTTCGCTGGCCGAACGGGTGTTCCAAATACTTTTTTCTGTCAGAAGTGCCTTTCGCGCGACTGCTATTCCGTATCGCGTATAGGAAAGTTCAGCCTTTGCGTGTGCATCAGGATTAATGCAAACCGAAGTGCCCGCCTGCCTTAATGCATTTCCCCAACGCCAGTCGATATCCAAGCGGTGCGGATTGGCGTTGATTTCAATGGCCACACGATGATCCGCAGCTTCTTGAATGATTTTTTCCATATCGACGTCATAACCCTTTCGCCCTAAAAGCAGGCGCCCGGTCGCATGACCCAGCATGGAAGTCGCGGGGTTTCGAATGGCATTGACGATTCGATCGGTCATGGCGGCGCGGTCCATTTGAAAACGCGAATGAATGGATGCGATGACAAAATCAAATCGATCCAACCAGTGCTTGGGATAATCCAGCCTTCCGTCGGCCAAGATATCGCTTTCAATTCCCCAGAAAATCTTCACATCAGGAAACTTTTCCTGAACCGCGCGCACTTCTTTTTCCTGTTCTTCAAGATCCGATTCCTTTAGGCCTTGCGCGTAGACTGCCGACTGACTGTGATCCGAAATTCCGATGTAACGGTAGCCCAGACGACGGGCTTCACGAACCAGATCTTCTATTCCATCCACACCATCGCTTCGGGTCGTGTGGTTGTGAAAAACACCCTGAATCGCAGATGCTTCGACCAAACCCAAAAGCCCCCCGGATTTAGCCAAGCGCACTTCTTCACCTGTTTCTCGCGCTTCGGGCGCAATCCAAGGCAAACCCAGTTTGTCGTAAAATTCTTCTTCGCTTTTCGCCTGAAACTTTTCGGGACGCCCAAGCGCCGCCCAATGATCGTCGCTTGCCGTCAACTTGGCCCAGTTCCACCCTAGACTTTTTTCATCGGTTCCATGAAGACGAATGGTGACGTTCCACTTTTCTTCTGATTTCCAACGATCCAGTTTCTGAAGCACATCGGGTCCTGGGGCACCCCCTGCCTGGGTCACCGTCAGAAAATCCAGTTCGGTCAAGACTTCAAGACGCCGACGAAGAGCCCCCGTTTCCATAACCTGAGATGCGGCAGTCCATTCTTTCAAAAGTGGAACCAACTTTTCCGAAACTTCCAGAGCTTCTGAAATTCGAACCTGCCCCGACGTTGACCGAATGAAATGAATTCCTTCTAGGATTTTTTCCTGAAGTTTTGCCCCAAAGCCCTTGATCTTCACTAAACGATTTTCGCGACAGGCGTATTCCAATTCGCTCAGCGTTTGAATCTGAAGATCCTCGATCAGTTGCATCGCCTTTTTAGGACCCAGACCCGAAACCTGCGTCAGTTCGATAAGTCCCGGGGGAATCGATGCCCGAAGGTCTTCAATCAGTTGGGTTTTTTGGTGAATCAAGAGATCGGTCAGAACGTCGGCAATCCCCTTGCCCACCCCTTGAATTTCGGTCAGTCGCCCAGCCTTGGCCAGTTCCAAAAGATCGGTGCGACCTTCGATGATGTCGGCGGCTTTTTCAAAAGCCCGGATCTTGAAAGGGTTTTCCCCTTTCAAAGACATCAAGTGATGAATTTCGCGAAGCGCTTCTGCAGCTTTCTTTTCGATCATGCGAAACTAGTTGCAAGCGACAGGATTGCGTTCTGTCACGCGACGACAGACGTCGTTGCAGGTTTTTTCACAACCTGTGGCCGGTGGCCGGCGAAACTTCACGCAAGTTCCAGAAAGCGGACCTTGAAGAATCGAGCAAGCGGTCCAATAGGCCCCGCTGTCGCAGAAAAGTTTTGTTTTTTCTTCAAAGCAACTTCCAGGGTTATTCACGTTGCAGAATTTCTTCGGAATCAAGGAAGACTGCGCGATCCAAAGATCGGGTTCATAAGGGTCAACCATCGCCGTGCGATTTCGCACTTCCACGTAATCAAAGTTCCCGGCCAATGCGGCTTCATCGGATGCCGACATCGCTCCGCGAAGTTCAAAATGCAGGTGCGGCGCGCTGGATCGCCCGGAACTTGCGACTTGGCCAATCAGGCTGCCGCATTCAACCCGCTGGTCTTTCACCACAGCGACGCTCCACTTTTTCAAATGAAAGTAAAACGCATACTGACCGTCGTCTTGGCGAACCACCACATAGTTGGCGTCTTCGCGATCTGTTCCAGGACAGGTGATATTGTCAGGTGCGCGTGGATCGAAATAGCAGCGGTCCGTAAAACCATCATCGACTTTAACGACGGTTCCTGCTGCCGCTGCAATCACATCAAAACCCTTATCGACGGCCTTGCGATGTCCCAAAAGCATGAAGTCCGTGCCTTCGTGCTGGTCATAGCAACCCGGAAAGGGTCGGTCGTAAAAATTCTTACAATCCGCGTCCCAACTTCCTTGGCTGCGGTCGTGATCCACACCAATGGGCATCATAAATGCTTTGGGCGATTGCATCGGGGCTGAAAGCTTATTCAAAACTGGTCGACCTAAAAGTCGAATTTTGAATTTTTCGAAATCGCCGACAAAGGTGGGCTTCGAGTGCACCGTCGATCCACCGCCATTTTCCGCACTGACGTAGTGCTTGATGTTCATCGGCTGCAGATAGACCCAGTCTCGGTCGCGGATCTTGCCCGTTCCCGAAACGCGGAAAATTTTAAAGCGCTCCCACACGGACCCTGCCTGGCGATTGGCGTTCAGTTCACGGCCCCCGCCGCCTTCGGCGACGACATAGTTTTCGGATTTTGCCCGAAGGAAAATGGAATCCCCGTGGTTTAGGAATTCACCGTTTTCATCCACCAGGGTGAATTTTTCGTCTTGGCCAAGTTGCGTCGGCTGGGCGTCCAGTCGCCCCCCGCCCCCGTTAACGGCACGAAAGAAGTTGCCATTCCAGGTCTGGAATGCCGCTTCGAAGTTTTCGGCCTGAGCCGATACAGGAAGAACCAACGACAGAAGAACAAAAATTTTATTCATAAACCCAACGAGCCAGTAACAAATATGGCGCGCCAGGTCGAGCCCGGAAATTCCCTATAGGTTGACCGGAATGGGCCGAGGCTTGGGCTTTGCGCCGGCCGCAGGCTTCTTTTTGATTTTGCTTTGCGGCGGACGCTTAACGGACGATCTGCGAAGGTATTCGGCGTCGGTCTGTTCGGCCACGCAGGCTTGGTCTCGCGCATCCCAGCGACACCCACTGATGTGGTCACAGTCTTTTTTCATGAAATCCGCGCATTTGTGACCTGCTTGCGCATACAGACTGGTTGAAACCAGCAAAGCAAAACCCATCCCCATCGCTGACTTGAAGTTCATCCTAATAGGATAAGGCCAGTTGCCATTTTTCGCACGCACCCAGTAATCCTTTCACATAGGACTTCTCGAATTTTTTCAAAAAACCCTACAAAATCCTTAAATTTCATACAGTTGAAAACTGTTGACCTACTGGCATCTCTCTTGAATAATACAGTGCGTCAGGCATGAGGTCTGGCCCAAGTTTGGTCGATCAAGGAGGAAATCTATGTGGCCTATTACTGTTTTGACCGTGATTTATTCAGTGGCTGTGACGCTGATTTCGGTCATCCTTCAATCCCCGATCTATGCAGCCCCAACCCCCACAGATCTGAACCAGTGGGGCTTCCGTCACGGGAACGAACACTTTCGCCTGGTCTGGAAGGATTCGTCCCACCTTTCCGTCGTTCGTAGCCAGGACGGAAAAGAACTGGCTGAATGCGTGAAAATTCAAATGGTTAAGGATAGCAGTCAGATCCAGGAAGTCGTGGATTTAGAATGCCGATCCACGTCGATTGCAGCTTTCAAGACTTTGGCAACCTACACGCCCCCAACGCTTACGGACCCGACCCCAGAAATTCGCTTTGGAAATTGGATCGGCGGTTACCATGGTTTTGGCCTAAGTCGCGTGACGGACGTGGAAACCTACGCTGCCCACTGAAGATTTTAGACGGGTCCTGGCTTGCAGGCTTGGGGTGCGATCGGGTATAGACATGCCATGTCAAACACCCTCCAAGTTGGGATCAACGGCTTTGGCCGAATTGGTCGTAAAATCGCGCGGTTGGCTTTTCAAAACCCAAACATTCAAATCGTCGGAATCAACGATCTTTCAAACCCTGAAACGATTGCACATCTTTTGAAGTACGACTCGGTTCACGGGATCCTGGAAGAAGACGTCCGCGTTGAAGGAAATGTTCTGAAGGTTGGATCGAAAACGATCCGACTTTTCAGTGAAAAAGATCCTTCGAAACTTCCTTGGGGTGACGTGGGTGCGCAGTTTGTGCACGAATGCACCGGGATTTTCACGGATCGTGAAAAAGCTGCGATGCACCTTTCAGGTGGCGCAAAGCGAGTGATTATTTCGGCGCCGTCGAAAAATCCAGACGCGACCCTTTGCATGGGCGTGAACGAAAACACGTATGATCCTTCAAAGCACGTCGTCGTTTCAAACGCTTCGTGCACGACCAACTGTTTGGCTCCCTTGGTGAAAATTTTGGACGACAACTTTGGCGTCGTTCGCGGGACCATGATGACGGTTCACAGCTACACCAATGACCAAAACATTTTGGATCTTCCTCATAAAGACCTTCGCCGGGCCCGCGCTGCTGCGGTTTCCTTGATCCCAACGACCACGGGTGCTGCAAAAGCAGTTGGACTGGTTTTGCCTCATTTAAAGGGCAAGCTGAACGGCCTTTCGATTCGGGTTCCGACGCCGAACGTTTCGTTGATCGATTTCACGGGCGAACTGAAAAACAAAACATCCAAAGAAGAAATCAACGCTGCTTTCAAGAAAGCTTCCGAAGGCGCGATGAAGGGAATCTTGGGTTACACGATGGCTCCGTTGGTTTCGGCTGATTATAACGGAAACCTGGCTAGCTCGACCATTGATGCTGATCTGACCGATGTGATCGACGGCAATATGATCAAGGTGATTTCTTGGTACGACAATGAATCCGGCTTTTCTGCCCGGATGCTGGATTTGACCCAACACATGGCCAAGAAAGGAATCTAAGAAAATGGAATCCCAACACCACTTTGATTCAGACAAGCCTTCGATCAAAAAAATTGTCCCGATCCTTCGCAAGGAAAGCGAAATTCGCGAACGTCAGGAACGTGAAGAACGCGAAGAACGGGAAAGTCACCCGGAATACAGACCGTCTTCCCCGATTACTCGTGAACCGCGGGCACCCCGGGCACCTAGGGAACAGGTAGCCCCTTTACCCACCCCAGCTGCGACTTCGGCGATCAAAACCATTCGCGATCTTCGCCTAGCCGGTAAGACCGTGTTCATGCGTTTAGACTTCAACGTGCCTTTGTCCGCACCCGACGCTGAAGGACACAGAACGATTGAAGACGACACGCGCATTCGCGAAGCGCTTCCAACGATTCGTTACGCGATCGAACAGGGTTCAAAACTGGTTTTGGCTTCCCACTTGGGTCGCCCCGATGGCGAACGCAAACCCGAATTTTCGCTTCTTCCTGTGGCTGAACACTTGGCCAAGCTTTTGGGTCAAGAAGTCATCCTGACGGACGAAATCATCGGCGAAGGAATCGAAATGATGGTTCAGGGTTTAAAAGCAGGACAGGTTCTGCTTTTGGAAAATCTGCGCTTTCATAAAGAAGAAGAAGCCAACGATGTTGAATTCGCACGCAAACTGGCGCGTCTAGGAGCCATTTACATCACCGACGCATTCGGCACAGCCCACCGCAAACACGCGTCGACGTACGGAATTCCTTCGATTACTCAGAACCGCGGAATCGGTTTTTTGATCGAAAAAGAATTGAAGTTCTTGGACCAGTTGCTTCACAGCCCTGGAAAACCTTTCTATGCCGTCTTGGGTGGTTCGAAAGTCAGCGACAAGATCAAAACCATCGATTCGCTTTTGAAACGGGTCGACGGTCTAGCCATTGGTGGCGCCATGGCGCATGCCTTCTGGGCGGTTCAGGGCGACGCGATTCCAGCAGGCGCAAAGCAACCCAAACCAGCCGACATCGAAGCGGCGCGCGCCGTATTGGCCACCGCGAAACGCCGGAACATTCCGGTTCTTTTGCCATCGGACACCAACCTAGGATTCGACATCGGACCTAAGTCGATTGCTCAGTTCAAAGACTTCTTGTCGCAAGCCAAGACGATTTTCTGGAACGGTCCGTTGGGCTGGTTTGAAAAACCTGAATATTCAGCAGGAACTTTTGAAATCGCGCGCGCGATTTCGGAAATCGATGCGGTCAAAGTCGTTGGCGGTGGCGATACCGTATTGGCGATTAAGCAAGCCGGCGTTGCTGAAAAGTTCGACCACCTGTCAACCGGCGGCGGTGCGGTTTTGGAATACCTCGAAGGCGAAGGCCTTCCTGGCATCGATATCCTTCGAACTTACAATCGCCAAAGCCCAGAATCTCCGACGCTTCAGTAAGCGGATTGGCCATGAGCAAGCCTCGGGGATTACGCATCGCTGGTAACTGGAAAATGAATCAAGGGGTTGCGGAAACCCGCGCCTTTTTTGAATCGCTTTCAAAGATCCAACTGCCCAGCGGGAAAAGTTTCGCCCCAGGCGTGACTTCTTCTTTGTACGTTCCTGCGCTTTCGCTTTCGGCGGCAAAAGATGCTTGTGCAAAAGCACCCGCACCTTGGAACGGCATCGCCATTGGCGTGCAAAACGCGCACTGGGAAAAGTCGGGCGCCTATACCGGAGAAATTTCGGGGCCGATGCTTTTAGAAGCCGGTGTGAAGACTGTGCTGATTGGCCATTCGGAACGTCGCCAGTTCTTTGGTGAAACCAGCGAAACAGCCTTCAAGCGGACTGTGTCTTTGCTTCAACAGGGCTTTGAAGTGATGCTTTGCGTGGGCGAAACGCGCGCGCAGCGTGAAGCTGGGCAGACGGAAAGCTGCCTACGCGAACAACTGGCGCCCGTTACTTTCGGTGGATCCACGGGTCCATTGATGGGGTTTTGGAACGGCCGACTTTTGATTGCTTACGAACCCGTGTGGGCCATTGGCACTGGCTTGACCGCAACGCCAAGCCAGGCCAACGATGCGCACGCATTCATTCGCAAGCTTTTGAAAGATCAGGTCGGGCCGGACGCTGCCGCTAAAACGCCGATCCTTTATGGCGGAAGCGTCACCCCAAAAAACGTCGCCGAACTGATGGCGCAGCCTGAAATCGACGGCGCACTGGTGGGTGGCGCAAGCCTGAAGCCCGATAGCTTTTCGCAACTTTTCTAAAGGTTGCTTACAGGTCGATGACCAAGTTGATCATCGGTGTGATTCCGTCAAACTTGGCTTTGGTGGTCAAAGCAGTCACGACTTCGGCAGCACCCGAAAGATTGTTCTTGGTCGCAATTTCTTCATAGGTCGAACTTCTGTAAAGAAGTGCGGGTCCTAGGCGAACTTTCGAAAAAAGCGCGAAAGTGTAGCTAAAGGAAATCTGAAACCCGGAACCCTTCTGAAACCTTTGGGTCTGATCCGAAGTCACAGTTCCGGAATTGTTCTTATTCACGTCGGTTGATGTAAATGTGGTGCCCAGGCAATAGGTAAAGCCTAGGTTGAATCCGTTCTTTGCAAAGCCCAAGGTCGGGCCGTATTCAGCAAAGCTTGCTGTGCTGGTATCACCGCCGGAAACGCCGTTGACGAATTCCTCGGTCGTGCTTCCGTTTGAAATACTGGAATAAGAACCACCCAGATAAAGCCCGATCGGAATCTGAAAAGCCAGTGTTCCCCGAAGGGCATGTTTGGATACATTGATCGCTCCGGACGCGGTAGCACCACCACTTGCGCCCGCGCTACTGGACCAACCCAATGGGCTTCCTTGGATATCAATCAAAACGGACGCATTTGCGGCTTGAATCGAAAAAATCCCCATCCCCAACGTGACGAAAAGTGTTTTTATCATAATTCGATTATTTAGTAGAACACAGGTGAACGCAAGGGACTAAAGACGGCTTCGGGGGTCTGGGCGGGCAAGAAGTTCAAAGCTGAAATGCCCAGGCTTAACCCCCAGTAGTTCAACGCGCCTGAATTGAAGGGGCTGGAATTCAGGGCGATTCGCCCCATAAATGCTTGCGCACTTAAACCCAGGCCCAAGCGCGGAAAAAGATAGTCTAACCCAACGGACGCACGACCCGTGAATCCGCGAGCGATGAATTTTGAATCCTGCCCGGGCCTTTCGACCGAAAATCCTCCGAAACCCAATTCGCCCGACGTCCATGGAATCCAGTGACTTCCCCACTTTGACTTCAAGCCCAAAGGAAAGCTTAAGCAAAGAATTTCGCTGCTTTTCAAGGGCCCACCCGGTGCGAAAGTTTCTGTTCCGCCATTTAAGCGAAACCCCGAAAAGCGATTCCCCCAGTGAACATAGTAATCAAAGTTCATTCCCATGGCCGAAGGAAAGAAACTGTTTTGGCCTTTTTGAAGTACACCGAAATTTCCAAAGCCGATTCCAAGCTGGGTGTAGCGCGGATTCATTTCGCGAACCCATTCACGTCGGATCGATTCCTTGTTCAGTTCCAATAGGTCGGTCACCTGACGGGGCTTTTCATACCCTTTTGGAAAATCGTAACTATCGGGGCGATCTTCCGCTTCTTGATAAAAACTTCCGTCGATTTCGGCAGCAAAAGCCGGTGAAAGATTCGCTAGGTTTTCGCTTGCGGGGTTCTGAATCAAGGCCTTTCTGAAATCAGCTGCTGCAAGCACGCGATCTTCGGGATCAACCCCGATCATCCCCGATGCCAGAACCGACCAAGACAAGCAGTCTAGGCTTGATCCACAAGAATTTTTGTACTTCTTCCATAACGCCTTTTTTTCCGATTCGCTGTCCAGATGAATCAAAAGGCGAAAGCGCGGCGATTGAAGACCTGGGGCCAATTTCGCCGCAGCTTCAAATGAAGCGCGCGCACCGTCGATATCAAAGACTTGAGCTTTCAGGCGCCCAATCCAAAGGTGCACGATTGCCTGGTGCTTTTCGGTCAAAGTCGATTTCAAGACCTGGTTCAATTCAGATACCTTTTTTGAAACTTGCCAACCACTGTACAGGGCTGATTGCGCTTGAAGAAGTTCTTCACGAACTGACGCCGGCAAGTCGGGATTTCTTTCGACGTCTTCTTCATAGGTCGGGATTTTTCCGTATTCTTTGGATTCCTTAAAAAGTCGGCGCCGCACTTGAACTAGATCGTACTGAGTCGGAATCGGGGTCGTCCTTCTGGACGAATCTGAACCCAATGCATTGATCTGGTCGCGGATCTTCTTGGAACGATCTTCCGAAGCGGGGTGTGAAAGAAATAGCCCTCCGCTTCGAGTCCGAGCAAGCTTGGCTTGCTTTTCATGACGATCCAACATTTCTGCTAGACCATCCACGCGGTAGCCCGCTTTGCTTAAAAGTTCGATCGCAAACCGATCCGCTTCAAATTCCTGCTTTTGATCGCGAACGAAAGCCAAAAGGCCCAGTGAAAGATCCGACGCCACATTGGGATCCAGTCTTTCGTAACTGTGCTTCAGTTCGGTGTGGCCGATTTCATGGGCCAAAATCCCCACCAATTCTTCATTCGACGCCAATGAATCCATCAGCATTTCCGTGAAATAAATTTGTCCGTCACCAATGGCAAAAGCGTTTTCCATCGGAAGCTGAACTGCAGATACCCTGTAATGCCATTCGGACTTGGGTAGGGCCGCCGTCAGACGCTTCAGATGATAAAGAAGGGCCTGCGTATAAAGCGGTTCGTTTGAAGGATCCGCTTGCGCGCGAATCTGAATGGCCATCGCACTCGAAAGAAAGACGGCCGGATCTTTTTCCAAAGTGTAGTCCGCGCCGAACTGGCGAACCGACTGGGTCATCAAGGATGTGCATCCGGAAGCCAGGGCCACCCCAAAAAGTATCGCTGCATTTTGAAACACGCCTTTTACATTTCCCAATCAAACCCCACTTGAAACTGACTTTGTAACGGATTGGCCCCGAAATAGGTCGTGTACTCGATATAAATTCCTGCGCTTCGCATGATCAGTTCACCCGGCGTCGCTATTCCCCACCGGCCCCGAATCGCAAACCCCGGAAACCAACCCGAACGCTGAATTCGGTTTCCATCCTGAACATCCAACCAAGAATACGCAAAAGCCAGGTCCAGATTCGAACGCAGAAACCCCGTGGCGGGCGACGGCATCGCACGGTCGCGAACGTATCCCAAATGAAAGCGCGCGCCAGCTTCGTCTGAACTTTGAGGGCGCTCACGGCTAGAAGACAAACCGATCCGACGGTATTCCAAAGAAACGGGCTTAATGTAAAAGCGGTCGGACACGGGAATTTCATACGAATACGCCAGCATCACGCCAAAACCAGAAATGAAGTCGTCACGGTCCGCAAGCGATCCATAACCCATTCCAAACTCAAAGTATCGACCGGGCCTAGCTAAGCTAGCTCGCTGTGAAGCTCCTGCTTTTTCGCTGGCCACAATCTGAACTTCGCTCAGACGTCCAGCGCTCCATTGATGGTGGGCGGACACCATTTCTAAAGCCTCGTCATTTCCCACCGACTTGAATTCAGGAACGCTTAGTTCCGAATGATAGTCCACTGTTCCGTCCGACTGTGCATCAAAGCTGAAATCACCGTGGGTTCGATGTCCGGGCGAAAAAGACCACTTGCGATCCTGACGATTGATTTTCCAAGGAAGCTTCAAATGAAAGTCGTGAACTATTTTTAGGGCATGTGAAGACCGAAGGACTTTTGAATTTCCATCCGGCGTCCAGGCATTGGCCACCGGGTCTTGATGAACTGGAAGAAAAATCACCAAGGGTGAAATCGGGTCAGCCTTTCCTTGGGCGGCCCGGGTGTAGACAAACTGAAACTTCCCGGTTGATGTTTCCTGCGAAGAAACCATCTTTTCGCTGGGATGAAGACCCGAAATCAGGTTTTTCACAAAGGCCAATCGATCTTGGGTCTGATTGCCGGCAAACCTTTTTAGGCGCTCAAGTGTTTTTGGGCCCACGTAGCCGAATTCATAAATCCGCTTTTGCTGGCCGTCCGCTTCGACGGTCCAGTTCAGCGTGTAAGTGATGGATTCGGCTGGCGGCCGTGAACCGTCCGCCGCTAGCGCTGGCACTGAAATGGCCCAAAAGAAGAAAAGTCCCAGGTGGCGAATCATGATGTGAGCGATGAGGTGAGCGTCCGATCTTCGGACTTATAAAGTAGCAGGCACCTTTATTCGCCTGTCTTCATGTCGATGGACGGGACTTTCGCCTTCTTATGCTTTTCGTAGATGCGTTCTAGACCCTTTTTCAAGTGTTCGACATTGGCCAAAGCGGCCTTAAGTCCGTGCGCAAAAGTTGGGAAAAGTTTTGAATCATCCTTTTCGCGCAGAGCATAGTCGTAAACGGACTTGGCTTCACGGTACCAAAGATCACGAACAATCATGTCCGCACCACGGTCGACGTGGTCTTGCGGCAACTGATCCAAAGAATAGATTCGAAGCTGTCGAATCAATGCCCGCTGCAAGGGGTGAAATTCCGACAGTCGCGATTCCAAAGCCTTCAACATGGGGTACGCGTCGGTGTAGCGTTTTTCCAGAACTGCAAAGTGCGCCAGCATCAAACGAAAGTTTGCGTCGTCGCGTCCGCCATCCAGCGAAAGCTTCATCGCTTCTTCCAATCCTTTTCTGGCCGCGACCGCGTCGCCGGCAAGCTTCGCGCGATATGCGGTTTGGTAACGTTCCAAGGCTAAAGCGAATTTTTGATCCTTGGGTGATTCATAATCCCCGATTCGTACCGCTTCAAATGGGGTCAGCGACATCGCATTAAAATCGGCTTTGAAGCCTAAATAATACCCCATGTTGGAAGGCATGCGGTCAGACACCGTGACCCAGGCCTTGTTCTGACTGGGAGAAACGATGGACGCCATGATGGTCATGATCCGGCCGACGGATCGACCGAAACTGACCGGACGCCCTGAAAACCAATCCACCCGCGAAGCCATGTGGCTAAGAAGTGCATCAAAATCCATTTTCTTTTCTAGACCCGCGTGAAGGACTTTGTCGGTGTAAAGAAAGCGTCCGACTGTTTCTAGATAGAAATTGTACGAATCGTGAAAAAGCTGCTTTTTGTTTTCAGGCGCGACGAAGTGGTTTGACTGAGCCAAACCGTAATCTGTGCTTTTGGTTCCGACGAATGCCCCTTCTTTTGACATTTCAATTGAAATGGCCTGACCTGTCTTCGAATCCGAAACCAGAAAGGTCCAAACCGAATAGGTTTCCACAGACTTTGCAATCGCCAGCGCTTCTTCAAGCGTTCCCGCTTTCCGCAAAATCATTTGCTGGACGTAGGGTCCCATAGCCGCGGAATCTTTTTTGTAATTGATCCCGTACTTGGCTGGATCCATCTGGTGGGTTGAAACCGCAATTCCCTTTTCGTTGTAACCGCTGATCCCGCCTGGAAATATCAACCCAGCCGTGCCGAAAGCAACGTACTTGTGGTAGCCCGGTTCGGAAGCGATGTAGGTCACAGGATTGTTATTCCAGGTTTCAATCATCGAAGACTGTTCTAGGTTTCGCGCGTGATACAAAAATCCATCGCTGCTGATCTTGGGTGCCACGACGGCGCCCGTGCACGCTAACTTTGGGTCCACCTTCCGGGTCTTAAAGACTTTGTGCCAAAGTTGGCTTAGGGCTTGCGCCGTGACGTTCAACCCGCAGTCACGAAGCAGATGCCCGACCGCCGCCGCGGGTTTTGCTTCTGCCTGGTACATCAGCGAATAAAAAACGTTACCGACATCAATGCTATAAGTCGCTGTTTCAAAATCGGCTTCGGTGTAAAGCGCTTTGTCTTTCAGTCGGTCTTTGTATCCGCGATAAAGTTCCGAAACGGCTTTACGGAATTCAGGATCAACTGACTTTTTGATCTTGTGTTCGTAGCAGGCGAAAATCTTGTGCGCTAAACCCACCAGACCCTTCGGAAGGCTGGTGTCCAGTTTTCGAATATTGTTGATCGCTTCAGAAAGCGCGCCAGTTTCGATTTCCTTGGCCAGCAAATATCCCTGGTCATACGCAGCTTGGGTGAACGGGCCCGTCAGTGACAGGATGTTCATTTTCGATTCGCCACGTTCGCCTTGAAACTTGCAAATTTCGTGACGAGAATCGCCGCGAGAATCGACTTTCTTACAGGCATCAGCCGCAATGGCCTTACGCACAGCTTTAGCCGCCACCGGAATTTCTGGTGATTTGAAATCAGATTCCATTCGTTCCAAATCAAAGTACGGAGAATCCGGAGCACTTCCGGGCTTTCGCGCTCCCAGAGCGCTTGGCCCCGATGATGCGAAAATAAAAACAAAAGTGAATGCCCATTGTCCCAACAGTTTTCCGAATCGAATTTTCATCACGTACAATGATGAGCGAAGCCGGGTTCGCGCGCAATAGAAGCTGTCGTCAGGGGATTGACGGACCCTTCAGGCTGCAACCCAATTCAGCTGAATGGAACTGGGCGAAACTTTTGTCGAAATCGTTTTTATACCAGCCCACACGAACTGATTTTGTCGACTGATCCACATCCAAACCAAAAAGCGGAATCAGCTTCTTTGCTCGCTTCTTACAAACCGAAGCGCTTTGACCTTCGATGAAGTGGCAGGAACAGTATTCTTTGGCTGCCAAACTGAAAAGCATCCGGGGAAGTTCTGAAAGATCCCCTTCATTCTTGGGCTGGACTTTTTCGCCCTGCTTTTTCACTTTTGACTTCTGAACCCCAGACGCAGGGGCCTGATAGCCTGGGTAAATGGCCTGAATGATTCGCTTCAAGAATTCGTTTTTATCCATCATCGGGCTTAACGTGTCTTGTGCGGCCCGAACGATGACCAGATCCAATGAAGGAATCATGAAAACGGATTGTCCTGCGTACCCTAGCATTGCGATCGTATCATCCGGTGCATCCGCGTAAGGTCGGGGTTGTTGGCCAGGAACATCTTGGTTGAGCCAAAGGTGCGCACCAAAGGGCGTTTTTGAATCGTGACCGATAGCATTCTGAAATCCAGGCGAAAGCGTTTTTTGATACTGAACGAATTCGGCAGGGATGACTTGTACGCCGTTCCAATTTCCGTTTTGAAGATAAAGCTGCCCCAGTTTCAAAAGATCGCGGGGCGAAACATAAAGGTAGGACGACCCCACAAATGTTCCGCTTTGGTCTTGTTCAAAAACCGCGCTTTGAATTCCAAGCGGCTGAAACAGGCGGGTCCAAGGGAATGTATTTTTTTCTGCCAACGGAAGGACGCGTTTCAAAACATCCATCAGGACGTTGGTGTCGCCGCTGGAATAAATGAAGCGATGACCGGGCATAAACTGGGTGGGAAGGCCCAAGGTGTAAGCCGACATGTCGCTCATTCCGCGAAGGTAAAGCATGTGCACGACGCTGGAACGAATCGGAGAAAGATCGTACCCTTCTCGCCAAGCGATCCCACTGGTCATTTGAAGAAAGTGGCTCAGTCGCCACGAAGATTTTTCCGGACCCAGGCCCGGAATGTATTTTGATAAAAGATCGTCTCGGTGAAGCAGGCCTTCTTTTTCGGCAATTCCGATCAGCGCTGCCGCGATGGTCTTGGTCACCGACCAAGTCAGATGCGGCGTTTGGGCCTGGTAACCGCGATCATACTTTTCATAGATGATCTTGCCCTGGTGCTGAATCAAGACCGCATCGGTGGTAACCCCCAGGCGATTTCCAAATGCGTACTTTTCTAATGGGCGAAAGTCAGGCGTAGCTGCGGCCGCTAGGCTTGAAGCCATCAAAAGTCCCCCCGTCCCTGCTGAAACCCAGCCTAGTACGCCATTCATGGCGAAATGAGTGTCGCCGGCTTCTTGGGATTTGCAACCCATAGATACATAACGCACAGCATCCACAATCAAATCCGCCCTACAATTGACTTGAGCGCTCGGGGAACCTTCGCTAGAACCAAAGTCACTATGACCATTCTGACTGTCTTGCACATCGTGACCTGCGTGATCCTTGTTCTTGTTGTCTTGATTCAATCGGGAAAAGGCGCCGACATCAGCGCTAGCCTGGGCGGATCTTCGCAGACGGTTTTCGGAAGCTCGGGCGGGGCCAATTTCTTTACCCGCTTCACTTCGATTGCAGCAGCGATCTTCATGACCACTTCTTTGACCTTAACGGTGTTGACCGGAACTCAAAGCCGCAAAAGCGTGATGGACGGCGTGGCCGTTCCACAAGCTGCGGCGCCGGCTGCACCTGCGGACACGGCTGCTCAACCAACGGACGCTGGCAAGCCAGCTGATGCAGCGAAAACCGACGCCAAGCCAGCTGACGCTGCGGCACAAAAGCCCGCCCAGTAACCCAAGTGATTCTTGGGCTGGTTCTTTCCATAGTCGGATTTTCTTCGGCTTACGGACAGCTCCCGACATTCAGCAACCTTACGGGTCCCGTCAGCAAAGAACTGATGATGACCGTCGGCGGGGGTTTGCAACATCGGCCCTTTGACGGAGCAACCGCGCTTGGAACCAAACCCGGTTTAGAACTTGGAATTACGGCCAATCTTGCGAAGTATTCCACAGGCCTTGGGCCCGCACTGGAAGACGCCGGATCATCAGCGCCAGAAATCGGTGTTTTGCCGACGCTGAAACTTCATGCTGCAAAAGGAATTGGGGAAAAAACAAATATCGGCGTCAGCGCGATTTTGTATCAGGGACTTTACATCGTCGGCGGCCATATTCAGTGGACCCTTTACAATCCCGAAGAAGGCGTCAACTGGGCCTTTAGAATCTGCTACAGCTATGCGTCGGTTATGTACGCACAGGTGCACACCTGGTCGCCCCAGCTTGTGATTGGAAGAAAGCTGGAATACGCGGACCCCTATATTGGAATTTCATTCATCAATGCGCATGGACTTTTGGAACCCGACCCGTCGATGACCGGCGGGATTCCGTTTCGATCGACTGACTTCAATTACACGGGTGAAGCCTTTATCGGATTGAAATTAGGTCACCCGACCATCGGGCTGCAGCTGGTGCTAGAAGGTTCGTACAACCTTGCGGGAATGCACACGCTGGGAACCAAAATCGGATTTGGGTTTCAGTGATCCGTTATGCATCAAAGCTTTTAAAAAGGGCTTCCACGTCCTTTTCCGTCGTGTCCCATGAAGCCATGATCCGCCCCACGGCGCGCCCCGGGCCGGCAGGTGATTCCGTCCAAAGGTGAAACGGAACTTTTGCGCGCGCCCTTTCCAAGACATCCAGCGGGGCCTCTAAGAAAACGGCATTCATATCGGTTGGGTGCGCAGGTTTGCCATCCGGAACCCGTTTTAGAATTCCTGCCAAGACCTTCTTCGCCATTTGATTCGAATGTGCGGCCAGTTCTCTCCAAAACCCTTTTTCTAAAAGCGCAATCCACTGCGCGGACAGGTACCGCTGCTTACTGGCCAGTTGCATTCCTTGCTTACGCAAAAATTCAAAGCCATCCGAAAGCGCAGGATTCAAAAAGATCACTGATTCTGCGCAAAGGGCTCCGTTCTTGGTTCCCCCAAAAGAAAGAATGTCCACACCCAGATCGGTGGTCATTTCGCGAAGGCTTAGCCCCAAGGAAGCTGCCGCATTCATCAGACGTGCCCCATCCATGTGAAAGACCGCAGAATGCTTTTTACAAAATTTAGAAATCTCACGAACTTCTTCTGGCCGATACACCGTCCCCACTTCCGAACCTTGGCTGATCGAAACCAACTTGGGTTGAACGTGGTGAATGTTTCCCGTTTCCTTGAAAACTTTTTCCAGATCCGTGACACGAATTTTTCCGTCTTTTAAATCCGGCGGAACCAAAAGAAGCTTCGAACCCAGGAAACGCTCGGGCGCTCCGGTTTCTGAAGTCTGAATATGAGCCGTCGCGGAACAGACCACCGCTTGAAAAGGCTTCAATGCCGATGCCATGCCTAAGACATTCGATCCCGTTCCGCTAAAGACCACATGGCCGACGGCTTCGCTTCCAAATTCAGCTTTGAAAAGGTCTTGCGCCTTTTTCGTCCAAGGATCCAATCCATACGAATGCGCGTGGTCTTGGTTGGCTTCAGCAATCGCGGAAAGAACTTTTGGGTGAACGCCTGAATGATTGTCGCTACCGAAACTTCGAAGGCTCATGGTTATTCCCTAGCTGTAAGCGGCGCGGTCCAGCGCCAAAAGTTTTGAATAAATGCCGCCCGATTGTTGCAGAACACGGTGCGCACCCGATTCAACCAAACGCCCCTGATGCATCACCCAAATCTGATCACAGTCTTCGATGGTCGAAAGCCGGTGCGCAATCAAAATCTGCGTCTGACCTTGACCCAGGTCTTTAAGTGCATGATGAAGCAGGGTTTCAGTTTCTAGGTCGATGTTCGCAGTCGCTTCATCCAGGATCCAAAGACCCGGGTCACCTAAAGCCGCGCGAACAAACGCGACTAGCTGCCTTTCGCCCTGGCTTAGGTTCGTTCCGCGTTCATTCACCGGGCGCGAAAGATCCCGCGCCAGATCCCAACCGGTTTCCTGTAACAACCGATCCAGTGGACTTTTCACCTGGCTGACTTGGCGATCGCGGATCCTTTGTGCGCGAACTTCGTCATCCAAAATCCAGTTATCGGAAATCTGCCCCGAAAATAAAAATACATCTTGCTGAACCAAACCGATGTTTTTACGAAGTTCCGCACGATCCCATTCCCGAACTTCGCGGCCATCCATAAAGATGCGCCCCGACGTAATTTCGTAAAGACGAAGCAGCAAAGAAATCAGGGTGGTCTTCCCCGCCCCCGTCGCACCCACCAGCCCAATCCTTTGCCCCGGTTCAATCCTAGCCGTAACATCGCTAAGAACCGGACGTCCGCTTGCGTACTGAAACCCAACGCGGTCGAAAATCACTTCGCCTTGAATGCGGCGTGCGCCGGGAAGCGGGCGATCACTGAACAATCGCCCGGGTTCTGGGCGATCTTCAAACACTTCAAAAACCCGTTCAGCAGATGCAGCAGCCGACAAAAACGTATTCCACCGATCTGCTAGTTCCTTCAAAGGTTGAAAAAGCATCAGCGTGTAAGTTGAAAAACTGACCCAAGGTCCGACTTCCAGGTCGCGATTGAAAACAGCCTTTGCGCCCAAGACCATGAAAAGCCCCAGACTGATTCCCGATGCCAGGGTCAAAAGCGGCTGAAAAAAAGCGTAGGTTCGGGTTGTTGCGATTCGTGCCGCCGCATGACCTTCGTTCAATGAATTGAAACGTTTCAACTGTTCCGATGTTTTTTCAAAAAGCTGAAGAACACGAATTCCTTGAATGTTTTCGGCCAAGAACGAATTCAGCTGCGAAAGCAATGACCGTTCGCTGCGATAGGCTTCTTCAAGCCAACGACTAAAGAAAACGGATAGCGCAATGACGGGAAGCAAAACCAAAAGCACCCCGGCTGCGGCCCTTGGGTGAATCTGAAAAAGCAAAACGACGGTCCCTAGGACCACCAAAAGATTGCTTAAAAAGGTCACGATCCCGGACGAATACATTTCTTGGATCGACGAAATGTCATTTGTAACCCGCGTGATCCAGCGACCAGCGGATGATTTATCGTAAAAATTTTGCGGAAGAGAAAGAAAGTGATCAAAGACGCGCGTGCGAAGCGTTTGAGACACCGACTGTCCCAGACTTTCCATAAAGTAAGCTTCCAAGATGGCGGATACCCAGCGAAGGACAAAAAGGCACCCCATCGCGATCAGGTAGAAATAAAGTCGCTCGATATTCTTGGGTCCCAAAGCTTCATCGATGAAACGACCCAGGACCCAAGGTTCGGCCAACTGGGTCGCCGTCGCTAAGCCCAAGAAAAAGGTCGATAAAACCAAGGCCCTTGGATGTTCCAGCGAAATTTTTAAAAGCCGCGCTCCGGTGCCTGACTTTTTCACAAGTCTTGCCCCCCGTCTTCCTGGGATAGTTCTGCTAACGCCTGCTTGGCTTTCGCTTCATCCAAGATTTTTTTAAAGACACCCGAACGTCGACTTGAAAGTTCCTGGAAACTTCCCTGATCGACCAAGCGTCCTTGGTCAAAGACCAGGATCTGATCCATAAACGAAAAAGTCGAAGGACGATGAGCCGCGATAAAAAGCGTTGGAACATTTTCAGATTTCAGAACCGAATCAATGATTCGCTTTTCAGTTTGAACGTCGACGCTGGAAAGCGCGTCATCCAGAAGCAGGACCGAAGTCCGTTCCTTCAACCGAACCAGCCCGCGCCCAAGCGTGATCCTTTGTTTTTGACCACCTGAAAGATTCACTCCGCGCTCTCCGAGCATGCTTTCAAAGCCCTGAGGCATCCCCTGAATTTCATCAAAAACGGCTGCTGAACGTGCAGCTTCTTGGATCCAGGCTTCGGACGCGTTCTGGGTTGAAGCTTCCAGGCTTAAACCCAAGCGAAGGTTCCAATCCACGGTTTCGCTGAAAAGAAAAACATCCTGACTGACCCACGAAATTTTTTCGCGAAGCTGGGAAAGGTCCCAATCGTTCACGTCCACGCCGCCGATGAAAAGCTGCCCCCGATTCACGGGATAAGATCGAACCAGAAGCGACATCAGGGTCGATTTTCCCGACCCCAGCGGCCCAACCAAAGCGATCTTTGATTTTTCCGGGATCTTGAAACTGACGTGATCCAAGGCAAGGCGCCCACCGGCCACCGATTCCGAGCCCGGATAACGAAAGCAAAGATTCCTGGCTTCGATGTCCATTCGATTCACGCGCATTTCAGAAACCGCGCCTGAAGCTGGGCTACTGTTTTCAACATCCGATTTTTGAAGAAAGACCTGATCCAAGCGATCCGAACTGACCGCCGCACGCTTCAAGTAATTCAGTCCCAAACCCACGGCCGTCATGGGCCAGGACAACTTGTGCAAGTAGCGGTGAAAAGCAATGAAGGTTCCAATCGTGATTGCGCCTTGGATGACCTGATACCCGCCCAATGCCAAAAGAACCAAAAGGCTTAACGACAAAACGAAATCCAAGTTTGGCCCAAAGGCCGCTTGAATTCGAGCAAGCCTAAGACCTTTTTTCTGAATTTCTTGTCCGGCTTCGGAAAATAGCCGACTGCGAATCGATTCAGCAGAAAGCGATTTCACCACGCGAATCCCCGCAAAGGTTTCTTGGGCGATATTTGCAAGCTTGGACTGCGCTTCTTGAAGCTGGGTGAAGCGGCGATGGATTTCCGTTTCTGATTTTCGGACGATCCAAGGCATGATCAGCATCGGGGCCAATACCCAAACCGTCAGCCCCGGCGCCAAATGGATCATCACAAAAGGAACGGTGACCAGATAGAAAAACGCATCGGCTAAAACCAGGACACCATGACCAATGGCCACCTTGACGGATTCCACATCCTGGGTCGCCAGAGTCATCAAATCCCCGATCTTGCTTCGGTCAAAAAAACTGGGGCTTAAGCTGAAAAGGTGCTTGGCAAATTTTTCGCGAAGGTCGCGTCCTGCCCAGTGGCTTGCGCGAATCAGGTACATTCGCCAACCGTAGCGACAGAACCCCTGAAGGATCGCGACCAAAAGATAAAGGCCCGCAATTCGGGTCAACTTTGAAAGCGTCAGATCAGACGATACCGACGAACCCAGTCCCGATTTTTCTGATCCCACGGCAGCCGCGACCACGTCGGCAGCTTCTTTCAGCAAAAGGGGCGGCATCAATTCCAACGCGTCGACTAGCGCCAACGAAAATAGCCCTACTGCGACATACCGACGATATGTCCAAAGCGCGGCGCGGACGTCGCGAAGGTCGTGCCATTTCCCAGACCAGCTCATCTAAATGATTCTAGCCGCGGGAAACGCAATACTCCATCGAAAGCGTTTGGGTTTAGATCCTCTGCGCCTTCTGAACGGTTTGCGCACACGCCTCGTCGGAAACGTACCTTGAAGCCTGGCAGGTCGTGTATGCATCAAACTTGTCGACCACAGTTTTGAAAAGGGCGTCCAATTGGGCTTCGCTGACGGCTTCCAGCTTTTTATAAGTGGGCCCTTCTAGGTGGTACCAAAAGTTCGTGTCAAAAAACGCAATCTCTTCGATGTATTGATCCGAATGGATCCTAGACCAGTAAACAAACGCGTTATGCAAGTCATTGGTGACCGGGGATCCGCAGTACTGCGGATTGACCAGCGGTTGCGGAGAAGCCTTGCAGTAAGCATCCCGAGAAGCCTCATCTGCATGAAAAACAAAGGTCGGCTGGATGATCGTCTGACCCTGAGTCATGCGGACCTTTGAATCCGCAAGAAGGCGAAGCATCCCGTGATACATCAAGCCGCGAAGCTGGCCTTGTCGCGCGTTGGCGTTTTCATTGTACCGAGCAGTCTCGTAGCTGGATTCCGCTGCGACGATATTTCTCTCTTGAACTTGAATCTCAATGGAGGCCCGGGTGGCTACCCCTTTCGCACAGGATGCGTCCGTTCCGCACTTCGTTAGCTTTCCGTTGAGTTCGGCTCGAATTCTAGCAATTTCAGCCTTGTAAGACGCAATCTTTTGATCACGTTCGACCAACTTGGGTGCCAGAATCTGATTCACCAAGTTCGCCTGATCCGAAAAAACCTGAAGCAATTCTCGCGTCGACAAAGGCTTCAATGGCACAAGATCCGTGTAAGCCTGATAAAGGACATCTGCATTCGCGCTGGTCACAAAAAAAGTCAGGAAACCGAAACCTGCCAACAGATTCTTTCGAATTTTTTGCATGCGAAGCCTGTAACCTCGAGCGATCGACCTTCAAAGTTCTATTTTTAGTGACGCAAGGCGTATTTCATCGACAACTTACCGCGTCCTGGGCGCAGACCGGCATTTACCCATGCATTTCAAAAACAGTTACGACGATCAGCAGCCCGACCAAAAGGATGACTGCTCCCCAAATAAAACTGTCGCGGCCGACATCCGTTTTTTTGCGCGAACGCGAAAGCGTTGAAACCTTCATCAATGGGATGTCGTGATTCACGCACCGCAGTTCAGGGTGCTGGTCTTGGCCCATTCCACCAAAGGATTCAACGTCCGGGGAATACCCACACTTTGGGCAGCAGTATTCTTCGTCTTCATTGAAATCGGGAAGCGGCAGCGGTTCGTCCGATTCGGCTTCCAATTCCTGCAGGTTAGGCGGATTCACGACCCCAAACTTAACCAGACTTTCCTTCACTTGTTCATAGCCCGATCGATCAAGCACCAGCGAAATGTAGGCGGGCTGATAAGCAGCACCGTGGCGAGCCGTAGTCGGGTTTCTTGCCCACTCTTCTTCCTGGATTGCCAAACTGTTTTGGTCATCGCTTCTTTCGTAAGCGATTCCCTTTTGATCCAAGATTTCCTGAACCTGATTCGCACCTGAAACTGTAAACGGTCCAATCGAAACTTTTGAGTCTGACATTTCGCCTCTGTAAAACAAAAAGGTCTTAAAAAAAACCCCGCCTGGGTAGCACCCAGACGGGGAAATGAATTGCGCCAAAAGGCGCGGGCACCTTTTACTTCTTGGCGCCAGCTGCTTTCTTTTCTTGGTACTTCTTCATCATTTCGTCTTGGACGTTACGTGGAACGACCGAGTACTTTGCGAATTCCATCGTGAATTCGCCTTTTCCTTGGGTTGCCGAACGTAGGTCGGTCGAATATCCGAACATTTCCGTCAAAGGAACTTCGGCTTCGATGATCGCGTAACCTTCGTTGGTTCCGCTGTTGACGATGATGCCGCGGCGCTGGTTGATCTGACCCATGACCGTACCCTGGAATTCTTCCGGAGCCTGGGTTTCCAGTTTCATGATCGGTTCCAGAACCGAAGCGCCAGCTTTTTCATAAGCTTCGCGGAAGCCCATGATCGCAGCCGTGCGGAACGACAATTCGTCCGAGTCAACATCGTGGTAAGCGCCATCGTTGATGGTGACGCGAACGCCGACGATTGGAAACCCGATCAAACGGCCTTCTTTGACCGCTTCTTGGAAGCCCTTATCGCAGGCAGGGATGAAGTTACGCGGAATCACACCGCCGACGATATCGTCGACGAATTCGTAAGTCTGCGCTGAATCTGCTGGCAACGGTTCGATGAAGCCCGCGACGCGACCGAATTGACCCTTACCACCCGACTGCTTTTTGTGGGTGTAGTTGAATTCAGCTTTGCGCGTGATGGTTTCACGGAACGCGACCTGAGGCTTACCGACGACGACTTCGCAGTTGAATTCCCGCTTGATGCGTTCGCAGTAAATTTCCAAGTGAAGTTCGCCCATGCCGCTGATGATTGTTTCGTTGGATTCTTCATCGCGGTGAACCCGGAAAGTCGGGTCTTCTTTGGTGAACTTGTTCAGGGCTTTCGAGAAGTTCGCAGAACCCGCCTTGTCCTTTGGCGCAATCGCCAAAGAAATCACGGCGTTTGGAACGAACATCGAAGTCATCGTGTACTTAACAGTGCCGTCAGTGAAAGTGTCACCGGTGGCGCAATCGACACCGAAGAAAGCGACGATATCGCCTGCCTGACAGGTTTCGATTTCGTTCATTTCGTTCGAGTGCATCTGGACCAGACGGGGAATTTTGACTTTCTTTCCGTTGTTCGAGTTGAAGATCACGTCGCCTTTATTGACCTTGCCTTGATAGATCCGCATGTAAGTCAGCTGACCATAGCGGCCTTCGTCCAGTTTGAACGCCAAAGCAACGAAAGGAAGGTTCGCTTCCGATTTCAAAACGACTTTTTCTTCGTTGTTGTTTTGGTCCAAAGCGATGTTTTCGCGTTCGGATGGGTTTGGAAGGTAATAAGTGACCGCATCCAACAAAAGCTGAACGCCTTTGTTCTTGTACGCAGATCCCGTCATCACTGGGGTGAAGTTCAGCGAAAGCGTCGCCTTACGAATCGCGCGGCGAAGTTCGTCTACGGAAACGTCCTGGCCTTCCAGGTACTTCATGCCGACTTCTTCGTCGAAGTCGCCGACAGCAGCGACTAAGTTTTCGCGGTACTTCTTGGCTTCGCCCAAAATGTCGGCTGGACATTCTTCTTCACGAACTTTTTCGCCGTTTTCGCCGTCGAAATAGAATGCGCGCATGGTGACTAGGTCGACCACGCCCTTGAATTGGTCTTCAGCGCCGATGGGATAGGTAATCAAATGAGCGTTGTGAGCCAGCTTGTCGCGAAGCATTTGAACGCCGCGGAACGGGTTTGCGCCAGCGCGGTCCATCTTGTTGACAAAGCAGATGCGAGGAACTTTGTAACGCTTCATCTGGCGGTCAACAGTGATCGACTGAGATTGAACGCCTGCGACTGAACAAAGAACCAGAACTGCGCCGTCTAGAACTCGAAGCGAACGTTCGACTTCCACGGTGAAGTCGACGTGTCCTGGAGTGTCGATCAAGTTGATGTTGAAGCCCTTCCACTCGCAATAAGTTGCGGCGGATTGAATCGTGATGCCTTTTTCACGTTCCAAATCCATCGAGTCCATGACGGCGCCGACGCCGTCCTTGCCTTTGACTTCGTGAATCGCGTGAATCTTGTTGGTGTAAAAAAGAATGCGCTCGGAAAGGGTGGTCTTGCCCGAGTCAATGTGGGCAGAAATCCCAATATTACGCACTTTTTCAATAGGTACTTTCGATCCAGACATGGGGTCTCCTTAAAATTTTTGAGTGGCGACAGGTTTACTCGCAAACGACTAACTTAATCAATTAAAAAACAGGGAGATGGCTAGCCTAGGGCGCCGATCCCAGGGTAGATTTAAGGACTCAAGACACGACTTCCTAAGGAGACGCAAACACCATGGCCGGTCATTCTAAAAAGTTCTTCTGGATGGACCTCGAAATGACGGGGTTGGACGAAAAAAAGGACCATATCCTGGAAGTTGCCGCCATTGTGACGGGCGTGGACTTAAAACCTTTGGAAAGCCTGCACCGCGTGGTTTTCCAGCCGCAGTCGGTCCTGGACGGGATGAACGACTGGTGCAAAGAAAACCATGGAAAAAGCGGCCTGACCGCCGACGTTCCCAAGGGAACCCCCATTGACCAGGTCGAAAAAGAACTGATTTCGCTGGTCGAACGTCATTACCCAAAGGACGAAAGGGTCGTGATTTGCGGAAACAGCATCGGCAACGATCGCCGCTTTATTGACCAATACTGGCAGAACCTGTCAAAAAGACTCCACTATAGGATGATCGACGTCAGTTCTTTCAAGGAAGTTTATCGCGACCGCTACGGGATCCAGTTCAAGAAGAAGAATGGTCACCGGGCACTGGACGATATTCACGAATCGATTCGTGAATTGGACCACTACCTTTCATTCGTAAACCCAAAAGCCGGGGAAAAAACTTAGTGTCTACCTCAACGACCAAAAAGAAGGCTTCGCGAGAACGCCCCAGTTTTCCGTCGGTGTACATGGCACTGGCGCACACTTTAGCGCTTCGATCGACTTGCCACAGGCTGCAAGTCGGCACCGTGATTACTTCCACGGACTTCAGAAAAGTTTTGGCCATTGGCTACAACGGAAACGCCACGGGACTGCATAACGGCTGCGATCGTGAAGAACCCGGCAATTGCGGATGCCTGCATTCAGAAGAAAACGCGGTCATTAATTGCGATGCTCCACGATTCACCGAAAAAGTCGCATTCGTCACCCATCTGCCCTGTGTTCAGTGCGCCAAGCGCTTGATCAACTTAGGCAACGTAAAAAAGGTCTATTACCACCAGGACTACCGAGTCCGCGATTCCCTAGACGTCTTGAAAGAAGTCGGGATCGAAGTCGAGAAAATGGAACCCTATAAAAAATGAAACGCTTGGCATTTGGAACCCTCGCCCTTTTGACTTTGTCCCAGGCGCCCGAGACACCGGAAACATCACCCAGTCCTTCGGCGTCACCCGAAGCGGTTATCGCGCCCCAAGGCCCTACCTTTCCAACAGTCACAGTTGAACCACTTTTACGAGACGTTGCGGCATCTCGCGCCAAGCAGATCCAGAATCAAAAGATTCTTCTGTCCGTCGATTTGACGGGCTCCAAATCCTATTTTCAAGCGCGCGCGACTTTGGAATTTGGATTTCGCGATCGTCCGAATTCTCCGACGGATTCCAAAAAAGTTCCCTTGGATCTGGATGGCGCTTTGATCGACGAACTTTGGATCAACAGCGTGAAGCAAGAAAAGATCGATTCAGACCGTTACGACGGATTGCACATCTGGCTTTCGCCCAAAGAACTTCAGCCCGGCCCCAACAAGATCGAAATCGCTTATCGTCGTGCGTATGAAACCAATGGAAACGGATTGCACCGATACGAAGACGAATTGGACCAAACGTCTTATCTGTACACCAATTTTGAACCCTATTTTGCGCACCGACTTTTTCCCTGCTTTGACCAACCGGATTTAAAACTTCGTTTTCGCCTGGATGTTCGAGCCCCCAAAGACTGGACCGTGATTTCGGCCGTGCTTCCCAGCAAGCCCGTCAAAGGCGGTGAAAAGCCCCCGAAAGACGTCAAGGACTGGAACTTTCCCGAAACGGACCCGATGTCACCGCATGTATTTCCCTTGATTGCGGGACCTTTTCATTCATGGGATGACAAAAGCGCATCGGTGCCGCTTCGGCTTTTTGCCCGAAAATCACAAGCCAAGTTTGTCGATGCTGCAGACTGGTTCAAAGTCACACGCCAGGGTTTGGAATTTTTTTCCACCCATTTTGGAAAAGATTTTCCGTACAAAAAGTATGATCAGATCATCGTTCCTGAACTGAACGCTTCAGGGATGGAGAATCTAGCTGCTTCGACTTTCACCGAAAGCTACCTTTACCGGGTCGCGCCGACCCAAGACCAAAAACGGGAACGCGCTGAAACGATCCTTCATGAATTGGCCCATATGTGGTTTGGGAACTTCGTTACGCTTCGTTGGTGGAACGGTCTTTGGCTGAAAGAAGGGTTCGCTACTTTTGCTGCAAACTGGGCGATTGATCAGACCCAGCTTTTCAAAGATTCATGGCAGTCTTTCTTCCAAGGTTCCAAGGAATGGGCTTACTGGGAAGACAGCCTAGCCACCACGCACGTCGTTGACGTTTCGGTGAAGGATACTTCTGAAGCGTATTCATTTTTCGACGGGATCACCTATGGCAAGGGGGCTGCCTTGATGAAGCAGCTTTGGAAAATGATCGGTGAAGACGCGTTTCGCGACGGACTTCAGCGCTACTTTTCAAAATTTGCCAACCGAAACGCGACGCTGACCGATTTGATGGCTGTTTTTTCAGAAGCATCATCGCGGGATTTAATGGCCTGGCAAAGGCACTGGCTTCAAACACCCGGACTCAACACCATCGAAGTCCAGATGGCTTGCGAAGATCCTGCCGGTCCTGAAACTCACGCCAGTTCTTCGCCATCACCTTCGCCGGCCCCGACCCCCACCCAAGCCTATCCTTCACCCGCGCCTACGCCTAGACCTTTGGGCGAAGACGAAACATCAGCGCCCGAACCCCAGCCGTCACCTTCAGAAGATGACGAAAAAGAATCTTCCGAAGATGATGAAGACGAGGAAGACGACATCGATTGGGTGGTCAAAAGTTTCAGAATCAAACAATCGGCGCCGGGCGCGAAGAACGTCATCCGCCCGCATCAGTTGGAAGTCGGGTTGTACTACACGCACCCCGAAGTACTTCAGGCCCCAAAGAAGGGCAAAAAAGGCAAACCGGCCCCCGTCAGAAATTTGCGCAAGTCCCGCGGCCAAAAGCTGGTTGCTGACGAATCGGTCGAAGTATTCATGAATTCGGAATTTGCCGAAGTTCCCGAAATGATCGGCCGCCCTTGCCCGGACCTGGTTCTTCCAAACGTCGATGATTCGGCCTACGTGCGCGTGAAGCTGGACCCACGAAGCCTTGAAACCCTGGAAACCCATCGTGACTTGCTGGAACCTGTGATTTCCAGACAGATGGTTTGGCACGCACTTTGGGAAGCGGTGATTTCTGGAAATTTTTCAGCTGAAAAAATGGCCGGAATGATTCTGGATTCGCTGCCGAAAGAAAAAAACACACTGATCCTTTCGCGTCTGATGTCTTACCTGATTCCTGCTGAAGCCAACGACATGACTCTTTGGAAGTTTTTGAATTCGGAACAAAGGGCAGCGCTTCGTCCTCAGGTCGAAACCGTTTTGAAAAAGGGCTTTTTGGGAGCCGCTAAGGGAAGCGACTTAAAGCGGATTTGGTTCGGAACATTTGCACATGCCGCCGAAAGCCCTGAAGCGCTGACGACTTTGAAAACCCTTTTGGGTCCTATCCCTAAGGGAAAGAAAAAGGCTTTGCCTGCAGGTAGCCGACTGAACGCCGAACAACGCTGGGCTGCGATCACGGTGCTGGCGAAACGGGGCGATCCGTCTGCGCAAGAACGCTTGGAATTTGAATTGGCGATTGATCCAACCGATCAGGCAAAAAGAAATTCACAAGCTGTGATGGCTGCTTTTATCGATCCGGCGAACAAAAAGAAGTGGTTGGAATCGTTTGCTACCGCAATCGGATCGCCCGATCTTCTGAAGACCGCCATGACGACCTGGTTATCGACCGATGTGCCGAACGTGCCCGAAGAAGTCGTCGCGGCCGAAAATGACTTTTTCAACCAGCTAGAACGCGTTTTACCCAAGGGCGATGACGATTATCTAGAAGGATTTGTCAGGCATCTTTATCCAAGCCGCTGCAACCCCGAACAGATTGAAGCGGCTGAAAAGTGGCTTCGGAAGAAAGAAGGAAAAATTCCAGCTGTCGCTTATCGTGCCCTCGCTTCGCGTGTGGCCGAAGACGCGATTTGTGCTCGTATCCGGCGGCGGTAGTCGAGCGAATGCGGGGTGCAGCGTCCGGAGGCGATAGCCGTTCGGACGCACAAGCAATGTCCGGCGGCGGTAATAGCCGGCCGGATACATTGAGATATTCGCGGACGGTAGTCGAGCGAATGCGGGGTGCAGCGTCCGGAGGCGATAGCCGTTCGGACGCACAAGCAATGTCCGGCGGCGGTAATGGCCGGCCGGATACATTGAGATATTCGCGGGCGGCAGCTGTCCTAGCGCGCGCACATGTGTTTTCGTACGGCTTCGATGCGGCACTTTTGCCCGTCCAGGGCAAAGTCCACGCAAAAATTGCACTGCCAGTGATTTTTGGCCGTTAAGCCCACGTTGTATCCAATCAACTGCGAATTTCCGCTTCGGTTTTTAGTCACGTACAAAGGTGGAGCCGACTTCTCATGCGACCACCCGCCGACAGGCCCCAAGTATCCTTTGTCTGATTTTTCGATCTTCACCATGTTTTCGGCAAAGCCCAGGGCATACTTTTTTGCGGTTTCGGCACAGACGCTCCAAACATTCTGCGGTACTTCAAAATCTTTGACCGACGATTCAGAACAGGCCCAAGCACTGGGTGCAACCGTCAGAAAAGCCCAAACCCATACGTAACTTTTCGTCATGAACATTTTCCTGATTCCTTCCACTTGATGCTACAACCCATCGCTGACTTCTGGTCGGGGTTGACTGTGCGACCCGCTAAAATCTGTTCCAGCGCTGTGGCCAATTCTTGGGCCTTCACTTGGGCGGGTTCTTTCCAATTGTCGTCGATTCGACCGTGGTAGCGAAGGACAAAGTCCGTACCCTGCCCGGGCTTTAGATTTTCGAAAACATAGGGGTCCGGCGTGCAGACCGCGTCGTACGCGCGTGCGACGTCCTGCGATTCATCTTGGACGTAAGGAAATTCAAAGCCCCGTTCTTGGGCGCGAACCTTCATGGCTTCAAAGTTATCTGCCGGGTATTTTACTGGGTCATTCGGGTTGATGCCGATTAGGGCGACGCCTTGTTTTTTGAAGCGCTTAGCCAAGTCATTGATTCGATCTTGAACGGCGATCACGTACGGGCAGTGATTGCACATGAAAATCACAACCAAGGCCTTTGAATCCTGGAAGTTTTTTAGGCTGTAGGACTTTCCGTCAACGCCCGGAAGATTGAAATCAGGAGCTTTAAACTGACCCAGCTCGAAGCCAGGCCGAACTTGCGTGTGCATCAGTGCCATAGGACTTCAGATTTACCCCAACCCGTGCGATGAAGTCCATATGCGCATCACAACCTGGAATGTGAACGGCATTCGTGCCGCAACCAAGAATGGCTTTTTGAAATGGTTGGCCAAGGAAGACGCCGACGTCATTTGTCTGCAGGAAACCAAGGCCACCGAAGACCAACTGGACTTCGAAATCCGTGCGCCAAAGGGCTATGAAAGCCACTGGTTCAGCGCGGAAAAAGCCGGGTATAGCGGTACTGGCCTGTACCTGGCCAAGGAACCCCTCGATGTTCAGCGTGGCATCGGGATTCCCGAATTTGACCGCGAAGGCCGTGTGCTTCGCGCCGAATACAAGAACGTCCACGTGATCAGCGCCTATTTCCCCAATTCGCAGCGCGACCATGCGCGCTTGGATTACAAACTGGCCTTTTGCGACGCCATGTACAAGTGGCTGGAAAAGTTACGCAAGGGGGGCAAGGACATCGTTCTTTGTGGCGATTTCAATATTGCGCACAAAGAAATCGATCTGCGAAACCCCAAGTCGAACCAAGACAACGCAGGTTTCCTTCCCCAGGAACGCGCGTGGATGGATTTCATGACCGGCAAAGGCTACATCGACGCGTTTCGAAAATTCGAACCTGGCGGCGGGCATTATACCTGGTGGTCCTATCGCCCCGGTGTTCGTGAAAAGAACGTGGGTTGGAGAATTGATTACCACCTAGTCAATCCCGAAGCCGCAGACCGACTGAAGTCAGCCCTGATTCAATCTGAAGTCATGGGCAGCGATCACTGCCCAGTTCGGCTGGAAATCAAAGATTAAGGCGCGCGGCTTCGAAGCCCGGCCCGGTAGGGCGAAAATCTGAACCAAGGCGAGCCTTGAAGCTTAGCCCCCATCTTCGACGACCAGCCCGAGCCGAAATGCGCTTGGCCGGGACAAAAGGCCGAGCCGAAATGCGCTTGGCCGGGAAAAACAGGACAATGTCCATGCCCAGCACGCAATGATGGCGCAAGGCTCTGAACGAACTGGGGCATTCCATTTAAAGCCAGAACCCAGCCTGGCTTGCCTTACCCTTCGAATTACACCCCAAGTCAGATCAAAACTAGACCCTGCTGATCGATTCTAAGGCCCAAAAAAGCCCGCTGATCCCATTTTATGCAAAGGTCATTGACATCGCTGAAACCAAAGGTTAATTACAATCAAGAATGGCCAAGCAGCTTCTTTTCCCAGAATTCGAAAAGCTTAAAACCAAGGACTTTGGTGGCTCGCTGCTGAAGGGAAACCCCAGGGACGCTCGCCCCATTTCGCTAAAACGCCCGATGCACCTGGTCCTGCGATCATCGATGGCCAAAGGGTCGCTTTCTTTTTTGGTCGCGAAACGTTCCCGGATCATCCGTGACCTGGTTCATCGATCCGCAAAAAGTCAGGGCGTGAAGATCTATCGCTTCGCCAATAGCGGAAATCACTTGCACCTGATCGTTTTGCCCCAATCGCGAACCGCGTTTTTACGCTTTATTCGGTCAGTTTCTGGGCTGATTGCTCGCGTGACCCTAGGCGCGCAACGCGGGAACGCCAAAGGCCTGCAGTTCTGGGACGCCCGTCCTTTCACCCGGATTCTGGAATGGGGAAAAGATTACCGGCGCGCGTGCGCGTACTTAAAACAAAATATACTGGAAGCGCTTGGATTCATCCCTTTTCAGCCGCGGATGCCAACTGGCCCAAAGCTCAAGGTAATAGGCGCTAGGTCGAAGCACGATTCAGCTTCGTAAAGCTATTCCTTGGCCGACTTCTTGATTTCTATTCCTGGAACGTCCTCGGCCTCTTTGGCTTTCTTTGCGCCTTCGGAATTTAAGGTCAATACCAAGCACTTCTCGAAATAGATTGGATAAAGATAGGGCCAGGTCCGCTGGCTGATCGAATAAATATGCTGTCGATCCAACTTGTGTTCAACCAACGCATAATCCAAGCGCGGGCGCAGATGTTGCCCAGAAATCAAGAGAAAGTACGGAGCACAACTTTCGACCTGTTTGCCGGAAAAATCACCGGTTCCCATTTCGACGTGGGAATAGTGTGCACACGAGCTCAAAACGACCAAAAGCGCTGCTAGATAAACCTGTTTCATTTCTTCGCCACCAAAACCGCCAGCGTTTCAGCCACGCTCATGCCCATCTGGTTTTGAAACCAGCTTTCAGCAAACGAGCTGTACGAAGTAACCGATCCAGTTGGACGCTGACGCGTGCAACGGTGCACGTCTTCTTGCACTGAAGCTGGGTCGTTTCCGTCCGAAGACGGTTTGCAGTACAGTTCAACCCAACGCAGCGATAGCGCGTCTGCGACCTTAGCCTTCCAATCGGCGGCATTGGTCTTAAGCCAAGCGTCGACGTCAACCAGCTGAGGAACTGCCGGCTTTAATCCGATGTTTGGTTGATTTTCTTTGTGTTCGATTCCAGATCCCTTGGCGTTGTTTGCAAACGCAACCTGTGCTGAACTTCCCTTCAAATTCCAACCTGCCCAAAGATCTAAGGCCAGGTTTTGATCATGTTCAGTCGCGCTATAGGTGTAAACCTGCTGGATGTCGCGATGACGGGTCACTGGAACTTTTTCGTAGTATTCCTGCGTCTTGTATTCCGTCACTTCTTGCCAACGTCCATTGACCTGCTTGGAAGTCGTTACCGGATAGGTCCGCGACTTCTTCACATCTTCATACGCCGTATAGGGTTCTTGAATCGTGTAATTGTGCCGGCTGACGATCACGGTCTTGTTGTGCTTTTCCGTGAACGCGCCCTTGATTCGAATTCCCAAGGCTTCTTGCGTACTGGGGTAGAACCAAGCCGTTGATTTGAAACCATCGATTAAAGCCTGTTCAAACAAAAGCTTCCGTGTTCCTGTCAGCCCTTCAACCGCGTTTTCAACCATCACGTCGCCAAAAAGCGTGATTGCTCCGTCACCGGACTTGGGCGCAGAACCTTTTCCGCCCGAAAACGAAGCACCAAAAAATGCGCAGTACTGCGCCAAGAATTCACGCGTAAAGAAATTGGATTCTTTGGGGATCTTTTTCTGGCGCGCTTCGCAGTCTTTTTTTCCTGCGTCCGAAATCTTGGCATTCATCTGACCCACCATTTTCGGATTCAAGGTGTTCAAGACCTTTTCAAACTTCACCACAAACTGTGAAGCTTTCAGCGGACGCCCTGCCGCGACTTCATCATTCACGACTTTGCGAGTGGCCTTGAAAAATTCCTCAGATTCTTCGGCCTGGGTCAGCGAAGATTTGGAACCAGCTGCAATTCCCCAATCCTTTTGCTTTTGAATGACTTCCAGCAAAGTTTCTCCGGCAGCGACAAAGTTTCCGCTTTGCCGGGCCATTCGGACATCGATCAGTTTCTTATCCAAGTAACCGGCGCGCGCAGCCTTCAGGCCGCTGGTGGCTTCGGGATCGTTTGGGTTTCGCTTCAGAACGTATTCGTAAAGCTGAACCGCTTCCGCGTAATTGCCTTTATCCAGTTGTTCTTTGGCCCGCTTTTGCGCGCTGACACACGCAAAGAAAAAAACGGTGATCAAACTGAAGAACAGAACCTGACGAGTAAAAAGATTCTTGATTGGGTGCATTCGCCTATTCAACTACTGCACGCGACAAGATGCAATCGTCCTGACGTCCCAGATCGTCGCCGTCACATGACCGCGCCACTGAGAAGCAGACTTGCGACTGAGAAGTAAATGACAAGCCCAGTCACGTCTACAAGCGTGGCCACAAGCGGAGCCGACGCGCTAGCGGGGTCAAACCCCACCCGCCTGAGAAGAAACGGCAGCATGGATCCGGCGATCGTTCCCCAAAGGACGACGCCAATCAGACTGAAAGCCACGGCGTATCCGATGTGGACGAAATGAGCCCCGTACAGCTTTTCGCGATTCGGCCAGAAAAAAACACGAAAGAAACCAATCAACCCAAGTAGCCCGCCCAGCACCACGCCGCTTGCGACTTCGCGCCGAAAAACCCGAAACCAGTCCCGCCCACGGACTTCGCCAAGCGACAGTGCGCGAATCATCAGCGACGAAGCCTGTGATCCCGAGTTACCGCCCGAACTGATGATCATTGGGATGAAAAGCGCCAGGACGACCGCCTTTTCTAATTCTTTTTCGTAGTAACCCATCGCCGACGCGGTGAACATTTCTCCTACGAAAAGAACCGACAACCAGCCGGCGCGCTTTTGAACCATTCGCCAGAAACTGGTTTTCAAATACGGATCTTCCAGAGCTTCCAAGCCGCCCAACTTTTGAATATCTTCGGTCGCTTCTTCCTGAACGACATTCAAAATGTCATCGCTGGTGACGATCCCTTTGATATGTCCATCCTTGTCGACAACGGGAATGCAGATCAAATCATGCTTGGAAAAAAGCTTTGAAACTTCTTCCTGGTCCATGTCATCCGGGATTCGGACGATGTCCGGTTGCATGATGTCGCGAACTTTTTTGTCTGACGCTGCCGAAAAAAGATCACGAAATGAAACCACCCCTAAAAGCTTCTGATCGCTATCGATCACGTAGGCATAGTAAATCGTTTCCACCTGGCTTTTGGCCTGCGCACGAAGGTACTTGATCGCTTCGTCAACATCGATATCTGGGCGAAGCCGCGCGAATCGCGAATTCATCAGACCGCCGGCCGCGTCTTCTGCGTAATGCAAAAGTGCTGCGACTTCACGCCGGGTTTGATGATCCAATAGCCCAAGCGCGTTTTCACGTTCGTCCAACGGCAATTCTTGAATCAAGTCAGCAGCGTCGTCCGGCGCCAAAAGCCGCATCCACGAACGTTTTTCCAGCAGGGGGACTTCTTCTAAAAGTTCGGCCTGACCGTTGGCCTTGAGATTCAAGAAAAGTTCTTCGGCCGCTGTTCTGGAAAGTTGTAAAAATGCGGATTTTCTTTCGGTATGGGTCAGTGACGACCAAGATTCCAACAACGAATCAATAAACGAAATTTCGGCGGGCTTTAAGGATTCCATGCGCCTTGGGGCGCTGGTCTCCTCTCCGGAATCTTGAGAACCGGAGGACCCGCCGAAACTTGAAGTCGTTTTGTTGTCGTTCTCGGAAGAAGCCATGCTTACTTCCGAGAATACCTCAATTCACACTATTGGCGAAAGCCAGTCGTCGAACCATTCCCAATCAGGTTGTTGTGACCCGAAAGGTTGGCTTGACCAGTGGTTCCGACATTCGTATTCGTCGGAGTCGTTGAAGCCTTGAAGCCGTTGTAGTTTTTCAAACGAGCTGCGCATTCAGCCGACGAAGCAGGAATTCCTGCCATTTCGCACTGCTTCTTAATGCGGTTCTGAATCATCATGTTCGAGCGCATATCCGAAGAAACTTCATTCAGACCGTGAGCCTTGCGATAGCCCGACATATTCTTGCGATTCAAGACCCGGCCCAGGCGCTTTTGAAGGCGTCCGCACTTCGCGCCATTGGGATTCTTTTCGCATTCAGACTGACCCTTGCGGGCCAATTCATCCGCCTTCTTCGCACGGCACTTCTTGCCGCCGAAAAGACAGATCCTTGCTTCTGCATCCTTTGGGATCAGCGCCCAATCCAGGGTCATCCCGGTCAATGCCGCTAGTCCCACCATTCCAACAAAACTCTTTGAAAATGACTTCATTTGATTCCCCTTCATACGTACAGCAAAACGGATAGAAATCCCCTAATTCCTGACTTTTTTAGTCTGACATAGCCCCTGCCTTTTTCAACTGAAAAAATAGTTCGGGCCACCAATGTTAAAGCTAAAGGAATTCCATAGGTTAGCCGACAGGCCTTTAGGCTTTTCCAATTCCATTTGCCCAAAAAATGCACCTTCCTGACCTGATTCGCGATTTAGCGATCATCCTTGCTTTAGGCGGCCTAGTTTCCTTCCTTTTCCACAGGATTAAACAGCCCGTGGTCGTGGGTTATATTATCGCTGGCCTATTGGTCGGCCCCTACACGTCGGGGCAAAAGTTCCAGGTACCCATGCCCTTGGTTCGCGACCTTCCCAACATTCGAATCTGGGCTGAACTGGGGGTCGTATTTCTGATGTTCAGTTTGGGCCTGGAATTTTCGTTTCGAAAACTGATGAAAGTGGGCGCCGCCCCGGTTTTGACCGCGCTTTTTGAAGTCGGCGCGCTTTTGTTCACCGGGACTTTGTTCGGACTTCATATCTTGGGGTGGAACCTACAAGCTTCGATCTTCCTGGGCGCCGTGGTTTCCATTTCATCAACAACCATTATTTATAAAGCGCTGGAAGACCTGCGCTTAAAGACCCGTCGTTTCGCAGAATCCATTTTCGCGATCCTGATCGTAGAAGACCTGATTGCGATTCTGCTTTTAGTGGCCATGGGATCCATGGGCGAAACTTTTTCAAGTCTGTCGCTTTTGGGAACGGCTGGAAAAATGATTTTGGTTATCGGCATTTGGTTTTTAGCCGGATACTTTCTGGTCCCACCCTTTATTCGCCTGATTGGTCGAACCGGTAGCGAAGAAATGCTGATCGTTGTGTCCATTGCGCTTTGCCTGGGCCTGGTCGTGATCGCTGCAAGTTTAGGGTTTTCGACCGCACTTGGGGCCTTCATCATGGGTTCGATCTTGGCCGAAAGCACCGAAAGCTACCGGATCGAAGAACGCCTTCAAGCGCTTCGCGATTTGTTTTCTGCCGTTTTCTTCGTTTCCGTCGGACTTTTGATCGATCCTCGCGACATCTGGACCCACCTTCCGATGATTCTTTCGGTTTCAACCCTAGTGGTCGTTGGAAAAATCACTTTCGTCACCTTGGGATCAATCGCGACCGGACAAACGCTTCGGTCTTCGATTCAGGTTGGATTTGGGATGGCCCAAATCGGAGAATTCTCGTTCATGATGGCGGGTCTAGGAATCACCACCCACGCGACCCATTCAGATCTGTATCCAGTTGCCATCTGCGTGTCTTTGATCACGACTTTTTTAACACCCTACCTGATCCGCAATTCCCACAAGGCCGCCGTTTGGATCGAAGATCGCGTGCCTGCTCGGATGAAAGACCTGCTGGCGCGATACGCCGCTTGGTCGATGAATCGAAAGGCAACGGTTCAAGATCGAACCCATTTTTCAAAAAACCTGATCAAATGGTCTTTGAACGGATTTATTGTCACAGCGATTTTCATTCTGGTTCACGAATTCGTTCAACCTAAGGCATTCAAACTTCTTCCTGAACTTCGAAAGCTTCAGACGCAAAGTCTGAGCTGGGCGGTTGCGATGATCGCCGCCAGTCCGTTTTGGATCAAAATGTTTGGGCTATCCAAACAGATTCGTTCGTTTGAAGCACTGACCTTTCGACTGGGAACCTTGGCGTTGATGGTCGGCGTTAGCCACCAGTTCTTTTCGATCCGTAGCCTTTTGATCGGAAGCCTTGGCGCCGTGGTCGTCGTGTCGGTTGTTTTCTATAGGCAATTGAACGCGACCTACCATTGGGTGGAAGCACAGTTCCTAAAGACGTTTGAACCCAACGTCAAATCCCGCCGCCGGCAAGACGTCCTTCGCGACCTGGCACCCTGGGATGCCCATTTGGTCCGAATGAAAGTTCATCCGAATTCGGAACTGGTCAAAATGAAGATGGGCGAAACGGGACTTCGATCCAAACACGGCTTAAACGTCGTTGCGATTCAGCGTGGGCTTCAAACCTTAGTCGCGCCTAAGTCCGATGAAATGGTCCTACCCAAGGACGAACTTTTGGTTCTTGGAACAGACGAACAAATCGAAAAGGTTCGGGCGGTGATCGAAAGGCCGCCTGGACTTCGTGAACGCTTTCGCGATCTATCGTCTTACGAACTTCGACAGGTTCGCGTTCCAAAGTCTTCTCCGTTAATCGAAAAGTCGATTCGCGATGCCGGAAAAAGTGAACTATTGGGGACACTGCTTGTGGGTGTTGAAAGAAACGGAAAGCGCGTGATCAATCCGGATTCGGCTTTCGTGATCGCTGAAAAAGATATTCTTTGGTTAGTAGGAGAAAAAGAAAAGTTAGATTCGTGGGAAGTTCAAGAAGAGGCCCGTCACGCTGAACCAGCGGACGGGCCTTCTGGAAATTCTTAGTAGACGATCAACTGAGGCATTGGCAAGAAAACGCCGCCTGCAATTTGGGCAGACTTCACGACAACCATGTCAGGAATCGACTTGATTGCGGTTGAAATCGCATCAACACGGGTCTTGGTCTTCATCAAGCTTGCAGCGTAAACTGCGCGGCTTGGGTTGACGATACCACCCGAAATGACTTTCTCGACCAACCAGTCTTTCTTGTCGACCGTTTCCATAATCACCGAGCGAATTTCCTGGTGATTCATGTTTGGATTTTCTTCAAGCATCTTGGCAATCACGTTCGTGACAAACGGAGCCGCTTGGCTGGTTCCGCTGACGCGAAGGAATTCGTTGCCAGGAATTGCCGACAGGATTCCGACGCCAGGAGCAGCAACGTCAACGGTCGCTTTTCCGTAGTTCGAGAAAACTGCCAACTTATCCAAGCCGTGCGTAGCCGCGACCGAGATCGTGTTGGTTTCGCGAAGGCCCGCTGGGAAAACAGGAAGCACGTCGTTGTCTTCGCCGTCGTTGCCGGCTGCGAAAACGAAGAAAGTGTCCGGACCTTTTTGAGCAAATGCTTTGCCCTTCTGAAGCATCAATTCGACGGTGTACTTGGCGTACGCTTCACATTCAGCATCCGTCGGAGGGTTCTTCTTCATAATGCCGGTCAGAAGATTCTTCACGACTTCACGAAGCGCAGGAACGCTGGATCCGAAAGATCCGTTCGCGACGCGAACACCCATCGTCGTCTGATATTCAGCAACAGGAATCAGGTTCTTCGTGTTTTGGTCCGCGATGAAACCCAAGAATTGCTTAATCAGAATGTCTTGAAAAGGAGTTGCGGCCATTGGGGTCATCCCCTGGGTCGCGAATTCCATTTGCTCTTCCAAAAGCGCAGCCAAACCACCGGCTTCCGTTGGAATGATCTTCAGGCCCATGATTTTCGACATGTTGCCTTTAGCTGAAATCCCGGCAACGTGAGTGCCGTGAACGAAGTTACCGAACTTCGACATTTCGGCCATGAAGTTCTGATCTTGCCTTTTCTGGTTAACCCAGTCTTTTTCAGCCTGGCTGATGGTGCCTTCAAAGGACTTCAGTTGATATTCGAAATAGGTATATGGGTCGCGTGAAAAGGTTCCCAAGTATTTGTAGTCGATCACTTGGTTGTTCTTTTCAGCAAAGTTCCAACCATAGACGTCGTCGGCAAAGCCGTTTCCGTCGTTGTCCAAAGTGTCATTCAGGACTTCGCCCGAATTCGTCCACATTTGGTTGGTCAGCTGGGTGTGTTTGTAATCCACACCTGAATCAATGATACCAATCGTCGTCGGTACTCCTGCCTGAGCAGCGACAGCGATAAAAAGCACGGGTAAAATCCGGAGCATCTTCATCATGACTATTCCCTTCTTCTAGAGAGCAAAACATCGCACGCGACGTGCCCGTTTGGCGCTCAATTGAATTCCCCCCACCAGCTGGGAATTTTGTTCGTTGACAGAAATTTCTAGCTGAGACTTCTAGATTGTAAAGATGCAAACAAAAATAATCTTTCACATCGACCTGGACAGCTTCTTTGTTGCTGTGGAGCGTCTATTGAATCCGGCACTTGTTGGAAAGAAGGTTGCCGTCGGAGGATCTGCCGGAGTCGGTGTGATTTCTTCAGCATCTTACGAAGCACGAAAGTCGGGCGTGCGTTCTGCAATGCCCGTCAGCACAGCAAAAAGAATTTGCCCAGACCTGATTATCGTACCGCATCATTTCAAAGAGTATTCTGAAGCATCGAAGAAAATCTTCGGCATTTTGCGGGATTTTTCACCCATTATTGAAGCCGTGAGCATCGACGAAGGCTATCTGGACATGACCGGCACGGAAGGGCTTTGGGGATCTGCAACCGAAGCGGCAACGAAGATCCGGAAAAGAATTCAGGATGAAACCGGACTGACGGCTTCGATTGGAATTGGATCCAATCGACTGATTGCGAAAGTGGCCACCGATCAGTGCAAGCCCAACGGAATGCTTCAGATCCAGCCTGGGCGGGAAAAGGATTTTTTGGCGCCGCTACCTGTCAAAGTTCTGCCCGGAGTCGGTCCCCAGCTTGAAAAAATTCTGCATTCCCGCGCCTGGTTTCGGATTTCCGACCTGCACCGAGTGTCCGAGGAATTCCTAGAGCGCGAAACTGGAGGCATGGGAAGGTATTTAAAACGCGCATCCGAGGGATTAGGGAGCATCCAATTTCACCGTCGTTCAAAACGTCCATCCATTTCGCGCGAAACCACATTTTCGAAGAACTGTTTTGATGCAGGCCTTCTGGAACGAACGATTCGCGAATTCGTACAAGAGCTTTGCGAGGAACTGCGGCAAGAAGAACAACTTGGAGTCACATTAAAGCTGAAACTTCGGTTCCCAGACTTCACCACTTTGTCCAGATCGCGAACCTTTCCATTTTCCACACGAAACGAATCGTTTTTGGTCGCCGAAGCCCTTCAGCTTTTCTATCAAGCCTGGGACGGCGAACAGCCGATCCGTTTGATTGGAATCGGATTGGCACTGGGCGAAGAAAACGTTCAGACGAATCTTTTTGACCCGGATCGGCCTGAATTGGGGGACCCTAGGAAAGAAAAGCTTTCGCAGCTTCGAGACCAGGTGAAATCCAAATTTGGAAAACCGCTTCTGAAGCTAGGATCAGAATAGTAAATCGATAAAGACCTAGCTTGAAATCTGGCCGATCCATTTTGGATCGACAGTCTGCACCGCAAGCGCTTTCGCTCGATCCTGTTCTTCCTGCCCTAGTACCGTGGAAAGATATCGGTCCGTCTGGCTAGGAATGATCACCACTAAAGTTTTACCCTGGGATCCGGGTTCAGAAGCGACTTTCAGCGCAGCTGCCATCGCGGCTCCCGCACTGATCCCGACTGGGACCCCTTCTTCGCGAATCAGACGTTTGGCCATGGCGACGGCTTCCTGGGACGAAACCTTTTCGATTTGATCCACAATCGCTCGATCCAAATTCTTGGGGATGAATCCTGCGCCAATTCCCTGAATTTTATGAGGGGACGCAGCGCCACCTGAAATGACAGGGGATTCTGTGGGTTCAACCGCGACCATTCGAACGCCGGGCTTCTTTTTCTTCAAGATTCGCCCAATTCCCGAAATCGTTCCGCCTGTGCCCACACCCGAAACCACAATATCGACTTTGCCGGATGTATCGCGCCAGATTTCTTCGGCCGTCGTTTGTTCATGTATTTTTGGGTTCGCTGGATTTTCAAACTGACGGGTCAAAAAGAAATTCGGATCCGCTGCAGCCATTTCAAGCGCTTTGCCAACAGCCCCCTTCATTCCCAAGGGTCCCGGTGTCAAAACAAGATCTGCGCCCAGAAGCAGCAAAAGCGTGCGCCTTTCTAGCGACATCGTTTCTGGCATCACCAAAGTCAGTGGAAAGCCCTTAGCGGCACAAACAAAAGCCAAGGCAATACCCGTATTGCCACTGGTGGGTTCCAAGACCTTCATTCCCTTTTTCAGGGCACCTGATGCGATCGCGTCTTCGATCATGGACTTGCCGATTCGATCCTTCACACTTCCCAAGGGATTGAAAAATTCCAGCTTCAAAAGAACGTCCGCGCGAAGCCCGGACGTCATTCGCGAAAGCCGAATCATTGGGGTGTTCCCCACCGTGTCGACGATGCTGTCAAATAGGCTCATAAGTTTCCGTGCTCCAGCTCTTTTCCGGGTTGAACGCCTCCGGTGGCGACGACTTTTGCGGGGATCCCCACTGCGGTCGTATGATCCGGGACATCCTGGATGACGACTGAATTTGCTCCGACACGCACCCCGTCCCCAATGCGGATATTTCCCAAGATTTTTGCACCTGCGCCGATCACGACGTGATTGCCCAAAGTCGGATGGCGCTTCTTTTTTTCAAAATGAGTGCCCCCCAGAGTGACCCCATGAAAAAGAATGCAGTCATCCCCAATGACGGAAGTCTGACCAATGACCAACCCCATTCCATGATCAATGACCAGGCGTTTTCCAATCTTTGCACCCGGATGGATTTCTATTCCGGTCAAGAAGCGCGAAAATTCAGCAATCGCGCGCGGGATGAAAGGAATATGCGCACAGTCTAAGGCATGAGCAATTCGATGAAAGAAGACCGCCTTGACCCCTGGGTATAGAAAAAGAACTTCTAACGTGCTTCGGGTCGCCGGGTCGTATCGACGATACGCTTTCAAAAAGTCCAAAATGGGCATATGCCGTGATTATGGGATCAAAATTTTTTGGGGTCTATTTTATTGCGGCTTTCAGTAGCGCTTTCCTTTCGGTTTTCACGGCCAAAGAATGCGAAGCCGGCCAGCTGCAAGGGTTCTCGAAACATCAAAAGCATTGGATCATGCGACTTCGTCCCGACCAGGACCCAAGCCTTGAAATCCAAAACCTTTTGAAAGCCCACCAGATCAAAGCAGCTTCGACGGTTTCAGTGGTGGGCAGCCTAAAGACTGCATTCCTTCGAATGGCGAATCAGGATTCAGCAACGCAGATCGACGGCCCCCTGGAAGTCGTTTCGCTTTCGGGCACTGGATCCAAAGATGGAATCCACCTGCACATTTCTGTTTCAGACAAGACCGGAAAGACACTGGGGGGTCATTTGATGCCGGGGTCCAAAGTATTTACGACACTAGAAATCGTTTTGGTCGAATTCACGGACATTGAATTCGCACGCGAATTAGAACCTGCTTCGGGTTACAAAGAACTGATTCTTAAGACATCAGGAAACTGAACATCGAAAGGCTTCCGTATTCGATCCCTTGGGTCAAAGTATGGACTTCGTCGCCTTCAAGCGCTGAACCCACGGTAAAGAAAAGCGGAAAAAGGTGTTCGGCGGTTGGGTGGGCCCAAGCAGCATGGGGTGCTTCTTCTTCGTAATTCATCAACGATTCCACATCTTTCTTTTTCAATTTTTCAAGAAGCCAATCTTCAAATTCTTGAGCGCGTGCCTGCCCTTTTGCTGACTTTTCGTGCCACTTCAAATCCTGAAGATTATGAACGGCACCCCCACTTCCTAAAAGAAGGACGCCCTTTTGGCGAAACGCACCCAAGACTTTTCCCAGCTTTAAAGTCATCTGCGGGCGATCCGGATAAGGAAGACTGACCTGAACGACGGGAACATCCGCTTTTGGAAAAAGGTGCTTTAAAGGAACCCAGACCCCATGATCGATCGTCGGCGATTTTTCGATGGCTGCGTTCATTCCCGCCGACGCTAACGCGCCCACAATTTCGGCAGCCAGCGCAGGGTCTCCGGGACAGTCATAGCGTTCCATGTACAACTTGCCGGGAAAACCACCAAAGTCGTGAAAAGCCAAAAGCTGGTGGCTGGAATTCACCGAAATCGCATCGTCGCCTGTAGCTAGGTGCGCCGAAACCACGACGACGGCCTTGGGTTTGGGCAAAGCTTGCCCCAATTCATGCAAAGCCGCGACGTAAAGGTCTTCTTCAGGGGTCGAAAGCGCGATCATCGGCGTTCCGTGCGAAACGAAAAGGGAAGGAAAGACCGGCTGGTCTTTTCCATACCGACTGAGACGTGAAGTAAGATCCGGAATCGCAAATCTTCGAATGGCCATGGGCTTTGGATCGTAGTGGAAATTTCTGCCGAGTCAAACTCTGCCCATCGAGTCATGCTGAAAAAAATCCGACAAGCCTTTGCATGCCTTTCGCTTTTTTAATTCTACTTCTAGGAATTTCCAGTTCCGACGCCAGCCAAGAGCCAACTGCGTCGGAATTGGATCGCCTTTTTGTCGGTCTATTGAAAACCGACGAACGCGCACCTATTGAAGTCACCCAAGTCGCCCGGGCCGAAGAAACCTACCGCCAAGCTATCGGTTCCGTTCTTCCCACCATCAACGCGCTATACACGCGGCAAATTCAGGAAAAGGCCACGAATTCGATCGGAAGCAGCATTTTTCCGTCGGGACAGACTTCGGCGCGCCTGAATGCGACCCAACCGCTTTTTCGTGGACTTCGAGAATATGCGGGTCTTCGCCAGGCGGGAAAACTTGAAGAAGCGCAAAAGGCTCGTTCGGCCTGGGTCTTAAGCCAAGCGTATCTGGAACTTTCCAGCATTTACCACCAGTGGTTGATTCTGAAGTCAGACTTGACCGGCCTGGATCAGGAAATCGACGCCAATCAAAAACGCCTGGCAGAACTGAAGGCCAATCGAAAAATCGGAAAAGCCCGCGCAGCCGAAGTGCTCTCGATGGAAGCCAACTTAGAAACGCTTTTGGCGCAAAAAAATGCTGCCGAAGCGCAGACCGCGTCCGCGACTGAAACGATCCGATTGATCACAGGGTTAACCCCGGAAAAAATTTCGTCACGTGACCTTGCGGCTCAGCACAGCCCGCCGAAGAAAATGGACACGCTAGAAAACCTGCTAACAAAGATGCGCGGCCGCGACGACCTTGTTGCGCTTGAAAAAAATTCGCAAGCTGCAGAAGACGCGATCTGGGTGAACCGGGGGGCCCATTTGCCATCCGTGGATCTTTCGGGAAACTACTGGTTTCAGCGCCCGGGCGTTCTTCAGTCCGTGTCGTGGGATGCTTCCATCACTTTATCGCTGAATATTTTCAGTGGAGGCGTGATTCAGTCGCAGGTTCGTGCGGGACAGGCAGCATACAGCGCTGCGCGCCTGGAATGGCAACGCGCAAATCGCGCGGCTGAAACGGATTTAAGGAATCTTTACCTGACGATTCAATCCGGAATCGAACAGGTGACTCATCTTGAAAAATCAGATCGTCTTTCACAGGCCACCTTGGCGCAAATCAATCAGGATCACCGGCTTGGGCTGACGAACCTTTTTGAAGTGCTGCAATCGATGGTTCAAGCCCAACAAGCCAAGCGCGCTTACCACCGAGCCAAGTTTCAACTTTTGGAAAATCAGGTTCGCCTTGAAGTGCTGACCCGCCAACGGACGGTCCCGACGCTTGCGCCTTAATCCGGTGGTTTTCGTTGCGGTCTGGATGATTGCTTCTTTCTGGACTTCAAGTCGTTTGCTGGCCGCTACGACAGCTGAAACCTCTTTGAAGCATGCGCAGATTTCGGCCAAGATTTCTCCGTGGAAAGACCCAAAAGCAGGCCTGCATTCTGAAAGCATCGTCGAACTGAATACGGCCGCAGATTATGTCGTTGAAAGACGGGTCGGGAAGTTTCCTGAATTCGTCACCCGACTTCGAGTCTGGCTTCACCTTCCCGGTTTTACGTCCGCTTCGCCAAGGTTAGAAGGTGAAGCCGATACCGATCCGGTAGGATCGCCATTTCCCATTAAGGTGGATTCGCGTGTTCTGGGGGTTTGGTTAGATCAACGGACGCTTTCTATTCCGGTCTACCTTCGGCCAAATCCCAACGAACTGATCGAGCGCTGGGTGCACATCGAGGTTTTGGGGTCACGACCCTATTCGGACACGGACCCGTCGTGTTTAAGTGTCGGACTGGAACTGGAAACAGTTCAGAACATGGGATCACATCTTTGGACACATATGACTTGTTTTGTGACCGAGGATCAACAGATCTATGCCGGAATCTTTTACCCCCAGGATGCGAAGCTGACGTCCAAGAAGTGGAACACTTTTCACGACATGGGACCCGGTTACGTTTGGATCAATCTTTTGAAGTTCAATGCGCGCGACCTTCCTGTATTTGAAATCCGAAAAGCTGGAACCGAAAACGCTTCGTTCTATCGATTGAAGATTCGAAGCGTGGTCGAGGACAGAACCGTCCGAAGTTTTATGGGAATCGGAATGGGTGTGTTGACGATTCCAGGGCAGACGGTTCTGAATGTGAATGGAACCTTGGGAATGCGACGCCAACCCAAGGATTCGATCCGTTCGTTTACAATCGAAGCCAACGGCAGCGCGCTTTCTTTATGGGCGCAGGACAAAAGTCAGGCGGCACTTTCTTTGATTCAACCCGAAGTTCGAATGGGATGGAAGGTTCCTGTCTGTATTTTGGGGTTTTTGGATTTGGAATGCGAACCGACCTTTGGGATTGCAGCCCAAGTCATTTTGTCGGGGCTGGGTCTGCCGACTTACTTTGGCCCACAGGTGGGTTTGAATCTTCTGGAAGAAGCTTCTGGCGGAAGAAGTTTTGGATTCTTTCGGTACGCGCCGATGCTTTCACAGTCTTCATCGTTTGCCTTTTCACGCGGGCTATTTGAAGCGGGATTCGCTTTTGACTTAAGCGCCGAGCGCACCGGGCCTCACACGTATCTTTTGCTTAAAGGGGGAATTCAGTCGAACGTGGATTCTTCGGGGTCTGCGCTTTCTTCGCAAAGCTTCGGTGTGACGATTCAGTTCGAAGTCGGTGGATCAAGGTAAGCTGATTCGAAGGCGCGGGGCTGGTTCGAAGGCGCGGGGCTGGTTCGAAGGCGCGGGGCTGATTCGAAGGCGCGGGGCTGTTGATTCGCGGTCATCCGGTGGCTTCCTGAACTTTTTTTGTTTTCGAATTGACATCGCTGAAACTTACCCATAGAACCACCCCATGCAACTTGCCTTTCAACAATTCGAAAAGGAACGAATTAAAGACTTTGGCGGAGCGCTCCTAAAGGGAAACCCCCGCGATCGACGCCCGATTTCGATGAAGCGTCCGATGCACCTAGTCCTAAGATCGTCATTGGCACGCGGAGAAAAATCCTTCCTACACGGCAAGCGACGGTCCGCAATCAGTGCACTGGTGGACAAGCTGGCTCGATCTAAAGGCGTAAAGATTTACCGTCTAGCAAACAGCGGAAATCACCTGCATTTGCTTGTGCTTCCTAGGTCCAGATCCGGCTTTAACGGATTTGTTCGAGCTCTCTCTGGCCTGATTGCACGCATGGTTCTGGGAGTCGAGCGCGGCCGATCAAAAGGTTTGAAGTTTTGGGATTCTCGCCCTTTTACTCGGATCGTAGAATGGGGACGCGACTTCAGAAATGCCTGCGCATACGTTCGTCAAAACACGCTTGAAGCATTGGGTTTCGTCGTCTATCGGCCTAGATCAAAAAAGAGATCTGCGGATGGACCAGTCCTGGCCCAATCAACACCCCTGCCACTGGATCGGAAACTTAGGTCCTAGAAATCGAATCCGGTCTTTCAAACCACAGCTTGCGCGAGCACGGATGCCGGGCTTGCGAGTTAACACATCCGGGGTACTGCCTCCTGCGGCGGCAATAGCGTCCTCTGCGACCCCACGGCCCGCTGCGACCCCACGGCTAGGTCCACCGGCCGGCTTCATACCCACATCCGGGCCGATCCAAAGCCATTCCACGTCCCTGGCCCAGGCCTTGTTCTGAAGCCGCGCTTGCTTCCAAAGCATGACGGCTTCGGCAGGATCCAAGACAAAAAAACCCGTCGACAGGCAATCCGCAAGCCACCCCTGCCCCGTAAATACCGTCATGCTTCCCTGGGCCGCACTGGGCGCTCCGGTCCTGGGATCCAAGATATGGCCAAAAATTTTTCCGCCATCTTCGAAGCTTTTTTCAGTTTGCGAAGACGTACTAACGTCAGAAGCCGCAGTGAGAACTTCGACTAAAGGTCGATCTCGATTTCTAAAATCCGCCACTGGCACCCAACGCTTTTTCTGTCTTACTTTTCCAAAACGCTTCAGTTGACCACCCAAGCTTAGGTTCACTTCCGCCGCCGAATCTATAAGTCCGATCGATGCGTCGTCCAGGGCCACACCCTTTCCAAAAGCGCCTTCTTCCAGACTGGCCAAAGGGTGATTCTTTTTCCAAAATAGCGCTCCCTGTTTTGAAATCAGTTCGCTGCTTTCAGATGCCCAAGACAGAACTTGCGAAGGATCCGTGCGCGCCAGCTGTTTCAGATCAATCCATCGCCCTTTTTTTCGCAATTCCCAAAGCTGAACCAATGGACCTAGCTTTGGACTAAAGGCCCGGTTGGTCCACGATTCACACGAAAAAGCATTTTCAAGATCCCGCGAAAGATCCGCCGAAAGGCGCGAAAGTTTCCCGGGTTCAGAAGCGTTCAACAGACTGAGTTCTGAATCAGCCACCCAAGTTGAAAGCCGGCGTTCCGTCTTTCGAACGGAAGCCAAAATCTTTTCTGAAATCTGGACGGCCTCGGTTTTGGAAACCCCGCTGACCTGAATCTTAAGGGGTGTTCCCATCACGAAATTCGTTCTTTCGAATTCCGAAGCCCCGGCAGCAGCCCATGACCCAGAAATAGCCAAAGGCAAAATCACGACCGACACGCTTCGCGCGAATGCCCCTGCGATCGTGTAACCGATCAATTGTAGTCCTCGTTCAAAGACTTCAGGAATTTGACCAAGGGGGGAATCGCATTGGGATTCAACTGCATCTTCAAGACTTCTGGATCGACCACACGCATGTAACCGCTTTTGCCCCGGTTCGAAGCCTGGACGTAAACCAAAAGCGCCGATTCCAAGCTGGGGTGCCGTCCCGTGTGCATGTAAGGCTGCGAGTGTCCTAAATCGCGAAGCGGAGGCGTCTTGAATGTCGCAACTGCCAGCTCGCTATTCGCCTTTGGATCGCAGCTGTTGGATGGACAAAGAAGTTCCATGATCGCCGTTTGTGAACGAGGCATCGCTGGATTCCCCAAAACCGCCCATGCGCCCAAATCCAAACTAGCGGGAACCAAAGCACCCTTTTGCCGATCTTCAAGGCTTGGAATCGATAGCTTCTTAAAGGATTCGAACCCATTCAAAGTATCGTACTGCAATTCGGTTTCACCCACATTGTGCAGTCGATAATCCGTAAAGGCAGGAGCCGCGTGACAAGCCACGCAGTTTCCAACGAACTGCGAAGACTGCCCGGGATCCTGCTTGCGCCGTAAGAAAAGTTTCAGTCCTTCAAATTCTTCTTCGCCAAATTCAAACGCCTGCTGGTGAAAAGAAAAACTTCCTTCTGATGCCGAAACCCACTTCGGATTCTTCAGTGCCAAAACCCGCTCGGTCAAATCCGAAGTGTATTCGTCATCGCTCTGCCAACTTTTCGGTCCGCGAGGAATTCCGTTTTTTTTCAAAAATGCATCATAAGGCGAACCATTGAAGTGGCCTTCTTCATCCCGTGAAAAATCCAGGTCTTCAAGATAAACGCTGACTAGACGCGCGACTACGTTCAAGACTGCTTGGTCTGATGCTTGTAAAACATCAATTCGATATTCAGCAGGCAGGCGAAGTTCTTTTGGGATTCGGGGCGACTTTCCCGCCAATAGTTCTCGGTACGGAAGCGCACCGAATTCTGCAGCGACGGCATCGCTGCCGTCATCTTCGCGAATCACTTGGACGATTTGATCCAAGGCTTCTTGTTTCTGATCGGGCATCCAACCAAAGTTCCTACCCGTGAACCCGCCGATGACCAGTTCATCCAAGGTCACGAATTCGCCGTCGTAGTGAAAAACCGAGGGAACGTTTCTGGGGGCTGCCGCGTGTAAAAGCGAGGGTGAATTTCTAGGTGTATGGGTCTTCCCGTCAGCACGAGCAGGGATCACGCTTTTTTCGGTGAATTCTGCGTAGGACCGCATTCCCAGTCCCTGGCTGTTCCCCTGGTCCACAAAATGGCAGGCAACGCAGCTCATGGTCTGCCCTGCGAAGGGGCTGGTTAGGGTCGTTTTGCCGTCGCCGATCTGATTCAAAACAGGGTCGCCCTCAACCCGAGCATTCACATTTCCGTGACTGGTGGCTCGGAAAAGCTCGGCAAATCGGGTTTCTTTGAATAGGCGCTCGCCGATTGCGACTTCTGCAGGATCCGCCGGATCTGCGGGTCTTTCTTGAGATTGTTTGGCCTTTGCGGGTGGATTCGGACCCAGGATGTTACAGCCCTGTATAATGAAGGAAACCCCTATAAAGAAAAGAACCATCCCGCGTGTTTGCATAGGAGCCTGGGATACCGTCCGCAATGCATTCGGTCAATAATGATATTGATTATCAATATTCAAAAAAAGGCAGGAGGTCCAAAAGGACACATTAAGCTGGGCAAAATAGTCGGTTAACCTAGTTTTTGGGGGAAAATCATGAAGATGTTTACGACAGGACTTGTTTCGTTGATCGCAATGACGATGACTTGTGCAAGCGCACAGGAAGCTGCCCAGGTAGCGGAAAAGAAACCGAGCGCTTTAAAAAGGGCTGCAAGTTCACTTCGCAAAGCCGGTAAAGGGATTCACAAACACACCATTGGCGACAAATCGACCGTCGAAAACGCAGATGGTTCAACCACGCAAATGCGCTTAAGACGAAAAATCTTCGGCAAGGGTCACGTCGCCCGCGGAACCATCACCAACGCCGACGGTACCCAAGGATCATTTCGTACCGTCCATGACGAAAACGGCGCAGCGACGAAAGTTCGCATTCGAAACAAGAAGACCCGCGAACTAAGAAAAGTCGCTTGCCAGGGCGACCAAAGCAAGTGCGCAGACGCGATTGATCAGACCATGGGTAAATAGAGGCAACCATGAAAAATGCTTATTGGGCCTTGGTTTTGATCCTTTCATTGACGACAAACGCGTGGACGCAGGAAGACGCTTCGACGCCTGCCCCAGCACCTTCGCCCCACGGGCGAAAGGTCAAGGAACGCCTTGAAAACGGATCCAGCAAAACGATCTATTACCAGGATCGCAAGACGGTCAAAAAGGTGGTCGATGTCTTTAAAAAGAACAAAGCTCTGGGAACTAGCCGCATCAAGCTCAAGGCTAAATTCGACAAAGACGGCAACCTGATCCGCCACTAGATGCGCGCCTTTGACTTGGGCGAACAGAAATGCGCTCGCCCAGGCCCGCCCTTACCTTTATTAATGAAACTGCTCGGCTTCGGTCGAACCAGCCAACGCTGCGGTTGACGATTCGCCGCCCGTGACGGTCATCAAGACTTGGTCAAAGTAGCCGGTTCCAACTTCCCGTTGGTGCTTGGTCGCCGTGTAGCCTCGCTTTTCAGAAGCAAATTCATGTTCCTGTAGCGCAACGTAGGCGGTCATTCCCGATTTTGCGTAACCTTCGGCTAGATCGAAAGATGCCATGTTCAGAAGGTGCCATCCCGCAAGCGTGATGAACTGGTACTTGTAGCCCATCGATCCCAGCGTGGATTGGAACTTGGCGATGTCAGCATCCGAAAGATTCTTTTTCCAGTTAAACGATGGCGAGCAGTTGTAAGCCAAAAGTTTGCCTGGGAATTTTGCGTGAATCGCCTTTGCGAATTCTTCAGCTTGCTTCATGTCAGGCTTTGAAGTTTCAAACCAAACCAAGTCGGCGTAAGGCGCATAGGCCAGGCCGCGAGCAATCGCCGCTTCCAGTCCGTCCTTCACGACAAAGAATCCTTCTGACGTGCGAGCGCCGGTCAGGAACTTTTGATCGCGGGGGTCGATGTCGCTGGTCATCAGCGTTGCACCCAACGAATCCGTTCGTGCGACAATCAGGGTGGGAACATCCAAAACGTCGGAAGCCAACCGAGCCGCGGTCAAAGTCTTGATGAAACTTGAAGTCGGGATCAAAACTTTTCCGCCCAAGTGTCCGCACTTCTTTTCTGAAGCCAATTGATCTTCGAAGTGAACCCCGGAAGCACCCGCTTCAATCATTCCTTTCATCAATTCAAAGCCGTGAAGTGGTCCACCGAAACCCGCTTCGGCGTCCGCCATGATCGGAAGCATCCAATCGCGATCGCGCTTGTTTTCAACACCCTGAATCTGATCCGCACGCATCAGCGCGTTGTTGATTCGCTTCACGATGTTGGGAACGCTGTTTGAAGGATACAAGCTTTGGTCCGGATAAGTGTGGCCCGAAAGGTTCGCATCGCCTGCGACCTGCCAGCCCGAAAGATAGATCGACTTCAATCCGGCTTTTGCCATCTGAACCGCCTGCGCACCGGTCATGGCGCCCAACGCGGGAACATAGGCTTCGTGATTCACTGCGTGCCAAAGACGGCTAGCGCCGTACCTGGCGATCGAGTGTTCGACCTTCATCGAAGTGCGAAGCTTCACGACACTTTCAGCGGTGTACTCGCGCTTGACGTTCTTCCAGCGAGGGCTGGTTTCCCAGGCCTTTTTCAGACTTGCGACTTGTTCTTCCGCCGTCATTCCGTTGGTCCAAGTTCCGTTCATCGCAGCGTCGTTTAATTTTGATGCACTCATGATTGCTCCTTTAAATAAATTGATACGCAGGTAGGGTTAGAAATTCTTCAAACTTGTCGTTTAAAACCAATTGATCCAGCAACTGGACGGCCTTGGGGTTCTTCACCCCACCCAGTTTTTCCACTTCTTCGTTCTTCAATTTTTCATAAAGCGCGCGGTCAATCGCGCGTCCATCTTCAAGCTTCGCACCCCGATGGATCCACTGCCAAAGTTCGGCACGGCTGATTTCAGCGGTCGCTGCGTCTTCCATCAGATTGAAAATCGCAACAGCGCCCAGCCCCTTCAGCCAGGATTCCAGGTACTGAATCGCAACGCTGATGTTATTGCGAACCCCGGCTTCCGTAATTTTCCCGCCAGGAATTTGAAAGCTGATCAATTCCTTTGCTTGAACCTGAACTTCAGAACGAAGCCGGTCTTTCTGGTTCGGCTGATCACCCAAAACCCGGTCAAAGATTTCCATCGCCACTGGCACCAAATCCGGATGGGCCACCCAGGTCCCGTCAAACCCGTCCCTAGATTCACGTTCTTTGTCTTCGCGAACTTTTGAAAGAGCGACTTCGTTCACCTGAGCATCGCGACGCGAAGGAATGAACGCTGCCATTCCACCCATCGCGTGCGCACCTCGGCGGTGGCAGGTCTTCACTAAAAGTTCAGAATAAGCGCGCATGAAAGGCACGGTCATCGTGATTTGCGAACGATCCGGGAAAAGTACATCCGAATCGCCGAATTTCTTGATGCAGCTAAAGATGTAATCCCAACGTCCGGCGTTCAGCCCTGCCGCGTGATCGCGAAGTTCGTAAAGAATTTCGTCCATTTCAAACGCGGCCAAAATCGTTTCAATCAAAACCGTGGCCCGAATCGTTCCGTGCGGAATGCCCAGTTTCTTTTGCGAAAAAGTGAAAACATCGTTCCAAAGCCGCGCTTCCAGGTGGGATTCCATTTTGGGCAAATAGAAGTAGGGCCCCGATCCACGCGCGATCAGTTCCTTGGCGTTGTGGAAGAAATACAGGCCGAAGTCGACCAAGCTTCCAGAAACGTCCTTTTGTGCAAAACCTTCAATCTTCAAATGCCTTTCGGGAAGATGCCAACCCCGGGGGCGAACCAAAAGCGTGGCCAGCTGATCCTTCAGCCGATAACTTTTTCCTTCAGGTGATTGAAAAGAAAGTTCGCGACGAATGGCCGCGTTCAAATTGATCTGGCCCTGAACCTGATTTTCCCAGGTTGGAGAATTCGAGTCTTCGAAATCCGCCATGAAAACTTTTGCGCCCGAATTCAAGGCGTTGATGATCATCTTGGCATCCACTGGGCCTGTGATTTCCACGCGCCGATCGTTCAGATCTTTTGGAGCCGGAGCAACCTTCCAGTCGCCTGCACGGATGCTTGCCGTTTCGGGAAGAAAGTCTGGCGGATTTTTCTTCAGCTTCGCCGCACGATCGCGCCTGAGCTGCAAAAGTTCCAAGCGCCGAGGATTGAACTGCCGATGAAGTTCGGTCACGAATTCAACAGCGTCTTTCGAAAGGATCGATTCCGGGGTCATTTCGGTTTCAAAGTCTAATCCAAGGAATGCGGAATTAGATAGCGACTTTTAAACCTAAAGTCATGGCGCCCACTTTTGGATTCGAAGCGGCCACCTGACCAAATAGCTTCACTGGCCCAAGGTGCAGCATCGATCCCAAAATGAATCGCGTTGTCAGGAATGTCGGAGCTTTTGAGTCACCTGCCAGATCCAAGACCCCAGTGCCCGTATAGACCGGAGTCGACCCCGAAAGGGTGGTGATCGGCCCCGAAGTCACCCCTGACATCCGTGTCGAACCGACGTTCAAGTCCAAACCGAATCCCGTGTACAGATGGAAAAGATAAAGAAACCGAATTCCCGTCGTCAAAGTGGTTGGAACCGAAACGATATCGGATTTCGCTCCGACATTGGCCTGCGCTTCCCACGACATGTTCAAGCCACTTCCCGAAGTCGACTGACTAAACGGGGTCGAAAAGGTTGCCGAAAGATGGCTGTACTGTAACCCCGAAGACAGCTGCACCCCCGTCCAACGAAAAAGGTAGGGTTTTCCATCACTGGCCGGTTTGAAATCCGTTTGAAAGCCCACACCGAATGTCGTCATCCCCAGTGAAACATTCCTGGCAACGGGCCCAATGCTTAATGTCATGAAGTTCAAAGTGAAAAGACTTTGATCCCGATCCAAGAATCCGATCTTGGGCGGCAAAAAAGAAAGGCTTCGTCCAGGCATTGTCAGGCTCAGACCCGGAAGCGCTGCGATCCCCCGTCGCGGGACTGAATTGCTTCCACCGCTTGCGTTGGCTTGATCTAAGGTTTCGGCGGACACCGCGCCCGAAGCAGAAAGCTGTACGGAAAATTTTTGGGGTTCTGATTGCGCGTCCCCGAAAAGCGCTTTCGAAGAAGCCGTGGTCGCGTTTCCCGTTTGCGCTAAGAATCGCGCGCTGGTGGTCGGAGGAATCAACGCCCCGACCAGAACTTCGAGCGCATCAGCCAAGGCGCTTGCAGCAGGTTCTTGAGCTTCAAAACCTGGGACGGGCGCCCGATCAACGATGACAAATGTGGCTGCGTCGACAGAAGTCGGTGCCGCGAATAAAGACAAAATTTGAAGAAGCACGTTTAGCGAGAAGGATCTTTTGCTGAATTCTTATCTTGTTGGAAAATTCTTTCGACCTGGCCGCCCGCCTCTTTCATGTAGCGGTCGGTTTCCGGAGACACTCCGGCTTCAGCTGCGATCGTCCGATCTTTGGCTTCGGATTCCGCGCTGCTCTGAGTTTCTTCGGCCTTCGCATCGTCGGCCGATGCTTTCATACTGAAAGCACCTGCGACCGTGACACCTAGCAATAGCACAGCAAACATTCTCGATATCGACATGGCCAACTCCTCGTATAGATTGTGTCAGCAGCAGTCCCGAGTTGCAATCCCCCTTGGCCGCCGCTAACTGTATAAGAGATGATCCCCATCTGGGCCGCCCTATTGCTTTTAACAAGTCCTTCGACCGCCGTCGGGCGTCAAGATCCTGTCATTTGGGGTAAACAGGCACAGGAAGGCGCCTGGGTCAGCGATCCGAATCGAATCCACCTTCCCGTGTTGAACCAAAGCGGAACGCTGATCATCGATCACGTGGATGAATTCGGATATGAAGTTTTCGGTCCTGCGGGGACCCTTGCTTACCTAAATCAGTTGAAAGTTTCTTGGTCAGCTACCCCGTCTTCTTATTTGAGCGCACCGGACTACCCCACCCACACCGAAATCGCGACGAAGCTTCGAAAATTGGCTCGCACCTATTCAGGAATCGCTGAGCTGATCAGCATCGGAAAAAGCACACAGGGACGCGAAATTTGGGTTTTGAAAATTTCCGACAACGTGACTACCGACGAAGTCGAACCCGAATTTAAATACATCGCTTCCATGCATGGTGACGAAATCAGCGGGCGCGACTTGGTTGTTCAACTGGCCGAAGACCTGCTTGAAAACTACGGCAAGGATCCACGAATCACCCAGCTGATTGATTCGACCGAAATCTACCTGATGCCATCCATGAATCCGGACGGAAACGTCGCCCGTACTCGCGCCAATTCTCAGGGTTTTGACTTGAACCGGTCTTTCCCTGATTTTTCGACAGCGAATTCGATGGACGTCCCAACGAATCGCCCCACGGAAGTGCAAGTGGTGATGAATTGGCAAAAGGCACGTCACTTTTCGCTTTCCGCGAACTACCACGGCGGAACCTTTGTGGTGAATTACCCCTGGGACACGTTAGTGACGCCACATCCGTTGGACGCATTTTTTCAGGGTCTAGCCAAAGAATACGCCGCGCAGATTCCCGACTTTTTGGCGAATCGAATTTTCCGTGACGGAGTCACCCAGGGTTCTCATTGGTACGAAGTGGATGGCGGGATGCAGGACTACAGCTTGAATTACCACGGCGATCTTCAGATGACGATCGAAGTGACCCAAAACAAGTGGCCCAAGTTTTCGACTTTGAAAAAGACTTACCAGGAAAACCGCGAACCGATGATTCGATTCATTGAAAGAATCCAGGAAGGCTTCGGCATCTGGGATGCGTCGAAATCGGGCTTGGATGAAGTCGTGGTGACGGGAACCAGCTTAAGCGTGGGCCGTTTTCCGGTACGCGGCGGCGAATTCTACAAAGTACTGCCGGTTGGGATCTATAAGATCGATTTCTTTCGCCAGGGAAGCCTGTTCCGATCTGAGCAAGTCGAAGTCAAGGCCGGACAGCCGGGGACTTGGATCCAAATCTAACTTTGTAGAAACTGAACCAAACGATCAGGCCACCAAAAACAAGCGCCGCTTCGTCAAAGATCAGATACCAGTGGTAATTTTCTTTGGCGATGTAATGGGCTGAAAAAAGAAGGCCTGCCGCAAGTTCTGCCGCCAAAACCCAGATCAATTCTTTTCGCTTTTTCGCGTAAAGCCAGATGGACGCGATCGTCAGCGCCTGAGTCACGATCAGTTCATAGATCGAATAGCGCGCGAAAAACTGCGAAAGATTTTTCCTAAGTTCGGGGCCGGCGGGACCGTCGATATGAAAAAGGTCCATCGAATCGCGAAATGAAAAGGCCAGGATCAAAAGGCCAAATCCCAAGAACGCTTCAACCCACCAGAAGACGTACGACCAACGAACCAAGCGCGGAAGTTTTTCGGTTCCGGGAAACTGCCAAAGCCCCAACGGAATCAGCGCAGCCAACAGCCCTGGTGAAAACGGCGCAATCACCGTGGCCAAAACAAAAATCAGAAGAAGAATTCCAGTTTTCTGAAGCAAAGCGAATCGAGAGTTCATGTGTAGGAATTTCTAAACGGAATCATTTTTTTCTGGAAGTTCCAAATTCGCACCTTAGACTTGTCGTGTACCCACAACCTATAAAGGAGATTTAATATGTTCGATGCTTTTTTCAGTAAGGTGAACATGAAGCGTTGGTGGATGACTGCTGGAGCAGTCTTCGCCTGGATTTTCGTTTCAGACATGCTCATTCACGGCTTCTTTTTGAAAGATGTCTACCAACAGACCGCCAATCTTTGGCGCACTCAGGAAGACATGAGCCACTTCATGGGTTGGATGACCGGTGGACAGGCCATGGCGGCCTTGTGGGGATCGTTCATCTTCACCAAAGGATATGAAAACAAAGGCTGGAAAGAAGGCGCACGTTTCGGCCTGCTTTTGGGCTTTTTCATGATCTCGCACTTCTTCATTCAGTTCGCGACCACGCCGATGCCTATGAGCTTGTTCTGGAGCTGGACCTGGACCGGCATGATTCAGTGCGTTGGTGCTGGAGTCGTTGCGTCATTCGTCTATAAAAAGTAATTTTTGCTTTAACGCAAAAAGTCATTTTCAAGGGGGCGTGAAAAGATTTCATGCCCCCTTGTTTTTTTTCTCGCGCCACGCCAAACCCTGGGCAACACAAAATCGCCGAGTCCGGGGGGACACGACTCATGGTTTTCTTGCTCACCGCAAAAGTTTTTCTCTTCTCTTCCATCGCGATCGCAAACACGGGCGCAAGCCTAGAAGAAATCTTGAAACCGCTGGGCGGAATCGGCAAAGCCGATTCTTGTCCTTATTCGCGCGATACCTTGGTCAAATATTCGATGCAGTGGGGCTTCGCGCCGCTAAGACAGTACTGGGCTTGCGTGATGCTTCGGAAAAATCTGAACCGAGATTCCAAGTCTTCCTGCCGTCCGAATACCGCTGATGCGTTGGCGACTCCGATCGACAAGAACGAAAAAAATCTGCGCGGCACCCTGGCGTACTTGGGAATTGCCCCGATGCCTTATCGATATGGCGCAGGACTTCGAAGCAACGAAACCCCGGTCGTGAAAGTTTCTGTCTATTTCAAAGGCTCGGCCGCCAATCGAGCCAATCTAGCGCTGATCCAAGCCAAAATGAATTCAGCTTCCCGGATCTGGGAAGCGGGGTCGCTGAAAGTCAAACACACTGAATTTCAATTCCGCGTCGCTGAATCGGAATTGGCAGCTGACTTTTCCGTGAATCTTCAAGAAGCCGATACGCGCGGTCCCTACCTCAGACGCTGGAGCCTGAACTGGAGCAGCAACACCATTGCTCACGAACTGGGACATATGATGGGGCTGGACGACGAATACGATAACTTTCGTGTTTCAGTTTTGGGTCGTTCCGGTATGCCTTACGAAAAGCTGATGCGCTGTGATCCAGGAAGCATTATGTGCAGCTCGTCTTACGGAGCGCCTCAGCCGCACCACTATTATGCGATTTTACGAAGAAGGGGCTGCTAGACCTTCGTGTCGCCTACATCACCTAAGATCTTAGTTCTTTTTGCGCACCCGGCGATTCATAAATCTAAAGTCAACCGAGCGCTTGCCCAGGAAGCCGTTGAAATCAACGGCCTGACTTTTCACGACCTTTACGAAAACTATCCTGACTTTGTCATCGACGTCAGGAAAGAACAGATGCTTTTGGAAGCGCATGACATCATCGTCTTTCAGCATCCGTTTTACTGGTACAGCACGCCGGCCATCATCAAAGAATGGCTCGACCTGGTTTTAGAATACGGCTGGGCATACGGACCGGGCGGCGAAAAACTGGAATCCAAAAAGTGGGTTCACGCGATTTCAACCGGTGGCCCCGAAAAAGCGTATTCAAAAGATGGATACAATCGCTTCACGATTCGCGAACTGATGGCGCCACTTGAACAATCAGCGAACCTTTGCGGAATGGAATTCTTGGACCCTTTTGTCGTGCACCAGGCCCTGAAGTACCAAACCGACCAGGACTTTCGCGAGATTCGCAAACGCTATCGAAGCTTTTTAGAAGGGTTGGCAGGCCGATGAAAGATTTCCTAGTCGTCTTGGCATCCATGGTTTTGGTCGTTCCTATCGCCAAGCGATTGGGGCTGGGTTCCGTCCTGGGTTACTTGATTGCAGGCGTGCTGATCGGACCTTCGGGACTGGGCTTGCTAGGACAAACCGAACAAGCCGCACACCTTGCCGAATTTGGCGTCATCATGATGCTGCTTTTGATCGGTCTAGAATTGAATCCCAAGCTTTTGTGGAAACTTCGCGGACCCATCTTTGGTTTGGGAAGCCTTCAAGTATTAGGAACCGCGGCCTTATTCTTTCTTCTTTCTTTAGGACTGGGACTGCCTTGGCAAAGTGCCGTAGCCATCGGCCTGATCGTCAGTTCGTCTTCAACTGCAGTTGTCCTTCCTACCCTTCAGGAACGCGGTTACGCAAAAAGCGTCGGTGGCGAACGCGCATTTTCGGTCCTGCTTTTTCAAGACATGGCCGTCATTCCAGTTTTGGCGATTTTGCCTTTGCTTCCAAAAATCGTTCGCATCGAACTTCCCCCGGAAGGAAATGTTCATGCCGCCGGTGCCCTGCAAAACCAAGGGCCCGCGGTCAAAGCCCTTTTGATTTTAGGAGCCGTGGTTGCCGTCGTCGCCACCGGACGCCTTGCGCTTCGTCCATTGTTTGCTTTGATCGGAAGGTTAAAAATTCGAGAAACCTTCACGGCGCTGGCCCTTCTGATTGTGATGGCGTCCGCCGCCTTGATGTCCTGGGTTGGGCTGTCACCGGCGCTTGGCGCATTCTTAGCCGGCGTGGTCTTGGCAGACAGCGAATACCGCCACCAGATTGAAGCCGACATCGAACCCTTCAAGGGTCTGCTCTTGGGTCTTTTCTTCATCACCGTCGGCGCGGGTATCCCCATCGACTTGATTCAGACTTATCCCCTGACCGTCCTGGGTTGGGTCGCTGCAATCGTCATTGGAAAAGGCATCCTTCTTTACGCGCTTGCGCGAATGGTTCGAACCCCAGCGCCGGAAAGTCTGCTTTTTGCCGCAAGCCTTGCCCAAGGCGGCGAATTTGCTTTTGTGATCATCGGTCAAACTTCCGGACTTTTGCTACCTAGCCAAGCGCAGGTGCTAACGACTTCAATCGCCGTATCGATGGCTTTGGCGCCGCTTTTGATTCAACTGACCATTCGTTACGGGATGTCGCGATTGGATTGTCAGACGCCGCAAGAAGCCCGTAAGCCCGATCACATCGACGCCGTGGAAAGAGAAAACCCAGTTTTGGTCATTGGAATTGGCCGTTTTGGACAAACGCTGACCCGATTCATGAACGCCAACGGAATCAAGTGCACGGTCTTGGACATTGATTCTGAACAAATCGAACTAACGGCACGATTTCAAATGAAAGCCTACTTTGGCGATGGATCCAATATGGATCTCTTGAAAGCTGCAGGAATCGAACACGCACGAGCACTGGTCATCGCCATTGACGAACCCGAAACGACGCTGCGAATTGTTGAAGAAGTCAAAAAATCCTACCCACGCTTAAAGATTTTCTCGCGGTCTTATGACCGCGTTCATGCCTATAAACTGATTCACCACGGTGTAGACCAGGTCGCTATTGAAACTTCAGGAAGCGCAATTTTTTTAGGCACCGAAGTATTGAAGTCCCTGGGATTGGCATCGGCACGGGTTTTTCGGAAAGCCCAAATCTTTCAGAAGAAAAACCAGCAGTCGATTTTGGATCTTGCCAAACGCTTTCACGAAGACGACCGAGAAAGCTTCATCAACACGACCCGCGAATACGCGCAACAATTGGAAGCCATGCTTTTGTCCGATCAGACCCAGATGCAAGACCAAACGGATCACGGCTGGGAACCTGCGCCGCGCGGTTAATTCGCTTGTCGAGCTGGAAAAACTGAAAGACGAACCGAAGATTCGCCACTGCGATCGTTTAAGAAAACTGCCGTTTCGGCTTGAAGCGAAATCGTCTGCCCGTACCGATAGTACTTTCTGTGGGTCATCAATAAAACCGGATGCGGGCGTCCGCGTACTTCGTGCGCCTTGACCGCAAAAACGGCGATGCCTTCATTGTTTTCGGCAACCAGTTCGATGATACGAAAACCTTGATAACGACCAGGATCCTGAAGCGGCTTGCTGATGCAAATTTTCTTGTAGTGAATTTCTTCGTCATCACTGAAGACTCGCTCAAAGCCCAGACTTCCCGATTTCAAAAGCGCCTTTCTTTGTGAAGGCCAAAGGGAAAACGACGCATAGGTAGGCATCTTCTGTTCGGGACGGTCCATCTGGCGTTCTTGAAAGACGTCCACCAACCAAGTCGCATTCAAAAAGTCGGTCACTTCCGCAAGTGCGCCTTCATCCGATTCAGCATCCGTGTCGATCACGCAACGCTTCTTTCTTTCTTCGTCGCTCAACTTTGACGTTCCCGTCTTGCCATAGAGGATGGTTTTGCCCGGAAAGGTCACTTCGGCCGAATACTGGCTGTACTGCCCTTCGCCGTCGTACATGAAAGGTTCTTTTTCTTTGCCGCAGGAACTGAGCAGAAAATTTAAGGAAAGGCCCGCGGATATCGAAGCCAACACCGTCATGCTTTTCTTCATTGGTCGTCATCCTTTTCAGGGACGGTGATTTTAAACTGAACGGGGTGATGGTCTGAATATTCAAGCCGGAACGCATCGTGAACATATCCGGTGACCTGACCACTTGGATCCCGAACACCGCCAGGGTAAGCTTCGCCTGGGTGGCGAGCCGACCAATCATCTGAAAGCTGATCAATCAGATTGATCACCCTGAAGTTTCCTGCCGTAGGAACTTCCGCTTCCGTCGTGTGACGACGATCCACCATCACATGATCGTATGGACGAACCGAAGTCGGCTTTGGATTCGTGTTTGTCCCTACGCAATCCGAATTCAGGCTGCTAAAAAAAGGTAAGGCATCCAATTCCTTTTTGTTTTCAATATTCATATCACCCAAGACAATGAAGTCATGTTCGGTGAAGGCTGGATTGGAAATCCAATTTTGAATTGCACCTAATTCTTGTTTGCGACGTGCCTTTTGGCTGGATCCCGGACGAAAGTGGACGGAAATCAAAACAAAGTCAAAAGCCTTGTCTTTTGTTCGAAACGGAACGGCATAAGGAACGCGATCAAAGTCAGGATTCGCAACCAGCTGCGGGCTCAAGAATCCGTAAGGAAGATCCCGCGCGATTTCAACTTTTTCTGGCAAAAAGAACGTCAGCCACCATTCGTTCGCCGACGAATTCACACGGTTCTGGGTCGGACCGGTGTTATCCGGCGACAAAACGAAATCGGAAAATCCGGCTGCCTTCATGGCATCAAAGAACGCAGTGGTCTTCGAAACAGGTCGAATCATTTCTGCCGTGGCAGGATCCGTGAAAGGATAGGCTTTGAAGTTGTATCCGATGCTTCCTTCCGGAATGTTTTTCGGAGTGCTCGGAAAATTCTGGAAAATTTCAAGAAGGTTCAACGAAAGATAATTTTCGTGAGGTGCTGCGACCATTTCCTGGATCACGACGATTTCGCAGCCTTCTTCCTTCATCAAATCTGCCAAAGCGCGATTGTCACGTGTCCCCGAGCTTCCCAGGAACTGAATGTTGAACGAACAAACCGAAATATCGCCGACGCGCTTCACAGTCGGGCTTGGCGATGGCGATGGCGATGGCGAAACAGAAGGACTTGGGGATGGCGACGGACTTGGGCTGGGTGACGCGGGAACGGTTGGGGTCTGCGAAGGCGTGTTCGTCGGCGACGGAGCTGGAACCGGACGCCAACGACCCTTTCCAAAAGCATGGGCTTGGTTTTCAAGGGAAGCCGGCAATACGAGGCTTAGAATCGTCGTTAAAATCATAAAAACCTCAAAGATCACCTAAGAAGTAAGCAGATTTTATGCCACGCCAACTAGAAAAAGGCCCCAGCTTGCGCAACGCCGGTCGGTGCGAAAGCGACGCCTGTCTAAAGTTTAAACACTATCGAAGTCTCAAGTTCTTCTGAAAAAACCGAAACATCAGGGCGTCTTGAACATCCGTTCTTTCAGTATGTCCACCCGAAGAACGCTCGTGCATGTAAGCTTTCTTGATCCCCAGGCTTTGCATCTTTGCAATCATACGACGCGTGTGAAGCGGATGAACGTCCCAATCCTGGGTGGATGTGATTGCAAAAAATGGCGGGTACTTCACGCCGGATCGAACCGCCTGAAACGGGGAATAAGTATCCATCATCGATTTCTGAACAGGGTCGTTGGAATCGCCGTATTCGTCGCGAAATTCGGGAACTTGAAAGACATCCATAATCCCAAACTGCGAAACCACCGCACCAAAAGCATCCGGCGCAGCGATCATCGCGGAAGTTGCCAAAAGTCCGCCGGCGCTGGCGCCATAAATTCCAAGTTTCGAAGGCTTTGTGTATCCCCGTGTGACCAAATCACGCGCGACTGCCACAGCGTCTTCGATGGACTTGTGTTTGTTCGGGCCCGAACCTTGAAGATGCCAGTCATGTCCGTATTCCGAGCCACCCCGGGTATGGGCCATCACGAAGATTCCGCCCTTTTCCAACCAGTGTTTGCCCACCAAAGGTGAATAGGTCTGGGTCAGCGAAATGCTGAACGCCCCATACCCATAAATTAAAGTTGGACGATTACCGCGCTTCTTTTCCAGATCTTTCTTTCGACCAAAAATCCGATAGGGAATCTGCGTTCCATCCTGGCTTTTCGCCCAAAGAATTTCAGATTCAATCCCGCTTGCATCAAAAAGGGGTTGCAGTTGGCGAAGGTCCCCCAAAGTCGCAGCCGCTGTATCCAATTCGTGAATCGATGGCGGCGCAATCACTGATTGCGAACGCAGAAAAATCGTCGACGAAAATTCGTCGTTCGTTCCAAGATCCAAGTCGCGATGCCCCCCGCCGACCGGGGTTGCGGTAATTGTTTTCTGAGTCCAACCTGAAGCGTCTGACTTTAGAACCGCGACCTTCTTGACCAGATCTTCGCTATAGGAAAGAACCAAGGCATCGCCTGTGTTCACGATATCGTTTAAACCCTGACTTTTTTTGGGGCGAAGAACCAGACTCGCAGCTCCGGGTGCTCCGGTAGAAGTCAGCTTCACCGCGATCACGTCATTGGCCTGAAACTTCTGCCCAGACACGGCGTCAGTCCAATCTTCAAAAACTTGCAAGACCAGGCTGTCTTGGTGAACAGCATGAAATGTCATGATCTGCTGCGGATGGTTGACCGTGTGAAGCTTGCCATTCACATAATAGTACGTCTGTCCGCGCAAGGGACTTCCCCACCAGCGAGCGATCAACGGATAGTGCGACTTGCCTTGTTCGACTTCCCAAGCAAGTAGCCCCATGTCGTCCGCTTTTGAAGTCAGAATGATCTGTGACTGAAGAAGCGGCTGACCGCGCTTCCAAATTCTAATTTCCGCGGCGCTGCCGTCATCCTTCGCACTGGTCGACGTCAACCCGGGTACCGCAATCATCAAGGTGTCGGGATCAACCCAAACTGCGCGATTGGCTCCTGGGATCTTAATTTCAAAAGGATTCGCGAAGACCGCGCCTGGTCGAAGGTCGAATTCCTTAAAAAAAGTCTGCTGACCGTCTAAGGAATACGAAATCATGCAATGAACCATTTCGGGGCGAAGGCAGGAAAAGTTCTTGATCACGACCTTGCCGCTGTCGATGTCCGATGCGCGAATCCAGGTCTTCCAGGCTTCATCGCCTTTTCGGAAATCCGAAACTGAAATCACCTGAATTTCGCTGGGCATGACCTTGTAAAGATTTTGCTGAACCAAGATTCCCGTGCGAATGGAAAGCTTGACCTTGTTTTGGTCCAAAATGCTGTGCAAGGTCTTGGTGTACTTTTTGCCGACTCCGTACTTTCTCAGGGTGCGAATCGACTGAGTGTTCGCGAACTGAATCGCCAAACCTGAATCCCTTTCTTTCAGGAAATCTAGGTCGCTGTCGCTGACGGCTGCTTTTGCATCGAATACGGAAATCAGACCCAAAAGGACGGTCAGCACTGGAATAGGATTCATGGGCGGGACCCTATCCATGGACCCTCGATTCAGCAAGTGACAACTAGTGCCATTTCAAGACGCGAAACCGACGGAAGTGCGAAAAAGTATCGCGTAAGTCCTTGGAAACAAAGGCCGCAACCAGGATCGCGGACACGCCTAAACCAAAGCTAATTCTGGCGACCAGAAGCAAAGTCGGGTTCTGCAGGGTTTCAGACAGCATCCAAAACGTGTTCATCAAGATCCAAAAGAAGATCGCGACGTTGATCAGGGTAATTGCGGGGCGCTTTTCCACCAATAAAAGTAAAAAACCCGTCACGATCGTAGGAAGAATGAAAAAGTAGCCAAGCTTCGGCACCCCGAGCATCCAGAACCCGTCCATCAAAAACCAAGAAAGCGAATTCACAGTGTCCAAGATTTCTTTATAAACGGTGGGTGAAGGAAGCTTGATCTTCATAACCCCGAGCGTAGCTCATCCAAAACCACCTGGGAAGCTTTCGAAAAAGTCTTGCCTTGAAGCGCTGCAATCCGAATCGAGTTTTTCAACGGCTTTCCCGACCCCTTGAAAATATGCAGCTTCTCGCCCGAGGCAATCAGTTTCTGGATATGGTGATCCGGAAGTACCCCAGCGCCAACGCCGCTGAGAATCAAACGCGAAATACCCTGCACGTCCATCAAGATCGAACGAACGTTCAAGTCAGGGTCCCGGATTCCCATGTGGTGCTTGAACCACATCTTTAAAAGTGGATTTCCAGCCTGATAGTCGACGTATTCCAATTTTGAAAATAAGGCCCGATCCTCGCGCGCGCCCTTCGAAATGCGCGAAGGCGAAATGCAAAGCGACAAAGTTTCTTCATAGATCTTTTGGGTCGCGATTCTAGGGTCGACTGAAAACGAATCAATGAAAGCAAAATCCATCTGCCCTTTCAGGATTGCATCGTTCATTTCAGTCGCGAATCCATAACGAAGCGTGAACTGAATTTGGGGATGCTTTCGCGCAACTTGGGCCACAAGCGGGACAAGAACGTTGTTTCCAAATTCAATGGGCATTCCAACTTCGACCTTTCCAGAAATTTCCTGGTGGGCTTTTCGAACTTCCGAAAAAGCCGATTCGATTCGAGCCAGTTCTTGGGTGATCTTTTCGTAAAGCTTTAACCCTTCGCGGGTTGGAACCAGCTTTTGTTTGACCCGGTCAAAAAGCTTTACGCCCAAAGTATCTTCAAAGGCCTTCATGTGCTGGCTGACCCCGGACTGGGTCAGGTGCAGTTCTTTTGCGGCAAGGGTCATGTTGCGATGGCGTCCCACGCTTTCAAAAACACGAAGATGGTTCAGATTCAGATCATTAGAAATCATGATGTAATCCTATCATATCATTTAATTTTTACTAATCGCTTCGACTGGGTATGTCTGGGGCATCCAAAAAATTAGAAATTCCTGGCCCGCCGCTGTGGCCCGCCAAATCGAACGATCGCACGATCGAAGGAGATCTTATGAAGAAGCTAGTTATGACCCTGGTCCTGTTTGTCGCCGGTATCGCTACGTTTCAGTACGCCCAGTCGGGTCAGTCGGCATCTGTGGGAATCCTTGAAGTTCAGTGTCAAGGCATGAACCCCACCTTGGGTGGCGTCCCCATGACCTTGAACATTGAAGAATTCGTCAGCCCAAGAAAAAAGGTTTCGTACCGAATCGCGACCCTGGAAACCGATATGCAGGGACATACCGACCGCTTGATGCGTCGCCGAGCCCATCTGACCCGCGAAAAGCGCCCAGGATCGCCCTTGGTTTATTCCGGCCGTGACTTCACCCTGGAAATTCAAATGACCGCGACCCCTTCGACCTCGGGCGCCTATCCCGCAACCCTGACGGCAGAAGTCGCTGGCGGACAGAAACTGGTCGAACCCATGGTTTGCGCAATCTATCCGATGGTTTCCTTGACCAAATAGTCCGGGAACCGCTAAGGTCGTGGGCATGAAACTTAAACCCGGAATCGTTTTTGGATCGGCCCTTCAGGATCTTTATCAATTTGCAAAAGAAAATCAGTTCGCCCTACCCGCGGTCAACGCGATCGGAACGAACTCGGTGAACGCGGTTTTAGAAACCGCAAAGGCCGTGAATTCTCCGGTGATCATTCAGTTTTCAAACGGCGGCGGTCAATTCTACGCCGGCAAGTCGTTAAAACTGGAAAATGACAAAGCGGCTTCTTTAGGAGCGATCTCGGCGGCCCATCACATTCAATTGATGGCCGAATACTACGGCGTTCCTGTCGTCATTCACACCGACCATGCGGCCAAGAAACTTCTTCCTTGGGTGGACGGAATGCTGGAAGCGGGTGAAGCCCACTTCAAAACCCATAAGAAGCCTTTGTTTTCATCCCACATGTTGGACCTTTCGGAAGAACCGCTGGAAGAAAATATAGAAATTTCGCGCAAGTACTTTAAGCGCATGTCGGCGATGCAAACCGGGATCGAAATTGAACTGGGTGTGACCGGTGGCGAAGAAGACGGCGTCGACAACACCGACATCGACAATTCAAAGCTGTATACTCAGCCCGAAGACGTTGCAGCTGCTTATGAACACCTGAAAGAAGTCGGCCCGAATTTCACGATCGCCGCGTCTTTCGGAAACGTCCACGGCGTTTACAAACCCGGCAATGTGAAGCTTTCGCCGATGATTTTGAAGAATTCTCAGGACTTTGTTCAAAAGAAGTTCGGAACCCAGGCCAAACCCGTGAACTTTGTTTTCCACGGCGGATCCGGTTCTGCGAAAAGCGAAATCCAAGAAGCCCTTTCGTACGGCGTCATCAAAATGAATATCGACACCGACATGCAGTGGGCCTTCTGGGAAGGCATCAAGAATTACTACACCAGCAAGAAAGACTACCTTCAGGGCCAGTTGGGCAATCCAGAAGGACCGGATTCTCCGAACAAAAAATACTATGACCCACGTGCATGGCTTCGTAAGGGTGAAGAAAACTTCGTGAAGCGCCTGAAAGAATGCTTCGAAGACCTGAACAACATTGGAAGGAACGCGTAGTCACCGCCGAAAAATCGCTGACAGAAAAGTCGTGAAGGCGGCGTGACGGGTTTCGGTATCGCGAAGAGAAACCCCGTTCCAATAACCATCCAGGATCATGTGGCTAGCCTGAATCAATACCAGGGGCGAATCGGTAAATTTCTTAACGGGAAGCTGTGTTCCTGGAAATTCAATAAAGCCGTCATTTGCAGCTTTAGAAAACCGGTACTTGCGGTTCATCGAAATGAACGCATTCATCCCAGTCGTATCGTCAACCAGCAACCCGTTTCCACCGATCACGCCGCTTGCGGTCAGGTACCTGACATCGTCGGGTAGCTTTTCATAAACCGGCGCCATCCACCGGTCCATCGACTTGGGTGACATCGAAGGCAGGACGTTCAACGTTCCCGCGACATCATCAAAACCGATGAAGGAAAAGAAATTGCGAAATCCGGGTCTTTCCCGCTTTCCAAAAGCGCGCGCAACGAAAGCGCCGCCGATCATGGGTGACCCCAAGAATGCTCCTGACACCCGGCCCCACCCCATCGGAAGCCGGGTTTGATGGCGATTCGAATCCAAGTACGGACCCACGACTTCAGAAGCCGCAGATAAGATTTCAGGTGCGCCCTTGGACAAGCCGTAAAGAATCACGTCGCGCCCCTGCGAAAGGACGTCGCGAATCTGCGGAACCAAAAGATCGTGATTCACTTCTAACGTCCCGTAGCGTTCACGGTGAAGGATCTTAACGTCAATGCCTAGACTTCGAACCAGGTCAAAAAACGCAACCACGTAGTCACGCGAATCTTCATTGGGTTCTTCTTCCCAATTTAGACCCAATGCCACCAGCAAAACTGCGTTTGTGGGATTTGCCTGACGAAGGTGTTGATTCCGTTGTTCACGGGACATCCCCTGCATTTGCTGGAAGCGCGAAAAAAGCTGATCCTGTACGATGGCGTTTGGACCCTGAATTCGGACCCATTCTCGGTAAACATCCTGCGAAAAACCATGCCCGTACTTTGCAGTCAGGACTTGGTTGGATTCGACGGTGAAGTTGTAAATGGGGTTTTTGCGAATGAACTGGAAAGCCGTCATTTCCGGGTCCAAAGGTTCAGTTGCACCCCGACGAACCTGATCTAGTTCGGCCAACGTTCTTTTTGAAAGATGGATATCGGTCTGGTCCGGCTTCAGCGTCTTGAAAAGACCCCTTCGATTCACGACCCTGCTGTAATTGGAACAAGGGTGACCTGAAATCCGATACTTAATTTCGCGGGCGTAAAGATCCGATTCATTCCAGATCAAGAAAAGATTTCGATCGCTTTCTAAAGGAATGCATTTTCGAAATCCCTGACCCGCCTGGGCTTGGGACGAAATCAAAAGAAAAAGGGCCAAAAGGCTAAGCCAGGAAGCGTTCATGGATCAGGTCTCCTGCTTGGCGAATGTTTTGAAAGTTTTTCTGAAAATTGAAGGCACGTTCTTTGTACCGACCATCTGATGCCAGTTCTGAAAGGATGCGACTTAACCTTTGTGCATCGGCATCTTTGAAATCCAAGCTTTTTCCCAATCCGTGGTGCCGAACGCGCGCTGCGATTCCAAACTGATCTTGATTGTACGGAAGTACCAAAACCGGCTTCCCCATCGATAAGGCTTCCATCACCGTATTCATTCCGCCGTGGGTGACCACCCAGTCTGCCTTCTGAATCAGTTCCAGCTGCGGTGCCATTTCGTAAACTTTCGCGTCGGGATGAAAGTCGGAAAAATCTTGCGCCTGACCTTCTGCTGCCCAAGATCCAAGTCCTACGTGTACTTCAAACCCCAGCTGCGCCCCTAATTGAGAAATCAACGCCAAGACACGACGACGTTCTTGAAAATGAATCAAGGTTCCAAAAGCCGCATAAAGGACCGGACGCATACTTCGGTTCCCCGAAACCTGGGCTGCCCCTTGAACGGAATGCGGCGGGCTGACATAGACGTAATTTTTCGGAAGCGATCCACGATCAAAATCAAAAGCCTGCGGACAAAGGCTTAAGTGCAGTTTCTTTGAAAATCCGGAATCGATCGATTCGGCTACCGACTTGGACGTCGTGCTTGCCCAAAAATCCAAGGCCTTAGCCGAAACGCGGTTGCGAATTCGTGCAGTCAAACTTCGGCTAGGAAGACTTTTCGAACTTGGAGGCGGGCAGATTCCACGACGATCCGGAAGAACGCTTAGGGCCGCAGCAAAACTGCAATGCGAAACCCCAAGAAGTTCCGCGAAACGGGCCGCCGTAACGACCAGTTCGTCGGCAACCAACAAATCGATTTTCAAGTCGCGCGATTGGGACAGAAGATCTGACAGAATTTCATCATTGAAGCTGCGCATGAATTGAACCGAAGAAAAAAAAGCTTTTGCGCCCCCTTTCTTGGTTGAACCCGAATGGCGAGCCGCAAGCGCACCTTTCGGAAAAGTGCGTTCACCAAAAACCAATGGCGACACCGAAACACCCGATCGTTTGATAAATGGCAGCGTATCCCGTAGACTTGCAAAAAAGACTTGGTGACCCAGCCTTGCAAGCTGGTCAGCGATTCGAATCCCTGGATTCATGTGTCCAGGAACCGGTAGGGTCAGGATCAGAACCTTTTTCATTCGATCCAGCCCTCGAAAAGACGTTCTTGATTATGGCGAAAGACATCTGGCGAAAACTGGCCTTGCAAACCTGGCGAAGCATCGAAACTTCCCGGGTGCACACCTTTGTTGACCTTCCCATTTTGGAAACTGACCGGCAGCTGACTGCCCGCCTTTGTCGGGCGACGGCGAAAACCCTGGAAGCCTTTCCGCAGCTGAAGGCCTGGGTGCACGGATCGAAAATCGTGCGCCTGTCCCAGTCGGATGCCTTCTTGCAAGTTCATACGGGAGCTTCTGAGCTTTGGGGGGTTTGGATTCGAAACGCCGATCAGAAAACGGTTCAGGAAATTGATCAAGAAATTCGGAAGAAAGCGGAAACGGCGAAGACCACTGTTTCGCCCTTGAAGAAAAAAATTGGCGGTTTGGTACTTTGGATGCCGGGCTTTTTGCTTCGCTTCAGCATGAACATCTGGTTGTGGATGCGTGCCTGGGGACTGGCCAGGTCCGATGCCTTCGGCACGTTTTCGATCAGCAATGCGGGAGCTCACGGGGGTCCACCCCGGATTCCGGCCCCGAACCGCTACACGCCCTGGTCGGTCCAAATCGTGGTAGGAACCAAGATTCAAAAGCCCATGGTCGTCGACGGACAAGTGCGTGCCCAGTGGGTGCTGCCCTGCTCGCTTTCTTTCGATCACCGGCTGGTGGATGGAACTCAGGTCGGAAGCTTTATTCATTTTTGGATGGACTCGTTTAGGAATGCGTAACGATCGCTCTTGCCTTGTTGAAGAAGCAGGAATTCTTCATAAACGGTTTTCATCATCAGGCCTGTCAATTTCAGGCTCATGATCATGCAATCTTCTATGGCCTTCCAGTCTTCGTCGGTTTTGCAAGTGCGCTCGATCACTTCTTCGACTTCGGCGGCATGCTTGGTGTCGATATCGGAATGTTCATCAAAAAAGGTCATTCCTCCTTTTTTGATTCCAAACTCGTCGCGAATCGCTCCAAGCATGGGCTCGATGTACTGATACGAACGTTCGGCCCAAAAGCTGTAACCTAGACGCGCCAAAGGATTCCCCGTCTTTGAAACATGGTACAGGTACCCAATTAGGGTCTGTGTCTGCGGCAGTGGTTCTGGAAGCTTTTCGACGGTTCCTTTGTAGCCCAGGGACTTCAGATCATGAAAAGCCATCATTTCGTGTCCGGCTTCTTCGTGCGCGTGCTTTAGGCAGTACTTCATGTAGCGAATATCCAAGTCGACATGGTTGATGGCCACGGCTGCCTGGTTTCTGGCATTGTGCCTAGTGTAATGAAAAGTTTCGATCAAGTAGATGGCGAAAAGCCGGCGATCCAAGGGCTTTCCTGGCTCGAACGCTTCCATGATTTTTGAAGTGGATGACTTTTCAGCAAAAAAGTCCTTCAATGTCTTTTTCAAACGGTCCATTTGTGCGCTCATACTGACCTCGCTAGGTTCAGGCCGGGCACTTCGTGCCGGCTCAAAAGTTCTCGGATCTGGGCCAAACGCACGGGCGCCTGGCGATTCCATTCCGTTTCTTCCAAAAGCTTTTCTTTTTCTTCCGGTGTCAGGGGACGATTCAAGACGGTCTCGATCGCAATTCCTGTAAAGCCCACGCCGCTCATTGCGCGAATCAAACGGCCCGTGTGATGCTCGATTTCGCGCAGGTCTTCGGCATCCAAATCCTTACTGCCAAAACGGGCCAAGCCGCCTCCGTGGTGGCGCGATTCGTCTTTCAAAATCTGGTCAAAGACCCCGCGAAGAAGCGACGATTCACAGGTCGACCGCATCGCAGAATAGTAGCTCATGCCAAATCCTTCCAAAAGAATCTGGACCACGTAGACGGCGGCCATGGGCTTCGCGTTCTGAATCACGTCTGCAATGCAAAGAAGCAGCGGGTGCTTTTCCAAGGCTTCGATCGGTTCCCCATCGACCAAGAAATGTTCCACCATGCGTTGGTGAACGGCTTCGTCCGACGCCATCAACGCGTAAAGGCGCTTTTCTTCGTGAGAATCACATTCCAAAAGCGCGCGTGAACAATAGGCCAAGCCCACCTTTTCGATGTACCAAGCCAAAGATAGACGAAGTTGGGACATCGTTTCCAAGACGCGCGCCTTTTGGGAATCCGAAAGCGACTGGTACAAACCGCTTCTTTGAAGTCCAAACGTTTCTGCTGGCCAGTAAGTGTGCGATTTTTTTGTTTCGCCGGCCATCCGATCGTCGCGACCCAAACTGATGATCCGTTGGTCACACGCTACGCGCGAAAGATTCGACACTTTCAAGTTTCTGGAACGGTGACGAAGTCCTAGGGTCCGAAGCGATTCGAAAAGCTCAGTGGACTTTGGTTTCATTTTGAACTCCTGTCCGGTCTTCATAAATAGCGCTGTGGATTTCGGTGTAACCGTGATCCTGGACCTTGGCGCCGGGCCCAAGCATCGACCAAGCGCCCACAAACGCGCGATTTCCGACCCGAAGCTTTTTTACGTAAAGGATGTAGCGGGTATCGCGCCGGGATACGACGTGCGCGCTGAGGTAACTGTTGTTTCCAAAAAATGCATAGTCGCCAACTTCCAGGTGCCCGCGATCCACGATCGTCACGCCTGGGGTCCAGATCACTTTCTTACCAATCTGACTTCCCCAAAGGCGAAGCCACGCGCTATAGGCCCCTGGGATCAAAAGAAGGAATTTTTCAATCCAAGGCGCGACGGTAAAAAGAAACTGAAGGTTGTAGTAAGCGACCCAAGCCGATGGCTTACCCGTTTTTCCAACACGAAATGCACCCACGGGATTACCGGTGAATACGCGTACGATTCGCCACAAAATCGGCGGAAAAAGATAAAGCCATGCGGCCCCCACAAGGCCCGCCAATGAAAGCGAACCAAGCGCGCGCATCGTGACCACGCCTAGCGCTAGGGTCGTAAAAACGTGAATCACACCAAAGAATGCCGTTAAGGATTCAAGAAGCCTGAGCATTTCGAATCCTTTCTTGGCGGTAGATCTTGCGTTGGTTTTCAACAAAATCGCGCAGCATTTTTGCCGAATTTCCGGTCAAAACTGGATGCTGTGCATCTGCGTGCAACAATGCCCGGCGACTTTTACCTGCCAGAATCACTTGAAGGTACCAGGGCAGACCCGGTGCCAAGTGATGGGTAAAATGAAAAGGCTGACCCCATGGACCACCTGCCACGATTTGTCCTGCAAACGTCCAACCGATTTCGCGCGCGCCGTAGGTTCGGTCCTGGGGCATCAGCTGATGTTCGATGCTTTCGCGCAGTCGATCCAAAACAAATGAAACCCAAGGTCCAAAAACCAAGGTGACCCAGAATCCATTCGCACTTTCATAGGTCGCACAAACCACCGCCGAAAGGGCGACGACAAACGCCAGGCCCACGCGCATGGAAAGGACCTGCGAACGCGTCTTGGGCCCGCCCATGTGGACTTTGTAGTCGTTTGGAAAAAGAATTCCGGAAAAGGGCAATAGGCTTTTCAAAAGGCGGACTGTCCCCACCGCGTGGGTGAATGTTCCGTCCTGATTCGTGCCTAGTTTCGTGTGATGAGAAAGGTGAAATTCGCGGTAATATTCGGGATCCGCCATCCAAAGGCGCGACGATTGGCCAATCCAGTATCGAAGAGAATCGTTTCGAACACCGTGGCCCGCGCATTCATGAAGCGAATACACGACCCAGCTATAGGCCACAAAACCGTGAATCAAAGACATCAATGTCCAGTGAAGGCCAAGCGAAAGCGCGACACCCCAAACGCCCGAAAGAATCAAAAGCGGGGCCAAGGTCAGAAACCCATCCAAGATGGGATGCCTTTTCTGCCACTGATGAAGGCGTGAACTGAATTCTCGAAGACCTTGCATCTGCGTTTCAGAAATTGTTTTGAATTCCTTCAACGAAAGCTGGGAAGCGATCTGGTGTTCAGCCGGGTAGGACTTCATGACCTTGCCCTTTCAGTGAATGACCAGATTTTTTCTTCAGGCACCATCCAGACGTTGGAATAAGCGCCCAAGGGCGTCCCCTTCCAAAGGGCGATGCTTTCAGCCGTCAGCGATTGAAACTTTAAGTCGTAGACCCGATAGCCTTGGGACAGGATTCCAGAAACCCAGCTGTGAAATCGTTCAGGCTGATCTTCAAAATGGCCCGGGGCGATTTCAACCAAGAAGACAGGTCGCAACGACTTCAAAGTGCTGCTGGCCCCGGCGATGACTTCGGTTTCATTGCCGTCGACGTCCAGTTTGACGAAGTCCATGGCGTTTTCAGGACGACCGGGCAGTCCGGCCGTAAAAAGATCCAACGTCGTTGAAGCTGCGCCTTCAGTGGATTTGGCAAAGCCGAAATCTTTGGGGTTTCTTTCTTCAGATTCAGAAAAGCTGGCCAAACGAAAGCTGGAACTGACAGCTTTTGGAATTTCCGCAGATGGGGTGCGTCCCAAAAACGAAAACTGAACTTCAACCTGCGAAGAAAATTCAGGATTCAAAGCCAGATTCTGGCGAAGGCGATCCAATGCGTACCGCGTGGGTTCGAAGGCGACAACGTGACCGGTCGGACCCACCGCTTGGGCGAAACGCAAAGTGTGCGCACCGAAGTTTGCTCCGATATCCAGGACACGGTCACCGGGTCGAAGAATCTTTTGATAAGACAGGGTAACGTCGGGTTCGAAGGTGCCGGTAAAGAAAAGCGAAAGGTCGATGGATTCACGAAGATCCAGGCACCAGCGAATCCCTTTTCGGCGAACCACGGCGCGTTCAAAACGAATGTCCATGAGCTTCAAGATCGGTCTTGAAAGCCAAAAAAGGGAATCTGCAAAAAGGATCCGGTGCATGGTCTTCATCCGGACTTTCCTTTCTTAGACCCAGAATACCCGGGCAGCGCGCGTCTTGGCTTAAAGCGAAAGTATTCGCGAAGCCTTTTTTTGAATGCACCACGCACGGCGGAAATCACCGAAGTCAGGTCGCCCCAGATCACCGTATAGTTGCCTTTTCTTTCGTCAAACCAGAACGGTTCGCTGATGGGCTTCAGACCAAAACTTTGAAAAAGTGGAAGTTTTTCTGCACGGCAGATCGCAGCTAAAGCGCGATAACGGGTGTTGGACCAGATGTATTCTCCGCCGATGAAAAGAAGGCGACGACCCACGAAGGGAATTCTAGTATTCGAAATCAGGCGGCCGATTTCCAAGGCATCCTTTTCAAGATTCGCCTGTTCGTCGTGGTTCAATTCAATAAAGTCGTTCATTTCAAAAGGGGCTGGGGTGAAACGAACAGCAGCGATGATTTTTTCTTCGCGCGGAAATGGACTTAGGCTGAATGGGTAGCGACGACGAGCAATCACGTGAATACTGCGAAGGTCCCAATGGCTTTCGTGATTTTCTTCTGTGCCGCCGGCCTGCAAGGTGAACTTTTCAGCCAGATGAGGAAGCCTTTTCTGGTAGGCGCGCGCACGGAACTGGGCAAGATCCGTTAGGAAGTTTTCGCGCAGCGGAGCACGCGTGGCATCGTGAATTTCAAAACGCACCCACGGATCCATTCGCGAAGCGACGCGAACGAAAAGTCGAAATAGTCCGTTCAGTAAAAGTTCAAAGGGTCGAGCCATGACGGGCTAATACTTAACAAATTTAGTCAAGTATGTCTAATTGGAAATAATTGAATTATTCCATATAGTTAATTTTTACACAGGGCTTAAAGACCTGGTATTCTAGTGCTGTCGGGGGGCTCTTGGGAATTCAGCTAGTCCTTTCATTTTTGCTAGCCATCGGTTCAGTACACGCCCAGCGTGTGGAAATCGGCGAAGTCGTGCTGACCGAAGCCGATTACAGCAGCATCCGAACGCTGTCTGAAAAGATTCTAAAAAAGTTTCCGGAACCCAACACGGTCTTTGTCGGTATCGGTCGTAGCCCCACCCCAGTGATCGCTTATTTGCAAACCAGCGGCCACAGCGCCCTGAATCTTCCTTTAGGCGGCCTAAACAACCTAAAGCCCGCACAGACGGCTAACCTTTCGACCTTGGCCTTTGAACTGGAAGGGCATTTCAATCAATTTTTGGGGCACAAGCTTCAAGGTTCCCCCCCTCCTAAGTTCGTCTTCATTGATTATGTTTCGTCGGGAAAATCCATGGGTGTGGCAAGCAGTGTTTTGGAAAGCTATTTTACGAAAGCTTGTCCGACCTGCGATTTTAAGTTTCTTGCGATGGGAACTGATGAATCCATCGCCGGAATTCAAAAGATGGCTACCGCTCACCAGATCAAGATCAGACCGGAACAAATCAAGTCAGTCAGCCTGACGAAAGACACAAACCTAAGCGCTGTGTTTGAAAAGTTTCGGGGAGAAGTCCTGGATCAGGCCGCCGAATACGAAGGTTACGACATCAGTAAGAACGAAAAGGTGATGAAGAATCAGGGTAATGGTTACACTCGACTGAAGGAATGGATGGGAAAATTTCGTCCAGCCGTAAAGACCACCGCTGTCATCAAACCCGCCACCGTTTGCGAAGCAACCACGGCCTCGCAAGCACGAAGTGCAGGCGGGGTGCTGAAACCCGCTGTGGGAATGTTCAGCTTTGCATTGAACGTCCTTTCCTTTTTTCCTACCAACAACCCTTTTGCAAAAGTCATCGGCGTCCAATGCGATAGCGCAAAAGAAAAGGAAGGCCGCGTACTTTGCACAGGGAATTCAACGGTCAACCCGTGGACGCGCGACATGGTTTGCACCCGCGCCACCGACATTTACGTGATCGATGAAAAAAAGAACGTTTGTGGCGTTTACTACACGGTCTACGAATTCACGATTCCTATGTCGCACCTCAGCTCGAAGTTTCGACGCATCGGCTACTTTGATGACGATGGCCGCAAAATGACCGAGAAGCAATTTCTGGACGAAATCCAAGACGTCTTCAACGTGAAAGATGTCCAAAAATATCGAGACCGCTCACCGCCTCCGACCCAGTTCGATGGGATGTGGATGGACATGGTCTGAAGCCACAGCTAGAATCCAAGGCATCAACTCAATAATTTAATAAGAGGATTTTTATGAAAAAGATGCTTCTCGCAGTTTCTCTCGTCGTGGCAGCAGTAGCAAACGCTCCCTCCGCGCACGCTTTTGGTCTAAGCGCAGTTGGATCGTATAACATTCCGACTCTATCCATTACTCCGGCCCCGGTGACCTTACCCACCACGTCGGGAACAATTGGATTTGGTGGCTTATTGAGCTTTGGCGCGTTTCCTGGATTTGATTTTGAAGTGGGGGCACTTTACACGCCTTACACCGTCGAAGTTCCAAGCGTGTCGAAAACGACTTGGAATTCGCTGATGATTCCCGTTCTTTTGCGCTTCAAGCTTCTTCCTATCGTTTCGGTCGCAGGCGGACTTTTTTATGACCTTCCATTGACCGATGGAACCGTAACGGGAAGCGGATCAAGCACCGTGGACATTAAATCGAACTTTGGCGCCACGCTCAGCGGCGCGCTTCGGTTTCCCATTGCACCGACCTTGGGGCTTTTGATCGATGGTCGCTACAATATTGGCCTGAAGGACACCAGCACGGTGGCTGGACAAACCAGCAAGATGGGCGGCGTTCAAATCCTAGCCGGATTGAATTTCAGCCTGTAATTCCTAGATTCCGAAAGGCTTTAAAAGGGGAAGCACGTAATCGATTCGGGTTACTGCTTCCCCTTCGCATTCGTCTTCCGCACATTCGTTGATCACGCGACAACCCTTCCAGGTCATCTTAAAATCTTTTTCCCCTCGAACCAAAATCCCCACCTGATTCCCCGTGTTTTCGTCAAACACAGGGCTTCCGCTGTTGTTGTAAAAAGTGTCTAGGTTCGCCAAAAAATAACTGTCTTCGACCGACCGAATCGCCGCTGAATCCGCAAGCTTTGCGGGAAGTCCAGACGGGTGCCCAATTGAAACCACGGGATCGCCTTCCACTGGCAGCAGGGTTTTTTCCAAGGTCACGGGCAGACGATCCGTGACGTCCCGGTCTAATTCGATGATCGCGTAGTCGGCGCCGTCTTCTTCTTCTTCACGAGCAATCAATTTCTTGCAGCCATAGACCTGCTGCGAAGGAACTGATTCCGGACCCACGCTTCCCCACTGATCAATTCGGTAATCAAAAACAAAGGACATTGCCATGCACGATTTTTGGCTAGCGACGCAGTGACCGGCCGTTAAAATCAGGTTCTTGGCAATCAATGATCCTGAACAAAATGGCCCAACCTTTTGCCCGGCAAAGGGTTCGTTCTTGCAAAGTTTTTCGCGTTTGCGATGGGTTTCGGTTTCGAAACTGGCCGTACCCTTCGAAGAGTCGATCGTGATCTGGTGGCTTGGCCAAAGGCTGACCACCGACTTCATTCGGTCGTGCCAGTCCGTCCAACCGGCATCTAGGACTTCGACGCCGTCTTTGCGGTCGTCTTCGCCGTAAACCACCGAGCGGATCCTTTTCTGGGCCAAAAGGCTGGTTGAAAAGGCCAAACCTACGAATGCTCCCACAAACACTCGGCCGTGAAGTTTCATGGCCAAAGCGTCTCATTCCTTCTAAATTCGGTAAACCACGGACTTGTTTTAAAATTGGCGCGCTCGGAGAGATTCGAACTCCCGACCAACTGGTTCGAAGCCAGCTACTCTATCCAACTGAGCTACGAGCGCGTAAGGCCGAGGTACCATGACGACCCCAAAAAGGGCACCCCCGCTAAAGCTTTTTCCAGGCCGACCAGGCGTCGCGAAGAAGCCCCGCGCTACTGACCAGCATCAAAAGGCTGATGCCGATGCTGATCAGTGGGTCAATCAAGGCCCACCCCGTCCACCATAAGACGGCGCCGGCGATGATTGCTCCGATACTGCCCATCGCATCGGCGATCAGGTGCAAGTACGCGGCGCGAACCCCCAAATGGCCGTGATTGGCATGCAGGATCTTCATGTTCACCAAGTTTGCAATCAGGCCAAAGACGGCGACCCCAAAAACCAAGGGACCTTCGACCGCCGGCGGAGCTTGCCACCTGGAATAGGCCTGAAAGATCAAGACCCCGGCCAATACCCAGATCGCCGCGCCGCTGATGAATGCTCCTAAAACTTCCGCACGGTGGTACCCCGTCGACTTGCCCTTGGCGCGGCTTTTTGACCCAACCCAGGTCGTGAAAAGACTTAAAAGGATGGCGCCCGCATCCGAAGCCATGTGTCCGGCATCACCGATCAGGGCCAGACTGTTGGCCATCCAGCCGGTCACCGCTTCGATGACCATGAAAACGACAGTGATCAAAAAGGCCAGACCCAGATTTCTTTGCGCTGACCCGTGAGCGGGATGGTCGTGAGAGTGATCGTGATGCTTCGAACTGGACATTCGAGTTCAGACTAACGAAACGATTCTGGGTTTGTAATCAACTTTTTAGAACCCAGGACCGATACAGCCTTAGAGATCATGATCCCCTCACGGCCCGGGCAAGAAACCCAAATCAGTCGCAAAGATTACGAAAACGAGACGCCTCACCGCACCCAGCTTCTTTGGACTTTCTTTGTCGGTCTTGGACTTTTGGTTTCAGCCTGGCTTCAAACGTCATCGATTGGCGGGGCTGCCCGTGAAACCAGCCCCACTGCGGCTAAAAACCTGCTTCCCAACGGCCGGCGAAGCCTAGCCACTGAAGTCGCCCCCGAGCCTTTCAAGACCCCCCAGAATTCTAAAGACCTAGTTGAAGCCCCTTGACCCTAGGCCCACCCCAGGGCAACTAGCGGGAATGGCCAAATCGTATTGGATTTTTAAGTCCGAACCCGAGACCTATAGCTTTGCGCAGCTAGTCAAAGACCGAAAGGTCAACTGGAACGGGGTCAGAAACTTTCAGGCCCGGAATTTTTTGAAAGCCGCCAAGGTCGGCGACCTGGCGTTCATTTACCATAGCGGGGATGACAAGGCCGTTGTTGGAATCGCTGAAGTCGTCCGTGAAGCTTACCCGGATCCCGACCCGGATTCAGACGGATGGGTGCAAATTGATTTGAAAGCCGTCCAACCACTGGCGAACCCCGTTGAATTAAAAGTTCTGAAAGCCGACGCCAAACTGAAAAACATCCTTTTGGTTCGGCAATCCCGTTTATCGTGTTCGCCGCTGACGGCTGAAGAATTTAAGCAGATCGAAAAACTGGGTTCGAAGCCCGCAGGGAAGAAAAAATCGTGAAGCGTGACTGGTCCCCTTTTCGAATTTTGCCCAACGGAGAGCGCCCGGCGGCTCCGCGCCCCATGCAAACACATGATGGAATCGTCGATCGGCTTCGGGCAGCGGCCTTTGCGGAAATTCAGGCGCGAGAAGCTTTTCTTTGGGCGGCTGAACGATTCACGGATGCCCCCGCTGAACTTCGCGATGCTTGGATTCGGCTGGCCCGGGAAGAAGAAAAGCACTTGGGTTGGTTGCTTTCACGCATGCGCGACCTTGGGCATTCGCCCGACGAAGTCGGCGTATCGGATCAGCTTTGGCATTCGTTCATGAAGTGCGAAACCGCTAAACAGTTTTCCATCTATATGGCCACCGCCGAAGAACGTGGACGCCGCGCGGGTGAACGGTTTGGTCAGGGGCTGGCGGGCGTCGATCCCGTATCGGCCAAAATCTTTGAAACGATCGCAATCGAAGAAGTCGGTCACATCCGTTTGGCCCAGAAATTTTTTCCCGAAGATTTTGCCGAAGAATTGGCACAACGGGTCCCCGCGACGGTATCGGGATCCCAAAATCGCAAAGCCCTGGGATCTGCCGATGCGTGATCGGGCGCTGGCTGCGATTCTGGTCAAACTTCGCAAAGAAAGATCCGCGCTATCGCAAGCTGTTGAAGCTGCGCGCGACGCCGCTACCAATACCGAAAGCCAGGCGGAAGATTCGCACGACACACGCGGTGTGGAAGCTTCTTACCTAGCCGCCGGTCAAGGCAAGCGATTGGCTGAAATCGATGAAACGATCGTGCGCTTTGAACAAGCAATGGGATCGCTGATCGAACTTCATCAGCTTGAACCTGTGAAAAAGAAAACCTGGGTTTTCTTAGCGCCTTTAGGCGGAGGAATTTCGTTTGAACTGGATGGCGTGTCAGGACTGGTCGTAAGCCCTGCGTCGCCACTGGGTGAAGAACTTCAGGGTGCGGCAGAAGGCGCCACATTTTCGATCGAAGTCGCAGGTGGGACGCAAGAAAAGACCTACCGAATTGCCAAAATCTACGCTTAGAATCAAGGCATGGCACAACCCCAACAGAATCCTGCGACCCCTGCCCCTGCGTCTGCCTTTGTCGGCAACATGGCCCCGCTTTTTACTCTGGAAAATGATGACGGAAAAAAGGTCAGCCTGATCGATGTGATGCTTCAGGGGCCTTCGATGCTGGTTTTCTATCCGGGTGATTTTACCCCGGTCTGCACCAAGCAACTTTGCAGTTACCAAAACGCGATGGAACGCTTCAAGGCCTTGGGGGTGCAGGTGATTGGGATTAGCCAAAACACGCCGGCCCAGCACAAAGCCTTTCGCCAAAAGTATGGATTTGAATTTCCGCTTTTGACCGACCCCAAGCGCGAACTGACGAAGGTCTATGGCGTGACTTCGCTTTTCATGCTGGGCGGAACCAGTCGTGCGGTCTTCATCATTTCGAAGTCGGGACGGATTCTTTACCGTTATGTCGAAGCGACGCGACTTAGTCACCGCAACCCGGATGAATTGATGGAAGCCATCATTCAGCTGAAGAATTCGGGGAAGCTGACTAGCTAGACGATCACCCTGTGCAGTTGTCGGAAGTCTGTCGGACTTGGGCGGCCTGCAGGTGTGTCCGATCACTCTGTGCAGTTGTCGGAAGTCTGTCGGACCCCACCTGACGGCCCAATTTCCGACACAGTTCCGACAGCTGCACAGGGAGCGCAACCCGTGGGGCATCCGCCAGAATCCGACACAGTTCCGACAACTGCACAGGGAACGCGCGGACCCTAGCAACCCATCAAAAGGGCTTCAAAAAATTCGGCCATCGACGAAAAAACTTCAACGGGGCGCAGATCCGGGCGCCCGGGCACGGGCGATAACATCACCTCGCGCGAAAAATTCGTCGTGATCCCCACCGACGGAATCTTCGCCATCAGACCGGATTCGATTCCGGGCGGAGAATCCTCGACCACCAAACATTCAATCGGTTCAAATCCCAGGCTAGCCGCCGCCATCAAGTAAGGCGTCGGGTCGGGTTTTGGAATTTTAGAATCGTCGCGGGAAATCTTCAGATCCACCAGACCTTCTAAGCCCGTTGCGCGCAAGGCTTCATCCAGTTCGCGCCGCTTTGCGTTAGACACCACCGCAATCCGAACGCCCCGTGACCGCAAAACCCGCAGCCCGTCTTCCACCCCTGGGTACGCCCGAAGCTGGGTCTTCAAAAGCTTCAAATAAAAGTCGTTCTTCCGCAAAGCCAGGTCTTCCAGCACATAAGCCCCCCGATTTTCAGGCTTCGACCACTCGGGACGGTGATGATTCAAAATCGCGGTCAAAATCTGAGGCGCGGTCTTCCCCACCTGGGCCGCTACTTCGGCTTCATTGTACGGAATTCCCATTTCTTTCAGTAAATTGCCCCAGGCCGCCCAGTGCAAAGGTTCACTGGCGACTAGAACTCCGTCGTTGTCAAAAAGCACGGCTTTGGGCATCGTAAGCGGCATGCAAAAACCTTCTCACATGACCCATTTTGAATCTATTGCGATGAAGCGTTTGGACGCGCAGGCTACCCTGCCGACCCGCGCGCACCCCGAAGATGCCGGAATGGATCTTTATTCGTCAGAAGACGCGATGCTGGCGCCGGCCCACAAGGCGGGCAACGGCCGCCCCGTCAAAACCGGGATCGCGATGGCCATTCCCCAAGGTTACGTCGGAATGATCGCCGATCGTTCATCCTTGGGAAAAAAAGGAATCAAAGTGGCCGGAGGAATCGTCGACGCCGGCTATCGCGGCGAAGTCCAGGTCTTGCTTTGGAATCTGTCGCATGAAGAAGTCGTCTTGAAAAAAGGCGAACGCATCGCTCAGATGCTTTTGATTCCAATCGCAACCCCACGCGTGGAAGAAGTCGCAAACCTAGATGAAACGGCCCGTGGCGCGGGCGGCTTCGGCAGCACAGGAAAGTAAGCGTGGCTCTTTCGACTCAACCTTATAAAGGCACGCGCGACTTTTACCCCGACGAAATGCGTTTCCGCCGCTGGATGTTTGGTCGCCTTCGCGACGCCGTTCAGTCTTACGGCTATGAAGAATACGATGGGCCGATGCTGGAACCCTTTGACCTTTACGCTGCAAAATCAGGTGAAGAACTGGTCAATCAACAGCTTTATTGGATGATCGATCGTGGTGAACGCAAACTTGCCGTGCGCCCCGAAATGACGCCGACCATGGCTAGGATGGTGGCTGGAAAAATTCACGAACTTCCCAAACCCGTTCGCTGGTTTTCAATCCCGAATCTTTGGCGCTACGAACGCCCTCAACGCGGACGTCTTCGTGAACACTGGCAATTGAATGTCGATCTTCTGGGTGGCGATCCGATTTTAGCCGACGCTGAAATCCTAAGGGTTGCGCTGTCAGTGATGGATGCTTTCGGGGGCGGAGAGCACATTTCCATACGCGTGAACAATCGCCGACTGATGGATCATCTTTTCCGTGAAAAATTGGGACTGGACGCTGACAAGGCGCTTGCGATCACAAAAGCCATCGATGCTCGGAATAAGATCGGCGAAGAAGCTTACCAGAAATGGCTAGGTGACCTGGGGGTCGGTTCAGACGTCGCCAGTCAGTTGGAATCTTTTTTCAAAGCTTCATTTGAAGAAATCGAAAAAACGATGCCTTGCCAAGGCACCCAAGAACTTCGAGCGCTTTTTGATCTGATGAAACAGAATTCCCAAGTCTGCTTCGATCCCCTGATCCTTCGGGGCCTGGACTATTACACCGGAACGGTCTTCGAAGTTTACGACACTTCACCCGAAAATCGGCGCGCGATGTTCGGCGGCGGACGCTATGACAACCTGGTTGGGCTATTTGGAAACCACAAGTTAAGCGGCGTGGGTTTCGGAATGGGCGATGTCACGCTTCAAAACTTTATCGAAACGCACGGGTTGGCGCCCAAAATTTCAAGCGCCATCGATGTGTTTGTGACCCTTCCCCGGCTTGAACTGAAGACCCTGTCTGATGAACTGGCTTTGGCGATTCGCAAAGCGGGTCTAAAAACTGTAACCGCACTGTCGGTTGAAGGATTTGGTGCGCAATTAAAAGCCGCTGCAAAAGCCAATGCGCGATTTGTGGTTCTTCTGGGTGATCAGGAAATTGCCGAAAAGAAGGTCGCAGTCAAGAAACTGGAAACCGGCGAGCAGAAGACATTTGGCTTCCAAGAATTGGCAAAAGCCCTGTCGGATTGGGCCAAATAGAAGTGGCGACCGTGGGATCTTCCAAACCTCAACGCTTGGTTCTTTTTGATATCGACGGCACCCTGCTTCGGGCCGGCCCGATGTGGACAGAATCTTATCTGGGCGCCGTCGCCGAAGTGTTCCCAGACTTCAAACCCGAAAAAGTCCGCTTTGGTGGTAAAACCGATTTTCAAATCTGCAAAGAAATCCTTCGCGACTTCGGAATTCCCGATCCAGTGATCGACGAACTGGCTCCTGCGATCATCCACCGATACCTGGAAAAAGCAGGATCGCTTTTGTCTTCGCGCGGTCAGGAAATGAAACTTCTTCCAGGGGTGGTCGAACTTTTGAAAGCCCTTTCGGAACATCCTGACGTCAGCCTGGGAATTCTGACCGGGAACGTAAGAAAAGGCGCGCAGATGAAACTTTCGCACGCCGGGCTTTTGGAACATTTCAGCGACGAAGACGCAGCAACTGATCTGCTGGGTGCCTTCGGTGACGATCATTGGAATCGCTATGAACTTCCCAGGGTCGCCGTAGCGCGTGCCTTTCACACGACGGGCGTGGATTTTTCCGGAAAAGAAGTCGTGGTCATCGGCGACACCGAACATGATGTGAACTGCGGAAAATCCATCGGCGTTCGATCCATCGCCGTGGGAACCGGCCGCGACGTTCCAAAGGAACTGATCTTGGCCCATAAGCCGGATTATTTTTTTGAAAACCTATCTGCGACCCAGGAAGTGGTTCGGGCGATCCTATGCGAGTAGCAGCGATACAAATGAAGGCCAATTCGGATAAGCGCGCGAATCTGGCGGAAGCGCACCATTGGTTTCAGGAAGCATTGAAGCAAGACCCCAACTGCATCGCGTTTCCGGAAAATTTCAGTTTCTTCACGGATCACCGCGAAGAATTCATCGCAGGTGCTGAAAAGATCAATGGACCCACGATATCGACGCTTCAGGAATGGGCGGCGGAAAATGACGTTTGGATCGTTGGCGGCAGCGTCCCGATCCAGAACGCAAAAGGTGCCGCCCGTGCAAGCCCGAAAAAAAAGGCGGGACCGCCGACCATCACGAACACTTGTGTGTTGATTGACCCCGAAGGCGAAATCCATTCGCGTTATGACAAGATCCACCTTTTTGATGTCGACCTGAAAGCCGACCGCGCTTATCGCGAAAGCGACACGGTTGTTGCTGGAAAAAAAGCCGTAGTCGCCGACACGCCTTGGGGAAACTTAGGCCTTTCGATTTGCTATGACATCCGATTTCCGGAACTTTATCGCCGCCAGGCCGACAAAGACGTTCACGTGATTTTCATCCCTGCTGCGTTCACGGCGCTGACCGGAAAGGCGCATTGGGATGTTCTGACCCGCGCACGCGCGATCGAAAACCAGGCCTTTGTCGTCGCGCCCGCCCAGTACGGAAAACCCTTCGAAGGGCGCGAATGCCATGGGCACACGCGGATCATTGATCCTTGGGGACGCGTATTGGCAGAACGTGCAGATGGTCCCGGCGTCGTTTGGGCGGATTTAATGAAGGATGCCCTGGAAAAACCGCGTGCGGAACTTCCTGCGCTGAAATCGCGAAAGCCCAAGTCGTTTTGGAAGTAATCGCCCCATTAACCTAAGCTAATTCCGAAAGCCGATTTTGACATATAGCGTCAAAATTCGATATGGACTGATCATGCTGAAGTCCATCTTTGCAGTTCTTGTGGTCCTGACGTCCCATTCCGCCTTTGCCAACCAGGAAGTCGAAATCGAACTGATTGAAAGTTCGGTTGCGACGCCCGCCAAATCGACTTTTGAAGCCGATAGCCAGAAGGCGCACGCCGCTTGGGTCGAAAAGCTAAAGAATGATCCTGCCTGGGTCGACACCCAGATCAAAAAGGTTCCCAAAGTGAAGAGCAATCGAAAGATTCGCTGCGTGACTTGGGGGCTGGGCTTCCTGGTAGGTGGCCAGTTCGGAACCTGCCGTAGCCGAAATGCGGTCTATGCCCTATCGACCCTGAGTATCGGATTGAATCTGGGTATTCATGCAGAATTCCTTCGCTTCAAGTTTCCGTCTGAAATCACCCAAGACAAGATTCGGATGAGCGGAATGCGCTCAGCCGTAAAGTTCGGAGTCGGTATCGAAGGCGGAAGTTATGAAGAAGATCTGGGCGGAGGCCAAAAAGGCATCCGGATGTTTGGAATCGGAACCGGCTTCGAGTTCACACCCGCGGAAATCGTCTTCATCGTCCATTTAGATAAAATTCGCGATTTGAAATAGCAGCGGCAAATCTTGCCGACTACCTGCCGACCGATTCGTGTTATCTTTGGGTTTGGCTTATGACACCTACAGCTGCACATAAATCCGTCGTCTTAATCACCGTTGCCGGTCCCGACGCCCCTGGGATCACTTCACAACTGACTGGAATTCTTGCCGATGGTGGAACCACCATTTTGGACATCGGCCAAGCGGTCATTCACGGGCTTCTTTCGCTTTCAATCTTGTTTGAACTGAATGAAGCAGAAGCTCGCGACAAGACCATCATTAAGGACCTGCTTTTCAAAGCCACTGAACTGGGAATGAAGCTGGATTTTCGGGTCATGAAGCCCGACGAAATCACCCAAAAACAAAAGCACAAAGCCTATCATTACGCAGTCACCTTGATGGCCGAACGCGTATCGGCCCCAGCGCTTCACCACGTGACCGCTGCGCTGGCCAAAAACAAGATCAACATCGACGAAATCGCACGTCTTTCCGAAGATGAATTTTCCTGCGTCGAAATGCTGGTTTCGACCGAAGCCGAAGTCGATCGCCGAAGGCTTCGCAAGGAACTTCTTGAAATCGCAAGCCAAAGTCAGGTCGACATTGCACTTCAGGCCGAAGGACTGTACCGCCGCGCAAAACGTCTGGTGGTTTTTGACATGGATTCGACGCTGATTCAAAACGAAGTCATCGATGAATTCGCGCGTGAGTGTGGCGCATTCGAGGCCGTTTCTGAAATCACCCACACGGCGATGAAGGGCAAAATGGAATTCGATGAAAGCCTGCGCCTTCGGGTCGAAAAACTGAAAGGCCTGACGAATGCTCAGATGGACCGAGTTTTTTCTCGGATTCAGCTGACCCCGGGTGCAAAAGACCTGATTCGCGTTTTGAAACAACTGGGTTACAAAACGGCTTTGATTTCCGGGGGCTTCACCAGCATCGCCGATCGAATCAAAAGTGAACTGGGAATCGACTTTGCCTATGCCAACCAACTGGAAATGTCCCAAGGGGTGGCAACGGGAAAAGTCATCCCACCGATTGTGAATGCCCAAAGAAAAGCCGACCTTTTGGACCTGATTGCCCAGCAAGAAAGAATTCACTTGGATCAGGTCATTGCCATTGGCGATGGCGCAAACGACATTCCGATGCTGGAAAAAGCTGGGCTTGGAATCGCGTTTAACGCCAAGGCAGTTGTTCGCGAACGCGCTGACCTTTCTCTTTCACAAAAAAGCTTAAAAAGCGTTTTGTACCTGCTTGGAATTTCGGGTCGCGACTTGCAAGAAATTCTAAAAACCTAAGCAAGTCTTAAAGTGCCAGCGAAGTCCGAAGCGAGAACGCGAAGTCAACCGCATCGACGACCCAGACATTTGCATCCAGTCCCCAATTCCAATCTTTGGAAATCCGATTCATGAAGCCTAGGCCACCTGCTGGAACCCAGCGTGCATTTCCGTAAAGGAAGTTCGAGATCGCAGCGTCACCAGTCCATAGAAAATCCGAACTGGCTTCGTGAATGAAACCGGCTGCCAACCGAATGCTGTGAAAACCCCGATAGTACGGGCCGATTTGGCTAAGTCCGGTCTTTAGATCCGGAAGCGGCAACTTGATTTCGGGGCGCGACAATGAAGACATGAACGGAATCACGCCGCTTTGGTAAAGGGTCGCCAAACCGGAAAACCGAGCCGTGAACGTTTTGCTAGAAAGCAAAAAAAGTTCTGGCCCCAAACTTCCCCAAAAAAGGCGCTGATCGTTTGAAATTCCAGATGCAGGCAGTGGTGGTGTCTTAACCGCAGTTCCAAAGATCAGCCGAAATTTGCCGTAAAGTGCCCGCCTTTCGAATCGGCGGGGTTTCTTGGGGCGAAGTAAGTCGCGGTTTTCTTTTCTGCGCGCCCGTTCGTCGCGAAGAATCTGATTTCGAAAAAGCCGCTGGTAATCGCTTTGGACTTGTTGGTCCACTTCTTCGGCGTCTAGTTCTGGATCATAGGGCCCGGGCGGCCAGCCCTCCATCTGAAGTTCGCGAGTGAATTGAAGAAGCTCTAAGTTCCCGACGTTCAGTTCGACTTCTCCGACCCGAAGGTCTTCGGCCGGAATGATGTCCCCCCGAACCCAAGTTCCAACCGTAATTTTGGGGGTCACTTGGGTCACCAAGCCGACCTGAAAGGAATGGCCAATCGTCGGGCTGCTTTTGCCCGCAACCGCCGGGCTTGAACTGATGGCGTACCCCAAGTTCCAGGCAATCGGGCTTGGCTTTTTGATTCGAATGAATTCTTCTTCTTCGTTCACCCGCGCCTGTCGAAGCTCGTCGGGCGACATGCCCCCGTCGTCATAGTTCAAAAAAATATGCCGCGACAGATCGATACTTTGCTGGAAGGTCGTGGACGAAATCAGCGTGCGACTTTCAAACCCGTCGGCCTGTGCGCCTAAAGGATGCAGTGCGTGAACCACCAAAATCGATAAGCAAAGGAAGCGAGCCTGAGACATTTTCACCTTTGAATCCCGCACCAAAGGGGTGTTAACTCAATTAAACACACAAACCAGGAGAACGAGAAATGGAATCCGGTATCGCACTTTTTTCAACTGATGGACTTTTGTTCGCATTGCGCTGGTTACATATCTTTTTTGGGATCGCGTGGATCGGACATCTTTATTACTTCAACTTTGTTCAAGGCGCCTTTTTTGCGGAAACGGATGCGGGCACCAAGAATCAAGCGATTTCAAAATTGGTTCCTCGCGCACTGATCTGGTTCCGTCACGGCGCTAGCGGCACTTTGCTAGCCGGCCTATTGATCATCATGATCCGCGCCCATCAAGGCGGCTGGGGTTCGTTCGCTTCCAGCTGGGGTGTGAACATCACGATGGGAATGACTTTGGGAACGATCATGTTCATGAACGTCTGGTTCGTGATTTGGCCGAATCAAAAAGTCGTGATCGCAAACGCTCAAGGCGTTTTGGCTGGAAAGCCAGCCGATCCAGCCGCTGCAGCTTGCGGTGCAAAGGCGGGCTTGGCTTCTCGCCACAACGTGCTGTTTTCGATCCCTATGCTTTTTTTCATGGCTGCTGCACGTCACCTTCCGATCGCAACGGGCCCTGAATCCAATTACCTGATGCTGACCATCGTCGCTGGCATCATTATTTTGGGACTGGAATTCAATGCACTGAAGGGCAAACTGGGCGTTTTGACCACCGTGAAAGGCGTCATCACCAGCGGATTCGGACTTGCTGCCGTTCTTTATGGCTTGGTTGAATTCTTCTTGTAAGTTTCCGCCCAGGGGTAAACCCTGGGCGGTTTTTAGTTTCGTAGCTTTGGGCTTCTCAGGCTGCTTTCAGCAAGAATCCATCTTGGCTGTGCCCGAAACGCCGCTGATTGCTCGCGGACGCGCCACCTATCAGACGTTTTGTATTGCCTGCCACAATTCGGATCCGCGCAAGCCAGGTGCAGTGGGTCCTGATGTCGCGTTTTCAACCCCACAGCTAATCGAACTTCGAATCATGGAAGCGAAGTACCCTCCGGGTTATACGCCCAAGCGCCCGGGCGGAATCATGCCAGCCATGCCGCAACTGAAAGATGAAATCGAAGGCTTGGTGGCGTACCTGAACGCTTTGAAGCGTAAATAGTCAGAATCGACGCAGCGCTTAGAGAAAAGGTGCCAGGCACCTATTACCGGAACGCGAACAGAATTCGAATATCTTCGTCATCAAACGTCAAGCCTGCAGCCACCGCGAAGGGAAGCTGCGGGGTGGGATTATTGATGAAGGATTCGATGCCGCCTTGAAGGTAAACGCCCGATAGGATCACGCCCGTTCCAACCAGGGGTTGAAACCTTGCCCAAACCCGCTTGTTGATCGCCACACCCCGGCCCCGCGCATAAAGGTCGCCGTGCAGTCGAAGCATGGTTTCTTTTTCATTCGGCCCAAGGTGCGTTTCAATGCTGATTGCACCGTCGCCGTGAAGCAGTCCAATGGCCAGGTCCAATCGACGCCAGAAAACTTTCCCCAGCTGAAGATTCATGACCAAGCCCCCTAGGTCGGCAGCAGAAGTCTGGACGTTGGTCGTAGTCCCGCCTGACGTCGTCGAATAGTTGATGACTCGAAGCGATCCACGAGGATCTGAAGTAAAGCCCAGGCGATAGTACCGCGTCGAATTTGGCCAAACGTTCAGGAAAAGCGAACCGCGTCCGCCGATTTGACCAATCTGTTCGGCGAAAAGATCCAAGTTAATTCGCACCTGGCCCAGTCGGTTCAAAAGTAAGTTCAATTGTTTGATCACTTCCCGGATGTCTTGAGCGTAAACGGGGTCATTGATCAGCATGCCCACGGATCCTTCACCTTTATTGATCCGGGTCATGATGTCGCGAAGCTGTTCGATTCCATCTTCTAACTTTTCAAGCGTCCGCTGCGCAGTCGAATTCAAACCGCCGCCGGGTGCCAAGGTCTTGGATGCATTTTCTAGCGTCTTATTCAGTTGCTGCATCGTGCGCTTCAATTCCACAGGATCAATGGCGGTCTTTAAGTTACCGGTCAGTTCCTTCATTTCTGAAACCAGGCCATCGACTTGCCCGACCAGTTCTTGAACGTCTTGATTGCCCTGGCCTGCAACCGGAATGTTCTTCCCTTTGCTACGGCCTTGCGCGTGTGAATCTGAAAAAGTCAGAACAGAAAACCAAAACGCGATGGGATGACGACTGATCGCGCGGAATGAAGTCGGAACAGATTTCTGGCTTTTGATTTCTTTTGCCCCGCTGGATGCACCAGAAGACGGCTCGCTGCTTTTCTGTTCTTTCTGGTCCTTGGTCGCCGGCGCTAAAGCATCGCCAAAATACTTCACGGGTTTTAATTCAACGAACTTGTCACCTAAGAAACCTTCTCCGCGCAGATAAGCGCGCGTCGAAGACAAGACTTCCACCGGTGCCGTAATACAAATCCCCAGGCGGACGTAGGTTTCAAAAAGTTCAACCGACTTCAGATAGCCCACCTGAATTCCCAGACTGCGAACCTGCGACTTGGTTTTCAATCCGGTCGCATCTTCGACGTTGATGTAAACCAAATCACATGGACGCCACCAGAAAGGCCGGTCATTGACATAAACGGAAACGCCTAAGGTCAGGATCACTCCAATAATCGTGAAGATTCCGACTTTGAACTTCTGAGAAGAGGTCGCTTGAGATGGGTTCATAGAGGTCCTGTTAGATTTTGAAATCGTACCGGGTAAACGGAAGAAAAGAAGTTAAAAGATAATCTGAAAAAAGAATCGCCAAACAGGTCGCGACGACCGTCAGACGGGTCGCAAGCCCTACCGACCGGGCGCCACCTTGAACGGTGTAGCCGCAGTAACAACCGATCCATGAAATCAGCAATCCAAAGACACTGGACTTCAAAGTGCAGTGGAAAAGATCGAACGCGTCAACGACCCGGGCAAACTGCTGCCAATAGGTCGCTGAATCCAAGCCCATGACTAGGGTCGCCACCCACTGCGAAGTCATCGAACCCAAAGTCGAAAAATAAACGGCCAGGATCGGCAGCATCAAGGTACCCGCAACAATGCGCGGCATCACTAGGTATTCCATTGGATCGACTGCCATGACATCCAGCGCATCAATCTGTTCGCTAATTCGCATGCTGGCGATTTCGGCTGCCATCGCCGCGCCTGCGTTTCCCGTGACCATGATCGCGGCCATGACCGGGCCAAGTTCGCGGTACAAAGAAAGCCCCACTGTGCCGCCCATCAGGGCTTCGGCACCAAAAAGGTGCAAAGAAAGATACAGCTGATAGCCCAACACGCCACCCAAAAACACGGATGCGACGGATAGAATTCCCAGCGACTTTACCCCGATAAATTCGCATTGTTTGATCACAAGTCCCGTTCGACCTGGGATCTTCTTCATTCTGCCAAAAGCGTCGAAGCCAAAACGCATGAAGTCGCCAAGGACCGAAATGCTTGAAATGGCCCAATGGCCGGGGTTAGATGTCATGATCCGATGAGTAAAAACCAGAACACGACAGATTACAATCACCGAATCCCAACCGACATCCAACCTTCCGGCCCCAAAGAAGTCTTCTTCAAATGGAATACCGGAGAATCATTTCGCGTCCCTTATTTTGAGATTCGTTTTGAATGCCCATGTGCATCCTGCGTCGACGAACACACAGGAAAGCGCGTCTTGAAACGCGAATCGATTTCACCCGAAATCCGGGCCACGGGAATGCAAGTCATCGGACGTTACGCGATCCAGATTTCCTGGACCGATGGCCACGCCACCGGAATGTATCACTTCGATCGGCTTTACGAACTTTGCCGAAACCACGGAACTTCGGCCTGAAGAATCGGATGAACCATCCGGTCAAAAACCAATACGAACGCTTTCCTTACCCTCCGATCCCTTGGCTGGCACTGCCACGCTTTACGCGACTGGATTTAGAAAATGCTGTAAGCCGGCGCGATCGGCTGGAAGATTATTTTTCGGGCTCGACTGAACAAGTCAACGCCTTGATCTTGGGTTCTGGAACGTTTGAACCCGCCGGAGTCGCAACCGAGTACCCGGAGATTTCTTCGATCTTGGCCATCGACCTAAGCCGCGAGAATCTTTCGCGTCTTCAGAAAAGAATGAGGCTTGCGCGCCTTTTTCGAAAGGTTCCAAAGTTCGAAGTCCGTGAATGCGATTTCGAAAACGAAGATCCAAGCGGCGGCAGAAAGTTTCAGTGGATCCGCGCCAGCAACGTCCTTCATCACCTAAGGAACCCCGAAGTGATATTTGAAAGAATCCACAACTGGCTTTCTGATGATGGTGTGGTCCGCTTCAGTGTTTATCCTAGATCCAGTCGCCTGGGCATGCGCTGGCTATCCAAACACTTTCGCCAACAGAACGTCGACCCCGCACAAGGAAAGCCCCAATTCATGAAGGCCATTCACCAGGCCCTAAACCAGCTTTCTTCAGACGATCCAAGGCTTCAGGCCTGGGAAGACTGTATCGAAAAGGGCCATATTTCAGGCATTATTGACGCTTTTTTTCACGCCCATGAAAACACGGTCACCCTTTACGACTGGGTTCGGCTTTTTGACCAGGCCGGGTTTCACTGGTTAGGAGAAGGCACGAATCGAGACGATCAAACTTCACGGATCGTCGGATCCGAGCCGCTGACGATCTTGGATCGCGCGCGACTGCTTCAGGCCATGGATGATTGGCAAGACCTGGGATCGAATCCCGTTTTTTGGATTCGAAAAAAGACGCCCGAAGAAAAATCAAACGCGATTCGGTGGCCAGAACTTGCGTCGGTCAACGAATCCGAAAACTGGAAAATCGAACATAACGAACTTCGAAATCGGGCAAATTTTCTGGCAAAACAAGTCCCTTCCTTAACAGTTCAAAAATTTTTTTTAAGCCCCTAAAAACGCAGAACTTTTTTACCCAAAAATTGCACGTGTCATTTTCGACGCATTCTCGCTGAATTTATTCGACGCAGGCTACAATCTATTTAGATCAAAAAAGGGTATCGGGGATGAATCGAAATATTTTTCGTACTTCTGTCGTTATTTTCTGCATCACGGTTGCGACCGGCGCTTCGGGGTGTTTTCGCGCAAAATTGATTTGGGAAGAAACTAACCCAGCGCCAGACACTTCGACCGTATCGCCTGGCTTTGCGCAATCGGCCGGTGGCGGCGTTTCGACTTCGATCCCTGGAAATTATCGTTTGGTAGGAAGTGCAGGTTCGCCTGACCTTCAAGGTTACAGCATCAACGCAGGCGGAAACCTGCGTCTTCAGGGAGGCCTAGTCGCCCAATGAAACCATCATCAATTGCACTTTTGGGAATACTGGCTACTTCAAGCGCTTGGGCGGCCGTCGCAGGCAGCTTCACGTACCAAGGAAAGCTGACCACATCGGATGGATCTTCACCGATCACGGGCACGGTCACTTTGCGATTTGAAATCTACGATCCAAGTGCCGGCTGTCTTCTTCTACGGGAAGATCACACGGGTTTGGACCTGAATTCGCCGCCTGGGGTTTTTTCAGTCAAAGTCGGCGGTGGCACACGCGCAGCCGGTGACCCTGGCCATTCGATGGCCAACATCTTTAGAAGTACAGGGACTGTCGGATGCTATTCACCTGCCGCGGGCGATACTCGCCGTCTTCGCGTCACCGTGGATCCCCTGGGAACACCTTATACTTTAAGCCCAGACCAAACTTTGACTTCCGTTCCACAGGCTTTCGCCGCCGAAACCGCTGAAACGCTTCAAGGTTTGGCACCCAGCGCGTTTGTTCAAACGGGCGCAGCTTCTTCCATTTCGTCAACGATGCTTGCCGCCGATTCGGTCACTTCGGGCAAGATTTTGGACGGAACGATTTCACCTGCGGATCTGGCCGGCGGGACTTATTCCATCAATATTTCCGGAAACGCAGCGGGACTTTCGTCGGCTTTGGCCATCAGCGGTGACGTCACCGGAAACAGCGGTGCATCCACAGTCACCAAAATTCAAGGCCGCGACGTGGATCCGACCGCGCCTTCAACCAACCAAGTTTTGAAATGGAACGGATCACAGTGGGCACCTGGCGCGGACACGACGGGCGCAGGCGTCAGCAGTGTCGGCGTATCAGCACCTTTGTCGGTTCTGAACCCCACCACCACCCCTGCGATTTCGATTACCCAAGCCAGTGCGGGTTCCGACGGATACTTGGCCGCGGCCGACTTCCTGGCGTTCACCAACAAGCAAACCAACGCTTTGACCAGCGGTCGGATTTGGATCGGTAACGGATCCAACCAAGCCGTAGAATTATCTGGGACGACCACGAATGATCTTTTGAAATGGAACGGATCAGCCTGGGTATCGGGCCCGATTAACGCCGGTACGATCGGCGGTACGACTTCGATCAGCACTTCGGGATCCATTACGGGAAGCAGCCTGACTTCGGCCGGAACAATCGTCGCAGGCGACTACATTAAAGTAAACACTTCGGCAGCGGTTTGCGGAGCCCCCACTCAAGGCGCAATTCGGTTGAACGGCGCTAATATCGAATTCTGTAACGGCGCTGCGTGGATGGGTGTTGCGTCGGGAATGGAAATCAGCGCCCTAACGGGTGACGTGACCGCAAGCGGTTCAGGTTCGGTAGCGGCAACTATTTCGGCAAACGCCGTGGATTCGGGAAAAATCGCTGACGGTTCGATCATGAACGTCGACATCAATGCGGCCGCTGCAATTGCGGATACCAAATTGGCTACGATTTCATCCGCAGGAAAAGTGAACGGAACGGCCATCAGCGGAACCTTAAGCGGTGTCACGATCGCCGGCCCAAGCAGCATCGGCGGCACGACTTCGATTTCGACTACCGGTACAATTTCATCCGGTGCGATTACTTCCAGTGATTATGTTCGCGTAGCGACTTCAGCCGCTATTTGTAATGCCGGCACTTCGGGTGCGATTCGAATGAACGGATCATCCCTTCAATACTGCGACGGCAGCGCGTGGACGACTTTGGGAGCAGCAGGTAGCGGCATCACCGCTTTGACGGGTGATGTAGTCGCTAGCGGTGTGGGTTCAGTCGGTGCGACGATCGCAGCCAGTGCTGTTGATTCCAGTAAGATCGCAGACGGTTCGATTTCTAACGTCGACATCAATGCAGCTGCAGCGATTGCCGACACGAAGCTGGCTACGATTTCAACCGCAGGAAAGGTCAACGGTTCTGCCATTAACGGAACAATCGGAAACGCTACGATCATCAACACCAGCGGCGCCGGCACATTCGGAAGCCTTCGTGTAACCATGGGTCAACCCATGCAGCTGGACGATGCGGATAGCTCGAACAACATCAAGCTTCGTTCACCGGCAACCCTTGCGTCGGACCTGGACTGGACATTGCCATCCAACAACGGATCCAACGGCCAGTTCTTAACGACGAACGGTTCGGGCACTTTGTCTTGGACTACTGCAGCCCCTTCCCTTCCAGGATTGCCGAACGCACAGATTTGGATTGGAAACTCGGGCACTGCTACTGCGACGGCGGTTGCAGGTGACGGTTCATTGGGTTCTACCGGCACCTTCATCGTCAACGGAATCAAAGGCAGTACGATTACGGGAATGCCGGCTGTCGGAAATATTCTGCAGTACAACGGATCCAACTGGGTCTTCATTACTCCTTCTAGCGCAGCTACGGCGAACGCCTTGGTTCAGCGCGACGGCACCGGCGCTTTTTCAGCCGGCGCGATCACGTCAACCAGCCTGAACGCGGGCGCTGGGGTGATTCAAACCACAGGCACGATTTCAGGTGGAAGCTTAAGCGCATCAAGCGCGACCATCGCAGGTTCAGCAATCATCACCGGAAACTTGAACGCTGACGGAGGAATCATCAATTCGACAGCGACCAGTCTTCGAATTCAACGCTTGGGCAGCGACCGCGTGACGGCCGATGCAACAGGCGTGACCCTGACCGGAACCACCTTGACGATGGCGGGTCCTGTTTCGATGGGTGCGAACAACTTGACCACCACAGGAACCGTCACTGCCGGAACTCTTTCAGGTACTTTGGCAGCGGCAAACGTTTCGGGAACTTTAGTGATGTCCCAAGGCGGAACGGGAACCACTGCAATTCCTGCAAACAACGCTGTCGTGATGAACCCAGCCGGCACGCAAATGATTGGGCGCGCACCTGGCGCTGTCGGAAACGTGCTGGTCAGCGACGGAACTTCATTCGTGTCGGGCCCAGCCCCTGCGATGACCGGGCGTCAGGTCTTTACAACGAGCGGCGTTTTCAACGTGCCCGCGAACGTCAACCAAGTTTATGTCCAGGTTTGGGGCGGTGGCGGTGGTGGGTCGGGACGAAGCAACACGACTTGTAACACCGACTATCCGTCCGGCGGTGGCGGTGGCGGCTATGCGGAAGGCATGGTCGGAGTCACCCCTTCTGGTACCGTAACCGTCACGGTTGGAACGGGTGGCGTTGGCGGCACGGGAGCAACGGCATCTTGTACCGCTGGCGGTACGTACTCGGCAACCGGCGGAGGTAACAGCAGCTTTGGCGGCATGGTGGTTGGAAACGGTGGAACAGGCGGCAAATGCTACAACCTGTACAACCCAACGACGCCAGTAACCGCAGGCGGTACGGCTTCAACCCCAGGAACCATTGGTACGACAGGATTCACGGTTCCTGGCGGAACGATCTACTACGCTAGCGGCAACTCGCAAGGCGGGGGTTCTTATGGCTTCGGTTCTACACCTTGGGCGGCACAGGCCTCGGGATACGGAACGGGTGGTTCTGCCGCATTCGTCTGCGCCGGAGCAGGAATGCCCGGTGCACCGGGTCTGGTGATCGTAACCTGGTAATCACTTCGATTCAGACGAAGAAGAAGTCGATTTCTTGTAATCCGTCGAATACCAGCCCGTTCCTTTCAGCGAAAAGGAATTCAGGCTCATGAGCTTGTGTAGTTTTCCGCCGCAGAATTCGCACGTTTCTAGCGGAGCATCTGAAAACTTCTGCATCGCTTCGATCGTCTTTTCACATTTTTCGCAACGGTACTCATACAAAGGCATAGGTCCCTCGATTAAATGCTGGCCACAAAAAGGCCGGTAAGAGCGACGCCCACGCCGGTGACGACGTCGCCGTAATGTTCCAAAAAAGGATGATCCAATTTCAAAGCCCCCCGCGATACGGCATAGGTCGAAAAGCCGAGCGCCGCAAAAACGCCCAAAGAAAATGCCAAGGCTGAGGTCGTGAAAGAAGCCCATCCTTTCAATCCGGCTGCAATCAAAAGTGGAAGAATCGCAACACAGGGAGCAAGCCCCACTGCGATTAAGAAACCGATCGGACGTTTGGATTTTTCAGACTTAGGATCTGGACCGTGGTGACCATGGCCATGGCAACGGTAGTGATTCCAATAAGCGAGCCCACCGTAGATCACCCCAAAAAAAATCAAACCATAGCCCGAATAGGTTTCGAATCTTTCAAGATCGGTACCCAGGATTTTCTCTCCTAGGAAAACGGCCAAAAGAGCAATCGCAGACGTGACGACGATGTGGGAAAATCCAGTGACCAAGGAAGCCGCCGCGACACCTTCCGGCTTCCAGCGGCGCCCCTTACCTAAAAGGACAATCGGCAGCCAATGTGCGGGCGAAAGGCTATGGATGAAGCCGATCGTGATTGCTGAAAGTAAAAGGATCATAGAAGTTTCTACTGGGCGCCGTACAAGCAAGCTGCGCGTTCGTGATCGTTACCCATTAGGACTTCCTTCTTTTCGGGCTGACCCGTCAAAGGAAGAATGGATCTCAATGCCGGATACATGACCGCTTCCCGGTAAGGGTGCGGACTGCCGACCGAACCGCAGGCGACGAAGTCCTTGCTTCCACCCGCCAGCTGGCAGCTGTGATCCAGGCCTACTGCATGTCCCAGTTCGTGCAGAGCTACACTGACGAATTGGCGAGGGTCAACCAAAGACGTATTCAAGAAGATGACCTGTTGCGATATCGAGCTGCCGCTTCCGCAACGAATGGTGACACCGGGGTTGCTGTTGGTCAGCCCCAATGACTTCCAGCGTCCGCTATCTTCTTCACGAAGGATCCAGAATTCACTGTCTGACGAGCCCGAAAAGTCACAGTCACCAATGTTCTTGGGACGATCGGCTCCCGTTGGGGTCGCGACTTCAGTCGCAAAAAACGCATACCGAAGCTTTTCGTCGCTGAAACGGTTCCATTGCATCACCGCCTGGCGGATTTCCAGTTGCTGGAAAGGTGAAAAACTAGAATCGATCTTCACCTTGACGGTCGATTCATATTCCAAAGGCGCCATCAGGCTGGCCGATTGTGGTTCCGGAAGTTCGCACTTTCGCCCACAACCCATTCCCAAAGAGGCCAGTAAAGTGATGAAAATAACGCACCGCATCGCGACGGCAACTAATCATATTGGCCCCAGTCACGCAAGGGGATCGTTTTCGCTCGTAACTCATTGAAATAATGAATGAAACTGTGTCAAACATGACGCATTACGCACACACCATCTGTCATGAAACGATAGGAATTGATGTCCAGGGGACTTTGGGGATTGAATCGGCACCTGCTTCAGGCAGCTGCCCTACCGGTAGTTTTCGGCCTGAGCGCATGCTCAGCTCGCCTGGACTGGAATCATTTTCTAAACGGAATAGCGACTCCAAGCTCGATCACCCTTCTGACCCCGGCCATTAGCCCGGGAAATAACCCTACGCCGACCGTCCGAGTTCACGGAACTGCACCGACGGACACCGTTGAACTTTTCAGCGACGCTACTTGTTCGACCTTAGTATCAAGCGCAGTTGCCACAGGGAACCAACAAGACTTCACGGTTCCCGCTGTAACCGAAGGACCGACCTACACTTATTGGTACAAAAAGACGGATATCGCTTTGGTCAGCGCCGGCTGTTCGACTGACAGTGTTTCATATGTCTACGACGCTACACCGCCTTCTATTTCAATTTCAGCGCCGTCGGCTGCGCAGGTGGGTTCCAGCGGGACGGTAACCTTTACGGTCACCTATAGCGGCGAAAATTCGATTAGTCTTTCCGCGCCTGACGTCATCGTGAATACGACAGGCGGGGCTAGCTGCACAGCGACTGTCAGCGGTTCGGGAAGCACCAGAACGGTTACGCTTTCCAGCTGCACAGGTAACGGAACTGCGGGAATTAGCATCGGTGCTGGCACGGCAATGGATGCCGCCGGAAATATCGCCCTAGCTTCGGGCGCCAGTCCGACAACTACGGTGGACACGACACCTCCTACGATTGCGATTTCGGCGCCATCGGGTTCGCTGATCAATTCTGCGGGATCCGTCACCTACACGGTCAGCTATACCGGCCAGTCGACGTCAAGCCTGGTTTCCGCAAACGTGACCCAAAACACAACCGGCGGAGCCAGCTGTTCGCAATCTGTCACCGGGTCGGGCGCAAGTTATACAGTCACGCTTTCAAGCTGTACGGGTGACGGAACCGTTGGAATCAGTGTCGCGGCAGGCACGGCAGCCGATGCGGCGGGAAATTTAGCTGCCGCGGCTGGTCCTTCTTCGACGTTTACCGTCGACAACCTGGGTCCGACGATTGCGATTTCAGCGCCTTCTGGGTCATTGACGAATTCTGCGGGTTCGATCACCTACGCGGTGGGATACACCGGCCATTCATCCACGTCTTTGGTGCCCGCCAACGTAACCGTAAACGGTAGCGGCGCCACCTGTTCTCACGGTGTGACCGGTTCAGGCGCAAGCTATACAGTCACGCTTTCAGGCTGCACCGGTGACGGAACCGTTGGCATCAGCATCGCCGCCGGAACCGCAACGGACGGGGCCGGAAACTTAGCTGCAGCAGCTGGCCCTTCGTCATCCTTTACCGTCGACAACACAGGTCCCGGAATTTCGATTTCGGCGCCATCGGCAAGTCTGACGAACGTCACAACGCCGGTGACCTATACGGTTACGTATTCAGGATTTACGACCACGAACTTGCTTTCAGCAAACGTCACTGTGAACACGACCGGCACCGTGGCCTGTTCCAAAAGCGTAAGCGGAAGCGGAAGTTCTTATACCGTATCGTTGATCAACTGCACCGGTGATGGCACCGCAGGAATTTCGATTGCAGCCGGAACGGCAACAGATGCTGCAGGAAATACGGCAGCTTCTTCGGGTCCTTCTTCGACGTTTACCGTCGATAACCTAGGCCCAACCATTGCGATTTCAATGCCGTCGGGCAACTTGACGAATTCTTCTACGCCCATCACTTACACGGTGACCTACACGGGCGAAAACGCGATCAGCTTGGCAAGCGGTGACGTCACCCTGAACACCACAGGTGGCGCAACCTGTTCAAAGGCCGTCACGGGAACCGGAAGCACACGGACCGTCACGCTATCCAGTTGCTCGGGAAACGGAACGGTTGGAATTTCAATTGCTGCAGGAACTGCATCGGATACCATCGGAAACCTTTCTGTTGCAGCGGGTCCTTCTTCGAACTTTACCGTCGACACGGCAGCACCAGCTGCGCCAAGTTCACTTGCTCTTCAGAATCCTAACTACACACCCGCAAACGATGATACGCCGACGATTCGCGTTTCAGGCGTATCTCTAAACGACACCGTCGAACTCCACGAAGATTCCGCCTGCACGTCGCTGCGCGGATCGATCACGTCAGCTGGAACCACAGCTGACGTAACCAGCTCGACGATTTCTACGGGGGCACACACCTTTTATGCCCGCGCAATCGACAGCGCAGGAAACACGGGCCCTTGTTCTTCGGCTTCCATAAGCTTCACTCATGATCCTTCCACTTTAGGAATCGTTTCACTGACCGTCACCAATGCTTCTCCGACAAACACGACTGCCTATGGCCTGAACTGGGGCACCATCACGGGTGCCTACACCCATTACTGCATCAACGTGAACGATTCGAATATCGGGGCTTGCGCTTGGCAAGCCGGTTCGGTTCCTGCCAGCGTCGTTGTACCTGGGGGTGACGGACCTAAAACCCTTTACGCATGGATCAGGGACACGGTTCCCAATTACAGCCCGATGGTGACTTCGAATACAGTCAACTTGGACATGACTGCGCCTGCTGCGCCCAGCGGCGTCTATATGGTGGCGCCGCTCAGCAACCCGGGAACGGTCAGCACACCGCAATTTCAAATCGACGGAACTGCAGTCGGTGATTTTGTTCAACTTTACTCGGACACCGGTTGCACGTCCCTTAGGGCGTCAGGAACGGCAGCGGGAACCAGCATCACATTGACCAGCTCGGCACTTCCCGAAGGGTTCTTCAACTTTACGGCAAGAAGAACTGATCCAGCCGGAAACACTGGACCCTGCTCGTTCACCGTATCCGTTTTCTATACTTACCAATACGACATCACGCCACCGACACTGGGTTCATTTAGCGTGACGATCCCGGGCCCAACCAATAACTCGAACTACCCGATTAACTTCGGTAGCCCAGCCGGGGACTACACCCAGTACTGTATCAACGAAAACGACACCGATCCGATGAATTGCATTTGGTACCCGACCCCGCTTCCGACAACTAAGGGTGTGAACCCAGGCGTTCAAGGGGGCAAAGTTCTTTCAGCCTGGCTGCGCGATGACGCTGGCAATATCAGCCCGGTTCGAAGGGATTCCGCAAGCGTCGTTTTTGATAACATCATTCCGACCTTAAGCTGGTCCGCACTTCCGACGGTGGCTGGGCTTGCATCACCTGTTTCACTTTCGTGGACAGCTTCGGGAACTGGAAGCGGCCTGAACGCTTCGGCTACGATTCAGTTTTCTTCGGATGGAACAACCTTCGGGGGTTCGCAAGTCTTTGACCCCAACAGCGGGACCGCCAGTTACACGGCGCTTGCGATGCCAGACGGAAACTTTCCGTTGGCTAAGTTCAGAATGACCCTTTCAGACCTGGCAGGAAATTCGACCAGCGTTGATCTTCCTACACGCGTTCTTGCCGTAGCGCCTCAGTTTGCTTCAGCACCCCATTGGAATTCCTATTACGTTACAGCAACCCCGTCGAATCCTTGCGTGGGCACTGAAGTGGGCAGAAATGCGTGTCGCCACGGTGGTGATCGCCGCGCGATTTTAGCTGGGGACGCAGTGAACTGCACCGGAATCACCGCCGACGATAGCTTAGGAGCATTCGATTGGACCTGCACCATGATCAGCGGATACCCCTATGTGGTGTCTCGCCTGAAAGCGGGAAAGAACCTTTTTGATTTGATCACGACCGGACCGACACGACTTGCGCAAAATGCGGTCACCGTCCGCCTATCAGGAACACCGATTTACACTTCAATTCCAAGAACCTGGTGGGCCAACACGATCAAGGACGAAACGCTGGGTACAGGGCTAAGAACGCTCACCCCAAGCGGTGGCGACGTGAACCCCATTTGGGTGGTCACCAGCAGCGGGACCAGCGATGGATACAATTTGAACGGTGACGGGATTGGTCTAGTGATTCTTCCGCCCGCAAAGTTTACGTTTTCACTGACAGGTGCCGCGAACGTCAACACCGCAAACGGAGAACCCGGATCTTCAAACTGGGCCATGGTTTCGGCAGGATCTCAGAAATTTATTTGGATCGAAGGTGTCTTCGACGGCCAGTCGTTCACAAATGCTCCGATCGCCTTGTATCTGTACAACGTCAGGTATTCTAAAGTTCGAGGACCAAGCATCGTCAACGCAGGTTCATCACCCGCAGCTTACGCAGGTGTCGAACTGATGGGCGCCAGCAAGAACGTCGAAATCGCTAATATAAGGATCGCGCATACTGCTTACGGACTAAGTTTTGATTCGGATTCAAGTTTCAACACGGTAAGAAACGTCACGATCAATAACACCGTCGATTCCGGAATCGTTCAGTACGGCGCGACTGCGCCCACCGGAAACGTCTTTCAGAACATCGTACTTTCGCACAACGAAATGACCGCCATTCGAAACAATGCGGCTCAGCAAAACATTTTCAGTCAGATCACGGTTGCTGCAAATACGGGCGGATCCGCCACCTACGCTTCGATCGATGAAACGTCTTCGTCAACCAAGAACGTGCTTCATAACTTCGCCTTGGTCGGAAATGGGCAAACCACGGACACCTACGGAATGCTGGCGCTTTGGGGCGCCGATAACACTTATTCGCAGTTCGCCATTAGCCACAATCCCATCTTCATTGACGAATTCAGTTCGTCGACTTCAAACCGACTTACGGGATTGTTCCTTTTAGGGCTAAAGCATTCTGGCGTAAACGGGTGCTATAGTGCTTCACTTTCTTCGATTCCGAACGGAACTTGCGCCAACGCAGGCGAATCCACAGCAACTTGGGTCAACGTTGGAACACCTGCGAACGTGGCCACCGCATTTTTTGGCAAAGTCACCGCAAACGACACACTCAACGCTTCAGACACTTTGGGTGCGGCTGCGTACACTTCCGGAATGGACATGACTTTGTTTGACAATTTTTACCGATCTTGGGGCTTTGACGGCCTGAACTTCTGGACCACCAGCAACCAAAGAAAAGCTTGTACTTCACTTGCGTGCCGAATCTATGATTGGTCAGCTGCGGCGGCCGACGCAACACTTAGAAACCGTTCGCATAGTGGATCAACGCCGAACCCTGCGTTTACCGCAACGTCAGCTTGTCCGTCGATTTTGGATGGAAACACGGGTCCGAATATTCTGTATACGGATAACCAAAACGGATCGCGCCCTTATTTGAAAAATGCCGTCGAACTGGTGGGCTTAGGCTTTGGCACTGGCAACGAAGATGGACTTTGTGAATCCGGCGAAACCTGCCTTTACACCCCGAACTTCGGCGCGTACCAGGGTCACGGCACTGCAGACAGCTGCCTGTACACAGGTTCCACGATTACGGGCGTCAATATGATTGGCTACAGCACGAACGGTCGATAATTTTATTTTCAGACCCGCCCTGGCCGAGCTATCTTGCCCGCATGACGAAAAATAAGGGCATCCAACTTTTCCTAGACGGCGCGGACCGCGCTGCAATGACTTCGTTTGCAAAAGATCCAAAGATCCATGGCTTCACCACCAACCCCAGTCTGATGCGTAAGTCAGGCGTGAAGGATTATCGAAGCTTTTGCCGCGAACTTCTTCCGGAACTGGATGGAAAACCCGTTTCTTACGAAGTCTTTGCTGACGATCTTGCGGGAATGCTTTCGCAAGCCAAGGAAATTGCCTCTTGGGCCGGGCCAAAAGACAAACTTTACGTGAAGATCCCTGTGATCAACACCCAGGGAGAATCCACAGCCCCCATCATCCGCGAACTTTCGCAGGCCAAGGTTCGATTGAATGTGACGGCCGTATTCACGTTGGCTCAGTCTTGGGAAGTTTGTCAGGCGCTGAAGGGCGGAGCCCCTTCGATTCTGTCGGTTTTTGCCGGACGAATCGCCGACACAGGTCGCGACCCCATGCCCATTATGGAAGCTTCGCTTGCCATGTGCCGCGAATCGGATCGCAACATCGAACTTCTTTGGGCAAGCACTCGCGAAGCTTTCAACATTGTCCAAGCCGAAAAAATGGGATGCGACATCATCACAGCGCCGGGCGATCTTCTGAAGAAGTCCTTTGCTTTTGGCAAAGACCTTTTCGAAATGAGCTTGGACACGGTGAAGACCTTTAAGGCGGATTCAGAAGCCGCCGGATTCAAGCTTTAGTTCCAGCCTGGGTGTCAGGTCCGCTTTTGCCCCACTAAATAAGAAACGCCGCGCCCAGGAACCTCTGCGGTGTGGTGAAGACTTTTCGGCAAATAAAGCCGGTCGCCCGGATTTAAAAGGCAGGTTTCTCCTTCGATTTCAAATTGCATGCTGCCTTGAATCACCCAGATGCATTCGTCGTAGTCATGCTTGTGGCGCCGATAAGTGGCGCCTGGCACATCGTACCAAGTGAAAGATTCGTAACCTTCGGCATGAAGCAACGCTTCAACTTCAGAATCTGTGGGGAGCGTCTGTTTGCTCCAACGGACGATTCGGTGTTTCGCCATCTGAAAAAGAGTGTATGATTATGCATCTATGGGCGTCTACACCAGATTCAAAAAAGACCCTTCGGGTCTTCGTAAACTTGTTGAACTTCTCGAATCCACACCGATGTCGCGCAGACAGAAAATGATCGACGTCGGCATGCAAGAAGATCCGGATTATACGCAAAAAGCTTTGGCGATGATGATGACTTGGGAAGATGTCATGAAACTTCCCGACATGGAATTGGCCGAAGTCATCGGCAAATCGCCTTCAGCGCGAACCGTTGCTTACGCCATCAAGCCTTACGCACAAGACGTGACGGATCGCTGGCTGAAAAACTGCCGCCCGCAGACGGCCGCGGAAATTAAAGATACTTTGACCCAGGCGATTCAGCCACGCGACACCGGTGCGGCCCAATTGAAGCTAGTCAGCATTGCGCGGGCTTTGGAAAAAGCAGGCTTGGTGAAAGCCAAGCGCATTCCGTAAGCCTTTAGCCGGGACGCTTTTCCCAATCCTTGCGTTCGATTGATTCCGAATCCAGCGCGATATCCCAAAGCTCGCGTGAAAAAGCGGCGTATTCTTGCACGCGCTCGAAAAGTTCAGGGCGGTATCCTTTGTCGCCTTCAAAGGTCGCGTGCTCAAGCTTCTCTTTTTCGTGGTGAAGCTCGGTGATCGCGTAGGACACGCCTTTTTCTTTGGCTAGGCGAATGTAGTAATCGCGATTCAAAGTGTGATCGTCGAAATCCAGGCGTTGATCAGGTGTTGCGACTTGGGTGGGATCGAAGTTGTTGCTCATGGCTAGCAAATTATCACGAGTCCTGTCGGAAGTGTGTCGGAAATCCAAGGGCGGGACGCCCCTAACCCCTCTGTTCAGTTGTCGGAACTGTGTCGGAAATCCAAGGACGCGTCGCCCCCGCCCCCTCTGTTCAGTTGTCGGAACTGTGTCGGAAATCCAACGGCGGTGGGTCGGCGGTCCCGAATCCTGGGTGCGCCGCACAAATCCGACAGACTTCCGACACCTGCACAGAGAGATCCCGACCGGCATCGCCGCACAAATCCGACAGACTTCCGACACCTGCAACCCGCTCAACTGAGTGAACCCAAAATCCGACAAGAGAAGGATGATCGTCCGTCTTTTAGTCCTAACCCTTTCGCTGACCTTGCCGCTTGGCTTTTCGCCCACCCCGGTCCTTGCGGGAAAGGGCGTCCGGGATCTTGCTCAAGGAAAGCCCGCCAGCATCGGGAAAACACTTCCCGAAGAATCGTACATCGCTCATACCGCAAAAAGATTGGCCCATCCCAAACTGCTTTGGGTTCATCCTTCACTGGCCGGTGAAAAAGACCAGGACATCTTGGATGCTTTCGCGTGGGGAATTCCAAACCCAACGGACGCGCCCAGCGCCTTTACCGAAGAAACGGCAACCGTCTATGCCGACCGTTACGGCGGCACCGGAATTGGTGAAAACTGGGGAAGCGGTCGCGCCGCCGAAAAAGGCGGAATTCAAATCAAGGGACTGGGGGCGACAACCCTGGTCGGAGAAACCCAGGGAAAAAGCCATTCAAACGGAACCGTCCCAATTGAAGAAGCCATTCGTGAAGTCATCTGGTCCCAGGTGAATCAAGGAACACCGCACGGAAGTAACCGCGTGCTGGCGCTGATTGATCGTGGAACTTGGACCCAGCTCGGCGGCGGAACGGTTCAAAAAGATGTTCTTGTGATTCGCGAAAGTTCGCTGCGGCCGGCTCATTTCATGAAGTCCCCTTTTGGGAGCGGTGAAAAAATGAAAAAAAGCGAACCGGCAAGACTGGTCGCCACGGGTAAATACTTTGCCAAAACCCTAGGTAAAATCTTTGACCTGCCGTCCGGGCTTTCTGATGGCGACAAGATTCGCCAGGGCCTTCAGATTTACATTCAAAGAATCGCAGAACAGTACGCTTACCTTTACGCCAACCGCATGTACCACGGCGCCACCAGCCAATCGAATATCGAACTGACTGGGCGAATGATTGATTTTGGCACGATGACAGCCCAACCCGGCTACGGACGCATTCAGGTTCTAGATCACGTTCAAGAAAACGGAGAAATCAGCGAATTCATCGAAACCCTGGTTCACGACTTCATCGAAGAAGTCCAAGAAACCGTCCCAAAGAATCTGAAGAAGTTCTTTCCGGAACCGAATCTTTCAGAAAAAACTTTTCGCAGTCGCTATTCCGAATCCGTGGCCAAGGAATTCATCATCCTGCTTGGAGTCGATCGCAAAGAAGCCCAAAATCTGGTTTCGGACCCCGAGATTCGCAAACTGGGCGACGAACTAGCGAAACTAGCGGACTATGGGTCTGAAAAAGTAAAAGCCCGCTATACGGTGCCTGAAAAACTTCAAAAATTTGATGTGAACGCTTTGTTTGTCGACCTAGCAACAACCCAAGGAAGACCAACTGCTATCGAAAACACGCTGGCGCGATACATTCCTGGTACCCAGTTCGCCAAATGGCGACAAACCCTGGCCCAAGGCTACCTGGCGTTGATGAAAAAAACGACGGCTAATCCAGCCTTTGTCGATCGGGCAAAGAAACTAAATGCCCCGCACCCTGAACTGTATCGATGGAAAGCCATGGATGCGAATTTCAAAGTCATTGCTGATTATGAAAAATCAGGCGACGCATCGTTGGTTCGAAGCCTGATCGATCAGACCTTGCAACTGGCCACTGGAAACGCGGATCAGAATGCGTCCACGGTCGGAACCTTAGCCAATCGTACCGGTGGCCTGGCCCCAATCATCCGCGCGGGCCATGGGATTTCCCAAGGCAACGGAATGGCGCCCAACGAATTCCGCCCTGATCTTTTCTATCACCAGCTTAAAAAGAAGACAGGCGCGTACATCGGTGTCGGATCATTTCGAGCACTGAACGCTTTCGCCGTGGGCGACTTCAAGCTGGGAATCTTTTTGGATTTTGATGAAAAGGTCTGCCAGCTGAATCAAAAGGCGTTGAAGTTATCCGCAGAAATACCTAGCCGCCGCGAATTCCTGGCCCGGCTTTTCTTTGGAGAAGCTCCGGGCTATCGAACCTGGAAACCCAAAGCCGAATGGTCAGAAGACGAATTCATCCAGCAGCTGAAGACAACTTACCAAGAAGCCAAGACCAATATCAGCCGTGACCCTGCCACTGCGACATTCGTGCATGATTTTTTCGATCCAAAAAGTCAGTGGGGATACGCCGCGATTGATCGCTTTCAGTCGAATCACACCTGGAAAGACACGATTCTAGGTTCTGATGAACTTTACCAGCGACTTCGGAAACGGGCGCAAAGCGGAAGCTTTGCGATCATCCAAGGAAGCTTGGTCGATGATGAAGCCTTAAAGGTGGTTCACAATGAACTGAATTCGAAGAATCTGTCCGTGTCGACCTTGGACATTTCCAACGCGGATTCACATATCTACAAGGCGCTTGGAAAGAATGGAATCGACAAACTAGCAAATGAAATTGAAAAGCTTCCTTGGGAAGAAAAGGGAAGTTTGCTTTCTACGACCAAGGAAGAAGGCACCCATCTAGGGTATTTTGGCGGAAACCGCGAATTGGATCACTGGCACTATCTGAACCAGTCACCCCAATCCTACGCGACCCGAGCCCGAAACGCAGAATCCTTCAAAGGAATTTGGGCGCGGGATGCTGAACTTGGGCAGCTGGGAATCCAACCCGAAGATGAAGCCGTGTATCAGGCAACCCGAAAGAAACTGATCGATAACGCCCCCACTGCAAGCACTCAAAAAATTCTTTGGATTACCGGAACCATGGGGTCTGGAAAGTCGACCGTTCTGAAATTGCTGGCCGAAGAAGGTGGAATTCAGGTGAAGGACTTTGTCGTCATCGACCCAGATCTCTTTACATTGAAGGCTCCGACCTATGCCCGAAGCAGTGATCCTGCATATGCGGCTGATCTGATGCATTACCCAAGCGTGAATCAAGCTTGGGCCTTGGTCGTGGATGCATTGCGCGCCGGAAAGAACATCATTGTTCAAGGAAGTTTTAGAAATTTAAATGGAACGCTTTTGCAGCTGGACGAAATGGCAAAGCTAGCACCCAAGGCGGTGATGCAAAACATTCGCATCGAAGCACCGCTAGAAATGGCGCTTCAACGAAATGATCAAAGGCGCCTGGATGGATCCCACTTTGTACCGCCGGATCAGATCATCCAAGGGGCGAAGGATGCCGAAACTGTTTTGAAAGCGACCCAGGACCGCTTTCAGTCGATTATCCGAATTGAAAACCTGATCACTCCCAGAATCACGGGTGTTCTTGAAAATGAAAAATGGCAAGGTTTGGACGCGGACCTAAGTCAAGCCTCGATGATTCTGGACGGCTCGATAGGTCCGCGCAAAGTCAAAGATCCAAGTCTTTACAACCGATGCAGATGCGCCTTTCTTCGCTACTGCCCAGGACTTTGAACCGAAACACAAGCGTCACCGTTACACGAAACCTGAGCCGCTTCTTCCGAAGCTGCCTGAGTTTCCGTGATGGTGTCGCCGGTGATGATCTCGGCATTACGAACCGCAGATGCCGTCGTATCGTTTTTCGCTAGGTAAACCTGGTTTTGCTGTTCGATTCGATTCACAAGCGCACTTCCTTCGCGCCCGGCTTCAGCCATCGATCCATATGCTGCTGCCAGGGCAAGGGCCAAAGGAATGGCCATCGATAACGCCTGGAAGAAGTGAAAATGAGGGGAAATATTCTTTTTCATACAGACCTCCTTGTCTGAACGGTTTTACGGTCAGGGAGTTCTGCGTGTGACGAAGACTGGGCTTATGAACGACCCCGACCTTCTATTTATAGGATAGGCCAGTCTCGGATTCTGTCAAGACCCGCTCTGATGGCCGGTCTTAAGAAAATCGGAAATCATGGATATTCCAGGAAATTACCTTGGCAGGAATTAAATAAGGGCCGGTCCGCGCTCAGTTCCGGTTCCGGCTGGATCAAGTGATTCCTGATGCGATCCGTCCACTCGCGGTTCCACATTCCCTTTTTCAAATCGGATTCGACCCGGAGTCGGCGAAAGTCGGGCCCCACCAAGACCGCGATTTCTTTGCGACTTAAGGCCGTGCCCCGGGCCAGGTCCGGAACGATTAGGTCCTTAAACAAGGTCAGTATAACAAAAGTGGGCACCCCCTGGCCTTCAAGAAGTTCCAGTGAATCCACCAGTTCTTTCAGATTTCTGGAATACCTAGCCCGAAACGCCCATTGATAGACCACCGATGGTAATTCACCCGGAACCAGTTGATCGCGAAACAGATCGCCAAAACGAATCTGAAATTCTGACGACCATTCGTCGCGGTCAGGCCTGCTATAGATCCACTGAACTGATAGCGCCGTCTTTACCGCGTCGCTTAGGCCCCCGTCTTGCCAGATCAGATCCAAGTCGGGATGTTCCAATTTCTTTTCGATCACGAAGGTCTTCAAATCGCTTAGATTCAAAGAAATTTTCCCCAATCCCAGAAACGAAAAAAATCTTTTGATCGCACCCGAATCCGAAACCAAAATGGATTTCCAGTATTCCCCGTGAATCCGAAGCGGGATCAAAAGATCTGAAGCCGACGGGGGGTCCAATCTTTTTCGAACATCCTTTTCAGCCTGCATTGCTTCGTTGAAGGCTAGATTTCCACCATAGGCTTTAATGATCTCGCGGCGTTGCTTCAACTGAACGGCAAGCCAAACCAATCCCACAACCGGCTTAGACGGAAAGAAAGCGATGATCGTTTTCAGTTCGGGTCCCAGATACTCGGCAGACGCAAAGACTCCGCCCAGCTTGACGGCTTCCAAAACGGCAAAAAGCAAAAGGTATCCCGGTCCGTGCTGACGGTAAAATTCACGAACAAACGCCCCCACGCGATGAAAGCGCTTCGCAATGGATTGGAAAGGAAGGTACTTTCGAAGCCCTAGAATTCGATTCTTGGAAGCTTCGCTTGCGATCTTATTGGTCTTGATCCATTCGTCGATCAAGGTTGCGTAGTTTTCAGAAATTTCGTTCGCGGCAGTGTCCGAACCTGGATCAAATTGAATGCGATCTCCGCGCTGAACGATCGCGTGGTACTTGGCCATCAGCCGAATTGAAAATTCGACGTCGCGATCCCGCATATTCGCCAAATCGTCCCAATCGGGATTGGCAAACGCAGGTCCTTCAAGGGTCCAGAAGGTCAGGATCAAAAGAAGGGGTAAACGAAAGTTCACCCCTTCTTGTCGGTGAAAACGAAGGCCTTCTTAAAGCGTACAGGTCGGTCCCTGGCCTTCAAAATAGCCGCAGTGGGTGCCCTTGAAGACAAACGGTTCCAGGTTTCCTTCCAGACGGCTTTGGATCTGATCCACGACGTGTTCCGAAGCCACTGGGCTTAGGTGCAAGCCGTCGGGCTGAAGTTCAAAAAAGCTGTAATGCTTGCCTTTGTACTGGATGCCACCGTCTGCCTTAAATTTGGCGCGCATCGAGAAAAAATCAGCCAAATAACAGACCGAATCCGCAGCACAGGCCGCCAAGATCGCCGTATTTAATGCATCGCGACAAGGTTGAGAAATCCTCACGACTTTTCCGTCGGTCATGTCCGGCACCGTGCCGATGACCCAAGCCAGATTGTTTTTTTTCATCAGGTCCGCAAATTCAGTCACGCGATCCACGCTATCGGTGCAGGCCTGCGCATCGTTGCGCGAATCCCAAAAGAAAAGGTCGATCGCCAAAATCATCGTCTTTTTAGCCCATTCCGTGGCTGGAACACGGGTCATGGAAGCGTCGCTTGCGGATCCGTCTTTGCCATAACGACTTAAATTGGCTTCGGTTCCGTAACGGGCTGTTAGACGCTGCCCGGGTGAATCAATTCGTGCTGGGATTCGCACAGGGTTCTTTCCTGCCGTCACGCTGGCCCCGACTTCCAAGGTCCGATCCAAAAGCGCCGTCACCGTCGCTGATGGCGTGACCTGCGCATGCGCCTGGCCCCAAAGCAAAACCGAAACAAAGATCGCTTGCACCATAGAATCCCCCCCGGGAAAATTTTGGATCCTTTTGGGGTTATCGTAGGACCCACGCAGCGTCAATGTCCTGACTGTTGACTTTCGTTCCAATCCCCCTACCCTGAATAAACCATGTCTATCGCGCTTCAGATTGATGCGGTCCGTTCGGAACTTTCTTTCGCTTTGCAGAAGGAAGATTTGACGCAAGTTGGCCAAAGCCTGGAATCGCTGGCTTTGATTGCCGAATCGCACGGCCAACGGGACCTTTGCCTGAAGGCCCAAGCGACCCGCGAAATGATCGGTCAGGGTCGCGATCAAAATCACCTGGGTGAATCCATCCACGAAATTTTTAATCAGATGGCTCACTTTGCTTGGAAAGCTCAATCCCAGTCCAGTCTATGAAATCGATTTTCGCGATAGCGGTCGCGGGGCTGCTTTTGGGGGCAGCTTCGCCCAGTCCATCGGTTTCGCCGACTCAAGCCAGTGAAGTCGATCTTCTTCCCAAGGCGTCGGTCATGGACCCAGTCGACCAGTTGGTCGCGCGCTTTTGGGCTCCGCCGCTTCTTCAAGAACTTTTGGACATGCCGTACCTGAAAGTCGGAACGCCCGAAAACGAAAAGCGCGAAATGAAGCAGGGTGAAGAATTCAAAATGGGCGATCGCTTTCAGACGTCGTCCGAAGGCGCAATGCGAATTCTTTTTCTGGACGGAGCACAAGCGCTAGTCGGATCCAACACCGCTTTGGCCCTGGATTTCGAAGAAGCCGCGACGGAAAAAACGGAAGAAGACATTGTGCCGATTCGCACGCCGATGGTTTTTTTATTATCAGGTGACATCCGCTTTTTGGTCCCGGAAAAAAAATCGATGTTGCGAAACGCGGGGATGAAGTCCGGCGCGCATGTTTTCATCGTTCAAACGCGGTTCGGGGCGATCGGCGTTCGTGGCACGGACTTTGTGGTCAGCGTGAACGAAGACGGGCTTCGCGTTTATTGTTTTAGCGGAGCAGTCGAAGTCGCAAAAAATTATAAGGACCTAAAAAAATTCAAAGGCGTGATCGTGAACCCAAGGCAAAGGTCTGAAGTGAAGAAGCTGGGGCAAGCGCCGTCCCAGCCGGCGAATATTACTCCGACAGAAATCCTTTCGGGCCTGGACAAGCTTCAACCCAAGATCCACGCGCTTTGGGTGGCGTCGACTTCGCAAGAAGGCGCGGTCCATTACGCCGCGTTTGTTCAGGATCGAATGGACAAGAAGCTGGATGCGCTGGCGAAGGAAGTGGGGATCCCGCTTTTTGAAATCCATAAAAGGACGGGACGCCGCGCCCCCCCTGCCCCGAACTTAGCTGGCAAGGCTTCGGCCCCCAATCCGGTGGCTGAAACCGATGCAAATTTAAAGGCCCCTAACCGCCGAAAGGCCCGCGAAGGCACAGTCCCGTCGGCTCAGGAAATGTATCTTGGGCGGAAATGGACCAAGATCACGGGCCAGGGAATGACCATTCAGGTGCCCGAACCGCCTGGGCTACAGGCGGTCCGATCGGCCCGTCTGGACCCGCAGATCGCCGTTATTCCGCCTGAAGTCGAAAACGTGCGGATCCCCGCCAGGCCGGTCCCTCAGGGCGCTACCCCTGCCTATCCCTGGCACGAAAAGCTAGAAGACTAACGGAACCATTGACGGAAGCCACCGACGTGGCTAAGGTGTGGCCTTCCTTAAAAAATGTCGGGGTGTAGCGCAGCCTGGTTAGCGCATCTGCTTTGGGAGCAGAGGGTCGTGAGTTCGAATCCCACCACCCCGACCAAACTTTAAATGCCTCTGGTGCAAACCAGGGGCATTTTTCATTAAGAACAACTAGTTGAAATCATTGAAAAGGGGCTGACGCCCGTAACTGAATCTTTCAGGAAATTTCGCGAAATTTCTTGGGTTTGCTACTTTTTTGCTACTGGGATGCTACTGAAAAAATACGATCTCCAGGCCATTGCCTGCTGCGCCGGCACTCGAGGAAAACTCTTATTTTACATGATCGTAAATAGTAAAGCCGATTTGAATAACAGCAAAAATAAACCCCCCGATAGCGATCCAGTCGAGAACCTGCTTATTTTCCGTCTGGAGCGCGAGCTCTAACTCTTTCATTTTCAATTCGGCTCTGACCTTTTCATGTTCGCGGGTATCACTTCCCCCACCGAATCCTACACCTTCACCAAATATTGATAGAATATTGCTTAGTTCCTCTCGAAGAACTTTTGAGCTTTTGAATGTCATCGTTACCGTTTAGCGATAGGCCGAGATGAAATCAAGCATCTGATTGTTTGCCTTCAATTGCACAGGTCCGTTCCGGACACTTCGGTACCACTAATCAGCAACAAACTTTAAATCACTGGCACCTGTAGGCAACGGTAATAGAAAAGGGGACAGCCAGCTTGTAAGCCTTTTGGTGAAATATATAAGTTGGAACATTATTTTCGGCCGGGAAAACAGTCCATAAGAAGACATTCCCAACTTCGCTCTCTTCTAAAAAATTATTTTTAGATATTTTTTTAAGTAAAGACTGTCCACTATTGCCTTTTAAGACGGCCCTTTTGTCTTGAACAATAAATGTGAGAATCGCTGGTTCTTTTGCATCATTTGCCTCAGCCTTCATCGCCGATTTACTTAGAGTGCTACCGTATTCCCACCCAATCGTTACCGACTTTTCCTCTTTACAGGTATAAATGGATTCTGCATGGGCAGTACCCGGCATTGAAATTGAACCTAGAACTAATGCAATCAAATTGAGCAAATTCATAGTGCGTCTATTGTATCCAAAATCTCTTAGAATACGAAATAATCAGTTAATTGGTAGCCAATTAGAGTCGGGACTCTTTTTATAGTCCAATCGATTTCCAGTTTTCGCTTTGGGTTCGAGCTTGAGCGAGCCCCGATTACGAGTCCACCTTTTGTGCTTACTTTAGGCCACTTGACGCCTTCCCAAAAAATGTACCAGCGAACTCTTTAGAAGCGGGGCTTCTGACGCCTTCCCAAAAAATGTACCAGCGAACTCTTTAGAAGCGGGGCTTCACGCGGTTCTGGTTTTCTGACTTTTTCTTGCGAACTCTTTCGGCGTCAGATTTCCGATTGAGCTGTGAGGGCGATGCTCGTTGTAATCTAATCGCCAACTTTCGAGTTTTGCTTTAGCATCCGCCAAAGAAACAAAGATGCTCGCGTTCAAACATTCGTCACGAAGACGACCGTTAAAGCTTTCGATATACGCATTCTCGGTCGGTTTTCCTGGTCTGATGAAATCCAATTTCACGTTGTTCTGATACGCCCAAAGATCCAGCGCCTTTGAAATAAATTCTGAACCATTATCGACCGTGATCAACTTTGGAAGCCCATGCCGTCGGGCTACCTGGGTCAGAACTTCTGCCACCTTCTTTCCGTTTAGATGAAAGTCAGCCGCTATAGTTTTGCATTCGCGTGTGTAGTTATCGACCACAGTTAACGCGCGAAACTTCCTGCCGTCGTAGAGATTGTCGTGGACGAAATCCATACTCCAACGCTCGTTTTGTTGGCTTGCGACAGGGGGAACGACTCGAAGATGGCTCGCTCGCTTTTTTCTTTTCTTGGTTCGCACTTGCAGTCCTTCCTCGATATATATTCGGTAAACGCGTTTTTTATTCACTAGCCATCCCTCGCGTCGCAAAATCACGTAGACGCGCTGATAACCAAATCTGGGACGCGAGTGGGCAATTTCTTTGATTCGAGCCCTGAGTGCGGAATCGTCGCGACGATGATGAACGTACCGTGCGGTGGACCGCCAAAGTTGGACAAGCCGGCACGACCTGCGTTCGCTCAACTGAAACTTTTCTTTCAAATAGCGAACGAGTTCGCGCTTTCGCGCCGGCTTTAGATCTTTTTTGAAAGCACCTCTTGAAGCATGTGCTTATCGAGGCTGAGGTCAGCGACAAGAGCTTTCAACTTTCGAATTTCGTCTTCCATCTGCCTGAGTCGCTTGAGCTCAGAAATCCCCATGCCCGTAAATTTTCTCTTCCAAAGATAGTACGTGGCTTCACTGATTCCCATCTTGCGGCAGATCTCACGGACGCTGATCAATCCGGATTCAACCTGCTTCAGCGCGTGGGCGATTTGTTCTTCTGTGTGCTTACTTTTTTTCATGACGGTTTCCTTAGTTTTGGATAACCGCGTTATAGCCGATTTTTCTAATTCTCGCTGGACCAGTTATTCGGGGAGACGTCACCCGGGTCTGATTTTCTTTAGGCGCGCCGCCAAGGCTTGCCCGCCCATGTCCGGCATGATCACGTCAGTGACCAAAAGCGAAAGTTCGCCCTTGTAGCCCGCTAAAAATTCAAGCGCCTTGACCCCATTTTCGGCTTCATGAACCACGTATCCCTGGCTGCGAAGAACTGAACAGATGATGCCACGAAGGGGATCCTGATCTTCGACGACCAAGATCGGTGCGACGCCTTGGACTTTTTCCCTTTTCTTGGGCGGTTCAAATGGGGCTTCAATTTCGTGGTCCGTCCTGGGTAAATAAACTTTGAAAACCGTACCCTTGTTCAGTTCGCTATAGACCCAGATTGTCCCTTGGTTCTGACTGACGATTCCGTGAACCGTCGCTAGCCCTAACCCCGTCCCTTTTCCCATAGGCTTGGTCGTAAAAAAGGGTTCAAAAATCCTGGCCTGAGTCGCTGCATCCATTCCGACGCCCGTATCACGAACCGAAACCATGACGTATTCTCCGGGCGCGACTTTGAAATGCCCTGCTGACATGGCTTCATCCAGGTGCACCGATTCGGTTTCAACAGTTACCGTTCCCCCCGATGGCATCGCGTCGCGTGCATTCACGACTAAATTCAAAAGGATCTGATCCAATTGTCCGCGATCAATCACGACTTTTGCATGCGTCGCTTTCAATGAAGTTTTCAGTTGGATGTTTTCAGGAAGCAATCGCTTCAAAAGCGTGTTCAAAAGTTTTTCAACCGACGCGTTTAGTTCCAGTGCTTTAGGCTGCAAAACTTGTTTTCGGCTAAACGCCAAAAGCCCCCGGGTCAAATCAGCCGCACTTCCCGCGCTTTTGTGAATTCGTTCGATCTCGCCCCGAACAGCAATTGAAAGTTCTTGATGGGTCAGAAGTTCTTCGCAGCTCATGATGACGATATTCAAAAAATTATTGAAATCGTGGGCGACTCCGCCGGCTAGCTGTCCCATCGCTTCCAGCTTTTGCAACTGCCGAAGCTTTTCCATCTGATCTTGTTTATCGATCAGTTCCTGATTCACGCGGTGCTGCTCGATGCGTTCCTTCTTTAATTTTACGTATTCAGTGACGTCTTCAACTTTGTGAATGATGGACTGAACTTCGCCCTTGGAATTCAAAACAGGAAAGTTGGCCGGTGCCCAGTGGCGTTCTTCGAAGCCACCCCCTTCGGATTCCGGCCGTCGAATGTCGTACTTCTGAATCGCCATGGTATCGACCACGCGGTTTTTCAAAACCCGATCCAAGGATGCAGAAAGGTGGCTTGTGCCTGTTGCCGTGGGGTCGTCGGGGTTGTCGGGAAAGACTTCAAACAGGGGACGGCCCAAGACCTGTTCACGCTTCACTAAAGTCGCCTTCAGGTACGCGTCACTAGCGCCAACAATGGTCAGATCCGGTGCCAGGACCAAATAAAGGTCCGGTGCGGATTCAAAAAGCGCTTTAAAGTCCAAGTCGATTTTTTTTGTCGGCACGGCGTGGATCTTCAATCTGGGTCAAGGTAACCACTATATAAGGTTTCTTAATTTACAGCGATGATGCGTTCAATTGAATCGATTTCAAAGGGCTGGTGATTTCGGGGAAGTTTGCGCCAGTCGGCAATCGTTTCGACGACCAACATCCGAACCATGTCGATTTCAGGCGTAGGCCCCAAAAGCGGATGCTTCTGAAGGTAAAGGTACAGGGCCTCGGAAAAAATCCTGCCTTCGTTCCAGCCCCGATTCATCAACCAAGATTCCGTGCGTCCCAAGGTTGCCAGATAACTGAGCGCAGCGACAGCGCCCAGACGCCTTTCGCGGGTATCCTTCTTTGCCGCCCAATCTTCGAAAATCTGAACCAGCTGGCCTGCGTCTGCTTTGCGTTCTTGTTTCAACATTTTCAAGAAGGTACGAACGGCCAGATCAACGGCCGCTTGTTTTTCTACGTACGGAGCGTTCATCGTCGCTGCTCGGTAGCCCAAGTCTTTGGCGGATTGAGGAAACTGAAGGGACGCCAACCGGTACGCTTCTTCTTCGGTCAGCTGACCCAATTTTGAAATTTCGCTAAGGAACGCATTGGACTGCAAAAGGCTATTTCCAGCTTCAGCGCGAATCTGCCCCGCGCGAATGGCTGCTTCTTGACTGCGGGCTTCTTCAGCGATTCGATTGGCTTCGATCAGACTTTCGTTTAATTCACGAACTTTTTTCACATCGAAACTTTTCAAAAGTGCGGTGAAGATCAAACGGGTATTTTCGTTTTCGCCACCCAGCTCCTTTTGAATTTTTTCTACAAATCGATGGATGATGTTGACGTACGTTTCGTAGGACAGTCGTCCTTCCAAGATCGTGTCGATTCGAGAGTTGTAATTTTCACCCGCGGTCAGTTTTCTGCCCAGCTTTTCGGTGTGAAAAATCACGGTCGCAAAAGAAAGCGCCGAACGGGTCTGGGCTTCCAGTTCAGAATGTTTCTGCGCAAATGTGACCAGATCCGAAGCTTCGTTTTCCTTGATCCACTTGCTGGCTTCCTGAACCTGAGTCAAGGCGGCCAGATACGCGGCATGAAGTCCCTGAACCGAAACGAACTGATAGCTACAGCTGTCGATTCCTGGAAACGCGTCGCTTGGCGGTGAACGATCCTCGGCCCAAGCCTGCAATGTGCAAAACAGCGCTAACGCCGACACCCGATTTCGAAATTTCATAAATCCAGATCGGACTATTTCAATCCAAACTGAATGGCAGAAATCTGACGCTAATTATTGAACTTTTCCAGTAATCTGCAGTTTTTCCACGGGAAACTGCTGGGCCTTGGCGCGAGCCACCAACTGATCATAGACGTTTTGGCTGATGGTCGGCGTCCGCGAAAGTACCCAAAGGTAGTCGCGATCCGGTGTTCCAACGACGGCGTATTCGTAATTGCTTCCCAGATCGATAATCCAATAATCGCCAGCCGGGGCAAACCAGAAGAACTTCACTTTCAGTTTGGCCAGACTGACTGGGTCGACGACGCGTGCAGTGCCTTCGATGGACACCCGTTTGCCGGATTCATTCTTCGTGCATTCGTTTCGAACGGAAATCTTTCCGTCAGCGCGAAGGCCGTATTCGGCAGTCGTGTCCAAAGTACACTTGCGCTGAAAGCGGGTTGGAAAAAAGGCGATCTGGTGCCAGACCCCGGTGTAACGATTCAGGTCCACCGAAGGCACCGTTTTCAATTCTGCAAAGTCATGTGCCGATGCCCAAGCAGAAAATGTCAAAAGACTAAAACCAAACGCTGTACCCAGAAATTTCATTATGGACTCCTTAGTTGTGTCGATGTGGATCGGATTGAACAAGTCCCGTCATCGCAAACGGGTTCTCCCTTTTTTCGAGGAAGGAAAGGTCGGATCTGAACAAAAATTTGATAACCCAAGCGAAGCGCGGCGTGCACCCAGCCCATTTTGGCCAAACGGGCAGCGATCGATGAAACGGGTGATCCCAAAGTTCGCCAGATTTCGATGAAGGCGTCGACACCGACGATGACTTTTCCGTCGGCAGTCATGACGTGAAAGTATTTTTGAACCTGAAGCGGATCCAGGCCCAGATCCTTTGCTGCGAATTCAGGACGACTAATGTCGACCGGAATCAGCTTGGGCGGTTGGTTTAGCTTCTGATCCAAGTCCAGATACTTTTGAACTTCCCAGGAACAGACCCTGCAACCGCCGTCGAAAAAAACTGAAAGTTTTTGAGCTTCCATTCTTCCACACTACCTGTTTTGTCTAAGTTTTGTTCCGATATATCCTGGACAAAACATTGACTTAAAATCTTTAAATCCACCCCACTTGACAGTCAATAATCCAAACCCATTTTTTGTAAAAACGCCGTAATTACGGCCACTTATAACTAATACCCCTGACCCAAAAAGAAAGGAGCATCTGTTATGACTGGAAACACCGTCTTACCTCTTCAGCGGATCTACCCGCTGGTCATTCTCACCGCCGCAGTTTTCTGCTGGGCGAATACGGTTCGGGGGCAAGGCCCCGACGTGGGCTTCGATCCTCCCGACCCCAATGAAAACGGTCAATCGCTGACCCTGACCCAAAATTCATGCGCCGACAATCACTTGAACCCTTGGCGCTTGGATCAGAATCGCTGCACACAGGGAAACCGGAAGGAGGAATAACGATGCGATACGATCTTCAATTTCAAAACCTGGCTTACGATCCCGAGTTGGAAAAAAGAACGAATCTTAGGCTGGTCGAAATCCTTGCGATTGCGCCGCCCGAGGCCATAGCGAAAGCCCAAATCCGGAAAGAAGGACGAACCTTTGTAGCAAGCACCACGGTCGAATCTGGCTTCCGCACCTTTCAACAATCGGCGCTTGGCCCAAGTGCCCGCGAAGCGATCATGAATGCGTTACGCCGACTTGAGGAACAGGTCTATCGCTGGCGCTACGGCCGAGGCCCCGGATCGACGTCGTTGCAGCCTGGGCTTCGTAAACCTGCTGCAGTCAGCGCGTAGGATCTAAAAACGGGTCCAGGCAAGTGCGCCGAAACCCGATGAGAACCAGGTGAATCGGTTCATCACTTTCATCCCATTCGCCATGGTTTTGACGGTGTTTTCGGCGCATTCGTCGGCCGGTCCCGCTGCGCCTTCGTCTTGCTCAAGTCAGCTGCTGTCGCACCACCAAGACGCCATTCGCACTTACAGCTCAATTCTCGAAAATGATCTTTCGCCGGATGAAGAAAAAATTGAACTGATCGAAAGACTTTTGGCCCACCACCCGGGCGCAAAAAAAGCGATCCCCATAGACGGCCTGCCGGGTTCTTTTCTGACATTTTCTTTCGAAAAAGAAACGCACTCGAACCTGATCGCTGCTTTGTACCGTCCCCTTCGAATTCCAGAAAAGCAATGGCTTGAAATGCCGGACGAAGAACGCAAGGCCGCTTTGGTTCACGATGAAACACGGTTTGCTCCGGAAAACCGGACTTCCACATCTTTGTTACCCGATTACTTAGGCCAGCTGACTTATGAAAATTCATCCGTCTTGGAAGTGAAACACGCAAACTTCGAATTTGAACCCAAAAGACTGATCCAGGAAGTCCGCGAAATTGCCGCCTATCTTGGCGAAACCCATTCGTTCCATGCTCACATCGGCTTCGAAGTAGGCGAACAAGATTCAAAAAAACTTCTTTTTCATTGGTTCAAAATTCTGAACGACCACTTAGTCATCGCCGGAATGACCGAAGGCCTTTTTCCGAACAACATGACCCGGATCATGAAAGATTCTTGGGGCAATACCTACTGGTCCGAAGAAAAGCTTCTCAGCGCAGGAATCCGCCAAAGAATTTATGGCGTCGCCTCGACATCGGACCGAAAAAAGTGGGGATGCGAACTGCGCGATAGCACAAGAAATTTGAACACCCTGGAAAAGCGCATCCTTCAAATTGCCCAAACCCAAAAAACTCGCGCTTGGGCTAAACTTCTAGTTACGGATTCTGAAAAAGCGCGGATGGTTCTGATCCCAACAGAAACCCAAGGTCCCGCGACCTGGGGAAACTTGGACTTGGCCAGCCGTTATGATCCACTTGCGGGCCTACCCTATCTGAAATTTGAAAATGGCCTTTACCCCGATTACCAAAACTTGCGCTTATTCAGTCCTACGGAAGAACAAATCAAAAAGATTCAGGCCGCACGGATCACTTATGAAAAGAATTCGCAGGACCTGATTCGAGAATTGAATGCTTCTGAAATCGAACCTATGCAGGAAGACATTCAAACCGTCATCCACTGGAATCTACAGCAGTGGGCGCGCGAATCCGGGGTCGCCGATCTTTACGGAAAGTACTAAAATCCTTATATTACATATACTTAAGTAATTAGTTTACCTGACTAATTCTATCTGGTATAAGCGACCCATGATTCGCCCATGGGCCTTAGCGTTGATTCTGATTCAAACCCTTACATCGGGTCTTCCTGCCCATGCCGGAAAGCGCGTGGACCACAGTAACCATCCCTTTTTGGAAACCTATTGGTCAATTCGCGAACGTCTGGTCCGGGATTTCATCCGAATCGGAACTAGCCCGGGCAAAAGTTTGATGATGGGCGTGCGAACGGACGACACAGTCGTTTGGATGGACACTCCGATCATGACCGCTTGGTACATGGCGGTCCTAGCAACCGAAAACGCCCTTTTGCGCAAATCGGGCCAGAACACGGACCGAAACGTCCAGGAACTTTACTACGCATTGAAGGCGCTTGAGCGCGTCGATCGAATCACCGAAACCCGTTTCAAAGATCCAAAGACTGGACTGCCGGGCACCCCTTCTTTAAATGGATTTTTCATCCGCGACGATGTGGATCACGGATTTCAATACAACTTCCCTGGCGTGACTTCGATTTGGTCGGATTGGATCGATCCCAACGAAAACTATTTTGAAATGAGCCAAGATCAGTGCGTCAGCCTTTTCATGGCCTTTCACTTTATTCATGACTTTGTGGCGCCAGACGCCCAAGTCGGTGGCGAAAAGATTCAGGACATCACAAATCAGATGGCGGAACGGATCATTCGCCACATCAGCCAAAACAACTGGACGATCATGAATCCCGTGACCGGCAAGCAGGTCAAACGCGGGCCAAAGCCGGGCGTTTTTTCTAAGGGTTTTGTGAAAACGGCCAGAAACGTATTGGGCGATCAGATCGCTGATGTGAAACCCGCTTGGTATTCAGCGATCATCTGGCACACGGTCTTCCGCGCGGGTCTGGTTCCTGTCTTTTTTAATCGCGCCATGGTCAGTATCTTGGGTGCAAGCGGCCAAGTCTGGAATCGCGGATCGGTTCGCGTTGCAAAACGCTATTCCCGAATGTGGGATCGGACCGTGTACCCTTTCATGGAAGTTCTTTTGAATGAACCCCAGAAAGCTTCCAAGAAACTGAAACCAAAAGACCGGCAGAAAATCGAAGAACTTTTGGCGCTGATGAATCCAGGTGACAACCCTTCTTTGAAGGGGGGTCCAATCGGTTGGAATTCGACGAACCGCCATTATCAGGCCAAGAAGCATTACTCGAGCGACAGCGACGACTGGACCGTGCAGATGGGAAATCCGCGCGGGTCGTCAACAGATTATCTGATTCTTCACAACATCTACGTTCTCCTTTATCGCGACGATCTGGCCAAAAAATTCGCTCCGACTTCGATTTACGAAGGCCTAGTGGACGACCAGCTGAAGACGCCCTAGTTCGTATTTCTAACCGGATTTCCGGTCAATTCCAGGCCAAGAATCGCCGATAAGATTCTAGCGGGGAAATGACTATGAATCGGACACGTGCGACCTTGGGATTTTTGTTCCTGTTTGGAACATCTTTGTGGGTCCCCCAAGCACAGGGTAACGAAGAAATCGAAAAATTTCTGAAAGCCAGAAAGCCCCTGGCTTCCAGTCAAAAGGTTCTTCTGGCCATTGGCTTTGCAAAGTACCTGCTTAACCGGCCTTGGGCAGCGATTCGTTGCGCAGGTTCCCTGCTTTCGGATTCTAATTATGGTTCTTTGACAGATAACCCGGAAGTCTTCGAAATCTTCAAACTTCTTCGAAGCCGCACCATTAAACCCAGCGCCGAACATTCATTCAATTTTACGAACAGTGATTCCAGCTTTAGCCCGATCTGCGATCTGACCCTGGGTGTTTGTCAGGGCATGACGAACTTGGACCGTCGCCTGAATATGTTGGTTTATTACGACCCCGAAAACACCCTGGCGCAGAAAGTTCCGACTGAACCCAAGAAGCTTTTTCGCTTTTACGAAGATCTGATTCAGAAAACCCGGGAAGGAAAACCCGTGGTTGTTCCCGGATTCAACAACTTGATGGAAATGTCGCAACACCCGGTGATGGGACGCGTGCTTCGAGAAGCCGTTGTGAAAACCTGGGCCAGCGAAAACGCGACCTTGCCTGGGATCTTGACCGTTTTGACCAGCATCCGTGGTTCGTTTTCAGCCAAGGAAGCCAAAGACCTTCATGATGACTTGAAGCAAAGAGTTGCGCGGCACTACAACCCGATCATCTACTTGTCCAAGTCACTGAGCAGCGCGCGCAGAAAGTGGATTCACATCCTTCCGGTTCACGCCGTTTCAGACAAGGCCGAAGACGGATCCTACCAAGTCTCGATCAAGGACCCAAATCGCAGCCCCAGCCACAACGAGGATTTCCTGACCATTACCAAAGAAGGAAAAGCGACCTTCGGCGGGTCCGAACTTGTTGAAGTGGACATCATGCCTGGGGACGATTCCGAAATTGCCCAATTTCTGACTTCGACCATCGAATTTTGCAAAGACGAACGTACGAAGCGTTTTTGTGTCGAAACCCCTGAATCACCAGCAATGCCGCTGACCCCGGAACAAATCGGTTCGGGCTGATTACAGATTGCCCGATTGCGCTTTGTACCGTCCTGAAACTTCGCGGGCGACCAAGCAACGCTTCAGGGCTTGAATCGAAACTCGGACAGCCTTGTCCACGACAGGTGGCAAATTTCCCAATTCCTTTCCCTGAATCATTTTGTCCATGCGCTTGGCCGATTCGGGATTGCAGTTCGCGGGCAGAATCGATTGGGCGACTGCACGACCGAAGTCTTCGCTTTTTTCCGACACCACATCCGCGATCGTTTTGATCAGTTCTTCGCTCATTGCGACCTGATCGTTTTCCTGTTCTAGCGGGAACAAGGCCCCGGAAATCGCCCGGGTCTTTGCAAGATTCATTTTTGAACCCTTGCCGATTTCGCGGATCCATTTCTTTTTGTTTTCTAGGCCAGCGCCGATCGATTCAGCGGCCAATCGGCTCAGTTCGCCGCGGCTTGACCCGTCCTTCTTGGCTTCTTCTTGAATCCGGGAATCTGCTTCAGGATTTCCGACCCGCTTTAGCTGGGTCAGAATTCGCCAACGGCGTTCCTGGTCCATGGATTCTTTCAGCTTTTGATCCGAACCCGAAAGCCATTGAATCAAGCGTTCTTGCTGCGCTTTTTCAAAGCTGGTCACAATCAGTCCATCCATCCAAGCCTTTTGATCGTCTGAACCGGGCTTTGCCATAGGAAGACGCTTTAAGTACACATCGTGAAGCTGCTGAATCACGGGTTTACGTTCTTCTGGCGCAAGGTAAACCAAATGACCTGAATCGCCTGGGCGCCGCCCGACCAAAGAACCACCCAGCTGTTCGGCCACGCGCAGATCGCTTTCTGTGCTCAGCGCGCGAATGGCCATGCCGGCATAAGCTTGGGTTGCCCAGTCGCCGTCTTTCAACAGATCTTGCATGGCAGCCGCGACCATCCCCCGAACCATCGGGTCTTCAAACTTGCCCAGCCCCGATTCGATGGTTGCGACACTGATTGGATCAAACTTGAGCCGTGCGTACGCGTGATCTTCCAGATTCGCAAAAACCAGATCCGGGCATTTCAGTCCCACCGCTTCGGTTAAACTGTGTTCCGCCGTCATTTTCACGGGGAACTTCTTTTGAACCTGAATCATGCCCTTTGCATCTTTATAAAACAGGCCAACCAAGAAACGGTATTCGCGAACTTTTGGGTATTCCTTTGAAGGAATCTGCTTCAAGGAAAGTTTTTCAATCTTTCCATCTTTACACGTCAGCTGGTCTTCGATCACAGCGACGCCTGAAGTCTGAAGCCAGTCGTGGGTCCATTGATCCAAGTTGGTTTTTGAAGCTTCAGCCAAGGCGGCGATGAAATCCTTCAAGGTCGCGTTCTTGTACTGGTGCTTTTTGAAATAGGCCTGAACACCTTCCTTAAATTTTTCAGGCGTTAAGTAGTAATTCAAAGCCTTGATGACGGATGCGCCTTTTCCGTAAGTGATTCCATCAAAGTTCGAAGAAGCAACGGCGGTCGATGCCACTTCTGTTTCAATCGGATGGGTCGTCACCAACTGATCCGACCAATAAGCCCAAGGCTTGTCGGAAAGCGCGAAGGTCTTCCAGCCGTCCTTGAATTCGGTCGCTGCTGCCGTGGCCGTGCTGGCCATGAAACTAGCGAAGCTTTCGTTTAGCCAAAGGTCGTTCCACCAAACCATGGTGACCAGATCGCCAAACCACATGTGGGCCATTTCATGAAGGACGACTTCGTAAAGGTCTTCCTTCTGATTCCGTGTCATCCCGCCGCGATGAACGTAGCGTTCCGAAAAGGTGACCGCAGCGACGTTCTCCATCGCTCCGGAACTAAAATCGGGGACGATGATTTGGTCGTATTTTTTGAAAGGGTACGGAAAATCAAAGTACTTTGAAAAGAAGGAAAGGCCTTGTTTTGTGACCGTAAACCAAACTTCGGGCTGCACGTATTTGGCCAAAGACTGACGCGCAAACAACCGCAGTGGAACGCGATTGGAACCGTCTACCGAAACTGATTCCCAAACTTTGTAATGTCCCGCCGATACCTGAAAAAGGTAGGTTGAAAACTTTGCCGATTCGTTAAAGGTCCATTGACTGATCCCGTCTTTTTCCTGGGTGACTGTCTTTTCACGCGTATTTGAAACGACGGTCCATTCCGATGGAACCCGAACCTGGGTGTTGAACACAGCTTTCAAATCAGGTTGATCAAAGCAAGGGAAGACGCGATTTGCGTCGTAAGGTTCCAGATTCGTGTACAGATAAAATTTTCCGTCTTCCGGATCCTTGAAACGGTACAAGCCCGAACCTGAATCGCTGTAAGGCGCCGAATAAACCACCTTCACGCTGTTTGCCCCCGCAGCCAGCATCGTCCCAGTCAAAAGTAGATGTCCTTCAGCCGAAGCCTGGGCTTGAACTTTTTTCAATTGTTCTTCCGAAAGTGCGCGCCCATTGATTTCAAGTCCCGAAATTTTCATTTCGCGCGCCAGATCCAAAATCAAATCTTCCTGGTGGTGGGCCGCTGAAAGATTGAACTGGGCCAAGACTTCGCCTGAAAAGTTAGGCGTCTTTCCTGTCGCGTCTTGAAGCAGATTCAAGACCACTTGGTAGCGAACATCGGAAACCCTGGCGGCGCGCTGCGCGGCCTGCTTCTGAGTCAGGACCCCATCGACATAAGTTGCCGGCGATGACGAATTTGTTTTTTGACAAGAAACCAAAAGGCTCGCGCTAACGGCCACGCAGAAAATGAAATTTTTCATATTCGGCCAAGTTGCCTGGGGCCCTGGTCTTTCGCAAGGTGCCTGGCTACTTTTTTAGATACAGCGCACCTAAGCTTACGCGCCGTATCCAAAAAGTAGCCTGGAATCTATTCTCCGATTTCAGGCAGCGTGCGCTTCAGACCGTAGATGGCTTCTACGGCATTCAGGATCTTGCGATAGCGGATGTTGTTGTAACGCGGTCGCACCTTTTTCAGAAACTCTTCGATATCAAAAGATTTTCCGGCATCAATGGCTGCATCCGCTAATTCGTGCGCGACCGAAAAAGTAGCGGCTAACGGAGAAATATAGGCATGTGTCAAATTACGCGGAAACCCCGTACCATCGGGCTTTTCATGGTGCTGCATGATGATCACGTCGACATCGGGTGGGACTTCTTGAAAACGCTGGGCGATCTCGCCACCCTTAAACGGGTGGTCCCGATACTTATCCAAGTCCGAACCCTTGAAACCGCGTTCTTCAGCTTGTGCCAAAGATTCACATCGGGCCAGGTCTTGGTTGTCCAAAGTCACATCGTGAAGAAATGAAGCCAGCATCAGTTTCGAAAAAGTGGCTTCTGATCCCCATTCCAGCTGACTGGCGATGGCGCAAGCCAAGTAACCTGTCAGCGAACTGTGCATGGCCAAGTACTGACCTTTGAAGGTTTCCAACTTATCCAAAATCGCTTTCAATGACGGATTCGTTCCCAACGTCCGAACGGTCATCCGGACCTGGGTCTTACAAAGCGACTGAACGTCTTTGGTAAACCCCATCGTGTTGCCCAGTTCTTGAACCGTTTCGTAAATGGATTCGTTGACCTTGACGGCTTCTTCCAGCGACAAGTTGTAAGACTTTTTCAAATACCGCTGAAGATCGTCGTTGTATTTTTCGACGAATTCTTGGGTGTCTTGCACACGAATAAAAAAGAATTCGACGCCGCGTTTGACCGTGTACTTTTGAAGGTCGCCCATTTCGAAGTTGTCGCCCTGGTGAAACAACTTCACGAATTTTTTTTCGTTTAACCGAATGTAAATGTCGCCCTTCAAGGGGACGACCGAAAGAAGAATCTTCGCGCGAATCCGACAGAAGTCGCCACGCTGAAGTTTGACTTCCAAGTTGCCCTGTTCGATTTGTCGTTTCAGGGCCCCGATCATTTCCTTGATCATGTTGTCGCGTTCAATGATGGCGATGATGTTCCATTCCATCGGCGGCGCCTTTTCGGGCCGCTTGTCAAAGCAAAGAAGCGTGGGAACTCCCGACGTCGAGCGCTGAAATTCTTCGAAGTGAGCGACACTGCCTTTTTGATAATCGCAAATCAGAAGGTCAAAGGCGTCCGCTTTTTCCGAAACCAAAAGCTTCGCCTGTTCAAGCGTGCGCACTTCATCGACTTCAGCCCCAAACTGGCTTTCCAGGGAAAACGTGATTTTGTCCCGATATTCGTCGTTCTTGTCGTGGACTAGAAGTATTCGCACAGGACTAAGAGCTTACCACGGAATCTGGAATGTCGGGTTCAGATTCCTTTTTCAAACTGTCGCCGCACTTGGCCGGAAGTTCGATCCGCTTTTTTGCGAAAAGGCGTTTGATTTTCGCCACAGGGCCATCCAGCGAATACAAAAGTTTCTTAATCAGTTTGGGTGCCGTGCGCAGCGCGATCACTAACCCCGCGTAAACACCGACGATGACCAAACTGGATTCCTTGATCTGGTAATATCCCAGATCAAAAACAACACCTTTGCCAAGACCCGAAAGATCAGCCATCTGCACCGGCGCCGTCAAAAGAAACGACGCAAAACTCATCCGCGCGTTTGTGTCGACATCGTCTTTGAAAGCCGCCATGCGTGATGAATGCAAATAGGCTCCGCCAAAGCCAACCGTCACCAAGTAAGTCAGAATTTCAAGCTGACCCTGCAAAGTGAAAGCGGCACCCAAACCGTTCAGCGGCCCTGACAAAAGGCGAATCGCAGTGGTGCAAACCCAGTTGTAGGCCTGCCGACGAATCATTTCAGCCACCCTGCCCGTTCGTTCAAGTGGCTTTGCAAACTGGCGGGTTAAGAATCGATCGGTGGTTCCACCCCACGGCCCGTGAAAAACACTGAGCGCAGTCCGAAGCGCCGTCGCTGCGAAAGCGGAAATGGGATCAATTCCTGAAGCTGAAAAAAACATCGAAGCGGACGTGATTCCCATATATGTCGCTTGAACCAAGCCCAAGCGCATTTCAGTTTTTGTAGGTTTTTTGTAGATCGTCTTGAAGAAATTCTTCGTCTTCAGAAGAAAGGTCAGCTTGTCCTGATCTTTTGAAGAAATTTCTGAAACTTCTGTTTTGCGTTTCTGACCCTTCAGCCAATCCCAAGCTCGCGCTAAAAGACCCTTGCGGTGCGCTTGACGATCGCCATCTGAATCTGTGTAAAAAAGAACGGGTTCTTCAGCGGTTCCCGGATAGGCCGTGCTGGTCAGTTCCAGGATCGACGCCAGTTCTTCTTTCGAAGCTACGGGCATCCACACGCCATCCACGGTCAGCGTTTCTTCAGTGCCGTCCGCTTGAGGGATTTTGTAGTGGGCGGTGACCCCTTCAGCCCCTTCTTTTTCATCCGCTGACGCCAAAGGCGTGTAAGCCGCCGGACAAAGAAGGGTCGCTAGAAAGAGAATCCGAAGAAGAAGAGTGCTCATCTCTTTACTTTTCGGTGCTCGATCGAAAAAGTTCAGTAAATCCGACTAGATTTTGGTTGGTTTAAACGCGCGCCCTAGGCCCAATAGGACCTCGTACCAGCGTTTTTCGGGGCTAAGCGCCATCACAAATCCGATCAGAATGAAAAGGCTAGCTAGAACAGTGCGCGCGCCTACGGTTTCATTCATCCAAATCCATGCAATGAAGCTTGCGACCACAGGTTGCAAATAAATGAACAAGGCGACCATCGAAGACTTCGCGTTCGCCAAAGCCCAGAAATTCAGGAAATACGTCAATAAAGTGGCGCCCACGATTGCGAAAACCATCGCCCAAGCCAGCTGCGAATTGATCACCGGCATGTGGAAGCGTGAATAATCCGGAATCGCCAAAAGCGTCAGACCAATCGAACCGTAAAAGAATAGCCACGTCGTAGTCCAAATCGGGTCATGCTTTTCCAAAAACTTCTTTCCGTAAGAAAGAAAGATCGCATAGCTTAAGCAATTCAAAATGGTCAGAAGGTCGCCAATCCAGGTCGTATTCGACAAGGTGAATTCTTCCACCCGTCGCATGATCAAAACGCCGACGAACGCGCTGACAAATCCCAAAACACGTCGGGGCGTCGCAGGTTCTTGACCGCGCAAAGTGACGATCAACAAAGTAAAAATCGGAATCAAAGTGTTCAGAATCGCTGAATTGGTCGACGTCGTGTAATTCAAGCCCACCAAGAAAGACGCTTGATTGATCACCGTTCCCAAAAGCGCGAAAAAAATCAGCGGGACGAAAAATTTTCTGTCGGGTTTAGGGTGCTTGCGTCGAAGCAAAAGTGCGACCGCAAGCATGATGATCGACGCAATGATGATCCGCCCACTGGCCCAGACCAGCGGCGGGAACGCGTGAAGCACGAACTTGGAAACCACATAGTTGATTCCGAAAAGAAGTTGAACGGCCAACAATGCCGCAAGGACCCTTCCGGAAGTAGCTGCGATCCGCACCATGACTTAGTGCAATGGTCTCTTAGAAATCTTTTCATTTCAATCACTTCATACAAATTCCTGTGGCAATATGCGGGTATGTCGGGATTTCGGGAAGTCTTCACCGTTTTTGTGAAAATCGGTGCCGTGGGGTTTGGCGGCCCCCTGGCCTTGATCGCCATGATCGAGCAAGAAACCGTCAAAAAACTGAAATGGCTGCCAGCAGCAAAATTTTCAGAAATCACCGCCGTTTGCAAAGCCTTGCCCGGACCCGTCGGTGCCTTGGTTTCGATTCAAGTGGGAAGACTTCGCGCCGGCACAGCGGGGGGTTTGGCTGCTGGTTTAGCCTACTTCCTTCCGGCGTTTTTTTTGATGCTAGCGCTGAGCGCTGGTTACAGTTCGCTTCCCCCTGGGTTCATCTCGCAACCCCTGATTCAGGAAACGGTACACGGACTTCAAATCGGTGCATTGGCCCTGATTTTGGTTTCGGCCTTGCGCATGGCCAAGCCAGAAATCAAAAGTCCGACTTCTTGGACTATTGGCGCGATCGCCTTTTACTGGATCAGTCGCTACCCCAGTCACGAACCCGCCTTGATCGTCGGGTCTGGAATCTTCATGCTGGTTTCTTACCTGGTTCGACGAAAATTTCTGCGAACCGATCCGTGGATGGTGTTGACCCTTTTTTGGATTTGCATCAAGGCAGGCGCATTCACGTTTGGAACGGGTCTAGCCATCGTGCCTTTGCTTGAAGGCGAATTTGTTCAGAAAACCCAGTGGCTTTCCAGGTCCACGTTCTTGGACGGCTTGGTTTTGGGTCAGATTACGCCTGGCCCGGTGATCATCACGACCACTTTCTTAGGATATCAAGTGGCGGGCTGGGTCGGAGCATGTGTAGCAACCCTGGGCATTTTTCTTCCCGCTTTCATCTTGATGTTGGTGATTGCTCCTAGGATCTGGGACCGTGTTAGCGGAAAGCCCGCTTTTGCCGCTTTCACCAGCGGCGCGATTCCAGCAGTGATCGGATCCATCTTGGCGACCTGGTGGCAATTGACGACGTTTTCGATACAGTCGATCGACAAGGCCGTGGTGCTGGCCCTTTTAACTGCGGCATCCCTTCGACTTCCCAGCTGGGCAACCGTCGGAATCGGCGGACTAGTAGCCTGGATTCGGTTTCGGTTTGCCTAAACGCTTGATGTAACCACCAAAGGCCTTGAGCTTGTCTTCCAGTTTGGATGTCACTCGGTATCCCGAATAATCTGAAACGCCACCGACCACGGGCCCGGGCTGAACCGAAAACGTGACCTGAGTCGGGGCAGGAAAAAGTTTTTTCAAAGCAGACAAAGCTTTGGGTCCCATCGATGCCACCGCATAAACTTCCATGATCGACGTGATCGCCCAGGTCTTCACGCCTTTTTCAACTTGCGCACGTTCGGCTCGAACCGCCGACCAGCTGGAAATCGTTTCGCCGTCGCCGACCTGAGACTGCGCGACTTGGGTCGTGTAAGCCGCACGCGCAGGGGCATCGATCAGCTTAGTCGTCGTATTAAAAGCTAAGTTCAGCGTCGCCATGGCCACGAAAGATGAATTCAGGATCACACCGCTGGCCGTAGACCACGTAAATGCCGCCGCTAGCGGGGCCAACATCGGAACGACCGGAGTCAAAAGTCCGATTGCAATTCCAACCAAAAGAAGCATCCCGATATTTCCGTACATCGGCGCAATGATATCCTGCTGAATCTTTTCAGCAGTGGTGCGAAAGTGCTTCGACATTTCCATATCCATCATCGTGATTTCGCGGTTGCCATTGGCCAAGGCTGCGCGAGTTCCGGACATTGCGTGAAAAAGTTTTCCGAACTGATCACTTGTTGCGTACATCAACGGATTGATTCCGCAGAAATCTTCAACCAAACCACCTGCAGCCGTATGCGCTTTTTTCAAAGCAGTCTTCAATATTCGGCGAACCACTGCGTCGTCCAGCGCGCCGGTGTTTGGATTATAAGCAAAGATTCCGACTTGCTGAACCACTGAATGGTCTCGCATTTCATAGTGACTGCGGCGGCCCCATCCATAGTACTGCGACGGGCCTTCATCGCTCAGATACGGGTTCTGATAAGGGTTTACCTGCCAAGTCGATCCAAGAAGAACGTTTCCTTTTTCTGCCAATGCAACGATAAAGCTGTTCAGAAGTTCGTGATCATTATAGGTCGGCGTGAACGCTGCGTTCTTCTTGATGTTCACAGCCCAGCTTTCATTCCACTTTTTCACGTTCTTCTTCAGCTTCGGATCATACACTTCGATTTCCTTGCTGACTTTGCGGGGCAAGATATTCAACGCCTTGAATACGGCGTCAAAGCCCTCTTCCATCGTGTAAATCTTGCGCTTATCGTAAGCGGTCAGCTTCGGATTTTCGACCCGAACGCCGTCGACCTTCACATAGCTGGCTTCTTTAAGCTGAACACCGATGCGGTCATAGGGATACTGATTCGCATATTCAGTGGCCACTTCTGAAACGACTTGGGCCAATTTTTCCACCCCAGTCGATGGATCCGGTTCAGGCGCATTTTCAAAGCGGCGCGTGATTTCTCCAAAAAATGCATCGACTTCGGCGACGATTTCTTTGTGCCTCCACGCTTTGGCGAATACTTCGTGGTCATTCTTCTTTGCATCGAAGAACATTTTCAAAAACGCCGGATCATTGATCTGGTTTCGGTACAAGGCCGATACCGGCTTTCTTTTGTCCGACACGCTCATGCTTTTGATCTTCATCAATTCCCACGCCGCTGGCCCGGATGCCGCTAGCGCCTTGCGAAGCTGATTGATTTTGCTTTCGTAAGCTTCGGTTGCAATCTGCTTTGGACTGGTCTGCTTGCTCATTTCAGCCAACGGTGCTTTCAATGCTTCCTTCAATGCCGCGATGTACCCTGCCTTTTTCTTTTTCAGGGCCTTGTCCAAAAACGCATCGATATCCTGCGCCTTCAATGCAGGCGTATCCTTCATCAAGTTCTCTCGAATCACCTTTTTATGGGCATCAGCGCGAAAACGAAAAGCAATATTGGCCAAGCGTTGGGCGACCAAATCCGTTTCCAAGTTGTCGCCATTCAGGGAACTGAGCTTCACGATACTTTCGCGCTTGTCATCGAAAAGGGCGTTTTCGACCTGAACGTTCTTTTGTCCAATGGCCAGAAGTTCCATGTCGTAGGTGTCTTGATCTTCAAGACTGATTTCTTTTTGGTGCAAAGCCGCAAAATCGACGATCAGCTTTCCAGACTGCTGCGGGCTGAAGATCGGGCGGTCGCTAACCAGTTTGTTCAGGTCCGGAAGCTTTTCATTAAAGACGTTCCAGCGATCGTTGGCGGCCAATTCCTGATAAGCAGCGCTTTTTCGAACCAGACCTTCTTCAGGACGCAAAGACAGGAAACCGGGGCCACAGTACTGAACCGATTTTTCCGCGACCGGTGTTTCAAACATCCGATTCAGCGAATATCGATTGATCAAGGATTCTCGAATCGCAACGAATTGAAGAATTCGCGCATAGGCTTCCGGCGTCCGGAAAGAATAAAGATTCTGATCCCGGCTCATTTCTTCGGTGTTGTACTTTCCGGTTCCCGTTCTTGAATTCAAAAAATCCAATGTCCAGTCCGACGGGTCCCTTGAAAGAACCAGGAATTCCGCAAACTGTTTTTGTTCTTCCGTTAATACGAATTCAATATCCAGATTCGGACTGTCGCCGTTGTTCAAGTGGCGCGCTTTCGTAGGCACCTTGAATTCAGCAAGTTCTCCGATCAAAAGCAGACCTGCCCGGCGAGAAACCACCAAGCTAGCGTCCAGTTGTTCCCAGCTGAATTGCAGAATCTGTGGCGACATTTTTCCACGAATATCTTCCGGATCCAGATCCATCTGAACGGTGTTGTAAGCAGCACGGGCAAAGAGAAGATGCATTCGGTACAGCATCCCCATGTAAATGACGGATGCCCGAACCAAAGGGGCAAGCCCCAGGTCCGAGCTCTTGGACGTGACGCTTTCGGAATGCTTGTGAATGGCCTGCCTGAGGCTCATCAAAAGGCGACGCACCCCTTCTAGGCCCAATCCACCCGCCGAACGATCTTCAAAAACGGTCAGATCCTGCTCAGTGACTTTGTAGGTGATCTTTTCTTTGGATTTGCTCAGTTCTTCGTCGATCTGTTCCTGAAGCTCTTGAACCTGTCGTGCGCGAAAGAATTCGGGAAGTCGTGGGTTCAGTCGCAGATTCTCGGGATACTGCCAGTAGCGTCCTTCTTGCTCGGACAGGCCGGCACTAATGACCATGGCGGTTTCCACCAATGGGTGAACTTTGTCGCTCCAGGCTTGGGACATTCCCAGGCAGGCGAGGGTGCTCAAAAGGTAATGGCGAAACGACCACTTCAGTTTCATCGATCTCTCTTGGGAACCTAAGGATGCACGGAGCGTTCCAAACCAGGGCCCAAGATTCGAACTTTTTTAGCTTTTATTTCAAGTACTTATACGTACCAAAACCGAAGAAAGGAAGGCTTGGCGAAGGGGGTGTGAACAGCTGTCTAGGGGTTTGACAGGGCAAAAGAAAAGGCCCCGAAGATGTCTTCGGGGCCTTCATACGGGTTACTTCGCTAAACGACTGGTCGAATTACGGAGCCAATGCGACTTTTTCATCGATAAAGTCGCAAGGGGTACGAAGATTCTTACGGGTCGAACGTCCGATCACTTCGACCGATGCTTGGTCCCAAGCCTGTGCCACTTGTTGGATCGAAACGCCGGTTCCACGGATGGCCTGACGGACTTTCTTGATGATCTCGCGTCCGTTCACCAATTCCGCCTTACCTGCAAGACGGCGATCAGCGACGCAGTTCAATTCGCCCAACAAAGCCTGTTGAGCTTCTGCTGAAAAACCTGCGCCTTCGATCACGACTTCTTTTAGGATCGGGAAAATTTCAGGGTCGTTTGCCAAAGCCTGAATGTTGTTTGCAGCCAAGCGGTAGCGCTGACGAAGCGACTTGTCGCTGATCTTGTTCACAGCAGCAGCAACGTCAGGATCGACTTCGCCTTTGCCGTAACCGGTTGCGCCAGTCGAACCGACTGATTCACCTTTTGCTGCGATTTCAGCAGCCAAGGTAACGAATTCGGCCTTCTTCAAGCCCGTTAGGCCCAAAGCAGCTGCTAGCTTGCTGTCGCCGGCTTTCAAATTCGCAAGCATTGAATTGACGTACTTGGTTTGGTCAGCAGCGCTCAAAGAACTGAAAGCAGCGCCGGCCAAGAAGGTCGTCGAAATGTAACTTTGTGCGGCTGCTTCGACAGTCGCAGCCGATGCTCCGGTGCGTGCAGCGACCGTTTCCGCAAACGTAGCCAGTGCGCTGACGTTAGCTACCGAACGACCCGCCGTTTTTCCACCCGTTGCACAACCGCTAAAAGATGCGGTTGCGACTAGAAGGGCAGCCCCAAGACTTAAACTGACTGACTTAAAAAGATTCATGGATAACGATCTCCCCGTATGTATTGAACGACTCTGTTAAAACAATTCTTATGAATCTTTTCGGCTAACTCAAGGAAAGATTGAGTCCTGATCTGATCCTAAAATGCGGCCAAAAATGCCGATCGCGACTGCTTTTTGACGGCGCTTTAAGTCACTGATTTTAGACGAAGAACTTACAAGACGTACTGGAAGGACTTCAGTAACGCACCGGGAACGTGAGCGCCGCCCAATTGACGGAACTCGTAGGTTGATCCGTTTGGAAGAAAACGCACTTCCCGGGTCAGGTCTTCCAATTCCGAACCCAAAAAACGGAAAATGCTGTCATCCCAACGAAGGTCTTCGATCGGCGCCGAAAGCTTTCCGTTTTCGACCCAGAAACAAGCGTAACGAGTCATCCCCGTCAGGCGTCCCGCGCTGAAGTCGGAATAGTTCAAGTAATGAAGATTCGAAAGATACAGCCCTTCACCTAGCTTCGCGATCGCGTCTTTTTCAAAAAGACTTCCGCCTTCAAGTCGTACAGCACGAATTGCTTCGGATTCAGCTGCCGCGTTTGAAAGAATTCCGAATTCCGTTGCTGACGATCGCGACACCAAGGATTCGCTGAAGCGCCCCGATCGAACCACTGTGGTCAGGTCGTGCCCTTTTTCACCCGCAAAGTTAAAGACAGGCACTGACCCCATGGAAAGATCTTCATGAATCGTCACTTTTTCCGAAAGCAGGGCTTCACCCGAACGAAGAAGTCTTGCAGGGCTTCCCATTTTGCGAACCGCAGATTCTCCGAAGATGCCTGCGATCATGCCCGTAATTTCTGCGACTGAAGCTGCGGTCAAATAGGTGCGATAGGCCCCAGGTCGAATCTTTTTCTTTGGGCGCATCATCAGATCCATCTTCTGCGCGGCTTCATGAATTTCAGCCTGAACAGCCAAGGGATCAAAAATTCCCCCCGCCCAATCTAACTTCACGGCGCGGGCTTGACCCTGCGGATCCGACTTCACTAAAGAAAAATCAAAATGCGAAAGATCCGTTTCAAACCAATGGTCCTGTCCCAGTGAACTGGAATTGGCGCGGATCATCCTTCCGCTTGAAAAAATTCCCGTCAGTGGAGCGTTTGGGGATGAAGCAAAAATTTTCCCTAAAGCAGCGCCGGTGTCTTCCGGAAGCTTTCCGTTGAAAACTTTTCGGCTGCTTCCAAAATTTTCCGGCACCGTCAGAAACGGATCCACAGGCAATTCTGAAACTTCTTTTGAAAGGTCCGAAAGGTTTGCCTTTAGGTCATTGATGTCCTGTTGAAAATCGCCCGACAAAGAAACGACTTTTTCTGACCGCCGAAGCCTTAAAGCCCCCGCTTCTTTTTCGACCTGCATCAGCGACAATGAAAGCGATCGGTCAGAAACGGTACCCGTCTGGCGCACGCGCGAATCGTTCCAGCGCGAAAAATCGGTTTCTTCGGCAGTCAGATTCAGTGTCAGAATCAAATTGGTGTCCAAGCCTTTGAAAAGTTCGCGACTGATCTGCTGAAAATCTTCGTGGCGAATCATTTTTCACCGCCAAAGACTTCGACCCCGGAAAAATGACAAACCGGCGATGCATGCCCCACGCGAATGATTTGATTGGGTTCGCCTTTTCCGCAGTACGGTGTTCCCCAGACCCCAACCGTTTGCGAATTTCCGACTTGCTTTAGGGAATTCCAAAACGGCGTACTGACACCGCGGTAATTGGGGTTACGGACGACTTCCGCAAGCTTTCCGCCACGAATTCGGCGCCCGTATTCACAGCCAAACTGAAACTTGTTTCGATAATCATCAATCGACCAAGAAAGGTTCGATTCCATATAAACGCCGTCATCAATCGAACCGATGATTTGATCAAAAGACACCGTCCCGGGTTCCAGATTCAAATTCGCCATCCGATCGATCGGCGGCCGATTCCACGAACAAGATCGGAAATTTGAAACTCCGGGGGCACTTGAACGTGCCTGACTTTCTAGTCCGCCCAGTCCCCGAAGAAGCAATCCATCCCGAATGATGTATTCTTTCTTAGCTTCGGCGCCGGAATCATCGAAACGATAGCTGGCGAATTCGCCCCGATATCCCGGATCAAAACTGACATTCAGGTGTTTGGATCCGTATTGAAGTTTTCCAAAGTCCGAAAGCTTGACGAAACTGGATCCCGCGTAATTTCTTTCGTCGCCCAAGATGCGGTCGATTTCTAGCGGGTGCCCGATGCTTTCATGAATCTGAAGCATCATTTGATCCGACGACAAAACCAGTTCTGTCGGGCCCGTTGGGCAATTCGGTGCCGACAAAAGTTCCAAAGCCTGATTTCCCACAACGCGCGCGCGATCCAGGTCGGATTCGTCCAAGGTTTCCATTCCCATTTGGCGGGACCGCGCAAAAGATCCGTTATCGGACCTTCGCTGAATCTGGCCGTCTTTTTGGGAAACGACGCCGTAATGTGTGGACGATAGAAGGAAGTTTTGGGTCCAAGCGGCCCCGTTGGTCGACGCGAACGCGAAATCCGTTTCAACCATTCGAAGCATCGCTTCAGTTCGAACGATTTCAGGCGATACCTTCAACGCCTGGCAAACGCGGATCAGAAAATCATTCACCTGCCCAGGGCGAAGGGCTGATGCATCTTTCAAAAAAGGACTTTGATACTGGCCACGCGTGGGCGGCCTTTGTTCAGCAGTGAACTTGAAAACGCCGTATCGGGACGCTGATTCGGCCCGAGCCATCGCACGGTCCACGGCAGCACGCAGGCTTTCTACGGAACGCGCCGGCGTTGCTACGTACGCAAATTGCCCTTGCACCAGAACTTCGACCATCCATCCTCGTGACGAGAAAGCCTGGTTTTGTTCCGGAAAGCCGTCACGGACACTGCGCGAAGTCGTCGTTTCCGAAACTTCGCGCAGTCCGATCCATTGTGCTTTTTTCCAGCTGGGGCTTTCCGCTTCTTGAAGTAGCTTGGAAAGCGCTTCAGCTGATGGCTTTGCGACCTTCACCTAGAAAATCAGGTCTTGATCGTCGACTGACCTTTTTTCCAGTCAGCTGGGCAAAGTT